>JBGRQD010000001.1:0-397293 GCA_041725935.1 Pelagibaca sp.
TGGAAAAGCCCGGTCGCCTTCGAACGGAAAGTGGCCTAAACGAGCACTTGGGGCGGCACAAATACGCGACAGGTCCAACGCGCTGTGCGCGTTCATAATCCCGGACTTGGCTCTCAAGCATCCTGAGAGACGATAGCGCGGTCGCAACTTTTTCTTCCTGCTCGCTAAGTCCGAGTTTGCCCGCCTCTTCTTCAGCCTTGGCCGCACCAGTTTCACAGCAATGTTGGAGACGTGCAATGTCATCTTCGAAGCCATCGGGAGCTTCGTAGACAGAGAGGCCATCGTAGGCAGCCGTGATGCCTTGATGCGCCGCTCGCAAGAGCTTCCGCGCCGTCGTGGTTGCGGCCATCAGATCATCGAAGCCTGTGAGGTCGGTGTATGTCTCACCGATGGCCTTGGCCTGCATTCCAATGGAGAGGATGGCCTGTAGCACTGCGTCCTTCTGGGCCTTGGCGTTTTCGAGGCGCTCCTGAATTTCGCTCATGTCTTCGATGCGTTTGGCAACTTCGCCCTGCAAGAGGCCAAGCTTGTAAGCGCTCAAGCAGAATGGACAGGCATCATCGACATAGTCCTCGGATTCAATGACGGCGTGCCCTTTGTCCAGAAAGTCACTCAGCCGGAGCTGGTTTACGCTCTCGCGCTCCTTGGCGAGTGCATTGTAGCTGGTGACGAAAGCTTCGGCGTCCGGGGCGAAGGTGGTGATCTCGGCGACCAAGGCGTTGCACGCTTTGACGAGTTGGTCCAGGCGCTGCGCTTTCTTGATCTTTTCTTCACTGTTGCCGAGGGCGTTCAACTCTTTCACGGCTTCTGCGAAGGTGGCCTGATCCGTGATTTCAGTGCCGATTTTGAAAGGCGCGGCAATGTCTTGAGCGATGGTCAGGAATGCTTGCCGATCCGGCACGATCTGACCGACGTCACGGACCATGTCGCCTTCCAGAGTGACAGAATGTGATTTTGCTCCGGTGTAGGCTGACTCGCGTTTGAGCGCATTGAGCGTGCCCTGGATAGCATCCCGGAATTTGTTTATCTCTTCATAGCCGATGATATCGGCGATGGCCTTGCGCTTTGCGCCTTTTTGCTGGTCGAGGAAGGCAATAATATCGGCGTGGCGCAGAATGATACGGTCGTCCTGAAGCCCTTCGACAACGATACGGGTGTTGTCGTTGGCCAAGTCAGTGCTTGTCTTCAGAGCGGAAGAGAGGCGCTTTTCGCCTGCGAGGCTATCTCCGCTGAATTCCACCGCAACCGTGCTGTCATCGCCTTCCGCGATCAGGACGTGGCGCAGGGCCTCTTGTTTGCAGTCTTCACGCCAGAGATGGCCGACACGGTCGGTCAGGAACCACTCCAGCGCGTCGGTGATAGTGCTCTTTCCGGCGGCGTTCTCGCCAAAGATGGCAAGGCTTCTGCTCTTGTTGGTAAAATCGAGCGGTAGCGCGAAACGCGCGCCGCGAAACCCCGAGACGGAGAGCTTGCGCAGCTTGGTCATGATCCGCCTTCTCGTTGCCTGTCACCGTCTTTGAGTGCCGCCTTGCGGGCCTCTTCGAGCTTGCGCAGGAGGTTGGTGCGGGTGAGCTTGTCGTCGCCGCGCAGGCCGGCAATGACCGCGATGGTGGCCCGGTCAAGGCTCTCATCTTGCGCTTGTTCGCCCATGAAAGTGTCCAGCACCTCGCTGGCGGACTGGATTTTCTCGATGGCCATCAATCAATGGTTCCACTAAAGTGTTGTATATGAATATAATTTTCACACGAACCTACAATCTTCGCGAGCAAGAGGTCAAGTTCGTTCAGGGCGTGGCGGGCATCTACTTCATCTTTCTAACCGAACTGCGCATTGCCTACCCATTTCAACCCTCGGGCTTGATCTATATTGGGATGAGCGAGTCAAAGCAGAACAGTATTGCGATGCGCCTGCGGGGGCACCTCACAGGACAGTCGGGTAATTTGGGGATTTCGAATTACGCCAATACCTACAAAGTGAAATTCACCACCTACTCATCAGAAGTTTTACGCAACTACGGCAATGACAACCTATTTGACGTCGAGAGTTTCTTCTTGAGCGATTTCCTAAAAACACATGGCACCTTCCCGATCTGTAACGGCCAAGCCGGGCACCAGCTGTCAGCGCCCGAAAAAAAGCTTTCAGCTCGTGTTGAATGGAGCTTCTTCTGGTAACCAACATCGGCCTGTTCAAAGCGCACTACAACGGGACGCAAAGAATGAACGTCGTCAAGAGATTGCTTCCACGCAACATGTTGGATGCGGCTGAAGGTCCGGTTAGGGCCGCACAGTTCGAACTACCCGTGAATTGCCCTGCACGCATCGGCAGCTTTTCGGAAAAACTCTATGACATCAGCATACGCGATCCTCATCTTCCCCTCCCAATCAGATTCAAACTGAAGGCCTGCTTGCTTACTCTCTTCGCTGGTGTCGATAGTTTTTGAGTGGATGATCCGATGGACGAAGGTTATCCCTGTTTGCTGGTTGCCTGTTGCAATATCGAACAGTCCAGGTAGGGGCTGATCCAATTCGAAACCAACTTCTCGGAACAAAGTCGTGTAATGCTCCCATAGCTTGCGAATGATTACTGCGGAGTAGACTACCGAAATCTCAAGACGAATGGGTGTGCTATCTTCCCAGTCTTGATGAAGCACCCGCCTTTCAATTTCGTCAGCATGGATAAGTAGCTGGTCCGCATAGGGCATGGCTTCTAAGTGCATTTGCTCTCCAGAAAAGCTAATCTTACGCCCACCTTATGGCCCCGATGAGCAAATGTCGCCAAGGTCCGCTTTGCGGGCTGCAAGTGCAGAAAGCTGGCAATTGACCGAGTGACCGCTCAGGGCCGATCGCGCCATGGTAACGCTGTCCTTGGCTCTTGTGCATTTGCGCACTGCCACCCCCCAATAAGCTTGCGCGGGTCTGGACAGCTTAGTGGCAGATTTCGGTGGTGTCAGGTCCCCGCAACCAATCTCCCAATTCTGAATCAACGACAAGCCAGCGCCCCACGGGGCGCTTTTTTGCATGCCCTCAACAGGTTGGAAGATCCGGGACGCCTCGCCCCGGATCTCGATTGCAACACCATCACGGGCCTCGGGATCGCCCCAAACCCGCACTTCGTCCAATAGCTCCCGCAACAGCACGTTTGCCTCGACCATTTAATCAGACCCCGTCAGCAGGGTCTCCAGGCGCTCGACCTGGGCGCGGTAGATAACCTTCAGTGATTTCAGTGAGAAAATGCGAACACAATGACCTGCTGCTTCATAAAATAAAAACGGCGCACCAGAAGGCACGCCGTTCTTTTTTATCTCTCCGGTAATCAGTTGGCGGAAGCCAGTTCCTTGGGCAGGCGGAAAGTCCAAAGCAATCCACCCTGGTTCAGGTAGTTGACCTTCTTTGCCACTTCACCTCCCCAGAGTGGCACCGCGCCGCCCCAGCCTGAGATGACCGAAACATATTGCTCGCCGTCCTGATCCCATGTGATCGGCTGGCCGACGATGCCTGATCCCGTCTGGAACGACCAAAGAACTTCACCGGTCTCGTCATCGAGCGCCAGGAACTTGCCCTCGGGTGTGCCGAAGAACACAAGCCCACCTGCGGTTGTCATGACCCCCGACCAGAGTGGGGCTTCGTTCTTGTATTCCCACTTCCATTCGCCGGTGTCAGGATCGATTGCCTTGAGTGATCCGATGTGATCCTCGTAATTCGGCTTGATGGTAAAGCCGGACCCAAGGTAAGCAGCACCTTTCTTGTAGGTGATCGGCTCATTCCAGATGTCCATGCCCCATTCGTTGGAGGGCACATAGAAGTTGCCGGTGCGCTGCGAGTATGCCATCGGCATCCAGTTCTTCCCGCCAAGGAAGCCCGGCGACGAGAACACCACATCACCCTTCTTGCCGTCCGTCGAGGCCGAAGGATCACCGGGGCGGTTTTCCTCGACAAAGACCGGGCGTCCATTGTCATCGATATCTGATGCCCACGAGATGTCCTTGACGAATGGGTATGCATCAACGAAGGCACCGTCTTCACGGTTCAAAACATAGAAAAAGCCGTTCCGGTCTGCAGTGGCATAACGCATGTTGCCAGCCCGGTCAGTATACGAGACCACTTCGTTCACACCGTCATAGTCCCAGCCTTCGCGCGGCGTGGTCTGGTAGTGCCACTTGATCTCGCCATTGGCAGGATCAATGCCAATACGGCTTGCCGCGTAGAGGTTGTCGCCGGTATTGCCGTCCGTTGGCGCACCCGCACCGCGCAGATGGCTGTTCCACGGCGCCGGGTTGCCCGTGCCAAAGACCAGCGTATCGGTGTCCGCATCATAGGACCCGCCCAGCCAGGTGGCACCGCCACCGGTCTTCCACATATCGCCGGGCCATGTCGCGTTGAGCGTGCCGGTCATGGTGCTTTCTTCGCCATTGAGCATGCCCATATGGCCTTCGATCACCGGACGTTCCCAGACCAGATCACCATTTTCGACATTGCGCGCTTGGACTGTGCCGACGATCCCGAATTCGCCGCCGGAATTGCCTGTGATGACGAGGTCGCCAACGACCAGCGGGGCCGCCGTGTAAGAATAACCCGCCTTATAGTCGTCAATTTGATCACGCCAGACCACGTCCCCGGTCTTGGCGTCAAGCGCCACGATTCGCGCGTCCAGCGTTCCAAAGATCACCTTGTCACCCGCCAAGGCCGCGCCACGGTTAATCACATCACAGCAGGGCAGGATGCCTTCAGGCAGACGAGCATCGTACTGCCACAGCTCTTGGCCGGTGTTGACATCGATCGCGTAAAGCCGCGAGTACGACCCGGTGATATACATGATCCCGTCATAAATCAGCGGCTGGGTCTCTTGCCCGCGTTGCTTTTCGCCGCCAAGGCTGAACGCCCAGGCGGGAACAAGGTTCTTGACGTTTTCCTTGTTAAGCATGTCCAGCGGCGAATAGCGCTGTAAATGCCGACCCATACCGTTGGTGACGACTTGGTGCGTCATCGTCTGGTCGTTGGCCAGCATCTCTTCGGTCACACCTTGGGCAAACGCGCCGGTCGCGGCAAGTATGCTGGCTGTAACGGTGGCAACAAATCTGTTCATCCGTGTTCCTCCCATGAACTTCAGTTGCAGAAATCCAGATGCACACCGGCGCAAATGGACATTACCGGCTACTATAGGCATGACGAAAATTTGTTGTACGAGACTTCGGTCGTAAGACCTTAGGGAGGTTGACAGCGCTTCTATATGTTTGACGTCAGCGATTCGCGAATTGGCGAACCGCAAGGGACGGGCGGGAAAAGAAGTCGATTCGGGCCCAATTTTCTCAGCTTCTTCTCCCGTTCCCCAAGTGTCGGTGGATCACTTCGAGATCGCTGCATTGTCCTGAGTTGTAATTGATATCAGATACGCGAGGATGAAATCCTGCACCGTTTGGTCCTCGATGCCGACATGGCGCATCTTGGTGCCGGGCATGAACCCGTCATTGTCTTCCATCCACGCGCGCAGCGCGGCCGGGGTCCAGACGATGCCGGATGCCTCCAGCGCGATGGAGTAGTCGTAATCCTCGTATGTCCCCGCGCCACGGCCGACGACATTCTCCAGCGGTGGCCCGTAGGAGGCATCCGTCGGTTCGACGGCATGGCAGCGGCGGCACTCTGCCTCGAACAGGGTCTTGCCTGCATCGATCTTGACCTGCTCGAAGGTCAGGTCGCTGGCAAGGGCGGGCAGGGCGCAGACGCAGGCGGATGCAATCAGAGCAAAGCGTGTCATCGGGTGGTCTCCTTCAATATGATGCCCCAACGTAAGAACGCCCGAAACCCGCCAATATGATCCAAATCAACAGATGCGACCGTGGCCCACATCCTTTGGTCGTATTTTCGGAAGAAAAGCCGCTGTTACTGTGACGGCAGTCATTCTGGGAGGGTATGATGAGCTTTATCTCCACAATCCGTGCGGCCTCTGCAGCGGTGCTCCTCTGCACAGGTGCTGCCAGTGCAGAAACCCCTGTGTTGCGGGCTGCCGTGCTCCAGGCCGGAACCGTGAACTGGGAACTTGACACTCTTAAACACAAGGGATTTGACACAGCCAACGGCTTCGAGCTGGTAGTGCAAGGGGTCGCCGGAGGCTCGGCTGCGCAAGTCGCGTTCCAGGGTGAAGAGGTCGATGTCATCGTCTCCGACTGGCTCTGGGTGGCGCGTCAGCGGGCCGAGGGCAGAGATTATATCTTCATCCCCTATTCCAAGGCCGTGGGCGCTCTTCTGGTCCCAGAGGGGAGCACAGCCACATCGCTGGCAGACCTCAAGGGTGGCAAAATCGGCATCGCCGGGGGGCCGCTCGACAAGAGTTGGCTGATCCTGCGCGCTTATGCCGAAAAGATGCACGGCATGGACCTCGTGACAGAGACGGAGCAGGTCTTTGGCGCGCCGCCTCTGATCTATAAAACCGGGCTTCAGGGCGAACTGGATGGTGCGATCAACTTCTGGCATTTTCTAGCCAAGATGGAAGCTGGCGGCATGAAGCCCCTCATCACCGTGGATGACGCAGCGCGTGAACTGGGACTCGATCCGGAAACGCCACTTCTTGGTTACGTGCTCCGCGGTGAAATGCTGCGTGACAACCCCGATCTGGTCGAAGGCCTGGCTGCCGCGAGCCGCGCGACGAAGGATTTGCTGGCAAGCTCGGACACTGAATGGGACCGCTTGCGACCAATGATGAACGCCAAATCCGATGCCGAATTCGAGGCGCTGAAGGCAGGCTTCATCGAGGGCATTCCGAGAGATCAACCTGTTGATGTCGATGCCGCCGCGCGCATGCTTGCCCTGATGGCCGATCTTGGAGGCAAAGACCTGATTGGCTCGGCCACGACACTGCCCGATGGCGTGTTTGTCCAACCCGGTAGTTGATGTGACTGCGGCACCTACCCTCAA
This sequence comes from Pelagibaca sp., assembly GCA_041725935.1. Classification (GTDB taxonomy): domain Bacteria; phylum Pseudomonadota; class Alphaproteobacteria; order Rhodobacterales; family Rhodobacteraceae; genus Marivita. The sequence goes on from JBGRQD010000001.1 coordinate 6,909, forward strand.
ATTGGTGAGAACGGGTATCAAACAGGAACCGGCGGCAACCCCGCCGGTTCTAACTGTTTCCTTGGACTCGATGCGTTTTGGTGACAAGACGGTGCTCGGAGCGGTTGACCTCAAGCTTGCACAGCGCGAAACCGTGGCGATCACCGGTCCGTCAGGGGTTGGAAAGACCACTCTCATGCGGATCATCGCCGGTTTGGAGCACCGCTTTCTCGGCCATGTCCGGCGCCCTGAGAGGATGGCAATGGTGTTTCAGGAACCCACGCTTATGCGATGGCGTACCGTCGCCGAGAATCTGTCAATCACGCTTGGCCTGACGCATCCCCAGATTGAGATCGCGCTCGAAGAGGTGGGTCTTGCTGGCCGTGGCACTGCCTTCCCCGATCAGCTTTCGCTTGGACAGCAGCGTCGCCTGTCATTGGCCCGCGCCTTTGCGGGTAAGCCAGATGTACTTCTAATGGACGAACCTTTCGTCAGTCTCGACGCCGAACTCAGTGACGAAATGATGACCCTGTTCGAGCGCCTCCGCGACAGCCATCCGGTTGCTACTCTCATGGTCACCCACGCCATCCCCGAGGCCGAACGCCTCGCCACGCGTATTCTTGAATTGTCAGGTCAGCCCGCACGGCTCAGGTCGCGCAAGGTCTAGAAAGCCGGTGCGTATTTCCAATTGTCGGCATCCGGTGTGATCTCGTCCAGATTATAGCCCGCGCCCTGCAACCGCTTGGCCACCTGCAAGCCTTCGGCGGCTGCCTCATCGACATACCGACGACCCAGAGCCTCGTCCTTGGCAATACCATGCCCGCGCATGAGGTTCAGACCGTGATTGAACTTGCCTACCCGGTCGCCCAATTCTGCCGCCTGTTGATCCCATGCCGCACTGGCATCGGGGTCGTACTCCCCGCCCAGACCGTTGTTGTCCAGCTGGCTCATCCAGGTCATCGCCCCGGTGTAACCAGCCTCGGCACAGTTCTTGAACAACGCGCGGGCTGTCGCGTGATCCCCGGATTTGGTCATCATGTAGCCCGTAGAACACAGCACCATCCCGGTCTCGCCGTCTTCGGCGCGGTCCAACATGGATTGCCACGTCATCTCGTCGGGGTTCAGCACACCACCCGGATCATCGTCCTCGGGTTCGGCCCAAAGGCCAGTGGTTGTCAGCGCCAGTGCGCAGCTCAGCTTGATCAGTACAGGTCTCATGCGCTGACCCTAACGCAAACCGCGCCCCGGATCACCCTTGCTATGGTCGTAGATCACCCCTTGCGCGTCATCATCCCCCGCGCCGGATCATAGCCCCAAACCGCCAGCGCCATGAACGCCGCCGTCGCCAGTGTCGTCCAGAGCAATGCTATCGGATTGACCTCGACATAAAGCGCGAACCGGATCAGCTCCACCGCGTGGGTGAACGGGTTGGCCGCGCAGATGTCGTGCAACAGCTCCGAGCTTTCGGCCATCTTCCACAGCGGATAGAGCGCCGAGGACAGAAAGAACATCGGGAAGATCACGAAATTCATCACGCCCGCGAAATTCTCCAACTGCTTGATGAAACTCGACAGCGCCAGTCCCAGCGCCCCCAGCATCAACCCCGCCAAAAGCAAAGCGGGCAGGGCCGCCAGATAGCCCCAAGCGGGGAGGGTGATATCGAAAAGCCAAGCCACAAACAGAAACGCGTAAACCTGCAAGATCGAGATGATCGTGCTGCCCAGAAGCTTGCTGAACAACAGCCACGCGCGCGACAAGGGCGCCGTCAGCAAAAGCCGCATCGACCCCATCTCGCGGTCGTAGACAAGGCTCAGCGACGATTGCATCCCGTTGAACAGCAGGATCATCCCGCACAGGCCCGGCACGATATAGGTCTCGTAGGTGATGTAGGTCTGGTAGGGCGGCGTGATCGACAGGCCAAGCGCCGCACGGAACCCGGCGGCAAAGACCAAAAGCCACACCAACGGTCGCACCAATGCCGCGATGAACCGCTCGCGCTGATGTATGAACCGCAACGCCTCGCGCAGCACGATGGCCCGCATCGCGATCAGAGCGTGGCCCATGCCGCTCATGCGGGAACCGCCGTCATCCGCGCGAAATACTCCGGCAAGGTGGCGTCCCCCCGAAGAGCGCCGCAGCTGCCATCCGCCAGAACGCGCCCGCGATGCAACAAGACCACCTGATCGGCATCCGCGACCTCGTCGGTCAGATGGGTGGCCCAAAGCACGGTCACGCCTGTGTCGGCGCACAGATCGTGGATATGCTGCGTCAGCCCGGAGCGGGCAGTGGCGTCCAGCCCAACGGTCGGCTCATCCAGCAGCAGGACCTTGGGATCATGCAGCAAGGCCCGCGCGATTTCCGTCCGCCGCCGATGCCCACCGTTCAACCCGCGTGCCTTTTCCCCGGCGCGCTCGGCCATGCCCAGACGCGTCAACGCCTCGTCGATCCTGCGGTCGGCGTCGCGCCCGGATCGGCCATGCAGCGCTGCGAAGTAGTGCAGGTTTTGCCGCACCGTCAGGTCAAGGTCCAGGGTCATCTGCTGAAACACCACACCCAGATCGGCCATCGCCGCCAAAGGCGCGCCCCGCAGATCATGTCCGGCAATCGAAATTGATCCACCCTGAGTCACGAACAGCCGCGTCAGCAATGAATAGAGCGTCGACTTGCCAGCCCCGTTCGGCCCGAGAAGAGCGGCAAAGCGACCATGCCCAACCTCGAAGGACACACCGTCCAGGGCGGTCTTGGTCCCGTAGGAAAAAGACAGATCAGAAACCCGCAAACTCATTCGTCCTGCCCGTTCTGTCTTTTGCGTTCGATGCATGTCTTGGGCCAACGCCACGGATTTTGCGTCAACGCATCACGCGCAGCCCAGAGCCGGGTTGACCTCATTCAATGGTGATGTCCAGCCGCTGGGTCTCGCCGGTAGAGCCGGGAATGCGCAGGAAATACGCACCCGGCTTGATCGCGACAAAGCCGATTTCCATCGTGCCTGCATCGTCGAACTCGATCGAATTCACGCCAATGGGACGGATCTCCAGGTCATTCACGACAATTTCGTCGATCCAGATCGCGCGAAAGAACTCCGACCCTTCCAGCGCCAGCTCAGCCGACCCGTCGCCCTCGATCTCGAACTCGTAATAGGTGCCCGATGTCAGCACCCAGGGGGCTTCGGACAGGGGCATCCCGGAACTCAGCGTGATCGGTGGCAGATCGGCCTTGTTGGCAGAAGACAGGATGCCTGCGCGGCCCCAGTCTTCGCGGGGGGCGCCGTCAGCAAGGACAAGCGCGGGAGTGACCAGTGCAAGGCCAAAGGCGGCTAGGGTCTTTTTCATTGAAAACTCCGTCATGTGAGAAACGTGATTATTGTTGGGTGACAAACAAAAATTGAGGTTGCTTCTTTACGCTGGCTCACTCGGTCGGCCGGAACGCGGCCCCCCAGGGGAAGCGGCCCACCTTGATGCTCTTGATCGCCTTGCGGCTGGCCACGTCAATCACCGTCACGTCACCCGACACGCCATTGGTGGTGAACAGCTGTGTCCGGTCGCGGTTGAAATCCATGTGCCAGACGCGGCGGCCAACGAGGATGTACTCCTCGACCTCGTAGGTCTCGGCATTGACCACGGCGACATGGTTCGACGGCCCAAGCGCGACAAAGGCATGCGTGTCGCCTGTGGTGAACTCAAACCCCACGGGCTGCACTCGGTCGGGGTGGATGTTGTCGATGTCGAAATCGATCTTGGCCTTTTCGGTCTGGGTCGCCACGTCGAAGATCGAAATGGTGCCGCCGATCTCGGCGCTGACCCAAAGCTCGGTTCCGTCCTTGACGAACTCGGCGTGGCGCGGACGGCTGTCGACCAGCGTGTTGGCAAACAGCTCCTGCGTGGAGGTGTCGATCCAATGCGCCATGTTGGTGGTTTCGGACGTGGTGATGGCGATCTTGCCATCCGGGCTGACCGCCATGCCCTCTGGTTCGATGCCGACGTCAATCTGCGCCACGACGGTGCGCGTTACGGTGTCCACCACGGTGGTGATCGCATCGTCTTCGTTGGCGATATAAAGATGCCTGTTGTCGGGGGCGAGAACGAATTGCTCGGGGTCTTCGCCCGAGGGCAGGTCATGCAGGATCTCGCCGGTGTCCGGGTCCATCACCTGCACCGCGTCACTGTCGGAGGCGCAGATATAGACCACCGAGAAATCCTTGGAGAACGTGATCCCGCGAGGGCGTTCCCCGGTTTCGATTGTGCGCACGACTTCAAGCGTTTCCACGTCGATTACGCTGATCGTGTCGTCTTTTTCATTGGTCACCCAGATCTCGTCCGCGAGGGCTGTGCTCGACAGAAGGGCGGCCGTTAGGGTGGTGAGGATCGGCAGTTTCATCAGGGTCGGTCCTTTATCGTTGGTGATGGTCACGGGACGCTGACGCCAGACCACTGGAGGTATCTGCAACAAAAAGAGGTCAGTTCTCGAAAGCTGTACAGGTGCTCTCGGGCTGATCGAGGCCAAGCGTGTCAAGCTCGGTGCGCTGGTGCAGAAAGCCTTCAAGCGGGGCCTGCGCCACCAGTGCGCGTTCGTGGACAAGCGGGATCGGTTGGCGCAGTTGGCCGTTCCATGTTCGGAAGGTCAGCGGCGCGCCCTTGAACCCGGCGAGTTCAAATGCGTCGGAGAGCATGAAGGCCCGCAGCGTTACGGCATCGGCGGCACCTGTGCGGGTCACCGCTTCGCCAATGGCACGAACGGCTGCCCAGGCGGCGTAGTCTTGGTCTTGCATGGGACGTTCAGCCAGCTTTTTGAAACGAGACTGAAGCTGGGCGGCGCCCCATTGTTCCACCACGCGATGCCACGTGACCGGTCGCAATCCTTCTGAACCTGCCACAGGGCGCGGGCGCCATGTGTTGTAGGGAATGTAGCGCGCGAAATCATCCGCCGCATCGGCCACCAGCAGTACGTCGTAATCGCCAAGCTCCTGCGTGAAAAGCGGCACTTCCTGAGACGCGTTGCGGCGCATGTCGGCATCGAAGACCCAGGTTTTGCGCGCGCCGAATTTCAATCCGAACTTGCGCGCGGAGTTTTCCAGCGTGTCCGCCCAAGCCTGATCATCGGGGCGCTCTCCGGCGATCAGTGCGATGTCGTCCCAGCGCCGTTGGACAAAGAACTGCATCAGCGCATCGGCTTTCATCGCGTAAGAGGGCAGGGTGTGCAGCAGGTTTGCCCGACACGCCTCGCCGCGCAGCGCCACATCTGCCGCGCCGGCGTTGAACAAAAGCGCGCCTTCAGCTTCGGGCATATCGGCGGCAATCAGAATCTGATCCTGAAGTGCATCCAGCACAAGCAGGTCGCTGCTGCTCAAGGCTGCGCGGACTGCTCCGGCGAAATCCTCGTCCGGGCCCACTTCTGTCACGTTCAAGGTATATGTCTGCCCAAGAAACCGACCTGTCGTGGCATTGTCCTGAAGCCCCAGTTCTGCTCCTTGAGATCCAAGGTCTTCGGGGATCGGGTCAAGATTGGAAAGAGTTGGCGGAGCGTCGACGAGCTGTTTGATGTAGTGAATGCCAATCTCGATTTGGGCATTGGCACTGGTTGCCAGCCCCAAAGCAAAAAGGCATACAAAAGCGCCCTCGAAACACAGTAACCTCATCGATCGGTTCCTCCCTGCGATACGGTAGTCACAGACCGAAAGAGCCGGAAATACGACCATTGTCCCGTATGGTAGGGGCCTGAAACACCTCTGCGCGCCACGAAAGTCCAATACCCGCAGCCCCGGGCGTGACGGTACAAATCTGGCTAGACACGGATTGTGCCTGAGGAGGACCCCATGACCGCGATTGTTTTCAAATCTACATGTGCCGCGTTGGCGCTGACCGCTGCTGCAAGCCTCGTATACGCGCATGGCGACGTTGCCCCGCAAGCGGTCGACACAACCGGGTTGCCTGCGGTCGGAGACGAATGGCTGACTGAAAATCCGTATCGCGCCGAACTCGTCGGTGAAGAGGTCTGGGCTCGAGCGGTCGAAATCGGAGCCTCGGGGTACAACCAGAACTGCGCGCGCTGCCACGGGCTCGAGGCGATTTCAGGGGGGCTTGCCCCTGATGTGCGTTTCCTTGAAGCAGAGGAATACGGTGACGAGTGGTATGTCGAACGTTTCCGGTACGGCTACACGCAGAACGGCACCACCAAGATGCCGGAATTCGGCGAGTTGTTGGGCCAGGAAGCCGCTTGGGCGATCCGCACCTATATCGAAACCCGTCCCGATGACGGCTCGATGGAGGAGGTGGCAGAGGAACTCAAAGCGCTGCGGGATCAGATCGTGGGTTATGCCGAAGACCCGGCTGCGGCTGATGCCGATGCGCTCAAGGCCCGCCTGTCCGAGATTGCCGCCGGCATCGAGACCGTGTCAGGCGCTCCCGTGGCCGACAGTGCAGCCTATCGCGCGGCCAATCTGATCGACGGCACGCAAGAAGCCTATGCCCGCGCAGCTGAAGCCCTGACGATCGGGTTGTCTGCGGCACACTGAGCTTCATCATGCACCTTCGCACGACCCTTATCGTTCTCGCATTGGCTGGGGCCACACCGGTTCTGGCCAGCGATCCTTGCGCCGATTTCATCCCCCAACCCAAACCGCAAAATGCAAGCCGGGATATCGTCGGGCAGGATATCGATCAGATCCTAGACCGGGGTTTCATGACTTTTGCGGTTTATGACGACTATCCGCCGTACAGTTGGGCCGAGTCTGGAAAACCGCGCGGCATCGATATCGATATCGCGCGCATCATTGCCGAAGACCTCGGCGTCGAGGCGCGGTTCAAATTCGTCAATGCGGGCGAAAATCTCGAAGCGGATTTGCGCAATAATATTTGGCAAGGACCAGTGATCGGCGGGGCGGTCTCGAACGTCATGATGCGCGTCCCCTATGACAGCGCCTTCAGCTGCCGGGTCGAACAGGTTGTGTTCACTGGCCAGTATATGACCGAAAGCATCGGCATCGCATATGCCGAGGAAAAGTACCCTGATGGCGGTCCAGTCCCAGCTTATTTCCGTTTTGACACGGTTGCGGTCGAAAATGACTCGATTGCCGATTTTTACCTGACCAGCTTTGCTGGGGGACAGCTTTCGGCTGGCATCCGACGCTATCCGACAATGAAGGCGGCAATGGAGGCACTTGCCGGTGGCGAGGTAATGGCTGCGATGGGTCCTTTGGCCCAGCTTGAATTCGGCGCAGGGGATGGAATTTCCGTGCATCAGCCACCGTTGCCCGGCTTTGCCAAATCGAAATGGACGCTTGGTACAGGCAGCCATTTTGCCTATCGCGGCCTTAGTTACACGGTGGATGATGCCATCTTTGCTGCCCTGTCCGACGGGCGGATCGAGGCGATTTTCGAAAGCTACGGTCTGACGCACCAACACCCGGAACGATAGAGTTCAAGCCGCTTTTTCGAATTGCCGTTGCTGGACGCTTTGTGAAAACTGGTCCGATCAAGGTGGTAAATCAGACGGTCCTGAGGTTCCCATAATTATCAATCACCGTGACCCGGTGCAACTGTGCCGCGTTTTTCAGCCGCGTCAGGGCATCGAGATCCATGAACACCGCCGCCGTCGACAAGGCATCCGCCATAGTGGCCGATTGCCCCTCTATGCTGACGGTGGACCAGATTGGCGTTTCCCCGCGCGGACCAAGGATGTGGGCGTCATCGCCGAACATCATCGCCGCAGGGCTGGAGCTGGCAATCGTCATATCGCGCAGTTGGCGCGTCCCAAGATGGCCATGTGTGGGGTCTTCAAGCCCTATTGTGAAGGGCCCACCGATGGCCACCTGCTCTCCGATATTCACAAGCGCCCGGGTGGCCCCGTGCGCAACAAGCATGTCGCGCATCAGGTCGGTGGCGAAGCCTTGCGCGATACCATTGAAGGTCAGAGCCTGACCCCGCTGCAGTTCGATTCTCTGGTTCGACCAGCGCAGCCGGTCCCATCCCAATGCAGCGCGCGCAGGCTCCGGGTCATATCCAAGAGCCAAAGCCTGCCAGAGCGGCTGGATCGTCGGATCGAAGAGGCCATTCGACAAAAGGTGCGCTGTATCCACCTGCGCCATCAAGCTTTGCATCAGCGGGCTTGGAGTGGTTAGTTCACCGGTGCGGTTCAACTGTGACAGGTCAGAGCGATCTCGGAACAGGCTGAATGTTTGCTCTACTTTCTCAAGCACCTTTGGCACATCGGCCAAGGCGCGCCGCGTCATCTCGCGCGGACCATGAAGTGTGACCGAGATATCAGCCCCAAGCGCTTGTCCCGACCATGTGTCAGCACCCGCCAAGGCAGGGGCACAGGCAAAGGCAGCAGAAAGAGTAAGAAAGCGGCGTCGGTTCATTCGGCAAGCACCGTGTTGGGGTGGCCCAGATCGCGCGGTGCGCGCCGACCGGCACGCGCCTTGAGGATCAGTGGCACGCATTGATCCGCGTCGTCATGGATGGTCACGCAATCAAGGCACTGAAAGCATTCGGAATACTGGATCGCCCCTTTGGGTGTGATTGCACCGTAACTGCATTTGACCCTGCACAGCTGGCAGGGCGATCCGCATTCCTCCCGACGCGGAATCCACTTCCGCAGCCGCAGTGCGCCGCCAATCGCCATCAATGCCCCCAATGGGCAGAGATAGCGGCAGAAACCCTTGAAGACGACCATGCCCAGCACCAACCAAAGCGCGGCATAGGCGACAAAGTACCATTCGCGTACGAAAAACGTGGTGATCGCCGTCTTGAACGGCTCGATCTCGGCCGCCTTGTCCATATAGGACGGCACGAACAGCGTGACCGCCACCAACCCGACGAGCGCTACATATTTCAGCGATTTCAGCCGCGCGTCCCAGCGCGCGCTCGGTTCGATCCTGGGCAGGCGCAAGAGCCGTCCGAGGTGATGCGCGAATTCCTGCATCGCACCGAACGGGCAGAGCCAGCCACAGAACAGCCCGCGCCCCCACAACACAAAGCCAAGAATGGCCACGCCCCAGATCAACAAAGAGAACGGATCGTAGAGCAGGAACGTGAACGAGCCGCCTGCCATGCCGGTTTGCAAGACCGCCACTGGAGTGACGATGGACAATTGTCCTTGTCCCCACCAGCCGACAAACCCCAGAACCAAAGCGAGGATGCCGAGCCGCATCGGCGTGAAGGATGCCAGTCCGGCGAGCCAGCCCTGTGCGCCCAAGAGCACCGCCACAAGCACGGTCAGGAATACTGCCAGCACAATGAGATCACTTTGCCGATTGAGGATCGCCTCTTTCCACGGGGCCAGTTTTTCGACCACAACTGGACGGGCAAAGAACCTCTCGTCCGTGACATGCGTCGCAGCAAGTTGCACAGAGCCAATCTCTGGCTGAAACATGCCGTGTTCGCGCACCGCCTCAACCTTAAGGGTCCACTCTCGTGTCGGGTCGAAACCAAGCCGCCTGTCGGTGCGCAGGATCATCGCAACGCCATCATGCAGCGCTTCTGGCACCTCATTGCTCAATTCGACAAACAAGTCCGCATCACGCAAGGCAACAGGAAAACCGCCCTGTTCTGCGCCGATCCAGTCGGGCGCAGTGTTGCGGACGAACTCCTCCGATACCAACCCATGTCGCCCGGTGTCGATCACGAGGATCGGCTCGTCGAAGGTCGAGATCGACATGAAACGGTCCAGCTCTTCGAGCGTGTCCTCGTGCAGGAGCGTCCGCGCGATTGATTTCGGCCCGACATCCGCAATCCAAAGGTCAAGATAGGGCGCATCCGGATCGTCCAGTGCCTCGGCGTCGTCATCTTCCCAGACAGTGTCCGCGAACAGCGCCTGCACCTCGGCATTGCTTGCCGTCCTTCGCGTGATCAAGCCCTGTGTCACGAGATCGTCCCATGTCAGGACTTCGACATAAGTCAGGTCAGGATAGGCGGGTGGTCCCGATGCGATCCCCTGCATCTTCTCGCGCGCCACCTGCAACGCAGCCGCCAGCACCGACTCGTGCGCGATCCGGACCGAGGCTGTCGCTTTGGTCACTCCGTCAAGATACACCAATTGCCCACCGCCATCCCCCGCGCCGTAAGGCGAGCCCACGACAAGCGAGTCGCTGATTGAATGGCCGCGATACTGCTCGAAAAACGCGTGAAACGGTGCCTGACCCAGACCCGACACAAAGATCGGCTCGTTATGGTCCAACAGCTGCACATCGAGGAACCGACCGTCGAGGTCCAGCACAACGAGAACATTCACCGGCGCACCGGAAAAGCCGGGCAGGGGCGCCATCGGTTCGGTCTGGAACACGTAGCCCGCATGTGCGCCGCCAGAGTTCAGAAGTTCGTAAACCCCGTTGTCCGAAATCTGCTTTCCGAGGCTCATCGGGGCGTAGACCCGTACTGCGAGCTCCTCCTCAGTCAAGGCCTCGCCGGCAGCGCAAACCGCACTCAGACACCACAGCAATGCTGCGCATATCGCTCGAAAGCCTCTCATATCCGGCAACCATAGAAGCGCCCATAGCCCAGCCCTATTGGACCTTCGTCCAAGAGCCACCGTCGCCGGCGATCCCCTATGCTCTCACCATGCGCGCACCCGTCCACGTCACATTGATCTCGCTTCTGGGCCTTGGCCTGCTCTGGACCTTCGGGGCATGGGTCGCGCAGGACGCAGATATTTTACCGACGCCGATTGCTGTCTGGCAGGTGATCGTTTCCGAAAGTCAAAGTGGTGCGCTCTGGTATCATATGGCCAATACCCTGCGCCGCGTGGCTTTGGCTTTCGCGCTTGCGATGGGAGTGGGCACGGCGCTCGGCATTCTCATAGGGCGGTCAGAGCGACTCAACATGTGGTGCGATCCGTGGGTCACCGTGTTCCTGAACCTGCCTGCGCTGGTGATCATCGTCCTTTGCTACCTGTGGATCGGCTTGAACGAAGTTGCAGCAATTGTTGCCGTTGCCCTCAACAAGACCGCCATGGTGACGGTAACGATCCGTGAAGGGGTCCGGACCCTGGACCGAGGCGTGGGCGACATGGCACAAGTCTACCGGCTGAGCCACGTGACCCGCCTGCGTCATGTCATCTGGCCTCAGCTTGGTCCGTTCGTTGCAACCAGCACCCGGAACGGCCTGGCAGTAATCTGGAAAATCGTCCTGGTGGTCGAATTCCTTGGCCGCTCCAACGGCGTCGGCTTCCAGATCCATCTTTATTTTCAGCTCTTCGACACGGCGACGGTGATGGCGTACGCACTGGCCTTTACCGCTGTGATGCTGAGCATCGAATACGGGCTCGTGCAGCAATGGGAACGACGGTCAAGCGCCTGGCGCCGCGCGTGAGGATTGAATTCTCTTCACCCGACCTTCAGCCTTGCACCCTGATCAGCAACTGGGCCTGATGAGGGGGGCTCATGCAACGGAAACCAAGGGCAATTTGCCGTATGGTGGCCGATATGGCTAATGATGTGACGCCTGCCTTGTGCTGTGCTTGTACGGCTTTCGATCCTTGGAGAAGCTGACAATGTCGTTGATGTTTGAAGAGCACGCAAAGCGGAGGTTTGCGCTCGCGCATGGGATCAAACGCCTGGTCACGGATCGATATCAATCGTTGGAGCAGAGTAAACCGATGCGGCGATGACTGCTTTCGTGTGGTCGCTGTCAGACGTTCGCGCGAGCAGCGAACGTCCGCCCCTCTCGCAATTTTTTGGTCAGACCGTACACTTCAAAACAGGTAGGGTACGGCGGCTGCGCCTTCCCGCAACCAATATCAAAAATACCCAACGTAACCTAACGTCTGCAAGCGCTCCCAGCGCGACAGCGCCTTATGCCGTTGTCGCGTTGACCCGCCTTTCCCGCCGTCGCAGAACGAACTCCGCGATCAACAGGTAGGGTACGAAAAACGCGAAAACCTGGATTTGGTCGAACAGCCCCGTGAATGCTTCGTTCGAGCCGATGGCGCCGGTGGCCGCATACCAGATGCCGTAATGCATGCGGTAGATCCATGACCCGACCGCAAGCACGACCAAACGCACGGCCCAGGCAAAATGGCGGCGCATGTCCTTGGCCAAGGCGTAGTAGATCGTGTTGACGGCCGTCCAGATCATCGCCACGCCGTAGATGGCGAACCAGAGGCTCATCCACCAGCCGCCAATGGTGCCGTTCAGCGCAATGTAGACGAGCCCGCCAAGCCCCGTAGCGATGGCCAGCACGAACAGAACATAGCCGAACCGCCTGTGCAGCCCGGGCCAACGGCGCCGGACGATGGGCAGGGCCTGTAGCGGTGCGCCGAAGGTCAGAACGCCGCCCGCGATCATGTGCAGGGCAATGCCGACATTTGCCAGCAAGCCATCCTCCAGAAAGACACGCGACACCTCGCGCGGAACATCGGAAAGCAAACCGCGCAGGCCAAGGTCGCCGGAATAGAGCACGAACCAACCCGTATTCAGGGCCAGCAACAAGAGAAGAAGGGTGGCGAGCGCGCGCAACATACAGGAAGGATAGCGCACAAGCCGGGTCTAGCCACGCCGGAACAGTGCCCCTTGGCAGCCTCGTGAAAATCTTCATCATTGGCCTGATGCATGTGTGGAATCGTATGATGGATCACGACAGGTTCGAACAAGTCGAAGTTACGTCGCAGGACGAACTCTGGACATGGCTCGATCGGCATTACCACAGCCCCGAAAGCGTCTGGCTCGTGACCTGGAAGGCCGCGCATCCTGACCGTTACGTGTCCCGCGAAGCAGTGCTCGATGCGCTGATCGCCTATGGTTGGATCGACGGTCGCCGCCTCAAGCTGGACGACGCGCGCACGATGCAGTTGATTTCACCGCGCAAGCAGCAGGCCTGGGCGAAAACTTACAAGGACCGCGCCGCGCGGCTCGAGGCAGAGGGACGGATGCACCCCGCGGGTCAGGCCGCGATTGCCGAGGCGCGGCAAAGCGGGCGATGGACCGAGAGCGATGATGTCGATGCGCTTCTTGATCCCGAAGACCTCGTCGAAGCGCTGGACACACATGGTGCGACAGGCTGGTGGCACTCGGCTGCCCCCTCGTATCGGCGAAACGTCCTGCGGTGGATTGCGGCAGCCAAGCGCCCCGAAACGCGTGAGGCACGGATTCAGAAGGTCGCGACCTTGGCAGCACAGGGGCAGAAGGTTCCGCAATATTGACCGGAAGCTGTCGGACACAGGGCACCTTTCACGGCTTCAAACAAGGCGCGGGATGCCCGCAAATTTCGCGAAATCCGCCAATGCGCCTAGAGCATCGTTGTTTTCGCAATGCGACCGGCTGACAGTCTGATAACTCAGTAATATGGACATCGTTCTCATCACGACCGTGATCGCCTCGCTCTTCGTCGTCATCGGGGTGGCGGAGCCGTTGGCAGCGCGGTTGCGTCTGCCCTACAGCGTGATTCTGGCGAGCATCGGCATCCTGATCGGTCTTGGCGCAATCTTTTTCCTGAGAACCGAATTTACCGATGCGCTCAACCCTGTGGCGCGTGCGATCCTCGATCTGCCAATCCGATCCAACGTCTTTCTGTACGTTTTCCTTCCCACCTTGCTGTTTCAGGCGACGCTGGGAATGAACCTGCGCCGGATGCTCGACGATTGGGTGCCGATCCTTGTACTTGCCGTTGTCGCCGTCATCGTGGCGACCTTGAGTGTCGGCTACGCGCTCGCCTGGGCGAGCGCCCTGCCGTTGGCCGCGTGCCTCCTGATCGGCGCGATCGTGTCCACCACCGATCCCTCTGCCGTGGTTTCGATCTTCCGGTCGATTTCGGCGCCGCGCAGGCTGGCGCGGATCATCGAAGGTGAGAGCCTGCTGAACGATGCTGCGGCCATCGCGCTGTTCGGTCTGTTCATGGGATTCGTGATGCTCGGGGTACCCGATCCCAACCTCGGGGACGCGCTGGCCCGGTTCCCACTCCTGATTTTCGGAGGCGCGCTGACCGGCTGGCTAGTGGCACGGATCGCCGTTTGGGTCATGGCTCTGTTCAGCCGGCACGAGCTTGCGCAGCTGTCGATCTCGGTCGCGCTGCCTTATCTCGCCTATATCGGCGCGGAACAGAGCATCGGGGCATCCGGTGTGATCGCGGTTGTCGCCGCGGGGTTGACGCTGAACCTGACCGGGCCGGGACGCCTGCCGCCACAGGCCTGGATCAACCTTCGCGAGCTTTGGGACGTTCTGGCGCATTGGGCCGGGGCGCTGATCTTTATCCTCGCGGCGCTGCTCATCCCGCGACTTCTGGAAGAGGTGCGGGTTTCGGATTTCCTGCTTCTTGGCGTGGTGATCCTCGCCGCGATTGCCGCGCGTGTGGTGATCCTGTTTGGTCTTTTGCCGCTCCTGACGACGCTGAGGCTGTCCCCCGCAATCGAGCGCCCTTACCGCGTCGCGATCCTCTGGGGGGGATTGCGCGGAGCCGTGACGCTGGCGCTGGCGTTGGCGGTGACTGAAAGCTTCCGCGTGCCGGACGGCATTCAGCGTCTTGTGGGTATTCTCGCCACCGGGTTCACGCTGTTCACGCTGATCGTGCAGGGCACGACGCTGCGCTGGGTCATCGGCAGGCTTGGTCTTGACCGGCTGTCGCCCATCGACGAGGCGTTGTCACGTCAGGTGGTCGCTGTCGCGCTGCAGACGGTGCGGGAAGACGTGGCGCGCACCACAGAAAACTATGAGCTGAGCCATGACATCGTCCGCTCCGAAGCCAAACGGTTCGGCGAGCGGCTGGATGACGCGGTCAAGACGGCCGAGGACAGCGTCGATATTCAGGACCGTGACCGGATCACCCTGGGCCTGATCGCGCTGGCCGGGCATGAACGCGACACGATCCTTGCCCGCGTGCGCGAACGGACGATTTCGTCGCGCATGGCGGAACGGGTGTTGTCGGACGCGGACCGGCTGATCGAGGGCGCGCGCTCTGGCGGGCGCAGCGGGTACAACCGTGCCGCCAGGCGCAGTGTTGCCTATGGTACCGCATTCCGCGCGGCTGGCGTGCTGCACAGTCGATTGCGCCTGTCGGGACCGCTGGCCCGACTGACAGCGGATCGGTTCGAATTGCTTCTGTCGCAACGGCTGGTCCTGCGAGATCTGGGCGCCTTCATCGAAGGCCGCATTCGCCGGATCCACGGACGCCGGGTGGCGGATCTCTTGCGCGAGTCACTGTCGCGCCGGATCGACGCCGTCGAAACCGGGCTTGACGGTCTTCGCCTTCAATATCCCGGCTATGCCGAGGAACTGGAACGACGGTTTATCCGCCGCACCGCCCTGCGGCTGGAAGAACGCGAATACGCAACCATGCGCGAGGACGGGCTGATCGGCGCCGAAGTCTACACCAAGCTCATGGAGGATCTCGACCTGCGCCGCGCCGCCGCCGAGGGCCGTCCCCAGCTTGATATCGCGCTGCAACGCATCGAGCTGGTCCGGCAGTTTCCGCTTTTCTCAAGCCTCGCCGAGCCCGAGTTGAAACGGCTGAGCCGCGCGCTCAAGACCCGCTACGTGAATGCTGGCGACATCGTCATCCGCAGGGACGGCACCGCAAAGAGCGTGTTCTTCATCGCCTCTGGTGCGGCCGAGGTCGAGACAGCGGGCCAGACCTGGCGTCTTGGACGGGGCGAGATGTTCGGCCAGATGGCGATCCTGATGAAAAAGACGCGCCGGACTGAAGTGCGTGCCATTGCCCCGTCAGCCCTGCTGGAACTTGACGAGGTGCGGTTTCGCCGCCTGCTGGCCCGCAGCGCTGCACTGAAAGAGGCGGTCCGGGCCAGCGCCGAAAAACGCGGCGTTGCACCCGACGAATTGTTCTCGGATCAGGAGCTTGCGTAAGGCGTGACAGCGGCGTTGCAAAAGGTTGGACTTCGCCCCGTACGCCAGACCAGCCGAACGATAAGGGGCCTCCCGCAGGCCTATGATGGCGGTAATGGGATGTCCCCAGCGCCGCCTGTCTTCTAGGCTTGCCGGTCATCGACGATCTGGGCAGCAGCGAAACCGCCCAGAAGCGTGTCGGCATCTCCGAGAAATCCTATACTTTCGAATTGGGCGCGGAATACACCGGCTCGGGTGTCTTTGCGCTGACCTGTTCAACAGCACCGTGTACAACCTTCGCGCCACGTGGTCGCCTGACGGGCAGGAATGGCTGGGCCAGACAGAAGTGCGGGGCAGCATCTAGAATGGTATTTACACAGGTTATGTCGGCCACCTGTCGTCCCCGAGCCGGAAAGAACCGGGGCGCATGTTCAAGATGTCATGGACCAAATCGCTCTGAAGTTCTCGGTCGAGGCTCAATGCCCCGAACGCCTGACCTTACTCCGCAGCCCGGCCAACTGGACAATCCCGCTCAGATGAAGCATCCGTAGGGTGACACCATCTCGGAAAAAGGACATGCTGACATGGCTGATGGGACATTCGCGGCGCTGCTCTTCATCATTGGACTGACCGATATGGGCATCAACCATTGCGGTACTTCCGACGGCTGTCTCGGTACCGGCCAGGCGCAGTCGCGCCTGTCGATTTCGGGTGGTGAAGTGCTCGAACGGCGGGCGGATCCGGCGGCAGAACTATACCTGCGCTACGACCTTGGCCAGACGCGCGGGCCTTTTGGCGGAGCGGCAGGCCTGTCAGTCACCGAGAACGGCGAAACATGGGTCGGTTTCGGGGCGACCTATCTCGTGCCCTTCGGCCGCAGCGGCGCCTATGCCGAACTCCACGCCATGCCGGGGCTTTATTTCGACAATGGCGGCTTTGATCTGGGCGGCCTGATCGCGTTCCGCTCCGGTCTCGAACTGGGTTACGAAACCGCGCAGGGCTGGCGGATGGCGCTGAGCTATGATCACCGCTCCAATGCCGGGATCTACGACGAGAACCCCGGCATCGAAACCGTGCAATTCAAAGTGTCCATCCCGCTGAAGTGATCCGGTGGGACAGAGGCGTCAGGGTTACAGACCCTCCATGAGGGCATTTGTCGCTTCGCGTTCATAGCGAAAAACCGGAACTGCAGAAAAATCAGCGGTTTTGCAGATGAAGCTGGTCTTCAGAGTATCAAAAAAACTTTGATGTTCTGTCTGGAATTTCTTCATATCAGCTGCTTCGTCGAAGTTTACCGTGATGTACAATGTGCCTTCCTTGCAAAGCAGGATATTCAAAGCGGCAATGTTGGATTTCGCGATCAAGCGTCCCAATTCCTCTGCGGCATAGGATGCGGCGGTTTTGCCTTCGGCGAGGCTCGACATCTTGATGTGATAGATCTTGGTATACATATGGTGACCCTCGTTCAGTCGATCATCGCAAAGAGGTCTTCGATATCGACCACGGTTTTCTGTGAGAGAGCGCTGCGTCGGAACGTTGTGGCATGGAGCCCGTGTTCCGCCTGAATCTCGCGTCCCTTGGCTGTCAGGTCCGGCGCTGTTCCGGTCCCGGTCACAATTCCCCACTGCACCAGACGGTCCAGATGACCCGCATCCACCGGCTGCCCGCTGCACAGGTTCAGGAAGGTCTCGATCTCGGCCGGGCGCATGTCGGGATGGGTGCGATGGAAATAGGACGCGAGCTTGGCCATGCGTTCCGTGATCGCATCCCGCTCTTCCATTTGCAGCACGAGCAGCAGCGTCAGGTTGTTGGCAAGCGCTTGCATCTGTTGGATCTGTGACGACTCCATGACGCGCGGTTGGTAATCCACCGTGCACAGGGTACCCAGAACCAGCCCGTCCTGCGTGACCAGCGGGTAGGCGCCCCAGAACACCCAATTCGGAGAGTTGGTGACCAGGGGGTTGTGGTTCAGTTTGGGATGTTCGCGCAGATCCGGAACGATCAACGGTTGTGTCGATCCAAGCGCGTATTGGCACAGCGTCAGGTGGCGCGGCACCTCGTCAGCCTCGAGCAATCCGCCGAAATCCTTGGCGATGAAGAACTGACGATCATCGTCGAGCAGACCGGTATAGGCGACCGGGCAGCCGGTGATGAGTTGCGCCATGTCCACGTAAATGCGGTAGCGGTCTTCTTGCTGAACATCCATTACGCCCGTGCGCTGGACGCGCGCCTTGCGGGCCGCTTCATTCGCCGGAAGCGGGGCGGCTTCGAACGTCGTTTCCTCTTCGGAAATGGGTTTTTTCGCCAACATTTACTTTCCTCTGGTACCTACTGGTTTTGCCAAGGAAATAGTTGAAAACGGAAGGGAAAATACCTGTCTATTGGGTAGGCAGGTCTGTCTTTGGATAGCAGGGGTCAAGCGGTTTCGCCGCTCGGGTCACCTCAGGCGCAGTTCCGATGTCGCGTCGAACAGGTACAGATGCGCCGGATCGACTCCCAGATCGACCTGATCACCGACGGCGGACCGATGATCGCCGCGTTCCTCCACGATGATCTTTTCGCCGTCCGGCCCGATCAGGTGAACATAGGACACGCCGCCGAGGCTCTCTGTCAGTTCGACGCGGTGGGACGCGCCCGCTTTCACCGTCAGATGTTCGGGCCTCAGACCGATCAGCACGTCCTGACCGTCTTGCGCAGACCCAGTCTTCGGCACCGCATGAGCAAGACCGTCCGACATCACCTCACTGCCCGTGACCCTGCCGCGCAGGAAATTCATCGAGGGGGAGCCGATGAACCCCGCCACGAACCGATTGTCGGGATCCCGGTACAGATCCATCGGCGCGCCAACCTGTTCGATGCGACCCGAGCGCAGCACGACGATCTTGTCGGCAAGCGTCATCGCCTCGACCTGATCATGGGTCACGTAGATCATCGTCGCGCCGATTTCCTTGTGCAGGCGCGCAATCTCGACCCGCATTTCCACCCGAAGCTCGGCATCGAGGTTCGACAGCGGTTCGTCGAACAGGAACACCTCGGGTCCGCGCACGATGGCGCGGCCAATGGCGACACGCTGCCGCTGGCCACCGGACAGAGCCTTGGGTTTGCGCTTGAGGTAATCGTCCAGCTTGAGGATGCGGCTCGCCTCAGCCACTTTTGCCGTGATCTCGGATTTGGGGTGGCCAGTCATCTTGAGCCCGAACCCCATGTTCTCCTCGACCGTCATGTGCGGATACAGCGCGTAGGTCTGGAACACCATCGACACGCCCCGGTCCGACGGATCGAGCCGCGTCACATCTCGGGCGTCGATGCGGATCGTGCCTTCGGTGGTTTGCTCCAACCCCGCCACCATCCGCAGCAGCGTGGACTTGCCACATCCGGACGGGCCGACAAAGACGCAGAACTCGCCATCCGCGACCTCCAGATCGACCCCATGGATGACCTGCGTGTTGCCATAGCGTTTGATGACAGTGTCAAGCGTCACTCCGGACATGGGGCATCTCTCCGTTGGGGTTGGGTGTGGTCTGCGGCGTGGAGCGGGGGAACAGCCAGCTTTCGGCATCGCGTGCAATCGCTGCCGCCGCCTTGCGGAGCCTTGGGCCAAGGCTGCGCAAGGTCTCCAGATCGGTGCGACGGGTGGTGCCGGTGATCGACAGGGCGCCCAGCGGTCGGGACTGCGTATTCAGGATCGGCACGGCGACACAGACAATGCCGGTCTCGTGTTCCTCGCGGTCGAAACTCAGTCCTTCGGCGCGGATCTCGGCGAGTTCACTCAACAGGCTGTCAGGTGAGACATGCGTCGCGGCAGTAAACCGGTGCCAGCTTTGCTGGGCGAGGGCGGTCCTCAATTCGCTGTCGGGCAGAAAGGCCAGCATCGCCTTGCCGACACCCGTGCAATAGGCCGGACCGACCTTGCCGGCTTGGCTGAACATCTCGACTGGGTCGCGGGCATTGCGCTTGTCGACATAGAGCACCTGCGCATGATCCAGCTGCGCAAGGTGGATGGTCTCCCCGGTCTCAGCGCTCAGCGCGTCGATATGGTTCCGCGCCACCGGTGCCAGCGAAGACTGCGCCCAGGCCGCATGTGCCAGCCGCACCAGCCGCAGGCCCGGCGCATAGGTCTGCCGGTCGGCATCATATTGCAACATGCCTTGATTGGTGAGGGTCTGAACGAAGCGGTAGAGCGTGGCCTTGGGCATGTCAGACCCGGCCAGTACCTCGCCAAACCGCACGGGCCGCCCGTAAGAGGCGATCCGGTCCAGCACGGCAAGCGCCTTGCCCACGGTTCCGTCGTTTCGTTCGACCGCACCCATCGTCTCGATGTCCTCCCTTGACCGCCGGATCTCACCCGGACGGCTGTTGACAAGCATAGGCGAGTCGCTGTTATGATTTCAATATGCAAAACAAGGTTTCAAATAATGAAACCAACCTTGCACCAGAATTGGGAGCATAAGGGAGGATACCATGCGTTCCACATTGAAAGCGTCGGCACTGGCGCTGACGGCGGCTCTTGCCGCCTCGACGGCATTTGCACAGGACAGTTCGCTCAGCGGCGATCTCAAGATTTTCCTCGACACATCGAACCCGGCTCCGCGCGCCACGATGGAGGCGATGATCGACCGCTTTGGCGCAATGCATCCCGAGCTGAACATCGAAACCACGGTGATCGACCGCGAGGCCTACAAGACGCAGATCCGCAACTTCCTGACCGCCGACGCGCCTGATGTTGCGACATGGTACGCGGCCAACCGGATGCGCCCCTATGTCGAGGCGGGTCTGTTCGAGGACGTGTCCGACCTCTGGGCCGAACCTGCCATCGCCGACAATCTGGCCTCGACCAAGGGCGCGATGACTATCGACGGCAAGCAATGGGGCGTGCCCTATACCTATTACCAGTGGGGCATCTACTACCGTAAAGATCTGTACGACCAGTACGGCCTGACCGAGCCGGCCACCTTTGACGAGATGAAATCCAACTGCCAGACGCTTTTGGACAATGGCGTCAAGTGCTACACCATCGGAACCAAGTTCCTCTGGACCGCGGGTGGCTGGTTCGATTACCTGAACATCCGGACGCATGGCTATGATTTCCACATGGAAATGGCCGCAGGCGAGGTGCCGTGGACAGATGACCGCGTGCGCCAGACCTTCGCCAACTGGCGCGAGCTGATCGACATGGGCGCCTATGTCGACAACCACCAGAATTATAGCTGGCAAGAGGCGTTGCCCTTCATGGTCAACGGCGATGCGGCCGCCTATCTCATGGGCAACTTCGCCGTGGCGCCGCTGCGCGAAGCAGGGCTGAGCGACGATCAGCTTGATTTCTACCAGTTCCCGGCGATCAACCCCGATGTCGCGCTGGCTGAAGACGCGCCGACCGACACGTTCCACATCCCGGCCAATGCCAGCAACAAGGACGCGGCGCGCGAATTCCTGCGCTTTGTTGTGTCGGCCGAGGAGCAGACCATCATCAACAACGGCGAAAACCTTGGTCAGCTTCCGGTGAACGCGTCCGCGTCGATCGACGATGACAAATTCCTCGAGCAGGGCTTCGCGATGCTGTCCTCAAACAGCCCGGGTGGCGTGGCGCAGTTCTTCGACCGCGACTTCCCGGCTGAAATGGCGGCTGAGGCGATGCAGGGCTTCCAGGAGTTCATGGTTCTCCCAGATAACCTCGACGACATCCTTGCCCGCCTCGAACAGGTTCGCGAGCGGGTGTACAACTAAGCGACCGTGCCGGGCAGAAGCCCAGCCTACGACAACCGGGTAGGCCGGGCGTCTGCCCGGCTCATCCGCAAACCGGCTTTCGCGTGGCCCGTGTGGAGGAGACCCGACCATGACCGTCACTGCCTTGCCCGACACAAAGCCGCCGAAACGCGGCTGGTACAGGCGTAACGAAATCGCCGTCACGCCGTGGCTGTTCCTTGCGCCCGCGATCCTGTTCTTCGCGGTCTATGTCATCATCCCGATCTTCCAGAGCTTCTCGATCTCGCTCTACGATTGGGATGGGCTGGGGCAGGCCGAATATATCGGGCTGGGCAATTATGCTGAATTGATGAACGACCGCGCCTTCGAGGTGTCGCTCTGGAACAACCTCAAATGGCTGGTTTGTTACCTGCTGGCGATCCCGGCGGGCCTGTTTATCGCGTTGTTCCTGAACCAGACGGTAACGGGCATCCGCATCTACAAGTCGCTGTTCTTCTTTCCCTTCGTTCTGAGCCAGGTCGTGGTCGGCCTTGTTTTTGCGTGGTTCTACCTGCCCAACGAAGGGCTGTTGTCCAACATGCTGGCGGTGGTCGGCCTTGGCCCTGTCAATGTGCTGGGTGATCCGACCTACGCGACCTACGGTATCATCCTTGCAGGGCTGTGGCCGCAGACGGCGTATTGCATGATCCTTTATCTGACCGGCCTGAACGCCGTGGACCCCGAACAGGTCGAGGCCGCACGCCTTGATGGTGCAAAGGGCTGGAAGATGCTTTGGTATGTGATCGTTCCCCAGCTCAAGCCCGCCACCTTCATCGCTTTTGTCGTGACGATCATCGGCGCGTTGCGGTCCTTTGACCTTATCTCGATCATGACCAATGGTGGCCCGTTCGGGCAAACCCGCGTGCTGTCCTTCTACATGTTCGAAAAGGCGCTTTCGGAATACGGGTTCCGCATGGGATACGGCGCCGCCATCGCTGTAGTGCTTTTCCTCATCATGCTGATCTTTATCGCCTATTTCCTTTGGTCGATGTACCGCGAAGAGAAGGGGGGGCACTAGAATGTTCCCACGTCCCATCCAGCAATCCAGCGCCTCGGCGCAAAGGCTCTACCAGACGATGCTGCCCATCGCGCTGATCCTGTGGCTTCTGCCGCTGATCGCGGTGGCGGTGTTTTCGATCAAACCCGCCACTGATTTCACCCAAGGCAATTACTGGGGCGTGCCGGGATCGTTCGAGCTGTTCAACAATTACGGACAGGTCTTCTTCAACTCCGACATGCCGCGCTACATGCTCAATTCGGTGCTGATCACCGTGCCGACTGTCATTGGAGCGGTGGCGCTGTCGGCGATGGCGGGGTTTGCGCTTGGTATCTACAATTTCCGCTCGAACATCTGGGTGTTCTTCATGTTTGTCGCGGGCAATTTCGTGCCTTTCCAGATCCTGATGGTGCCTGTGCGCGATCTGACGCTGGACCTTGGGCTGTACAATACCAAGACGGGCCTCGTTCTGTTTCACATCGCGTTCCAGACGGGGTTCTGCACGCTTTTCATGCGCAATTTCATCCGTGCCTTGCCGTTTCCCCTGATCGAGGCGGCCCGGGTCGAGGGCGTCGCGGAATGGCGGATCTTCTGGTACGTGGTACTACCCCTCATGAAGCCCGCGCTGGCCGCCTTGGCTGTGCTGATCTTCACCTTCATCTGGAATGATTATTTCTGGGCAATCGTCCTGACCCAAGGGCCGGACGCACAGCCCGTCACCGCAGGCATCACCAGCTTCAACGCACAATATCGCGCCGCCTATCATCTGATGAGCGCGGGCAGCATCGTCGCGGCCCTGCCGCCGGTGCTGATGTTCTTCCTCATGCAGAAACACTTTATCGCGGGCCTCACATTGGGCGCGGTGAAATAAGGACCCAAGACCATGACACGTATCGCCTTTATCGGCGCAGGCTCGACGATCTTCATGAAGAATATCGTGGGTGACGTCCTTCACTTTCCGGCGCTCGAAGGGGCCACCTTTGCGCTGATGGATATCAATGAACAACGGCTTGAGGAATCCGCACTGGTGGCGCGCAAGCTGATTGCGGCGTCCGGTCGGTCGGCGCAGGTGGAGACCACAACGGACCAACGCCGCGCGCTGGCGGGTGCGGATTTTGTCGTCACCGCGTTCCAGATCGGCGGCTACGAGCCCTCGACGGTGATCGACTTCGACATCCCCAGACACTACGGCTTGCGCCAGACCATCGGCGATACGCTGGGCGTTGGCGGCATCATGCGCGGTCTGCGGACCGTGCCGCATCTGTGGCGCGTCGCCGCCGACATGGCCGAGCTCTGCCCGAACGCAACCCTGCTGCAATACGTCAACCCTATGGCGATCAACACCTGGGCGCTGGCGGAACGTTATCCGCAGGTGAAGCAGGTGGGGCTGTGCCATTCGGTGCAGAACACGGTTCAGGAACTGGCCCATGACTTGGACCTGCCACAGGAGGAGATCCGCTACCGCGTCGCGGGCGTAAACCACGTGGCGTTCTTTCTGGACCTGACGCACAAGGGCAGATCGCTTTATCCCGCGCTGCGCGACGGCTATCGCAATGGCAGCCTCCCGAAACCGCCGCTCCTGATGTCGCGCTGTGCCAATAAGGTCCGGTACGAGGTGATGGAACATCTGGGCTATTTCTGTACCGAAAGCTCGGAACATCTTGCGGAATACGTGCCTTGGTTCATCAAAACGGGGCGCGATGACCTCATCGACACCTTCAGCGTGCCGCTGGACGAATACCCCAAGCGCTGCATCGAACAGATGGCGGACTGGGCAGATCAGGCCAAGGCGTATCGCACAGCGGATGAGATCGACTTTGCCAAGAGCCACGAATTCGCCGCCGAGATCATGAACGCCATGGTCACCAACCAGCCCTACACGATCTACGGCAACCTGCCGAACCGGGGACAGGCACCGCAACTGCCCAAGGGCGCTGCGGTCGAGGTGCCGTGCATGGTCGATGCAGGCGGCGTGCATCCCACTGTTGTGGATGACATCCCGCCGCAGCTTGTCGCGCTCATGCGCACGCAGATCAACGTGCAGGAGCTTGTCGTGCGCGCGCTGGTTGATGAAGACATCGAACACGTCTACCACGCCGCCATGATGGACCCGCACACCGCCGCCGAGTTGGACCTGCGCCAGATCCGCAGCCTTGTCACCGATCTGCTGGCCGCGCATGGCGACATGCTGCCCGATTTTGCTCGACTGAAGAAAGCCGCCTGAATGAGCTCTTATGCGACATTTCACGACCTGAAAGACGCCTCCGTCTTTATCACCGGCGGTGGCTCGGGCATTGGTGCGGCGCTCACCGACGGGTTCCTGGGGCAGGGCGCGCGGGTGGCTTTTGTGGGCCGGTCCAACGCCTCGGATTTCGTGGAAGAGATGGCCACGAAACACGGATCAAGGCCACTTTTCATCCGATGCGACATCACTGACACTGTCGCCCTTCAATCGGCCATCGCGCAGGCCGCCAAGGCGCATGGTCCGATCACCGTGCTTGTCAACAATGCCGCCAACGACAAACGCCATGCCGCCCTCGATGTGGATCCGGCGTTCTGGGACTGGTCGCTTTCGATCAACCTCGATGCCTATTTCTTTGCCTGTCAGGCCGTGATCCCCGGCATGCAGGCCGCTGGCGGCGGTGCCATCGTCAACTTCAGCTCCATCAGCTACATGATGGGGAACGCAGGATATATCGCCTATACGACCGCCAATGCAGGGATCACGGGCATGACCCGCAGCCTTGCGCGCGAATTCGGCCCGGACAAGATCCGCGCCAATGCGCTGGCTCCCGGTTGGGTGCTGACCCCCAAGCAGAAAGACCTGTGGGCAGACCCGGTGTCGCTTGCGGCGCATCTCGACAAGCAATGTCTCAAGGAACACCTGGTCGAACAGGATGTGGTCGATGCCGCTCTGTTTCTGGCTTCGAACACGAGCCGCATGATGACCGGTCAGACGCTGGCCGTGGATGGCGGTGTGGTCACGGTGGCGGCATGACGGATTGGCTGGCGGTCGACTGGGGCACGTCCCATTTGCGCGTCTGGGCGATGGCGCAGAACGGCACAGTGCAGACCCGCAGGGCGAATGATGCCGGGATGGGCAGTCTGACGCGCGATGGGTTCGAGCCTGCTTTGCTCGATCTTGCCGGGGACCTGCTCGGCACAGGCAAAACCCCGGTGATCGTCTGCGGCATGGCCGGATCGCGGCAGGGCTGGGCCGAGGCCAAATACGTGGCCACCCCCTGTGCGCCTCCGGGGATCGACCGCGCGACCCATGTGCCGACATGCGACCCGCGCCTGTCGGTCCACATCCTGCCCGGCGTCAAGCAGACCAGCCCGGCGGACGTGATGCGCGGCGAGGAAACCCAGATCGCGGGTTTCCTGTCGCTCAACCCCAAGTTTGACGGCGTGATCTGCCTGCCGGGCACCCACACCAAATGGGTCCATATCAGCGCGGGCGAGATCGTCAGCTTCCGCACCTTCATGACCGGAGAACTGTTCGCGCTGCTGTCCCAACAGTCGGTCCTGCGCCACACCGTGGCCGGAGACGGTTGGGATGCAGAAGCGTTTACCGATGCCGTGTCGACCGGCATGTCCAACCCCGCGGAACTGGCAGCGCGGCTTTTTTCCATACGCGCCGAAGGCTTGCTGAACGATCTTCACGCAGATCAAGCCCGCGCGCGGCTCTCCGGCCTGCTGATCGGCGCGGAACTGACCGCCGCGCGGCCATATTGGCTGGGCCAGCATGTCGCGCTGATCGGTGACGACAAACTCTGCAAGGCCTATTCCGACGCGCTTGGCGCCCAGGGCCTGCCGGTCGAACGCACAGACGCCGAACGCATGACGCTCGAAGGGCTCAAAGCCGCCTATGCCACCCTCAGGGAGACCACCCAATGACCCGCAAGATCATCGCCATCCTGCGCGGGGTCACACCCTTTGAGGCCGTGCCGATCACCGAAGCCCTGATCGACGCGGGCATCACCTCCATCGAAGTGCCGCTGAATTCTCCCGATCCCTTCACGTCAATCAAGGCGATGGTTGATGCGTTTGGCGAAACCGCTCTGATTGGCGCAGGAACCGTCCTGACCCCGGATGACGTGCAGCGTCTGCACCAGATCGGCGCAGGCATGGTGGTGTCGCCCGACTGCAACCCGCGCGTGATCGTGGCGACCAAGCAACTGGGACTGCAAAGCTTTCCCGGCGTGATGACGCCCACGGAATGCTTCACCGCGCTGCGCAACGGCGCGGACGGGCTCAAGCTCTTTCCCGGCTCCCTGATCGGTCCCGACGGCCTCAAGGCGATTAAGCCGGTGCTGCCCACAGGCACGCAGACCTATGCGGTAGGTGGGGCCAGTGCCGACAATTTCGCCGACTGGTTCGCGGCGGGTGTGGACGGGTTCGGCATCGGTTCCGCACTTTACAAGCCCGGCTTCACGATAGACGACATCAGAGCCCGCGCGACCGATATCGTTGCGGCCTATGATGAAGGAAAACCCTGATGGCCCAAGTCTTTAGCTCCACAATCTGCACCCTTGGCGAAGGCCCGCTCTGGCACCCCGAGGAACAGGTGCTCTACTGGTTCGACATCCTTGGAAAGCGTCTTTACCGCAGCGATGGCACCACCGAGCAAAGCTGGGATTTCGACGAACATGTCTCCGCCGCAGGCTGGATCGACAGCGGTGTTCTGCTCATTGCCAGCGAAACGTCGCTGTCCGAGTTCAACACGAGCACCGGCGAAAGCACCTTTCTGCATCCGCTGGAATCCGACAATTCTATCACACGTTCCAACGATGGCCGCGCCGACCCGTGGGGCGGGTTCTGGATCGGCACGATGGGCAAGAATGCCGAACCCGGCGCGGGCGCGATCTACCGCTACTACGAAGGCAGGCTGACACGGCTTTTCGACAAGATCACTATTTCCAACGCGATCTGCTTTGCCCCCGATGGCCGCCACGCCTTCTACACCGACACGCGCAAACGCAAGATCCTGCGCGTCGCGCTGGACAAGGACGGTTTTCCCGCTGCCAAGCCCGACCTGTTTGTCGATCTGAGCGCCGAGGGTCTCAATCCCGATGGGGCTGTGGTGGATGCGAGCGGCAATCTCTGGGTCGCACAATGGGGCGCGTCGCGCGTTGCCTGCTACAGCCCCGATGGCGCGTTCCTGCGCACAATCGATGTGCCCGCAAAGCAGACCAGTTGTCCGGCCTTTGGAGGCGCAGACATGTCAATGCTTTACATCACCTCCGCCGCAGACGGGATTGATCCTGCTGGAGAAAATGACGGCATGGTATTTGTTGCGCCCTCCGGCACCACTGGACAAAAAGAGCACCGGGTGATCCTGTGAAACGCACGCTTGGCACCTGCTATTACCCCGAACACTGGCCCCGCAAGATGTGGGAGGAGGACGCCGCGCGCATGGCCGCTTTGGGCCTGACATGGGTGCGGATCGGCGAATTCGCGTGGTCCCGCATCGAACCGGCACCGGGCGTTTTCCGCTGGGACTGGCTTGACGAAGCCATCGAAGTGCTGGGCGCGGCAGGTCTCAAAGTGGTGCTGTGCACCCCCACGGCCACACCACCGCGTTGGGTTGTCGACAAACACCCCGACATGCTGGCTCTTGACGCTCAAGGCCATCCGCGCGGGTTCGGATCGCGCCGCCACTATTGCTTCAGCCATCAGGGCTACCTGAACGAATGTCGGCGCATCGTCACCGAAATCGCCGAACGCTATGGCCCAAACCCCCATGTCGCCGCGTGGCAGACCGACAATGAATACGGTTGCCACGACACGATCCTGTCTTACTCCAAGGCCGCACGCCAGGCTTTTCGCGGCTGGCTGCGCGCGCGCTATCCGGGGCAGGGCAATGATGGCGATATCGACGCGCTGAACGCGGCCTGGGGTAACGTGTTCTGGTCGATGGAATACGATGATTTCGACCAGATCGACCTGCCCAACCTGACCGTGACGGAACCAAACCCCGCGCATGTGCTGGCGTTCCGGCGGTTTTCATCGGATCAGGTTGTGGCCTTCAACCGCGCGCAGGTGGACATCATCCGCGCGCAGTCCGACGCGCCGATTTCGCACAATTACATGGGCCGAGAGATCAACTTCGACCATTTCGCAGTGGGTGCGGATCTCGAGATTGCGACATGGGACAGCTATCCGCTTGGCTTTCTCGAAGACCGCGTGGGCGCAACACAGGAGGATCAGCGCCATTTCGCGCGGCAGGGTGATCCCGACTTTCAAGCCTTTCACCATGACCTCTACCGCGCCGTCGGCAAGGGCCGCTGGTGGGTGATGGAGCAACAGCCCGGCCCGGTGAACTGGGCCCCGCACAACCCGGCACCGCTGCCCGGCATGGTGCGCCTCTGGACATGGGAGGCGTTTGCCCACGGGGCCGAGGCGGTGTGTTACTTCCGCTGGCGGCAGGCCCCCTTTGCGCAGGAGCAGCTGCATGCCGGCATTCTGCGCCCCGACAGCGTGATCGCGCCCGGCTATGTCGAAGCCGAACAGGTGGCGGCAGAACTGGCCGATGCGCCCGATGTGTCGCCCGCCCAAGCCCCCGTGGCGCTGATCTTCGACTATGACGCGGCGTGGTCTTGGGACGTGCAGCCGCAAGGGCAGGGCTTGGATTACTTCGGTCTGGTCTTCGACCTGTACCGCGCTTTCCGCCGCGCGGGTGTGACGCTGGACATCCTGCCGCCGACGCAGCGCGATTTCAGCGGCTACCGGATCGTTGCAGCGCCGGGGATGATGGTCATGCCCGACGATCTCAAACACGCCTTGTCGAACAGCGGCGCCGAGGTGCTGATCGGCCCACGTTCCGCTGCGCGGGATGCGGATTTCACCATCCCGGTTCCGCTGCCGCCCGCTTGGCCGGGTCTGGATGTAACGGTCTCGCGACTCGAGACGCTGCGCGCTGACATGCCGATCCCGGTAGAGGGGGGCGGTCAGGTGAAGAACTGGCTGGAACATCTTGAAGGCCAATCAGAAATCGTCTTCGAGATGGCACATGGTCTGCCCGTCGCCCTGCGCGCAGGCACTGTCACCTATTGTGGTGCTTGGGGGGATGATGCATTGTTTGACCGCCTGGTCAAAGATCTGACCACCCGCGCCGATATCGCCACCATCGCCCTGCCGCATGGCGTGCGGCTGCGCGACACAGGGTCCGAGCGCTTCTGGTTCAACCACAACCCGCACGACGTTGAGATCGCAGGTAAAATCCTTGGACCGGCAGGGGTAATCCGTGAGGCCAGACCCTAGCCGAACAATTCGCCAAGATGCGCCGCCGATCCCGTCAGGGCCGCATAGTCGTCATCGACCAGATGCACCGGGAACTGCTCCATGAAGTCCGAAAACCGGCCTTTGTCGTGGAACGCCTCCCTAAAACCCAACCGCAGCAGATGCGGCGCGAAATGGCGTGCGACGCCGCCGATCAGGTAGATGCCACCAAAGGGCAGATGCACGAGCGCAAGGTTGCCCGCAGCCCGGCCCAGCATGCGGATGAACACGCGTGCCGCGTCTTCGGCGATCTTGTTTGACCCATCATTAACCGCCTGCATGATCCCGCCTGCGTCCAGCGGCGCATCAATGCCCGCCTCGTCACAGAGCCACTCATAAACCCGCTCGAACCCGCGGCCCGACAGAATATCCTCGAACCCCGGCGTGCCGTGCTTGCGCGCGATCCAATCGAGCAGCCGTAATTCCTCGCCGGTCTGCGCGGGCAGGGACACGTGACCGGCCTCGGACGGTGGCACCAGCGTGCGATCATCGAGCCGATAGACAGCGGCTGCGTTCATGCCCGTGCCAACCCCGATCACCAGCCGCGCGGCGTGTTCGCCCGCTTTCTGACCGGGCAGGATGGTCTGCACCACTTCTTGTGTCAGATGATCCAGCGCATGACCCTGCGCTTGCAGATCGTTCAGCACTGCAACCGTTCTGGCCCCCGTGGCAGCCCCTACAGACGCGCGATCGACGGTCCAGCTCAGGTTGGTCAGTTCGCCCACACCGTCACGCACCGGGCCAGCCATGGCCACGCAGGCGGCATCCGGCACCAGGGTCTGATCCGCCATATAGGCGCGCAGCACGGACAGCAGGTCGGGATGGTCGGCGTTGCGGAACCGCTTGATGGTCTCGGTCCGGACCTTTGCGCCATCGGTCAGCGCCACACGGGTGTTGGTGCCGCCAAGATCGGCGACAAGTGCGGTCAGGGTCGTGGAATTGTTCATGTCAGGCCCCGGTCAACGCGGATTTCAGCGCGTGATAGGAGGATTTGGGCGTGCGGTCCAGAGTGTCGAAATCCACATGCACAAGGCCAAAGCGTTTCTCGTAGCCCAGCGCCCATTCGAAATTGTCCATCAGCGACCAGATGAAATAGCCCTTGACCGGGGTGCCTTCGGCCATCGCGCGCTGCACGGCGGCCACGTGGCTGTTGAGATACGCGATCCGGTCGGGGTCTTCCACTGTGCCGTTTTCGATCACATCCGGCGAGGCCATGCCGTTCTCGGTCACGTAAAGCGGCAGGTCGCGTGTGTAGTCGCGCGCCGTCCGGGTCAGGAAGTTGTACAGCCCGTCGGGGTAAATCTCCCATCCCATGAAGGTCTTGGGCAGCGGGCCTTCGACCTCGTGATGGCTGGGCCACGGCCCGTCGTTCGGCGCGATGATCTTGCGGGTGTAGTAGTTGATCCCGCACCAGTCGAGCGGGCTTTGGATGACGCCGAAATCCTCCTGCCAGCCCTTCGGCATGTGGGGTTCCAACCCCTCCATGACGGTCTTTGGATAGGTGCCTTTGAAGACACCGGACATGAAAAAATGGTTGTAATACCCGTCATATAGCTCTGCGGCCTTCTGTGCGGCGGCACTGTCATCCACGGGCGTCGCCCATTCCATGTTGAACACGCCGCCAAGGTTGCCCATCCCCAGCCCGCGCATCACCTGAATGGCCGTGCCATGCGCCTTGAGGACGTGATGCATCGCATGGGCGGTCGCGCGGATGTCGCGCAGGCCCGGCGCGTGATGGCCCAGGAAATGCGACAGCCAGCCGACGCACCACGGTTCGTTGATCGGCGCGACCGAGTGCATCCGGTCGCCGATGCGGCCCATGATGACCTCGGTGAACTCTCCGAACCATTTGGGCATGTCCGGATTGCGCCAGCCGCCCAGATCGGCCAGCGCCACGGGCAGTTCCCAGTGATAGAGCGTGGCGCAGGGTTTCAGCCCGCGCTCCAGCATCGCGTCGGTCAGACGGTCGTAGAAATCCAGACCTTCGGCATTGGGCGTGCCTCGCCCTTCGGGCAGCACCCGCGCCCAGCTGGTCGAAAAGCGGTAGGCGTCCAGACCGGCGGCCTTGACCAGATCAAGGTCTGCCTCGAACCGGTGGTAATGATCGCAGGCCCGGTCGCCATTTTCGGCACGCACCACGTTGCCGGGGGTTGCGGCGAACGTGTCCCAATGGGTCTTGCCCGCGCCACCACAGGCATGGCCTTCGATCTGATAGCTGGAGGTTGCTGTGCCAAACAGGAAATCGTCAGGAAAATCCTGCCGTTTGAACGTCAACATGGCGTGTCCTTTAGCTTGCGGCGGGTCCTGTGGACCGGCCGATGATGAGTTCCGCCTCGAGCAGGCGCGTCTTCGGCGCATGCTTGGGCATGGCGATCAACGACAGCAGCATCTCGGCGGCCTCGGTTCCCGCATAACGCACCGAGGACCGCAGCGCGGTGAAGATCGGCACATCGTCCCCGTTCTCGAGATAGCTCAGCGCGTCGTCATGGGTCAGGATCGACACGTCGCGGGCCAAGACAAGACCTGCCTCGTGGATGGCCCGGCGCACGCCGATGGCGGTGATGATCGAGGAACAGACAAAGGCGGTGGGCTTGATCTCTCGCGACAGCATCTCCTTGGCGGCGCGGTAGCCATACACCTCGGTCATTTCCTCGCTGCGCATCAGGCCAGGGTCGATGGATAGGCCGTGATTGAGCAGGGCGGTTTCATACCCTTTGCGCCGTCGGAAGGCAAAATCCATGTGCTCCAGCCCGTTCAGCAGCGCGATGCGCTGATGGCCAAGCTCGATCAGGAATTGCGTTCCGCGTTCGAACGCCCCGCGATTGTTCACATCGATCCAGGAATAGGGCAGGTTCACATCCGTCGACCGTCCATGCACCACGAAGGGCAGCCCGATCCGTGACAAAAGCGCGATGCGTTCGTCGTTGATCACGGGGCCATGGACGATGATCCCGTCCACCGTGCCACGCGCGCGCATGTCCTGATAGGCGCGAACTTCTTCCTGATCGGGCACCAGAGTGAGCATCATGTCGTAGCCCGCACGAGCATAGGCTTCGCCCGCGCCGGCGGTAAAATCGCCGAAGACCGGGTTCACCATTTCGTGCTGGTTCGACACCGGGATCACATGGCCGATGGCAAGAGCGCGGCCCGTGGCCAGCCCCTTTGCGCGGATGTTGGGTCTGTAATTCAGGTCTTGTGCGGCTTTGAGTACGCGACTGCGCGTTGTCTCATTGACCTCTGGGTAGCCGTTCAGGGCACGGCTGACCGTGGTTTGCGACAGGTTCAGGTATTCCGAAAGTTGTTTGAGATTCACCGTGTCTGCCCAAAGCGCTTTGAATTTCCGCTTCAAGTTAGACACAAAAGACCGCATATGCAAAGCCCCTTTGCGCGCGCAAAATTTCTGCAAAGCAGCAATTTTACTTATAAATTCTGCATCTGCACGGCATTGACAGAATCTTTCAGATCAAGGACGGTTGCGCATCCAAAGCGCTTTGGAGTGATTCCGGGCGAGGAAAAGTTAAGCGTGAAGATGCGCAACTTGGGAGGTACTTCATGAAACAGACGCTCACATCGGGTGTGGCCATCGCAGCGCTCTGCGCCAGCGCGGCCTATGCAGAGGATGTCACCGTATTCGGCCCGTGGCTTGGCCCGGACCAGGAGCTGGTCGAGGCGGTTCTGGCCGACTTCGCCGAAAAATCCGGCCACAATGTCAGCTATGTCGGCTCTGACAGTTTTGAACAGCAGATCGTCGTGGATGCCGAGGCAGGCTCTGCGCCGAATGTCGCCGTTTTCCCGCAGCCGGGTCTGGCATCCGACATGGCCGCGCGCGGCTTTCTGACGCCGCTCAGGGACGGCACCGCCGATTGGGTTCGCGACAATTACGCCGCCGGTCAGTCCTGGGTCGATCTGGGCACCTATGACGGCCCCGATGGCGAAGAAGACCTCTACGGCTTCTTCTACAAGGTCGATGTGAAATCGCTGGTCTGGTACTCGCCCGAGAACTTCGAGGATGCGGGCTACGAAATCCCGACAACCATGGAAGAGCTCAAGGCCCTGTCCGACCAGATCGTCGCGGATGGCGAAACGCCGTGGTGCATCGGTCTGGGGTCGGGTGGCGCAACGGGATGGCCCGCAACCGACTGGGTCGAGGAGATGATGCTGCGCACCCAACCGCCCGAGGTTTACGACCAGTGGGTCGCCAACGAGATCCCGTTCGATGATCCGCGCGTCGTTGCCGCGATCGAGGAGTTCGGTGCCTTTGCCCGCAATGACGATTACGTCGCCGGTGGGGCCGGGGCCGTGGCCTCGACCGATTTCCGCGACAGCCCCAAGGGTCTCTTTGCGGCACCGCCGCAGTGCTACATGCACCGTCAGGCGTCTTTCATCCCGGCCTTCTTCCCCGAAGGCACCGAGGTGGGTGCGGATGCTGATTTCTTCTACTTCCCGGCCTACGAGGAAAAGGACCTTGGCTCTCCGGTACTCGGGGCGGGAACGCTCTGGGCGATCACCAATGAAAACGAGGCGGCACATGACCTGATCGCCTATCTCCAGACAACGGATGCACACGAGATCTGGATGGCGAACGGCGGCTTCCTGACACCGCATACCGGCGTGGACCTGTCGAAATTCTCGACCGAGGCGGCGGCGAACATGAACCAGATCCTTCTGGATGCCACCACCTTCCGCTTTGACGCGTCCGACCTGATGCCGGGCGGCGTGGGTGCGGGTACGTTCTGGACCGGGATGGTCGATTACGCAGGTGGTGCCGATGCCGAAGACGTGGCTGGCCGCATTCAGGACAGCTGGGAGGCGCTGAAGTAAGCGCATTTTGCAAAAATGCAGGGCTGCGCGGGCAATCGCGCGGCCCATACCGACAAAGCTGCAAAGCCAAGACCCGTTCAAGGGACCGCCAGTGGCACACGCTGGACCAGCACTTCATTTTGGGAGGGACATATGAATCCCGCAATTCAAGGTCTGTTGACGATCGCCATCGGCGTCGGCGGCTGTCTGAGTTATTTCTATTTCTCGAACCAGTTTCTCGACAAGGTGCTGTTTCCGGCGAAAGGCCCGAATGCCGGCAAGAACATCAACCGGGCCAATATCGTGCGCCCCTGGCTGTTCCTGCTGCCCGCCATCCTCGCGCTGGGGCTCTACCTGGCCTATCCGGTGGTCGAGACCATCCGTCTGTCGCTGACCGAACGGCAGACGCTGTCTGACGGCACAACGGTCTACAATTTCGTGGGCCTTGCCAATTACGCGCAGATGTCGGCGGATCCGAAATTCTGGGAAGCGCTGATCAACAACATGCTCTGGCTGATCGTGGTACCTGCGATGTCCACAGCGTTTGGCCTGCTGGCGGCGCAGCTGACCGATCGGATCGCCTGGGGAAATATCGCCAAGTCGCTGATCTTCATGCCGATGGCGATTTCCTTTGTCGGCGCCGCGGTGATCTGGAAACTGGTCTACGACGCCCGCCCGCCGGGGTCAGAACAGATCGGTGTGCTGAATGCGGTCTATGTCTGGTTCACAGGCAATGACCCGCAGCAATGGCTCACGACTCCGTTCTGGAACAGCTTTCTGCTGATGATCGTGCTGATCTGGATTCAAACCGGCTTTGCCATGGTGATCCTGTCCGCCGCGCTGCGCGGCATCCCGGAGGAAACCATCGAAGCAGCCATCGTCGACGGGGCCAACCCGTTCCAGATTTTCTTCAAGATCAAGATGCCGCAAATCGCAGGCACCATCGTGGTGGTCTGGACGACGATCACGCTGGTGGTTCTCAAGATCTTCGACATCGTGTTTGCCATGACCAACGGGCAATGGGGCACGCAGGTTCTGGCAAATTACATGTTCAACCAGCTGTTCGTCGCCCGTGACTGGGGCGTCGGATCGGCAAGTGCGATGGTGATCATGCTTCTGGTGACGCCGATCCTCTATTGGAACGTGCGCAATGCGCGCAAGGAGATGCGCTGATGGACAATATCGCAGGAACCAAATCCTCTCTCACCTGGGCGGTGCACATCTCCGTCGCGGCACTTGTGGCGCTCTGGCTTTTCCCGACAGTGGGCCTGTTCGTGTCGTCCTTCCGCACGGCGGACCAGATCGCGACATCTGGCTGGTGGAAGGCGCTTTTCCCGACCGAACAAAGCCTGACGCTGCGCACGGCGGACCCCGACACGCAGATGTTGGTTGACGGCGTCTACGTGATCGAAGGCAACCTTTTCACCGGCGAAGACCTGTCGGACGAGATCGACATGTCCGCCTGGGGCACGTCCTCGCGCGATATCGGGGCCTACGCCCCCGGCGACACCGCAGACCTGCGCGATGGTGAACAGATCACCGTTCAGGCCAACGGCGCGTATCGCATGGAGAGTCCGGTCGAGATGGAGGGCAGTCGCGGACAGCGGATCTTCGTGACCGCCGAACTGCCGCCCGATTTCACGTTTGAGAACTACCAGCAGGTTCTGTTCTCGGGGGATTCGACCGACAGCATGGCCAAGGCGTTCTTCAACACGCTGACAGTGACGATCCCGGCCACCATCATTCCCATCGTTGTGGCTGCCTTTGCGGCCTATGCGCTGGCGTGGATGGATTTTCCGGGCAGGGCGCTTTTGATCGCGGTCATTGTCGGCCTGCTGGTGGTGCCGCTGCAACTGGCGCTCATCCCGCTTTTGAAGCTGCATCTGGGGATCGGGATCGGCAAGGGGTATCTGGGCACATGGCTGGCCCATACCGGGTTCGGGTTGCCCTTGGCGGTCTATCTCTTGCGCAACTACATGGTCGGTCTGCCGCGCGACATCATCGAGAACGCCCGCGTCGATGGCGCGACCGAGTTCCAGATCTTCACCAAGATCATTCTGCCGCTATCGTTCCCGGCGCTGGCCAGCTTTGCGATCTTCCAATTCCTCTGGACATGGAATGACCTGCTGGTGGCCAAGGTGTTCCTGATCGACGCGACCGGCCAGACCACGGTGATGACCAACCAGATCGTGGAGCTTCTGGGCACACGCGGCGGCAACTGGGAGATCCTTGCCACCGCCGCTTTCGTTTCCATCGCGGTGCCGCTTTTGGTGTTCTTCGCGATGCAGAAATACCTCGTACGCGGTCTGCTGGCCGGATCGGTAAAATAAGCGGCCCGCCGGATCGGCGCGGCCACAATTCACAGCGCATCCGTGGATGCGGATGCAAGGAAAGACAGGACGATGAACGTGGCAAACACTCTGGCCGCAGACAACATGACCGTGGACAAGGACTGGTGGCGCGGGGCGGTGATCTACCAGATCTATCCGCGCAGCTTTCAGGACAGCAACGGCGACGGCATCGGCGACCTGTTGGGGATCGCGCAACGACTGCCCTATGTGGCGTCGCTGGGCGTGGATGCGATCTGGATCAGCCCGTTCTTCACCTCTCCGATGAAGGATTTTGGTTACGACGTCAGCGATTACTGCGATGTTGATCCGATGTTCGGATCATTGGCCGATTTCGATGTGCTGGTGCAGACGGCGCACCGGCTGGGCATTCGGGTGATGATCGACCTCGTTCTGTCGCATACGTCGGACCAGCACCCATGGTTCCAGCTGAGCCGGTCCAGCCGCGACAATGACAAGGCCGATTGGTATGTCTGGTCCGACCCCAAGGAAGACGGCACACCGCCCAACAACTGGCTGTCGATCTTCGGCGGTTCGGCGTGGCAATGGGATGCGCGTCGCGAGCAGTATTACATGCACAACTTCCTGACCTCGCAGCCCGATCTGAACTTCCACAACCCCGATGTGCGGCAGGCGCTGCTGGACGTGACGCGGTTCTGGCTGGATCGCGGCGTCGACGGCTTCCGGCTCGATACGATCAACTTCTATTTCCACGACAAGGATCTGCGCAGCAATCCGGGCCTGCCCAAGGAAAAGCGCAACGCCAATATCGCGCCCTCGGTGAACCCGTATAACCACCAGGAACATCTTTATTCCAAGAACCAGCCGGAAAACCTCGAATTTCTAGAACGGTTCCGGGCGCTTCTGGACGAATATGACGGCACCACATCGGTGGGCGAAGTCGGTGACGCGCAGCGCGGGCTCGAGATCATGGGCGAGTACACGAAGGGCGAAAACCGCGTGCACATGTGCTACGCCTTCGAGTTCCTGTCCGGGGTCGAGCCGAAGGCCGAGCGGTTTGTCGAAGTGCTGGCGCAGGTGGACGAGGTGGCCGCCGATGGCTGGGCCTGCTGGGCATTTTCCAACCACGACGTTGTCCGCCATGCAACCCGCTGGAACCTGTCCCCGGCAGCACAGCGCCTGTTCGCCACGCTGATGATGTGCCTGCGCGGATCGGTCTGCATCTACCAGGGCGAGGAACTGGGCCTGCCCGAAGCCGAAGTGGGGTTCGAGGACCTCCAAGATCCGTATGGCATCGAATTCTGGCCCGAATTCAAGGGCCGCGATGGGTGCCGCACGCCGATTGTCTGGGAGCAGTCGAACCAGAATGGCGGCTTCACAACCGGTCAGCCGTGGTTGCCCGTGAGCCACGAACACCTGCATCGCACTGTTGCGCACCAAGAAGATGACCCGGCCGCGATCCTGCACCATTACCGCCGCGCCATCGCGTTCCGCCATGCGCAACCGGCGCTGGCCAAGGGCGATCATGACGGGGTGAGGAATACGGACAGCATCGTCCATTTTACCCGCAGCCACGAGGGCGAGACCATCTTCTGCGCCTTCAATCTCAGCGACCAGCCCGCCACGATGGCGCTGCCCGACGGCAACTGGACGCAGATCGGTCTGGAATTGGGGAGTGCCGGACCGCAGGCGGACGGAAAATTGCATCTTGGCCCGTGGCAGCCGTGCCTCGCGCTTAAAATGAAATCCTGAAGAGACAGGATGAGGGAGGGACAGTCATGGCCAATCTGAAGCTGACGGATGTCGAAAAGACTTATGCGGGCGCGGTCAACGTGCTTAACAACATCAATCTCGACATCCAGCAGGGCGAGCTGATCGTGTTTGTCGGCCCGTCCGGCTGTGGCAAGTCAACGCTCTTGCGAATGATTGCCGGGCTGGAAAAAATCACCGGCGGCACGCTCGAAATTGACGGGCAGGTGGTCAATGATATGCCTCCCGCGATGCGCGGGATCGCCATGGTGTTCCAGTCCTACGCGCTCTATCCGCACATGACCGTGCGTGAGAACATGCAATTCGCGCTCAAGATCGCCAAGAAACCCCAGTCCGAGATCGACGCGGCGGTGGATCGGGCGGCCAAGATGCTGCAACTCGACCCATACCTTGACCGTCTGCCCAAGGCGCTGTCCGGTGGTCAGCGGCAGCGGGTGGCCATCGGCAGGTCCATCGTCCGCGATCCCAAGGTGTATCTGTTCGATGAACCGCTTTCCAACCTCGACGCGGCGCTGCGCGTGGCGACCCGGATCGAGATTGCGCAGCTCAAGGAACAGATGCCCGACTCGACGATGATCTACGTGACCCACGATCAGGTCGAAGCCATGACGCTCGCCACCCGCATTGTCGTGCTGGCCAACAAGGGCATCGCGCAGGTCGGCGCACCGCTCGATCTATATGAACGGCCCAACAGTGAATTCGTCGCGCAGTTCATCGGCTCGCCGGCGATGAACCTGCTGCCCGGCGAAATCACCGGCACGGGCCAGCAGACCACGATCCGGATGGACGGTGGCGGAACCGCTGTGTCGGATTACCCGACCACGGAGGCGGATATGGGTCTCAAGGTCAATGTCGGCGTCCGGCCCGAGGATTTCCTCGAAACCGACGGGGACCACATTTTCGAAGGCAAGGTGAACATCACCGAGGCTTTGGGTGAGGTGACGCTGCTTTATTTCGACAAACAGGGCGACGCCGATCCGGTGATCGGAAAACTGCCCGGCATCCATGCCGGTCTGCGGGGCAAACCGGTGAAGCTTGGCGCAAGCCCGAACAAGGTGCATGTGTTCCACGATGGGGTGTCGCTGCTGTACCGCTGAAGCACGTCAGCAGACAGGAAAAAACCGGGTCCGCGATGTGCTGGCCCGGTTTTTTCATGAATAATGGGGAGTGGTCTTATCGATCGCTCAGGCCGCCTTGGCCTTCTTCTTGGACTTGGCTTTGGTTTTCTTGGCCTTGTCGGCCTTACCCTTATCCGCAGGTTTTTTCTTGGTCTCGGTTTTCTTGGCGTCCGCGTCAGCTTTTTTCGACTTCTCAGCCTTTTTCGCCGGTTTTTCAGCCTTCTTGGGCTTGGCCGGTTTCTCGGCTTTCTTGGATTTGGCCGATTTGGCCTTGTCGTCTTTTTTCTTGCCCTTGGCCGGTTTCTTTTTGGACTTTGCCTTTGGCTCGGACGGCTCGACAGGAGCGTCGTCAACAGGCGCCGTGTCTGCGGACGAAACCTGGAGAAGCACCACCGTGGTATCGGGCTGGTCAGCCGGAATGTCCGAGGGGGCCGTCAGGGCGCTTTCGGCGGCAGTTTTCTGCCACGTCGCCGCACGCAAGGCGGACACGCCGGGAATGGCGGTCAGCACAGCCGGATCGGCCTCTGCCAGCGTCTTGCCGTCAACGATACCTGCGGCCTCGAGCCGTTTGGCCAATGCCGGCCCAATGCCGTGAAAGTCGGTCAGTCGTGTCATGTTTGGATGGTCCCCTCGAACGATGGTCAGGCCGCTTTCTTGAGCGCCTTCTTGGCTTGTTTCAGTTTCTTTTCCTGCCGGGCAACCTTGGCCTTGCGGCTTTTCACTTCGGCTTTGAGGCTTTTGAGTTTATTCGCCATGTCATCAGTCCTTTTTCGAGTTTTTGGTCGTTTCGGTCTCATGCTCCTGCAGAAAGCCGCGAATGAACCGCCTTATCTCGCGCGCGGCGCTGGTATCCAGCCGGTCACACAGGTCGACAAAGGCATCGCGGTCGTCTTTTGCGATGCGAATGATCAACTGGCCATCCTTGCGCTGCTTCTTCGGCTTTTCGGTTTTTGCCACGCAAGCGATCTCCTTCAAGAGCCATGTCTTGTTACGACAATGTAACTGCAATGTATATACAAAATGCAGAGTGCTGGCCGGTGTCACTTGCTCTGTATAGAGGATTGCCACCCGATGCCCAAAGATTGGGCGGGCGTCAGCCATCCCGTTCCGTATTTGTTCTCTATTTTCGATTGGCGAAACCAACGCCATCCCCTATGTGTTAACCAACCGGACCGGGGGATCACATGCCAGAGCTGAAGAACATCGAAGTGCGTGGCGCGCGCGAGCACAATCTCAAAAACATCGACGTGGATATTCCGCGCGATCAGCTTGTGGTGATCACCGGGCTGTCGGGCTCGGGAAAATCGTCTCTGGCCTTCGACACCATCTATGCCGAAGGCCAGCGGCGCTATGTTGAATCGCTGTCGGCCTATGCGCGGCAGTTCCTCGACATGATGCAGAAGCCCGATGTGGATCACATCTCGGGACTGTCGCCAGCCATTTCCATCGAACAGAAGACCACCTCCAAGAACCCGCGCTCGACTGTTGGTACGGTGACCGAGATCTACGACTACATGCGCCTTTTGTTTGCGCGCGTGGGCACACCCTACAGCCCCGCCACCGGCCTGCCCATCGAAGCGCAGCAGGTGCAGGACATGGTGGATCGCGTCATGGGGATGGATGAGGGCACACGCGCCTATCTTCTGGCGCCCATCGTGCGCGACCGCAAAGGCGAGTACCGCAAGGAATTCCTTGAACTGCGCAAGCAGGGTTTCCAGCGGGTCAAGGTGGACGGGCAATTCTACGAATTGGACGAACCGCCGACGCTCGACAAGAAATTCCGTCATGACATTGACGTGGTGGTGGACCGTCTTGTGGTGAAGGAGGGGCTCGAAACCCGCCTTGCCGACAGCTTCCGCACCGCGCTGGATCTGGCGGACGGGATTGCCATTCTGGAAACCGTGCCTTCATCGGGCGCTGGCGCGACCTCTTCAGGCGAGGAGGGCGCGGAAGCGACCGATGAGCCTCAGCGCTTTACCTTTTCCGAGAAATTCGCCTGCCCGGTCAGTGGCTTCACCATCTCGGAAATCGAACCGCGCCTGTTTTCCTTCAACGCGCCGTTCGGCGCTTGCCCGGAATGTGACGGTCTCGGGGTCGAGCTGTTCTTCGATCCCAACCTCGTCGTGCCCGACATCACGCTCAAGATCAGTGACGGCGCGCTGGCCCCGTGGCGCAAGGGCAAAAGCCCGTATTTCCTGCAAACCATTGAATCGCTCGCGAAACATTACGGGTTCAACAAGAATGCCCGCTGGAAGGACCTTGATCCAAATATCCAGCAGGTTTTCCTGTATGGCTCGGGCGACGAGGAAATCCCGTTTCGCTACGATGAAGGCGGCCGCGTTTACCAGGTGACACGCACCTTTGAAGGTGTGATCCCGAATATGGAACGCCGCTATCGCGAAACCGACAGCAACTGGATCCGCGAAGAATTCGAGAACTTCCAGAACAACCGGTCCTGTGGTGCCTGCGGCGGCTACCGCCTTCGGGAAGAGGCGCTGGCAGTCAAGATCGCCACCCTGCATGTCGGTCAGGTCGTTCAGATGTCGATCAAGGAAGCGTTCGACTGGTGCCAGACCGTGCCGGACCACCTGACCAACCAGAAGAACGAAATCGCCAAGGCGATCCTCAAGGAAATCCGCGAACGGCTTGGCTTCCTGAACAATGTGGGCCTCGAATACCTGACGCTGTCCCGCAACGCGGGCACCTTGTCTGGTGGTGAAAGCCAGCGGATCAGGCTGGCCAGCCAGATCGGGTCGGGCCTGACCGGCGTGCTTTACGTGTTGGACGAGCCATCCATCGGCCTGCACCAGCGTGACAATGACCGGCTGCTCGGAACGCTGAAATCCCTGCGCGATCAAGGCAATACGGTGATCGTGGTCGAACATGACGAAGAGGCGATCCGCGAGGCGGACTATGTCTTCGACATCGGCCCCGGTGCCGGTGTGCATGGCGGGCAGGTGGTCTCGCACGGGACGCCCAAGCAGGTCGCCGACGA
This sequence comes from Pelagibaca sp., assembly GCA_041725935.1. GTDB lineage: Bacteria > Pseudomonadota > Alphaproteobacteria > Rhodobacterales > Rhodobacteraceae > Marivita. Next base: position 49,663 of record JBGRQD010000001.1, read on the forward strand.
CCCTGCATCGCTGACCGGTCAGTACCTCAGCGGCGCGCGCGAGATCGCGGTCCCGACAGAGCGCCGCAGTGGCAAGAAGGGTAAGTCGGTCACCGTGGTCAAGGCGTCGGGCAACAACCTGCAGGACGTCACGGCGGAATTTCCCTTGGGCAAGTTCGTCTGCGTCACGGGGGTGTCCGGTGGCGGCAAGTCTACACTGACAATCGAAACCCTGTTCAAGACCGCCTCCATGCGTCTCAACGGCGCGCGCCAGACGCCCGCGCCCTGCGAAACCATCAAGGGGCTGGAACATCTGGACAAGGTGATCGACATTGACCAGCGGCCCATCGGGCGCACACCACGGTCCAACCCCGCCACCTATACCGGTGCCTTCACCCCGATCCGCGACTGGTTCGCCGGTCTGCCCGAAGCCAAGGCGCGTGGCTACAAGCCGGGGCGCTTCAGCTTCAACGTCAAAGGTGGGCGATGCGAAGCGTGCCAGGGTGACGGCGTCATCAAGATCGAGATGCACTTTCTGCCTGATGTCTACGTCACCTGCGAGACCTGCAAGGGCGCGCGTTACAATCGTGAAACCTTGGAAATCAGGTTCAAAGGCAAGAGCATAGCCGATGTTCTTGATATGACGGTTGAAGATGCGCAGGAGTTCTTCAAAGCGGTGCCCAGCATCCGCGAAAAGATGGATGCGCTGGTGCGAGTCGGGCTTGGCTATATCAAGGTGGGTCAGCAGGCGACGACCTTGTCAGGCGGCGAAGCGCAGCGCGTGAAGCTGTCCAAGGAGCTTGCCAAACGGTCCACGGGGCGCACGCTCTATATCCTCGACGAGCCAACAACTGGCTTGCATTTCGAGGATGTGCGCAAGCTTCTTGAAGTGTTGCATGAACTTGTGGAGCAGGGCAATTCGGTCATCGTGATCGAACACAACCTCGATGTGATCAAGACGGCGGACTGGTTGATCGACATTGGTCCCGAAGGCGGCGATGGCGGTGGTCAGATCGTTGCGACCGGCACGCCGGAAGAGGTAGCCGAGATTTCGGCGTCCCATACCGGGCGCTACCTCAAGCCGATGCTGGACGCGAAAAAACCGCTCGCGGCAGAGTGATCCTTACGCGGCGCGGGCCTGCAACGCCTGCGCTTCGTAGGTCTTTAGGATGGGACGCGCGGCGGCCCATCCGGAGGACTCGATATCTGCAAGTTCCGGGAACAGGGTGATGATCTCGGCGCAAGCCTCGTCCGGGAAGGTGTGGCGCATCATCGGGCCGGGCAGGTAACTTTCCGACAGCAGGCCGCTGGAGGTAACGATGTTGTGCTGGTCGAAGAGCAGGTGCACATAGGTCACCGGCGTGTCGCTTTCCTCGCGGCGCACGGTCTTGTCGTTCACCAGATCCTTGGCCTTGACCAGCACCTCGGCTTCCCCGAACAACAATTCGGCCCAGATATCTCGGATCAGAACGCGGTGCTGTGGTGACAGAAGCACATCTGCCTCGGCACCGTAGCTGCCCGCGCAAATGCGGATCGGCGCGAAATTGTCCCGCGCCTCGATTTCGCGGGCGCCGATCCAGCGCAGCGGCTGTGCTCCATTGTCCAGCGTCAGAACCAGATCACCGGGGCGCAGATCCTGCACCGGCACCGGGCCATTGGGCGTGTCGATCAGCGTACCCGCGACGAAACACGGAAGCTGGTCGACCTGTACGATGGCGGTGTCGGACTGACCCAGCCCGTTGTTCACGGTATAGGTGAAATACGCGGTTTCGACGTCACCATCGGACAATACCGTAAAGGTCCCATCGGCGTTCAGAGTCACCGTCTGTCCCGAAGTCAGCGTGATGCTGCTGCCGGCGACCACGGCTATTCCGTTGACATGTGTGATGGTCAAGGTTCCGCCGGTTGTGGCGTCATTTCCCAGAACGTCGATGGTCCTGCTGCTGTTCAGGCCGATATTGGTCTCGTCATCAATGGCGACCAGCGAGGCCTGGGCGGATCCACCGGCGATCAGAAGATTGGTGTCGTAGCCTGCATCCGACACGTCTGCGACACCGATCTTGATCGTGTTGGGCACGCCCGCATTGACAGGGGCAGCGACACTGAGCGTAACCGTGAACCCGTCCATCTCGGTGTTGAACTGGTCTGCCATGTTGTCGTTGTAGAGGTTTGCGGCCGTGTTGCCGTTGATGTTGCCCACCGACACGTTGCCGTTGCCGACTGTCACCGTGGCTTGGGTGCCGTTGACCCAGATTCCGACCACATCAAGGAATGCCGAGTTGATGAATTCGGGGTATTCTTCCGAACTGATGACGAAATCCAATGTCAGCAGATTTCCGTTCGGCGTGAAGTTGATGGTCAGGAAAGACGCATCGAAGGTAAACCCGCCGGCGATGCTGTTGAAATCGGCGTCACCGTTGGGGCCGAACGTATCGGTAGAGCGGCCGGCGGTCGTATTGGTGTTCAGCGAGCCCGAGTTATTTGTGACCCCCGTGGCCAGACCCGTCGACAGAATGACGCCGGTGTTGCCTGGCGTGAGTTCCGGAGAGATCACATCGCCGTTGGTATAAATCCCGGAGGACCGCCCATCGCCGGTATAGGTGGCGCTGTTCACGGTGATGCCCGCGCCGAAAATATTGTTCGCCATCTGCAGTGCGGTTGCACCGGTGTTGATGGGAAGAGCCTGCGCGATGGGCATGTTGTGCCGCCTTGCCGTTAACCGTGGAGTTCAGACGGTTTTGCCCTGGCAAGGCGGCGATCTTTTGTAGCAATCTAGTTATCTTTTAGGCATTTCCTTTGGTACTGATCGCTATCTTTGGATAATTAGGGCACCTAGCCGCGCCCGCGTTTTTCGAAACGGGGCAGCATCGCGGAAAAGTCGCGCCCGGCTCCGTCCTCCTCCTCGACAAAGCGGCGATAGAGTTCCGTTGCCTGCTGACCCAGAGGTGTATCGGCGTCCGACGCCTCGGCGGCCTGCTGGCTCAGGCGCAGGTCCTTGAGCATCAGATCCGCTGCAAAACCCGGGGTATAGCCATTATCCGCAGGGGATTTGGGGCCGATGCCGGGTGCAGGGCAATAGGTGTTCATCGACCAGCTCGATCCCGACGAGGTGCTGACCACGTCGAACATCGCCTTGCGGTCCAGACCCAGCTTGTCGGCCAGTGCAAAGGCTTCGCAAGTGGCGATCATGGTCACGCCAAGGATCATGTTGTTGCAGATCTTGGCCGCCTGACCGTTGCCCGACGGACCGCAATGGACCGATTTCTGCCCCATTGTCTCGAAAAGGGGCAGGGCGGTCTGATACGCCTCGTCCGATCCGCCCACCATGAAGGTCAGCGTTCCGGCTGCAGCACCGCCGATGCCACCTGACACGGGCGCGTCCAGCGGCAGCAACCCGGCCTCTTCCGCGTCAGCGGCAACCGCGCGGGCGGTGTCCACATCCACTGTCGAGCAATCCAGCAGCACCGCACCCTTGCGCATCACCGGGATGATCTGCGCCGCCACGGCGTTCAGGATCTGGCCGTTTGGCAGCATGGTGATCACCACATCCGCGCCCCGTGCCGCGTCAACGGCGCTGCGCGCTGTTGTTACACCGTCCACGGTCACTGTCGCCATGTCATAGCCAGTCACGTCATGGTGCGCCTTGGCCAGATTGCCCGCCATTGGCGCACCCATGTTGCCCAGCCCGATGAACCCGATTTTCATGCCTCGCTCCTTTGCTCGAATGTCACCTCTGCACCTTCCACCGGGCGCAGCATGGTTGTCACGTCACTGTTCGAAACCCCATCCAGATCATGTGACCATTTCGGGGATTTGTCTTTGTCGATGATGGCCGCGCGAATGCCTTCGATGAAGTCACCATGCTCCATCGACCGCGAGGTGAAGCGGTATTCCATCTGCAACGCCTGTCTCATGTCGCCATTTCCGGCGCGCAGCCGGTGCAGGATCTCGACCGTGCAAGCCAGCGACAGGGGTGCGTTGCGGGTCAATCTGGCAAGCGCGTCCTGCGCAAAGCTGCCGGTGTCGGCGCGAAGTGTCTTCACGATCTCGTCCAACGAACCGCCACCGAAAAGCGCGTCGATCTTTGGCTGCGCCTCTTTCAGCCGTGAGTCGGGTGCAGGGCGGGCTGCCGCGGTCAGTACCGCCAGATCGCCGTCGGCACATAGATTGGCCTTGAGGCCCTCCCATTTGTCTTCGGGCACGTACAGATCGGCGAACCCCACATGGATCGCGTCGCCCGGTCCCATCCGATCCGTGGTCATTCCAAGGTATTCACCCAGATGCCCGGGGGCGTGCGCCAGCAGATACGATCCGCCAACATCGGGGATGAGACCGATCCCGCATTCCGGCATGGCGATCCTCGAACTGTCGCCCACCACCCGATGCGAACCGTGACAGCCCACGCCAACACCACCGCCCATCGTGAAGCCCTGCAGAAAGCTCACCACCGGTTTGGGGTATTCGGCGATCAACGCGTTCATCCGGTATTCGTCGCGCCAGAAGCGTTGACCATAGGTATAGTCACCTGCGGTCCCGGTGGCGTACATCTCGGCAATGTCGCCGCCTGCGCAAAACGCCTTGTCGCCCTCGGCATCGATCAAGACAAGCTTGACCGTCGGATCGGCGCGCCAGGTCCAGAGCGCGTCTTCGATCGCGAGACACATCTCATAGGTCAGCGCATTCAGCGCTTTGGTCCGGTTCAGTGTGATGCGGCCTGCGTGGCCATCCTTGCGGATATGGATGTCGGTCATCGGGTGTCATGCCTGTGATTGATGGGGCAGGGGTGCCGCCCCCTTGGCGCTGCGCGCCTTACCCCGGAGATATTCGCGGCCCAAAGACTTTGGGGCCAGATTACTTGGCCAGCATCTGCCGCGCCACGATCAGGCGCATGATCTCGTTGGTGCCTTCGAGAATTTGATGCACGCGCAGATCACGGACCAGCTTTTCTATCCCGTAATCGGCAAGGTAGCCGTAGCCTCCATGCAATTGCAGGCATTGATCGACGACGCGGCTGCCCGCCTCGGTGACGAATTTCTTGGCCATCGCGCAGAATTTGGTCGCGTCCGGCTGCTGCATGTCCAGCTTCCACGCCGCCTGACGCAGAAAAATGCGCGCAGACTGTAATTCGATCTCCATATCCGCGAGCCGGAATTGCAGCGCCTGAAACTGGTCGATCGAGTGCCCGAACGCCTTGCGCTCGGCCATGTAAGCGAGGGTCGAGGTCAGACCGGCCTGTGCCGCACCAAGAGAGCAGGCCGCGATGTTCAGACGCCCGCCATCAAGCCCCGCCATCGCGTAGGAAAAGCCGCGCCCTTCTTCGCCCAGCAGGTTGCCCGCCGGGATCTTGCAATCGTCGAACTGCACCTGCCGCGTGGGTTGCGACCGCCAGCCCATCTTGTCCTCGAGCCCGCCAAAGCTCAGACCCGCTGTACCGTCTTCCACCAGCACCGCCGAAATCCCCTTGGGACCCTCGGCACCGGTGCGGACCATCGTGATATAGGCATCCGAATAGCCGCCGCCCGAGATGAACGCCTTGGTCCCGTTCAGCGTGTAGCCTTCGTTCGTGCGCTCGGCGCGGGTTTTCAGCGCCGCTGCGTCCGATCCGCTGCCCGGTTCAGTGAGGCAATAGCTCAGCACGGTCTCCATCGTCAGCGCCTTGGGCAACACGCGGGCCTTCATGTCGTCATCGGCAAAGCTGTCGATCATCTTGGCGCACATGTTGTGGATCGACAGGAACGATGCGACCGACGGACAGGCCATCGAAAGCGCCTCGAACACCAGCGTCGCGTCCAACCGGCTCAGCCCCGACCCGCCGCTGTCCTCGGAGACGTAAAGCCCCGCAAAGCCCAATTCGCCCAGTTGCGGCCACAGCTCTTTGGGGATTGTGCCCTGTGCTTCCCAATCACGGGCATGGGGCGCGATATGCTCCTGTCCAAAGGCGTGGGCCATGTCGAAAATGGCGGTCTGTTCTTCTGTGAGGGCAAAATCCATCGCGCCGCTCCTCCCGTTGGATGCGTGAATTGAACAAGTGTTTAATTGCCAACTGTTTCAGGACTTTTGCAAAAGGTCAAAGCCCCTCGTGGAAGGTTTCGACCAGATGGCCGACAACCGCCTGCATCTGGCCATCCGCATCCTTGCCCGCAGCCTTCGCCTCGGCGGCGACCGCGCGCTGTCGGGTCGAGGCATTGCCATGCGAGACAATCTCGCGCGCATGCTCCAACTCGCGATAACAGCGCAGGATGCCCGCATCTTCCTCGACAAGCGCGATCAGTTCGTCTGTCAGTTCCGCCATCGGCACGATTTCACCGCGCCCAAAGTCGATCAACCCGTCGCTCACCCCGTAGCGCTGCGCCCGCCAGCGGTTCTCGGCGATCAGGAACGGATCATAGCGCCGCCAGCGCTGGTTGCGCACGCGCAGCCGCCACAGCATCCGCATCAGGCATTGGTTGATCGCCGCCAGCGTCAGTGTGTCCTCAAGCCGGGGCTGCACATCCATGATGCGGGTCTCCAGCGTCGGGAAGGAATGCGACGGCCGCAAATCCCACCAGATCTTGGAACTGTCCTCGATCACCCCTAGATCGACCAGCACCTGCACCGAGCGTTCATATTCCGACCAATTGTCAAAGGTCGGCGGCAGCCCGGTACGGGGCAGGTTGTCGAATACCGAAATCCGATACGACGCCAGCCCGGTATCCTGCCCCTGCCAGAATGGCGAGGAGGTGGACATCGCCAGCAGATGCGGCAGGAAATACGCCATCTGGCCCATCAGGTCCGCCCGCAGCGCATCATCGTCCAGACCCACATGCACATGCATGCCGCAGATCAGCATGCGCCGCACCACGCCGCCCAACGCATCCTGAAGCGCGTTGTAGCGGTCCTTGTTGGTATGATGCTGTGTCTTCCAATCGCCGAACGGGTGGCAGGAGGCGGCAATCGGCGCAAGGTTATAGGCCCGCGCACAGCGCGCCACGGTGCCGCGCAACCGCTTGAGATCCTCGCGCGCGGCGTTGATATCGGCACAGACCTTGGTGCCGATCTCGATCTGGCATTGCAGAAACTCGGGGCTGACCTGGCTGTCCAATTCCGCCGCACAGGCCTCCATCAGCCCGTCCGGGGCTTCGGCAAGCGCCATACTGTCAAGATCGACCAGCAGGTATTCTTCTTCGATTCCAATGCTGAATGGCGGTTCCTGCATCGCATGCCTCCGATCTGGGTCGGGTCAGGATGACGGCTTGCGGGGCAAAATGCAAAACCTGTTGAAGCAGCTCTTTGGACCGGGGTTTCGAATAATGCTCAGCTTTTTCCCTGAATAGAGGTATTCTTTGCGCATTTAGACGCACAAGGATTTTCGAGATGCCCAAAATTTCCGAATTCGCCCGCGTGTCGAGCGGCGCGTATGATGCCAATCCTTCTGTTCCGCGCTGGGTCGCTGCAACTCCGCAATACGATCCGAATTCCGGATTACGGTCAGTCATTTTTACGGATGGAACCGTGTTTGTGGTGGCCTTTCGCGGTACCGACGACCCTTCCGATCTGGTCGAGGACGCGCAGCTGACTTTCGGCATGAACACCGCCATGTATCCGATCGGAGAAGCGGTGGCTGCCGGGGCCGGGGTACACGGCGCGGTTTACGTGACCGGCCATTCCCTCGGCGGCGCAGTGGCGCAGGTGGTTGGGTCTCGGATGGGCCTGCCCTTTGTGACGTTCAACGCGCCTGGCGTGGCAGTATTGGCGTCGCGCAACATGTGGCAGGGCAACTACCTCGCCATACAGGCACGGGTCGCCGGTGCATTTGCCAGCGCCGTGGCTGACCCCGGTCAGGCCGTGCGCGATGCCCGATCCGCCTTTAGCATCGCCAATGGCAAGAATTTTCGGCTGAGTACGGATGTCGTCAGCGGAACCGGTATTCACTATGGAGATGTGATCACCTTGCCTGCGGGAACCGCAAATCCGCTGACCGCACATGGGATCGCAACGATGATCGGCGTCTTGGACGGCGTGCCGGCCGGAAACCTGACCTTCCCGGCCTGAGACCGGCTCAGTCGACCTTGCGCATGTCGATCGCCAGCATCTCGTCGATGGTCTGAAATGGCAGCCCAAGAGCTGTCATCACCGCGTCTTCGCGTTCCAGAACGACCGCGATCACGCCCTGGCTGGCGCTCCAGCCGTTCTTTGCCAGCGCGGCGGAGCGCAACGACAGGGGGGTGTTCGCGAAATAGATCATCAGGGTCTCGGTCTCGCGCATCGCGAGTTCGGCCCCCTTGGTGGCCTGCAACTGCATGATCCGTGCAAAGTCGCGTTCCATGTCGGTGATGCGGCTGAGATCGATCAGATGGCGCTGACCGGGGCGGGCGGCGGGGTCGCTCGCATAGGCACCAAACGCCTTGAGGCTGTCTGCCACCATCATCGCTCCGCTGTAACGCACATAGACAAGGTTGTGGCTTGGCAGGATTTGATACGTGGCAGGCATGGGACCTCAAAAAAAGGGGCGATCGTAAACCGCCCCTTTTTCTCTCAATTCGGATATCAAATCAATCCATGGCTTTGAAGTTGAACTCGCCGCCTTCCTTGATCCCCGACGGCCAGCGCGAGGTGATCGTCTTGGTGCGGGTGTAGAACTTGAAGCTGTCGGGCCCGTGCTGGTTCAGGTCGCCGAACATGGATTTCTTCCAGCCGCCGAAGGTGTGATAGGCCAGCGGCACCGGGATCGGCACGTTGATGCCCACCATGCCAATGTTCACCCGGTGCGCAAAGTCGCGGGCAGTGTCGCCGTCACGGGTAAAGATCGCGGTGCCGTTGCCATACTCATGGTCCATCGCCAGCTTGAGCGCCTCTTCGTAAGACCCGGCACGCACGGTGGACAGCACGGGACCAAAAATCTCCTGCTTGTAGATGTCCATATCCGGTGTGACGCGGTCAAAGAGGTGCGGACCGACGAAGAACCCGTTTTCGTAGCCCTGCAATTTGAAATCGCGGTTATCTACCACCAGTTCCGCGCCCTGATCGACACCGGACTGGATCAGGCCAAGGATGCGCTCTTTGGCTTCGCGGGTCACAACGGGGCCGAAATCGACATCGTCACCATCGGTATAGGGGGCCACGCGCAGCTTCTCGATCCGGGGGACCAGCGCGCTGATCAGCCGGTCGGCGGTTTCCTCACCCACGGGAACAGCAACGGACACCGCCATGCAGCGTTCGCCCGCCGCGCCAAAGCCCGCACCGATCAGCGCGTCGGCGGCCTGATCCATGTCGGCGTCCGGCATGACGATCAGGTGGTTCTTTGCACCGCCGAAACACTGTGCGCGTTTGCCGTTCGCGGTGGCGCGGCTGTAGATATATTGCGCAATCGGGGTGGAGCCGACAAAGGACACACCCTGGATGATCTCGTGATCCAGCAGCGTATCCACCGCCTCCTTGGTGCCGTTCACGACCTGGAACACACCTTTGGGCAGGCCCGCCTCGACGAACAGCTCCGCCAGCATCAGCGGCACCGAGGGATCACGCTCGGACGGTTTGAGCACCACCGCGTTGCCGCAGGCGAGGGCCGGGCCGACATGCCAGAGCGGCATCATCGCCGGGAAGTTGAACGGCATGATGGAGGCGACCACACCCAGAGGCTGACGCATGGAATACATGTCGATGCCGGGGCCTGCGTCGTCGGTGTATTCGCCCTTGAGCATCTGCGGCGCGCCAACGCAGTATTCAATCACTTCAAGACCACGCTGAAGGTCGCCCTTGGCGTCCGGGATCGTCTTGCCGTGCTCGCGGCTCAGCGCCTCGGCCAGAATATCCATGTCGCGGTTCATCAGCGCAACCATCTTCATCATGACACGTGCGCGCTTCTGCGGGTTGGTGGCGCCCCAGGCGACTTGCGCCTTGGCGGCTTCCTCGACCGCCGAAGACACTTCGGCCGGGCTGGCCAGCGGCAGCTTGGCCTGAACCTCGCCCGTGGCGGGGTTGTAGACATCACCGAACTGCCCGGACGTGCCCTTGACCATCGCGCCGTTGATGAAATGCGTAAGCTCTTTCATGATCTTTCTCCCATTTTGCGCGCAGCATAGCCTTGCAAAAATGCGGGGCAAAGAGGCAATATCCCAAATACGTTTTGCAAAAATGCAAAGGTCTCGGGATGCAGAGCTGGGATGACCTGCGGATTTTCCTGTCCGTCGCGCGGAGCGAAACCCTGTCCGGGGCGGGCCGTTCGCTGCGTATGGACGCGGCCACCGTGGGACGCCGCATCGCGCGGCTTGAGGATGCCATCGGTCAGGCGCTGTTCGTCAAAAGCCCGCAAGGCTATACCCTGACCGAAGCGGGCACACGGCTGATCGACCACGCCGAACGCGCCGAACAAGCGATGCAGGGCGCGCAATCGGTTCTGACGGGAGAGGCGGGCACCCTGACCGGGCAGATCCGCATCGGTGCGCCGGATGGCTGCGCCAATTTCGTGCTGCCGCGAGTCTTTGCGGACCTGTCAAAGGCCAATCCGGATCTGGACCTTCAGATCGTGGCCCAGCCCCGCGTGGTCAACCTGTCCCGACGCGAGGCGGATATGGCGATCACCGTCAGCCCGCCCACCGCGTCGCGGCTGTCTTACCAACGCATCACCGATTACAAGCTGCACCTTGCCGCCAGCCAGACCTACCTGACCACTGCACCGCGCCTGAAGACGCCGGAGGACCTGCGCCATCACAGGATCGTCGGCTATATCCCCGACATGATCTTCGACAAGGAACTGGATTACCTCAGCGATCTGGCGCTCGACCGGGTCGCGCTGGCGTCGAACTCGGCTTCGGTGCAGATCCAGATTTTGCGCCAGCATGGCGGCATCGGCATCACGCATGACTTCGCGCTGCCTTTTGCGCCGGGGGTGCAGCGGGTTCTGACCGATGCGCTGTCCTTCACCCGCAGCTTTTACCTCGTGCGCCATGCCGAGGACCGCCGCCTTGACCGGATCTCGCGTTTTGCCGCTGCACTTGCGCACGGTGTGCGGTCCGAGGTCGCGCGGCTCGAGTCTCTGCTTTCAGGCACTTGACAGAACATGGCTCCGTGAGGACGCTGGAAGTCCATAGGGACCGGAGGACCGATCATGCAAGTTCATCACATTCTCAAAAGCAAGGCCACGGATGCAGTCGTGACTGTGAAGTCCGGCACCACCATCGCGGATGTGGCACGGCTGCTGACCGACAAGCGCATCGGCACGGTTGTCGTGTCGAATGACGACGAGATCGCGCTTGGTATCCTGTCCGAACGCGACATCGTGCGGGAACTTGCCAATCGCGGCGCGGCCTGCCTTTCGGACTCGGTGGACACCTACATGACGGAAAAGCTGGTGACCTGCAGCCGTAATGACGATGCCGATCACATCCTGTCGCAGATGACCGAAGGGCGGTTCCGCCACATGCCCGTGGTCGAAGATGGAAAGCTGGTGGGGCTCATCACCATCGGGGACGTGGTGAAGGCGCGGCTGACGGAACTGGCGATGGAGCGCAACGCGCTGGAAGGGATGATCATGGGGCACTGACCCCGAAAACCGTCATCTGCTTGATCTTCCCGCAGTTTTGATGCGAGACAGGGGCAAAACTGACGTTCTACCGGAGACTGCCCATGCGCATCGGTCTTTATCCCGGGACTTTTGACCCGATCACCATGGGCCATATCGACATCATCCGTCGGGCCGCGGTCCTTGTCGACAGGCTTGTTATTGGCGTGGCCATCAACCGTGACAAGGGGCCGCTCTTCGATCTGGACGAACGGGTCGCCATGCTCGAAGCGGAGTGCCTGTCGCTGGCCGAACAGACCGGCATCGAGATCGTGGTACATCCGTTCGAGAACCTGCTGATCGACTGCGCCCGCGATGTCGATGCCTCGATCATCGTGCGCGGTCTGCGCGCGGTGGCCGATTTCGAATATGAATTCCAGATGGTCGGGATGAACCGCGCGCTGGATGACAGCGTGGAGACCGTGTTCCTGATGGCCGAAGCCCGTCATCAGGCGATTGCCTCGAAACTGGTCAAGGAAATCGCCCGGCTGGGGGGCGACGTGTCCAAATTCGTTACGGCACCTGTGCGGCAGGCCTTGATCCAGAAGTTCGATCCGCAGAAATGACGAAAGCCGCGCAGATTTGCGCGGCTGTGTCCTTTGCAACGATCCCGCTTTGCTCAGCGGCCGTAGATGGCGTGCGCTGCAATTTTTTCGGCATCGCCCTGATAGATGTTCAGATCCAGCGCCACATCAAGCGGCATCATCCGGATTTCCCGAACAGTGCGATGGTAAGCGGCCCGCTTTTGAAGACGGTTCCGCAGGGAAGACATAAGATGGGCCATGGTCAGTCCTTTCCTTGCTCTATGGTCCTGTGCCGGCAGGCTGTTTGCGCTACCAGCTACAGGATTGAACATAAGGATGCTGCGGTGCAGAACAACTGACAGTAGGGAAAGCCCGCCTTGCGTGTGACGCAAGGGTCTGGCAATCCGGCCCGCCTGCCAAGGTCCGATCAATCAAGATGCGCGGTCCGGTGCAACAGGTCTTCGAGTTCGGCACGCATGGCGATCAGCTTGGCTTCGTGCAAGGCGGGACCGTTCTCCTCGGCTTCGCGGAAGGCTGACAGCACATGGTCCTCGCCGTTGCGAACCTGATCCATCACGTCCTCGTCGATCTCGTCGAAAAGCGCGCGGACAGACACAACAGCCTTGTTCACGGTACCCATGAGCGAGCCGTCGGCATCGACATGCCCGTGCAATAGCCGCGCGATCTCTTCCGCATGTCGGGCGTGCATGTCACGGAACGAGATGGCCACGTCGCGAAACTCGGGTTCAGCCTTGTCGACCATGACGTCGAAACCGGCCTTGGCATCAACGATGCGGGTGTAGAGGTCACGCAGTTGATCGTTCGGCGTGGTGGGTTCGGCCTGCATCGTCGGGTCGAGATGCGGTTTTCCGGGGTTGAGGGTGCTGTCGGTCATGATGTCTCCTTTTCCGGCGGGACGTGCCCCGCTCTTGAAAAGGCAATTCCGGAAACCCTGTCGGGTTCCCGGATCGGGTCTGCGCCATCGGCACGGTTCTGCCGATATGGGCGATCGGCGCGCGGGACCGATGTCAGATGAGCTTGCCCATCGCCACTGCGGTGTCCGCCATGCGGTTCGAGAAACCCCATTCGTTGTCGTACCAGCTCAGGATGCGAACCATGTTGCCGTCCATCACCTTGGTCTGGTCGGTGTGGAAGATCGACGAATGCGGGTCGTGGTTGAAATCCGACGACACCAGCGGCTTGTCGGTATAGCCAAGGATGCCTTTGAGCGGGCCATTGGCGGCGCCTCGGATCGCGTCGTTGATTTCCTCGACCGTGGTATTGCGCGACGCGGTGAAAGTCAGATCGACCACCGACACGTTCGGCGTCGGCACCCGGATCGCCACGCCATCCAGCTTGCCATTCAGTTCCGGCAGCACCAGACCCACGGCCTTGGCGGCACCAGTGGAGGTCGGGATCATGGACAGGGCAGCAGCCCGCGCGCGGTAAAGATCCTTGTGCATCGTATCCAGCGTCGGCTGGTCGCCGGTGTAGGAGTGGATCGTCGTCATGAAACCACGCTCGATCCCGATGGTGTTGTTCAGCACATAAGCGACCGGAGACAGGCAGTTGGTTGTGCAGGATGCGTTCGACACGATCAGGTCATCGGCGGTCAGGCTGTCATGGTTGACACCGTAGACGACCGTTTTGTCCGCGTCCTTGCCCGGCGCCGAGATCAGAACGCGGCTTGCACCGTTTTCCAAATGCGCCTGACAGGCCTCTTTGGAGGTAAAGATGCCGGTGCATTCCAGAACAACGTCCACATCCGACCACGGCAGATCGGCAGGGTTGCGCATTGCCGTCACCTTGATGGGGCCACGGCCCACGTCGATGAAGTCTTCGCCGGTGGTGACTTCGACCGGGAAACGCCCGTGCACGCTGTCATATTGCAGCAGATGCGCGTTGGTCTCGACCGGGCCCAGATCGTTGATCGCGATGACCTCGATGTCGGTACGACCGGATTCGATGATGGCGCGCAGAATGTTGCGGCCGATGCGGCCAAATCCGTTGATGGCGACTTTGGTGCTCATGTGGATGTCCTCACTGGTTCGGACAGAGTGCTCTGCCGGGTTCCGTTACCGCTAACAAGCAGAACTGTGCAAACCTGTCAAGCAACGGGCCGGCCGATGGTCACCGCCAGAAGGCAAGCCAGTCGAGAAGATCGATACCCTTGGAGGCCAGGAACACAAACCCGTCGCCACCTGTCAGAAAGGCGTCTATGGCCAGCCCTCCGAGGATCAGCATCCCCAAACCAATGGCGATTGAATTGGTCATCGCGGCCTTATCCCTCTGCTTCGAGGACCAGAATGCCAGAGCCGGAATGGCTTGTCACGCGGCCACCGTGTCAGGCGGTTGGGGAATGGACATGAGGTCTTCGATGAACAGGCTGAGAAATGCGCCGCGACCGGTGACACCTGCCTTGCGGTAAATGCCGTTCAGATGCGCCTTGACCGTGCCCTCGGCAGAGCCGCGCAGATCGGCGATTTCGGCAATGCCGAAGCCCTTGAGCGTGAACAGCGCCACATCGCGTTCCGACGGCGTCAGCGCCCACGTGTCGAAGCGCGACTCCACGATATCGTGAAACGCGCCCGCCGCCAGACCCAACTGCTCCTCAAGATGCGCCTTGCGTCGCAGCAAAGCGAACAGGTAGCGGGTCTCGAACACCACCCCGGCAATGAGCGCCAGCACAGCCAGCGCCTCGATGACGAAGTGGCTCGAGACAAATGCGGTTAGCCCGAGGTCGAACCCGTCAACGACCACATCCCAGAGAAAGAACGCCGCGCAGAGGCTTTGCGCGACGATCAGGATCAGCAGGGACACCGGTTTCGTGGTCTGCAAGGTCACAGTTCCGTCCTGGCTCCGTCCGGCACGGTCTTGGTCCCTGTGATCATGGCGCGCGGCAGGTTGACACCCGTCCGGCGGCTTTCCCAGATCACGGCAAGCACGTGCAGCACGATGGAAATCTCGGCCCAAGTTACCAAGGCCTCGTGCGCCTCTTCAACCCAATCCACGCCCCAGTAGGCATTTGTGGTCATCATGTAGCCGGTCAGTCCGATCAACAGCACTGATCCAAGCAGGTTGAAGATCATCAGCGCGCCAAGCGGCGTGTGGCCCATGTGAAGCCGGGTGCGGCCGGTCGCCATGTCCGACACCTGCGCGGTGATCTTCGGGACGGTTGGCCAGAACGATGCGAAACGGGCGTAGTGCGGCCCAATCACGCCCCAGACAAGGCGCGCCGCGATCAGTGCGACAAGGGCATAGCCCAACCATTCGTGCAACGCGCTTTCATCATCGGTGAACAGCGCGTTTGCGGCAAAGGCTGCCACAAGTGCCCAGTGAAAGACCCGTACAAACGGGTCCCAGATTTTGTAGGATGTCATATCACGCTCCGGGGTTGGCGGTCCGCGCAGGGGGGCGCGGACCTGCTGGGATCAATCGTCGATCTTGGAGCGCACAACGTTCAACGCTGCGTCCAGGTACAGCTCGAAGCGTTGACCGTCCTTGAGCACGTAGGCTTCGATCATCCCGTCCTCCATGTCGATCTTGCGCACCTCGTAGCCGTCTTGTGTCAGCTTGGTACGGATTTCCGTCATACGTTCGGCGGTCATCGAGGAGTCGTCGCCCGAGGCAAAAGCCGAGACAGGCAGGGCAAGAGCAAGGGCGAGGGCGATAATACGGGTCATTGGATATCTCCTTTAGGGGCATGCGGTGCCGCATTGTGCGGCGCCGATGCATCCCAGATGACAGTCCGAAGACGTCAGGAGTATTGGTCGACAGTGCAGATCCGCAGTTGTCCAACTTTGGTTTAGACCGGAAACCGTGGAGGGTTGCGGATTTTCCTGCGGCGAGAACCTCAGGCCTCGGCCTCGCGCTCGATTTCGGCCTGTTCTGCAGACCATGTGCCCGCCGCCTCGACTGCAAGCGGCGACGCGGTTGGCAGGACACCGAGATAGCTGTCGCTTTCCGAAACAGGCGCAGCGGCGCGCTGGGTCATCCGGTAGAGCGAATAAAGCGCGATGGCCACGAAGGTCACGCCAATAACCAACCAGAACGCCTGCGGCCCCAGCTGTTGCATGGCGCTCCCGGCGGCCAACGGACCCAGGATCGCGCCGATGCCAAAGGTCATGACCAGCCCGCCTGACGCCGCTGGCATGTCCGCCGGATCGAGCGCGTCATTGGTGTAGGCGAGGATCAGCGCATAGAGCGGCGTGGTGACGCCGCCGGTCAGGAAGGCCGCGCCCATGAGGAAGCGGATGTCCGGCCCGTTGATCCAGCCCAGAATGCAGAACACCGCGCCCAGCACAGAACAGCCAAGGATCAGTGTCCGGCGATCCATCCGGTCTGACAGCCAGCCGATGGGGAATTGCAGCAGCAGCGCGCCGCCGAACAGCATCGCGATGAACAGCGCGATCTCGTTGGCACTCATTCCGACCTGTGTGCCATAGACCGCGCCCATGCCGGATTGCGTGGCATAGATCGTGCCCAGCAGGAAGATGCCCACCGTGCCCAATGGCGACGACTGGAACAGGCTGCGCAGCGCCATCGGGCGTGTCACATCCGCTGCCGGGGTCGGTGTCACGCTCAACAGGATCGGCCCAAAGGAAATCGACACGAGGATCGACGCACCGATGAACAGTCCGGCTGTCGCGGCGTCCCCGAAGGTCAAAAGCCCCTGCGCGCCGATGATGCCCAGCGTCTGCGCGATCATGTAGGCCGACAGCACCTTGCCCCGCGTTTCGTTGGTGGCCGACGCGTTGAGCCAGCTTTCCGCGGTGACATAGATGCCCGACATGCAGAAGCCGACAAGGATGCGCAGGATCGTCCACAGGATCGGATCGGTGAACAGCGGAAAGGCGATCAACCCTGCAGACATGAAGCTGCCAAGCGCCGCAAAGACCCGCACATGCCCAACCCGCCGGATCAGGTCGGGGGTCATGCGTGCACCCGACAGGAAGCCAATGAAATAGCCCGACGTCACGATCGCCAGATCGAAGGCCGAGAACCCCTCAACGCCGCCGCGCAGGCCAATCAGCGTGAAATGCATGCCATTGCCCAGCATGATGAACACGATGCCGATCAAGAGTGCCCAGATGCCTGAGAATACCTGGAACATGGTCGTGCCTCCAAAGCCTGTGCGGTGCGGTGATGCGGATCACTCTAATACAGGCAGGGGATTCGACTTATGCTGCAGCGCCGCATTGGGCGCTAACGGCGACACGGAATGTCGGAAACGGCAGAGCACAAAACCCGCGACACATCTCTGTCTCGCGGGTCTCTGACTTCGGTCTGATCGTTTGGGCGTTCAGTGCAGAAGGCGCCCCATTGCGCCGGCGACATCCGCCATGCGCGCCGAGAAGCCCCATTCATTGTCGTACCACGCCAGCACGCGCACCATGCGGCGGCCCACGACCTTGGTCTGGTCGGGTGCAAAGATCGACGAATAGGTGGTGTGGTTGAAGTCGATGGACACCTTCGGTTCCGGATCATAGGACAGGACCGTGCCCATATGGGTCGCCGCCGCCTCGCGAACCACTTCGTTCACATCCGCAACTGTCACGTCCTTGCCCGCGTAGAAGGTCAGATCGACCGCCGACACGTTCGGCGTCGGCACGCGCACGGCAGAGCCATCAAGCTTGCCCTTCAGGTTTGGCAGCACTTCGCCAAGTGCAGCAGCCGCTCCGGTGGAGGTCGGGATCATCGCCATCGCCGCTGCCCGTGCCCGGTAAAGATCGGCATGACGCCGGTCCAGCGTCGGCTGGTCGCCGGTATAGGAATGGATCGTGGTCATGATGCCAGACTCGATCCCCAGTGCTTCGTCCAGCACCTTGGCAAGTGGCGCAAGGCAGTTGGTGGTGCAGGACCCGTTCGATATCATCGTGTCGCCTTCGATCAGCGACCGATGGTTGACGCCGTAGACGATGGTTTTCTGCACATTCTTGGCGGGGGCCGAGATCAGAACCGATTTCGCACCGCGCTCCATGTGGATGTTGGCCTTGGAGCCGTCGTTGAAATTGCCTGTGCATTCCAGAACCACGTCGCAGCCCGACCAGTCGAGCTCTTCGGGGTTGTAGGTCGAGAACACTTCCATCGGGCCGCGGCCCAGGTCCATCGTATTGCCCTTGACCTTGACCTCTCCGCCAAAGCGGCCATGCACGCTGTCATAGCGCAGCAGGTGTGCGTTGGTCTCGATCGGGCCGGTGGCGTTGATCTTGACCACCTGCACGTCGTTGCGCGAGCTTTCGGCAATATGGGCGAGGGTGCAGCGGCCGATCCGACCGAAACCGTTGATTCCAAGAGTGACGGTCATGAGCAAGTCTCCTGCGCGTTAGCTGTGCCCCGTATACGGAGGTATGCTGCATCCGCAAAGTAAAAAGACTCGATTTCACAACATGTTAGCGCAAAAGGTGTATGGCGGAGGCATGATGGCGCTAACGTTTTGCGACGGTTTGCGGTAACACCGGCGGGATGTTGCGGAATCGGAAATAATGATGCGCATGGCCGATATCGCGGTTCTAGTCGGTCGGTGCCTGATCGCCTGTCTGTTTCTGGCGGGGGCGGTGCAGAAGACGTTGGACCCGGTATCCTCGATGACACTGCTGACAGATCGGGGTCTGCCGGACCTTCTGGTCTGGCCTGCACTGGGGTTCAACGCGCTGGCAGGGCTGGCGCTGGTGGCCGGGTGGGCTGTGCGCCCGGTGGCGGCGGTGCTGGCGCTCTATTGCGGGGTGACCAGCGTCTTTCACTTCCTGCCGGACGATCCGTGGCAAATGAGCATCTTCGTCAAGAATTGGGCGATAGCCGGGGGCTGTCTGGTGCTGGCGGCCCATGGCCCGGGACGGTATGTCCTCGGGAGACACAAAAACGGGGTGACGTGATGAGCGGATTGTTGGCGCTTCTCGACGATGTGGCGGCCATCGCCAAGGTGGCGGCGGCGTCAGTGGATGACATTGGCGCGGCGGCGGCCAAGGCCGGGTCCAAGACGGCGGGCGTGCTGATCGACGACGCGGCGGTGACCCCGAAATACCTGCACGGATTCGAGCCCGCCCGCGAATTGCCGATCATCTGGCGCATCGCGCGCGGATCGCTGATCAACAAGCTGGTGTTCCTGCTGCCGGCAGCCTTGCTTCTGTCGACATTTGCGCCTTGGCTGATCCCGCCCTTGCTGATCCTCGGCGGCAGTTACCTGTGTTTCGAGGGCGCGGAAAAGATCGTGCATGTGCTGCGCCCGCATGACGACCATTCCGGCGGGCCGGATGGCAGCCATGACATCGGCGATCCCGTTCATCTCGAAGAGGAAAAGGTCAAAGGCGCGATCAAGACGGACTTCATCCTGTCGGCCGAGATCATGACCATCGCGCTGTCGGTGATCGAAAGTGACAACATCTGGATGCAGGGCGCGACGCTTGCACTGGTCGGGATCATGGTGACACTCGCCGTCTATGGCGCGGTGGCGGTGATCGTGAAGATGGACGATGTCGGTCTCTGGCTCAGCCAGGTGGGGCGGCTTGGCGTGACCCGCGCGCTGGGGCGCGGGATCGTCAAGTTCATGCCGTGGCTTCTCAGGGGGCTGACCGTGGTGGGCACTGCGGCGATGCTCTGGGTCGGCGGGTCGATCATCGTGCATTCCGTGGCGCAGATGGGTTGGCATTGGCCCGAGGATGCCATTCACCGCATGGCCGTTGCTGTTGGGGCAGGGCAGGGGTTTGTCGAATGGGCGGTCACGGCCGGTGTGGATTTCATTCTGGGGTTCATTTGGGGGCTGATCCTGATCCCGGTCGGGGTCAAGATCATCGCGCCCGTCTGGACCGCTGTGATGCCGAAAGGCGCCTGAGCGCATTAAGCCTGTCTTAACCAGTTCCGCGCTAGGATCGGCGGCATGATGATGCCTCCCTATCTTGAAGCGGAAACCTGGATCCGCAAAATGTTCTCGGCCAAGGCGGTGGGCCGGGGTGGGGTGATCCACCGTGCGACCCGCGATGTCGAACGCTACGCGGGACGCGAGGCGTTCATGCGAGAGGTTCACAGGCGCGGATTCACTCTGGTCGAAAATGGTGATCAGATGGTGGTGTTCTGCAACCGCGACCCGGTGCGCCTGCTGCTGGACCGCGATCCGCCCAAGCTGTCGCAACGCGCATGGCCTGCGGGCGCAAATCTGAGCTGACCCGAAACGCGTCAACGCAGTGCAGTCCGTACCAAATTTCGGGAGAACTGAACGCGTCAACGCGTTCGTGCGATGCATCACTGCATCGCGCAACGGCGGCCCGGCAAAAAGCCGGACCGCCGTATTAAGTCACGTGCGCGGATCAGCCTGCCAGCGGCCCTTGACCAGATCGCGGACCTTCTGCGCCACGGCCTCTGCCGTAATGCCGAACTGCTCATACAGGGTCTCCGCAGGGGCCGACGCGCCAAAGCCGTGCATGCCGATGAACCCCGACTTCTCGCGCTTGCCGCGCTCTCCGAACAGCCAGCGGTCCCAGCCAAAGCGGATGCCTGCCTCGACCGCCACACGCACCGGACCACCCGGCAGGACGCGCTTGCGATAGGCTTCGTCCTGTTCCTCGAACAGCTCCCAGCAGGGCATGGACACGACCCGCGTACCGATCCCTTCGGCGTGCAGGATGTCCCGCGCCGCCAGCGCGATCTCGACTTCCGATCCGGTGGCCATCAGGATCGCCTGACGCTTGCCCTCGGCATCGGCCAGCACATAGGCGCCCTGCGCGGTCAGGTTCTTGGTCTTGTGCTCGGTCCGCACGGTGCGCAAATTCTGCCGCGTCAGCGACAGCACCGACGGCGTCTTGGTCTGGGTGAAAGCAATCTCCCAGGCCTCTGCGGTTTCCACCGTGTCGGCGGGGCGGAACACCAGCGTGTTCGGCGTCGCGCGGCTGATCGCCAAATGCTCGATCGGCTGGTGCGTCGGACCGTCTTCGCCCAGGCCGATGGAATCGTGGGTCATCACGTAGACCGTCGGCACCTGCATCAGCGCCGAGAGGCGCATCGCGGGGCGGGCATAATCGGTGAAGCACATGAACGTGCCGCCATACGGGCGGATGCCACCATGCAGCGCCATGCCGTTCATCGCCGACGCCATGCCATGCTCGCGGATGCCCCAGTACATGTAGCGACCCTTGCGGTTATCGACGTCAAACACTGCCAGATCACCGGTCTTGGTGTTGTTCGACCCCGTCAGGTCAGCCGAGCCTCCAAAGGTTTCGGGCAGGATCGGATTGACGACTTCCAGCACCATTTCCGAGCTTTTGCGCGTCGCTACGGACGGCGCTGTTTCGCTGATCTGCTTTTTCAGTGCCTTGATGGTCGAGGACAGTTTCTTCGGCGCTTCACCTGCCATGGTGCGGGCGAATTCGGCCTGACGTGCGGCGGACGTTTCTGCAAAACGCGCGTCCCACTCGGCGCTTTCCGTTGCACCGCGGCGGCCGATCTCTTCCCAGGCCGACTTGATGTCGGCGGGCACTTCGAATGGGCCGGTGGTCCAGCCCCAGATCGCCTTGGCCTCGGCGTTCTGCTCTGCATTGGTCAGCGCGCCATGACCTTTTGAGGTGTCCTGCGCAGCATGGCCCAGCGCGATATGCGTCTTGCAGGCGATCATCGACGGGCGCTTGTCCGCCTTGGCCGCCGTGATGGCCGCGTCGATCTCGGCGGGGTTGTGGCCGTCGATTTCCTGAACGTGCCATCCGGCGGCGGTGAAGCGACCCAATTGGTCGGTCCGATCCGACAGATCGACGGTGCCGTCGATGGTGATGTTGTTGTTGTCCCAGAAGACGATCAGCCGCGACAGTTCCTGACGCCCGGCGATGCCGATGGCCTCGTGGCTGACGCCTTCCATCAGGCAGCCATCGCCCGCGATGACATAGGTGTGGTGATCGACCAGCTTTTTGCCGAACCGGGCGCGCAGCGCTTCTTCGGCCATGGCGAAGCCGACAGAATTGGCGATGCCCTGACCCAGCGGACCTGTCGTGGTTTCAATGGCTTGCGCGAGGAAGTTCTCGGGATGCCCGGCGGTTTTGGCGCCCCATTGGCGGAAGTTCTTGACCTGCTCCAGCGTGATCTCGGCATCGCCCACAAGATAAAGCAACGAATAGAGCAGCATCGAGCCGTGACCCGCCGACAGGATGAACCGGTCGCGGTCATGCCAGTCGGGGCGGGCGGCATCGAATTTCAGGTGCTTTTCATAAAGAACAGTGGCCACGTCCGCCATGCCGATGGGCATGCCCGAGTGACCGGAATTCGCGGCAGCGACGGCGTCCAGCGTCAGCGCGCGGATTGCCGCCGCCTTGTTCCAATGGTCGGGGTTCTGGGCTTTGAGGGTCTCGATATCCACAGGCCTTCTCGTCCTTATGATGGGGGCAAAGGGGAACTTTGGGGCGCTCATACCAGTGTCAACGCAGAGTTCAAGCGCCACGCCTGCGCCACCTGTGGATAAGGGGGCGCATTTTCGGATGTGGGTTGTTAAACTTTAACATTAAGAGGACGGAGCGATTCGTTCCGAGAGCACGGAAAAATACGTCCGAGGGCCTCGCGGCACAGTCGGGCAGTCAACAAACGGGGATCAGGCAAATGACCCAAATTAACGAGTTGCAACATCGCATCACGGCGGCGCTGGACCGGGTTGCGCAAGGTGTGGCCAGGCTTGAAGAGCGTGCGGCACAGGCTGTCCCGGCGGCCCCGTCGGAGCCCGGCATCGACCCGGCAGAGGTCGCCCGTCTTCAGGATGCGCTGGACGAGGAAAAGCTGGCCAATGCTCAGCTGGAAGAGCGGGTGCGCAAGCTGCATGAGACCCACCGGCAAGAGCTTGAAGCGGCCAAGGCAGCCGCTGCAGCGGTCCCAGCCGCCCCGAATATCGATGTGTCCGCACTGGACCTCGATCTGCAACGCCTGCGCCAGTCCAACGAGATGCTGCGCGCCACCAACGAAGAACTGCGCCGCGCGCTGGCGGAAAACGTCGGTGAGCCGCATCTGATCAATAAGGCGATGCTGGCCGAGCTCGAGGGTCTCCGCGCGGCGCGCTCGGTCGAGGCGGCCGAGACCCGCGCCATCATCGCGTCACTGAAACCGCTGCTCGAGGCTGCGGCGGAACCCGAGGAGGCGAACTGATGCCCGAAGTCGAAATCACCATCGGCGGTCGCAGCTTTGACGTGGCCTGCCAGGAAGGCGAGGAGCAGTATCTGCATTCCGCAGCCCGGATGCTGGACACCGAGGCGCAGGTTCTGGCCCAGCAGGTCGGGCGCATTCCCGAGGCGCGCATGTTGCTGATGGCGGGGCTGATGCTGGCCGACAAGACCGCCGGGCTTGAAGACAAGCTGCGCGAAAGCGAAGACCGCGCCGCTGCCTATCTCTCGGAACTGCGCGCGATCAAGGACGCACCGCCGCCCGAACCCGAACGGATCGAAGTGCCGGTGGTGCCGACGGACGTGACGGAATCGCTGCAGGAAATCGCGGCACGCGCCGAGGCGCTGGCCCGCGATGTCGAGGACAAGGCCGGGTAGGGCAAGCGCCTCCGCACAAAAGCAAAACGGCGCCTGTTGAGGCGCCGTTTGTCGTTATGCCGAGAGTCGACCGCTCAGGCGTTCGCTTCACGGATCTTTTCGGCGGCATCCTTGTCATAGGTCACGCCGTTTGCGTCGAACAGCTGGTCCAACTCGCCAGACAGCGTCATCTCGGTGATGATGTCACAGCCGCCGACGAATTCGCCTTTGACATACAGCTGCGGGATTGTCGGCCAGTCGGAATATTCCTTGATGCCCTGACGGATGTTCTCGTCGGACAGGACGTTCACATCGGCATAATCGACGCCCATGTAGTTCAGCACGCCTGCCACCTTGCTGGAGAACCCGCATTGGGGCATCGACTTGGTGCCCTTCATGTAAAGCACCACGTCATTGGCCTTGACGGTTTCTTCGATCTTCTGTTTCGCGTCAGTCATTGTCTTGCTCCATCTCTTCGCGGCGTTTCCGGTCCTTGCGGATATACGGCATGGTTGCGCCAATAGTTATCACGGTGACAAGGCCGATGGCGGCAAACATCGGCCAGGTGTTGGTCAAAAAGTCAATCATGTTGCACCTGCCTTGGGCTGGCCATCATGCGATCCGGGTCTGCGCCATGTGAAATACGCAAACGGCCCGACCAGCAGGATCATCGTGATATTCCACAGCCGCGCCGACATCAGTCATCAGTCCGGGGCTTTCGTGGTCAGGGCCAGCGCGTGCAATTCGCCTTGCGAGCCATCCATCTTGCCCTTGAGTGCGGCATAGACCGCGCGCTGCTGCTGCACCCGGTTCTTGCCCTTGAAGCTGTCGTCGATCACTTCGGCGGCATAGTGGTTTCCGTCTCCGGCAAGATCGGTGATCGTGATCTTGGCATTCGGAAATTCCGCGCGGATCAGGTCTTCGATTTCCTGCGCTTGCATGGCCATGGCGCTGCTCTCCGGTTGTGGACTTTGCAAAAGATGTATGCCGGGCCTCGGCATTCCGCAAGGCGGTGCTGAAGGTTACGCCGTCAGAGACACCCAGACCGGCACGTGATCCGATGGCTTTTCCCGCCCGCGCACGGCGCTTTCGATCCAGCACTCGGTCAGCATGTCGGCACAGGCTGGCGTCATCAGAACATGATCGATGCGGATGCCGTTGTTCCGTTCCCACGCGCCCGCCTGATAATCCCAGAACGAGTAATGCCCGCCACCTTGCGTGCAGGCGCGAAACGCCTCGGTGAAACCAAGGTTTAGAATGCGCCGGAACGCCGCGCGGGATTCCGGCCGGAAAAGCGCGTCCTCGGTCCACTGCTCGGGCTTCGCGGCATCCTCGGCCTGCGGGATGATGTTGTAATCCCCAGCCATAAGCGCGGGCATCTCGTTGGCCATCAGGTCACGCGCGCGTGCTTCCAGCCGCTTCATCCAGTCCAGTTTGTAATCGTATTTCGGCCCCGGCACCGGGTTGCCATTGGGCAGGTACAGGCCGCAGACGCGCACCGCGTCGTTCTCGCCGATCACCGTCGC
Organism: Pelagibaca sp.; assembly: GCA_041725935.1. Taxonomy (GTDB): domain Bacteria; phylum Pseudomonadota; class Alphaproteobacteria; order Rhodobacterales; family Rhodobacteraceae; genus Marivita. The sequence goes on from JBGRQD010000001.1 coordinate 74,711, forward strand.
TTCGATCCAGCGGGCCTGCTCGTCGCTGTCATCGCCGGGCAGACCGCGCGTCACGTCTTCGAGCGGCAGCTTCGACACGATCGCCACGCCGTTGAACCCCTTCTGCCCGTGAGTCTCGAGCGTGTAGCCCAGGTCCTCAATCGCCTCGCGGGGGAACGCCTCGTCCACCGATTTGATCTCCTGAAGCACCGCCACATCGGGCGCACTTTCGCGCAGCCAATCCGTCAGGGCGGGCAGGCGGGCTTTGATGCCGTTGATGTTGAACGTGGCGATTTTCATGTGCTGTCTCCCCGATTGCCCCTCTATCCCAAGAAGACCGACCCCGCACAAGCGGGGATCTGGACGAATCGGACTCTGCATCGGGCGAGGGGATTCGGTGCCGGGCAGGTGCATTGGCAGAGGTCTCCGGGGCACCTGGCCGCCCGCGTCAAAACTTATCCCCAGATTTTTCCGATCTGTTGATAACCTCAGGAGTTTCGCGCCCTGAACAACCTATAGGTGAATCTTCATGTGGATAACTGGTGGAAACACCCGTTAAACGATATTTCGACTTCTAAAAATCACCTTTTGCGTGTCAGCCTTGATCCATCAACCCAGCCACAGGAGGCCAACATGACCGCAGCTCGTAAACTCCAGACTATCGAAAACCTTCATGTAGATCAGCGTAATAACGACATCAGCCGTGATATGCATGGCGGTGATGCAGTCGAGATGTTCACGACAAGCTGTACGCCGACAACATCCGACACCCGTCTTGGCGATCTGGTCGAAATGTTCACCACAAGCTGCGCACCGACCACGTCGGACACCCGCATCGGTGATCTGGTCGAAATGTTCACCACGAGCTGCGCGCCGACCACGTCGGACACCCGCACCGGTGATCTGGTCGAGATGTTCACCACAAGCTGCGCGCCGACCACGTCGGACGCCCGCAAAGGTGACCTGGTGGAGATGTTCACAACCAGCTGCGCGCCTGTGACAACACGCTCCTAATCGCTGCATTGACCCGGGGCGGGGCGACCCGTCCCTTGATACCCCCCAAGGAGGATCGGACCATGACGAATGTCATTCACCTCACCCCCCCGTCCCGGATCAATCCGCAGGAAGCGCGCCTCGGCGCGCTTCTGAGCTGCTTTGCCGATCACCGTCGTCACCGCGATGATGTGTTCTGGTTGAAGGAAAACGCAGAAGTCCTGAGCATCCTCGAAGCCACCGGAACCCGGCCCGGCGATGCGGCGCTCGACGCCTATGCGGAATTTTATCAGACGGTCGAAAAACGCCTGCGCTTCTTTCCGCAATATTACAGGTTCTTCCTGTCGATCACGCTCGACCTCGAAGACCTTGGCATGCCGGGCGATCACGGGGAACGGATCGTCAATTGGGCCTGCGCGCAGGATCTGCCCCGCGCCGAACTGTCCGACCTGCAACGCATGGAGGCGCACCGCCTCATGGCACGGCGCGACGTAACGCCCAAGGGCTCCGATCCGACGCTCGAAGATCGCGTGCGGTATTTCATGGCGCGGTCGGAAACATTCGCGCTGCCGAACAAGAAGGCGGCTTATGAGCTCAGCCACCTCGTGTTCTATCTCAGCGAATATGGCCGCTGCGATCCGCATCTGGATGCCGACGCCAAACGGAGCCTGCATTTCGCCGGTATCCTCGCTTTTATCGAACAGAACGCGGATCTGTTGGGGGAAATCTGCATCGCCCTGCATTTCGCCGGAGACGTGCCGCCGCCGCTCTGGACCGATTGGCTTGCAAGGGAAACGGCGCTGTTCACCATCACCGACGGTGCATCCGTCAGCGTTCAGGACGATTACCACGAATTTCTGGTCTGCAACTGGCATCAGGCCACGATCGGCGATGCGGCTTTTGCCAAGGGCTTTGTCGATGACCGGATGCGGTTCGATCACAGTGTCTACCGGGCCACACCGATGCGGGAGATGTCCGAAGCGATGTTCAGCCTCGATGACGCGCGCAGTGGTGACTGGATCAGCATGCGCCTGCAGATGGAGGACCGGCTGTCGCCCGAAGCGATGCAGGTTCTCGAACAGGCCGAAACCTCGTCAAAACATTTCGAGGCGTTCTTTCACGGCTTCGCCCGCGCCGAACTGCCAAGCGCGATGCACTGAAGCATTTTGGGAAGCGGGGGGCCACATGCCCCCAATTTCACATCGAGAAACTGGTGCCGCAGCCGCAGGACGATGTCGCGTTGGGATTTTCGATCACGAAACGCGCGCCGATCAGTTCTTCGGAAAAGTCGATCACCGCGTTCGACAGGAACGGCAGCGAAACCGCATCCACGACAACCCTTTCGCCGTGACCTTCGAGAACGAGATCATCTTCGGCGGGTGCGTCCAGCATGATTTCGTACTGAAACCCGGAACACCCCCCGCCTTCGACGGCCACGCGCAGGGCCATGCCCTCGGCATTGGCGCCAATTTCCGACAAACGCTCGAATGCGCGATCTGTCACTTTCGGGGGAAGCTGCATGATATCCTCGGGTTCGCTTTAACTTGTAGCCTGATGCGAATATAAGCGCGATCGGGACAGGGAACAAGAACAGGCGGTCGATCATGACGGCGCATTTTGCATGCGAGCCGGGCAAATCTCGGGGCAGGCTTTATCCCGAAGAGGAAAGCGCGTTCCGGTCGTGTTTTCAACGCGACCGCGACCGCATCATTCACGCCTCGGCGTTCCGGCGGCTCAAGCACAAGACGCAGGTGTTCATCGAACACGAGGGTGATTATTTCCGCACCCGGCTGACCCATTCCATCGAGGTGGGGCAGGTGGCGCGCACCATCGCCAAGGTGCTGGGTCTGGATCTCGAACTGACAGAAGCCGTCGCATTGGCGCACGATCTGGGCCACACGCCCTTCGGCCACACCGGCGAAGACGCTCTGAACGAGTTGATGCAGCCCTATGGCGGGTTCGATCACAACGCGCAGGCGATCCGCATCGTCACCGGGCTGGAGCGGCATTATGCCGATTTCGACGGGTTGAACCTCACCTGGGAAACCCTTGAAGGCATTGCCAAACATAACGGCCCGGTGCACGAACCGCCCCCCCATGCGCTGGCCGCCTACAATGCCCGCCACGATCTGGAACTGCACACCCACGCCAGTGCAGAGGCGCAGGTCGCGGCGCTGTCCGACGACATCGCCTACAACCACCATGACCTGCATGACGGCTTGCGGGCCGAACTGTTCTCGACCGACGAACTGGCTGAGCTTCCGGTTGTAAGTCATTGTTTTGCTGAAGTGGATCGCATCTATCCCGGACTGAATTACTATCGCCGCCGTCACGAGGCGTTGCGCCGTTTCTTCGGTGTCTTGGTGGCCGATGTGATTTCGGTCACGCAGGCCAACCTTGCCGATCTCGATCCGAAAAGCCCCGAGGACATTCGCGGTGCGGGCCGCATGATGGTTCAGTTTTCACCGGCGCTCTGGTCGGATCTCAAGGTGATCCGCGAATTCCTGTTCCACCGGATGTACCGGGCACCTGACGTGATCGAGATGCGCGCGAAGGTCACCCATGTGATCCACGAATTGTTCCCGCTTTTCATGTCCGATCCGTCCCTGCTGCCCAAGCAATGGCGCAAGGACGTGGCCGAAATTCGGTCCGAGACGGAACTCGCACGGCTGGTTTCGGATTACATAGCCGGGATGACCGATCGGTTTGCCCTGCAGGAGCATGCGCGCCTGACAGGGTCGGAGGTGATTTCCGCAAGGTCATAAAAGGAAATTACCGTGGCAACACCGTCAGATGCTGGATTGAACCCGATCACTGCTTTCGCCCTTGTCGGGGCCTTGGGTGTCGGGGCGCAATGGCTGGCCTGGCGTCTGAACCTGCCGGCCATTGTGCTGATGCTGGTGGCGGGTCTGCTGGTGGGGCCGGTGTTCGGCGTTCTGGATCCGTCCGTCGCGATGGGGGATTTGTTGCAGCCCATCGTTGCGGTGGCCGTGGCGATCATCCTTTTCGAAGGTGGCCTGACGCTGAATTTCAAGTCGCTCCGCGATGCAGCGGTCGGGGTGAAACGGCTGGTTGTGATCGGCGGGCCCATCGGCTGGCTGCTGTCGGCGTCTGTTCTGCACTATATCGCAGGGCTGAGCTGGGCCACGGCGTCCGTCTTTGGCGGCATCATGATCGTCACCGGGCCGACCGTGATCGCGCCCTTGCTGCGACAGGCACGGCTCAAACGCCGCCCGGCGGCGCTCTTGCAATGGGAAGCCATCGTCAACGATCCGGTTGGCGCACTTGCTGCCGTTCTGGCTTTCGAGGTGGTTCTCGTCTTTCAGACGTCGACCACGGTCGAGTACGCGCTGATCACGCTGGCCATCGGCATCGTCGTGGCCACGCTGGTCGGGATCGCGGCCGGCTGGGGCATCGCCAAATCCTTTTCGCGCGGCTGGGTGCCGGAATACATGAAGGTGCCTGTGCTGTTCGTGAGCGTGCTGGCCGCATTTGCTGCGTCGGATTCGCTGCTGCACGAAAGCGGGCTTTTGGCCGTAACCATCATGGGGGTCTGGATCGCCAATGCGCACCTGCCCAGCCATGCCGAGATGCACCGCTTCAAGGAACATGCAACGATCCTGCTGGTGTCGGGTGTGTTCATCCTGCTTGCCGCCAACATGACGCGCGAGACCCTGATGGCGATGAACTGGCGGACGCTGGCCACGGTTGTGGCCGTGATCCTGATTGCCCGCCCGGTGACGGTTCTGGTGTCGCTCGCGTTTTCCAACGTACCTTGGTCCGAACGCATGCTCGTCGCCCTCACGGGCCCGCGCGGTGTGGTACTGGTGGCGGTGGCCGGCCTTTTCGGTGACCGGCTGGTGCAGGCGGGGATCGAGGACGCGGCGCAGATCTCGTCGCTGGCCTTTGCGCTGGTGGCGGGCACGGTGGTGCTGCACGGCTTCACGCTCAAACCACTGGCGCGGCTGCTGGGCCTCAACGCATCGACCACGCCCGGCGTGCTGATCGTCGGCGGCAACCGCTGGTCGGTCGAACTGGGCGCGCTGCTCAGAAAGTTGGACCTGCCGGTGATGATTTCCGACCCGAACCGCAGCCATCTGCGTGACGCCCGCGAGGCGGGGCTTGAGATTTACACCGGCGATATCCTGTCCGAAGGAGCGGAAAACCGGCTTGACCTGATGGCCTATGAAACCGTGATCGCCGCCACCGACAACGATGCCTACAACACGCTGGTCGCCACCGACCTTGCACCGGAATTCGGGCGCGAGAACGTGTTTCAGCTCAATCGCGGTACCTCGGATTCCGAGCGCTACTCCCTGCCGCCGAAACTGGGGGGGCGGGCGATCGGCGCGGGCGAGACTTATTGGGAGGTGCAGCGCCGGATGTGGGACGGCTGGGAGTTCCGCGTCACCACGCTGTCGGATGAGTTCACCTTGCAGAACTGGCACGACACCCACCCCGACGGCATCCCGGTCGCCGATATCGGCCCGCGCGGCACGCTGCGCATTCTGGGTCCCGATGACGCCCCGAAAGAGACCGAAGGAACGCGCCTGATCGCCATGCTGCCCAAGAAACCCCACCGCGCCAAGGCCGAAGGTCAAGCCTAACATTTGACGCCGCGCGCCAAGGTGGTAGAGGACATGCCGAACAAAGGACGTGTGACATGAACCTCTTCTCCGATATCCGGGCGCTTGTGATCGACAGCCTGACCGCGATGGTGGCCGACGGGACGCTGCCGGACGGTCTGGATTTTGCCAACGTGACCGTAGAGCCGCCGCGTGATCCGCTGCATGGCGACATGGCAACCAATGCCGCGATGGTGCTGGCCAAGCCCGCCGGTCTGAAGCCGCGAAACATCGCCGAGGCGCTGGCCGCCAGGCTTTCGGCAGACCCGCGCGTGTCCAGCGCCGAGGTGGCCGGTCCGGGGTTCCTGAACCTGCGGCTGGGCAACGCGGTCTGGCAGGGCGTGCCCAGGGTGATCCTGTCCTCGGGCACGAAATTCGGCACATCCGGGATGGGTCAGGGCAAAAAAGTCAACGTCGAATATGTCTCTGCCAACCCGACCGGCCCACTGCATGTCGGCCACACCCGAGGTGCTGTCTTCGGCGATGCGTTGGCTTCCCTGCTGGCCTATGCGGGCTACGAGGTCACGCGCGAATATTACATCAACGATGGCGGCGCGCAGGTCGATGTGCTCGCCCGGTCCGTTTACCTGCGGTATCTCGAAGCGCATGGGCAGGACGTGGCCTTTGTCGATGGCACCTATCCCGGCGATTACCTGATCCCGGTGGGTGAGGCGCTCAAGGACAAGGTGGGCGACGCCTATATCGGACAGCCCGAAGAGGTCTGGCTCGAAGAGGTGCGTGACTTTGCCACCGATGCGATGATGCTGCTCATCCGCGCCGATCTGGGCCTGCTGGGTGTCGAGATGGACATGTTTTTCAGCGAAAAATCGCTCTATGGCACGGGCCTGATCGAGGCTGCCATCGACAGCCTGAAATCCAAGGACCTGATCTACCGGGGCGTGCTCGAGCCGCCCAAGGGCAAGACCCCCGAGGATTGGGAGCCGCGCGAGCAGACGCTGTTCAAATCCACCGCCCATGGCGATGATGTGGACCGCCCGATCATGAAATCGGACGGATCCTGGACCTATTTCGCCCCCGACATCGCCTATCACTACGACAAGGTGCAGCGCGGCTATGACCTGTTGATCGACATTTTCGGTGCCGATCATGGCGGCTACGTCAAGCGGATGAAGGCCGCCGTCAGCGCGCTGTCGGACGGCAAGACACCGCTCGACATCAAGCTGACGCAGCTGGTCAAGCTCTACAAGAATGGTGAGCCGTTCAAGATGTCCAAGCGGGCAGGGACGTTTGTGACCCTGCGCGACGTGGTCGATCAGGTCGGCCCTGACGTGACGCGGTTCCACATGCTGACCCGCAAGAACGACGCGCCGCTGGATTTCGACTTCGACAAGGTACTGGAACAGTCCAAGGACAACCCGGTTTTCTACGTGCAATACGCCAATGCGCGGGTGCATTCCGTGCTGCGCAAGGCCCGCGAGGCCGGGGTCGACGTGGATGACACCACGTTGGCCGCTGTCGATCTGACGGGCATGACCCATGACAGCGAACTGGCCGTGGCGCGCAAGCTGGCCGAATGGCCGCGCCTGATCGAGATCGCCGCGCGCACCAACGAACCGCACCGGGTTGCGTTCTACCTCTACGAACTCGCGTCAGATCTGCACGCGCTTTACAACAAGGGCAACGACGTTCCCGAATTGCGGTTTTTGCAGGAAGGCAACACCCAGGCCACACAGGCGAAAATCGCCCTCGCGCGGTCTGTCTCTGTTGTTATTTCTGCCGGCCTTGGTATCTTGGGAGTCACTCCGGTCGAAGAAATGCGCTGACAAAAGCGCCGTGACCGGGTGAGGCAATGGCAAGAAACCACCGGTGGCACCGCTGCCGGGCAATGAGGCAGACATGGCAGACATGCATATGACGGGCCCCGCACGCGGGGAAGAAACGTCTGGCAACTTGGCCACGACGGCCAATTGGCTGGGCGCGGTGATGTCGCTGGCACTGGTGATCGGTGTGGCGGTTTGGGGATATCGGCTGATCATGCGCGATGTCTCGGGCGTGCCGGTGGTCATGGCCATCGAAGGCCCGATGCGCGTGGCCCCGGACAATCCCGGTGGCCAGATCGCCCGTCACGAAGGGCTTGCGGTCAACGATATTGCCGGAACCGGCACCTCGGCCCCGCCGCCTGACCAGATCGTCCTTGCCCCACGTCCGCTCGACATCACCGAAGAAGACGTGGTTGTCACAGAGATCACTGACACCCGCGCGCTGACCCAGCGCGAAGAGGTTGCACTGGCCACGCTGCGGCAGGACGCGCAGACCGAAGCCCCGGCATTGTCCCTGACCGATATCGCCAATGCCGACGACCCGATCAAGGCGCTGGCCGACCAGATCGCCGCCAATGCGACCCCCTTTACCGAGATCGATCCGGCGCCCGAAACCGGCGTGTTCGACGCCCAGCCCGAAGAGACAATTGTGGTCTCCGCCGACATCGTGCCGCCCTCGGTGCCCGGTGTCGCGCGGTCCCTGCGTCCGACGCCGCGCCCGCAAGGCCTGCAACTGGCCTCGCTGTCCGTGCCGAGCACTGCGACCTCCGCTTCCGCTGCGGACGAGCGCGATCCGAACCAGATCCCTGCTGGCACTCGCCTGGTGCAGTTCGGCGCTTTTGACAGCCCGGAAATCGCCCGCGAGCAGTGGACCAAACTGGCCGCGCGCTTCAGCGAATATCTCGACGACAAGGACCGTGTGATCGAAGAGGCCACATCGGGTGGTCGTGTCTTCTACCGGCTGCGGGCGCACGGCTTTGAAGACCTGAGCGAGTCGCGCCGCTTCTGCGCTGCCCTTGTGGCCGAAGGGGCCGATTGCATCCCCGTGGTCAGCCGGTGACCCATCGACCTTTCGGAGCGGCCATCTTCGGCTGTGACGGCGCGCGACTGTCTGCAGATGAGCGCGCGTTTTTTGCCGATGCCAACCCGTTCGGGTTCATCTTGTTCGACCGCAACCTCGAAACGCCCGACCAGATCCGTGCCCTGACCGCAGACCTGCGCGATTGTGTCGGCTGGGCAGCACCCGTCTTCATCGACCAGGAGGGCGGCCGCGTGCAACGCCTGCGTGCGCCGCTTGCCACTGACTGGCTGCCGCCGCTGGATCATGTCGCCCTTCTTGGGCTCAACGCCGCAGAGGGCATGCGCCTGCGCTACCACATCATTGCGCATGAACTTCGTGCGCTTGGCATCGACGCCAATTGCGCGCCCATGCTCGACGTCGCGCGGCCCGAAACCCATCCTTTCCTGCGCAACCGTTGCTGCGGGTCTCAAGTGGATCAGGTGGTGAGTATCGGCCGCGCCGTGGTCGACGGGCTCGAACAGGGCGGCGTTTTTCCGGTGATCAAGCACATTCCCGGCCACGGTCTGGCGCAGATGGACAGCCATCTGGACCTGCCACGCATCGCCGCGCCTGCGGACACCCTGACGGCCATTGACTTTGCCGCCTTCCGTCCCTTCGCGGATGTGGCGATGGGCATGACCGCGCATCTGGTCTACAGCGCCTTCGGTGAAACCGGCCCCGCCACCACATCACCCGCCATGATTCACCGCATCCGCGAGGAGATGGGCTTTGCCGGGCTGCTGATGACCGATGATATCGGCATGCAGGCGCTGTCGGGATCGGTGCCCGAACGAGGGGCCGCGTCCCTGCAAGCGGGCTGCGACGTGATCCTGCATTGCAACGGTGACCTGCCCGAACGCATCGCGCTGATGGACCGTATCGGTGCCATGTCCCCTGCCAGCCAGACCCGCGCCGAGGCGGCATTGGCCCGCCGTCCGGAGCCGCAAGATGTTGACATTGCCGCCCTCAAGGCCAAGCTTGCACAGCTGGAGCAAGGGCATGAGGCATGAGCGACGCCACCGCAGACGGGTTTGACACAACAGTCGCCGACCGGCTTGCCGCCGAGGCGTTGATCGTCGATGTGGACGGGTTCGAAGGCCCGCTTGACCTGCTCCTGACGCTCAGCCGCACGCAAAAGGTGGACCTGCGCAAAATCTCCGTGCTTGAACTGGCCCGGCAATACCTTGCCTTTGTCGAACAGGCCAAGGCGCTGCGCATCGAACTGGCCGCCGATTACCTTGTGATGGCGGCATGGCTCGCCTTTCTCAAATCCCGCCTGTTGCTGCCGCCCGACCCGACCGAAGAAGGCCCCTCGGGCGAGGACCTCGCCGCACATCTGGCGTTCCAGCTCGAACGCCTGCAAGCGATGCGCGATGCTGCCGCCAAACTCATGGCGCGGGACCAGTTGGGGCGTGATTTCTTTGCCCGCGGCCTCACCCAAGAGGTCGAGCGGGTGCGCAAGATCGACTACACCGCGACGCTGCTGGACCTGATGCAGGGCTATGCGCGCACCCGCACCAAGGACGAATTCCGCCCCTTCGTGATGGACCGCGACAAGGTGTTCACGATGGAACAGGCGCTGGAGCGGATGCGCGGGCTGATCGGCTTTGCCGGCATGTGGACCGATATCGCGACCTACATGCCAGACGGCTGGGACGTGGACCCGGTGCGCTGGCGCTCGGCCACTGCATCGACCTTTGCCGCGTCCTTGGAACTTGCCAAGGAAGGCAAGGTGGAACTGCGCCAGTCCGCGACCTTTGCCCCCATCGAACTGCGCCGGAGAGATGAGCGGTGAGTGAAGACTTGGAAACCGACACCGACACCGACACCGAACGCAGCCTCTTTGCGGCCCCCCCCATGGGCGAGCAGGAACGCATGGTCGAGGCGATCCTCTTTGCCACTGCCGATCCCGTGACGGTCAAGGACCTCAACGACCGGATGCCGCACGGTTCCGACGCGGCCGAGGCGCTGGTGCACCTGCGCAAACGCTACGAGGGCAGGGGTGTGAACGTGGTCAAGGTGGGCGATGCCTGGGCCATCCGCACAGCACCCGACCTTGGGTTCCTGATGCAAAAGGAAACCGTCGAGACCCGCAAGCTCAGCCGCGCCGCAATCGAAACACTGGCGATCATTGCCTATCACCAGCCCGTCACCCGTGCCGAGATCGAAGAAATCCGGGGCGTATCGGTCAGCCGCGGGACGGTGGATCAACTGCTCGAAATGGAGTGGATTCGCTTTGGCCGCCGCAAGATGACGCCGGGCCGCCCGGTGACTTTTGTGGTGACACAGAATTTCCTCGATCATTTCGGGCTTGAATCAGCCCGCGATCTGCCGGGGCTCAAGGAACTGCGCGCCGCTGGCCTGCTGGAAAACAGGCCTCCTTTTGGGGCGATGCCGCAGATGGGCGAAGGCGATGTGGATGCCGAGGAAGAAACCGAAGTGGGCCAGTCGGAACTGTTCGAGGACTGAGCGACATTCTTTCCGTCAACGGAAAGAGGCGATGCGTTGACGCATCGTGTCCTTGGCCCAACCGATTTTCCGAAAAACAGCGGTATTTCCCGAAACAATGCCTGAAAATCGTCGCATTTGTTCTCTATATCATGCGTAGAGGCACCCAAAGCAACAGGAGGACGACATGAACCTCAACCAGATCATCACCATGGTCATGCGCACCGTGATGCGCCGCGTGATCAATTCCGGCATCAACGCGGGCATGAACGCGGTGACAAATCGCAAGAAGCCGCAGCCCAAGGCACCGCAGCAGGATCAGACCCGCTAACCAGCCTTGAAATGCTTGGACAGCTTCAAACCCTGTCCCTGATAATTCGACGCGATCCCCGCGCCATAAAGCTGGCTCGGGGACTGATCCATTTGTTCATAGACCAACCGCCCCACGATCTGCCCGTGCTCCAGCACGAAAGGCGCTTCGTGGCAGCGCACTTCGAGAACTCCGCGTGATCCGGTGCCTCCGGCCGCGTCATGGCCGAAACCGGGGTCGAAGAACCCGGCATAGTGCACGCGAAATTCCCCAACCATCGCCAGGAACGGGGCCATCTCGGCGGCGTAGTCGGGCGGGATATGCACTGCCTCGCGGCTGACGAGGATATAGAACGCATCCGGATCGAGGATGATCTGGCCATTGGTGCTGTGCAGCTCTTCCCAGAATTCCGACGGTGCGTAATGCCCAAGTTTGTCGAGGTCGATCACCCCGGTATGCGGCTTGGCGCGGTAGCCCACCAGATCACCGCTCGCGGGTTTCAGATCGACGGAAAAGCCCAACCCGTCGCTGATCACCGCCGGGCCGCCTGACACCAGTTTTTGGTCTTCGTGCAACGCGCGCAGCGTGTCATCGGACAACACCGACTGTCCGTTGCGGAACCGGATCTGGTTGAGCCGCATGCCGGGACGCACCAGCACCGAAAACGAACGCGGGCAAATCTCGGCATAAAGCGGGCCTGAATACCCCGGCGACACACGGTCGAATTCTGTGCCCTCATCGGTGATTGTGCGCGTCAGCAGGTCCAGTCGCCCGGTCGAGCTTTTGGCATTGGCCACAGCGCTGATACCGCCGGGCAGGGCCAGCCGCTCCATCAAAGGCACAAGATAGACGCAGCCCTTTTCCAGAACCGCACCCCCCTCGAGCGAGAAGCGGTGCATCTCGAAATCGTCCAGCCGGTCTTCGACCCGGCGCCCCTTGCCCGCAAGGAACGAGGCCCGCACGCGGTAGGCGACAGTCCCGAGCCGCAGGTCAAGACTGGCCGGTTGCACCTGTCCGTCGACGAAAGGGCGGTCGGCGGCAATGATGCCCCGGTCCATCAGGTCCGTGATCTGCTGATTGGCCAAAACACCGGTCATCGTAACCCCCCGTTTGCAATTCGCCTTGCATAGCAAGAGGATGCACCCCGCGCGAGGGTGTTTTTCCGACGCCTTGCGGTGGTGGTGCACTTGATAGCTGTATGATGATTGGTCGGGCTAGCAGGACTCGAACCTGCGACCTTCCGTCCCCCAGACGGACGCGCTACCAGGCTGCGCTATAGCCCGACTGCGGCCTGTCATAACGGTTTTGGGTGTGGCCGCAAGTGCGAATTTCGGGCGGTGCGCCAAGAACGGGCTTAACGCCCAACCGCCTTGAGTTGTTCGAGAATCGGCGCGATCTCTTGCGCCTGTTGCAACGTCAGCCGTTGAATGCGCGACAGGTGGGTCAGCGCGCTTGCCGAGGGCTCTGCCGGTTCAGATGGCGGAGCGCCAGTGATGGATTCGCTTTCGGCGTCATCGGCCGTGCGATCCGCCATCGAGCGTTGCAGAAAACCGGGAAGGGCTGTTTCAGCCTCTGGTTCCGGATCAGCTGCAACCGCAGGCTCCGGTTCCGGCTCTGCTTCAGGTTCCGGCTTTGCAGGCGCAATATCCTCTGCCACGTCTGCCGGTTCTTCAGGCGCGCTTGATGCAGTCTCGACCTCCGTCTCTTCGACCACAGGCACGGGATCGGCTTCGAGCTCGGCCGCCTCTGGCGTGGATTCCAGATCCGGCGCTTCGATCATGTGCGGCTCGGGTGTCAAAAGGTCGGCAGCGATAGGCTCTTCGTCCGGATCCTCGGCAGGTTCCGGCTTGGCAAAGGGCACAACCGTGTCCACCGGCTCGGACGCGGGGACGTCCTCAAGCAGTGCCAGTTCGGCGTCTTCCTCTTCGCTCAGACTTAATTCGCAGAGTGAAGAAACGTGCTTAATCCCCTGTTCCCGAAGCACTTTCTGCGCGCCCTTGATGGTCATGCCATCATCGTGCAGAAGCTTCTTGATGCCGCCCAGCAACTGCATATCCGCAGGCCGGTAATAGCGGCGCCCGCCAGCGCGCTTGACCGGTTTGACCTGCGTGAACTTGCTTTCCCAGAACCGCAGCACATGCGCCGGGGTATCGAGCCATTCGGCGACTTCGCTGATCGTGCGAAAGGCGTCGGCGGACTTGCTCATGCGGTCAGCCCTTGTTGCCAGCAGCCACGCGGTCTTTCATCAGATGAGACGGGCGGAAGGTGAGAACGCGGCGGGGATTGATCGGAACCTCTTCGCCGGTCTTGGGATTGCGGCCGACACGTGCGGCTTTGTCCCGGATGGAGAAGGTGCCGAACGACGAGATCTTGACCTGCTCGCCTTCGACCAGCGCATCGGACATCAGGTCGAGCACCGTCTCCACAAGATCAGCACTTTCGTTCCGCGACAGGCCCACCTCGCGAAACACCGCTTCGCTCAGGTCCATACGAGTCAATGTCTTTTGTACCATTCCACACACCTCCCGGATTGGCGTCAGAATGCGCCTTGCGATTTTCCGAGTCAATATCAACGGCTTGCAGGTGGGAATTTAGAAAGTCTTTTGACTACCAGCGCAGCACGACGGCCCCCCAGGCCAGTCCGCCGCCGATGGCCTCGGTCACCACGAGATCACCGCGTTTGATCTGGCCCCGTTCAACCCCCACCGACAGCGCCAGCGGAATGGACGCAGCCGAGGTGTTGCCGTGATCCTGCACCGTGACGACGACGTGATCCATCGACAGGCCCAGCTTCTTCGCGGTGCCTTGAATGATGCGGATATTGGCCTGATGGGGCACGATCCAATCGACCTCGTCGCTGGTGATGCCAGCCTTGTCCATCGCGGTCGTGGCGGTTTTCGCCAGTTTTTCGACCGCGTGACGGAACACTTCCTTGCCCTGCATTCGCAGAAATCCGGTGGTCTGGGTGCTGATGCCGCCATCGACATACAGGATATCGCGGTGGTGGCCGTCGGAATTCAGGTCAACCGACAGGATGCCGCGATCCGATTTGTCGCCTGTGCCCTCGTGCGCTTCGAGGATCACCGCACCGGCGCCATCCCCGAAGAGAACGCAGGTTGACCGGTCGGTCCAGTCCATGATGCGGCTGAAGGTTTCGGCCCCGATCACCATGATCCGCTTGGCCTGTCCGGACAGGATTAGCGCATTCGCGGTGGTCATCGCATAAATGAACCCGGCGCAGACCGCCTGCACGTCAAAGGCAAAGCCCCGGTTCATGCCAAGCGCCGATTGCACCATGGTGGCAGCCGAGGGAAAGGTCAGGTCGGCGGTCGATGTGGCCACCACGATGGCGTCCAGATCATTGGCGCTCAGCCCGGCATCGGCCAGCGCGTTCTTCGCCGCTTTGGTGGCCAGATCTGAAGTTGTTTCGCCTTCGGCTGCGAAATGCCGCCGTTCGATGCCCGACCGGGACCTGATCCATTCGTCGGACGTGTCCAGCGACGCTTCGAATTCGGAATTGGGCACGATGCGTTCGGGCAGGTAATGTCCCAGCCCGACGACAACCGAACGTGTGGTCATTTCGGGCTCTCCTCGTCTTTGGTCTGTATCTCGGCCATATTAGGGGCTGCATCGGTAAGCGCTGCCAGCCGGGCGGCCAGCCGTTCCGAAAACCCCGATTGCGCCAGTTGGAAGGCCAGCTTGATGGCCGCCGACACGCCGGTTTCGTCCGCCGCGCCGTGGGATTTCACGACAGTGCCGTTCAACCCGAGGAACACGCCGCCATTGACCCGGCGCGGGTCGATCTTTTTCTTCAAGCGGCGCAGCGATGTCAGCGCCAGCAGAGATGCCAGCCGTGACAGGGGCGAGTAGGCGAATGCCTCCTTGAGGCGATCCCCGATGAGCGACGCGGTGCCTTCGCCGGTCTTGAGCGCGATATTGCCGGTAAAGCCGTCGGTGACGATCACGTCACAGGCCTTGCCGGGAATGTCGCCACCTTCGACAAAGCCGACAAAGTCGAATTGCGCGCGGTCCGTCATGCGGGAAATCAGCTCATGCGCTTCCTTGAGCTCGGCGCGGCCCTTGTGCTCCTCGGTGCCCACGTTGAGCAAACCGACACGCGGGCGGTCGAGGTTCAGTCCGTTGCGGGCATAGGACACACCCATCAAGGCGTATTGCACCAGGTCCTGCGCGTCGGCACGCACATCGGCACCCACATCCAGCATCACGTTGAAGCCCTGCGGATTGCGCGAGGGCCACAGAATCGCGATGGCCGGGCGGTTCACGCCCGGCAGCTTGCGCAAGCGGATCATCGACAGCGCCATCAGTGCGCCGGTATTGCCACAGGACACCGCAACCGTGGCTTCCTTGTCACGCACCGCTTCGATGGCCGCCCACATGGACGTGCCCTGACCATGGCGCATGATCTGGCTTGGCTTGTCCTGCATCGACACGACACCCGCGGAATCACGGATCTCGCATCGCCCGGCCAAGGCCTTCTTGCGCTCGATCAGTTTCGCCAGCTTCTGTTCGGGGCCGTGGACAAGAAAACGGATATCCGGGTTCGCCACCGCAGAACGAGACATGCCGGAGACTACCGCCTCCGGCCCCAGATCGCCGCCCATAGCGTCGATAGATAGCACGATTGGCGCTTCACCCACCTTTTTATGATCCTGCGAAGAGGTCATTCGGAGGGTTTCGCCCAATCGTTACTTATGCCGCGTCTTCGTCCAGGTCGATTTCGTCGGCCTGTGCAATCACTTCACGATCCGCATAGTGGCCACAGGTCGGGCACACGTGGTGCGGGCGCTTGAGTTCGCCGCAGTTGGAGCATTCGTTCGGATTAGCAGCAACCAGAGCGTCATGTGCGCGACGATTGTTGCGACGCGACTTGGATACTTTGTTCTGTTGGACAGCCATGTCTCAACCTCAATTATATATAATCTGTGGCATGCTCGCCATGCCGCGTTTCGGGTGTGTCCGGCCTCTTAAGGGAAAACCGGGCCGGGTGACAACCCCACCTCGGATGAAGGCGCGAACATAGGGGCAATCGTGGAATCCGCAAGCGTTTTCTGGCAGTCTCGCTCAGGACTTGTCGTCCAGCTTGTCACGCAGCGCGGCAAGCCCGGCAAAGGGCTTTGTGTCCTCATCCTTGAGAGGTGTCACACCGTCTTCGGCATAGACCGCATCCCCCAATTCGGCGTCATCGGCACGCGGATAGAGCGGCAGCGCAAGCAGCAGCGATTCGACCATCGCGTCATGCGCCGAGATGACGGAGCCCAGCGGTTCGGCGCTTGTGTCCTCGGGCATTTCCATTTCCGAACCGGGTTCGGCCTCGTCCAGCATCTCTTCCGGTACAAAGCGCCGCTCGACGGTTTCGTCGATCCGCGTCGTCACCGGCTCGAGCGTGACGACACAGGGCTGCACCACGGTTGCACCCAACTCGCCGGTCAGCGTCCAGCTGCGGGCACCGGACGGCGCGATCTCGCCGGTAAAGCGCAGTTTCTTCACCGCCGGCACCCCCAATTGCGCGGCGATTGCAGCACGCGCCTCGGCATCGGGGTGCAGGTCGAAGCTGGTCGGCCGCCTGCTGGCAAGGTCGCTGACGCGAAATTCTCCGGGTTTTGGAAGCTGTTGTGGCATATCTTGTGTGCACCCTTTGCTTGAACGCAGGCCAAAGGCCGTGTAATCGGGATAAAAGGCAGCGAACGCCAACGCAAGAGAGGCGCCATGCAGGGCATCAGATCGACAATGAGGATCGGGCTTGTGACGCTCCTGTGCATCGCGCTTGCGGGATGTACCGCGCGCTATCGCACACATGGCTATGTGCCCTCCGAAGACGAATTGCAGCAGATCGTCCCGGGGGTCGACACCCGCGCCACGGTCGAGGACCTGGTCGGGGTGCCGTCAACCTCGGGCACGCTGAACGAATCCGGTTTTTACTACATCGAAAGCGATATCCGCCATTTCGCCTGGCAAGCGCCCGAAGTAGTGGACCGCGAAGTTCTGGCGATCACCTTCGATTCCAACGGTGTGGTCGAGAATATCGAACGCTACGGTCTGCAAGATGGGCAGGTGGTGCCACTGACGCGCCGGATCACGCGGTCGGGCGACGGCGACATCAGCTTCATCCGCAAGCTCTTCGGCAATATCGGCGGGTTCAACGCCTCCGACTTCTTCAACTGATTGCGATGGCGGCAGCAGCGCAAAGCGTTGCTGCCAGACCTGCGGCAGTCTCGTTGCGGGTGGGGCGGTACAGCGCGTGCATCGGCACCTCCTCTGAGATCCGTACCGATGCGCTTGCACTTCGGTCGCGTGCGTTCCGAAAAGGCGCCGACGACGAAGACACTTTCGACGACCAAAGCCTGCACGGCGTCGTCACCTGCGCTCTGGCCCAGCCTGTCGTGGCCTTCAGGGCGCGCATACTGACTAACCACACGGATTTGGCGGGCTGCTACACCGGGCAGGTCTATGACCTTGGCACGCTCATGTCCGCGCATGGCCCCTGGCTCGAACTCGGGCGCTTTTGCCAAGCAGACGGCCCACCTGATGTTATGGCCCTGCGCCTTGCCTGGGCGGCGCTGAGCGTGCTCGTGGATCGCACTGGGACACAGATGATGATCGGGTGCAGCTCCTTGCCCGGTGCCGATCCGGAACGACACCGCGCCGCCCTGTCCCTTTTGCGGGCGAGCCACCTTGGACCCGCCACGCTGCGCCCTCGAAAACTGTCGCCACTCGCCATCGATCTGCCCGAGGACCAAATCACCGAAGCGTCCCTGCCGCACCTTCTGCGCAGCTATCTCGGCATGGGTGGCTGGGTCAGCGATCACGCCGTGCGCGATCCGAACCTCGACACGCTGCACCTCTTCACAGGGCTGGAGATCGCCGCCATTCCCGAGCCGCGCAAGACCCGGTTGCGCGCGCTGGCGCAGACCGCACAGCAGGGTGATGCCAACCCCCTTGACGTTGCGCCCGCCGCGCCGTAGCGCGACGCCATGGCCATCATTCCGCTTCTCCAACTCAACGACATCTCGCTCACCTTCGGCGGCGAACCGGTGTTTCATGACCTCAGCCTCGTTGTCCAACCCGGCGACCGTGTGGCGCTTGTCGGGCGCAACGGGTCGGGCAAATCCACACTGATGAAAGTCATGTCCGGGCTGGTCGAACCCGACCGGGGCGACCGCGTCGTGCCGCCCGGTATCAGTGTCGGCTACATGGAACAGGACCCGGATCTCAGCGGTTTTGCCACGCTGGGCGATTACGCGATGCACGGTCTTGATCCGTCAGAGCTCTACAAGGTCGAACGGGCGGGCGAGGGCCTCAAGTTTGATCCCGCGCGTCCGGTCGACACGGCGTCGGGCGGTGAACGCCGCCGTGCGGCACTGGCGCGCCTGATGGCGCAGGATCCGGACCTGATGCTGCTGGACGAACCGACCAACCACCTCGACATCGAGGCGATCGGCTGGCTCGAGGACGAGCTCAAGCGCACCCGCAAGGCGTTTGTGCTGATCAGCCACGACCGCCGCTTCCTTACCGAACTGACCCGCGCAACGCTCTGGATCGACCGGGGGCAGGTGCGGCGTCAGGAAAAGGGTTTCGTCGATTTCGAGGCCTGGCGCGACAAGACCTGGGATGACGAGGACATGCAGCGCCACAAGATGGACCGCAAGATCAAGGCCGAGGCCCGCTGGGCCGTCGAGGGCATCAGCGCCCGGCGCAAGCGCAACATGGGCCGCGTCCGCGCGCTGCAAGACCTGCGCGGCGAACGCAGCGCCATGATCAAGCGGCAGGATACGGCGGCGATGGAACTGGCCTCGGGTCCGAAATCCGGTCGCAAGGTGATTGAGGCTAAGGGCCTGACCAAGACATTCGGCGACACGACGATCCTGCGCGACTTTTCCCTTATGGTGCAGCGCGGTGACCGGGTTGCCTTTGTCGGCCCGAACGGGGTCGGCAAGACCACGCTCATTCGTCTGCTGATGGGCGAGATCGCGCCCGACAGCGGAACCGTCACGCTGGGCACCAACCTGGTCCCGGCGGTGTTCGACCAGAGCCGCGCGCAGTTGAACGAAGACATGACGCTGTGGGAAAACCTGACCGGCGATCCCGACATGCGGGTCTCGGGCAAGGCCGACCAGATCATGGTGCGCGGGATGCCGAAACACGTGGTGGGCTATCTCAAGGAATTCCTGTTCGATGAACGGCAGGCCCGCGCGCCGGTCCGCTCATTGTCGGGTGGTGAAAAGGCGCGTCTGCTTCTGGCGCGGATCATGGCCCGCGAATCGAACCTGCTGGTGCTGGACGAACCGACCAACGATCTGGATGTCGAAACGCTGGACCTCTTGCAGGACCTGCTGAGCGACTATGACGGCACAGTGCTTTTGATCAGCCACGACCGAGACTTCCTCGACCGCGTCGCTTCGACCACCGTGGCGATGGAGGGGCAGGGCCGCGCGACGGTCTATGCCGGCGGCTGGAGCGATTATCGTGCCCAGAAAGGCGACGACGCAACAGAGGACGCCCCGTCGAAATCCGCGCCTAAACAAGATTCCAAACCGTCTGCCGCGCCCAAGTCGAAACCCGGTCTGAGCTTTACCGAACGGCACCGGCTCGAGGAATTGCCCGCCGAGATCGACCAACTGACCGCCGAGATCGCCAAGCTGGAACAGTTGATGGCCGATCCCAACCTGTTCACCCGTGAACCTGTAAAGTTCAAGAAAGCCTCCGAGTTGCTGGTCGCCCGGCAGGCAGCGCTGGCCGAGGCCGAGGACCTGTGGCTCGATCTGTCGGAAAAGGCAGAGGCCGGGTGACATTCGCGCCCCGTGGCGTTTGGGGCGCGGTGACCTACCTCCGACAGCATGACTGACCCCATCTTCATCGGCGCGCGCATCTATCGCGGATCAAGCTATGGCGCGTTGCATCCGCTGTCGATCCCGCGCGTACCAACCGTCACCGACCTGTGCCGCAGCCTCGGCTGGCTGCCCAACACCGCGTACCGCACCAGCCCCTGCGCCAAGCCATCCGCTCTGACCGGGTTTCACACCGACGCCTATATCGGTGCTCTGCAACGCGCCGAGGCGACGCAATGCGCCGATCCCGCCTTCGGGCTGGGCACGCTCTCGAACCCCGTCTTTCCCGAGGTGTACCGCCGCCCCGCCACCGCTGCGGGGGGTGGGTTGCTGGCCGCCGAGCATGTGCGTGCAGGCGGCGTTGCCTACAACCCGGGGGGCGGCACCCATCACGGCTTGCCGGACCGCGCCAATGGGTTCTGCTATATCAACGAACCGGTGCTGACGATCCGGCACCTGCTCGGGTTGGGCCTGCGCCGGATCGCCTATGTCGATATCGACGCGCATCATTGCGACGGGGTGGCGGTGGCCTTTCACGGCTCTGACGCAGTACGGATGATCTCGGTCCACGAGGACAAGCGTTGGCCCTTCACCGGCGCTCTGGACGATGATGCGGGCGGTGCCGCGATCAACATTCCCGTGCCGGGCGGCTTCAATGATACCGAGTTCGACCTGATCCTGAACGAATTGATCCTGCCCGCCATCGCCCGGCAAAAACCCGACGCGATCTACCTGCAATGCGGTGCCGATGCGGTGACCGAAGACCCGCTGTCACGTCTGAACCTGTCGAACCGCTGCCATGTTCAGGCGGTGACCGCCTTGCGCGCACTTTCCCCGCGCCTGATCGTGTCGGGCGGCGGCGGCTACAACCCTTGGAGCGTGGGCCGCGCCTGGAGTTGCATCTGGGCCACGCTGACCGGTCAGGATATCCCGGACCATCTGCCCCATGACGCGGCAGACATCCTGCGCGCGCTGCGCTGGTCGCGCAAGGCGCAACCGACCGAGGCGATGATGACCACCTTGCTGGATCCGCCGCGCCCCGGCCCGATCTCCGATCAGGTACGTGCGGCAGTCGCGGTGCTCAGCACGAGGTCAGAGCCGGTCAGGGAATAGAACAATCCGCAGCTGTGCCATCCCATCGGTGGCTGAAAACTCAGGGGAAAGCCCCCGATCAACACCCAACCGCGCCAGAAGCGCGAATTGCACATGGGCCGGGCCTACCTTGGCTGCGTCGGCGCAGGTCGGGCGATTCAACAGGTCCCAGATCGGCAGATCCCCCCGCACGGTCTGGGCGCGCGCTGTTGCGGTCAGCACATTGTCCTGCATCGCGATCCCCAGAATCCCGCCCTGCGGCAGCGCGGTTTCAAGACAGAGCGCCGAGAGGTAGGCCAACTGCGTGATGTTCCGACCCAAGGTGTCATCGACATGCCATTCCGCCGAGATCCGCGTGCCCGCGTAGTGATCGGCCAATGTCTTGCGCGCTTCGGCCTGCGGGATCGGGCGGGCATCACCTGCAGTGCCAAAGGCGATGCGAAAGAACCGGATGCGCGCGGCGGCGTGGTCGCAGCTTTGCTGGATCAGCGACATTTCCGGCCCGGTTGTGCCCGCAGCCGTCATCCCGAACAGTTCCAATCCGTTGGAAATCGCGCCAATAGGGCTGATCAGGTCATGGCAAATCCGCGATCCGATCAAGGCGGCCAGTGAAGCTGTGTCCTGATGCACTATATCCTCCTGTACGCAGCAAGGAACCCGCGCATGTCTGACCTGAATGGACTACTTGAACCCGGATCACTGGTCCGCCACCCGAATGAACCCGATTGGGGCGTCGGACAGGTGCAATCCAACATTGGCGACCGCATCACGGTCAACTTCCGCGAAGTGGGCAAGGTGGTGATCGATGGGTCACGCATTTCACTGGTTCCTGTCTTCGACGCGTAAACATTGCATGCAAGTGTTTACGAAAGCTTAAGTTTTTCGCAAAGGACGGAATTCCGGTCAATCCGACGCCGTTGCGCGTCATCGACCGGCCCTTTATGGTGGCTCCGAACCATCCCGGTGGCCTCCAAATGCTTAAGAACGCGCCCCAGTTTCAGGTGTCCCTTGCCCGCTCGGAGGACGAGGTGCGCGCCGCGCAACGGCTGCGCTACGACGTCTTCGTGGCCGAACTGGGCGGGGATGGTGCGGGTGTCGATCACGCCGCGCGCCGCGAGACCGACGCCTTCGATGCCCATGCCGATCACCTGCTTCTGCGCGATCTGCGCCATGTCGACAGCGAAACCGATGGCGTGGTCGGGGTCTACCGCTTGATGACCGCCCGTCACGCGGAGGCAGCGGGCCGGTTCTACTCGGACGATGAGTTTGACCTGTCACCCTTGCTGAAGAGCGGCCTGACGCTGCTGGAACTGGGCCGCACCTGCCTGCATCCCGATCATCGCGGCGGTCCGGCGCTGCTGGCGCTCTGGCAAGGGCTGGCTGGTTATGTGACCGATCACGGCATTGATGTTCTATTCGGTACGGCTAGCTTTCACGGCACCGACCTCGACGCCCTCAGCCACCCGATTTCGCACCTGCACGCGGGGTATCTGGCGCCCGAAGCGTTGCGCGTGACTACGAAAATGCCTGGCGAAACATTGCTCCTGCCGCCCGACCGGATCGACCGCAAAGCGGCGATGCGCGACACGCCCGCGCTGATCAAATCCTATCTCAAGTTGGGCGGCACGATCGGGCAGGGGGTGTTTGTCGATCATGCCTTCAACACCACGGATGTCTGCCTGATCCTCGAGACCGAGAAGATCACGTCAGGGGCGCTCGACCGTCCGCCGCGGCCCGCGTCATGAGCCCCACATGGGACAGCGAAGACCCCATAGCCGAGACGCGCATCTCTGCCGCAGGCTGGCTGCGGGTCGTGCTGCGGGGCGTGCCGCTGGCTGTCGTCGTGTTCGGCGGTCTGGTCCTGATGCTGCTGCTGCGGCTGCTGGAGCGGCCGCTTTACGGTGTTGATCGCCCCGTTACGCCTTACCTCACCCAAGCGGTGTGCCGGTCTGCGCTCGCGCTGATGCGGCTGCCGCTGCTGACGCGCGGGCCGCGCATGAAGGTGCCCGGCGCGGTGGTGGCCAATCACGGATCCTGGCTGGATATCTTTGCACTGAACGCGCGCAAGAACGTCTATTTCGTCTCGAAATCCGAGGTTGCGTCCTGGCCCGGCATCGGCTGGCTGGCGCGCGCCACCGGCACCGTGTTCATTGATCGCGATCCGCGGGATGTGAAAAACCAGATTGCCGTGTTCGAGGAACGGCTGCAGCACGGTCACCGTCTATTGTTCTTTCCAGAAGGTACCTCGACCGACTCGCTGCGGGTGCTGCCGTTCAAACCGACGCTTTTTGCGCCGTTCTTTTCCGAACGGATCATCCACGACATGCACATCCAGCCCGTGACCGTGATTTACCACGCGCCCGAGGGGGCCGATCCGCGCTTTTACGGCTGGTGGGGAGACATGGGCTTTGGCCCCCATCTGCTCAAGGTGCTGGCGCAGCGGCGGCAGGGCCATATCGAACTGGTGTACCATGAGCCGATGCGGGTGGATGCGTTTCCGAATCGCAAGACTCTGGCCAGCCATCTTGAGGCGCAGGTGCGCTTGGCCCATTCGACCGCGATAGAATGATACCGGTTCCCGCAGGATACCGCCCCAGCCACCGCATCCTGAGACGCCGGGCAAGACCCACCGCGCCGAAGAACAGGAACCCGACCTGGATCAGGAAGGCCCCAATGTTGAACGCCCCGACAAGGCTGATCAGCACAAGCGTGGCAGCGGTTAGCTGGTTGCAGGGATAAAGCGTGCCGTTGCCGCAAATCCGGCCAGTCTGAACCAGGGCAAACCCACCCACATAAAGGATCGAACCCAACACTCCGCAGGCTTGCAGGATTTCTGGAAAGGCGCGCATCGCATCAAGAAAGGTCGACATTACCGGACTCCGGGAAAATAAGCCCGACCACCTCGCGTTGCGGATGGTCGGGCCGAAACTTTTGAAAACACGCCGGACCCACCGAAACAGCAAGACCAACGCAACTTTATGGAAAGGACTTTTGATAAACCGAAATCGACGCTCGTACCCGCTTTGCACCCTGCGTCCGATCGAGGATCGTACGGCCGACATTTGAAATACCTGTCGGCGGGTCAGGCTGCGAAGAACTGTCCTTTCCTAATCAATCGAATTTAACGCAACGTAAGCGCAGGACCTGAATACCTGACACCGATCCCCGTGACCCGTGAAATGGGTGTGAAACATCGAGACAAGACCAAACCGCGCATCCGTCTTGTGATGCGATTTACCGAAAGTGTGTAACACCAATACAAAAAGCGGCACAGATTTCCCTCTGCGCCGCTTTTTGTATATTATCAGACCCTTATAACAGGATCCTAATGTGGAGCTGAACTCAGCTTTCGGCGGTGCCTTCGTCTTCGTCGCCCTGATCGGCGATCCAGGCCACAGACACGACCTCTTCATCGGCCCCGGTGTTGAACACCCGCACACCACCCGCACTGCGCGACCGGAAGGAAATGCCCTCGACCGGCACCCGGATCGACTGGCCTTTCGATGTCGCCAGCATGATCTGGTCATCCATCTCGACCGGGAACGAGGCAACGATGGCACCGCCGCGCATGGCCTTGTCGATGCCCTGAACGCCCTGGCCGCCGCGACCCCGAACCGGGTAATCGTGCGAGGACGACAGCTTTCCCGCTCCCTTGGCGGTGATGGTCAGGATCAGGTTCTCGGCTGCCGACATCTCAGCATAGCGTTCCTGCGTGATCGAACCGGGAGCTGCGGCGTCTTCGTCGTCTTCGATCTCGGCATCGTCGGCCAGACCGGCGACAGCACGGCGCATCTTGAGATAGGCGGCCCGTTCCGCCGGATCGGCTTCGAAATGCCGGATCACGGCCATGCTGACCACGCGGTCCCCATTGTTGAGCCGGATGCCCCGAACCCCGGTGGATTTGCGGCCCTTGAACACACGCACGGCAGTCGTCGGGAAGCGGATCGCGCGGCCCGCATCGGTCACCAGCATGATGTCGTCGTCCTCGGACGCGATCCGGACGTTCACAAGTTCAACACTCTCGGGAAGATCCATGGCGATCTTGCCATTGCGCATCACGTTGGTGAAATCCGACAGCGCGTTACGGCGCACATCCCCGGCACTGGTGGCAAAGATGATGTGCAGGTCATCCCAGTCTTTCTCATCCCGGTCCACCGGCATGATGGCGGCAATCGACACGCCGGTCGGAATGGGCAGGATATTGACGATGGCTTTGCCCTTGGCCGTCCGGCCACCCTGCGGCAGACGCCATGTCTTGAGCTTGTAAACCATGCCTTCGGTGGTGAAGAACAACAGCTGCGTGTGGGTGTTGGCCACGAACAGCGTCGTTACCACGTCGTCATCCTTGGTCGACATGCCCGACAGGCCCTTGCCGCCACGCTTTTGCGCGCGGAAATCGGCCAGCGGCGTACGCTTGATATAGCCGGACTGGGTGACGGTCACGACCATGTCCTCGCGTTCGATCAGGTCCTCGTCTTCCATGTCCCCGGACCAATCGACGATCTCGGTCCGGCGTGGCACGGCGAACAACTCGCGCACCTCGCGCAGTTCATCCGCAATGATCCCCATGATCCGGTCGCGGCTGCCAAGGATTTCGAGGTATTCCCGGATCTTGCCTGCCAATTCTTCCAGCTCGTCTGTGACTTCCTTGACGCCAAGCTGGGTGAGGCGCTGCAAGCGCAACTCCAGAATGGCCCGCGCCTGAATTTCCGACAGGTTATAAGTGCCGTCTTCGTTCGCGGTATGGGTCGGATCGTCGATCAGCTTGATATAGGGCAGGATGTCCACCGCAGGCCAGCGCCGCGTCATCAGCCGTTCGCGGGCCTCGGATGCATCGGCGGAGGAGCGGATGGTCGCGACGATCTCGTCGATATTGGTGACGGCCACGGCCAGACCACACAGGATGTGGCTGCGTTCGCGTGCCTTGCGCAGCAGATGTGCCGTGCGCCGCGCCACCACGTCTTCGCGGAAGTCGATGAAGGCGGTCAGGAACCGCCGCAGGGTCAGCTGTTCAGGACGCCCACCGTTCAGCGCCAGCATGTTGCAGCCGAACGAGGTTTGCATCGGCGTGAAGCGGAAGAGCTGGTTCAGCACCACCTCGGCGGTCGCATCGCGCTTAAGCTCGACCACCACACGCACACCGTTGCGGTCGGATTCGTCCTGCACATGGGAAATCCCCTCGATCCGCTTTTCGCGTGCGGCCTCGGCGATGCGTTCGATCATCGTGGCCTTGTTCACCTGATAGGGGATCTCGTCGATGACGATGGCCCAGCGGTCCTTGCGGATCTCCTCGACCCGCGTCTTGGACCGGATGATCACCGATCCACGGCCCTCCAGATAGGCTTTGCGCGCGCCCGAGCGGCCCAGCATGATCCCGCCAGTGGGAAAATCGGGGCCGGGCACGTATTCGATCAACTGTTCGGAAGACAGGTCCGGCTCTTCGATCAGCGCCAGAACCGCGTCCACAACCTCACCCAGATTGTGCGGCGGGATGTTGGTCGCCATGCCGACGGCAATACCCCCCGCACCATTGACCAGCATGTTGGGAAAGCGCGCGGGCAGAACCGTCGGTTCGCGGTCCTTGCCGTCATAATTGTCCTGAAAATCAACGGTTTCTTTGTCGATATCCGCCAGCAGATAGGCCGCGGGCTTGTCCATCCGCACCTCGGTATAACGCATGGCCGCCGCGTTATCGCCGTCCATCGAACCAAAGTTGCCCTGACCGTCCAAAAGCGGCAGCGACATGGAAAAATCCTGCGCCATCCGCACCAGCGCGTCATAGATCGCTGAATCGCCATGCGGGTGGTATTTGCCCATCACGTCGCCCACGGGACGCGCCGATTTGCGGTAGGGCTTGTCGTGCCCGTTGTTGCTTTCGTGCATCGCATAGAGGATGCGGCGGTGCACAGGTTTCAACCCGTCCCGCAAATCAGGAATGGCCCGACTCACGATCACGCTCATCGCGTAATCGAGATACGAGGTTTTCATCTCGTCGGTGATCGACACCTGCGGCCCCGTGTATTTCGGGCGCTCCGGCGGCATATCTTCCATGTTTTCAGGCGTTTCTGGAGTATCGCTCACGTGGATGACCTGCTGTCTGTATATCTATATTTTGTTGACTGCCCGTATATCAGAGACAGGATGTAGCCTGCAATGCGCTTGGCCAAATTAGTGGCAGCATGGCCTTGGCACTCACCCATGTGATTGGCTAACATACTGTTTTTGTTGAAAAGTAACGAATCCATGACACACTCATTGGTACAAAAAATAACAATGAGGTTCGCATGACCGAGATGAGTGAAACCGAAATGATGCTGCGGGGCTACGGGCTGACCACGGCGCAACTGTTCTACCGCATGCCGGATTACCGCAATGTGCTGAACACCTTTGTCTGGCAGGAATACGATCTTGCCCCGGATCACCCCAAGCTGTTCGAATTTATCGAATTCTGGCAAGACACGATCGAAGGCCCGCTGCATTCAGTGCAATACACCCACCGCAAGTTGCTGTCTTCGGGAGAATGGCAGCAGGTGGTGGGCGAGTTCACGATCCATTGACACAAGCGCGTCATCCTCGGGCTTGACCCGAGGATCTCTTCGGCCTGAGACCCTCGGGTCAAGCCTGAGGGTGACAGTCGGAGCGATGCCGACGCGTTACAACCCGTAGATCGCCCCGAACTTCGCTTCGAGATAGGCCAGCAACGGTGCTTCGCTGGGCGCAAACCCGCAGGCCCGCTCGATCACCTCGCGCGGCTCATACAGCCCGCCATGCCGTTGCAGATTGTCCCGCAGCCAGCCCGTCGCGGCTGAGGTGTCTCCAGCCGCAAGCTGCGCATCCAGATCCGGCACTGCCAACCGCAGCGCCTCGTGCAGGCAGCCCGCATAGACATTGCCCAGCGAATAGGTGGCGAAATAGCCGAAAAGGCCCACCGACCAGTGCACATCCTGCAACACGCCATTGGACGGCCGGTCCACCGGATAGCCGAAATCCGCCTCGAACCGCGTGTTCCACGCCTCTTCCAAATCCGCCACATCTAGCGTCCCGGCGATCATCTGCCGCTCCAGATCAAAGCGCAGAAGCACGTGCAGGTTATATTGCACCTCGTCGGATTCCGTGCGGATAAACCCGCGATGCACGCGGTTCACTGTGGCAAAGAACGCATCCGGGTCGTTGATCCCGAAATCGCCAAACGCCTCGACCATTTGCCCGTGCAGCCAGCCGGTAAAGGCACGCGAGCGGCCCAGCTGGTTCTCGTAGATGCGCGATTGGCTTTCATGCACCCCCATCGACACCCCGCTGCCCAGCGGCGTCAGAAGATAGGCCTGATCGATATTCTGCTCATAGGCCGCATGACCGACCTCGTGGATCGTGGAATAAAGGCAGTTGAACGGATCAAGCGGGTTGGTCCGCGTGGTGATCCGCACGTCATTGCCGGAACCGGAGCTGAACGGATGCACCGCCTTGTCGACACGCCCCCGGCTCATGTCATAACCAAAGGTCTTGGCGATATGCCGCGACAGCTTCATCTGCGCGCTTTCGTCGAAACTGCCGGTCAACTCGGCAGGCGCAGGCGCCCCCAGAACGGCGTCGCGCAGGTCCACCAGTCGGGGCCGGAGTGCGCCGAACATCGCGTCCAGATCCGCCGCCGTGGCGCCCGGCTCGTAATCCTGCAGCAGCGCGTCATAGGGATCGCCGCCATCGGCCAGCGCCGCACCTTCCTGACGCCGCAGGTCCAGCACCCGTTC
Source organism: Pelagibaca sp. (assembly GCA_041725935.1). Classification (GTDB taxonomy): domain Bacteria; phylum Pseudomonadota; class Alphaproteobacteria; order Rhodobacterales; family Rhodobacteraceae; genus Marivita. The sequence goes on from JBGRQD010000001.1 coordinate 103,590, forward strand.
CAGCGTTGGTGCAAAGGAAGCGAAATCGTCATTCGCCCGCGCCTCGGCCCAGATACCCTGAGCGACCGAGGTGGTTCGCGCCAGTTCCGCCGCCAGATCGCCGGGCACTTTCGACGCCCGCTCGAAACTGCGGCGAATATGGCGCAGATGCGCCTTGGCCTCGTCACTCGTGGCCTCGGCCTCTGCCAGCCACTCGCCCACGCGTGGATCCATGCGGCGGGCGTGCAACACCGATTCCAACGCGCCGATCTCTTCGCTGCGCTGTGCAGCGGCCCCGCGCGGCATCGTGGTTTCCTGATCCCAGCCCAGACGCCCGGCGATCTGGCCCAGCGCCTCGGTGTCGCGGGTGAAAGCCATCAATGCGTCATAAGCCGTGGTCATGCGGTCGCTCCTCGAATGGATTGCTGGACAGGATACTGCGCGCCGAACCGTGCCCGCAGGATCAGAACCCACAGGATCACGGCACCGATCTGGTGCGCAATGGCGATCTGCCAGGGCGCCATATACAGCACCGTCACGATGCCCACGACCATCTGCACCCAGAGCATCGCAAAGACCGCGTTGAACCGGAACCGCGTGTCGGCATTGGGCGACTTGCGCGCCCGCAGCCAGACCACGATCCCGAAGGCCAGCAGCAGATACCCCGCGATGCGGTGCATGAACTGTACAAGCCCCGCATTCTCGAAGAAATTGCGCCAGACCGGCTCAAGATCGAACGGGTAGGGCGGCAGGAACGCCCCCGCCATGAGCGGCCAGTCATTATAGGTACGCCCTGCATCGATCCCCGCAACCAGCGCACCCATAAGGATTTGCAGGAAGGTGAAGTGCAACAGCCCCGTGCCCAGACCGTAGAGCTTGCCCTCGCGCGCACGGCGCGCCTGCATCAGGTCGCGGTCCTCGCGGCCCAGCTCGAACGTATACCACGCGATGAAACCAAGGATGACAAAGGCCAGACCCAGATGGGTCGCCAGTCGGTAAGACGCCACATCCAGCCGCTCACCCGTCAGCCCAGAGGCCACCATCCACCAGCCGATCGCGCCCTGAAGTCCGCCCAGCACGCCAAGAAACAACAGCCGCCCGGTCCAGCCCGTCGGGATCTTGCGCGCCAGCAGGAAACCGAAAAAGCCCAGCGCCCAGACCAGCCCGATCACGCGGCCCAGCTGGCGGTGGCCCCATTCCCACCAGTAGATCACCTTGAACTCGGCCATGCTCATGCCGCGGTTCTGCAACTGGTATTCCGGGATCGCGCGGTAGAGATCGAACTCGGCCTGCCACTGCTCGGCATTCATCGGCGGCAGAGCTCCGGTGAGTGGCTTCCATTCGGTGATCGACAACCCGCTGTCGGTCAGCCGGGTCAGACCACCCACCGCGATCATCACCATCACGAGCGCGAAGAGCACCATCAGCCAAATCCGGATCGCGCCGCGTGCGCCGCGCTTGCCCGCGTCGATCATGCCGCCCTTGGGGGTATCCTTGACCGGGCCTCCGGTCTCAACCTCTTCGAAAATACTGCGTTTGGTGCTCATTCACGGGGTCTCCTTCTTGGGCGAAAGACTAGGCTTGCGGCCGAGGCGCTTCAAGGCGCGGGCCTAGCCCTTGTCCTTCCAGCGCACCATTTGCCGCAGCATCCCGTGCAGCATCGACACATCCGTGCGGGTCAGCGGCATGCGCGACCACATGTTGCGCAGGTTGCGCTTCATGCTGTCGGCCTTGAGCTCGGGAAAGAAGAACCCGGCCCTGTCCAGCGTGTCCTCGTAATGTTCGGCCAGCTTGTCCATCTCGATGGCGCTGGCCCAGTCCGACCCCGCCATCTCGGTGATCTCAGCGGGAACCTCGACCGACTGCCGCCGCCATTCGTACCCGGTGAGCAACACGCATTGCGCCAGATTCAGCGACGGGAAGTCCGGGTTCACCGGCACCGAGATGATCGCATTGGCCAGCGCGATATCGTCATTCTCGAGCCCCGCGCGTTCCGGTCCGAACAGCACGGCGACCTTTTCGCCTGCGCCGATCTTTTCCCGCGCCACGTCCATCGCGCGTTCGGGCGTCATCACCGGCTTGGTCATGCCGCGCTGCCGGGCCGTGGTGGCAAAGACATAGGAACAATCGGCCACCGCATCCACGGTACGGTCCACCAGAACCGCATCATCCAGCACGCGCCCCGCACCCGAGGCCATGGCCACCGCCTTCTGGTTGGGCCAGCCATCCCGCGGCGCAACCAGCGCCATCCGGTCCAACCCGAAATTCAGCATCGCGCGCGCGGCGGCGCCGATGTTTTCGCCCATCTGCGGGCGCACCAGCACGAAACTGGGCTGCGGAATGTCGCTTGGCATGGCAGGAACCTCGAAGCAGCAAAAGATCGCGCCTGACTATTGCGCCGGCGATCAAAGGGCAAGCCGCGCAAGCCCTTGGCGCAGGGCGCGAAATCGCTGTATAGGGGGGCGACCACAAGGAAGGGGCCGAAGATGTCCGACGCAGAGCAGCCGCAGATCTACCTGATCACACCACCCGAGATCGAACTCAGCCATTTCCCGACCGATCTGGCCCGCGTGCTGGACACGACCGCGATCGCCTGCCTGCGCCTGTCGCTGGCCAGCCGCGACGAGGACCTGATCCTGCGCGCCGCCGATGCCGTGCGCGAGGTGGCGCACCGGTTCGACGTGGCGCTGGTGATCGACACCCATGTGGTTCTGGCCCAGCGGCTGGGCCTTGACGGCGTGCACCTGACCGACGGCGCGCGATCGGTGCGCATGGCGCGCAAGGAACTGGGCGAGGACGCCATCGTCGGTGCGTTCTGCGGCCAGTTGCGCCATGACGGGATAAGCGCCGGTGAGGCGGGCGCCGATTACGTCAGCTTCGGTCCCGTGTGCACAACCGCGCTGGGTGACGGGTCGCGCGCCGAAGAAGAACTGTTCGAATGGTGGTCCGAGATGATCGAGATCCCCGTGGTCGCCGAAGGCGGGCTCGATGCCGAGATCATCCGCCGCCTTGCGCCGATGACCGATTTCTTCGGCATCGGCGAAGAGATCTGGCGCAGCGAGGACCCGGTGGCCGCTCTGAAAGGGCTGACGGCCGCGATGGCTGGCTGACGGATCAGAGGGGGCTGTCTGCCCCCTCGGCGCATGCGCGCCTCACCCCCGAAAGTATTTCTCAACCAGAGAAGTAACGAAGCGTTAACCTTAACGCGTCATCCTGCAAAGGCGGTACAGGCGGAAGCGCCGATGACCGTAACCGGAGAAGCCCCCTGCCACAAATGCAGGGGGTGGACCCGGCCCATATCTTCTCTGGTTCACAAATACTTCGGGGGTTTGGGGGCAGCGCCCCCAATCGTCGGATCAGGGAATGATCCGCGTGTATTTCACGCCTTCCAGCGTTGCGCCAATCCGCAATCCCGCCTGACCGAAGATCACCGCGATCACCGGCGACAGCGACGTGGTGGTCTCGGCCGCGATGGTCTCGCCGCCTTCGGGGATCGCGTATTGGATATTGGCACCTGCGGCCCAACCCGGCGAGCGGCGGAAATTCATCAAGGCATCTTCGGTCATGAAGAACAGAACATGGGCGTATTGCTGCGCGCCGATCTGCAATCCCGCACTGGCGCGCGTCGTGGAATAATAATCCACGGTTACGCCGCTGACTCGCAACGCGCCGCGCCCGAAGGCACCGCCGATACCAAGGCCCGCTTCGGTCACCAGCGGCATGACCAGGAGGCCGTTGGCGTTGCCCGCAAGGCCCTGGGTGCCGGGAAAGCGGCGGTACATCTCGGCCAAAGTCGCATCGACCCGCGCGTCGATCCGGGCACCCCCATTGCCGCCAACGGCGTTGTTACAGGCACCCAGTAGAAAAGTGCCGCCAAGGCCCAGGGCCAGTTCGCGTCGTGTCAGGGATATCATGGTCTCTGCTCTTTCTTTGCCGATGCCTCTGAAATTTCGGCTGTTCCGCCGATTATGGAGCAGTATAGCCGCAGAGCGCGCTTCTGTCACCAAGGATAGATCACCATAGGCGGCGCACCGCTATCGGTTGACGTAAGCCCGGGCAGGAGGCCGTCCGGCGATGCAGACGCGTAGGCCGGGCTTCAGCCCGGCACGCCGGTTACCGGTTCAGCACCCGCGCCGCAGCAGGGGCGAAATAGGTCAGCACCCCGTCACAGCCCGCGCGTTTGAACGCCATGAGGCTTTCCAGCATCACCCGGTCGTGATCCAGCCAGCCGCGCTCGGCGGCACCGGCAAGCATCGCGTATTCACCCGACACCTGGTAGGCAAAGGTCGGCACGCCGAACATGTCTTTCGTGCGGCGGCAGATGTCGAGATAGGGCATGCCCGGCTTGATCATCACCATGTCGGCGCCCTCGGACAGGTCGCGTGCGACCAGCCGCATCGCTTCGTCGGAATTGCCGGGGTCCATCTGGTAGCCCTTCTTGTCGCCCTTGAACGCGCCCGAGGCCCCGACGGCATCGCGGAAGGGCCCGTAAAAGGCACTGGCGTATTTCGCGGCATAGCTGAGGATCGCGACGTTCGAAAACCCTTCGCCCTCCAACGCACCGCGCATTGCGGCGATGCGGCTGTCCATCATGTCCGATGGGCCGATGATGTCTGACCCGGCGCGCGCCTGGCTCAGCGTCTGTTTGACCAGCGCCTCGACCGTGCGGTCATTCTCGATATAGCCATCCGCGTCCATGTAGCCGTCATGGCCGGTGATGTTGTAGGGGTCGAGCGCGACATCGGTCATCACCACCATGTCGGGCACCGCGTCCTTGATCGCGCGGGTGGAGCGGTTCGACAGGTTTTCGGGGTTCCACGCCTCGGCGCAATCCTCGGTCTTGAGCGCGGGATCGGTGAAGGGAAAGAGGCAGATCGCCGGGATGCCTAGCGCATGGGCCTCGCGCGCGGCCTCGACGACCTTGTCGATCGATCGGCGCACCACACCCGGCATCGACGCCACAGGCTCCTCGATCCCCTCGCCATCGCGCACAAAGACCGGCCAGATGAAATCATCCGGTGTCAGCGTGTTCTCGCGCACCATGGCGCGCAGACCTTCGCTGCGGCGCAAACGGCGCAAACGTGTAGCGGGAAAAGCGGGGGTGATCGGTTTCATGGCGGCGGTCCTTGTCTTTGCGGTGATTGGGTGGCATGGAATGACCGCTGGAACAAGGCCTGCCACACGCAAAGGCCGCGCGAACAAGGGATTACGGGCACCTTGGATTGGTACTCAACCGTCTTTGAACTGATCGACATGCGGTCCTTTTCCAATCTCTGGTTCTGGATCGCGCTTGCCGTGGTCTGGTCCTCCGCCAGCCATTGGGTTCTGGGCGTGCCGTTTGACATGGTCAGCCGTGCGCGGCGCAAGGGCGGATCCGCGGTCGAGGATCTGACCGATCTGCTGCGCATCAACACCTCGCGGCTCCTGTATATCGCGGACGAGGCGGGGCTTTGGGTGATCGGCGCCGGGACGTTCTTTCTGACCGGGTTTGCGGTGCTGGGCTGGGTCTACTGGGTCGAGATCGCACAGGCGCTGTTCCTGCTGGGCTTTCCCATGGCGCTGGTCAGCCTGCTGAGCGTCCATACGGCACGGGCGCTGCATGAGAAGGATCACGACCTTGACGCGGTCTACAAGCGGCTGGGGCGGCACCGCCTGATCGTTCAGGCCACCGGAATGGTGTCGATCTTTATCACCGCGATGTGGGGAATGTATGTAAACCTCAGCATTGGTGTGCTTGGCGGTTGACGCGGCCTGCGCGGCGCGCCACATGACCGCGCTATGAAGACATCCCAGCACATCACGATGGGCGGCGCGCCCGAGGGGTTCGATGCCCGACTGGTTCTGGCCGAGGCCGAAACCTCCGGCGGCGCGGTCTGCCACATTGCCCGCGATGACCGCCGTCTTGCCCAGATGCGCGACGCGCTGCGGCTCTTCGCGCCTGCCATGCCGGTTTTCGTCTTTCCCGGCTGGGATTGCCTGCCCTATGACCGGGTGTCCCCCAACCCCGAGATTTCGGCCACGCGCATGGCGACATTGGCGGCGCTGACCCACGGGATGCCAAGGCAATACGTTTTGCTGACCACCATGAGCGCCGCGACCCAGCGTGTGCCCGCCCGGGACGTGCTGCGCGAGGCGGCGTTTACCGCCAGCGTGGGGGGGCGCGTCAATGAAGAGGCGCTGCGCAATTTCCTGGTGCGCATGGGGTTTTCGCAGGCACCCACGGTGATGGAGCCCGGTGATTACGCCATTCGCGGCGGCATCATCGACATCTATCCGCCGGGCGATGGCGGGCCGGTGCGGCTGGATCTGTTCGGCGATGTGCTCGACGGCGCGCGGCGCTTTGATCCGGTGACACAGCGCACCACGGAAAAGCTGGATCTGGTGGAACTGGCCCCCGTGTCGGAGGTCATTCTGGACGAGGCCGCGATCACGCGGTTCCGGCAGAACTACCGCATCGAGTTCGGCGCGGCAGGCAGCGACGATCCCCTGTACGAGGCGGTCAGCGCGGGACGCAAGCAGGCCGGGATGGAGCATTGGCTGCCGTTCTTCCACGCGCGTCTGGAAACGCTGTTCGATTACCTGCCCGGAGTGCCGATCACGCAGGACGATCAGGTCACGCCCGCGCGCCTGTCGCGCTGGGACGGGATCGTCGACCAGTACGAGACCCGCAAGGCAGCGCTGGCACAGAAGGCGCGGATGGACACGGTCTACAAGCCGGTATCGCCTGAACAGCTGTATATGGACGATGCCGCGTGGGTCGCGGCGCTTGGCGACCGTCGCGTGGTGCAGTTTCATCCGCTGCCGCAGGCTTCTGGCCCGCGCGTGGTGGATGCGGGAGGGCGTATCGGGCGCAGTTTCGCGCCAGAGCGCCAGCAGGAAAGCATAAGCCTTTTCAGTGCATTGGCGGACCATGTTCGCAAAAAGATGCAGGATGGTCCCGTCGTCATCGCGTCCTACTCCGATGGCGCGCGAGAGCGTCTGTCTGGCCTGATCGAGGACGAAGGGCTCGCCGAGACAATACCCGTCACCGACATGACCCGCGTGGGCAGAAGCGGCCTGCATCTTGTTGTTTGGCCGCTGGAGCAGGGCTTCGAGGCACCGTGGGAAAAGGACACACGCCTGTCGGTCGTGTCCGAACAAGATGTCCTTGGCGACCGCCTGATCCGGTCCCCCAAGAAACGCCGCAAGGCCGAGAACTTCCTGACCGAGACGCAATCGCTGTCACCGGGCGATCTGGTGGTGCATGTGGATCACGGCATCGGGCGCTATCTGGGGATGGAGGTGATCACCGCCGCCGGGGCGGCACATGAATGCCTCCTGCTGGAATATGCTGAAAGCTCAAAGCTTTACCTGCCGGTCGAGAACATCGAACTGCTGTCCCGCTACGGTCACGAGGAAGGCTTCCTCGACAAGCTGGGCGGTGGCGCATGGCAGGCCAAGAAGGCGCGGCTCAAGGAACGCATCCGCGAGATGGCGGACAAGCTGATCCGGGTTGCCGCCGAACGCGCGCTGCGCAAGGCCCCGATCATGGACCCGCCGCCGGGCGCATGGGACAGTTTCTCGGCGCGATTCCCCTATCAGGAAACCGACGACCAGCTGCGCGCCATCGAGGACGTGATGGCCGACATGCATTCGGGCCAGCCGATGGACCGGCTGATCTGCGGCGATGTGGGCTTCGGCAAGACCGAGGTCGCGATGCGCGCGGCCTTTGTCGCCGCCATGTCCGGCGTGCAGGTCGCGGTGATCGCGCCGACCACCTTGCTGGCCCGTCAGCATTACAAGAGCTTTGCCGAGCGCTTCCGCGGATTTCCTTTGGAAGTCAGGCCCTTGTCGCGCTTTGTTTCGGCCAGGGATGCACAGGTCACCAAGGACGGGTTGGCGCGCGGTACGGTCGATATCGTCATCGGCACCCACGCGCTTTTGGCCAAAGGCATCCGGTTCCAGAACCTCGGCCTGCTCATCATCGACGAGGAACAGCATTTCGGCGTCGGCCACAAGGAGCGGCTCAAACAGTTGCGCACCGACATTCACGTGCTGACCCTGACCGCCACGCCGATCCCGCGCACGCTCCAACTGTCGCTGTCGGGTGTGCGCGATCTGAGCATCATCGGCACGCCGCCGGTGGACCGTCTGGCGATCCGCACCTATGTCAGCGAATTCGACGCAGTGACCATCCGAGAGGGTCTGTTGCGGGAACATTATCGCGGCGGGCAAAGCTTTTTCGTCGTCCCGCGCATCAGCGATCTGCCCGAGATCGAGGAATTCCTGCGCGACCAGATGCCCGAGCTGTCCTATGTCGTAGCCCATGGCCAGATGGCGGCGGGCGAACTCGACACGCGGATGAACGCGTTTTACGACGGCAAGTATGACGTGCTGCTGGCGACCACCATCGTGGAATCCGGTCTGGATATCCCTACGGCCAACACGATGGTCATTCACCGCGCCGACATGTTCGGGCTGTCACAGCTCTACCAGATCCGGGGCCGGGTGGGGCGCTCCAAGACCCGTGCCTATGCCTATCTCACCACCAAACCGCGCGCCAAGCTGACGCCCGCCGCAGAAAAGCGCCTGCGTGTGCTGGGCTCGCTCGACACGCTGGGGGCGGGGTTCACGCTGGCCAGCCAGGACCTCGATATTCGCGGCGCGGGCAACCTGCTGGGCGAGGAGCAGTCTGGCCAGATGCGCGATGTGGGCTACGAGTTGTACCAGCAGATGCTGGAAGAGGCGATCGCCAAGATCCGCTCGGGCGAGATGGAAGGTCTGTCCGAAGCCGATGAGCAATGGGCGCCGCAGATCAATCTGGGCGTGCCGGTGTTGATCCCCGAGGAATACGTGCCCGACCTCGACGTGCGGCTGGGCCTCTACCGTCGCTTGTCGTCACTCTCGACCAAGGTGGAACTCGAAGGCTTTGCCGCCGAGCTGATCGACCGTTTCGGCAAACTCCCGCGCGAGGTCAACACGCTCATGCTCGTGGTGCGGATCAAGGCGATGTGCAAGCGGGCAGGGATCGCCAAGCTGGATGGCGGGCCAAAGGGCGCGACGATCCAGTTCCACAAGGACAAGTTTGTGTCCCCCGAAGGTCTGGTGGAATTCATCCACGACCAGCGCGGCCTGGCCAAGGTGAAGGACAACAAGATCGTCGTCCGCCGCGACTGGGCCAAGGATAGCGACAAGATCAAGGGCGCCTTTGCGATTGCGCAGGACTTGGCGAAGAAGGTCAAAGAGGCGCGGACCGCCAAGGCCTGAGGCTTTCCGTCAACGGAAAGCGGCGATGCGTTAACGCATCGTGCGCGCGCGGGTGGGGAGGTTGGAGCGGGTAACGGGAATCGAACCCGTACCTTAAGCTTGGGAAGCTCGCGTGATACCTTTTCACCATACCCGCGCTCTGGTCGGTGGAGATACGCCGCGACCTGATCGGCGTCAAGATCGCTCCACGCCTTGCCGCACGGTTAGCCCGCAGAGAAGCTTCGATCCGCGTGCCGCCGGGAACGATCCGATCCAGGGCGCGTTGCCTGACCAACGAAACCAACATGTATGGAATCAAGGTCAGAATGTCGAAAATGGAAACCATCAACCCCGCCACCGAAACCCCAATCGCCAGCTACGAGGTCATGAACCCGTCCACTGCGGTGGCCAAGGTCGAATCCTGCCACGCGGCGTATCTGGACTGGCGGCAGATGACGCATCGCGACCGCGCACCCTACCTGACCAAGATCGCCGACGCGCTCCGCAGCCATGCCGATGAATTGGCCGAACTGATGACCCGCGAGGTGGGCAAGCTGTACCGTGACGGCAAGACCGAGGTCGAACTGTGCGCGCAGATTTTCGAATACACCGCCGAACACGGCCCTGCCGAACTCGCCGATGAAACCCGCACCCATGCGGGCGGTGAAAAGTCGGGGCTCGTCACCTTCAGCCCCATCGGCGTGATCTACTCCATCCAACCGTGGAACTTTCCGCTCTACCAGCCGGTGCGCGTGCTGGCGGCGAACCTGATGGCAGGCAATGGTGTGGTGCTGAAACACGCGTCGATCTGCACGGGCAGCGGTCTGCGCCTGCGCGAGATCTGTGTCGAGGCGGGTCTGCCCGAAGACCTGTTCCAGGTGGTGGTGATCGACCACGACACCTCGGACAAGCTGATCGAACACAAACTTGTGCGCGGCGTGACGATGACGGGCAGCGACGCCGCGGGCAGCCACATCGGCGCGCTGGCCAGCAAACACCTCAAGAAGACGGTTCTCGAACTGGGGTCGAACGATGCCTACCTCGTACTGGAAAAAGCCGATGTCGAACTGGCGGTCAAGACCAGCGTCATGGGGCGGATCTTCAACAACGGGGAAACCTGTGTCTCGGCCAAGCGCTTTGTCGTGACCGACGCGGTGTACGACGCCTTTGTCGGGGCCTTTGTCGACCAGATGAAGGCGATCAAAGTGGGCGATCCGATGGACGACGACACCAAGCTTGGACCGCTTTCCAGCCAGGAGCAGTTCGATACCGTGGCGGAGCAGGTGAAGGACAGTGTCGCCAAGGGGGCGACCCTGCTGTGCGGCGGCGACGCGCCCGACCAAGACGGGTTCTATTACCCCGCCACCGTACTGGCCGATGTAAAGCCCGGCATGCCCGCCTATGACGATGAAATCTTCGGCCCCGTGGCCGCCGTGATCCGCGCCAAGGATGACGAGGACGCGATGCGCATTGCCAATGACAGCCGTTACGGGCTGGGCGGTGGCATCTTCTGTCAGGACGAAGAGCACGCGGTGAAACTGGCCCGCGATCACTTTGACACCGGCATGGTGCGGATCAACAGCTTTGGCGCGGCGGACCCGAACATGCCGTTCGGCGGCGTCAAGGACTCGGGCTACGGCCGCGAACATGGTGGGTTCGGGATGAAGGAGTTCGTGAACATCAAGGCGATCTTCCGTCCCTGAACCGACCCCTCCCATCTGAAAGGACATATCATGAATATTCTCGTCGCCGGGGCCACCGGCAAAACAGGCCTGCGCCTGACCCAAACCCTTTTGGCCAATGGCCACCACCCGATTGCACTGGTGCGCGACAGCTCGGACACCTCGGACCTGCCCAACGGCACCGAGACGCGCCACGGCGATCTGACCGACCTGCAACCGGGCGTCTGCGATGGCTGTGACGTGGTGGTCTTTGCCGCCGGATCGGGGGCCGACACCGGGCCGGAGATGACCGAGGCGGTTGATTGCGACGGTGCCAAGCGGCTGGTCGATCTGGCGAAGGCCGCGGGCGTGGCGCGCTTTGTCATGCTCAGCAGCGTCGGCGCGGGCAACCCCGACCTCGACAGTGATCTGGGGCCCTACCTGATGGCCAAGCATGAGGCTGACGAACACCTCAAGGCGTCAGGGCTGGACTTTGCCATCCTGCGGCCAGTGGCGCTGACCGAGGCCGACGGCACCCGTGACATCGTCTACGGCGATGCCGTTGACATGCAGGGCAAGGCCGCCCGGGGCGACGTGGCCTACGTGCTGGCGCAGGCGGTGGATGACCCGGAATGGCGCGGCAAGACGCTGCGGATGGCGTCGGCGTGAGTGTGGGGTGCGTGCTTCGGTGCGCACCTTTTTCAAACCCTACATTTTGAATAAAAATATTAAAAATAGTTGACAGCCCAAGCTTAACTGCGCACGTTTTTTAGCATTTTAATGGAGGATTTTTTTATGGCCGATAAAGACGCTTGGGAGCAGAGTAGAAAACCTAACGAGTGGGAGCGTAGGACTTCTAAACAAACAAAAAATTGGGCTGTATCCGCTGGGGGATCATTTGAGATCGGTTTAACTGGCTTTGGTGGCGCAAAAATCCTCTGGTTCCATAATTTGGAAATAAATGAGAAACGCTGTTTTGTTATGATTTCAGCAGGACTTGGTGCGCGGCTCGGTGCCAAGTTCAAAGCCGGTGGAGCGCTCGATACGCTGGATACTGTGGGACAACGCATTAAAATTATAACCGACGCGTGCGGTAATCCTATCAAAATGTCAACTCCGGAGGTTATAACAGTCCACAGCGCCTTTTCCTTTGCAGACTTGGATAAGTGCTTAATTGGGGGGCAGTCGATTGGCGCGGACCTAGGAGTTTCGTTGGGGGTCGAGGCTCTGTCGTTTTATAAGTGGACCCGAATTCTCTTCTCATTACAATCTGAAAAAGTTGAGGCGATACTTGGACTTGGGATCAACCTCCGCTCATTTCACGGGGGCTTTTTGTTTTATCCACCAGAAATGACGGAGGCCGATGCGAAAAAAGCCCGCGCAAAGTACGACAGCGGCTTCAAGCCGGCGGGATCGTCAAACCAATGGTTGTGATCTCAAGGTTGTCAGCTGTGCTTGGCGGAGGCAGGAATATACTTATTGGAGACTTCATTAATTAGAGACTTCTCTGCTGCTATCTCAGTCACCCCCGCTTCCGACGCCGCACCCGCCCCCCATCACTCCCATCCCCCTGCGTGTTGAACCCGACGACGGGCAGCGTCACCACCTTGCCCAGTTCCGGGAACGGGTCGGTGGCGTGGGGGATGGCGTTGGCGGCGACGAAATGCTCCTGAAAGCGCGGCTCGATGGCGGTTTCGACCTTGGTGATCTGGCGCACAGTGCGTTCGATCTCGGCCCGTGCGGCCAGATTGCAAAGCGCGATGCGCGCCCCGGTGCCGGCGGCGTTGCCCGCACTTGAGACCTTGTCGAGCGGCACGTCCGGGATCATCCCCAACACCATCGCGTGTTTCGCGCTGATATGCGCCCCAAACGCGCCTGCCAGCACCACGCGGTCCACCACGTCCACACCCATCTCGTCCATCAACAGCCGCGCGCCCGCGTAGAGCGCGGATTTGGCCAGCTGGATCGCGCGGATGTCGCCTTGGGTGACGGTGATGCGCGGCCCGCCCTCGGCTGTGGCGTCATGGATCAGGTAGGCGTTGGTGCGCCCTTCGGCAAAGCAACGGTCGGTCCCGGTCTGCGCCGCCGATCCGATCAGGCCCGAGGGGTCGAGCAGCCCCGCGATGCGCAACTCGGCCACCGCCTCGATGATGCCCGAGCCGCAGATGCCGGTGATGCCGGAGGCTGCGGTCTCGTCCCAGAAGCCGTCCTCGTCCGACCACTTGTCACAGCCGATGACGCGGAAGCGGGGATCCTTGGTGACGGGGTCAATGCGGATCGCCTCGATCGCACCGGGGGCGGCGCGCTGACCGGATGAGATCTGCGCGCCCTCGAACGCGGGTCCGGTGGGCGAGGAACAGGCCAGCACGCGGCTGGTGTTGCCCAGCAGGATCTCCGCATTGGTGCCCACATCGACGATCAGCACGAGGTCCTCGGATTTGCCCGGCTGTTCGGACAACGCGACAGCGGCGGCATCGGCCCCGACATGGCCCGCGATGCAGGGCAGCAGGTAGATCTGCGCCGATGCGGGCAGGGCGGTCAGGTCCAGATCGCGGGCGGTCAGGTTGAGATGGTTCGACGTGGCCAGCGCAAAGGGCGCCTGGCCCAGTTCGACAGGGTCAATACCCAGCAGCAGGTGGTGCATGACCGGGTTGCAGACAAACACCGTCTCTAGAATGAGGCTGGTGGCGATGCCCGCTTCCTTGGCGATCTCCTCGGCCAGCACATTGATCGCGTCGCGCACCGCGCGGGTCATTTCTCGGTCGCCGCCGGGGTTCATCATGGCATAGGAGACACGGCTCATCAGGTCTTCGCCAAAGCGGATCTGCGGGTTCATGATGCCCGAGGACGCCACAACTTCGCCGGTGTCGAGATTGGTCAGGTGGGCGGCGACGGTGGTGGAGCCAAGGTCGATGGCCAACCCGTAAAGCCCGGTTTCATGCAGGCCGGGCCATGCGGCGATGATTTGGGGCGTGGCGTCATGCGCGGTCTTGTGCAGCGCCACGGTGATCGCCCATTTGCCCTTGCGCAGAATGGTTTGCAACGTTGTCAGGACCGGGAATTCGCAGGTGACAGCGGGGATCTCCCACTGGTCCTTGAGCGCACGGGCCACACGCTCCAGATCGCCGGTGGGCGTGTGCATGTCTGGCTCGTCGACTTCGATGTAGTAAAGGCGGGTGGCGGGGTCCATTTCGATCACGCGCGCACTGGCGGCCTTGCGCACGACCTGACGGTGAACCTGGCTCTCGGGTGGCACGTCGATCACGATGTCGCCCTGCACCTTGGTCTGGCAACCGAGGCGGCGGCCCTCTTTCAGTCCGCGCTTTTCGTCATACCGCGCCTCGACCGCGTTCCACTCGGACAGCGCCCCGTCGCGGGCGGTCACGCCATGTTTGGAGAACTCGCCATAGCCTGGCGTGATCTGGCATTTCGAACAGATGCCGCGCCCGCCGCAGACAGAGTCGAGATCCACACCAAGTTGCCGTGCGGCGGTCAGCACCGGGGTGCCGACGGGAAACCGGCCACGTTTTCCGGAGGGGGTGAACACAACAAGCGGGTCTTGGGACATGGGATTCTCTCTGATCACGGTTGTCGGGGACCATAGCGTTCCGCGCGTCGGGAAAAAGGTGATTTGCGTCATAATGTTTATGCAGAGCGGCATGGCTGCCGCGTTGACCGGTGCGCCGGGTCATGGCACCGTCTGCACGCGCAGATTTGGGCGCGTGTTCGGTATGAGTGGAGTGCAATGTGAAACGGATTTTCCTGTTCTTTGTGACCCACGGGGTCGCTGTCGCAATCGGGTTTGCGCTCGGGGTCTACTTCCTGCCCATCCTGACCGCACCACCGTCGCCCGATGCGGCCACGCTGCAGGCCGAGGCAGCCGAGGCCCAGTTTACAACCGAATTGACCCGCGACCTGCGCGGCAGCGATCGGCTGCATTGGGGCGAGGGCACGATCAGCCTGTCCCAGGACATGATCATCCACGAAGGTGCGCTGTCGCCGGGGCCGGATTACAAGCTTTACCTGACCGACCGCTTTGTCGAACACGAGGACGAGTTCGAGCCGATCAAGTCAGAGGCGGTGCTGATCGGGGATGTCAAAAGCTTTGGCGGGTTCCTGCTGAACGTACCCGAGGGTGTCGATGTGAGCGCCTATACCACGGTCGTGATCTGGTGCGAGGCATTCGGGGAATTCATCACCGCCGGGCTGTATCGCTGAAACGCCCTGCGCCCCGCCACGGCATGCGTGGCAGGGGACAGGGGAGTGTTTCGGTCATGGAAGCGGCGCCGCCCCTTGGGCCTGACACTGCTCTTTTGCTGCAAAGCCGGTGGCTTTGGACCTGTACCCCCGATGTGGGGGCCTTGTGAGACCGGTCTCTCATGGTCGGCCCCGGTTGGGGCGTCAGAGAGCGTTGTCAGTTCACGTGTCGCGGCATGGGAGTGACCCTTCCCGCTCAAAAGCTTTTGTGCGGCGGAAATTGCGGCAGAGGTGTTAAGGATTTCGAAAGCCTGCGTGCGATGGGGCGGGCAAGCCCGGTCGACCGGGCTTAGCCCTTGTCCTCCAGCCAGCGCAGGATTTCGCCGCGATCACCGTCCAGATCGGGGGCGGCGGGGCGCACGGTCGGGTCACCCAGACCGCTCATCTTGATCGGGTTGCCCGCCGCCTTGAAGGCCGGGCGTCCGTTGCGGTCGAGCACATCCACCACCATGTTGCGCGCCACGATCTGCGGGTCGCGCATGACCTGTGCCACGTCCTGAATCGGCCCACTGGGAATACCGGCCGCGGCCAGTTTGGCGATCCAGTGTGCCCGCGTCTTGTCGAGCGTCACCGCCTCGATCAACCGCTTGAGCAGGCGGGTGTTCTCGACCCGTGCAGGGTTGGTGGCAAAGCGCGGATCGTCCGACAGCGGCAGGTTCAGCGCCACACACAGCTTTTCGAACAGCACGTCGTTGCCGGCGGCGATCACGAAGAGGCCATCCGAAGCGTGGAAGGTCTCGAACGGGGCAATCGACGGATGCCGCGCGCCGGTCGGCACGGGCGCAGTGCCGGTCACCGCGGTGATGGCAATGGCGTGCTCGAGGATCGCCAGCTGCGCGTCGAGCATCGCCACATCCACCTTGCGGCCCGTGCCGGTGCGTTCGCGGTCCATCAGCGCGGCCAGCACACCCTGCGACAGGTACATGCCCGCCACGATGTCTCCGATCGACGCGCCCACGCGCACTGGTTCGCGGCCCTTTTCGCCGGTGATCGACATGACGCCGCCGCGCCCTTGCACCACCATGTCATAGGCCGGGCGTTTGGCGTCGGGACCGGTATGGCCAAAGCCCGACACCGCGCCGTAGATCAGGCGCGGATACATCGCGTGCAGGTCGTCCCAGCCGTAGCCCAGCCGTTCCATCACGCCGGGGCGGTAGTTTTCGAGGATCACATCGGCGCGGGGCAAGAGCCGTTCAAAGATGGCCCGGTCGGTGTCGGCTTTGAGGTCCAGCGCGATGGATTTCTTGCCGTGGTTGATGGCGGCGAAATAGGCGGATTTGCCCTTGGCAAAGGGTGGAAAGGCGCGAGTGTCGTCGCCGCTGCCGGGGCGTTCGACCTTGATCACATGCGCCCCCAGATCGGCCAGCGTCATGGAGCAGAACGGCCCCGCGAGCACATGGGTGAGATCGAGGATCGTGATGCCTGCAAGAGGTTTTGTCATTTTGCCCTGCCGAGTCGGTTTTTGTTGATTGAACGCAGCCCACCGCCCAAGTGCAACACGCGCGTGACAGGCCGGCGGAAATCGGCAGGGCGCGCGGTGCGCCGCTATCTGCCTTGCTGGTCCTTGGCGTGAAAGATGAAGCCCAGAAGGTTCATCAGAACCTGCGCCGCAAGGATCGAGGTCGATCCGGTCGCGTCGTAATCCGGAGCCACCTCGACAAGGTCGATGCCCACGATCTTGTGGCGCCGCGCCACGTGCTGCAGCAGTTCAAGCACGTCGTAATAGAGAAACCCGCCATGGCTCGGCGTGCCGGTGCCCGGCGCGATCGAAGGGCAGAAGGCGTCGATGTCGATGGTGATGTAAACCGGCGCGCCCAGCGGCAGGCGATGCGCCACGCCTTCAGGGCCAAGGTCGCGGGCCTGCCGCACCGACAGGATGTCGGAGCCGCGCGCCCGTGCGTCCTCGTAGCCTTCACGGGCGGTGGAGCTGACATTACGGATGCCCACCTGTGTCATCCCGCTGACCCAAGATTTCTCGGAGGCGCGGCGCATCGGGTTGCCATGCCCGTTGCGAACGCCGTGGCGTTCGTCGACGAAATCCAGATGCGCGTCGATCTGCAGGATGTGGAACGGATCCGCCCCCTCGAAGGCGTCAATGCAGGGAATGTTGATTGAATGATCTCCGCCGATCACCACGGGCAACACGCCAGCCTTCCGGATCGCCTCGACGCCTTTGCGGATATTGGCATGGCTTTGCGCAGTATCGGTGTGCACGATATCGGCATCTCCCAGATCGACGATGCGCGTGTTGGCAAGGTAGGTCACGTCGTCCTCGTGGTCATATGCGCCGGCATGACCAAAGCTGAACAGCGTCGAGGCCTCGCGCACGCCGCGGGGACCGAACCGGGCGCCCGCCCGCCATTGCGTGCCCGCATCGAACGGCGCGCCAAGGATGGCCACATCGGCGTCGATGGCGCTCCAGTCCGGTTGGTAGGGGCTGCGGGCAAAGGTGCAAATGCCGGTAAAGGGCAGGTTGAGGCGGCCTGCGTCGTATCCATGGGACATGGGTGTCGCTCCTGTTTGATCGCGGCCAGACTGCGGCAGCGCCACGCAGGGGTAAAGGGCGGATTGGGGCTTTCCCCCAAGGGCAACCCGTGAAATAGGGACGTGCCTAACGATGCTGTCCGTGGAAAGGGATTCCGATGGAGATTCGCGAGGCTCTCACCTTTGATGATGTTCTGCTTGTGCCGGGAGCGTCCTCGGTCCTGCCGTCGACCGCAGACACACGGACATGGGTCACGAAACGCATCGCGTTGAACATTCCGCTGCTCAGCTCGGCGATGGACACGGTGACCGAAGGGCGCATGGCGATCACCATGGCGCAGGCGGGCGGGATCGGCGTCATCCACAAGAACCTGACCGTCGAACAGCAGGCCCGCGAAGTGCGCCGCGTGAAACGGTTCGAGTCCGGCATTGTCTACAGCCCGGTCACCCTGCGTGCAGACCAGACGCTGGCCGATGCAAAGGCTTTGATCGAACGCTACAATTTCACCGGCTTTCCAGTGGTCGACGAGCAGGGCCGCGTGGTGGGCATCGTCACAAACCGCGACATGCGCTTTGCCACTTCCGACGATACGCCGGTCAGCGTGATGATGACCTCAAAGGATTTGGCGATCCTGCGCGAACCTGCCGACCGCGAAGAGGCCATCAGTCTCATGAAATCGCGCCGCATCGAAAAGCTGCTGGTGGTGGATGGCAAAGACAAGCTCACCGGTCTTCTGACGCTCAAGGACACGCAGCAGGCGGTGCTGAACCCGACGGCCTGCAAGGACGATCTTGGCCGGTTGCGCGTTGCCGCCGCCACCTCGGTGGGCGATGCCGGGTTTGAGCGTACGCAGGAACTGGTCGCGGCCGGGGTGGATATCGTGGTGATCGACACCGCCCACGGCCACAGCCAGGGGGTGATCGACGCGGTGATCCGCGCCAAGAGCCTGTCGAACGAGGTGCAGGTGATTGCGGGCAACGTCGCCACCGCCGACGCCACCCGTGCATTGATCGATGCTGGTGCCGATGCGGTCAAGGTCGGCATCGGCCCGGGGTCGATCTGCACCACGCGCATGGTGGCAGGCGTCGGCGTGCCGCAGCTCACCGCCATCATGGATTGCGTCAAGGCGGCGGGTGACATCCCGATCATCGCGGACGGCGGCATCAAGTTTTCGGGTGATTTTGCCAAGGCCATCGCGGCGGGTGCGTCCTGCGCCATGGTGGGCAGCATGATCGCCGGAACAGACGAGTCCCCGGGCGAAGTGATCCTGTACCAAGGCCGCAGCTTCAAAGCCTATCGCGGCATGGGGTCGATCGGCGCAATGGCGCGTGGCTCGGCGGATCGCTATTTCCAAAAGGACGCGGCCAGCGACAAGCTGGTCCCCGAAGGCATTGAGGGGCAGGTGCCCTACAAGGGCTCGGCGGGCACGGTGTTGCACCAGTTGGTCGGCGGCCTGCGCGCGGCCATGGGCTATACGGGGTGCGCGACAGTTGAAGAGATGCGGAACAACTGCAAGTTCGTCAAGATCACCGGCGCGGGCCTCAAGGAAAGCCATGTGCATGACGTGCAGATCACCCGCGAGTCGCCGAATTACCGCCTTGGCTGATCGCGAAAGCCTGCCTGCATGACACCTGCCGCACGATGGGCCGCCGCCGCCACCGTTCTCGACCAGATCGAAGCCGGGGAACCGGCGGAAAAGGCGCTGACCACCTGGGCGCGCAAATCGCGCTTTGCCGGGTCCAAGGACCGTGCGGCGATCCGCGACCATGTCTATGACATCCTGCGCTGCTGGCGCAGCACGGCGGCGCTTGGTGGCGGGACAACGGGGCGCGCCCGCGTGCTGGGCAGGTTGCGTCAGACCGGGCAGGACCCTGCGACCGTGTTCATTGGTGAAGGCTACGCGCTGGACCCCGTGTCAGACGAGGAACGCGCGGCGGGCCGCGTACCAAAAGGGGCAGAGGCTCTGGACCTTTCAGACTGGATACACGACATATTTGTCAATGACTTGTCGAATGACGCTGAGGCGACAGCCGAGGCCTTGCGCCACCGCGCGCAGGTGTTTCTGCGGGTCAACCTGCTGTCCACCGACCGCGACAGCGCGCAGGCCGCGTTGCAGGCCGAAGGGGTGGAGACCGCTCCACATCCTGTGTCGGACACCGCGCTCGAAGTCACCGAAGGCGCGCGGCGCGTGTCCCAGACCGAGGCGTTCCGCACCGGCATGGTCGAGTTGCAGGACGTGGCGAGCCAGGCGGTGGTCGATGCGCTACCCCTCAAGGACGGCATGCGCTGCCTTGACTATTGCGCGGGTGGTGGCGGCAAGACGCTTGCGCTGGCTGCCCGCCTGCGTGGCCCGGTCGAGGCGCATGACAGTGACCCGCGCCGCATGTCCGATCTGCCCGACCGTGCACTGCGTGCCGGGGCGTCGGTGCGGATCGTGGATCGCCCGAAAGCACCGTATGATATTGTGCTCTGCGACGTGCCCTGTTCCGGCAGCGGGTCGTGGCGCCGCGCTCCAGAGGGCAAATGGCGGCTGACGCCCGACCGTCTTGCGGCGCTGAACCAGACGCAATCGGGTATCCTCGATCGCGTCGCCGGTCTGGTGGGGTCAGGCGGTGTGCTGGCCTACGCGACCTGCTCGGTTCTGAGGTCCGAGAACGAGGCCCAGATCGACGCATTCCTGTCGCGCCACCCCAGTTGGGTTTGCACGCAGCAAACGCGGTTCGGGCTGGATCAGGGGGGCGATGGCTTCTTCGTGGCAGCCTTGACGCGATCATGAATTCAAAATACAATTTAAGAGTGTGTCCTTGTTAAGCCTCGCTTAAGTCTCATGCGGTCTTATGCCGGGACTGTTTTGTTCCTGGGACCGCCTTGATGACATTTCCCGACCGCACCGCGCTGCATTCCCGGCCCATGCTGTCCGCGACCACACTGCTCGTGGTCGGCACACTCGTGTCCGCAGTGCTGGCGTTGGCGGCGCCGGATGACAGGATCCGCACAGGTCTTGCGGCGGTTTCTGTCGCCTTGGCACTGGCCTGTATGGGGCGGATCGCCATCACTGGCCTGCGTGGGTTACTCCAGAGAAAGACATGGAAAAACATGGCGCTGCTGGTCGAACATGATGCGGCACCCTGCCTCTTGTCTGACCTGCAGGGGCAGGTGGTCAGCACCAATCGCGCGGCGGCCAAGGCGTTTGGCGCAGGCAACGGTCGGATGCTGCGGGATATTCTTGGCGGACAGCTGGCCGATGCCGCCGGGCTGATCCACCGTGTGCAATCCGCAGCTTTGGCCGAGGGAATCGCGGCCGAAAAGATCGTTCTGCCGGATCGGCACCTGCGGGTCGTCGCCCATCAGGTCGGGCGCACCGCGTTGCTCTGGCGGATCGATCTGTGCCTCGCGCGGGATGATCCCGCATCACAGGCCAAGGTGGCGTACCCTACGCTGACAGTCGGGCGCGGGGGTACCGTGCTCTGGATGAATGCCGCTGCGCGGGAACTGGCCGGGGGTCGTGTACGCGTGGTCGAAGACCTGATCACCGACCCGCCGCTGCGCCCCGGGCAAACCCACCGCATCCGATCCGAGGGCGAGGTGACGGATTTCACCGTCAACGTGCATCCCGCCGGGATGGGCCGCGAAGAGGTGGTGTTTGTGCCAAGAACCGATCCCGGTGCGTTGCCGACCGATGACATGGGGTTCGAGTCCCTGCCTGTGCCCTTGCTCAAGGTCACGCCGCGCGGCGAGATCGCACAGGCCAATCGTTGCGCCCGTGATCTGCTGATTGCCGACATTGAAACAGACCACAGCCTTGGCGACCTGATGGAGGGGCTGGGCCGGTCGCTCCCGGATTGGCTGACCGATGCGGCGGCCGGCAAGGGGCTGGGACGGTCGGAATTCCTGCGCCTGACCCGCCCGGAACAGGAAACCTTCGTGCAGGTCACGCTCACCCGCGTGGTCGAAGACGGCAAGGTGCTTCTGGTGGCGGTGCTGAACGACGCCACCGAACTCAAGAGCCTTGAGGCGCAATTTGTGCAAAGCCAGAAGATGCAGGCGATCGGCCAGCTTGCAGGCGGTGTCGCACATGATTTCAACAATCTTCTGACCGCGATTTCAGGACATTGCGACCTGTTGCTCTTGCGCCATGACAAGGGTGATCCCGAATACGGAGACCTCGTTCAAATCCATCAGAACGCCAATCGCGCGGCGGCGCTTGTCGGGCAGTTGCTGGCCTTCTCGCGCAAACAGACCCTGCGCCCAGAACGGCTTGACCTGCGCGACATCCTGTCGGACCTGACACATCTGCTCAACCGGCTGGTGGGCGAGAAAGTCGCGCTCGACCTGCGCCAGAACCCCGGCTTGCCGCCCATTCGGGCCGACAAGCGTCAGCTGGAACAGGTGATGATGAACCTCGTCGTCAATGCCCGCGACGCGATGACCAAAGGGGGCACGATCCTGATCGAAACCGATGAACGCGTGCTGCAGAAGCCCTTGGTACATGGGCGCGCGCGCGTCCCGGCCGGCGCTTACGTTGTGGTGCGGGTGCAGGATTCCGGAATCGGCATCGCGGCGGACAAGCTCGAAAAGATATTCGAGCCGTTCTACACCACCAAGCGCACCGGCGAAGGCACAGGTCTGGGCCTGTCGACGGTCTACGGAATCGTCAAACAGACCGGCGGGTTCATCTTCGTGGACAGCACGCCGGGCAAGGGCAGCGTCTTTACCCTGATGTTTCCAATCTGCGACGACCCGGTGGTCGAAAGACCAGCGTTGCCCGAACCGCCTCGTGCGGCCCCCGTGCGGTTCGGCGATGGCGTTGTGCTTCTGGTTGAGGACGAGGCACCGGTGCGCGCCTTTGCGTCCCGTGCGCTCGCGCATCGCGGCTTTCGCGTGATCGAGGCGAGCACCGCCGAGGACGCGCTCGAGCTTTTGAAGGATGCGGACCTCAAGGTGGACGTGTTCGTCACGGATGTGGTGATGCCTGGGCTAGATGGCCCAAGCTGGGTGCGCCAGGCGCGACAAATGCGGCCAGACGTGCCGGTGGTGTTCATGTCGGGCTATGCCGAGGACGTGTTCAAATCCGAAGGCACACAGATCGAGGCGTCGGCCTTTCTTGCCAAGCCATTCTCGCTCACTGAACTGACGTCGATCGTCAATCAGCAATTGGTGACGACCACACCAACGAGTTTGCAGTAGCGCTAAGCAGATCAGGGGCCTCGCACCGGGATCGACTCCCAAAGCGCAAATTCGGCTGCCCGCGCTTTGCCGACCAATGCCTTGACATCGGGCGAGGCCTCAAGCGCCAGCCGAGGCGAGACATTTGCGTCCGGTATCTCGGGCAGATCACCCAGCCGGGCAGTCAGAAAGGCACGCAATCCGGCCTGATCCTCATAGCGAAAAAAATGCGCAACCGCGGTGCCGTTCGGACGTGCTTCCACGAATTTCGCCTGGTTGCCGACATTTGCAAAGGCAGGAGGGGTGTCTTCACAGGCAGCGGTGAGAAAGGCATCAAAACTATGTCCCCGCGTCGAAGTCGGGCGACCCTCAAGTGCCGCGCGCTGGCGGTAGCGATACCAGCTGCCCAGCCAGTCCAGCGGTTCGCGGATCACCGCGACCAACTCCATCTCGGGTGCGCCCATCTTTTCGAACATCGGGCGGAAGAATCGGTTGTAGCGATAGACCGGCGCGTGTTTGAGCTCGGGAGGATCACTCACCACCATCGACGCGAGGGGCCCAAGCGCTTGTGTATAGGCATGCGTTCCGGTTTTGGGCACCGACAGAAGCACCAACCGTGCGTTCCAAAACACCATCATGCGCGCCGCTCCGATCCCATTTGCGGTTTCATAAACCACTCCTTAACCAAAGCGCGCAACAGTGCTTGTGAAAATAGACGTTGAAATGTTCACGTTTTGGCCTCATAAGAAGTGAGAACAAGAGGCGAACAAAAGCAGCAATTGCCGCCCCGGACGGGGTGTGGAATAAGGATCAAAAGCAATGGCAACGGCAGATCTTCTCACCATGGACAGCAAGCGGGACGCGAACAAACAAAAAGCCCTCGATTCGGCGCTTGCGCAGATCGAACGCCAGTTCGGCAAGGGGTCGATCATGAAGCTGGGTGGCGAAAACGCCATGCGCGACATCGAATCCACCTCCACCGGATCGCTGGGTCTGGACATCGCGCTTGGCATTGGCGGCCTTCCCAAGGGCCGGATCATCGAGATTTATGGCCCCGAAAGCTCGGGCAAGACCACCCTCACATTGCATTCGGTAGCCGAGGAGCAGAAAAAAGGGGGCGTCTGCGCATTTGTCGATGCAGAACACGCGCTTGACCCGCAATACGCCAAGAAACTGGGCGTCGATCTGAACGAATTGCTGATCTCGCAGCCCGACACCGGCGAACAGGCGCTGGAGATTGTGGATACGCTCGTGCGCTCTGGTGCAGTGAGCCTCGTGGTTGTCGATTCCGTTGCGGCGCTGACGCCGAAATCCGAGCTTGAGGGCGATATGGGCGACAGCAGCGTCGGCGTTCATGCCCGCCTGATGAGCCAGGCGATGCGCAAGCTGACCAGCTCGATCTCGCGATCAAACTGCATGGTGATCTTCATCAACCAGATCCGCATGAAGATCGGCGTGATGTTCGGTAGCCCCGAAACCACGACGGGCGGCAATGCTCTGAAGTTCTACAGCTCCGTGCGCCTCGACATCCGCCGCATCGGCGCGATCAAGGACCGGGACGAGGTGGTCGGCAACGCAACCCGCGTCAAAGTGGTCAAGAACAAGGTCGCGCCGCCGTTCAAGCAGGTTGAATTCGACATCATGTATGGCGAAGGCATCTCGAAAACCGGCGAATTGATCGACCTCGGCGTCAAGGCGGGCGTGGTCGAGAAATCCGGTGCCTGGTATTCCTACGGCGATGAACGGATCGGACAGGGGCGGGAAAACGTGAAAACCTTCCTCAAGGAAAACACGGCGATGGCGCTCGAGATCGAAGACAAGATCCGCGCGGCACACGGCCTGGAATTCGACATGTCGTCTTCGGAGGACGACGCGAGCGACGACATCATCGACTCGTAAAACCACGCAGACGGCGACTGCAGAAACGCCCCGGGTTCAGACATGACCCCGAGAATACCTCGGACAGGGTGGCGGATGCGCCACCCTGTTTCCGTTTCGAGGTGACCTCTGCTGTGGACAGCCCCTCTGGCAAGGGCTATTTCAGGCCGAACCGGAAATGCCCGGACCCCGAATACCTTGCAGGTCAGGTCACACATGCCCACGCTGAACGATATCCGCTCCTCCTTTCTGAGCTACTTTGAAAAACAGGGACACGAGGTGGTCGCCTCGAGCCCGCTTGTGCCGCGCAACGATCCGACTCTGATGTTCGCAAACTCGGGCATGGTGCAGTTCAAGAACCTGTTTACCGGGGTCGAACACCGCGACTACAAGCGTGCCACCACGTCGCAGAAATGTGTGCGCGCCGGCGGCAAGCACAATGACCTCGACAATGTGGGGTATACCGCGCGCCACCACACGTTCTTTGAGATGCTGGGCAATTTCAGCTTTGGCGATTATTTCAAGGAAGAGGCGATCCCCTTTGCCTGGGAATTGATCACCAAGCAGTTCGGCATTCCCGCAGAGCGGCTGTATGTCACGATCTACCATACCGATGACGAGGCGTTCGAGATCTGGAAAAAGGTTGGCGTGCCGGAAAGCCGGATCATCCGCATCGCGACCTCGGACAATTTCTGGCAGATGGGACCGACCGGTCCCTGTGGACCCTGCACCGAGATTTTCTACGATCATGGCGACCACATCTGGGGTGGCCCTCCGGGCAGCGCCGACGAAGATGGCGACCGGTTCATCGAGATCTGGAACATCGTCTTCATGCAGAACGAACAGTTCGAGGACGGCTCCATGCGGGCGCTGGACATGCAGTCGATCGACACTGGCATGGGGCTGGAGCGGATCGGCGCGCTGTTGCAGGGAAGCCACGACAATTATGCCACGGACACGATGCGCGCGCTGATCGAGGCGTCGGCGGATGTGACCTCCTCCGATCCCGATGGTCCGGGCAAGACGCATCACCGGGTGATCGCGGATCACCTGCGCTCGACCTCGTTCCTGATCGCGGATGGTGTGATGCCGAGCAATGACGGGCGCGGCTACGTGCTGCGTCGGATCATGCGCCGGGCGATGCGTCATGCGCATCTTCTGGGTTCGCAAGACCCGGTGATGCACCGTCTGGTGCCTGCGCTGGTGCGCCAGATGGGGGCAGCCTATCCGGAATTGTCGCGCGCACAGGCATTGATCGAAGAAACGCTGCGGCTGGAAGAGACTCGCTTCAAGCAAACGCTGGATCGCGGGCTCAAGCTGCTGGACGAGGAACTGTCCGGGCTGGCCGAAGACAAGCCTCTGCCGGGTGCGGCGGCGTTCAAGCTGTATGACACCTATGGCTTCCCGCTCGACCTGACGCAGGACGCGTTGCGCGAAAAGGGCCGCACGGTGGACACCGACGGGTTTGATGCAGCCATGGCCGAACAGAAGGCCAAGGCGCGCGCGGCGTGGTCGGGCACGGGCGAATCCGCCGATCTGGCGATCTGGTTCGATCTGGCCGAAGCCCACGGCGCCACGGATTTCCTCGGCTATGACACGGAAAGTGCCGAGGGGCAGATGCTGGCGCTGATCAAGGACGGCGCGGCTGTTGATGCGCTTACAGCGGGCCAGTCTGGCTGGATCGTGCTGAACCAGACTCCGTTCTATGGCGAATCCGGCGGTCAGGTCGGCGACACGGGCTGGTTGCGGCGGCTGGAGAACGAGGACGATCAGGCCGAGGTGACCGACACGCAGCGCATGGCGGGCGGCAAGGTTTTTGCGCATCACGTCACGATCACGCAGGGCACGTTCAAGAAGGGCGAGGCGGTCCAGCTCGAGGTGGATCATTCGCGGCGCACGTCGATCCGGGCGAACCATTCGGCCACGCATCTGCTGCACGAAGCGCTGCGCCGCGCGCTTGGCGATCACGTTGCACAGCGCGGGTCACTCAATGCACCGGATCGGCTGCGATTCGATTTCAGCCATGGCAAGGCGCTGTCGCTGGACGAATTGCGGCAGGTCGAGGCCGAGGTGAACGCCTATATCCGCCAGAACGCACCCGTCGAGACTCGGATCATGACGCCGGATGACGCCCGCGACCTTGGCGCGCAGGCTCTGTTCGGCGAGAAATACGGCGACGAGGTGCGGGTGGTGTCGATGGGCACGCAATCCGGCTCGGGCAAGGGCACGGATGGCACCACCTATTCGCTCGAACTGTGCGGCGGCACCCATGTGCGGCGCACGGGCGATATCGGCGTCTTCGTCACACTGGGCGATTCCGCGTCCAGTGCCGGCGTGCGCCGGATCGAGGCGCTGACCGGGGCGGAGGCGTTCCGCTACCTGTCCGAGCAGGATCACCGTCTGGCCGAGGTGGCGCTGGAGCTCAAGGCGCAGGCGACGGATGTCCCGTCGCGGGTGCGCGCCTTGCTGGACGAGCGCAAGGCGCTGTCGAACGAGGTGGCGCAGTTGCGCCGCGAGTTGGCGATGGCCGGTGGATCAGGGCAGGGTGGCGGTGCCGAGCCGCGCGAGATCAATGGCGTGAAATTCATCGCGCAGGTGCTCACAGGCGTCTCGGGCAAGGACCTGCCGCCGCTGATCGACGAGCACAAGCAGCGCATCGGGTCGGGGGCGGTTCTGCTGATCGCGGATACCGGTGACAAGGCGGCTGTCGCGGCGGGTGTGACGTCGGACCTGACCAACAAGATTTCGGCAGTTGATCTGGTCAAAGTTGCCGTGGCAGAGTTGGGCGGCAAGGGCGGCGGTGGTCGTCCGGACATGGCGCAGGGCGGTGGGGCCTCGGCAAGCAATGCCGATGGAGCAATCAAGGCCGCCGAAGCCGTATTGGGAGGATAGACCATGCCTGCACTCTGGATTGCCCATGTCACGGTGACCGACCCCGAGGCCTATGCCAAATATGCCGAATTGGCGGGGCCGGCGATTGCCAAACATGGCGGGCAGTTCATTGCCCGTGGCGGTCGGTACGTGCAGCTTGAGGGGCAGGAACGGCCGCGCAATGTGGTGGCCAGGTTCCCATCGATCGAGGATGCCGAGGCCTGCTACAACAGCCCCGAATATCAGCGCGCGCTGGACCATGCGCGCGGCGCGTCCGAGCGCGAATTGCTGATCGTCGAAACAACCGAATAACGAAAAGCGGCGCAGACCTTTCGGTGTGCGCCGCTCATCAAGCCCCCAAGGGCTTTTTTCGCGATAAAGCCCGTGAGGGCCGAAAAGAGTCAGAGCGTCTTTGACATCCGCTTGCGTTCATGCGGATCAAGATAACGCTTGCGCAGACGGATCGAGTTCGGTGTCACTTCGACCAGCTCGTCATCGTTGATATACGCAATCGCCTCTTCCAGCGAGAGCGTGATCGGCGTGGTCAGGCGCACCGCGTCATCGGTGCCTGAAGCGCGGACGTTGGTCAGTTTCTTGCCCTTGAGCGGGTTCACCTCGAGATCGTTTTCGCGGCTGTGCTCGCCTATGATCATGCCGGTATAGATCGCTTCCTGCGCACCGATCATCATGCGGCCCCGGTCTTCGAGATTCCACAGCGCGTAGGCCACGGAGACGCCGTTTTCCATCGAGATCAGGACACCCGCGCGACGGCCCGGAATCGGTCCCTTGTGCGGTGTCCAGCCGTGGAACACGCGGTTCAGAACGCCCGTGCCGCGCGTGTCTGTCAGGAATTCGCCGTGGTAGCCGATCAGGCCGCGCGACGGGACATGCGCGATGATGCGGGTCTTGCCGACACCTGCGGGGCGCATTTCGACCAATTCACCCTTGCGCGGGCCGGTCAGCTTTTCGATCACGGCACCTGAATACTCGTCGTCCACGTCAATCGTGGCTTCCTCGACGGGCTCCAGCATCTTGCCGTTCTCGTCTTCCTTCAGGATGACGCGGGGGCGCGAGATCGACAGCTCAAAACCCTCGCGGCGCATGTTTTCAATCAGGACGCCCATCTGGAGTTCGCCGCGACCCGACACCTCGAAGGCCTCGCCGCCGGGGGTGTCCTTGATCTTGATGGCGACGTTGGATTCCGCCTCTTTCATCAGCCGGTCACGGATCACGCGCGATTGGACCTTCTTGCCGTCACGACCTGCCAGCGGGCTGTCGTTGATGCCGAAGGTCACGGTGATGGTCGGCGGGTCGATGGGTTGCGCCTCGAGAGGCACGTCAACCGCAAGCGCACAGATCGTGTCGGCCACTGTGGCCTTGGACATGCCCGCGATGCTGACGATGTCGCCGGCCAGCGCTTCGTCGATATCCTGCGGACCAAGGCCGCGGAAGGCCTGGATCTTGGAGACGCGGAACTGTTCGATCTTCTGACCGACACGGCTCAGCGCCTGCACGGTGGCGCCGACCTTGAGGCGGCCGGTTTCGACGCGGCCTGTCAGGATGCGGCCCACAAACGGGTCGGAGCCCAGCGTGGTGGCCAGCATGCGGAAATCCTCGTCCTGATGCTTGATCTGCTTGGGGGCGGGGACGTGATCGACGATCAGCTTGAACAGCGCATCGAGGTTCTTGCGCGGCCCGTCCAGCGACATGTCGGCCCAGCCAGAGCGGCCCGAGGCGTACATATGCGGGAAGTCGAGCTGGTCCTCGTTCGCGTCGAGGTTCGCGAAAAGGTCAAAGCATTCGTCCAGCGCGCGGTCGGGTTCGGCGTCGGACTTGTCGACCTTGTTCAGCACAACGATGGGGCGCAGACCAAGGGCCAGCGCTTTGGAGGTCACGAACTTGGTCTGCGGCATCGGGCCTTCGGCGGCGTCCACCAGAAGGACAACCCCGTCCACCATCGACAGGATGCGCTCTACCTCGCCGCCGAAATCGGCGTGGCCGGGCGTGTCGACGATGTTGATGCGCGTGCCTTTCCACTCGACCGACGTGGCCTTGGCCAGAATCGTGATGCCACGCTCACGTTCGAGGTCGTTGCTGTCCATCGCGCGCTCGGCGACGGCCTGGTTTGCGCGGAAGGCGCCGGATTGTTTCAGCAGTTCGTCAACCAAGGTCGTCTTGCCGTGGTCCACGTGGGCGATGATCGCAATGTTGCGAAGGTCCATGAATCTTTGTCTCGTACAGGGAAGAGTTGGCCGGGGGTTACTAGGCCCGGTCCCGAAACGCCAGCAAAAAAGCCCGATCATGTGGGGAGGCCCACAACGGGTCCCAGAAGGCTCACGATAGAGTGACAGGCGACCGGCAATAAACCACTGACTGCGCGGGTCTTTTGGGCGGGGTTTGGCCTGATTGGCGCGGTGTCGCTCAAAGCGCTGCACTTTGTCCCGAAACCGGATCATTGCTTGCCGCGTTGAAACAACAGCGCGACGGGTGACATCTGCGCCTGTCGTGACGACTGAGGCAAACGAGAGAAAGGAATTCTCATGAAACGCATTCTGCTTGGAACGGCCCTGGCGGCCACAGCAGCAACAGCGACCTACGCGGGCAGCGCAGATCCGGCACCCAGCGAGCCGATGGTTGTGGAACCGGTGGCCGTGGCCCCCGCACCGATGGGCGGCGACTGGACCGGTGCTTACGGCGGTCTGAGCTTCGGCAACCTGTCGGCCGAAGCCGATGGTGGCCTGGACGACGACGAAAGCGTCTACGGCGTCTATGGCGGGTACGATTACGATTTTGGCCAGTTTGTGGTCGGTGGTGAACTGGACTACCAGACCGGCGAAGACATCCAGCTGGGTGGCATCGAGGTTGACGACATCTTCCGCGCGAAAGTGCGCGGCGGGTATGATCTGGGCCGCACGCTGGTGTACGGCACCGTTGGCGCCGCACAGCTGGGCACCGATATCGGCGACGACACAGGCATCGTCGGTGGTCTGGGTGTCGAATACAAAGTGACCGAGCAATTCACCGTGGGTGGTGAATTCCTGGCTCACCGCTTTGACGATTTCGACGACACAGGCGTGGATATCGACGCGAACACCGTGTCGCTCCGGGGCAGCTTCCGCTTCTGATCGACCCTGTTCGTAAGGCACTCTGACGCGCATCGGTTTCCCCCGGTGCGCGTTTTTTTGTTGCGCGGTTCAGTGTGTTGCGGTGTTCGAAAAGAGGTTGATCATCAGGATGCCCGCCATGATCATGCCGATCCCGAGGATCGCTGGCCAGTCAAGCCGCTGACCGAAGACCGCAAAGCCGATGATGGCGATGAAGACGATCCCCATGCCTGACCACATCGCATAGGCGACGCCCACCGGGAAGGTCTTGAGCGCGATGGCCAGCAGGTAGAACGCCGCGCCGTAGGCGACCACCACGATGATCGAGGGCAGGGGTCGGCTGAACTGCTGGCTGGCCTGAAGCGCGGTTGTGCCGATGGTTTCCGCCAGAACGGCGAACATGAGGACAAGATAGGGCATGGCGATCTCCTGACAGACGGGAACTTTCTGGCCCATCCGCGTCCGGGGGACCAGCCCCCGGACGCTGTTCTGCGGTCAGTGCAGGTGAATATTGAAACGACTGCGGATCGCCGCGTCGACATCCGGCGCAAAGCGGGCGCGCGCGGGTTTCGACAGGATCATCTCCTTGCGCTGGGTCGCGGTGTCGACAAGGATCGGCTTGCCCTGTTCGACCCATTCCTTGGGCGAGGCGCGGTTTCCGACCACCGGGTAGACGTAGTCGCGCTGCATCCGGTTCAGCGTGTCGTCGCTGCCCAGATAATGCCCCGGCCCGCCGAGACAGGTCGCGCGCATGACCTCGAGACTCAGATCATCCTCGGTGACCTCGATCCCGCGCACACAGCGCAGCGCCTGACCGATCAGGTCATCGCCAAGGATCAGGCTCTCGTGGCAGAAGCCCAGAAGCGAGGCATGCATGCCCGCCGCCTCATAGACCATGTTGAGACCCGACAGGCCGGCCATGACGTTCGAACACATCTGTTCCCAGCCCGCCTGCATGTCCGGCAGCTTGGCGTCGGCAATGCCTGCCGCAGCACCGCCGCAAAGACCGTAGTAGCGGTGCATCTGCGCACAGCCTGCGGTCAGCAGCGCCTGTTCGCCGGATCCGCCGGACATGGCACCGGTGCGCAGGTCGGACACGAAGGGCCATGTGCCGAAGATGCAGGGATGACCGGGCGCCATCGCGTTGACATAGACGACCCCCGCCAGACATTCCGCGACAGCCTGCACAATGGCCCCGGCGATGGAGGCCGGCGCAGTTGCCCCCGCTTGCCCGGCGCTCAGCAACAGGACGGGCATGCCGCCGCGCACGCAGGCTTCCATGACCTGACAGGATTCGGTGGCGAATTTCATCGGCGGGACGACAAAGCAGTTCGAGTTCGACACGAACGGCCGCGCGCGCCACGCATCCTCGCCACGCGCGATCAGGTGCAACAGCTCGAAGGCATCGGGTACGAAGGAGGGTTCGGTGAAGGACACGCCCACATGTTTGTATGTCCCGGCGCAGCAGGCGTAGATCGTGTTCAGGTCCATCTCCCGGTTGTCGAGAATATCGCGCGCCACCATCGGGCGTTGCAGGAAATGGATGTTGTCCAGCTGGTCCGCGATGCGTGCGGCGTCGTGCAGATCCTGCACCGTGCTTTCGCGGTAATGGCCGGTGTTCACATCGACCATATGCACCGCCGCACCCGCCGTGCCGTAATGCACACGTGTGCCCGACAGGTCGAGGTCATAGAGCGGATCGCGGCCACAAAGCGTGACGGACCGGTTGGCGAGCACCAGCATGTCCTCGACCAGTGCGCGGGGAAAGCGGATGCGGCCGTCATCGCCGAGGATCGCGCCCGCGTCGGTCATGATCTTGATGCCCGTGGCCGGGGCTTCGGAGAGGCCGATCTCTTCGAGTGCGGTGAGTGCGGCGTTGTGGATGCGGTCGAGATCCGCCGCGTCCAGAGGTTGATAGCGCCCACCGGACATGCCGGGGCGGATCGGGCGGAGGTTGTCGGCCAGAGGATTGGCACGCGCTTCACGGCGGGCGGCACGGCCACCGGCACGACGGGGGGACAGATCGGTCATCGGGATACTCTTTGACAAAAAGGGGGATGTGAAGGCTTGGGTCAGGCCCGATCAGGGCCGCCCGCGCGCCGCGCGTCCCCGCCGCGCGCCTATGGTGCGCAGCACCAGTGCCAAGGCGGATCTGTCACCGCGCATTTGCATCTCCGTATTGCTACGTTGACGCTGCCTTCAACCATTCGGGCAATCTGCGCCAATTGCGACAATGTGTCGTTTTTGGCAATTTGTACGGAAAAGCGTGTTCAGGACCGCGCGACATAGCGGTCGCGGCGGTGATTGATCGTGATGATCATGTTCAGGATCACCGCGCCCAGCAGCGACCAGATCACCATTTCGGGCGGCAAGACCCAAAGGGCCAGAGCGAACAGGACCAGATCAAAGGCAAGCTGCGTGTTGCCCGCCTTGATGCCGCGCGCGTCCTGTAACCAGAGCGCCACG
This sequence comes from Pelagibaca sp., assembly GCA_041725935.1. GTDB lineage: Bacteria > Pseudomonadota > Alphaproteobacteria > Rhodobacterales > Rhodobacteraceae > Marivita. Next base: position 136,682 of record JBGRQD010000001.1, read on the forward strand.
ACACCCACACCGCCCAGCGTGGCCCCGTGCCGGAAAAGCGAGATCAGCCCGACCCCGGCAAGGATGCCACCCAGCACCGCGCCAAGCGCCGGATGCACCATCTCGACGGTCAGGATCAGGGGAAGTGTGTCCGAAATCAGTGACATAAGCGCCACGGCGGCAAAGGTCTTGAGGGTGAACACCCAGCCGAGTTGCCGAATTGCCACAAGGTAGAAGGGCAGGTTGAGCACGAAGAAGATCGCGCCGAACGACCAGTCGGAGATGTAGCTGCCGACCAGCGCCAGACCGGCGATCTGCCCGGTCATCAGGTTCGCCGAAGACAGGACATGCACCGCCAACGCGACCAGAGTGGCGCCGACAAGGATGCCCTGGGCGTCTTCGAACGGGGTATGGCGGTCGGCCTCGGGTTTGCTGAGCAGGAACATAGGTCAGCATTTATGACATATAGCCACCATGTCAAGCCGGCATCAGCGCCGACCCAACCGGCTTTACCCCGTCAAGGCCGCATTCAACCGCTCATCCAGCTTTTCGAGAAAGCCCATGGTGGTGAGCCAGCTTTGCGCCGGTCCGACGAGAAGTGCGAGATCCTTTGTCATGTACCCGGCCTCGACGGTCTCGACGACCACCCGCTCCAGCGTTTCGGCAAAGGCGCGCAGGCTGATGTTCTCGTCCAGCTTGGCCCGGTGCTTGAGCGCGCCGGTCCATGCGTAGATCGAGGCGATGGAGTTGGTGGAGGTCTGCTCGCCCGCCTGATGCTGGCGGTAGTGCCGCGTGACGGTGCCGTGGGCGGCTTCGGATTCGACGATCTTGCCATCCGGCGTCATCAGGATCGACGACATCATGCCCAGCGATCCGAACCCCTGCGCCACGGTGTCGGACTGCACGTCGCCATCGTAGTTCTTGCAGGCCCAGACAAACCCGCCCGACCATTTCAGCGCCGAGGCCACCATGTCGTCGATCAGGCGGTGCTGGTATTCGATGCCCTTGGCCTCGAAAGCCTCGCGGAATTCGGTGTCGTAGATGTGCTGGAAGATCTCCATGAACCGACCGTCATATTGCTTGAGGATCGTGTTCTTGGTGGACAGGTACACCGGCCAGCCGATGTTGAGCCCGTAGTTGAACGACGCCCGTGCGAAATCGGTGATCGAGTCGTCGAGATTGTACATCCCCATGAACACCCCCGACGAGGGCGCGTCGTAGACATCGCGTTCGATCACGGTGCCATCTTCGCCGACGAATTTCATCGTGAGTTTGCCTGCGCCGGGGAACTTGAAATCCGTGGCCTTGTACTGGTCGCCAAAGGCGTGACGGCCCACCACGATGGGTTTGGTCCAGCCGGGCACGAGGCGCGGCACGTTGCGGCACAGGATCGGCTGGCGAAAGATCACGCCGCCAAGGATGTTGCGGATCGTGCCGTTCGGGCTGCGCCACATCTGCTTCAGGCCAAACTCCTCGACCCGGCCTTCGTCGGGAGTGATGGTCGCGCATTTGACGGCGACGCCGACCTCCTTGGTCTTTTCGGCGGCATCAATGGTGATCTGGTCATTGGTGCGATCCCGCTCCTCGATGCCCAGATCGTAGTACAGCAGGTCGATGTCGAGATAGGGCAGGATCAGCTTGGTCTTGATGAAGTCCCAGATGATCCGGGTCATTTCATCGCCGTCCATTTCAACGATGGGGTTATCAACTTTGATCTTCGACATTGGAGAGGTCCTTTACCTTTGTCGGGTCAATTCATTGGGCGGGAGAAAGTTGCGCATCCGCCTGCATCATCAGGCGCATCAGCCAAAGCGCAAGCGCGGCTTCCAGGAAAATCGCGGCGGCCAGCGGGATGGGTGTGCCGTCGAACATCAGCCCGACCGGGATCGCGAGAGACACGCCGACCACGGTGGCCACGGATCCAATCACGCTGGCCGCCATGCCCGCGATATGGCCCATCGGCTCCTGCGCGATGGCGGCCAGATTGCCCAGCGTCATGCCGGCCTGAAAGAACACCGTGATCTGCCAGAGCACGAAACAGCCGAAAAACACCGTGTCCGAGATGTGACCCGCCATCGCGGCATAGCCGACAAGGATCATCAGCGCGGAAAACCCGACCTGCGCGATCAGCATGGCGCGCACGAGGAACATCATGCCCAGCCGCATCACGAGGCTGGCGTTCAGAAAACCCGAACTGCCCGCAACCACAGCCACCACGCCGAACCAAAGCGCGAAGGTGTCGGCGCGGCCAAAGGTGATGTCGTAGATTTGCTGGACGCTCGACAGCATGGAAAACAGCATGGCGAAACACAACCCCTGCACCGCAATCGACAGGCGCACGACGGGATGCACAAACATCTCGACCACCGCGGCCCGCAATGAATGCAGGCGGAACGGGCGGCGGCGTTCGGGGGGAAGGGTCTCGGGCAGGCGTAGGCCCAGCCAGAGCGCGGAGATCACCGAAAAGCCCATGAAGCCGTAGAACACCGCGCGCCAGCTATAGGCGTCGATCACAAACGATCCCAGCAGTGGCGCGATGGCGGGCACCAGCGTGAAGATGATCATGATGAAGGACACGATCTGCGCCATGCCGCGTCCCATATAGAGATCGCGCACCACCGCCATCGCCACCACGCGCGGCCCGGCGGCCCCGATCCCCTGAAACACCCGCGCGATCAGCAGCACTTCGAGCGATTGGGCCTTGGACGCGATGAACGCGCAGACGGTATAAAGCACCGCCCCCCAGAGCATGACAGGCTTGCGTCCGAACGTGTCCGACAGCGGCCCGGTAAAGAACGTGCCGAGCCCCATCCCCAGCACGAAACTCGTGAGGATCAGCTGCGCCTTGTTGATGTCATCGGGGGTCAGTTCCTGCGCGATCTGCGGCAGCGCAGGCAGCATCGCGTCGATCGACAGCGCCACGGTTGCGGCCAGCATGGCCATCAAGGCAATGAATTCGGTGCGCGGCATCGCGTTCGGCATGACTATGTCCCGGAATTATGCGCACAGCCCTTAGCACCATCAAAATGGAGAGAACAGACCTGCTGTCCCTCAGGGGGTACCTGATCCGGGCGGCGAGGAACTTGCCGGGTCCTCGTCTTCATTGGCGCTTTTGATGTGGGACCCCAAGCGACCGATGAGCCATTCGGTATGCTCGGCGCGTTTGCCCATCGCGAACAGGCCGAATTGCTGGACCGCGACCACAAACACGCCCAGCCCCACGAAAATGAAGATCGTGGTGCCGATCTTGCCCATCGCGGTGACGGGCACGAGGTTGCCATATCCGACCGTGGACAGGGTCACGACGGTGAAGAAATAGGCGTCGAGCCAGCTCCAGCCCTCGGCCCAGCGAAAGAACACCGTGCCAGATGCGATGATCAGAACCAGCGTGAGGATTAGCGTCGCGAGTCTGAGTGCCGTGCTCATGCGTCCTGCGTGGCCGCCTGACGGGCAAGATCGTCCATCACCTGCAGCCACAGCTCCGTCGGTTGTGCGCCGGGTACGGCGTGCTGGCTGGCGACGATGAACGTGGGCACGGACGTGACCCCCATGCCGCGCGCCGCCGCATCGCGGTCGACGATGTCGCGCCGGTCTTCTTCGGTGGCAAGCAGGCGCAGCACGACGCTGGCATCCATGCCGCAGCTGTCGGCGATATCGGCCAGAACATCGGCATCGCCGATATCGCGGCCTTCGACGAAATAGGCGGTGAACATCGCATCCACGACAGCGTTCTGGTGGCCTTCGATCCCGGCCCAGTGGATCAGCCGGTGCGCGTCCAGCGTATTCGGTGTCTTTTCAATGCCTTCGAAGTTGATCTTCAACCCGGCCTTTTCGGCATTCTCGACCACGGGGGCATAGGCCTTGACCGCGGCCTCCTTGCCGCCGAACTTGGTTTCAAGATACTCGCGCCGGTCCATGCCGCCCTTGGGCATCTCGGGATTGAGCTGGAACGGGTGCCAGGTGATCAGGAACGGATGATCGGGGCGCTGTTCAAGCGCGCGATCCAGATGTGTCTTGCCGATATAGCACCAGGGGCAGATCGGGTCGGACATGATGTCGAGTTTAACCATGGGTTACTCCTTAAAACTCATTTTCTGTCGTCTACCAGATCGGGAGGCCAATGATAAGGCGGCTAGAGCGGGGTTTGGTCAGGCAGGGCGCGGCGCATCAGCTTGTTGTTGGCGTTTCGCGGCAGCGACGCGATGCGCCGGTAGAGGCGCGGCTGCTTGTAGCGGGCAAGACGGGTGGCGGCAAAGGCTGTCAGCGCGTCCTCGTCAATCGTTTGATCCGCGACGTAATAGGCGGCGATGATGCGTGTGTCGGGTTTGATCTCGATATCCGTGACGCCGACCTCGTGGATGTCAGGATGCTGCATCAGAGAGGCTTCGACCTCGAGCGGGCTGACGCGGAATCCGCCTGCGTTCATCATGTCATCGGCGCGGCCGTGATAGATAATGTCCTTGTTTTCGGTCATTTCCCCCATGTCGCCGGTCAGGAACCAGTCCCCCTGATAGCGGGCCTCGGTCTCGTCCGGTTGGTTGAGGTAACCGAGCATCAGGCCCGGATCGCTGCGGTGCACGGCGATGATGCCGTGGGTGCCGATGGGAACGGGGCCACTGTCGCCCATGATGGCAACGCGCCGACCGGGTTGCGGCCAGCCAAGGCTTTCCGGCGGCAGGTCGGGCGCGCCGGGGGCGCTCGAGACAAAGGTGGAGCATTCGGACATTCCGAACGCTTCGTAAACGCGGGTGCCGATGGCGCTGTGCCACGCATCGCGGACCGAGGCGGGCAGTTTCTCACCCGCAGACAGGCCGTGGCGCAGCTTGGGCAGGTCCAGCGTATTTGACTTGAGGATGTTTCGGTAAACCCCCGGTGCGGCGGCAAAAATCGTTGCCTCGTGACGCTTGAGCAAGAGCGGGATCTGCGCGTGTTCGACGCCTTGTGCCGGGATCAACGCGGTCGCCCCCCGTGTCCACGGATCAAGCAGCCCGGTGCCCAGCGTGTAGGTCCAGTTGAACGCACCCGCATGCATCAGGCGGTCGGACTCGGTCAGCCCGTACCACCCCTCCATCATCATGCCTCGCGCCCAGATGGCGCGATGCGCGTGACAGACGGCGCGCGGCGTGCCCGATGTGCCGGAGGTGAAGATGATATAGGCCAGCCGGTCCGGATCTCCGAGATCATAAGTGGCAGGGGGCAGACCGTACCAATCGGACATCCGGTCCGTACAGATCACGCGCCGCGTGTCGGGGCAGGCGGTGATCCCGTCATGCAGGATGGCTGCTGGGTCGGTCATGTCGATCAGCACCTGAACCTCGGGCAGGGTCAGTTGCGACGAAGTGGGAATGGGCACGATGCCAACGGCAATGGCGGCCAGATAGGCCACGGGAAATTCGACCGAATTGCCGACACGCATCAGCAGACGGTCCCCAGGTTTCAGACCGCTGTCCAGCAGCCCGGTGGCACAGCCGAGGATGGCGCTGCGCAGGCGGTCATAGCTCCAGCGTTGGGCGCCTGTGGGTTTGACCACGGCCAGCGCGATCTTGTCCGGCGCGCGGTCTGCGGCGGCCAGCACATGGGCGGTCAGATTGAAATCCTGCGGGCAGGGCGGCCAGGGGCCAGCGTCGAAAACAGAGCTCATGTCACAGCCCTAGGACGCAATCGGCAGCGCCGCAAGCGCAGGTTGCCGGTGGGTCGGGCTGCGACTATAGAGGCGTCCATGACCGATGATCCGAAGAACCTGATCCGCATCGCGCGCGATGGCGGTACCCACGACCAGCCCGAGCCGCTGAACCTTGGCGAGCGCGTGCGTGATCTGCGCAAGGCGCGCAACTGGACGCTGGAACAGGCGGCCCAGCAGGCGGGTCTGGCGCGGTCGACCCTGTCGAAGATCGAGAATGGGCAGATGTCGCCCACCTATGACGCGCTGAAGAAGCTGGCGACCGGGTTGCAGATCAGCGTGCCGCAATTGTTCACGCCGCCGCAGCGCGAAAAGGTGAACGGGCGGATGGTGGTGACCGCCAGCGGGCAGGGTCAGCATCACGCCACAACCACCTATGAACACGAGCTTTTGGCCGAAACCCTGACCAAGAAACAGATGTTGCCGTACCGGGCGCGGGTGCGGGCACGCTCTGCCGAGGAATTCGACGGTTGGGTGCGCCATGATGGCGAGGAATTCCTGTATGTGCTGACCGGGGTGATCCGGCTTTATACCGAGTTCTACGAACCGATCGAGATGCGGCGCGGCGACAGCGCCTATTACGATGCCACGATGGGGCATAACGTGATTTCGATCTCGGATGACGATGCGAGCATCCTGTGGGTCACGTCGCTGAACTGAGCATCGCGATTTAGTGCAGGCGCGGTTTATTGGTCTGACGGGCCAGCGTCTTGATGAAGAGCCAATCCGTCAGTTCTTCGCGGGCTTCAAGCGGCGTCAGGTCATGTTTGACGGCAAGACGCTGTGCAAGGCTCGTGATGCTGACTGGCGGAAACGGCATTGCATCGCAATCCAGCAGCGGAAACCGGGTTTCCAGACGCTCAAGCGTCACGTGCCAGTTCTCGGCCATGTCGATCCAGGTCATCCGACGTTCCTCCAAACGTCCCTCGCGGGACGGAGGATGGCACAGGATTGCAGAATCGCCAAGCGCCGAGCAATTCAAGGCGCAATGCGGCCAACGGCCCACCTGCCGGGTCAGAACCAGCCCTGCACAGTGCGGGACGTGGTCGAGATGTCCTGACCGATCCCGTCAACGGTGGCGCAGGCGCTGAGCGCGCCTGCAACCGTGATCATCAGTGCCCATGTGCGCATGGTTCACTCCTCGTCCCACCACCAGACATCGGGCTGCCAGCCGATCCAGTCGCCGTAGATCGGGATCACCTCTGGATATTTCAGCTGTTTCGCATGGGCGATGCGGCTGATGTTCCACTGGTAGATCGGGATCACGTAGCGCCCAGTGGTCAGTACACGGTCCAGTGCACGGGTGGCGGCGATGAAGTCTTCGCGGGATTGGGAATTGAGGATTTCGTCGATCATGGCTTCGGCGGCGGGCGAACACATGCCCATCCAGTTGCGCGTGCCGGGTGCCTCGACGCCGTCGCATCCCCAGTAGAGCTTCTGTTCGTTGCCGGGGCTGAGCGACATGCCCCAGCGGTTGAAGCTCATGTCGAAATCGTAGTTGGTGGTGCGTTCCCGGAACTGCGCGCTGTCGGTCGTGGTGATCGTTGGCGTGATGCCGACCCGTTCCAGCGACTGTGTGTAGAGGTCGATGATGCTCTGCTCTTCGGTGCTGCCCTGTTGCAGCAGGATCTCGAAGGTGAAGGGTTCGCCATCGGGGTCGACCATCTTGCCGTCGGCGATGGTGTAACCCGCGTCTTCCATCAGATCGATGGCGGCGCGGATGTTGCCGCGGTTGCGTTCGGTGCCGTCCGACACGGGCAGGGCATAGCCGTCCAGCGCGCCGGGCAGGAGCTCTGACGCGAATGGTTCCAGCAGGTCACGCACACGACCCTCTGCCGGGCCGTTCTCCATTCCCAGAACCGAGTTCGAGAAATAGGAGCTGATGCGCGGCTGCTTGGAGCCGGTCATGGTTTCGTTGATGAATTCGAAATTGAACGCATGCAGCATCGCGTCGCGCACGCGCCAATCCTTGAACACGTCGCGGCGGGTGTTCATCACAAAGCCGGTCATGCCCGAGGGGCGTTCATGCGGGATCACCGATTTGACGACATCACCGCTGTCGATGGCTGGGAAATCATACTGGGTGTCCCATTTCTCGACATTGAATTCGCGGCTGGAATTCAGCGCGCCGGCCTTGAAGGCCTCGAACATGGCGGTGCCGTCGCCGTAGAATTCCATGCGGATCTCATCGAGATTGGCCTGACCGCGCATGAAGTTGACGTCCTGTCCCCAATAATCAGGGTTGCGCTTGAGGCTGACGAAGCGGCCCGCCTCGTAATCGTCGATCATGTAAGGCGCCGTGGTGATCGGGATCTCGTCGATGCCGGAGGCGGCGAAATCCTTGCCCTCCCACTGGGCCTTTTTAAGGATCGGGCGCATGCCGATGAGCAGCGCCATTTCCGGGTCATCTTCGTTGAAGGTGAAGCGGATGCTGCGCGGGCCGGTCTGTTCCATCGACGCGATCTTGTTCCAAGCGCCGTGGTAGCGCGGATGGCCGATGGTACCGAGTGTCTCATAAGACCACATCACGTCCTCGACGGTGAGCGGCGTGCCGTCCGAGAACGCGGCCTCTTCGCGCAGGACAAATTCGACCCAATCGCGGTTTTCGCCAACCTCGATTGATTCGGCCAGAAGCCCGTAAAGCGAGAACGGTTCGTCCCAATTGCGGCCCATCAGGCTTTCATAGGCGAGAAACCGAAGTTGCCAGGGGGTAGAGCCTTTGGAGATATGCGGGTTGAGGCTGTCGAAGCCGCCGACCTCTCCGGTGACGATGCGCCCGCCTTTCGGGGCGTCCGGGTTGGCATAGGGCAGCGACACAAAATCCGGTGGAAGCGCGGGGTCGCCATACATAGCTATGCCGTGCTGCGGGTCCGCTGCGCCCGAATGCGCGCCAAGCGCGAGTGCCAGCGCAGCCATGCCGATCCGGCGTTTCAGGAATAAAACCGTTCTCATTTTAGCAACATTCCCTGTCTGCTCTTGTTTTATTGACCGCGAACCTAATCGGGCTTTCGTGGCTTTTCAAACTTTTAGCTTGGATCACGGTGAAAGATTGCCTATAAAGGGATCACTGCTCGATAGGTTTCTTGCCTGTATGAAACCTGCCTCAATAACTTAACCCCGGCTTCGTGCCGGGGTTTTTTTTGCGCTGCGGCTCGGCGCGATATTTCTCATACACGTTCATAACAAGGCTAGGACGCGGGTTCCCGTCGCGGTGGCGTGGGACCTGTCAAAGCGGGAATGCGGGTCGGCCGATGCGATACGTGCGGCAAGTGATTCTTGCGAAGCTGTTGCCTCTTCTTCTTTGTATTATGCAGGCGCAGCATGTAGCATTCTGCGCAAGCGAAAAGACCACAAAGAGGAGCGATCATGTCGCTGAAGGGAAAAACCGCCGTCATCACCGGATCGAACTCGGGCATCGGCCTTGGCGTGGCGCATGAACTGGCGCGCGCGGGTGCGGATGTGGTGATCAACTCGTTCACCGACCGGGACGAAGATCACGCGCTGGCCAAAGAGATCGCCAGCGAACACGGCGTTTCGGTGCGCTACATCTCGGCGGATATGTCCAAGCCCGACCAGTGCCGCGCGCTGATCGAACAGGCGGGCGCCTGCGACATCCTCGTGAACAACGCGGGCATCCAGCATGTCGCGCCAGTGGATGAATTCCCGATCGAAAAATGGGACGCGATCATCGCCATCAACCTCAGCTCCGCCTTTCACACCACAGCCGCCGCATTGCCGATGATGCGCAAGGCGGGCTGGGGCCGGATCATCAACATCGCAAGCGCCCATGGCCTGACGGCATCGCCGTTCAAGTCGGCCTATGTCGCGGCCAAGCACGGGATCGTAGGCCTGACCAAGACCACCGGGCTCGAGACCGCGCGGGAGGCCATCACCTGCAACGCGATCTGTCCGGGTTATGTGCTGACCCCGCTGGTCGAGGCGCAGATTCCCGACACGGCCAAGAAATACGACATGTCCGAAGACGAGGTGACACAAAAGGTCATCCTCGAACGGCAACCGTCCAAGGAATTCGCCACCGTCGAACAGGTGGGCGGCACAGCGGTGTTCCTGTGTTCCGACGCCGCAGCACAGATCACAGGCACGACGATTTCGGTGGATGGCGGCTGGACCGCGCTTTGAGCGCAGGCTGACAGGGCAGATGGGGCAGGGACGGGTATGATCAGGATCAATCTTGCGCTGCAGGGCGGCGGGTCACACGGCGCGTTCACATGGGGTGTGCTGGACCGGCTGCTTCAGGAAGACGACATCGAGATCGCGGCGATTTCCGGCACCTCGGCCGGGGCGCTGAACGGGGCGGCGCTCAAGGCGGGTTGGCTCTTGGACGGGCGCGACGGGGCGCGGGAAAACCTCGACTGGCTCTGGACGCAGGTGGCGCGGCTCGATGACATGGCGGTGCCGCTCTGGATGCAGGCCTGGCTGCCGTCGCCCGCGGCCATCAGCAAAAGCATCGAATATTCGCCGCTTTTCCAACTCAGCGATACCGTCAGCCGGATGATGCCGCCCTATGCCTGGGGGCCGCTTTACGAGAACCCGCTGGAAAAGATCGTCGACCAGTTCGATTTTGGCAGAGTCTGCGCCAATGAAGGGCCGCAGCTTTACGTTTGCGCCACGCAGGTGCGCGACGGGAAGGTGCGGATCTTTGAAGGTGACGCGATCACCACGCAAAGTATCCTCGCCTCGGCCTGCCTGCCCACTCTGTTTCAGGCGGTCAAGGTCACGGACCCCGAGACCGGAATCGTAGAGGCGTTCTGGGATGGCGGCTATACCGGCAACCCGGCGCTGTTTCCGTTGTTCGATGCGGATCTGCCGAATGACGTGGTGATCGTGAACATCAACCCGCTGGTGCGCGACACGATCCCGGTGATGCCGAACGAGATCCAGAACCGGATCAACGAGATCAGTTTCAACTCGTCCTTGCTGCGGGAATTGCGGGCCATCGAATTTGTGCAGCGTCTGATTTCGGGCGGCAAGATGCAGGAGGGCGTGATGAAAAACGTCCTCGTGCACATGATTGCCGATGATGCGCTGATGAACGACCTGTCAGTGGCGACGAAGCTGGTGCCGGTACCCTCGGTGATCGCCACGTTGAAAGAGGCCGGCCGCCGCGCCACAGGGGAGTTCCTTGCCCATCACAAGGCGGACCTGGGGAAACGGCAGACGGCCGATCTTGTCAAAATGTTTGGCTAAGCCAGACCATGTACCCGGCATAGACCAGCAGGAACGCGGCTCCCGTGGCGCGGCTGATTTGCGCCCGCCAGAAGAGCATCCCCAAAAGCAGCGCAGTTGTCGCGACCATGATCCAGATGTCACGTATGATCAGCGTGTCGATGGGCAGCGGTACCACCAGCGCCGTGGTTCCCAGAATGCCGAGGATGTTGAAGATCCCCGATCCCAGAATGTTGCCAAGCGCCACGTCCGACTGTCCGCGCCGCGCCGCCATCACGGTGGTCGCCAGTTCGGGCAGCGATGTGCCGATGGCCACCAGCGTCAGGCCGATCACCGCCTCGGGCACTCCGTAAGCCCGCGCGATTCCGGTTGCGCCGTCCACCAGCGCGATCGCGCCGCCGATGGTCAGCGCCAGGCCGCCCACCAGCCGCAGCGCGGAGCCGGGCAACGCGTCCAAAGGGGCAGACAGATCGACATCGAGATCGGGCGGCGTGGAAGACCTGAACGCGCCCCAGAGGTAGAGGCCCAGCAACCCCAGAAGGCCCGCTCCCGCTGCGGTGCCGATCTGGCCCAGCAGCGACAGGCCCGCCAGCAAGAGCGCGCTGCCCCCGACCCAGAGCGCCTCGCGCGGGAGGGCCGACATCTGAGCTGCAACCGGACGGATCAGGGCTGCGACGCCGAGGATCAGCAGGATATTGGCGATGTTGCTGCCCACCACGTTGCCAAGCGCGATGGCGGGCGATCCGGCCAGAGCGGCACTGAGCGAGGTCACAAGTTCCGGGGCCGAGGTGCCGAAGCCCACAAGCGTGAGGCCGATCACCAAGGGTGACACGCCAAAACGGCGCGCGACGCCCACCGCACCGCGCACAAGAAGGTCGCCGCCGAACAGCAGCGCGATCAGCCCGAAGGCCACGAAGATCAGGTTCAAGGGAATATGCTTAACGTGTCGCGCGCGCCCATGCGCGCATCTTTGGGCTTAGGTGTGCGGGCGGATGAGCCGCTTCAAGAGCGGCCCAAGAGATTATTTACGCGGCCTTCGCAGGCTGGCTCGGATCCTTGGCGTTGGGATAGACAAGCCCCGCCGAGATCACCAGTTTCGCCGCGTCCTCGATGTTCATGTCGAGCTCGATCACGTCTTCCTCGGGGAAGTACAGCAAGAAGCCCGAGGTCGGGTTGGGTGTGGTCGGCACGAAGACCGACATCAGCCGACCCATGGTTTCCGCCTTTTCCGCCACCTCGCCCCGCGCTTCGGTCGAGATAAAGCCGATGGCCCAGATGCCCTTGCGGGGATACTGGATCAGGCAGGCCTTTTCGAAATTCCGTTCAGACTGGGCAAAAATCGTTTCTGCGATCTGTTTCACGCCGCTGTAGATCGACCGGACCACCGGCATGCGTTCGACAAGGCTTTCGGCAAAGCGGATCAGCGACCGGCCGATCAACCCCTTCGCGACCCAGCCGACAAAGATCGTGAACACCAGGAAGATCATGACCCCGATGCCGCGCAGGTTGATGCCGATATATTGCTCTGGATTGAAGCGCGTGGGCACGAGCGGCAGTACAAACCCGTCAATCCAGCCCATGATCGTCCAGATCAGCCAGATCGTCAGCGCGACGGGAGCGATCACCACGATCCCCGTCAGGAAGCTTGATCGCAGACCGGTGATCAATCCGGGTTTGCGCCGCTCAGGCTCGAATGGGGTGGTCATGCTGTGTCCGTCGCTTGTTCTGCGAAAATTTAAGCGGTCGGGCGCGGGTCTACAATGGGGTTGCGGCGTGGGAGATCGATTTTCAACGCAGCAATGTCATTTCCTGTGCGATTTGCGCGCCCAGCCGGGCATTGTTGAGCACAAGCGCGATATTGGCGTCCAGTGATCGGCCTTCGGTCAGCTCAAAGATGCGTTGCAGCAGATACGGCGTCAGGGCCTTGCCGGTGATGCCATGTGCTTCGGCATCCTGCGTGGCGCGGGCGATGATTGGGTAAATCTCGGCATGGGGGATCTCGGCCTCGGCAGGGATCGGGTTGGCGATCAGCTGACCGCCGGGCAGGCCGAGTGCGACCCGCATCTGGTGGGCGCGAGCGATCTCGGCGGGGGTGTCGGCACGCAGCGGGGCCTTGAGTGTCGATCCGCGCGACCAGAAGGCGGGCAGGGCGTCCTGACCGTAAGCCATGACCGGCACGCCAAGGGTTTCGAGCACTTCCAGCGTCTTGGGCAAGTCGAGAATGGCCTTGGCGCCGGCAGCCACGACTGTCACGGGGGTCTGCGACAATTCCTGAAGATCGGCGGAGATGTCAAAGCTCTGGTCCGCGCCGCGATGCACGCCGCCGATGCCGCCGGTGGTGAACACGTCGATCCCCGCGATATGTGCCGCGATCATCGTCGCCGCCACAGTGGTTGCGCCGGTTCCGCCGCGTGCCATGCAGACCGCCATGTCGGCGCGGCTGAGCTTGGCGACCTGTTTGGCCTGCGCAAGCGCTTCAAGCTGGTCGGCGCTGAGACCAACGCAGAGCCGTCCGTCGATCACCGCGATGGTGGCGGGTTCGGCACCTGCTTCGCGCACCGTCGCCTCGATGGCGCGGGCGGTCTCGAGGTTCTGCGGCCAAGGCATCCCGTGGGTGATGATCGTCGATTCCAGCGCGACGACCGGCATGCCCGCTTTTAGCGCAGATTGAACGGCGGGGGAGATATCGAGGGGCAGGGTGGTCATGTCAGGTTCCTCCGGCGACATAGGCGGCGGCTGTGGCAAGGGCGCGGTGTAGCGCGGTGGGGCGGTCTGCGCCGCGCAGTTCGGACGCGATATGGGCTGCCATGAACGTATCACCGGCGCCAGTCACGCGGGTCACCATCACTTCGGGTGGGCGTTCGGCGAGGATGCCCTCGGTGGTGGCGTCACAGGTTACATTGCCACCATCGGTCACCAAAGCGCGGGCGGCCCCGCGTTCGATCAGCGCAGCCCCGGCTTGGGGTGCGTTGGTGAATTCGGTCTGGCACAGAAGACCCGCCTCTTCGAGGTTCACGTAGAGCACGCCTTTGCCCGCGCGGATAAAGGGCAGCAGTCGTTCAGCCTTACCCGGCGACGCAGGGGCGATCCGAAGATCGGCCTGCGCAAAAGCTGGGTGATGGACGATCTGGTCAAGCAGCGCTTCAGTGAGATTGCCATCGAGCGCGATGGGACCGGGGAAGGGGGCTTCGACAAATCCCACAGGCCCGGTGATCAGCGGGCGCAGGATCTTGTCGCCCGCCTGTTCCAGCGAATGGGCATCTGCGATGGCGGCGATCAGGCCGTTCTTGCCCTCGACCGCCATGTATTGATCGGTGGGCAGATCGTCAGAGCGGTAGAGGTGATCGGTGATCAGCCCGAGCCGGTCACAGGCAGCGACCAGTTCCACACCTTCGGGATCGCGCCCGACAACGCTCAGCAACGCGGGCAGCAGGTCGAACCGCGCCAGTGTCATCGCGATGTTGAGCGCCACGCCACCGGGCAGGCGGGTGATATGGCCGGGCACGTCTGCGCCCTGTTTCATGTGGCGGTCGGATCGGCCGATCACGTCCCAGAGGACCGAGCCGATGCAGAGGATGTCGGGGCGCTGTGTCATGGGCCTGTCTTGGCCCGAGTGCAGCGCCAGCACAAGGGTGCGGATGACGCGCGGCAGCCATTGTTGCCGCCCGCGCTTTGTGGCAGGCCTGCGCACAAGAATTGAACGGAGACTTGCGACAATGATGAAACCCACCCTGATGCGTCCCGGCGGTCTGCCGTATTCCGCGTCCACCTCTGTGGTGACACCGCTGATGCCGTCGGTGGTCTATGCCAGCGACACTCCGGATCAGCTGGATGACCAGTACGAGGGTCGCACCGAGGGCTATACCTACGCGCGTGAAGGTCATCCCAACGCGGATGTGCTGGCGCGCCGGATCAATGCAATGGAGGCTGCGCCGCAACCGGGACTGGTGCTTGGGTCCGGCATGGCCGCGGTGACGGCGGTTCTGCTGGGGCTGTGCAAGGCCGGCGACCATGTGGTGGGCGGAGATCAACTTTATGGCCGCAGCCTTCGCATGATGCGCGACGACCTGCCCAGGCTGGGGATCGAAACCTCGCTCGCCGATCCGACCGACGCAGCGGCGGTGGCGGCGGCCTTGAAGCCCAACACCCGCCTGGTGTTGATCGAGGTGGTGTCGAACCCAACGCTGCGGATCGCGGATGTGCAGGGCATCGCGGATCTGTGCCGCGAGAAGGGCGTGCTGCTGGTGGTGGACAACACGTTCACCACGCCGCGCGCCGTCATGCCGTTCGAACTGGGCGCGGATGTCGTGCTGCATTCGGTGACCAAGTTGCTGGCCGGACATTCGGATGTGACCTTGGGTTGGGTTGCCGCGCGCGAGGCCGCCGATGCCAAGGCGATCTATGATTTCGCCGTCACCACCGGCATGACGCCCAGCCCGTTCGATTGCTGGCTGGCCGAGCGCGGGCTGATGTCGTTCGACCTGCGCTTTGACCGCGCCGAATCCAACGCCGCGCGGCTGGCCGATCACCTGGCCGGTCAGTCTCTGGTCAAGCGGGTGCTGTATCCGACACGGCCCGACCACCCGGACCGCGCCCGCGCACAGGGTCTGCTGAAGGGGCGCGGGTGCAACATGGTGAGTTTCGAACTGAACGGGGGCAGGGCCGAGGCCAACGACTTTACCCAAGGCGCGCACCAGATCGCCTTTGCGCCAACGCTTGGCGATGTGGGCACCACCCTGTCGCATCCTGCATCCTCGTCGCACCGGGGACTGACACCCGAGGGCCGCGCCAAGCTGGGCATGACCGAAGGGTTCTTCCGGGTGTCCGTCGGGCTCGAAGATCCGGATGCTCTGATCGCGGCCTTCGACGCGGGGCTTGCCGCGGTGGCCGCAGCAAAATGACCGCCGCGCCCCGCGATATCCTGATGGTGCTGGGCATTCCGGCGGTGCTGATCGCGCCGGATGACCGGATCTTTGCCGTCAACTCGGCAGCCGAATTGCTTCTGGGCAAGAATATCGAGGGGCGGCATTACATCACCGCTTTGCGCCAGCCGACCCTGCTGGACATGATCGAACAGGTGCGGCGCGACGGCACACAGCGCGACGCCCGCTACATGACCAATGACGGGCAGCACGACATCACCTATCGCGTCACGGCGGGTGCGGTGCCGATGAAGGGGCAGACGGGCATTCTCGTGTCCTTCGAGGACATCACCCCGATGGAGCAGGCGGGCCAGATGCGACGAGATTTCGTCGCCAATGTGAGCCACGAGCTGCGCACGCCGTTGACGGCCTTGCTGGGGTTCATCGAAACGCTGCAAGGCCCAGCACGCAACGACGTAAAAGCTCAGGAACGCTTTCTTGGCATCATGGGTGCCGAGGCCGAACGGATGAACCGGCTCGTGTCGGACCTGCTGTCCCTGAGCCGCGTCGAGGCCGAGGAGCGCGTCCGCCCGGCCGATAGCGTCGATCTGGGCACGGTGATCGAGCAGACTCGCCACAGCCTTGCCCAGCTGGCCGAAGAGGCCGGGATCGAGATGTCGCTGCACCTGCCACCCGAGCGGGTGGTGGTGCCCGGCGATGCCGACCAGTTGCGCCAGGTCCTGACCAACCTTGTCGAAAACGCTCTGAAATATTCCGGCAAGGGCACGTTCGTGCGCATGAGCCTCGGCATCCCGGATTATGAAACGCGGCTGCGCGGGCTGGGCGTGCGCGTTGAAGTCAGCGACACGGGGCCGGGCATCGACGCGGTGCACCTGCCGCGCCTGACCGAACGGTTTTACCGGGTGGACAGTCACCGCTCCCGCGAACTGGGCGGCACCGGGCTGGGTCTGGCCATCGTCAAGCACATCGTCAACCGCCATCGTGGCCGTTTGCAGGTGGATAGCACGATCGGGAAGGGCACGACCTTTACCGTGATCCTGCCGATGGATCGACGACCCGAGTGAATGTTTTTGAAAGACAGACGTTTCGGTTGGCACAAACCGGATGATGCGTTGACGCATCATCCGAAAAATTGCGGCCTTCAGCCCAAAGCATACCCGGCGCCACGCACGGTGCGCAGAGGGTCGAGGCCGCCGGCCATGGTGAGCGATTTCCGCAGGCGGCCGATATGCACGTCCACCGTACGTGTATCGACATAGATGTCACGGCCCCAGACGCGGTCCAGAAGCTGCTCGCGTGACCAGACGCGGCCCGGTTTTTCCATCAGCGTGGACAGCAGGCGGAACTCGGTCGGGCCCAACTTGACCTCGGATCCGCTGCGGGTCACCCGGTGGGTTTCCGAATCCAGAATGATATCATCAAACTCTAGTCGCAGACCTGCCGCGGCGGGACGTGTGCGTCGCAACTGAGCGCGCACCCGCGCCATCAGTTCGACCACGGAATAGGGCTTGATCACGTAATCATCGGCGCCGGTTTCCAGCCCGCGCACGCGGTCCACCTCTTCGGAGCGTGCCGAGAGCATGATGATCGGCACATTGCGCGTGTCGGCGCGGGTCTTGAGTTGGCGGCACACCTCGATCCCGGACACGTTGGGCAACATCCAGTCCAGCACGATGATGTCGGGCTGTTCCTCGTCGACGAGGATCAGCGCCTCTTCGCCGTTCTCGGCCTTGGCGACGCGAAAGCCCTCTGCCTCGAGGTTGTAGCCCAGAACCTCGCGCTGCGCGGGTTCGTCTTCGACGACCAGAACTGTGGGCTGGACGCTGTTCATATGTTAGACCCCTCGGCTTTCCATCGAAGACAACCCAATATCGGTCGAGGTGGTGTCTACTTTTTGACGCGGCTCCTCGGGCTTTTCGCCGGTGACAAGGAACACAACCTGTTCGGCGATCGACGTCACATGATCGCCCATGCGCTCGATGTTCTTGGCGATGAAATGCAGATGCATGCAGGGTGTGATGTTGCGCGGGTCTTCCAGCATGAAGGTCAGGAATTCGCGGAACAACGTGTTGTACATCTGGTCGATGTCCACGTCGCGTTCGATCACGTCACGGGCCAGCGCCTCATCGCGCTGGATATACGCGTCGAGCGCGTCCTTCAGCATGATCTGCACGTCGCGGGACATGCGCCGCAATTGCGAGGCCGATCCGTTCATCACGGGCATGGACATCAGAACCGCATTGCGTTTGGCAAGGTTCTTGGCCAGATCGCCGATCCGTTCGAGATTGGCGCTCATCCGCATCACCGACAGGATGACCCGCAGGTCGATGGCGGTGGGGGCGCGCAGCGCGATGACGCGGGCGGCTTCCTCGTTCAGAAGCTCTTCGAGATCGTCGATGACGCGGTCATTGGCACGGACCTGATCGGCCAGTTCTTGATCGCGGGTTTCGAGCGCTTGGGCAGCATCGAGGATCGCCTGTTCCACGAGGCCACCCATCTTCATGATCCGGGCCTGGATGCCCTCCAGATCGCGGTCGAATGCGCTTGAGATATGATCTTGCGTGGGGGTCACGATATTATCCAATCCGTCCGGTGATGTAGCTTTCGGTGCGGCTGTCTTCGGGGTTCGTGAAAATCTTGGTGGTGTCGTCGTATTCGACAAGATTGCCAAGGTGGAAGAACGCGGTCTTCTGGCTGACCCGGGCGGCCTGTTGCATCGAGTGGGTCACGATCACTACCGCGTAGTTCTGACGCAGCTCGTCGATCAGTTCCTCGACCTGGGCGGTCGCGATGGGGTCAAGCGCCGAGCAGGGCTCGTCCATCAGAAGCACTTCGGGTTCGGTCGCCACGGCGCGGGCGATGCAAAGACGCTGCTGCTGACCACCCGACAGGCCGGTGCCCGGCGATTGCAGACGGTCTTTGACCTCGTCCCAGATGGCGCCACGGCGCAGGGCGCGTTCGACGATGTCATCCAGTTCGGCCTTGTTGCGGGCCATGCCGTGGATCTTGGGGCCATACGCGACGTTGTCGTAGATCGACTTGGGAAACGGGTTCGGCTTCTGGAACACCATGCCGACCTTGGCGCGCAATTGCACCGGATCGACACGCTTGTCGTAGATGTCGTCGCCGTCGATCAGGATATCGCCCTCGACGCGGCAGATGTCGATCGTGTCGTTCATCCGGTTGATGCAGCGCAGGAACGTGGATTTGCCGCAGCCCGACGGGCCGATGAAGGCGGTCACGGTGTTGTTCTCGATCTCGACCGACACGTTCTTGATCGCGTGAGTTTCACCGTAATAGACCTGCACGTCCTTGGCTTTGATTTTGACGTCAGTCACGGCCGTCTCCTGTTTGAAATGTGGTGCATCGTACATGGGGCAGGGTCCTTTTTACCAGCGGCGCTCGAAGCGACGGCGCAGAATGATGGCAATGATGTTCATCGTCAGCAGGAAAATCAGCAGAATGATGATCCCGCCCCAGGCCTTTTCGTAGAATCCGGGATCGGCACGCGACGCCCAGGTGTAGATTTGCGCGGGCATCGCGGAGTTTGCATCCACAAAGCCTGACGCGATGCCTTCGGGATAGGCCCGCGCGATGAAGCCCACCATGCCGATCAGCAGCAGCGGTGCAGTTTCACCCAGCGCCTGTGCCAGACCGATGATGGTGCCGGTCAGGATGCCGGGGGCCGCCAAAGGCAGAACGTGATGGAACACCGTCTGCATCTTGGAGGCACCGACACCCAGCGCGGCTTCGCGGATCGAGGGCGGCACTGCCTTGAGCGATGCGCGGGTCGAGATGATGATCGTCGGCAAGGTCATCAGAGTCAGCACGAGACCACCCACCAGCGGAGCCGATTGTGGCAGGCTCATGAACTGGATGAACACGGCCAGACCGAGGATGCCGAACACGATGGACGGCACCGCCGCGAGGTTCGAAATGTTGACTTCGATCAGGTCAGTGAACCAGTTCTGAGGTGCGAATTCCTCGAGGTAGATCGACGCGGCCACGCCGATGGGCAGCGACAGGGCCAAAACCACCAGCATCATGAAGAACGACCCGATGACCGACACGCCGATCCCGGCGCCGCCGGGGTTATCCACGCCGGAATCCGATCCGGTGATGAAGTTCCAGTTGAAGTTGCGCACGATGATGCCGCTATCGGCCAGCGCGTCGACAAGATCAAGGTCGGAGGCTTCAAAGAAACGGCTGTCCACCACCGAGTCGCGGGTGACTCGGCCCTTGAAGTAGCCGTCCACACGAGAGGAGGCGGGCAGGCTGAAGGTGACGGGCTGGCCGATCTGGTCCGGGTTCGCACGATAGTACTCGCGGATGATGTTGCCGGGCTTGCCCAGAAGACGCTCGATGATCGCGGCATCGAATGCGACCGACACGCCTTTTTCCGAAAGCTCTTCGGCAAGTTTGCCGATGAAGATCTCTTCATAGGCCTTGGTCTTGAGAACCTGACTTTCAGCCGCGTCGAATTCCTCTTGTGTGAGGACGAATTCAAGCTGCATCTCGGCCTGCGTGAAGGCCGGAATACCCGAACGCAGGATCGACACGGTCAGCACAACGAGGAAGAAGATGCCGATCAGGATCGCCACGAGACCATACGCCTTGAAGCGTTTTTCGGCAGCGTTGCGCTTCTTGGTGCGCGCGTCGACGGTGGTCAGACGGCCCTTTATCGGGGCGGTGTTGTCCATGCTTGCGTCGGTCATTCGTACTGCTCCCGGTATTTGCGCACGATGTAAAGTGCGAAGATATTGAGCCCAAGCGTGATGATGAAGAGCGTCATGCCAAGGGCAAAGGCGACAAGCGCTTCGGGTGAGGCGAAGTCGGAGTCGCCGGTCAGCTGCGACACGATCTTGGCGGTCACTGTTGTCATGGCTTCGAACGGGTTGAGCGACAGTCGGGCAGCCGCACCAGCCCCAAGAACCACGATCATGGTCTCGCCGATAGCGCGGCTTGCGGCCAGAAGGATTGCGCCAACGATGCCGGGCAGGGCGGCCGGCAGCACGACCTGACGGATTGTTTCGGATTGCGTGGCCCCCAGCCCGTAGGAGCCGTCGCGCATCGATTGCGGAACCGAGTTGATGATGTCGTCCGACAACGAGGACACGAACGGAATCAGCATGATCCCCATGACCAGACCGGCGGTCATCACGGCGGTGCCGGACTGCATCCAGCCCAGACCATCATCGCCAAAGACTTCGACCAGAAGCGGACCAACGGTCAGCAATGCAAAGAGGCCGTAAACGATGGTCGGGATACCGGCCAGCACTTCGAGCATCGGCTTGGCAAAGGCGCGGACGCGTTTGCTGGCATATTCGGACAGGTAGATCGCCGCGAAGAGGCCGATCGGCACGGCCACGATCAAAGCAACAATGGAGATGTAGAACGTGCCCCAGAGCAGCGGAATGATACCGAGGTCTGAATCGCCGCCACGGCCGGAAAAGCTGGGTGCCCAGTTGGTGCCGAAGAAGAATTCGGATGCCGGGTAAAGCCGGAAAAACTCAATGGTGTTGAACACGAGCGACAGGACAATGCCCAGCGTGGTCAGGATCGCGATGGAAGCCGCAGCGATGAGAAGGGCGCGCACGCCCTGTTCCACGACATTGCGAGCGCGGAAGTCGGGGTTGGTTTCCCGCACCGCCCACAAAGCGCCAGCGATGGCCGCCAGCAGCACGGCGATGGTCATGATCTGGTAGCCAATATCGTTGAGCACGCGGAACCGCTGAGCGGCGCGCAGGATCGGCTGGGTGATCTGCGAGGTGACGATGGCTCCCGAGTCGGACAGGCGCTGTGTCACGTCGGAAATGTCGGCACGCGTGTTGCGCGCCTCATCCTCGGTCATGTTCCCGGTCGCGACTGCAAGGTCCAGCCCGCTGGCGGCGCGGCGTACTTCGGCCAGCACAAGGCCACGCGACGAACTCTCAGAAATCGCGGTGTCGGGGATCATGCCCGAGACCGTGTTGTTTACGAAGAACGGCTGCGCAAGAAGCCAGACTATAAGCAGGAACAGGGCAGGGATCGCAGCCTTCATCGCGGCATTGCTGCCGTAATACACCGGAAGAGAATGCAGGGAGCGTCGGTCCTGACCCGACATTGAAAGCACGCGCGCGCGGGTGAACACATAAGCCCCGGCGGAAATCGCGAGTACGAGCAGGAAAAGCCAGAGAAGTGGCATGAGGCCCCCAGATTGTTCAGAGGAAATTCAGAAGAAAAAAGGAGGCGGCGATGCAAGCCGCCTCCCGAATTGTCCGTATCGTCGGACGATTACATGTCTGCGCCCATGACCGCTTCGTCAGCGACCATCTGCTGTGTCTTTGCCAGCTCGGGGTCGGACACGAGGCCGTACTGAGCGAGCGGGCCGTTCGGGCCTGCCAGATCGTCGGACACGAAGAACTGAGCGAATTCCTTGAGACCCGGGATCACGCCGATATGTGCTTTCTTGACGTAGAAGAACAGCGGGCGGGACACGGGGTATTCACCAGAAGCGATTGTCTCGGTTGTCGGCTCGACACCGGACATTGTCGCGACCTTCAGCTTGTCCTGGTTGTTCTCGTAGAACGCCAGTCCGAACACACCGATGCCGTTTGTGTTGGCGTCGATACGTGCAAGTGTCTCGGTGTAGTCGCCGTCGATGTCGACCGACTTGCCGTCCTGACGCACGTCGAGGCAGGCGTCCTCGGCGTCGTCCTCGGACATGCCGCCGGCAACCATGGCTTCCATTGCGCCAGTGGCTTCGCAGCCGGCCAGCAGAACCTGCTCTTCGAATACTTCACGTGTGCCGTGCTTTGTGCCGGGGATGAACATCGCGATTTCCGCGTCCGGCAGATCGGCATTGAACTCGGCCCAGTTCTGGTAGTCGTTGTCGACCAGTGCGCCGTCCTTCATCACCTTTGCGCCGATGGCGTTGTAGATGTCGGAAGGAACAAATGCGTCGAACGCGGGACCGGACTGCTGCGAGGCAAACACGATGCCGTCATAGCCGATGCGGACTTCGATGATGTCGGTCACGCCTGCTTCGGCGCATGCCGCGACTTCGCCTTCGCGGATCGGGCGCGAGGAGTTTGCGATGTCGATGGTGTTCTCGCCAACGCCTTCACAGAAACGCTTGAGGCCCGAGGAGGAACCGCCCGATTCCACAACCGGTGTCGGGAAATCTGTGTTGTCGCCGAATGCTTCGGCCACGATGGACGCGTAGGGCAGAACGGTCGAGGAACCGGCAACCTGCACGTTGTCACGGGCAGCTGCGGCTGTGGCGGACACTGCGGCGATCGCCAGTGCGGATACAGAGAGTTTAACGGACATAATGTCATCTCCTTGAGTTGGACATCTCTCGGCCATCCTCACGATGACCGTTGGCCGCCGGTCTAGTCGGCTTAGGACATGCTTTTGTGACACTTACGTAACGGTTTCATGACACATGCCCGTGCTCATGCAAAAACAACCGCTTCGCGGCACAAACGATTGTTTTCATTTGCAGAAAAAATTCAGAGTAAGCTCGTTGACCTGCCGGAAGCACAGGAGAACGTCATTGATACACCCCGTGGTTACCATCCGAATCTTCAATCTGTGTAACAAAGGTACAGAGATATTCGGGCGACTCGGCCCTATGCGCGATTCCAAAAGTGGCTCAATTCCGGCAGGGCAAGGGACCGATGAGGGACCAAAACGCACATTCGTGAATTGCGACTTTGAATTTTAGATGAATTTCGTACTGGAACACATTGTAATCATTTGGGAATGGCTGTTTTTATCAGGTCTATTTATTCGCATAATCAGTATTATGTATTATAAAGATCAGCCAAGATTACGCCGCTTCCATTTTTTCAACTGTGCCTGAACGTTCCGTAAGTGCGTGAAAAAACTGTGAGATGCTGAAAACCATACTTCCTTGACCCTGCGTTAATTGGCACAGTGCAGAGGTTCCGTGAGTGGTGGCAATTTCAGCCAAGGAACACGGGGCCCGCACCCTCGATATTACCAAGGCTCTGCGGGTCTCATCAGAAAGACACTTGGCTGTGTCGTGCCACAGACCCGTCCCGGTCATTGTGTCCGATCCAGCCAAGGGACCGGTCATCCCCAAAATGGCCGATGTCCATTGCTCCCGCAAAAAAGCGGCGCTGTTCATTTCAACAGCGCCGCTTCCTTTTGGTCAGGTCTGAACCGTGGGCTTAGCCCTGAGCGGCCTTTGCAACCTCGGCTGCAAAATCCTCGACCTTCTTCTCGATGCCTTCGCCGACTTCAAGGCGGACAAAGCCCGTGATCTCGACACCGGCTTCCTTGGCCGCGTCTTCAACGGTCAGGTCCGGGTTGATCACGAAGGACTGGCCCAACAGCGTGACTTCGCTGAGGAACTTCTTCATGCGGCCTTCGATCATCTTTTCGATGACCTGCTCGGGCTTGCCGGACTCGCGCGCGATGTCGATCTGGATCTGACGTTCCTTTTCGACAACCGCCGGATCGAGGTCCGCCGATGACAGCGAGGCCGGGTTCACAGCTGCGATGTGCATCGCGACCTGCTTGCCGAAGGCTTCGTTTTCGCCCGACAGCGCAACCAGAACGCCGATCTTGCCCATGCCGTCGGTCGCGGCATTGTGGACGTAAGACACGACCTGCGTGCCTTCGATCATTGCCATGCGGCGCAGCGACATGTTCTCGCCGATTGTGGCGATCTTGTCGGTGATCAGGTCCTGAACGGTCTTGCCGCCGACATGCTTGGACTTGAGGTCCTCAACATCGCTTGCGGTCAGCGCGGCGGTTGCAATGCCATCGACCATCGCCTGGAATTCGGAGTTCTTGCCGACGAAATCGGTTTCCGAGTTCACTTCGACCGCGACACCCTTGCCGCCGTCTACCTTAACTGCAACCAGACCTTCGGCCGCCGTGCGGTCGGATTTCTTGGCCGCCTTTGCGAGACCCTTGGTGCGCAGCCAGTCTGCTGCAGCTTCCATGTCGCCGCCGGTTTCGACAAGCGCCTTCTTGGCGTCCATCATACCTGCGCTGGTCAATTCGCGCAGTTCTTTCACGAGTGCTGCTGTGATCGCCATCTTGGCTCTCCTCATTTCAAATTCGGGCGTGCTGGGCCGCTGTGTTCAACGGCCCTGCCCTGTCATATCGATGTAACGACGCGGTAACGCTTAGCTTGCGGCTGCGTCTTCTGCGAGAACCTCTTCGACCGGCGCGTCTTCGAGCGCACCAAGGTCAACACCGGCCGCACCCATCTGGGCGGTCATACCGTCGAGAGCCGCGCGGGACACGAGGTCACAATACAGGCTGATGGCGCGTGCCGCGTCGTCGTTGCCCGGAATGATGTAATCGACACCGGCGGGCGAGCAGTTGGTGTCGACAATGGCCACGACCGGGATGCCCAGCTTGTTGGCTTCGGCGACCGCCAGCTGCTCTTTCTTGACGTCGATGACGAACAGAAGGTCCGGCACGCCGCCCATTTCGCGGATACCGCCCAGCGACGCCTGCAGTTTGCCCTGCTCGCGCTCCATGCCCAGACGCTCTTTCTTGGTAAGGCCTTCGGCACCGGTCGCCATCAGCTCATCGATCTGCTTGAGGCGCTGGATCGATTTGGAGACGGTCTGCCAGTTGGTGAGCGTGCCGCCCAGCCAGCGGTGGTTCATGTAATACTGCGCGCATTTCTCTGCGGCGTCGGCGATCGGCTGCTGTGCCTGGCGCTTTGTGCCGACAAACAGGATGCGGCCGTTCTTGGCGACTGTTTCGCGGATCACTTTCAATGCTGCGTCGAGCATCGGAACGGTCTGCGTGAGGTCCATGATGTGGATGCCATTGCGCGCACCGTAGATGAACTCGCCCATGCGGGGGTTCCAACGCTGCGTCTGGTGGCCGAAGTGTACGCCTGCTTCAAGCAGTTGGCGCAATGTGAACTCTGGAAGAGCCATTGTCGGTATCCTTTCCGGTTTCAATCCTCAGCGGGGGTATCAGCCTGCTGGCCAACCGGTGGACATTTGGGGATGTCTCCCCCAAAGGCCCGACCCCGCCTGTGGTGTCAGTGCCGCGCGTATAGCGTGTGGTCACCCTGCGCGCAAGAGCGACATCGCAAGCTTTTCAGGCTACACAACGCCCACTCTGAGCCATGACTGCCGCTCCCTTTGTCTTGATTGCGGCACCGGTCCTCGTGTTACCTTGGGGTATTGGTATCCCTCGTTTCGATCAAAAGGTATTTTTCATGGGACATGAAACCGAATTATACGGCATCCGAAAGCTGTCAAACCAAATTGAAGCCGAGCGGATGAAGCTCCTCGGCGACACTCCAACGAAACATACAGCGGCCTACGATGCTCTGAACCAAAAACTCAATGATTGGGAACGCCGTTTTGTCGACCTGCGGCAGACTTGGGACCGTACCCTGAAATCACGATCCCATTTCAACCACATGATGTATCAAACCCAACGCTTTGGCGCGAACGCCTATGCGGCGCGGCAACGATTGGAGAGCCGTGAAGCCAATGTTGCGGAAGTTTCAAAAGCGGTGGCTGAACTGGAAAAAAGATTGCGGGATTTGCTGTATGCGTTCGTGTCTGGAAATGCTTCGAAAACCGCGCTTGATGCTATTGGCGGGGTGATCGAGAAACACATGAAGGACAGTCACGCATCGGACGGCCTGACAAGCATTCCTACGATGCCGTTGCAAAATGCAGTTGCCGAAATTCGTGCCGACGCCGGTCACCAGCCTACCGCGGGTGGTGGACCTGCATTTCCCGTCATCGACATATTCACCCTGATCCTCGCCTATTTCGCGCTGCTGAAAAAACTGTCGAAATAAAAATTGCTGACACTATCCGACCCGCTCCGTCGTTGACTCGCTAAGCCCGCGAGCGCGTCGAAATAGAAAAATCGGGCAAGACCGCAGGCTTAAAGACAGCAGTCTTGCCCTGTAGAATTCAGGCTGCAAAACCCAGCTTGGCGACGTGGATTTCGAAGGTCGGATGCATGTCCGCTCCCACGACGTTGGGGGCGAAGTGACGATAGATCGATCGCCAGTACGGCTGAACGACCACGCCCTCGTCCTGCATGATCTTTTGCAACCTGGCCATCACGTCGCGGCGGGTGTCGGCGTCGGCAATGGACATGGCCTCTGCCAGCAGTTCGTCGAATTCGGAATTCGAGAACGCGCTTTCGTTCCACGTCCCGCCGGATCTGTATGCCAGCGCAAGGACCTGAACGCCCAATGGGCGCTGCGCCCAGTCGGTGGCCGAGAAGGGGTATTTTGCCCAATCGTTCCAGAAAGTCGATCCGGGAAGAACCGTGCGCCTGATCGGAATGCCCGCGTCGCGCAGCATTGCCGCTGCCGCGTCACAGGTGTTCTTGCGCCACGTGTCGTCGATCGAGATCAGGTCATGCTCGAAATCGGCCATCCCGGCCTCTTCCATCAGCGCCGCAGCGCCCTCGGGGTCATAGACGGGCGGTGGCAGGAGGGCGTATTCCGGATGGAGTGGTGCCACATGGTGGTTTTCGGCCACCACGCCGTTGCCGGAAAAGCCCAGTTCGAGAAGCACGTTGTTGTCGATGGCCATCGCCAGCGCGCGGCGCACGCGGGCGTCGGCGTAGGGCTTCATGCCGTCAATCTCGGCCTCCTGGTTGGGGCGGATGACAACGGTGTTGGCGGTGATCGCCTCGGACTGGGTCCAGCCGACGCTGTCCATCAGGAGGATGAAATCACCGATGGATTCGTAGACCATGTCGACCTCGCCAGAGTCGACGGCGGCGAAGATGCCGACCTGTTCGGTGCCGAAGTCGATATATTCAATCCGGTCCAGATAGGCGCCCTCGCCCCACCATTGGTGATCCGGGTTCTTGATCAGAACCGCCTTGACGCCGACCGTGTACTCGCCCGGCATGTAGGGACCGGTACCGATGGGATTGTCGAGCGGATCGCCGTTGAAGCTTTGATGCACGATGGCCGCCGGATAGTCCGAGAAGCCCGCGATGATCGTGATGTCGGGCTGTTCCAGTGTCAGGCGCACGGTGGTGTCATCGACCACGGTGATCGCGCCTTCGCGGGCCATCTTGGTGTCGGGATCGACCAGCGATTCCATGCGCGACGCCATCGAATTGCCTTCGACCTCGCTTTCGCACCAGCGGGCGATGTTGAAGGCCACGTCTTCGGAGGTGAACGGATCGCCGTTGCTCCAGGTGACACCGGGGCGCACATTCAGCATGTATTCCGTGGCGTCCTCATTGACGGACCAGCTTTCCAGAAGCGCGGGCGCAATCGATCCGTCGGTCTGGTACTCGACCAGGTATTCGAGATAGCCGCGCGTGTAGTTCGACAGTTGTGGCCAGTCGAAGGTGCGCGGATCCTTCATCGCCTTGACGGTCGATTCAATCCGAAGCGTGCCACCGGACTGAGCGTGCGCGGCGGCGCGCACCGGTTGCGAAAGACCCAGCAGGCCATACGCGGTGGCGGCTGATACGCCAAGCGCGGTGGTGCGGGTCATGAATTCACGCCGGGACAGCGAGCCGGCAGCGACTTCTTCAGCATAGGCGCGGGCGGCGGGATGAAGGGGTCTGGATATGGGCATCTTGATCTCGTCGATTGTGGGAGAGAAAGGAAAAGGCAGCGGAGTTTGCACGATGCCGCCTGCCCCGAGCACGGTCATCGCGCTCGACTACTTTCTACCAAGTAGCCCATTTACGACATGATCAACCAAAAACGACACGGCAAAAGAAATCGCGCTTTTGGTTGCAAGAGCGCAATCCCTGAGCGGTCCGGTCGTGTTACAGGAACACCCGCTCCACGAACCAATAGGCTCCGACCAGTGCGATGGCCGCTGAGGCCGGGACCGCGACGTAGCGGCGGTAAGCGTCGAGCTGGTCCACCAGCGTGGCCGAAATCGCGCAAAGCACCGACAGCGCAGCCAGCGGCCAGAAGAACACCATCGCCGAGGCCCCGATGATCTCTTGAAAGCCGGGGGTGTTTATCGCAAAGCCCAGCCCCACGAAAATCACGGCCAGCACGCCATACAGACCTTGCGCCGGGGCCACGTCTGCTTCGCCGCGATCGACACGGATGGCGTACCAGACAAGGATGAAGGCAATCGCGATCACCGTCAACTGGCCCAGTTCCACGCCGATATTGAACCCGATCAGCGCCGGGATCACCTGCCCCTCGGGCAAACCGAATTCCCCCAGCACAGACGCAAAACCCAGCCCGTGCAGCAGGCCAAACCCGAATATCACGAAGGGTCGCCAGCGGTTCAGCTTGCCGGAGATGACGTTCTCGACCGCGACATAGACGATGGAGGCCGCGATCAGCGGCTCGACGATGCTGGCGGGCACCGACACGGTGCCAAGCACGGCCATGGCAAGAGTCACCGTATGCCCCAGAGTGAACGACGTCACCTGCCACAGAAGCGGCGCTAAGCGAGTGGACAGGAAAAATAGCCCCAGAACGAACAGGATGTGATCCAGACCCTTGGGCAGGATGTGGTCGAACCCAACCGGGATATAGGTGCCGAAGGTCGCCCAGCCACTGGCCTCATCCCCGCCGCCCAGCTGGATGTCGCCGCTGCTCTGACCGCCTTCGAGATAACCGGTATAGGGCTCTGCGACGCCCTGCTGGCGCAACACCAGCGCACCATAGTCGGCAGGCCATGTCAGGCTGATCGTTTCGGCCCCATCGGGCATGGGACCCGTCAGGCTCACCACCGTGTCGCGCGGCAGTTCGGGGTTGGCCACGTCACCCACCTCGATCTGTGCGACGGTCAGGTCAACTTGTGTGCCGCCTGCGGTGACGTTCAGACCTTGGATGAACTCTGTCATGCGCGGCTCAAGCTCTGCGCGGAGTGCGTCCGGTTCAAGGGTGCGCAGCCGGTCCACTTCGGACGAAGCGTCCAGCGCGTCCGTGTTATCGACACCTTCGAGGCTGACATCAGCGACGAGCGCTTCACCGTTCAGGGTGATCGATATGTCCACCTGTCCTTCTGCGACTTTCAGATCACCGATGGCCGGGCGCACCTCGTGGGCCATTGCCAGCGTCGCAGCGAACATCAGGCAGAGACCGCACCAGATCGCTTTCATCACAATTGTTCCTTTGACCGATAGCGGCAAGACTGATGCACACACGCGTCAGTTCAAGTGAAAGTTTCAGGAAATCCACAGGTTGGGTTCCGTCAGAGCGCGGTGAGGCCATCCCGGAAACGGCGCATGTTGGCCTGATAGCCAAGCGCGCTTTTGCGCAGGCCTTCGATGGCCGCCGCATCCAGTTCCCGCACCACCTTGCCCGGGACACCCATGACAAGAGAGCCGTCCGGGATTTCCTTGCCTTCGGTGATCAGCGCCCCTGCCCCGATCAGGCAGTTCTTGCCGATCTTCGCGCCGTTCAGGATGGTCGCCCCCATTCCGATCAGGGAGTTTTCGCCGATGGTACAGCCGTGCAGCATCACCTTGTGACCAATGGTGCAGCCTGCCCCGATTGTCAGCGGATAGCCCATGTCGGTGTGCAGAACGCAGTTTTCCTGAATGTTGCTGCCAGCGCCTACGGTGATGACCTCATTGTCGCCGCGTAGGGTGGCGCAGAACCAGACGCTTGCGGCCGCTTCGACCACCACCCGCCCGATCAGGTTGGCGTCGGGCGCGATCCATGTGTCCTCGGCAATCTCTGGGGTTATGCCGTCAAGGGAATAAAGCGTCATGTCAGTTCCTCGAATTCCTGTTGCAGCTTACGGACATGCTCCACCAGCCCCGGCTGCTGAAGGCGGCGCAGGCGGGTGGCGGTGACGATGGTTTTCAGTTTCTCGAAGGTCTGGTCGAGATCGTCATTGACCAGCACATAGTCATAGCTGCCCCAATGGCTGATTTCGTCCCAGCTTTTGAGCATGCGCTTGCCGATGGTGTCCGGGCTGTCCTGACCCCGGCTTTCCAAGCGGCGGCGCAGTTCGGCAATCGACGGCGGCAGGATGAAGATCGACAGGGTGTGCTGCCCTAGCGCCGAGTTCACGATCTGCTGCGCGCCCTGCCAGTCGATGTCGAAGAGCACGTCGTTGCCCGCGTCGATGGCGGTCTGTACCGGCGCGCGGGGGCTGCCATAGAAATTGCCGAACACATGCGCATGTTCCAGCATCTCGCCATTGTTCACGTCGCGCTTGAACGCGTCTTCGCTCAGGAAATGGTAATGCTCGCCATCCACTTCGCCCGGTCGCGGAGCGCGGGTGGTGGCCGAGACCGAAAACCGCAGGCTGGTGTCCCAATCAAGCAGCCGCCGCGACAGCGTGCTTTTGCCCGCACCCGAGGGCGAGGACAGGATGATCAGCAATCCGCGCCGCTGGATCATGACTTACTCCACATTCTGTACCTGTTCGCGCATCTGTTCGATCACGGTTTTCAACTCCAGCCCAAGCGCCGTCAACGGGGCGGATTGCGCCTTGGAGCACAGCGTGTTGGCCTCGCGGTTGAATTCCTGCATCAGGAAATCCAGCTTGCGCCCGACAGCGCCATCGGTCTTGAGCAGGGTCCGGGCAGCCTCGACATGGGTGCGCAGGCGGTCGAGTTCCTCGGTCACGTCGGCCTTGACCGCGATCAGGGCCAGTTCCTGCGCTACACGCTGTTCGTCGACCCCGTCGGTCGCCTCGGCAACCCGCGCCATCGCGGCGCGCATCTTTTCGGCCTGTTCGTCCTTGCGCGCCTCGGCCACGACATCGGCCTGCCGCGTCAGATCGGCGATTTGATCCACCTGCTCGGCCAGCACATTCACAAGCGCCGCCCCTTCGGATTGCCGCGAGGCGATGAAGTCGTCGAGCACCGGACCGAAATCGGCCACCAGCGCGGCGCGGACCTCGGCGGGGTCGGATTGCTGTTGCGGCGCATCCATCACGCCACGCACGGTGATAAGATCGGCGGCAGAAGACGCGGTCAACGACAGGCCCCGCGTCATCGCCTCGGCCTCGATCCGCAGCATCGCGGTCAGAACGCGGTCAAGCTGCGCCTCATTCAGTTCCTGGACCATGTCCGTGCCGCTCGAATGCAGCCGCAGCGACACGGTCACGCTGCCCCGCGCCAGCCGTTTGGAGATCAGCCCGCGCAGCGCCTGCTCCAGCCCGTCGATCCAGTCAGGCACCCGCACGCGGATATCGAGACCCCGCGCATTGACGCTGCGCAGATCCCAGGACCAGGTCAGGCCCTTGGCCTCCCCCTGCCCCGACGCAAAGCCCGTCATGGATTGGCGCATGATTTCCCCCCGCTCCCCGGCATCAGGGCTTCGGGTTACGATGTGCGCAGGTTCGATGCAAGCGATTGCACCCGTTGCAGAAGTTAACCATTTGTTAAGATCTCGGACCAAATTGCGGCAGGAATGTGGTACGCCCCGTCCGGGAAATTGGGATGGGACGACGATGATGATCATCACATCGCTGACGCAACATGTGCTGAACCGCCACGCGGCGCGGGCGCTTGGGCTACTGGACGCCTATTGGCGGGGGCTAGCCGCGCAAGGTGATGTGCCGCTGTGGTCGCAGGTCGATCCCGCAGACATTCAGGACGCGCTGGATCATGCGTTCCTCGCCGAACGATTTGGCCAATGCCACGCCCGCATCCGCGTTGCGGGAGGTGCGGTCGAGGGTTTGGCGGGTCAGTCCTGCCCCGGTCTGCCCCTCAGCCTGCTGATCCGCGCGAGTGACCGCGCTGCATTCATCGACGCCGTGAGCAACTGTTGCACCACCAGTTACCCGCTAGAAATAGCCCTGACATCCTGCCCTGACGCGGCCAATGGCGATGTGTCGGCCCGAATGGTACTCTACCCGCTGCGCGATACCACAGGGCGTGTCACGCAGTTCCTTGGTGGTCTGGCACCGGTGGGCGATGCGATTGAAACACCCGGACAGTTTGGCATGGCCAAGGTGAGTGCACGCCCTGCCCCCGCCCGCCGGTCGCAACTGCGTCTGGTCGTCGACAACACATAAAAAGGGCCGCCGCGCAAAGCTCGACGGGCGGCTTTCGGTGATGTCCAGAAAACCTCGCATTTGTGTGCTTTCACCGGCATTGATCAAGGATTATATAAAACATATACGTTTTGTATATTCACAGCGGGGTAAAGCCATGGGATTGGTAAAAATCGACGACAGCCTACACGAGGAGGTGAGGCGTGCGAGCGCTGTTATGTGTCGATCAATCAATGCTCAGGCTGAGTTCTGGATGAAGATCGGCATGCTGGCTGAGGCCAATCCGACACTCGCATTCACCGATATTGTGAAGATGCAGCTTAAGACGGTTGCCACCGAAACAGACGCGGAAGTCGCTTAAATGGCCAACAAGGCGACGGATGAAAATTCGACCTTTGAACACGAGGTTAAGACGTTCTTCTCTGCGTATCTGAGCGCTTTTCATCGCCAGGATGCCTCAGCGATCAGTGAGATGTGGGACGAGGTCGGCTTGTTCCCTTCACCCGCTGGGAACTTCTCGATGGATCGAGAGGCGTTTCGCAATCACTGTGTCACGCTGTTGGACTTCTATGGAAAACAGGGTGTCGCTGAACCCACCGGTGAGTTGCTGTCGGCCGAGGAGTTGTTTCCGGGCGTTGCTCAGGCACGAATGGCATACGCAATGCTCGGCTCGGATGGCACGCCCGTCGCCAACTGGGAGCACGTCTACATCCTGCGCAAGACGGACGGCCAATGGAGCGTTTCGCTGACAATCGCAGATGACGAGATGGCCGCTTGGACAGCCGCTGGAGCCGCGCTCTAGAAGCGGACCTTTGCCTCAGGAACGTGAATGGCAGCGAAGTCGCGCACCGCAGACATGCAACATACAAAGCTCCCGGAGGTTTTCTCCGAAACTCTTGCGCGCCATTTCCGCATGTCCACTCCGGATTTCGTCGAGGACCCCTTCAAGAAATGAAAAGGGCGGCCCCAAAGGACCGCCCCATTCCGAAATTCTCTGACAAATCAGCCCGCCTTGACGGCAAGCTGTGCTTCGCGGCGCGCGGTGAGTTCCTCGGCGACGAGGAAAGCCAGTTCCAGCGATTGCGATGCGTTCAGGCGCGGGTCGCAGGCCGTGTGGTAGCGGTCGCTCAGGTTTTCCTCGCTCACCGCCCGGACACCTCCGGTGCATTCGGTCACATCTTGACCGGTCATCTCGAAATGCACACCGCCGGGCACCGTGCCTTCGGCGTTGTGGACGCTGAAGAAGTCGCGCACTTCGCGCAGGACCAGGTCGAACGGACGGGTCTTATAGCCGGTGGACGACTTGATCGTGTTGCCGTGCATCGGGTCGCAGACCCATGTGACGTTGGCGCCTTCCTCGGCCACGGTTTTGATCAGACGCGGCAGGTGTTCACCCACCTTGCCCGCTCCGAACCGGGCGATCAGTGTCAGCTTGCCCGCCTCGTTTTCCGGGTTCAGCTTGGCCATCAGCACCTTGAGGTCTTCGGGCGTGGTGGTCGGACCGCATTTCAGACCAACCGGGTTCAGCACGCCGCGCGCGAATTCGACATGCGCGCCATCGGGCTGACGGGTGCGGTCGCCGATCCAGATCATGTGGCCCGAGCCAGCAAGCCATTTGCCCGAGGTGCTGTCCTGACGTGTCAGCGCCTCTTCGTATTCCAGCAGCAGGGATTCGTGGCTGGTGTAAAAATCCACAGTGGCCAGCGTGTGCGCGCGGGCGCTGTCGATCCCGGCGGCCTTCATGAAATCAAGCGTGTCGCTAATACGGTTCGCCAGATCGCGGTACTTGGCGGCCTTTTCGCTTTCGGTGAATCCGAGCGTCCACTGATGGACTTGGTGCACATCGGCATAGCCACCGGTCGAAAACGCGCGCAGCAGGTTCAGCGTTGCCGCCGCCTGCGTGTAGGCCTGCAACATCCGGGCGGGATCAGGGATGCGTGCCTCGGGTGTGAAAGCCAATTCGTTGATGATATCACCGCGGTAGCTGGGCAGCTCCAGACCATCGACGGTCTCGGTCGGGGCCGAGCGCGGCTTGGCGAACTGGCCTGCCATGCGGCCCACCTTGACCACGGGCACCTTGGCCCCGAAGGTCAGGACCATCGCCATTTGCAGCATGACCTTGAACGTGTCGCGGATTCCGTTGGCGCTGAACTGGTCGAACGCCTCTGCGCAATCGCCGCCCTGCAACAGGAACGCCTCGCCACGCGACGCCGCCCCCAATGCCTTTTTCAACGTCCGCGACTCGCCTGCAAAAACCAGCGGCGGATATTTCGACAGCTGGGCTTCGACAGCCTCCAGCTTTGCCGCATCCGTATACTCAGGCATCTGGATCCGCGGTTTTGCGCGCCAGCCTGATTTTTTCCACTCGGTCATTGTCTCTACTCCGGTCAATGCAAGTAAGTTAGCGTTAGCGGCCCCGCTATACAGAATCTGCCCCTGTCTGACCAGCAAGGAATCGCCCTCCAGAGCTTGACCCCGGGCGTCTCTTCTGACCATGTGGCGCGCACCGTGCCGCAGCTAAGAGCCAAGGGCCCCAGTACCCATGTTACCGACCCGCCAGACCGTTGAACTCGACCGCGTTCCCAGCAAACCGCGCAAATTCGCTTTTGTCCTACTGCCCGAATTCACCATGCTGTGTTTTTCGGCGGCGGTGGAATCGCTGCGGATCGCGAACCGCATGGCGAACCGCAAGCTTTATGACTGGACCATCATCGGCGAGGGCGGCGTCGAGATCAGCTGTTCGGCAGGCGTATCCTTTCGGCTGGATTCGGACCTGATCGAGTTGAACCGTGACGACGTGGCTCTGGTATGCGGTGGCATCGACGTACAATCGGCCACAACCAAGCGCATCATCAACTGGCTGCGCCGCGAAGCCCGGCGCGGTTTGTCGATCGGCGGTCTGTGCACCGCGGCCTATTCGCTGGCCTCTGCCGGATTGCTGGACGGTAAGCGCGCGACGATCCATTGGGAAAACCAGGACAGCTTTACCGAGGAATTTCCCGAGGTGACCCTGACCAAGTCGATCTTTGTGGTCGATGGCAGCCGCATCACCACGGCAGGCGGCACCGCGTCTGTGGACCTGATGCTCAAGATCATTGCGGACGATCACGGCGAGGAACTCGCTGGCGCGGTCGCGGATCAGTTGATCTACAACTCGATCCGCACCGATCAGGACACCCAGCGGCTGTCCGTGCCAACTCGCATCGGCGTGCGGCACCCCAAGCTATCCAAGGTCATCCAGATGATGGAGCAGAACATCGAAGAGCCGATCAGCCCCTCGGTTCTGGCCCATCAGGTCGGCATGTCCACGCGCCAGCTAGAACGGCTGTTCCGCCGTTACCTGAGCCGCAGCCCCAAGCGCTATTACATGGAACTGCGCCTGCAGAAAGCGCGCAACCTGCTGATGCAGACCGACATGAGCGTGATCAACGTGGCGCTGGCCTGCGGCTTTGCCTCGCCGTCGCATTTCTCGAAATGCTACCGGGCACATTATGAAACGACGCCATACCGTGAACGCGGGGCGCATGCGTCGCGGCTGTCTGTGTAAAGCCGTTTACCCGACTTCTTTCGGCAAAGTCATTGCTCTGACCTCCGTGCGCGATCCGGCGTGAGCGATTTACTCACACCCTTCTCACTCTCGCCGCATTCCTGAAGCCTGTAGCGTTGTTCTTGGCGGTTGAACTGGCGTTCACCCCGCTCAAGGCTCGGCCGCCCCATGCGCCGCAATATTTCACGGCGCAGGGCATTTTGATTTCGCAATTTCAGGAGTTACCGACATGGAAGTCTCTTCCTTTGAATTGATTTACAAACCCCAATCCCCGGTCGGCGCGGCAGATCGGGTGCTTCAGGGATATTTTCTCAACATCACGAACCTCGAAGACGTGGATCTGCGGTTCTCGGTCAGTTTCGTGACCTCTTCGGTCAGCGATCCGGACCGCAGCCTGTTCAACAACACCGTCGCTTTCGTGGACACCGCGAATTCGAACAACAGCTCGGCCAGCCTGTCGGGTGGTCTGACCTCATCTGTCTTTACCCTGAACCCGACGATCACCATCGCGCCGAACGAAACCGCCAAGGTCGCGCTTTTGCCAAGCGATCCGTTTCCGGTCGCGGTCCTGCCCGCCAATTTCGAGGCGCGCGGCTATGTTCGTCTGCGCCTGCCCGCCAACATCCGGTTCTCGTTCCCCGGCGGGATCACGTTTGAGCCGCAGCTTGACCGCCCTGCGCGCGTCCTGCTGACGCCGCAGAACCGGGCGACCTATCTGGATGCAAGCGGTGTCATCAACGACCAGACCCAATCCAGCCTGCCCACGGCGTCCGGAGGCGCATTGGCCGAGATCACGCCGGAAACCGGCTTTTTGTTGAAGCCGTCACTGATCGCGGAGGGACTGAAAGCCATCCCCAACCTCGACTCGCTTGACATCAGCGAACGCGACATCGCCACGATGCTCGCGGCCCTTCCCGCGTCCGGTGTCGATTTCAAGGAGATCAACGCCGCCCTCAAGGAAGCGGGCATCGGAATGGCGCTGGAAAGCCGGAAGGTCTGAACGGCGCGTTGTGAAAGGGCGGTCATCTCAAGCAGGTGGCCACCTGCCGCGCCCTGGCAAAACCGCTTGATCGGTCGGGCGCTTGCGCGAGCAGTCCGGACCTGAACTTGCAAGTCAGTATCAACCGCAAATTCAGAGGGTTGAGCGGTCGGCGCTCCACCGTTAAAGCAGCCCCATCCAAAGGGGAACGCCATGTCCGCCGCGCTCAAACTCGCTGTAGGAAGCCTGCTGGTGGGCGTCGTGGTGCTGGGCCTCAAGGCACTGGCGTGGTGGATCACGGGGTCGGTGGCGCTCTTGTCGGATGCGCTGGAAAGCACGGTGAACCTGACCACCGCCTTTGCCGCGCTGATCGCAATACGGGTGGCTCAGCGCCCCGCCGATGCCAACCACCCTTTCGGCCATCACAAGGCAGAGTTTTTCAGCGCGGTGCTGGAAGGCGTGATGATCATCATCGCGGCGCTCTTCATCCTGCGCGAAGCCTATGCAGGTTTCCTGTCGCCCCGGGCGCTGGATGCGCCAATCGAAGGGCTGCTGGTCAACGGTGCGGCAACGGCGCTGAATGCGGCCTGGGCAATGGTGCTGCTGCGGCAGGGACGCCGGTTGAAATCCCCTGCGCTGGTGGCGGATGGACGGCATCTGTGGACCGATGTGCTGACCTCGGTTGGCGTGGCGGCGGGCGTGCTTCTGGCGTTTCTTACCGGATGGTGGCTCTTCGATCCGATCATGGCGGCGCTGGTGGCGGTGCATATCCTGTGGTCAGGCTCACGGGTGGTGAAGGACTCGCTCAGCGGGTTGATGGACGAGGCGGTGCCCGACACCACGCTGGCCCGGATCCGTGACGTGATCTCGGAACAGGCCGAAGGCGCGGTCGAGGCGCATGACCTGCGCACCCGCCATGCCGGTGCGGTGACCTTCGTGGAATTTCACCTCGTCGTGCCCGGCGACATGACCGTGTTCGACGCACATGAGATCTGCGACCGGATCGAAGCCGCCATTGGCCAAGCGGTGCCGGACAGCCGCGTGACGATCCATGTCGAACCGGAGCACAAACAGAAGCACACGGGGATTGTCGTGCTCGACTGACAAAATCTGGGCGCTTGCGTTTAAGACCCGACGCCCGCCATCCGGTAGAGCGCGCCGTTGCCGACACTCAGGAACCACAGCGCACCATCCGGGCCTTGGCGCAGATCGCGCACGCGCTGGGTGCTTTCGCCTTTGATCTGTTCCACTTCACGCAACGGCGCACCGTCCAGCCGAGATATGTAATCGAACTTGAGCGAGCCGACGAACATGTCACCGTTCCAGCCGCCCACCGCGCCACCATTGTAGAAGCTCATCCCCGACGGCGCGATGGAGGGGTCCCAAAAGGTTTCGGGTTGTTCCATACCGGGCATGGCCGTGCCCTCGCCGATGCTGCGTCCCGAATAATGGGTGCCAAAGGAAATCACCGGCCAGCCGAAATTTGCACCTTTCTGGATGCGGTTCACTTCGTCACCGCCGCGTGCGCCATGTTCGTTGACCCAAAGCTGGCCTGAGGAATCGAGCGCAGCCCCCTGCGGGTTGCGGTGACCGTAGGACCAAATCTCGGGCTGTACGCCGCTGACGTTCACAAACGGGTTGTCTGATGGCACGGCCCCGGTCTTTGTGATGCGGAGGACCGACCCGTTATGCAGGCTGCGGTCCTGCGCCGTATCATCCGACCCCCGGTCGCCCACGGTCAGGAATAGCGTGCCGTCGCGGGCCTCGACAATGCGGGAACCGAAATGCCGCCCGCCGCTTGACCCCGGTGCTATCTCGAATACGGTCTCGTGACTGGTCAGAGCCGTGCCCTCCGCGTTCAGCACCGCCTTGGTGACCGCTGTTCCGCTGCCACGCCCCTGACGCTTGGCATGGGTGAAGAACAGCGTTCGGCTTTGCGCAAAATCACGCGGCACCAGAACGTCCAGAAGGCCGCCTTGCCCGTCAGAATAGGATTCGGGCGGGTTGCTCAGCGCCACGGCCGCACCGCCGGGCGTGACCAGCAGCACGCGGCCATCGCGCTCTGTCACTACGATTTTACCATCCGGTAAAAATCCGAACGCCCAAGGCTCGTCCAGCCCCGTCACCACTGCCGAGACCTGCATCGCACCGGCGCTGGTCTGGATCGTTTCGGACATCGTCTGTGCGGTCACAGGCGCAAGTGCTGCGGTGGACAGCAGGAGCGACAGCGACAGGGTCAGGCGGCGCAGGTGTGGCATGGGGCGCATCTCCGGATTGACTGCGTTCGCAAGAAATATGGGCGCGCCTGCCGTTGGGGCAACCGACCTTACGAAGTCGTGAGCCACCAAGACCGGGCGCAAAATCTTTTCGAGCGCCTCAACCCCTCCCCCTAAGTCCTTGATAACGTATCCCCGCGCGATAACAGCCGCGATGCGAGGGGTCTTTTCTTTTCCACGGCATCTGAATATCGTCTTGAGCCAGAACACAGCGATGTTCCAACATGGGAGTACCGATATGAAAAAGTTTCTGGCGGCCACGGCAGCTGGCGCATTGATGGCGGGTTCCGCCTTTGCGGCTGGCCATTCCAACGAAATCAAGATGGGTGTCATCCTGGGCTTCACCGGCCCGATTGAATCCCTGACGCCTGCGATGGCGGCGGGTGCCGAAATGGCGATGGCCGAAGTCACCGAAACCGGCAAGCTGCTGGAAGGTGCCACCATCACCCCCGTACGCGCGGATTCGACCTGCGTGGACAGCGCCGCTGCGACAGCTGCAGCCGAGCGTCTGATCACCAGTGACGGCATCAGCGCGATGGTCGGACCCGACTGTTCCGGCGTGACCGGCGCGGTTCTGGCCAACGTGTCCGTGCCCAACGGCATGGTCATGATCTCTCCGTCCGCGACATCGCCTGCTCTGTCGGCTGCCGAGGACAATGGCCTCTTCTTCCGCACCGCACCGTCGGATGCGCGTCAGGGTGAAGTTCTGGCATCCATCATGATCGAGAAAGGCATCACCAGTGCCGCCGTGACCTACACCAACAACGATTACGGCAAAGGCTTTGCCGATGCGTTCGAGGCTGCCTACGAAGCGGCTGGTGGATCGGTGACCCTGTCGGCGCCGCATGAAGACGGCAAGGCGGATTACTCTGCCGAAGTCGGCGCTTTGGCCTCGGCTGGCGGCGATGCGCTCGTGGTTCTGGGCTATGTCGACCAGGGTGGCGCAGGCGTCATTCAGGGCGCGCTGGATACAGGCGCGTTCGACATGTTCGCCATGGGTGACGGCATGATCGGCGACTCGCTGGTCGAGCGGTTCGGCGACGACATCGCCGGCATGATCGGCACCGCACCGGGTTCGGACAACGAAGGCTCTGCCCTCTTTGCAGAAATGGCGACCGCTGCCGGGATCGACGGCACGTCGGTCTATGCCGGCGAATCCTATGACGCCGCAGCACTGATGCTCTTGGCGATGGCTGCCGCAGGTTCAAAAGAGCCGGGCGATTACCAGTCGCACATCTTTGACGTGGCCAACGCACCGGGCGAGCAGATCCTGCCGGGTGAACTGGGCAAGGCGATCGATATCCTCGCGGCTGGCGGTGACGTGGATTACCAAGGCGCTACAGGTGTCGAACTGGTCGAGCCGGGCGAAGCTGCCGGGTCTTATGCCGAATTCACCGTCGAGGACGGCGCTCTGAAGGTTGTCGGCTACCGCTAAGCCGATTTCTGCACGCAACACCAAGCGGCGCGAGAGGTTTCTCGCGCCGTTTCACTATGCAAGGCGGGCCAGACACCACCGCCACAGGGATTGAACGATGATCGAGGTGAAAAACCTTCACCGCCATTTCGGCGGATTTCACGCTGTCGATGGCGCCACTCTCGAGATCGAGACCGGCTCCATCACCGGGCTGGTCGGCCCTAACGGCGCAGGAAAGACGACGCTTTTCAACGTCGTGGCGGGTGTTCTTCCACCAACCTCCGGGCAGGTCTTCATGGCGGGCGAGGACATCACCGGCCTGCCGCCACACCAGCTGTTCCATAAGGGGCTGCTGCGCACCTTTCAGATCGCGCATGAATTCGCGTCCATGACCTGCCGCGAGAACCTGATGATGGTCCCCGGCGACCAGACCGGCGAAACCCTTTGGAACACGTGGTTCGGACGCAAGCGCATCGCCGACGAGGAACGCGCGCTGCGGGCCAAGGCGGATGAGGTGCTGGAATTCCTGACCATCGAACATCTGGCCGACCACAAGGCGGGACAGGTCTCGGGTGGTCAGAAAAAGCTGCTGGAACTGGGCCGCACCATGATGGTGGACGCGCGGATCGTGTTTCTGGACGAGGTCGGCGCGGGTGTGAACCGCACGCTTCTGAACACCATCGGCGACGCGATCATCCGGCTGAACCAGGAACGCGGCTACACGTTCTGCATGATCGAGCATGACATGGATTTCATCGGGCGGCTGTGTGATCCGGTCATCGTCATGGCCGAGGGCAAGGTGCTGTCGAAAGGCACCATCGACGAGATCAAGGCTGATGAGCGCGTGATCGAAGCCTATCTCGGCACCGGTCTCAAGAACAAGGAAGCGGTCGGATGAGCGGCAACCCCTATCAGGACGACAGGGGCAACACCGACGCCTCGATCACCAATCCACATGGTCAAGGCACGCTGACCGCCTCTGGCACGCAGGAGCATCCGATGCCGGGCCATGAAGGCCCGTTCCTGATCGGCGAGAACATGACCGGCGGGTATGGCAAGACCGGGCCGGACATCCTTCATGGCTGCACCATCGCAGTCGAGCGGGGCGAGATTGCGGTGATCGTCGGGCCCAACGGCGCGGGCAAGTCGACGGCGATGAAGGCCGTGTTCGGCATGCTTGATCTGCGTCAGGGCCGCGTGCTGCTGGACGGTCAGGACATCACCCAACTGACACCGCAGGCGCGGGTCCGCTATGGCATGGGGTTTGTGCCGCAGACCTCCAATATCTTCACGTCGATGACGGTGGAGGAAAACCTCGAGATGGGCGCATTCATCCGCAATGACGATTTCCGCACCACGATGACGCAGGTCTACGAGCTGTTCCCGATCCTGCGCGACAAGCGCCACCAGCCGGCCGGCGAATTGTCCGGCGGGCAGCGCCAGCAGGTTGCCGTGGGCCGCGCGCTGATGACTCAGCCCAAGGTGCTGATGCTGGACGAGCCGACTGCGGGCGTGTCGCCCATTGTCATGGACGAGCTCTTCGACCGCATCATCGAGGTGGCGCGGACGGGCATCTCGATCCTCATGGTCGAGCAGAACGCGCGGCAGGCGCTTGAGATTGCGGACAAAGGCTATGTTCTGGTGCAGGGGGCGAATGGCTATTCCGGCACCGGGAAAGACCTTTTGGCGAACCCGGATGTGCGCCGGTCGTTCCTGGGTGGGTGACGGGGATGCCGGGCAGATGCCCGACCTACGCTTTTGCCAAGCGGCGCGCGGGGTGGAGATGATGGATTTGCGTATTTGGAAAAAGAAGAAGCTGGGGACGCTTCGGATGATCAAGGAAGGCACCGCCTGATGGACCTGTTGAACGGATTTGTGGCGCTGGCCAATTTCGTGTTGATCCCGGCGATTGCCTATGGCAGCCAGCTGGCGCTGGGCGCGCTTGGGGTGACGCTGATCTACGGCATCCTGCGGTTTTCCAACTTTGCCCATGGCGACACGATGGCGGTGGGAACCATGTTCGCGGTGCTGGCCACATGGGGATTGCAGGCGATGGGTGTCAGCCTCGGGCCGCTGCCCACCGCGTTGCTGGCGATCCCGATCGGCATTCTGGGCGCAACGGCGCTGGTGCTGCTGACCGACCGGTATGTCTACAAGTTCTACCGGGCACAGAAGGCCAAGCCGGTGATCCTTGTTATCGTGTCGATGGGCGTGATGTTCATCTACAATGGCTTCACGCGCATCATCATCGGGCCGGACGATTACCGCTTTGCCGACGGCGAACGCTTTGTGATCTCGGCGCGCACGTTCCGAGAAATGACCGGCCTCGAGGAAGGTCTCGCCCTGCGTACGACGCAGGTGATCACGGTCGTGACAGCGATTGTTGTGGTGGCCGCACTCTTCTGGTTCCTGAACAAGACGCGCACCGGCAAATCCATGCGGGCGTTTTCCGACAACGAGGATCTGGCGCTGTTGTCGGGCATCAACCCCGAGCGTGTGGTTCTGGTCACATGGCTGATCGTGGCGTCCCTGGCGACAGTGGCGGGCGTGCTTTACGGGCTCGACAAGTCGTTCAAGGCGTTCACCTATTTCCAGCTCTTGCTGCCGATCTTTGCAGCCGCCATCGTGGGCGGGCTGGGCAATCCGCTGGGCGCCATCGCAGGTGGATTCGTGATCGCGTTTTCCGAGGTCGGGATCACCTATGCGTGGAAAAAGGTGCTCGAGTATATGTTGCCCACTGCCCTTGAGCCCGAAGGCTTGGTGCAGATCCTGAGCACGGAATACAAGTTCGCGGTCAGTTTCGTGATCCTCGTGATCGTGCTGCTGTTCCGACCGACCGGCCTTTTCCGGGGGAAATCCATATGAGAACCGTTCTTCTGTTTGCCGCCGTGGCCGGGCTGATCATCGGAACCGGCTTTTTGCAAAGCTGGAACTCGGCGCTGCTCATTCTGAACATGGGATTGATCAGTGCTGTGATGGCGCTGGGCGTGAACCTGCAATGGGGTCTGGCGGGGCTGTTCAACGTTGGCGTGATGGGGTTTGTCGCGCTGGGCGGATTGGCTGTTGTGCTGATCTCGATGCCGCCTGTGGGCGCGGCCTGGCAGGCCGGGGGCGGCAACATCCTTCTGGGCTTGGTGCTGGGGGCTGCAACCATCGTGGCGGCGGTTCTGGTCTGGTCACGCATGTCGGGCAAGCTGCGCGGCTGGGGCACGGCGGCGGTGCTGCTGGTTGGAATGGTGATCTACCGCATGGTGCTGGACCCGGCGGTCGAGGCCGTCGAGTCGGTCGATCCGGCGCTGGCAGGCTACCTCGGCGGTTTGGGCCTGCCGGTGCTTCTGGCCTGGCCAGTCGGTGGCGTTCTGGCGGCGGGCGCGGCCTATGTGATCGGCAAGACAGCGCTTGGCCTGCGGTCGGATTACCTGGCCATTGCGACGCTGGGCATTGCCGAAATCATCATCGCCATCCTCAAGAACGAGGACTGGATGGCGCGCGGCGTCAAGAACGTCATCGGTCTGCCGCGCCCCGTGCCTTACGAGGTCGATCTACAAAACGATCCGGCCTTTGTCGAACGGGCAGCAGGCTTCGGTCTTGATGCGACCACGGCTTCGACGATCTACGTAAAGATCGAATACGGGCTTCTGTTCGCCGCTGTCCTGATTGTGCTGCTGGTCCTGTCGCAGCTTGCGCTGAACAGCCCTTGGGGCCGGATGATGCGTGCGATCCGCGACAACGAAACCGCTGCCCGTGCCATGGGCAAGGATGTGAAAGCGCGGCATTTGCAGGTGTTCATCCTCGGCTCGGCCATCTGCGGCGTTGCGGGCGCGATGATGACGACG
Source organism: Pelagibaca sp. (assembly GCA_041725935.1). GTDB lineage: Bacteria > Pseudomonadota > Alphaproteobacteria > Rhodobacterales > Rhodobacteraceae > Marivita. Next base: position 181,373 of record JBGRQD010000001.1, read on the forward strand.
CTGGACGGGCAACTGACGCCAGGAAGTTACCAGCCGCTGCGCTATACGTTCCTGATCTGGGTGATGGTGATCGTCGGCGGATCGGGCAACAATCTTGGAGCGGTGCTTGGCGGGTTCCTGATCTGGTTCCTGTGGGTGCAGGTCGAACCGATGGGCCAGTTGTTGATGTCGCTGATCACGGCGGGCATGGCGGATGGCTCCTGGCTCAAGGGGCACCTGATGGACAGCGTGCAGCATATGCGGCTGCTGACCATGGGGCTGATCCTGCTGCTGGTGCTGCGTCTGAACCCGAGGGGGCTCTTGCCCGAGCGATAAAAAGACATCCGCGGCGTATGAGACCTTTCGGCAAGTGACGGCGCGGATTTAGCCCCCTACTCTGTAGAAACTGGCAGATGGTCGCCGCGTCTGCCGCACAGGCGACAGAAGTGAGCAGAGCCATGCGAGACATTCCGACAACCGAGCTGACCGCGCTGGTGGTGGATGACCATCCCTTGTTCTGCGACGCGCTGATGCTCACGCTCCGCTCCATCGCCGATTTCACCGAGATCCAGACGGCTGGCACCATGGATGCGGCATTGGAGAAGGTGGGCACGAACATGGAGTTCGACCTGATCCTGCTCGATCTGAACCTGCCGGACGTCAATGGCCTCGACGGGCTGGTGCGGCTGCGCACAGCGGCACCCAAATCAACCATCCTGATCGTGTCGTCGATGGCCGACAACCGGATGATCTGCCACGCGCTCAAGGCTGGAGCCAATGGTTTCGTGCCGAAGCATTCGCAGCGCGCGGTCTTCCGCAAGGCGTTCGACACGGTGCGCGAGGGACAGTCGTTCGTGCCTGATGGCTATATCGACCCGCACGGGCAGGACAGCGCCCGCGACGCGCCCGAAGACGCGCTGTCGCGGCTGGCGCTGCTGACCAACCAACAAGCCCGAATTCTCAACCTGATCTGCGAAGGCAAGCTGAACAAGCAGATCGCCTTTGACCTGTCGATCGCGGAAACCACGGTCAAGGCGCATGTCACGGCGATCATGCGCAAGCTCGGTGTCCACAGCCGGACGCAGGCTGTGCTGATCGCACAGGAGGCCCGCTTCAACCGTGTCTTGCCAAGCGACCTATGATCCCCGTATCATCTTTGATAGCCAACACTTGGGAACCAGAGAGTGGAAGGATGCAGGGTTTTTCCTGAGGCCGAACGTTCTGAGACCGCAGTCGAGGTCATAGCAATTGCGCAGGTGCGCTGTGATGACCCAGACTCTGCAGACCAAATAGTCAGACAGCTCGGACCGGGACCTTTCGAGCTTGTCTGCCTGTTTGTATCGCCTGAGGCGGATTTCGCAGGACTGGTGGCCGCAACGGCCCACCTCTTTGGTGGTGCGGACGTTCTGGCGTGCACCACGGCAGGCGAGATCGGACGTGCGGGCTATGAGGAAGACCAGATCATCGCCATTGGCTTTCGCAGAAATCACTTCAAGATCGTCAGCTATGCCATTGAAGACCTTGACAGGATCGAAGAACAATCGGTCGCTGATGCGTTGATCGAGGCGCGGTTGTCTCTGGCCCAGAAAACGCCCGAGTGGAGTTCGGAATTTGCGTTTCTGATGGTCGATGGGCTGAGCCTGCGCGAGGAACAACTGACCGCCTTCTTGTCTGCCGGGCTTGGACCGACGCCGCTTTTCGGGGGGTCGTCCGGTGACGGCACGCGGTTCGGCCAGACATGGCTCGCACGAAACGGCATCGTGATGCAGAACGCCGCAATCGTCGTGACGGTTCGGTGCGACCGTCCGGTGCGGGTTTTCAGCCTGGACCACCTCGTGCCCACCGAACAACGGATGGTCGTCACCGCCGCCTCGCCTGAAGACCGCATCGTGCACGAAATCAACGCCGAACCCGCAGCGCTGGAATATGCGCGGCTGTTGGGGCTGGACCCGGAACAATTGGACCAGTTCACCTTTGCCGAACATCCGGTGGTGGTGCGGCTGGGCGACGTGCATCACGTGCGCGCCATCCGGCAAGCGAGGGAAAACCACGATCTGGTGTTCTTTTCCGCCATCAACGAGGGCATGGTGCTGACGCTGGCCGACCATGACGACATCGTGGCGCATCTGGATGCCGGGCTGCGCGACCTTGCGCGACACGAAAAGCCCGAGTTTATCCTTGGGTGCGATTGCATCCTGCGCCGGATCGAGGCCGGACGCCTGCAGAAATCCCGCGCGGTGTCGGAGGTGCTGAGTGCCCATCACGTCGTGGGCTTTTCGACCTACGGCGAGCAGATCGGCGGGCTGCATGTGAACCAGACCCTGACGGGTGTGGCCATCTATCCCCCTTCCAGCGACGAGGCGAGCCGTGTCCCTGATTGATCCCAGCGACAGCCTGGAACGGCAGAACGAGAAACTGCTCAAGATCGCCGACAGCCTGATGCGCCGTGTCGAATACGGCACCACGCAATCCGGTGCGGCCTATGCCCAGTTCGAACGCGCGGCTCTGTTGGAGAGGCGGGTGCGCGAGCGCACTCTCGAGTTGGAAAGCACGCTGGACCTGCTGCACGACGCCAACGCGCAACTGGCCCATGCCAATCAGGAGACCGAAGCGGCGCGGCGCAACCTTGCCGATGCGATCGAGACGATTTCAGAAGGCTTTGCGCTGTTCGATCCCGATGATGACCTCGTGATGTGCAACTCGCGCTTTTGCCGCGACTTCCGGGATACGGCGGATGACCTGAAACCCGGCTTGGCCTTTGACAGCTACGTGGACCGGGTCAGCCGGTCGGCCTATCTTCACCTGCCCGACCATCAGGACCGCAACACATGGGCCAAGATGCGCCGCCAGCGTCACAAGGACCGGCGGGTGATGTTCAATGTGCAGTTGATCCATGATCGCTGGCTTCAGGTGTCCGAGCACCGCACTGCAAATGGCGGCACAGTGGTCTTGCAGACCGATATCACCGACATCATGCGCGTCGAGCGGCAGGAACAGGCCAAGCTGCGCGACAAGCAGACACGGATGATCCGCGCGACTCTGGACCACTTGAATCAGGGCGTCTGCATTTTTGATGAAAACGCGCGGCTTGTGGGGTGGAACCAGAAGCTCGGCAGCCTGCTGTCGATCCCAGCGCGGCGGTTGCGGATCGGCGCGTCCTTTACGGGCATGCTGGATGATCTGGACGACACGTTCCAGTTTACCCGTGGCATCGACCGCGCCTCGTTCCGCAGGTGGGCCGTGTCCGACGGGCTGCGCCAGCCGGTGTCGTTCGAAGTGCAGCGTGGCGACAGCATCGTGTTGCACATTTTTGGGCGTGCGATGCCGGACCGGGGCTTCGTGATCTCCTGCACCGATGTGACGGCGGAACGCGAAGCCGCGCAGAAGCTTTATGAATTGAACGAGATCCTCGAACAGCGGGTCATGGAACGTACGCTCGAGCTGGAGGACGCTCTGAGCGCCGCAGAACGGGCGAACGCGTCGAAATCGCGCTTTGTCGCGGCCGCCAGCCATGACCTGTTACAACCCCTGTCAGCCGCCAAGCTGTTCATGGCGTCACTTTCGGACAAGATCGACACGCCGAACGAACAGGCGGTGCTCGCCAAGGCGGAAACCGCTCTGGGAGCAGCCGAACAGATCATCGACGCGCTGCTGAATATCTCCAAGCTGGAAACCGATGGCCTGAGTTTCGACATCCGGGCGGTGGCCTTGCGCGAAATCTTTGATCCGCTGCGTGACGAGATGGAGATGCTGGCCGCGCGCAAGGGGCTGGTGCTGCGGATCGTCGACAGTTCGCTTGTGGTGGACTCCGACCCGGCTTACCTGCGGCGGATCGTGCAGAACCTGCTGACCAACGCCATTCGCTATACCGACGCGGGCCGGGTCGTGGTGGGCGCACGGCGCAATGGCGACTCGGTTCGGATTGAGGTCTGGGACACCGGGCCAGGGATTGCCGAAGAGGACCAGAACCTGATCTTCGAGGAATTCCGCCGTCTGGACACCAAAGCCAGCAACAATGACGGGCTAGGCCTTGGCCTCGCCATCGTCGAACGTGCCTGTGCGCGGTTGGGTCATCCGCTGGGCCTGTGGTCCGAACTTGGGCGCGGGTCGTGTTTCATGCTGAACGTGCCCCTTGCGCGGCAGGCGCAACCGAACCTGCCGGTGAAATCGCGCAATGCCTCGGCGATGAGCCTGCTCAAGTCCGGGCTGATCGTGCTTCTGGTGGAAAACGATCCGCAACTGCGCCGCGCCATGTCTATCCTGATCGAAAGCTGGGGCGTCAGCGTGATCGAAAGCGAAAACGCCAAAAGCGCGCTGGAGCTGATGGAGGATCTGCAGATCACGCCGGACGCGCTTTTGCTGGATTACCAGCTGGGCGAAGGCCTGTCGGGCACGGAGCTTTACGAAGAATTGGCGCGCCGGCTGGGCCACCTGCCCTGCGCCATCGTGTCGGCGGAACGGTCGGTGCAGTTGCGTCAGGAAACCAAGCGACTTGAGATCGAGCTGCTGCTCAAACCGCTGGACCGGACCAAGCTGATCGAATTCCTGCACGCGGCCGCACGCAGGATCGCGACCTAGACGTTATTCCGCGACCTGCTTGCCCGTTTTCGCGTCGGGCGCGACAAGATATTCCTTGATCCGTTCGGCAATCGGGTCCGGCCAGCGCCGCGTGCGCAGCGCAATTGCCTCGGACAGCACAAGCGTGCCGGCGATGGTGACCCGGCGTTCCGCGCCGGTGGTGGCGGCCAGTTCGATCCAGAGGCTGCTGCGCCGCAATTCGCGCACCGACAGCCGCCATATCAGCCGATCGCCCAGACGGCTGGGCGCAGGAAACTCCGCGCTGATGTTCACGAAGGGCAAGGACAGGCCGTCGCTGCCCAGGATCTGGCTCATCGGCCAATCCAGCGCTTCGTCCAGCCAATTCTCGATGACAGTATGCACCATGTCGAAATACCGCGGCAGGAAAACAATGCCGGATGGTTCGCAATCGCGCAGCATGACATCGTGAACATATTGATATGCCGGCATTCCGGGTCGTCCTGTGCTCGTCTGGTCTGTGCTTGGCACATGCCAAGATCGGTTCGGTATTCCATTGTATTCCAGAAGAAGGGCACCCTTTTCAACTTTTTTTGTGCGGGATGCCCAAACTTTACGCGCTACCAAAGTCGTAGATGGTCGCAATGACGCCAGTCAGCGGGCGACGACTATATCCGCGCGCAGGCCGCCCATCGTGTCACTTTCGCCCAAACGGAGCACTCCGCCATGCGCCCGCGCAATGTCGGCTGCGATGGCCAGCCCCAGACCGACACCCGACCCCTTGTCCTGATTGCGCGCGGGATCAAGCCGCACAAATGGACGCAGCGCCGCATCGCGTTGGTCGGTGGCGATGCCGGGTCCGTTATCCTCGATCCGGATGCGCAGGGATTTGTCGGTCAGAACCACCGAGACCTCGCAGCGCGAGCCGTAGCGTTCGGCATTGCCGATCAGGTTCTCGATCGCCCGGCGCATGGCGGTCTGCCGTAGCATGACCTGCCCTGCACCGGTGCTCTGGACCAGCCGCACAGGTGTGCCGCCCCGCGCGCAGTCATCGACGACAGTCTGAACGAAATCGGGAATCTGGGTCAGTTCAGGCTGACCGCTGTCGGCATTGCCACGCGCAAAATCGAGGAAGGCGTCGATCAGCTTTTGCATATCGTCGATATCGCGTTCAAGCGCGTCGCGGTCGTCATCGGTCAGCATCGACACCGCCAGCCGCAACCGGGTCAATGGCGTGCGCAGGTCGTGGCTGATCCCCGAAAGCATCATCGTGCGTTGTTCGATCTGTCGTTCGATCCGCGCGCGCATGTCAAGAAACGCATGCCCTGCGGCCCTCACCTCGACCGCGCCCGAGGGCGAATAGGGCACATTGCGCCCCCGGCCAAACGCCTCGGCCGCGCGGGCCAGACGGGTGATCGGCCGCAACTGGTTGCGCAGGTAGAAATAGGCGATCACCGTCAGCAGAGCGCCGAACACCACCATGTTGACCAGCAATTGATGTGGGTTCGACGCAGAGGCGCGTTCGCGAGAAAATTCGATCAGTGTCAGGGGCTGGCCGTCGGGCTGCACCCAGATCAGCACCGTCCAGTCATCGACGAGATGCGCCCGCTCGAACCCGGTTACATGGTCGCGCAGGGTGCGGATCACCACAAGACCGGAAAAATCGTACCAGCGCCGCAGGTCGCGATCCGGCATCATGTCGGCCGATGTGGGCAGGAAATCCAGGCTGAGCGCCTCGGCCAAGCCCGACTCGTCCACAGCTTCGGGCGCCAGCGTCGCGTTGATCTGGCGGGCGACTTCGCGGCTCATCTGTTGAGTCACGCCTTCGAAATGGCGCTGAACGAACACGACAGACACCACAAGCTGCAATGTCACAACCGGCAACAGCAGAATCAGGGCAGCGCGCCCGTACAGCCCGCGCGGCATGTAGCGTTTGAGCCAGTCAAATGTCATGCCGCCACGCTACTCCAGCCCGGCAGGAAACGGAACGTCCACACGCGTCAGGGATTGCAATTTTGCATCTGCGCTGATGCTGTTGCCCGCATGATGCAGGACCCGCAACCCAATTTCCAACCGATCCCAGGACAGGCCGAGACACTGGCCCCCGGTCTGCGCCGCGTGCTGGCCCCGAACCCGTCCCCGATGACGTTTCGCGGCACAAACACCTATCTGCTGGGGGACGGAGATCTCGCCGTGATCGACCCCGGCCCGGACGACCCAAACCACCTGAACGCCCTCCTGCAAGCCATTGGGTCTGATCGCGTTTCCGCCATCCTTGTCACCCATGCCCATGTCGATCATTCGCCACTTGCTCGCGCTTTGGCAGAGCGCGTCGGTGCACCGGTCTACGCCTTCTCGGATGCCTTTGGCGGGCGCAGCGCGGTGATGCAGCAGCTTGCGGCAAGTGGTCTGGTGGCGGGCGGCGAAGGTGTGGATGCCGCGTTCAAGCCGGACATCACGCTGGCCGATGGCGATACGGTCAGGGGCTCAGGCTGGAGCCTGCGGGCGATTCACACGCCCGGTCATTTCGGCAATCACCTGAGCTTTGCTTGGAAGGACGTTCTGTTTTGCGGTGACCTGGTGATGGGCTGGGCCAGTTCGCTGGTGTCGCCGCCGGATGGCGACTTGACCGACTTCATGGCCTCCTGCGCGCGGCTGCGCAGCATGGATTGGTCGGTGTTCCATTCCGGCCATGGTGCGCCCATCCACGACCCTGCCGCGCGGCTCGACTGGCTGATCGCACACCGCCTGTCCCGCGAAGCTGCCGTACTCCAAGCGCTTCAGTCTGGCCCCGCCACAAGCGCCACCCTCGCCGCGGGCATCTACACCGACACGCCCCCCGCGTTGCTGCCTGCCGCCACCCGCAACGTGCTTGCTCATCTCATTGATATGCAGGGAAAAAATCGCGTCGAACCGGTAGGTCGGCTTAGCGCAGACGTGCAATTCGCCTTAACGTGACGACCTTTGCATTTTTTTCACAAAAGCCTCTGGACGCGGTCCACCACTGTTGCTAAACCCCGCCTCGTGTTCCGGCGTAGCTCAGCGGTAGAGCAGTTGACTGTTAATCAATTGGTCGTAGGTTCGATCCCTACCGCCGGAGCCAAAACTACCGCAAGGTATTGATAATAAAGAAAAGCCTGTAGCGGCTCCGTTGCAGGTTCTCTCTTGCCACACAGACCGTCACACGGTTTGTCATACAAGGCGCGTTCCCCTGATCTGCTAGCATGATGCGACCTCTTTCGAGGTTGAACCATGGAACAGGCATCCCATCTTCTCTTGCGCGGATCGACGTGGCATTATCGCCGTAGGGTGCCAGGCTCGTCCTGCGTGCTTCAGATTTCGCTCGGAACGTCAGACCGCGGAACGGCAGTCCGGCTCTCCATTCGCCTTACTGCCGAGTTTGATATGACGCTTGACCGCCTTCTCCGTTCTGATCGCCTGATCCCCGATGCGTTAATTGCGAAATACTTTGACTTTTGCCTGCGAAAGATCGTGCAGGACCTTACAAAGCAGCGGCGCCGGGCGCGCATGTCGGGGGCAATCACCCAGAACGATCGTCGAACAGAAGAGGTCAAGCGCAAGATCGTGTCGCATATGGTTGAGGATGGGCTTTCGCCCGTTCTTCCCCCACACAGGGTCACAGAGTATGAAACGCCCGAAGATCTCGAAATCGCGATGACCTTGCATCAGCAGCAATTCACGCTGATCAGCCGGTCCGCGATCCGCCCACATTTCAAAGCAGCAGCGTCAATGATCGTGGGCGAAGCGGCTCGCAATCAGGATCAAACCTACCAACTGACCGAGACGTATCTGCACGCGCATGCTGCAGCATTGGAGGTTGTGGAAAAAGGCCCACAGGAGATGGCAAGGATCGCTACGGCGCGATCGGCGGAACTTATGCTTGGACAACCGGGAAACATTCTCGACACCCGGTCCTCAATAGCGCAGCAGGACTTCAGCCGTCAGATGATCGTCGATGCCGATGCAAGTTCAGCAACGCTATTAACCGAAGGCGTATCGATAATCACCGTCCCCCTTACCCATACTTTGCTTGATGCCCAATTCGACATTGCGCGCGCATCGCAGGAATCGCTGGACCGTAGTCCGAGAAGCCAACCATTCAGCCATGATCTTGCCGGGGTTTGCGAGCGGTCGATCAAGCGGGCGCAGGCCGACGGCAGAATGGACGACAAGACGGCCGACAGTCGCCGAATGTCCGTCAAGCTGTTCATGTTCATGTGCGGCTTGCAACTGGCCACCGAGGTCGAACAGCACCACCTGTCAATTTTCGTCAAAGCGTTGAAGACGCTACCGAAAAACTTTAACCGTTCCATCCATGACCGAAACAAGAGCTACGCCGAGGTCGCTGCGGAGGCGAAGCTGCTAGCTGGCGATAAACTTGGCCGTGACCCCGGGACGGTGAACCGGCATCTGGAAACAATCGGGGCGGTTCTTACTCATGCCCGCTTGCAGGATAAGGTTCCGGTAGATCGCGATATTGATGCGTCAGCGCTTCGTGTTCCGGAAACCAAACGGGCGCGGAACAAACGCGATGCGTTTAAACAGGAGGATGTTCTGCAACTCTTCAGCCACCCTATCTGGCGCGGCAGTCACAGCGAAATCCGCCGCCACGTGTCTGGCAACGTGATTTTGAAGGACGGTTTGTATTGGGTTCCACTAATCGTTCATTACACGGGAGCGCGCCTCGAGGAGATCGCCGGTTTGCCCACGGAGGCCCTAATGCTACACGGTGACGCATGGGGCTTCGATATTCGCCCGCACGCAGAAAGACGCCTTAAGAACGTCCAGAGCGAGCGTCTTCTCCCTGTTCACGAGCATCTTGTCGAACTTGGCCTGATCGAGCATCGAAATAGAATATTGGCGCAGGACGAGGAATATCTTTTTCCTGAGCTTCGCCCCAAGAGCCCAAAATTGCCTTTTCATAAGGCGATGAAATACAATTGGGACAAGGCCCGCAAGATGCAGTTGGGCACCGACGCCGACAGCCTGACCATGCATAGTCTGCGCCACTACGTGAACATCGTCTTGAAATCGAACAAGTCCGTGGACAAGGCCGTGCGCCTCGATATCTTTGGACACGCGGCGCAGGACTTAAACGAGGAGGTTTATACGGACGGCTCGTCCTTTCAGGAGAAGGCCAACGCAATCAATTCGATCCCGAGGGCTTTCCAGCCAGGCCTTTCCTAAATGGGCACCTCGCTCAACTAGGACGGCGCCAAGACTAGCGATCTCTGGCGGAACGGGTTCCCGGCATAGCCTATTGAATCAAGACCATATCCTCGATCTCGAACGGCCCGTTGCTGAAGATCCGGTTGTAGGACTGGTTCCAGACGGCCTTTAGGAAGACGCCTTCGGCTTCCCGGAACGACCAAAAGACTTTCTTGTATTCGCTGTGCTCGGATCGGATCTTGGTCGCGTTGCTGTCTGAATGCAGGCGGCCGGTTTCGCCATCATCCTTGATTTCGACCAAGGCGATGCTGTCCGGGGTCCGCCGCCCGCTCACCCCGACGACAAAATCGGGAAAGAACCGCTTGCCGGTTGGAAGTATCAGACGGGTCGCCCATCTCTCGCTTTCGGGGTTCCGCAGCCACCACTTGATCCGGCCCGTTTCGTCATTGTCCAACATCTCGACAAAGGCCCGCTCGGGTCGGTTGTAACGACCGATGAAGGCTCCATACGCCCCCTTTTTTGCCTTAGGCGCATCCTTCGGTCCAAACTGTTCCGCGGGGATCGGCTCGTTGTTCTCCAAGCGGATATGATAACCCTGCGCGATACGGACTGCCTCTTTCAGCGCCTGTGGCTGACGCAGGATCGCCAGGTTGATCGTCCTGCGAATATCGCGGCTCGTCGCGGCAATACCCTCCTTCTGGCACAAGCGGGCAAGCTCGGCCTCTACCGCTTCGCGGATGCGGCGGGGGTCGATCCCGTCATTGAACATCAATTGCGCCTGCGCCTGCTCGGCGATCCGGGCCGCCGACATCCTGACGCTCACGTTGCGCTGATCCGTCTGGCCTGCGTTGAACAGGTCGCGCATCGACAACTCGGCGTTACTGTTCACCGCCAGCAACATAGAGGTCATGGGCACCATTCGGCAAAACTCGCGAGCGATCTGTGGGCAAAGGTCGCCCTCGATGTCGAAAAGGTTTGGCAATTCCTCTCGGACAAGCGCCGTCGGAATCCCCAGGTCCGTGCGCAGCAGATACTTGACCTGATGCTCTTGCGGCGCTGGCTGCGCGGGCGTCACGCGCGGCGACAGGACATCGGGCAGGTCGGGGAAAAGCGGCGGTGAGGCCGGCGCCGAAAAGCCCTCTACCGCACCCAAAGCGCTTTCCTGGCGAACGGTGGAGGCGGTGGCATAGTTCGGGTTCAACAACCCCATCGACAGCTGCCGTTCAATTCGGTCGGCTTCGGTCTCACCCGGCACGGCCTGCACGGGCGGAGGCGGCAACGGCGTTGCGCCATAGCTTTCCGCTGCGCGCGTGTCGTTACCCAGCACGTTCACGTCGAGCGTGTCGGTCAGCACCGCAATCCCCTCGCGCACCGCCTTAAGATCGGCGGCGGCTTCATCCAGCCCGACCTGCAACTCCGGGTCCGACATGAAGACATAGCCTCGGTCCAGCAACGGCTCGGTCCCATGCAGCGGGCGCACCAGCGGATGGACCCGCATGATCCGGCCCACGATCTGCAACCCGAAATCCCGCCCGCGCGAGGGGCGCACGGAAACCAGTGTCCAAGCGCGCGGCGCATCGAACCCGGTCGCCACGGCGAGCTTGAACACCAGAACCTCGATTTCGGGGTCATAGGCCAACGTGTGGAATGCCGGGTCGGGCTCGCCCGAGGTGTGGATGGCAATCGCTTTCTCGGGCACTCCGATCTCGATCAGTCGTTCCTTTACCCGCGCAACCGGGTCTTCCTGACCTTCCTGTTGATCCTCGACCTGGACCAGCATCAAGGGCGTAAGGGAGATCCCCTTTTCGGCCAGCTTGTCCTTGATGAACGAATGCTGCGACCAACCTGCCGTCAGAGTAGCCACTTCTGTGTCGATCAGCGCGCGGTCCTCTTCTTTGAACCGCAGCACGCCGACCATCAGACCGATCTTGTTCAGCCCCGCCTTGACGACCGCGTCGCGGGCGACCGTCACGCGGCTGGCCACTTTCAACCCGGCATCGTTTTCAAACTTCTCTAGCTTGGCATCGTTCGGCGTGGCCGTAGCCAGCACCGTATAATCCGGCGACAGGACGTTCAGGAAGAATTCCGCCGTCGCCTTGGCACCTGAGCCGAAATTCAGATGCGCCTCGTCGATGACCACACCGATGCGGAATCCACGTTCGCGCAATTCGGCGATCATGCTGTCCACCGACAGCGATGCCTCCTTGTCGGTGCGAACCTTGCGGCTTTCCTTTTTCACAACCGCGACCGAGGCCCAGGTCTGCACGAACACATCGCCATCCCGCGCGGCGCTGGCGTCACGATCGGCATAGACATCACGCTGGCGCAACGCGCCGCATTGGGCAGTAAGGGCGCTGCGGGTCTGTGTCACCAGCCCCGCATAGGGGGCGAACCAGAACCATATCGTCTTGGCCGAAAGCTGCCCGCGCACGGCCTCCAACGCGCGGCCCAGCATCAGAGTCTTGCCCGATCCGGTCGGCGCTTGCAGCAGGATCACGCCCAGTTCGCGGGAAATCCGTTCCCGATGCTGTGGCTCGCGGTCATGAAGGTCGGATAAGGTGCGCAGCGTTTCGGCCATCGCGTCGACGGCCTTTTGCTGATACGTGGCCAGCGACAGGCGGAAATCGGCGGTGTCTTTCATTGCCGGAACCTTCCGACCAGTTCGGTGCGCACCGATCGCACGTCCAGCGCATCGCCAAGCGCGGCGGTGATCTGGCCCGGTGCCCAGGCATAGACAAAGGCATTCTCGCGCCGACCCACCACGCCGCGCAGGTGGTCAAGCAGGTCTGTGCTGACCCGATCCGCAAAGATCAGGGTCTGCTGCTCTGTCTTGTGCTCCTGCCACGGCGCTTGGGTATAGCGGGTCATGGGCAGGCGGTGCAGCACCTCCAGGGCCGCCCAAACCTCGGCAGGCGCGAGTTCCTGGTCGAGGTCTTCGAACTCGATCTCACGGCAGCGCAGATAGGCGAAATCGGCGGAAAGGTCCGCGAATTTCTTGTCGTCCGAGGCGTTCAGGCGACGGATGCGTTCCGCCGTCACGTCGCGGCACAGGTTCTTGTCGGGGTCGTCTGCGGTGGCTTCGGTGGAGGAGACCATGATGAACCGCCGATCCCCGCCATCCTCTGCGTTCAGTTCCATGACGGCTTGGGCCGTGGTCGCGGACCCTGCGAAGAAATCTAGCACGATGTCGCCGGGGCTGGATGATTGGCGAACCAACTCACGGATTAGCGAAACGGGTTTTGCGTAGTCGAATGCACGGGAACCAAAGATCGCTTGAACGGTTTTGGAACCTTCTTGGTTCATGCCAGCCGCGATCACTTTGACCTCTGAGCTTATCGCTTCTGCATTTGCCCAACTGGAAACGGGTTTCGTATCTTGTTTGAGGTCTTTAAGAAACAACTTCCGACGAACGCTACCGAGCCCAATTTTCTGCCCCACCCAGAAATCGAGATCAGGAATGTCGCGCCTTAGAAACCGATGTGCTGTTTCACCTTCAATAGCTTGAAGCAATTCAGGTAGGCTATGAAACTCCTGAAACTCTGTGCGCTTCGTAAAGATGATTTGGCCGCTTTCGTATAAGTCCTCAAACGTGTCCCCCCGTGCCGACTTCATGGAACGCTTTTGAAAGCTCCAGACACGATTGGGGTTGCAGGGATACCAATACCCTGTTTGGGGGTCCTGAACGGGAAAATAGCTATTCGGTCGCTCTTTATAGCTGGCATTCTTTTGCAGTGTGGTGCTGGACCAAGGCCCCCTAGGATCGTCATCTTCGTTCGAATACTTGCCGACATCGACCGGCGATCCGCCGAAGCGAAAAGCTGACTTTCCATATACCAAGACGTGCTCGTGGTCTTGGCTCAGATAGGCACCGCCACCCTTCGTGCCCGGTCGAGTTTTCCAAACAAACGACCCCGCGCGCATTCCCGGCAAGGCCTCGTCCATCAGCAATTCCAGCTTGGCCCGCTGTTCATCATTGATGGACACAAGGATCACCCCGTCCTCAGCGAGCAAATCCCGCGCCAGCGACAGGCGACGGAACAGGAATTCGAGCCAGGTCGAATGGAAATAGGCGTCTTCGGGGTTGGCGTAGTGGTCGTTATACACCCAGTCCTTGGCCCCGGTGTTATAGGGCGGGTCGATGTAGATGCACTTGATCTGCCCCGCCATCGTCATGCGCAGCCAGCGCAGGGCATCGTAATTGTCGCCCTCGATCACCATGTTCCACCATGGCGCGGGCTTGTCTGACAGGTCAGGCATGATCGTGGCGGCCACAAAATTGGCGTCCACCGCGTTGTCCGCCTCGATCTCATCCCGCTCCCAGACCAGCCCCAGCTTCTTAGTGCGGTCCCGCTTTTTCAGCAGCTCGATCAGCTGTTCACGCGGAAGATCGTTATACTTGCTCATGCCCTGTCCCACCGTCGCAGGGCGCGCGGCGCGGCGCGACCCTGTCTGTTGTTCACATGGCCAGCCTTGGCTGCCATGCTGTTGCCCAATCGATACACCACCACCTCGGCTGGCTCAACGCCGGAAGGTATCGGATGCTTGCGAAATACTATTTCGGCGGATCGGACCGTCTGGTTGCATCGGATGCGGCCTTCGCGGCATCCTTCAATACCTGTGGTTTTGTCGCGTCCATTTCGGCCTCATATCGCTCCATCTGGATCTTCATAAGGGATCCGGGAAGGTCAAACGAGGCGAGGAATACGAAGGTGGCGAGACCGAGAAAGCCGCGCTCCAGCCATAGCAGGAGTTGCGCTTGATCATCAGGCACGAGAAACGTGCCCAAGGCGACGCCAAGGGTAATCAGATAAAGAAAAAACAGCAGCTTCTGGCGGAACAGCTTTCGCTGGACCGTGGTCTTCATCAATTGCAGTTCCTGCCAGTTCTTTGCCTGCTTCAATGTCGGTTCGGCGATCAGCGTAATCACGGCGATCAGAAATCCGGCGAGGATCGAGAAGATCGTGACGACGGTGTTCACGGCGTCGGTGTTGTTGGCGACCATCGGTTGGAAGAGGTATCCGACAGCCGCGGACACGGCGATTGCCACGACGAGTTTCCCCAATCGCCACCAGTCTCTGCCGTTGTCCTTTTGGACGGTTCCCACGTCATGCTCCTAGTTGGCCGTTCTCCTCAAGCTCTTCCATATATGTGCGCATGGCATCCCACGCCTGGAACACGCTGACGGAATTTGCATGAGCTTCGATCCTGACGGCCTTCTTCACCGAAACCTCGTCCGGGGTGATAACGGCCCCGTCGCGAAGCCGGATGGTGTATCCTTCGGCCTCTTCATCCTCGGCGATCTCACCGGCCAGATGGTCCAGCCCCTGACGGGCGGCCGAGAGATCACCCTTCTTGACGTTGATCGAAACGGTGACGCTGCCTTGCTCGGCCTGCCGCAGTTGACGCAGCTCCGCGTCTCTTGCGGTGAGGCCCTGGAAGGCTTCTCCGATCTGATGTTTGGCGGACTGCCAAAACCCGCCGCCGCCGCCACCTTCGATCAGGTCGTCCGCCCCCGCTTCGGAAATGTCTACCTTCATATCGATACTCTTGACCCCCACACGTTCGATGATCGCCAACGCGTTCGGGTTGCCCACGCGGATCAGTTCGAACATCTGCGCCTCGCGTGGCAACCCCGCCTTCTTGAAGAGCCCCGACAGGTAGCCGCGGAGTGCTCCAGCATTGCGCCCGCAGTTCAGACAGACCACATGGTTGCCCTGTATCCATCCAAAAAAATCGCCGTTAAGGAAATTTTCGTTCGCCCCGGGCTGGCGTTCACCAAGGTCGACTTGAGCGGCCGGTGCCATAGGGATCGTACCGACGCCCTGTCGGTCGTAGTAACGGGCGCAATGCAGCGCGTAGCCCCGCCCCCCATCATCTTGACCTCTCATTCCTGTGACCATGGCGCGATCCGCACGCGGCACCCCTCGGTCGAGGTGGGTCGCAAATTGACCCCAGGCTTGCCGCGTCAGCTGTTCCAAATTCTGGCCCGGTGCATTGAAACGGGCGCGGCGATACTCAAGCGTCTTGTTAATCTGCGGCAACTTCTAAACCTCATCGTCATCTTCGGGGGACAATGCTATCCGTTTCACGGTTCACGCAAGGGTTGATTTGCAGGTTCCGAGGAATGCACGACAAAGCATGTGGACGTCGACCAACCGGATCATGACCCGTTTCGTTCTGGTGCCCGTAGCTGTTTGGGTCGGCCAAGCAAGGTTACTTGCAGCCACGTTGAGTCTTTCGGCTTAACCATAGATCCCGACATCCGTAAAACGAAGAGACACACCCCCTCCTCCTTTAGGTTCTTTTCTGCCAACCATTTTCGACACAAATGGGAGGGCAGGCCTCTGTAGACAAACATTCCAAGTTCGGCGGAAAGAAAGATGTCCAAGGTCGTCGTTATCCACAGAATAGCAGCTGGGCGACCGACGGCGTGGCGATCCGAGGGATGCATCGGCGAAGGTTCTCCTTACATCGGGATACGACGAGACTTCTGAAGCGGGTTGGCGAATTCAGGTCGGCGGACCAAGGGGTCTCGGGAAAGGAAACAGGTTGCGCGCCTGTGCAACCAAACGAGAGACGATCGACATGACAGGAAAAGCGAAAACGCTGAAGATCAACATCCCCCAAGAACAGCTTGCCAAGATCGATGCCGCGCGTGTCGCCGCTGGATACAGAACGCGAACCGAATACATGATTGACAGCGCGGTATGGGGCTCCCCTGTGTATCTGCGAGAGATCGCGCAGCATATCGGACAGCTTGGCCTGATCTGCAATTTCGTCCTGCTTCCCGACGACGACGGTAGCGAGCACGCTCATCTTCAGGGTGAAGAAGCAAGGCGGGCGGTGCGCAAGATCGTCAGGACTTGCGACGCGATCACCAAAGCGCTGAGGGGTGATCGATGCGGCCCTATCTAGAATGGCACGGAGACTTGGACACGGTCTACGGCTACATCTTGCGCCCCGGATCGGAACCGCTCGGCGGCACAATTCCCAGCGTCGGGAGCTGTAATCTGAAAAACCGGATACAGGATCTTTCCTCCGCAAGCACGTCAGCGACGCCGTTCCTCCACATGACCTTGTCTTTGCCCGAAGAGTGTCGCGCGCCGAAGAGGGTTTGGCTTCGACTGGTGGAAACCGCCCTACGATCGCTTGGCCTGAATTCCGACGCAATGCCCTGGTTTGCCGCGCGCCATAGCGATAGCAAATGTGACCATATCCACTCGGTAACGGTCTTAAGGGATTTTTCAGGACGCGAGGTCACCGTCACTGGTAATCGCGAGAAAAGTGAGACCATCCACCGCGAGCTGTGCCGAATGATAGGTCTGCCGCAACCCGAATACTTCGACCCAGATGCCGGGCCGCGCTTGATACCGATTACGCCCGCCCGCAACTTGACGAGCGCCGCGAAGAAACAGCTGCATGCCGATCTGGAGCGGGTCTTTCTGAATTATCAGCCGTGCAACCTCGAGGATATGAACCGACACCTTGCCAAGATGCACGGAGGTTTTCAGGGAAGTTTTGAAAAAACTTGGCATGGGACCGCGTCTGTCTTGTGGAAGAACAATGACGCCGAGCTATTCACCGGTGAACTCGGTTTGGGTTGGGAGCCACGGTTCGTTTCCACCCGTCTGACCTTTGCACGCACTCTGAGATCCCTGCGCGACGAGATCGCCCTTCGCAACCTGTCGACGCTATTCCACACCGAGAAAATGGAGAGACTTTTTGCCACAACAATCGCCAACGCAAACACCCGTCAAACTGCAGACGGAGGCAGAGATGATCCTCGCCCAGTTGCTTCGGACGGACAAGAACGTCACATTTCTTCACCCGCTGATCGACCTGTTGAACCTGCCGGAAGATCAGCGCGAAGCGTTAGGGGACCGGCTGGCTCAACTGCTGGCGGACTTGAACGGCACGCTGCGACATCATCAAGAGCAGCAGAGGGAAATGATCGACCAACTGACGGGCGTATCGGAGAGAATGACCACCCAGATGGCCGCCATCAAGGAACAGCAGGCGCAGCAAACTTTGCAGATGAACCAGATCCTGAAAATCCTAGGGCAACCCCTCGATTGACGATTGGAACGTTGCTGGCGCAGGTCTGCCATGTTGCTGGGAAAACCAATTCGAAGTGGCGGTTAAGACTTGCTCAGACCGCACAGTTAATCGGCATTCGATTTGGCGACGGCAGCAAGGCGACAATATCTAACGAAGAGGTTAACGTTGTCGCGCAAGGAATTGCAGCAAGACAGTTTCTTGCTGACTTCGATCGCGAGTTCCCTAAAGCCCGGCCCGATGCAGATCTATCCGTCACACCAATAGACGAGGGTCTCTCCCTATAAGCGCGGAAACCACGAGCGGACAAAGCATGGAGAGCAGACAGGATGCGACCGGCAGAAATCATTATTGCCTCACTGGCACGGTGCTGCTGTGGGCAAATGTCCGCTTCGAGTCCACTTAACCGAATTTCCTGCATCGCGGCGAGGGTCGGCCTTTGTCGTCGTGCTTAAAACGATCCAAAAACGAAGTAAATTTTGACAAGCGTTCGGGCCTACGATCATTCCAACGTTTCCGCTACTGAAGTCGGTCAGGATTTAACGACCGTTTACGTCCCGCAATAATTTTCGCACGCCTCGACGTCCGCTGCCACCACATCGAGAATTGCGTCCACATCATTCAACAGGGCGGTGATGCGCGGGCTGCTGATACGGTAGCGGATGAAGCGTCCATCGCGGTCGCTGGCGACAAGCCTGCAATCCAAGAGGCACCGGAGATGGTTGGAAGCATTCGGTTGCGACAGCTCCGTGCGCGCCACGATCTCGTGGACGGCCAGTGGCGCTTCGCGCAAGGCTTCCAGAATCGCAAGGCGGCTTGGGTCGGCAAAGCCACGAAGCAGCTTCGCTCTTCGCTCAATGGCAATGGTCCCGGTATTGCGGTCGTCAAGAATCTGATCCATATCATTCCTCGCTGATATGTTCTTCCTCGGTTTACTTTAACAGGAGTGTTGCACCCATGGCCAATGCCGATAGCGCCGGGACAACGGCAGATGTCCCATCTTTCCGTTACCGCGTTTCCGGCATGGATTGCGCCAAGGATGCCGCGCAGATCGAGCGGGCGGCACAGGCAGCCGGGGTCGCGCCCAGCGATGTGAAAGTGTCGGCCGCGACGCACATCATGACACTGAACGCCCCCGAAGCGCGTCTGCCGGACATCGAAAAGGCCGTTGCGGTGACTGGTTACGGCTTCGACCGGATCGAGGGCGATGAAGACATTGCGCCGAATCCTGCGCACCAGGACCCGGCCTACCGCCGCGCCCTCTGGATCGTCGTGATCCTGAACGTTGGATACGGGGTCATCGAAATGATCGGCGGTTTCATTTCCGGATCGCAGGCCGTGAAGGCCGATGCGCTCGATTTCATCGGTGATGGCGCGATCACTTTCCTCGGTCTGCTGGCCATCGGCTGGAGTCTCGCCTGGCGGGCGCGGTCGGCCCTGATCCAAGGCATTTTCCTCGGGCTCCTCGGTCTTGGCGTTCTCGGCACGACCATCGTCCGGGTCTTCGAACAAACGACGCCGGATGCAGCTCTCATGGGCCTGCTCGGCATGATCGCCCTTGTCGTCAACGTCGTTTCCGTTCTGCCGCTGCTTCGGTTCCGCAAGGGCGACGCGAACATGCGGGCCGTCTGGCTCTTCTCGCGCAACGACGCCATCGGCAATGCGGCGGTTGTCGTCGCCGCCGGTCTGGTGGCCTGGCTGGGCAGCGCGTGGCCAGACCTCATCGTCGCTTTCGGTATCGCCGGACTGTTCCTGCACTCGTCTTGGGCGATCATCCGCGATGCGCGAACCGATCTGGAGGCGGCGGCATGAACGCTCGCATTCTGGGCGGGCTCTGCGCTCTCGCGGCGTTCGTTCTCGATCAGGGCACCAAGGCGCTTGCACTAAACACACCAAGCCTTCAGGATGGCGCCGAGGTTCTACCCTTTCTCAATCTCGTGCGGGTTCTGAACGATGGCGTCAGCTTCGGTATGCTCGGCGGGATAGTGCCCTGGTGGGGTCTTGTCGCACTTGCACTCGCGATCATGGCATGGCTGCTGATCTGGCTGTGGCGCACGCCGGACAGGATGACGGCTGTTGCTCTCGGTTTGATCCTCGGCGGCGCGCTCGGCAATGCCTTGGACCGCCTGCGGTATCAGGCCGTGCCTGACTTTCTCGACTTCCATTACGGGTCATACCACTGGCCTTCATTCAACCTCGCTGACGTGACGATCTTCTGTGGGGCGGCACTGCTGTTCTGGGACGGCATTCGCGTGTCGAAAGCGAAGCCGGAGAACCGGAAAGAAGATCACCGCAAGGGGAGCGTCACTTGGAAATAACGGAAATCCGACATACCATCCGCGAAGGGCTTCGACTGCACGCTCGCCCGGCAGCGAAACGTCAGGCTTCGGCCTCGTCCGGATCGACCGACCGCGCATCCTTGGTGGCCTCGAACGCCTCCCACGCGACGTAGGGCACGATCAGAAGCGCCGCGATCGGATCGGCCCACCACCAGCCCATCCATTGCGTGAGACCGATTCCGACCAACACCACAATGGTCTGGTATTCGCAGATCAGGGTATCCTTGGCATCGTATTTCAGAGCAGGTGAGTCGAGCCGCTTGCCGTAGCGATATTTGCCCCAGGCCAACAGCGGATTGACCGCCAAAGAGACAAACAGGATCGCGATCCCCCACCAATTGAAGCCCGGCGCCTCCTGCGAGATGAAAGCGGACACCGCCTCGTAGAGGATCGCCGCGACGACAATCCAGAAAGCGCAGGCGACCACATAAAGCGCGACCTTCTTGCGATGCAGGACCGTCCGCTTGTCGCCAGCGTCCTTCTCCCCCTTCAAGCGCCAGATCAGCGTCGCAGCCGAAGTGGCCTCGACCGTGCTGTCGAGCCCCCAACTCACCAGTGCAGCGCTTCCGGTCAGAAGTCCCACGGTCACGGAGACGACAACCTCGATGAGGTTGTAGACAAGGCTCGCGATCTCGACGCGAATTCCTCGCTTCAGGTTGGTTTCCCGATCATCCTGCATTGCCACCATGATGAAGCGTTAACGCATTCGACACATTGAAGGTTCGCCTACGACTTGTCGAATTTGTCGTGGCCAAAGAGATCGGCATCCTCGTGCGCGCGATCCTCGTGCTCGAACTCCAGGCTTGAATGGCCGATGCCGAATTGCTCCGTCAACCGGGCTTTGATCGCGGCCTTGATGTCATCGATCCCGTCCCAGCCGCTGTCGGTCAGCACGACCTGGCAGTCGAGTGCGGCTTGGTGCTCGTGCATCTGCCACAGATGCACGTGGTGGACGTCGGCCACGCCCTCCACGTCGCGCATCGTCTGGATGACGGCCTTGCTGTCGATATCCGGCGGGCTGCCCAGCATCAGCGTTCGGATGGGGGCGCCGATCTCGGTTAGTGCGAGATAGAGGATGTAGAGCGCGATGCCGATGGTGATCGCCGGATCGACCCACCGCATATCGTAGAGAATGATGAGCGACCCGCCGACGATCACCGCAACCGAGGCCAGCGCGTCCGACAGGTTGTGCAAGAAAAGCGCGCGGATGTTCACGCTGTCCTTCTGCATCGACCAGGTGAGCAGCGCCGTCAGCGTGTCCACGACAAGCGCTACGCCGCCCAGGATCACCACCGTCCAGCCCGCCACCTCGGGCGGGTCGATCATCCGCATTCCACCCTCATAGATGAGGTAGAAGCCGATCAGGATCAGCGTCGTGTAGTTGATGAGCGCAGCCACTATCTCGACCCGGCCGTAGCCGAAGGTCATGCGCTCATCCGCCGGTCGCCGCGCGATCTTGCGGGCCGCGAAGGCGATCACCAGCGACGCCATGTCCGAGAAGTTGTGCAGCGCATCCGCGATCAGCGCGAGGCTGCCCGAGACGATCCCGCCCACGATCTGCGCGACGGTCAGGAGCGCGTTCGCCCAGATCGCGATCGAGACCCGCCTGTCTCCGGATTTTGGGTCCATATGCGCGTGTCCGCTGTCATGCGGCATTTGCGACCTCCTTCTTGAGCGGCTCGGGACGCTTGAAGCCGGGGATGCGCGGGACCCGGCCTGAGCGGATCGCCCGCACCCGCGCGTTCATCCAGTGTCGGACGATGCCGCGATAGAGCAGGTCGCGGAGCGGGTCGAGCTGCTGGCGATGCACCGTGTAAAACCGGTCCGGCGTATCGTATGTTCCCAAATTGCGCACGATGCCGGTCTTCTGGATGTAGGTGTTTCTTCCGGTCCAATCGACCGGCGGCGCGCTAAGGCAGTCGGTTCCGGCGCCGTAGCCGCAGAGATTTTCCGTCCCGGCGAAGGCCTGTTGAAGGGAGCCGAGAAAAGCCCTGTCGAGGATGAACCCTTCGAGCTCGACCCACCGCCCGCCCGTCCGGACCTCGACCCAGGAGTGCAGGATTTCTGTCGGTGCGACTGGATAGACCGCTTCGGGGACCACACCGCGCTGGAGCGCCTTGTGGATGGTAAAACCGTGGAGGCGGCACGGCACGCCGAGCGCGCGCAGCAGCGCCATCAGGAGCGTTCCCTTCGTGTTGCACTGCCCGTAGCCCTCCGCGAGCACCGTGGAGGCCGGAATATCGTCGGCGCGGTTGTAGCCGAAGAGGATCTCGTTCCTGACGAAGTCGTAGGCGGCACCGATGCGATCCTGCTCGGACAGCGGGAGCCAGCCCCGGTCCTCGATCAGGCGCGCGATGCCATCGGCGCGAAAGTCGAGCAGCGGGGTGGCCTCAAGCAGGGCAGTCTCGTCGATCATGATCGGCTCCTTCGAATCGGGTCATGATCTGTGTAATTGCTACAGCGGCTGTAGCTTCAAGCTATTTTCACGCGGTCGGGGCGCCAAGAGACAACGGCGGCCTGCTCGTCAGGCGCCGGTGTCGTGGTCGGCGAGGCAGGCGGAATGATCGCGCAGGACTTCGAGAACGCGGCAATCGGAGACGGTGTCGCGGCTGCATTCCCGCAGCATGCGCTTCAATTCCTTGCGTAGCGCCTCCAGTCGGGCGATCCGCGCCTCGACTTCCTTGAGCTGACGGTGCGCGATGACGTCAACCTCGGCGCAGGACCGGGAGGGGTTGTCAGAGAGATCGAGCAGCTCGCGGATCGCTTCCAACGTGAAACCGAGCTGGCGCGCGTGTCGAATAAACGCGAGGCGGTCGAGATCGTTGTCGTCGTAGCGGCGTTGCCCGCCTTCGGTCCGCCCCGGCTCGGGCAAAAGCCCGATCTGTTCGTAGTAACGGATGGTCTGCACCTTCGTGCCGGTGCGCTTGGCGAGCGTGCCGATGGCGAGCATGGGAAGCCTCCTTATTGCTCTAGCAGTTGTAGGTTTTGCCGCCGTGACAGACAAGGTCTTCACGAACGCGTCAGGTTTGCCGCCCTTGGTGGAAAAAGCGCTTGAACCTCTACCCACTGTAGCTTGTAAGCAGCCGAAAAACGTAAGAATCATGAGGCGCTCCGGGCGGATGACGAGACTTCAGAAGGGATTGTGGGCGGCGGTTGCCGTCGCCGCGCTCGGTGCAGGGGCACTGGCTGTCACAGGATCGCGTGCGCCGGAAGTCGCGATAGAAACCGCGTCCTCGGTGGCGGCGGAGTTCGAGTTGACGGACCATGACGGTGTCGTCCGAACTGCCGATGATTTTCGGGATAAATGGAGCTTGGTCTTCTTCGGCTTCACGCATTGTCCCGACATCTGTCCGACCACACTGGCGGAGATCGCGCAGGTCATGGACGACCTCGGTCCGCAGGCTGACGCGGTGCAGCCGCTCTTCATCTCCGTCGACAGCGAACGCGACCGGCCAGAGGCGCTGGCCGAATACGTGCCGCAGTTCCATCCGTCGATCCTGGGCCTCGCCGGCACACCCGAGCAGATCGAGGCCGCCGCCGCGTCCTTCAAGATCTTCTACGAGCGTGTGCCCGAGGAAACCGCGCCCGACGGATACACGATGGGCCATACGAGTCAGGTGTTTCTCTTCGGCCCCGATGGCGGTTTTGTGCGGCTCTACAGCTATGGCACGCCCGCTGCGGACATCACCGCAGATCTCCGCGCGCGGATCGACGCGCATGGATAGCCTGCGCGGCGAGACGGCGCTGTTCCTGGCGTGGCTGGTAGCGCTCGTGGCCTCGCTTTCGGTGCTGTTCATCGGCGAGGTGCTGGGGCAGACGCCCTGTTCGCTCTGCTGGTTCCAGCGCGCCTTTATGTTCCCGCTCGCCATCCTTCTCGGGCTCGGGCTTTGGTGGCGCGATCTGGCTGTGGGTCGCTATGGCATTGTCCTCGCACTGGCCGGTGCAGCGATCGCTCTCTGGCACCTCGCGCTCTATTCCGGGCTGATTCCGGAGCGCGTCCAGCCCTGCGCGGCCAGCGGCCCCTCCTGCACCGACGCCAACCAGCTGATCCTCGGCGTGCCGATCCCGGCATTGGCCCTTCTATCATTTCTTGCTATCGCGGCGCTTTGCGCCCTTTCGCGAAAAGGTATCCCCGCATGACCCGCAAACCGCTCATCCTGTCAATTATTGCGCTCGCGCTGGCCCTGTTTGCTGGGGCCGCGTGGTTTGTTTCGCGCCCGAATACCCAGGTCGCGACCGTGCCGCCAGAGGTGGCCGAAGCGCTGGTGCGGCCCTGGTCTCCTGTTCTGGGCCCCGAGGATGCGCTCGTCACCATCGTCGAGTTCTTCGACCCCGCCTGCGAGGCCTGCCGCGCGTTCCACCCTATCGTGAAGGACATCATGGCCGAACATGGCGACGCCGTGCGGGTCGTGGTGCGCTACACGCCGTTCCACGGCGAAGTCTCCGACATCGCGATCCGCGTTCTGGAAGCCGCCCGGATGCAAGGCGTCTTCGAGCCGGTGATGGACGCGCTTATGCGCGAGCAGCCCCGCTGGGCGTCCCATGGCGGGATGCGGCCTGACCTGATCATCCAGATCGCAGGTGAGGCAGGGCTCGACCTTGGCAAGGCGGAGGCGCAGATACGTGCGCCCGATGTCGTCGCGGTCCTGAACCGGGACCGGGCCGACGTGGAGGCGGTAGGCGTCCGCCAAACCCCCACATTTTTCGTAAACGAACGTCCGCTCGACCCCTTCGGCGAGGCCGAACTCCGCGCGCTCGTCGCGGAGGAAGTCCGCCGTGCGGGGTCGTGACGGGATGCAGATCAGAGTTTGGAGACCGAACATGAAACTATTTAGCATTGCGGCCTTTGCCCTCGCCCTTTTGGCCACATCGCCCCCCGTCCTCGCCGGCGGAGAGGATGTCGTCATCGAGGACGCCTGGTCGCGCGCCTCGATCGGGACGAGCCGGCCCGGCGTGGCCTACATGACGCTGCAAAACACCGGAGCCGAGCCGGTCGTGGTGACCGGCCTGCGCACCAACCTCGCGATGATGCCGATGATCCATGCCACCACCACAGATGCGCAGGGCGTCACCCGAATGTCGCACATGGAGGAGGTGGAGATCGCCGCGGGCGAAGCCGTCGCGCTCGAGCCCGGCGGTCTTCACGTCATGCTCATGGATCTTCAGCGGCCGATGGTCGAGGGCGAGAGCTATGCCCTATCGGTGATCTTTGCCGACGGGACGGAGGCAACGGTAGAGGTGCCGATCCTCGGTATTGCCGCGCGGGGGCCCTCCGACTGATGCGGCGGCGCGCGTTCCTGCGATACGGCGCGCTTGGCCTCGGCGCGGGCGCGGCCGCGCTCTTCGCGGGCTGGTGGCAGGTCGACGGCCCCGGCGCGCCCGAGGTATCCGCCGGCCGCCCCTTGCCGTTGACCGCCATGGACTTCGCCCTGATCGACCACGAGGGGCAGCCGGTCGGGCCGGAGACGCTGATCGGACGCGCGTCGCTCGTCTTCTTCGGCTTCACCTGGTGCCCGCAGGTCTGCCCGACCACGCTTGCCGACATCTCGCACTGGCTCGACGGTCTCGGCGCGGAGGCCGAGGCCCTCGACGTCGTGCTGATCACCGTCGATCCGGAGCGGGACACCGTCGAGGCGATGGCCGAGTATGTCAGCTATTTCCATCCGCAGATCCGTGGCTGGACCGGCAGCCCGGCCGAGATCGCGCGCGCGGCGGAAGGGTTCCGGGTGCGCTACGAGAAAGTGCCTCTCGACGACGGCGACTACACGATGAACCACACCTCAGGCGTGTTCCTTTTCGATGCGACGGGCGCGCTGGTCAGCATCATCGACTATCACGAGCCCCGCGAATTCGCGCTCCCTAAGATCCGCCGGGCACTGGAGCGGAGCCCATCAGAAGCAGCATCGGAAACGGGGTGAGCGATTTTGCGCAGAAAGTCTCCAAAATGCTCTTGAACCTACAGTTGCTGGAGGTCCTATCTTCAGGCCAGATAACGGAGACGGCGACATGAACGACATCAGCCAGACGGCAAAAGCCCAGGCCGCGGCCTCGACTTGCGATGCCGGCGGCTTCGTCCTGCCGGGCGAGCCGTCGCCGCGGCTGGCCTCCGCAAAAGCGGCGTCGTGTTGCGGCGGAAGCGAAGAGACGGCAGTAGCCTCTTGCTGCGGTCCCTCGGCGGATGTGGATGCACCGCGATGGCGGCGTGTGGACTGGCTTCTCTGGGGCTCCGGCGCGGTGATCGGGGTCGCTTACATCGCGGCCTTCTTCCTGCCCCACGACGCGCCCCTCGGGCTCGGAGTCTTCACGCATGGCGTGCAGGAGATGATGAACCTGATGTGGTGGGGCATCCTCATCGGCATGGTTGCCGTCGGCGTCATCGACCGCGTGCCGCGCGAGTTCGTGATCGGGATCATCGGCCGCGACCAGGGGGCGAAGAGCCTCGTGCGTGCCGTGCTGGCGGGCGTGCTGCTCGACCTCTGCAACCACGGCGTCCTGATGGTGGGAGCCAAGCTCTACGAGCGCGGCGCGAGCCTCGGCCAGGTCTTCGCTTTCCTGATCGCAAGCCCGTGGAACTCGTTGTCGCTCACGATCATCATTGGTGTGCTGATGGGCTGGGAATGGATGGCGGTATTCCTCGTGGCCTCGCTGGTCATCGCGCTGCTCACGGGTCTGGCGGTCGAGGCGCTGGAGCGCGCAGGCCGCGTCAAGCCGAACCCCAACCGCGTGAACCTGCCCGCCGACTTCCAAGTCTGGCGCGAGGCCAAGGCAGGGCTTCGGGCGACGCGCTTCGACGCCGCCTTCGCGAAGGACATCGCGACGCGTGCCTTTCCGGCAAGCCGCATGGTCCTGCGCTGGCTGTTCTTCGGGGTGGTGCTCGCCGCGCTGATCCAGGCGACGGTGCCGACGGAGATCTTCGAAACCTGGTTCGGCGCCACGATGCTCGGCCTCTTCACCACGTTCGTCGCGGCCACGATCATCGAGGTCTGCTCGGAAGGCTCGGTTCCGATAGCGGCCGACCTGATGACGCGCGCCGCGGCGCCCGGCAACGCCTTCACCTTCCTGATGGCGGGGGCCGCCACCGACTACACCGAAATCCTCGTTCTGCGCGAGGTCACGGGGCGGCTGAAGGCGGCACTTCTCCTGCCGCTCCTGACAGTGCCGCAGGTTCTCGTGATAGGTTGGGCCCTGAACGCTGCCGGATGACGACCCGAACGACACCGATTGGAGGATATCCTATGCCAAAACTCACCCGACGTAGCCTGATCTTCGGCGCTGCAAGCCTCACCGCTCTCGCGCCGCATTTGGGTATCGCTCAGACCGCGCCAGCGATCCACGTGCTGAAGGACCGCAACTGCGGTTGTTGCGGCGCTTGGGTTGAGATCCTGCGCTCAGATGGCTTGACGGTGACGACCCAGAACAGTTTCGGCACGCTCCTGATCCGTCACAAGCTCGACAACGGCATCCCACAGGACATGATCTCCTGCCACACTGGCGAGATCGACGGCTACTTCATCGAGGGCCACGTCCCGCCTGCCGACATCCGCAGGCTCTTGTCCGAGCGCCCCGATGCAGTGGGCCTGGCCGTGCCCGGCATGCCCTACGGCTCGCCCGGCATGGGACCGGAGGAGAACCGCGAGGCTTACGACGTGTTCCTGCTCCGCCACGACGGCAGCACCGAAGTCTTCGCGAGCTACGAGGCTGCCGCCTGAACCGGTCGAAAACACGAGGCTATCAATGTCCGGGACCCTCGTTCTTAACGCAGATTTCGCCTCCGATATCGTGCCTTTCTTGCGGTCATCGAACTCGATTGCATGACCGGCCCAACCGCACTGGCAGTAGATATTGCACTGCTGCGAGCAATCGATTGGTCCCACTATGAGAATGCCAAGATTGCGCGAATGTGTTTGACCCTTGGTCGATTGATTTTCAGGTTCTTGTCGACCGACCCCGCGATAGAGGGCCCTTGTCAAGACGCAAGCTGCAGTTTCCGCAGGCTACCGGGGGAACACACGCTCTATCTTTTCGCAATGGACTGCATGTAGAAACGAGAAAATGGCCAACCTCATCGAGAATAATGATCCTCTTATGGCATCCGAGAACGGTTCCGCGGCCCAATCGCGCTTGCTATATCGGCATGGTCATATCGAGACGCACGAAGTGTTCTCCGAAGCGAGCGGACGGCGTCGTATCGCAGTAGATACCGAGACCCAGAGCCGGTTCGACGAAGGCTGGCATGACTGGCCCGACGCCGTCCAGCGCGCCAAACTGGTGATCGCGTTGCCGGAAAGACATCGCGTGTTCGCAGCGCCTGCCTTGATCCTTTCGGGACTATTCGAACCTATGGCCAGGCGCCTAGGCGTCGAGTATGCCCCGCCCGAAGACCCGAAGGCCCGGCGCGAATACGAGACATGGTTTCGAACGACATACGGATCGATGGCTGCGATCTGGGATCTCGATTTTCCGTGGAGTGAGATGAACGACGGCGAGATCGGCGAGGTCATCTACCGGTTTGGCGTTCTTCTGGACGCGTCGGGCTGCTGGGGCGGCGGGGGCATCGAAAACACCCACTACAGCATGCTTTTCCGGTTTTTGCCGCGCAGCTCCAAAGGTCGCGCCTGGGCAACGTTCGAACTCAAGAAAGGCGCCTCTCACTATAGACGGATCGAGTAGTTCCAGCCATCAAGGAAATCCGCGCTGGCGGAACTGAGCAGGTTATTTCCCTCATGGGGCAATGTCGAAAGACTGTTCATCCCAAAATCTTGGCCTGTCTCCGCCAAGTGGTCAGGCTTCGTTTTGACGGGTCGCGATTTGAAGCAACGGGACGATGCTGTCAGCCGCCGCTGCTGGAGCTCAACGCTACTCGCGTCATGATATCCGGTCACGCTCCTGTCAGCAGGTTGAAAATGGAAATGGCACGATCCTTTTTTAAATTGCGCGCCAAGGTAATCACCTTTTTGCCGTAACGGATCCTGACGCGGAACCGACGCTTCGCCGAGGACCGCCCAATTGCAATACTTGCCCCGGTGAGCGCCGATGTGGTCGCACTCGCCATCACACCCACGGCCGCCACTGAGGCACCTGCTACACCTGTTCCGCCGACAACCAGAATCGGCTGACCGGTAATCGCCACATCATCGTCCATGGGATTGTCGATCAGGATTTCGGACACCAAACCCAAATCATATTCGGAACCACCCTTGATGATAGCATTTGGAGCAAGCGTAAATTGCTGAGGCTGAAACGCCAGGTAAACCAAGAAGCCGGCCCCCAGGAGAATGATGACAGGAAGCGGCCAGAAAGACGTTGGTAGCATCGCCGCCAGTCCACCCAAAATAAAAATCAACCCGACAGGTAACACAACGTATGCCACCCATGGCAGCCCATCGCCGTGGAACCGCACCACGCGGGAATCGCCCTGTTGGTCGATAACGTAGCCTTGATCGAACGTCGCCTTCTTCGCCATCCGGCACCTCCTTGCAAAAGATTTTCTGCTCCGCCAGAGCGAATGCAATGCGCGCCCCGCGCGCATAAGTGGTCGTGTATTTGGCTTGGCAGCACAGGCATCCGCCTCGTGAGATGCGCTTGCCTCGATCAATCCCCGCAAACGGCTACCCGAGAGTTCAGGCCACCTATTCGCGACGGCACTCGAAAGTATCTCCGCTCAAGGGCGAATGCCAGGTGAGGGTCTTGGCCGTGACATCAAACATTGCAAAGCGATATCCGTCATGCATCTCCGCTCCATAGGCGTCCTCCGCAATCCTCTCGACGTTTTTCACGGGAACTTCTTTGCCGCTGACATTGTAGGTTCCAGCATCCAGCGTGAAGTGCATGATCTCGCAATCCCATGCGCCGAACACAGGCAGACCCTCTTGCGCGATAGCACTAGATGCGACGAAAACAGCGGTGACACAGGGGAAAATCGCGCGTTTCACTCAGGTAGTCCTTTTATCAGAGCCAAGGCAGGAAAAAGTATTTCAACAATTACCAAGCACAAAGTTTGACGGTTTCACTTGTCCAGCACGCGCCTTCCCGAGCTAGCGGGCCGAGAGGAGTATGAGCGTGCCCGGCACCCGGCGCTTCGTTCCAGTGTCCGGTGCCGTTCCCATCTGCACCAACGTAGAGATAGGCGAAATACGTGCCGTTCGGGCCGATGATCTGGAAGTCGCCGTTTCCGCCGGACAGTGGCCGGAAATCGCAGGCTCCGTCGATGAAAGTCTGGCCATCCACCTCGAGGAGGCATTTCGCAGGACGGGCCTCAGTAGGAAGCGCACCATAGGACATTAGGAGCAGTGCAAAGATCGAAGTCTTGGTGTTCATGGAGAGCCAACCGTTTGGGGTCATCAGTGTGACTTATCCTTTCAGATTCAATGCATAACGCAAATACCTTCCAAAGGAGGTATCGGGATTGAATCGAACAGGTTGGCGTGCAAAATAGAAAGTGCGGTTCAGCAAATTCTGACCGTGGGGCGTAGCAACTCCGATGGCACACAGGCCGGTCAAGTTCTCACTTGGCCGGGTGGTCGTCGCACATGTCCAGGGTTCGCCTAAAAGCGGCGACGCTCTGTGCTGTGTGCAGAGTTGCTAACACCCGGCTGTAAGCCGGGAAGGCCTCTTAGATGATGGAGGCGTGTCATGTTCAACCAGTTCGATTTCGCATCTCGTGCAGACGCAGAGCACCTTTCAGTGCGGCAAATCCAGCGCGCTGCCCACGCCATGGACGACGGAGAACCACCGCATGAGGGTGTTTTCTCGCATCAAGTTCATCATACCCGAGCCTTCTATTCTGATCCATCGCCCGTCGATTGCCAGGGAAAGGGGCACGTTGTAGCGATCCATCTCGCACCGCGAGAGCGAGAGGTCCTTCTTTGGGCAGCCCGGGGAAAATCTGCCTGGGAAACGGCTCAGATGCTCAACCTGTCCGAAACTACCATAAAGTTTTACATCAGAAGAGCCTGCTCACGGCTCCAGGCGCAGAACAAAACCCACGCGGTGGCAGTTTGCTTAACCAATGGGGTATTCAAGCTCTAGCAGCGCCGCCCTTACTTCAGAAACTCAGCGCAATTTTCCAGATTGGGTTAGTTCCAACCACTCTAATAACGCTCGCCTTATCATCTCGGGCCGGGTAGGTAGATCCGTTTGCGAACGCCGTCGATCATCAATTGCATCAATAAGGTCACGGGGCAGCCGAAGGGTCAGCGCCTCAGTATCCTTTTTCGGTGGTGCCATAAAACATTCCTTCATTTTGATGTTGACATCATAATGGCATAATGGCACATTGTTCGGGCAGAGGCAAGGGCTCCACACCCTCACCCCTGTCCTGATCATCATCAATCCTTCGGAGATCAACGATGACTACCCATTTTTCTACCACGGTCTTCACAGCGAATGAAGCCCCGCTCGAGACCCCAAAGGCACGCGCTTTCCCCAAACTCTTGGGTGCTCTGTCCGCGCTTATCGAAGCGGAGCGCGATCTTGAGGACACTAGTTACAGTCAGGATCCCGCTTATGCAGCGTGGATGCGTGAGGCTGAAGTGGCACATGAGCACCTCACTGAAACGTTGCGCCATTTTAACGGCCTCCCGAATATCAATTTGGCAGACCGGCCTCTGGAACGTATGGCTCTGCTTATCGACGCCATGTTGGGACACGAAGAGCCCGGCGGGGCTCGGAAGCTGCAACTTCGGATGCACCTTACCTTCTTCCGAGATTTTCAGGTTTCGGGTATTAGTGCCACGGCGATGCAGCGAAACGCTATTCTGATCCAAGCTTGCCATCTTGTCACGGCCCTCGGCGCACTGCCGCTGTTCGACGGCATTGCCGAAACGACATTCAGTCATGACGAATGTTCGGCATGGGAAAACTTCTCGTTATAGCTCGGAACCGAGTAGATCCTGTCGGCCGCGCTTACGTCCGCGTCTAAGTTATCCGACCTTTCCGAAACATCCCTGACCACGTGAACGCTTGAGCGTTCGGCGCCCAGTAGACTCTTGCATTTTCTGGAGGACTTTCCATGAAAACGACTGCAATTCCCACCACATTGACTATCAATGACGTCGAACTACCGATCTTTTTCGGCGCCATCAAACCGGACTGGATCGCGACCGCGGAAAGAAAAGGTTTTTCTTTTCTTAGCCGCGTCGCGGACAGGTATCACTTTGCCCTCCGTTGTAAAGCCTGTGGTGCGATAACAAAAACCAACCGCTTTACGTTGATGACCAGCCAGCCTTCGTGCCATGCCTGCACTGAACAGGCTTGGACGGAGGACGCAAAGGCCGCGGGCATTAAATTTCTGCGTCGTGATACAACCAATCGTCACTACGGGATCTTTTTGTCTCCGTGCGGGCATCAAATTCGCCGCCAATTCGCTTTGCTCAAGCGGGCGGCAACAGGGGAAACAGGCGTTCGCTGTGAGATTTGCCAGGCAAACACGGAGACCGAGGAAGCCCAGAGACGGGGTTGGGAAAAACTCGGTTCCGATCCGGATGGCAATCCAAATTACCGGAGCTACCGCCATACTGCCTGTGGTCATGAGCAGCGCGTAGCGCGGGTCAATATGCAAAGCGGTCGATTTGTCTGCGGCGGATGTGCGAAAGAATGGCCCGCGGCTTCGAGTTATCTTTACGCGATGGAATTCACGTTGGCGAATGGCCGCGAACTGATCAAGCTCGGCTTTTCGCGTGACCCGGAAAGCCGGCTGCGCCACCAACTCCGGCGCATCCCGGAGATGCCTTGTTCCGTTTTGCGTTTGGTCGCGGTTCCGACTGGACGCGAGGCCATTCTCCTTGAAAAAAGACTCCACGCGAAACTGCGTCGGAAGCACGGACATTACGTGATAGATCCTGCGATTTACCGCGAGCAGATCAGGGTCAAGTCCGAAGTCTATGACGCCAGGCTGACCACAACGATTCTCGATCTTCTCGATCGGGTTGCGTCCGACCTTAGTCGCGAGGCTGCCTAACGCTCCCGCGTCTTCAGTCCGTCTCATTCCAAAGATCCGGAACGAACATCCACATCCTTTGCTAAAGAGGGCTTTGCCATGCCTAAATCGTCGAACAAAACTCCTGTTTGGTCGGGTTATGCCGATATCATGATCGCGCGTCTTTGCCGTCACCACGGCGTGCCCACGACCCGGTTTGCCGGGACGGCTGAGGCCGAGGACGAGGACGAACCGTCCGAACTCGACGAACTTTTCGCTCGGTTCGAGCCGAGCCAAGAGGGCGAAAGCTTCGATGCCTTTGCCAAAAAGCCTTCGCGGCACGTTCCTGCGCGGCAGCTCCTGACCGCTTTAAGGCTTGCCATTACGTTTGGGTCAATGGAAATCGAACAGCAAAGCTTGCAGTGCGGCGCTTTGACTGTCGTCCGGGATGTGCCGGTCGAAGAGCTTGCGACGCTGAAAGAAACCGTGAAAGCCTGTTCTCCGAGATCGGAATGGCAGATTATTGCGCCTGAGACCGTTGATGGCGGGTTGGTCAAAAGCGCACAGGACCGCTTCGATCGGGCGATTTCAGACAGCTTGGACAGGATCGATCCCGTTTTGATCCTTCAAACAGATGGCATCAGACTCCCCAGAAGCCTCGGATGCCTCACGCCTCCGACTCTGCGGTTCGCTGAGTTCGGCAAGGACATCTTGGCCGCCTTCCTTCAGGCTGGTCATCTTTCAGATCAAATTAGTGATCGGAAAGTTCTTCTTGCATCCTTGCCCGAGAATGCAGTCTTGGCGAAACTTAGCACCACTGAAGTCTGCGCTGCGCTGCGCGCGCCTACCCTGGATGCGGCGCTGTTCAATTTAAGAACCCTGACCAATGGGGAACAGTATACCACCGGTCCGCGACTTGACGACATGACGGGCGACAGCCCGTCCCTCGAAGCCGCTCGGCGCATTGTTAACGATCTTCTGGCATGGAAGGCCGGCCGAGCGGGCTGGCACGAGATCAATCGCTCCCTCCTTCTCTACGGCCCCCCCGGAACGGGGAAAACCTGGCTAGCGCGAGCGATGGGCAATTCAGCCGGTGTCGCCACCATTTCCAGCAGTTTTGCGGAATGGCAAGCAGCTGGACATTTAGGTGACATGCTTCGTGAGATGCGGGCCAGTTTTTCCGAGGCCCGGAGACGCGCACCGTGCCTGCTTATCATCGACGAGATCGACGCCGTTGGATCGCGCAATGACCAAGATCGTCACGCCACGCAATATAGGATGCAGGTTATAAATGGATTCCTGGGTGAACTCGATGCAATCTCGCGCGAAGAGGGTGTGATGGTTGTCGGCACATGTAACCATCCTGAAAGGATGGACCCCGCAGTCATGCGCGCCGGCAGGATGGACATAAAGATCAAGGTTCCTCTCCCAAACGCAGGAGCAATCCTCGCCATCCTGCGCCATCATCTGCGGGAGGATATTGCCGATCATGAGCTGCGCGCTCTCGCCCCGCGCGCGGTCGGGCGCAGCGCGGCCGAACTCGACGCCGCAATTCGCGCTGCGCGCTCAAATGCGCGACACAGTCGCAAGATGCTCGACTTGGCGATGCTTCTCGAAACCCTGAACATTGGGCCCGATCACGATATTTCCGAGATCCTTTGGCGCGTCGCTGTTCATGAATCTGGTCACGCAATCGTGGGCGCCGCCCTTCGCCTCGGCAACATCGATAACATCCAGATCTCGGGCAATGGCGGGTCGATCATGCGCGAGGGAATGGCCCATCAGGGGCTACTTGCTGATTTCGAGGCGGAAATCACCTATGCAATGGCGGGCCGCGCCGCTGAGCACCTCGTTCTCGGCCTAGTCTCTGCTGGGGCCGGTGGTCCACCCGAGTCTGATTTGGCGAAAGCCACGCGCAAAGCCATCGACATCGAGACGACCTTTGGCCTTGGTTTCAACGGCCCCGTTTGGCGCGAGTCTACCGATCTGGAACACCTTAAGACCCCGGCCATCATGGATCGTGTCCGGCATCGGCTGGAGAAGTCTGAGAAGCGCGCGGTGTCCATTCTGAAAGCCAATCGGGTTGTCCTTGAGGCGTTGGCGCGCGAACTCGTCTCAAAAAGGTCTATGCGGCCTAACGAGATCGCTCCGTTTCTCTCGCAGGTCAAAGCTCGGGAGACAGGCAACAACTCCTCCATGGAGCACGATGAGTTGGCGACGTGATCAAGGCTGATACCGAATGGAACCGCGATGCCTTTATGGCGTGAAATTGTGCCAGGCTGAAAATGCGCAGGGGCTTATGCCTGGTAATGCCAGGCTTCAGACAGGATGGCTACTTGTATGTCTTCCTTGGTTGCTTCCTGAACCGGCGTCAAAAAACGATAAGAGAACTGAATCCTGAAAGGAGCCTTCACCTCCCACAAACCTGTAACTGACAAGACGTTGGCGAACGCCAACGAACCTGGCGCAACTTCGCGCCGCCCCGCCGCGGGTATGATTGCCCGCGCAAATAACGATCATCGAAATCGAAGACTGCACAACTGCTTCTCGCGCAACCGGCGCAGCTTTCGAGATCAATTGGTAAACCGATTTAGGTGAGCGATCAGTCGTTTGACCTGCGCCCATCAAGGAGATCTGGTAGTGGCAAACTGGTATACGGCCGACACCCATTTCGGACATGAGAACATCATCCGGTTTTGCGGACGGCCGTTTCGTCACGCTGGTCACATGGACAAGGTCTTGATCGAAAACATGTGGAAAGTTGTCCAGCCGGGCGACGACCTTTGGATTATTGGTGACTTCGCCTTCGAACCGAGAGCGAAAGACCCTGACTATCTCGAAATTCTTTTTGGCCAACTTCCGGGTGCTCGCAAGCACCTTGTCGTTGGGAACCATGACCACACACCGACGCTGTCGCTCGCATGGGACAGCGTCTCGAATCTTGCCGAGGTTCAAGACGGAACCGAAGGAATGCGCCACACGCTCTGCCATTATCCGATGATCACATGGAATGGCGCCCGCAAGGGAGCACTGCAACTTTTCGGGCATGTTCACAACAACTGGAGGGGATCACGCAATGCGGTGAACGTCGGCGTGGACCTGTGGGATTTCATGCCCGTGTCCTATGATCAAGCGGCGCAACGAGCCAAGCAACTGCCAGTAAACCAACACTGGGACGACGTAGAGGGTGGTCGCTCGCAGGCCTGATCATCGCACACTATTTCATGGTCATTTCTCGACAAAGCAAGTTGACCGAACGCCCCTCCCGACCAAGAACCTGACCTTGCGGTTCTTACAAAAATGAACATCATGACCCGCGCAGTCAGATTCCATCTTGTCATACGGAACGTCATACAAACTGTCACACAAATTGTCGCATCGGCGGCAGGCCCAGGAGATTAATGCGTTAAATATCAATGCCTTAAGAAGCTTAGCTTGGATTTACTCCGTTCCCTACCGCCGGAGCCAATTTAGCTACAAGCCCCTGAAATTATTGCGTAATCTGCGATCAGAGTCGCAGACTGCCCGACATGGCGCGATTCCTGTAACCGCGCTTGGCACAAACGCTGGCAGAGGAGCCGAAGACATGGGTTCACGGGTCTCGGCACAATCCCATCTCGAATACCGGCCCTCGGGCTTCCATTAGCGCCGGCGCTGGCCTTGCCGCGTGCTGAGGGTGTGCACCCCATCGAAAAAGATCCCACTCCCGTTTTCTCTTCGATCCCACGTCCTCCCCGACGCGAAGGTCCTCGTGGAGCTCTGCCGCTTCCTCATCGAGGCAGCCGATGCGGCGCGCGAAGTCGCTCCGATGCGGACCCCGGAGGTTGCGGCCTACGATCTCGCATGCGCCAATGCGGCAGTGGAGACGTTGCGGCACACCATCGCAACCCGGGACCGGGAGGCTGCCCGTGATCCCTTGCGGCAAGTCGCTGAAAGACCCGGCATCGCTCTAGACGAGTCCGACCCGGATTGGCAACGGCTCGCCGTTTGTCGAGTTCTGCAACTACAGCGATGACGGCGAGACAACGAGACCGTTTTCTGAACCTGCCGTCTGGCTGTCCGATACGCCCCAGGCCGGGATATCGAGTGGCAGCACCCAGTCGTCATACGCGAGGTAGGCCAACGGCACAGCCGTCAGGTCCACCTCCGGATCGACAAAGGCCTGCGCGGGTCGCCCGTTCAGGGATTTCCGGATATCCGCACGCACCGCGACGTCGCTGTAGCCCGCGTCCTGCCAGACCGTTTCGAGGTATCCGGCGAACTGGTGGATCATGTCGGACCGGACCAGCATTTTCCCGGCCTGACGGCGCGTGAGATAGTCGGTCGGGTCGACTCTCCATTCCTGACCGTCTGCCGTCACGATGAAGACTCCCTCTGCCTGTCGGTCGTAGATGCGCATCCGCCACGAAAAGCGGTGGCCATCGCCACTCCAACGCACCTCGGTCGGGAAATAGCCAGCGCGCACCGGAAGGGCGATTTGTACGGCGATCCAGCCGACGATCGCCAGGAGTGCAACAGCAGGCACGGCACGCGACGCGGGGCGCGCTGGCGGAGTGTAGGGAGGCAGATCCTCGAACCTCCCCAGAAGCCATCGGGCGACACGGTGTGGCCAGTCGGGTGCGAAAAAGATCGTGGTCGCCGCGATGGTCAGCCACGGAAAGATGCCGATGTTGAAGAACATGGCGTTCGCGCTGTGGAAGACGCAATAGACAACAAAGGTCGCCAGCCGGGTCTTTTTCCACAGCAGTAAAGGTGCGCCGAGAACATGCAGAGCGACCGTGCCCCAGGTCCCTGCGAGGATGAACCAGTCGTACTGGAACAGGAAACCGAACAGGAAACCGAACGGGAAATCACCGGATTGGGCGCGCAGCCAAAGGCCCAGCGGTTCACCCGCCAACCAATCGGGTGTCAGCTTCACGAGGCCCGCAAAGATCAGCATGATCTCCATCTGCGCGCGCAGGATGAAGACCGAAGCATAGGGAACATGTCCGCTCCGAACGGACGGGCGAAAGCGCGCGTCGAGCGACAGCATCCGGTGCGCCGGGAGAAAGCACATCAGGATCAGGAACAGGATGACGAGGTAGAAATGGTTGAGGTACTCGGCCTTGTCGAGCAGGAAGAAATAGCTGAACGTCACGGTGAGCAGGACGATCGACACGCGGTAGAACAGGCCAAGCATGACAAAAAGCGCCGAAAGACCCATAAAGAGCCAGGCTATCTGAATCCAAGGCTCCGGCAGGGGCGTGACCCAGCCGAAACCCGGATAGGTGAAATGAAACTCGGGCGCGACCCAATAGCGCCAGACCCTGTCGTATTTGATGAACCGCCAGCAGTCCCAAACCAAAAGCGCCCCGAGCGCGATCCGGAACACCGCAAGCGACAGTCCGGAAACCGGGGTCGACAGCGAGGCAGCTGCGCGGTCCCGCAGGGAGGCTGCATGGATCATCGACGTCATGGGTCCACTCCTTTTGTTGTCCTTGAGGGAATTACGTCTGATGCGAGACGTTATTCCATCAGATGCGCAATCCTGAGGGAGAACCTGCAATGACACATGGAGTCACGATCCTTTATGATGGGCAATGCCCGTTCTGCACATCCTATGTGTCCATGATGCGCCTGCGCGAAACCGTTGGCCCTGTCGAGCTGGTCGATGCGCGGTCGAAGGACCCGCGGGTCGCGAACGCTGTTTCGGCAGGGCTGGATCTGGACGAGGGCATGGTTGTTATCTGGGACGGTCGACAATTCCATGGGACGGACTCGGTTCATCTGCTTGCCACGCTTTCGGCACCAGGGGGACTTTTGAACAATCTGCAACGCCGGCTCTTTGCAAGCCCTCGCCGTGCGTCCGTGATTTATCCTGCCCTGGCGCGCGGTCGCCGTCTTTTTCTACGGGTCGCAGGCCGCAAACCCATCGCCACCGCACGGAAATTTCCACTGTCCGAGGAATAATCCTCGCGGTCCATCCGTAGTCCTTTTCCAAGCCTCTTGACGGGGCTGCGCATGAAAGGAGCGATCGATGAAACACTTCAAGACCATTCTGGCAGCCGTTTTGGCGACCGCAACGATCAGTGCGGTGCCTGCCCCAGCGAAAGCCAACGATGCCGATATGATCCTGCGACTCCTGAACGGCTTTTTTGCGCAGGGCTACTCAGACCCGCGTGTGGAATACCGCGGACAACGCTGGAACAACGATGACGATGACGGGTTCCGGCGCGGCAGGCACGACGACGATGACGATGGCTACCGCGGACGTGGCAGGAACGATGACGATGACGACGATGGTCGCGGGCGCCGCTACCACGACGACGATGACTGAGTCCGTGCGCCTCTGAATCCAAATCCCTCACAAATCCTTGAAGGACAAACACATGAAAAAAATCCATATCATCGCCCCGCTTGGCCTCGCCGCGCTCCTGCTCGCGACGGCCTCTGCCTCGGCGCAATCTGCGCGTTTCTCCAGTATTGACCGGAATGGCGACGGCCTGCTCTCCTACGGCGAGCTTGTCGAAACCTTCGGTCGCGCAGGAGCGGATCGGCTTTGGTCGCGCGGCGACGGAAGCGATATTTCCCGGAGTGACATCAGCCGCATCAACCAGAGCCGCAACGACGACGATGACGACGATGGCTTTGATGATGACGATGACGACGGTCGGTTCGGACGCGACGATGATGACGATGATGGCCGGGGGCGCGATGACGACGACGATGGCCGGGAGCGCGATGACGACGACGATGACGGTCGCGGCGGCTTCGGTGGTGGCGATGATGACGATGACGACGGTGGTGGTGGGGATGACGATGACGACTGAACCGCACCCATGATCCTGAGTGCCTCCGCGCCCACCAGTTCGGTGGGCGCGGTTTTGTTCCGGCAAGACTTCTCAACAAAAAGCGGGCACCAATGAAGTTCGCCGATATTTCGGCACGGCACCGCGTCTGGTGATCCCGTCGAGAGCAGTGTTGTAGTC
This sequence comes from Pelagibaca sp., assembly GCA_041725935.1. Classification (GTDB taxonomy): domain Bacteria; phylum Pseudomonadota; class Alphaproteobacteria; order Rhodobacterales; family Rhodobacteraceae; genus Marivita. The sequence continues at coordinate 221,356 of JBGRQD010000001.1, forward strand.
GGGACGCGTGTCAATCCGGCGAGCATAGTGCCTGTTGCCGGATTGTGAGCAATTCAGCGAAGCATGACCAAGTTAATCCGCGCCTGTCGGACGCTCAGACGCGGACTGTTTTGTCACGAGAGTGGTCGTTAAAAGGCATGTGCCAGACGGGAAATGATGAGGCGCGGCAATTGGCTCTGGCTCCTGTTCTCAGATAGCGTTTACCCTCACCCTTCGAGGTCTGCCAAAGCGCGTGCCTCTTGCTCGGGCGTGAACGGGGCGCTTGCGCCAATCGCGTTCAGGTAAGCCTCCAGCGTGTCCAGCGACGATGCCGGTGCGTAGGTCTGATCGTCTCGCGATGATGTGGCGACCGCCAGTCTTGTGTCCCACGAAGTTCCGTCACGACAGACCACGGAGACGACCGTGCCGCCTGTCACTCCGTCGAATTCGAACTCGCGGCAGAGCGTGCCGTCGACATCCCCAAACGACGCGATGACGGTCAGTGTGCCGTCCGGCAGCGAGGCGGTCTCTCCGCTGGCGAGGTCCGACAGGGCCTGCTTCAGCCCCGGCGTGTCCAGCAAGGCAATCTGCAACGGCACATCGTCAGATCCGCTCCGCAGAAGGGTCGATGCCCCGAACCCCGCGCCAAGGCCGACCGCCAGGGCCAGGCTGGCGGCAAGCGCCATGGGCTGCCATCCGCTCTGGCGCTGACTCGCAGGCGCTGCGCGTGGCACCAGCGGTATGACGTCATCAGTCGGGCGCGCCTCATCCAGAACAGCCTTGACGCGGGCCATCAGGGCATCCGACAGCGGTTCTGGCGGGTGCGCTTGTGCCGTGGCCGACAGGGCGTCGCGAGTCCCGGTGAATAAGGTTAGACGATGTGCCAGATCGCTGTCGGTTTCCATTGCTTTTTCGAGACTGCGTGCGGTCAGATGGTCCAGTTCGCCATCGGCATACGCCATCAGAACGTCATCGGGAAATGCTTGTGGTGTCATGCGTTGGCTCCTTGTGCGCTCTGTACTACGTCCGCGCCGTCAACTTATTCCCAATTTTTCCGCAAGCGCGAGGCGCGCGCGGGACAGACGGCTCATGACCGTGCCTTTTGGAATGTCCAGCACCTCGGCCGCTTCGGCATAGGACAGCTCCTCGAAGCAGACGAGACGCAGGATTTCCTGCTGGTCAGGCGGCAGGGTTTCCATCGCGACCTCGGTTTCCCGCAGCGCCATCCGCGCTTCGATCACCCGGTCACCGTCATGCACGGCCGCCCCCGGCATTTCGGTCACATCCAGTTCCGTGCCGCGCGTCGCAGTCCGCCGAGTCTGGTCGATCCAGGCGTTTCGGACGATGCGGAACAGCCACGCATCAAGACTGCTGTCCAGGTCGAACCGTTCGCGGGCAGCAACCGCCCGCTCTACCGCTGTCTGCACAAGGTCGTCGGCAACGTCCGGGCGGCGGCATAAAGACAGCGCATAGCGTCGCAACTTCGGCAGGGCCGCAATCAGCGCGGTTTCAAACTCGGAATATGACACTGCTTAAGGCCCCGGTTCTTTTCTTGTCCAGAGATTGGAATAATTTTGGTTCATATGCGCAGATCAAACAATCTCGCAAATTAATTCGGATCGTACAGCTATGCCCGCCAGATACATGCTCCTTTCCGTGCTCGTTCTCTTCTTCTCTGTTGGCGCACTCCCGCTGAGTTTTTTGCAACTGGCTCCGGTCGGGGCGGCATGGGCGGATGATGATGACGGTGGCGGCGACGACAATGACGACGGCGGCGGAAATGACAACGATGACGATGGAGGTTCCGCCGGTGGCGGGCGGAGTGACGATGACGATGGCGGCTCCACTGGGGCTGGACAGAGTGACGATGACGACGGCCGCTCCCGTGCTGGTGGGCGGGATGACGATGATGACAATTCTTCGTCCCGCGCCCAAAGCCCGCGTCAGGGCGGTGGACTGTTCGATCTGTTTCGACGTCCAAGCGAACCCAGCCCCCAACCACGCAGGGCGCAGGCGCCGCGGCCAGCCCCCCCGCCGCCCCCCGAGTTCGCATCGAATGAAATCGTCGCTCTGGCATTGAACGACATCGACCTTGATACATTGCTGGCCCAAGGGTTCGGCTTGATCGAGGAGATTCCGGTGCCCGGGCTTGCAGCCGTGCCCCGCAGGCTTTCGGTGCCGAACAGCTTGAGCCTTGTCGATGCGCGTGCAGCGGTGCGTGCGCTGCCAAGTGGGACTGATGCTGATTTCAACCACTACTACCGAAGTGAACAGGGCTTTGACGCCGATTGCCAAGGCTCCGACTGCCCGGCGCGACTGATGATAGACTGGCCCCTGCCTCCGGAACGTGAAGGCACCTGTGGCAGCAGTTCCACAATCGGGATGATCGACACGGGGATCAACGAAAACCACGAAACCTTTCAGGGCGCCCGGATCGAAGTGACGCGTGAGAAACCGGAAAGCTTCGACCCGTCCCGCGCCATTCACGGGACAGCCGTGGCGGCGCTGCTGGTCGGGCACCCCGATACGAGGTCTCCGGGGCTTGTTCCGGGCGCACGGTTGATTGCGGTCGATGCGTTCTACCGCGCGGGAGGCGACGAACGCGCCGATATCTTTACGCTCGTGCGCGCACTTGGTCTGTTGGCGGATCAGGACGTTGACGTCATCAATCTGAGCCTGGCCGGTCCGGACAACACGGTCCTGTTGGAAGTGGTGGAACGGCTGGTATTCGAAAACGATATCGTCGTTGTTTCTGCGGTCGGAAACAGCGGTTCGCGCGCGGAACCCGAATTCCCCGCCGCCTACGATCCGGTGATCGCCGTGACCGCCGTGGATCGTGACGGTGCAATCTATCGCCGCGCTGTCCAGGGGCCCCATGTCGATCTCGCGGCTCCCGGCGTAAATATCTGGACGGCCGCTTCAATCTCAGGCGCGCGCTGGAAAACCGGAACGTCCTTTGCCGTCCCTTTCGTGACGGCGGCGGCTGCCATCCTTCGAGAGAACCAGCCCGATCTGGCAGCGGAGAGTGTTGAAGACGCCTTGCGTCAGCGGGCTTTGGATTTGGGCGAGCCTGGAGAAGATTCTGTGTTTGGTGCGGGCTTGCTTAGCATCGCTGGACTTTGTGACGATCCTTCCTGAAGAGGGTGCAAAAATGGGCATGTTCCAATCAAGAAACAAGGTGATCCGGTTTGTTTGCGATCCACGCGACGAGGGCGTGATCGCCCCGCCTGTCGCGGCAAAAACCTATATTCCCGACTGGTTTCGCAAGCTGCCCGCGGTGGACGCGGCGCAGGTTTCCTCAAAGAACACCGGTCTGACCATCAAACGTTGCATGCCGTTTCTTGATGCGATGAACACCGGCTGGATCATTCCGCTTGCGGCGACGGTTCGGCTGGATGTGCGCGAGGGTGGGCGCAAGGTCGAAGCCGGCTGGGATTTCGACCGCACGATGGTCAGCTTTCACGGTGACCATCAGGTCAGGGGCAACCCGAAAGCGCCGCGCGCCGCCTGCAAGTTCCACAACCACTGGACCATTCTCACACCGCCCGGATGGAGTTGCTTGTTTGTCGATCCGCTCAACAGGCCCAACAACGTGTTTGAAATCATCGCGGGCGTCGTGGACACGGATACCTATGGTGCCCCCGTACATTTCCCCTTTTTCCCAACCGCGTCGGACGGCCTGCACGTCATCGAAAAAGGCTCACCCATGGTTCAGGTGATCCCGTTCCGCCGCGACAGCACCGAATTGCGTGCCGAGATCCGTGCAGAAACTAAACAAGAACGCGCCGAACGCGAACGAGCTACGCGCAACACAGGTGCCGTGGCTGGATGGTATCGCACGGAGGCCCGCGCAAAGCGCTGAACCAGAACGTAAGTGGCCCCTCTCAGCAACGGGTGATTCAACACAAAAAAACGCCGACTAAAAAGCCGGCGTTTTTCTGCATCTGGAAGACGGATCAATCGTCGTCGTCGTCGCTGGAATTCGAGCTGGAGTTGGAGTTTGAGTCGTCGCTGGAGTTGGAGCTCGAGTTCGAGCTCGAGTTGCTGCTCGAGTTCGAGCTGGAGTTGCTGCTCGAGTTGGAGCTTGAGTTGCTGTTGGAGTTGGAACTCGAATTGCTGCTCGAGTTGGAGCTCGAATTGCTGTTGGAGTTTGAGCTGGAGTTGCCACTGGAGTTGCTGCTGGAGTTTGAACTCGAGTTGCCGCTGGAGTTGGAGCTCGAGTTGCTGTCTCTGTTCGAGTTCCCACCGCCGCGGTTCCCGTCGTCGTCGTCGTCGTTTTGATAACTCCGTGTCACAAAGCGGGTTTCCTGCGATCCGCGGTTGGTTGTGGCCCCACTCTGACCGCCGAACAACTGGTTAAAGAACTGGGCGACTGGATCGCGCCCGTTGTCGGCCTTTGCTGGCGCAGCCATAGTGATGGTTGCCAGAACCGCAGTCAGAAGCGTTGAGTTCAGTTTTTTCATGATAATCTCCTGTTGATCGTACGGCATCACTTGCGATGCACTTAGACAACGGGCTGGACAGCAAAATATTCCCAATTTCTATGATCTTGTGACCTGCGCTCGGGATGCCCTGGCGGCGCTTGCATGCGCCGCCAGGACCGGTCCGATCAGAAGAGCGTGCCGGTAAGGTCAGCGCCGCTGAAATCCGCTCCAACCAACGTGGCAGAGGAGAAATCGGCGTTGATCAATACGGCGTTGCTGAAGTTCGTCAGGTCCGCCGCTGTCGCGGTCAGGCCCGCGTCGATGAAGATCCCCGAGGTGAAATCGGCGCCCGTCAGGTTCGCGCCGCTGAAATCCGCCTTGGTGAGATCGGCGCTGACGAAAAGCGCTGCGGACAGGTCGGCTCCAGCGAAGGTCGTGTCGATGAAGGAACTGCTGGTGAAGTCGGCCCCGGAGGCCTGGACCCCCGACATGTCGGTCTTGTTGGCGTTCACGGCAAACATGAAGGCCTCTTCGAGGATGGCCGTCGACAGATCCGCATCGGTGAAATCACCGCTCACAAGACGGGCTCCATGAGTGTCGGCATCCGAGCCATCACCGAAGTCGGCTCCGGTCAGGGTCGCCGCGATGTAGCTGGCATTGGTCAGGTCCACATCCCGGAAATCCGTCCCCACGAAGTTGGAGTTGTCGAGGATTGCGTCCTCCATCGACGCGCCCTCGAAGCTGGTGACCGCGTCACCCGTGGCAAGCCCGAGATCGGCCCCGTCGAGGATCGCCCCCGTCAGGTTCGCTCCGGTCAGGTCGGCCTCGGTCAGGATCGCGCCACGCAAGTCGGCGCCGCTCAGGTTGGCGCCCGTCAGGTCGGCGCCGTTGAAATTCGCGCCGGAGAAGTTCCCGCCGGAAAGATCGGCACCACGCAGATCGGCATCCTCGAAGAAAGCGCCCACGGCCTCGACGCCGCGCATCAACGCTCCGGCCATGTCACTGTCGGCAAAGCTCGCGCCGTTCATCTTGCTGACGGCGCCCGACGGATGCGCCCTGAAGTCTGCACCGGCGAAATTGCTGTCCTCGGACGAGAAATCCGTGAGGTCCGCGCCACGGAAACTGAGATCGGTGGTCACCTGCCCGTCGGCGGGCGAAGTATCAGTCCAGCTGACCCCCACCAAGATCGCCCGGTCGAAGATCGCGCCGTAGATGTCGATGTCGGTAAAACCGACATCCGTCATATCGGCGCCGGTAAAGTCGGTGCCTACAATGCGCGCACCCTCGAGGTTCGTCTCCAGCAGCTTCGCGCCGCGGAAACTCGCACCCGTGAGATCCGCGTCCGACAGGCTCGCCATGGTCAGGTCGGCGTTGTTGAAGACCGTGTCGCGCAGGTTGGCCCCGGTCACGCCATCGCCCAGCAGCGAGGCCATCACGAGCTTTGCCCCGGTCAGATTGGCGCCCTTGAGGGTGATCCCGAAGGTCGACAGTTCCGTCATGTCGGCCTCCCGCAGATCGGCGCTACCCAGGTTGACGGAGTTGAGCGTCGCCATCTTGAAGTTCGCCGGTCCGAAGCGGGCGGACCACAAATCCACCCCCGACGCGTTCACGTCGGTCCAGGTGGTGCTCTCGAAGCTCACGCCCTGAAGACGCGCGCCGACGAGGCTTACATTGGTGAGGATCGTCTCGTTGAAGTTCGATCCGTTCCAGTTTCGTCCGTCGAAGTCCCGGTTGGTAAAGCTGCGGTTCGAAAAGTCTACGATCGGCATGGGTCATCCCTCTCATGATATGGCGCAAGGTCTGCGCAACGCGATTACGTGGATGACGGCGCTTTATTCCATGCAAAGGGAGGATCGGTTCCGTTCTTCTCGGGACAGCAACCGTGGTCGGCTTTTCCTTGTGATCCCTCTTTTTCATCAATCCGAAGAGCGCTGAATGGACGACCGCTTAAGACACTTTCAACGATCCTCGCGCTTTCCGCGAAGCATCTCAATCTCGCCGCCACTCAGCACTTGGCTCGAAAAACCCCGTCGCTTTCGAACGAAAGGTGGCTTGAATGAGCGCTTGTGGCGGCACGAATGCGCGACTGGTCCAATTTAGCGAAACGCAGGTTTAAAGCGGCGTGCCAAAACTCCGGCTTTCGCGGCCTTCCGCTTTTCGTTGGTCGTCGGCATCTCGGATTTCTTGGTCAATTCCGCCGCGTTCGAGCCAGCCATGTGGATTATCGAGCGTCGGTAGCGCCTTGGCGACGATGGTGAAGCGTTCGTGCGCGACATCGTAAAGCCTGTGCAGTTCGGCCAGCGGATCAGGATGATCGTCGGCGCGCAGGTCGAGCCAAGGGTAGGGCTGGTCGCGATGCACGATCAGGGTGGCCGATTGCGTGCCGCGCTTGTCTCCGCCTGCCGCCTCGCCCGCCTCCATCGCGGTCATCAACCGTTCGGCAAGCGGCAGGTCCATGCGGTCGAGATAGCAGGCCAGCGTGTCGGCGATCACCGCCTCTCCCGCGAGCATGTTGCCCGCGACCGAGATTCCCTGTGCCGATGCGTGCCCGCACCAATCGACGCAATCAACGCCTGTGTGTGCGGCGGTGCGACCCTGCGCATCCACCATGTGAAGCTGCCGGTTGGCGTGGCCCTTGTCGGCTGCCACAAGCGCTGCAACCACGTCCTCAGGCGCATATCCGGCGGCAAGTCGGTCGGCGGCCTCGATCCCCCAGAGCGGGTTGACGAACGCCTGTGTGGCGACGGCACCTCGCCCTGCGCGGATATGCGGGACAAGCATGCCCACCGCGAAGAAGCGGCTGGCGACGGCGACGCCCATTTCTCCGGTGGTCTCATCAAAGGCGCAGATCGAATAGGTCATGGTCTCTCCTCTCCTCAGCGTCCGACAGCATAGGCCTGCATCAGGCGCGGGGTCGCCGCGGCCTTGAGCATCCCATCGGGTGTGCGGCAGGCGGCGGTCAGGCGGCCCACGGTCCAGGGTTCGGCGACCTCGAGGTCATGGCCGCGCGCGCGCAGGTCTGCGATCACCGCTTCGCCAAAGGCAGGTTCAACCATCAGATGGCCGGGACGCACGGGGCGCGGGTCGAACGAGCCTTGGAAATGCGCGGTGTTGAACAGCGGCGCGTCAATCGCCTCCTGCAAGTTCAGGCCGGAATGCACAAACCGCAGGAACAGCATCAGCTGCCATTGGTCCTGCTGGTCGCCCCCGGGCGTGCCGAAGGCGTGGCGCGTGCCGTCGGGGGCCTGCGCCATCGAGGGGGACAGCGTCGTGCGCGGCCGCCTTCCGGGAGCCAGCGAAGTGGGCAGGCCTTCGTCCAGCCAGAACATCTGCGCCCGCGAATTCAGCGGCATGCCAAGCCCCGGCACGACCGGAGAGCTTTGCAGCCAGCCACCAGATGGAGTGGCCGAGACGGAGTTGCCCCATTGGTCGATCACGTCGATATGCACCGTGTCGCCGCGTTTTTCGGACAGGTGCGCCATTGTCGGCTCCCCTGCCCCGACACCGCCGCCCGATGCGTCCAAGCTTGCCTTGGCGCGGGCGATGGCGGCGTCGGCCTGGTGGGCGAAACCATCGATCCGGCCCGGCCGCTGGTCGAGCGACGCGTTCGATCCCAGAAGGCCGCGGCGGCTGTCGGCATAGGCGCGCGACAGAAGCGTGTCGGTCGGGACCGCGTTGTGCAGCGGGTCACCGTAATAGGCCTCGCGGTCGGCAAAGGACAGCTTCATCGCTTCGGTCACGGTGTGGACGAAATCGGCTCCCCGGCTGTCCATCTCCCCGATGCCCGACCCGTCCAGAAGCCGCAGCGCCTGCAGGAGGCTCGGCCCCTGGCTCCACATGCCGGCCTTCCAGACGGTCCAGCCCTCGTAATCCACCGACAGCGGCGTTTCCCATGTGGCGTGCCATCCCGCCATGTCCTGACCGGTCAGCACCCCCTTGTGGCGCGCGCCCGAGGCATCCATGACGCAAGCGTCGCGCATCCAGGTGTCGATGGCCTCGGCAATGAAGCCTTCGTAGAATGCATGACGCGCCGCCTCGATATGCGCTTCGCGGCCTGTTGCGGCCTCAGCCTCGGAGAGCAACCGCTCCCATGTGTCGGCCAGTTCGGGGTTGCGCATCAGCGACCACGCCTCGGGCGCGCGGTCGCCGGGCATCCATGTCGCGGCAGAGGTCGGCCATTCGTCGCGGAAGAAGTCCGACAGCCCGTCGATGGTTGCGGCGACGCGCGGAAGGACCGGATGACCGTTGCGGGCATAGAAGATCGCGGGCTCGAGAATGGTGCGCAGCGGCAGGCGGCCATGATCGCGCAGCAGCGCCATCCACGCCCCGAAGGCACCGGGGATGACGGTGGCCAGCAGTCCCGAACCGGGCACGGAGTCCAGCCCCTCGGCGCGGTAATGCGCGATGGTCGCCCCCGCCGGTGCCGGGGCCTGCCCGCACAGAACCTGCGGCGTGTCATCGCCGGCACCGCGCCACAAGAGCGGCATGTCCCCCAGCGGACCGTTCAGATGCGGCTCCACCACATGCAGGGCAAAGCCCATGGCGGCGGCGGCATCTGCGGCACTTCCCCCCGCTTCGAGCATCTTCATCCCCACAGCAGAGGCGATCCAATGGGTCGAGGCGACGACGCCGAAGGTGCCCTTGATCTCGGGCCTGGAGGTAAACTGCATCGCTGTCCCTTTGTCTTATGTATCGCGCGGGTCAAGCGCGTCGCGCAGCCCGTCGCCCAGCAGGTTGAAGCCAAGGACCACGAGAAAGATCGCGATGCCCGGGTAAAGCGCCATCCATGGCGCCTGTTCGAGGAAATTCTTGGCGATGTTCAGCATCGCGCCCCAGCTTGGCGCGGGCGGTTGCTGACCGAGACCGAGAAACGACAGCGACGCCTCGGCGATGATCGCGGTGGCGATGGTCAGCGTGGATTGCACGATGATCGGCGGCAGGATGTTGGGCAGAATGTAGCGCCCGATCAGGCCAAGATGCCCGATGCCCACGGCGCGGGCGCTTTCCACGTAATCCTCGGTCATCACGCTCAGCGTCTGCGCGCGGGACAACCGGATGAAGATCGGCATGGCCGAGAGGCCAATCGCGATCATCGCATTTTGCAGCGACGGCCCGAGAAAGGCCGCTAAGGCGATGGCGAGGATCAGGAAAGGTGCGGCCAGAAGCGCCTCGGTGAAACGCGAGATCACGGCATCTGTCCAGCCGCGCAGGTAGCCTGCCAGCATCCCAAGCGGCACACCCAGCAGTACCGCGATCGCCACGGACACCACCCCCGCCAGAAGCGAGGCCTGAGCGCCCCAGATCATGCGGGACAGCACATCGCGCCCGATTTCGTCGGTGCCGAACGGGTGTGCGGCAGACGGTGCCTTGCGCACTGCGGACCAGTCGGTATCGGCGGGTCCGGGCACGGGTAGAACCGGCGCCAGCAGCGCCACGATCATGAAAAAGGCCACGACCGCCCCACCCAACAGCGCCGACGGATTGCGGCGGAACTTCTCCCACGCGCGATTGCTTCGGCGGGGCGGCAGCGGATCCGCCACCACTTTGGGATCGACGACAGCGGTCATTGGTCGGACATCCTCGGGTTCAGGACGCGGTAGGCAGCGTCGGCCAGAATGTTCATCGCAATGAAGGCGATGCCCGTACACAGGACGATGCCCTGCACCACCGCGTAGTCCCGGTTGAAGACGGCATCCACGACCAGTTTGCCAAAGCCGGGGATCGTGAAAATCTGTTCGGTCAGGACAGCACCGGCCAGCAGCTCTCCAAACAGGAGCGTGATGACGGTCACCACTGGCACCAGCGCATTGCGCAGCGCGTGCTTGATCAATACCACGCGTTCCCGCAATCCCTTGGCGCGGGCAGTGCGGACGTAATCGGATTTCAGCACCGACAGCATGGCCGACCGTGTGTGCCGCATCAGAGTCGCGGCGATGCCCGTGCCCAGCACGAAGGCAGGCATCAGCATGACCTTGATGGACTGGATGGGGTCCTCGGACAGTGGCTGGTATCCCGAGGCGGGCAGCCAGCCGAGTTTGACGGACACGAGCAGGATGAGCATGATGCCCAGCCAGAAATTCGGCACCGACAGGCCCGACAGCGCGACGACATTGGCCAGCCAGTCGATCCACGTGCCTTTCTTGTAGGCCGACAGCACACCGGCGGGAATGCCGATCAGGATGGCGATGATCAACGCCATCACGGCAAGCTGAATGGTCACCGGCAGCTTCTGCCCGATCAGTTCCAGAACGGGCTGCTGTGTGCGCAGGGAGATCCCCAGATCGCCCTGCAATGCAGCCCCTGCCCATGCAAGATACTGCACCGGGATCGGATCGTTCATGCGGTATTTCTCGCGCAGCGCTTCGATCACGGCAGGATCGCGTTCTTCCCCGGCCATCACGAGGATGGGATCGCCCGGCAGCAGATGCTGGAGCGCGAAGACGAAGATCGAGATGATGATGACAGTCGGGATCGCGATGAGGATCCGGCGTCCGATGAAAGCGAGCATGGCAATCCCTGCTGCGTCAAGGTGTGGGTGCCGCTCCGGACAAGCTCCGGAGCGGCGGGTGGCGTCACTCGGTCATCGACACGCCGTGCAGGCGGATCATGCCATCAGGATAAGGCACAAAGCCCGACACGTTGTTGTCCAGCGCCCAGATCCACACCTGGTGGTAGAGATAGACGATGGGGCTGTCCTCTTGCAGGATGGCCAGAGCTGCATCGTACTTTGCCTTGCGATCAGCCGTGTCGTTGGACAGACGTGCCTCGTTCAGCAGCGTGTCGACCTCGGGGTTGGAATACTTGGAATCGTTGATCCCGCCATCCGTGGTCATGAACTGGTGGATGTTGCCATCCGGATCGACGCGGCCTGACCAGCCGACCTGGCTGGCGGTGTAGTCGCCCGCCGTCTGATCGGCCAGAAGCGTGGCGAATTCCTTGGCGGTGAGAGAAATATTGATCCCCGCCTCGGCCGCCATGGCCTGTACGACCTGCATGACCTGGGTCTGCACCGGGTTGTTGGCCACCTGCACCTCGACATCCACACCATCCGCAAGACCAGCTTCCGCCAGCAGGGCCTTGGCCGCCTCGACATCACGCTCGGGCACCGGGAAGGCGCTGTTGAACCAAGGCGAATCCGGCGGATAAGGCTGGTTGCCTGCGGCAAAGGCGCCTTCAAACACAACCTGGTTCAATGCGGCACGGTCGATGGCCAGCGACAGTGCGCGGCGGACGCGGCTGTCCTGCCCGATGGGCGTGTCCGCCCGGTCGCCATTCGCCACGTTGATCGTGATACCCTGATAGCCAAGGGACGTGGCCTTTTCCATGGTCAGCCCGTCATCGGCCATGACCGAAGGTGCGTCCGTTGCGGCCAGACGTTCCAGCATGTCCAGATCACCGGCGCGCAGGTTGGCAAGACGCACTGTCGTGTCCGGGATCGGCAGGAAGGTCACGCTGTCGAAATTGATCTCGTCCGCGCGGTAATAATCCGCAAACTTCTCGAGCACGATGCGGTCCTGCTGGATCCGCTCCTTGAAGGCGAAAGGCCCGGCACAGACCGGGTTCAGGCCGAATTCTTCACCCGCTTCGGCAGTTGCCTTGGGCGACAGCATCATGCCCGAGCGGTCGGCGAATTGCGCCAGCAGCGTGGCATCCGGCGCTGTCAGGGTCATCTTGATCGTGAACTCGTCCACGACTTCCCAGCTTTCGACCGAGGATACCTCGGACTTGCGGCGGCTCAGCTCGAAATTCTTGGAGCGGTCGAGGTTGGCAGCCACGGCTTCGGCATTGAACGGCTCGCCGTCATGGAAGGTTACGTCGTCGCGGAGCGACATGGTCAGTTCGGTGCCGTCCGCGTTCCACTCCCAGCCGGTCGCCAGCATCGGGATGATCTCGAGCTGCGGGGTGATGTCCACCAGCTTGTCGCAAAGCGACGCGTAGACGATGCGCCCCACGAAGGTCCGCGACTGATCGGGGTCCAGAACGTCGGGGTCTTCCTGAAGCCCGATGCGCAGGTCCTGCGCGTGGACCAGACCACTTGTGGCGGCGAGGATCGCCGCGAGGCCCAGTGTCTTGAAGATGTTCATTGGATTACTCCTCTGTTGGTTGTCGTTTATTATGGGTCGGCGTGTCGTTCAGTGTTCGGCCTCGGCGTCCATGGCGGCGCGGGCCTGGCTGTAACGGGCAAAGCGGGCCCGCGTGGCGGCAGCGCGGGGCTTTTCGGTGGTTTCGATCCCCTGCAAAGACAGCGTGTCGGCGAAATGGCAGGCAACGCCGTGCTGCGCTGCCATATCGCGCAGGACCGGGCGTTCCGTGCGGCAAATATCCTGCGCATGCGGGCAGCGGGTGTGGAAGCGGCAGCCGGGTGGCGGCGCGATGGGGTTGGGCGGATCCCCCTCCAGCGTTGTGCGCAAGCGCCGTGCGCCGGTCGCGGGGATCGGGATCGCGGAAAGCAGCGCCTCGGTGTAGGGGTGCTTGGGTGCAGCAAAAAGCTCGGCTGCCGGGGCAAGTTCGACGATTTCGCCCAGATACATCACCGCCACCCGGTCCGCGATATGGCGGATCACGGCCAGATCGTGCGCGATAATGATGAGGGTCAGGCCGAACTCTGCCTTGAGGTCTTCGAGGATGTTGACCACCTGCGCCTGAATGGACACGTCAAGGGCTGAAACGGGCTCGTCCCCGATGATGATCTTTGGTTTCGTGGCCAGCGCACGGGCGATGCCGATACGCTGGCGCTGACCGCCGGAAAACTCGTGCGGATAGCGGTCGGCGTGTTCGGGACGCAGCCCCACCTTGCGCAACAGGTCCGCCACCATCGTACGCTGTTCTGCCGCCGTGCCGATGCGGTGGATGCGCAACGGCTCAGCGATCAGCGCTCCCACGGTCATGCGCGGGTTGAGCGAGGAGAACGGATCCTGAAAGATGAACTGCATGTGCTGGCGCAGCGCCCGCAGTTCGGCTCCGCTCAATGCAGAAATGTCACGCCCGTCATAGGTGACTGTGCCTTCGGAGGGTCCGATCAGGTGCGACAGCAGGCGCGCCAATGTGGACTTTCCGCAACCGCTCTCGCCAACGATGGCAAAGGTCTCGCCCTCTTCGATATCCAGATCAATGCCGCTGACCGCCTGCACCACCGTTGGCGCACCAAACAGCGGCTTGTGCGTGGTAAAGCGGCGCGTCAGGCCCCGCGCTGTCAGGATCGTGCTCATGCCGTCACCCGCGCTTGTATCGGTTCTGCCGCCTCGAGCGGCGCGTGCCAGCAGGCGACGCGGTGCCCGCGGCCCAGATCCGTCAGTGATGGTGCCTTGGCGCAATCTGCCGTGGCAAAAGGGCAACGTGCGGCAAATCTGCAACCAACCGGCATGTCGAGCGCACTGGGAACCGTTCCGGGAATGGTGACCAGCCGCTCGGAGCGACCGGTGAGCGACGGCATGGAGGACATCAGGCCAAGCGTGTAGGGGTGCTGCGGGTCATCGAAAATCTGCGCCGTGCTGCCCGCCTCTACGATGCGCCCGGCATACATAACTGCAACGGCATCGGCCATTTCGGCCACCACGCCCAGATCATGGGTGATCATGATCATCGCCGCGCCCGTCTCCTGCCCGAGATTGCGCATCAGGTCGAGGATCTGTGCTTGAATCGTCACATCCAGCGCGGTGGTCGGCTCGTCCGCGACCAGCAGCGCGGGGTCATTGGCCAGTGCCATGGCGATCATCACCCGCTGCCGCATCCCACCCGAAAGCTGGTGCGGGAACTCGTCAAGCCGTTTGGCGGCGGCCGGAATGCGCACCCGTTCCAGCATCTCGAGCGCACGCGCCCGGCCCGCCTCGCGCGACACGCCGCGATGTTCGCAGACCGCCTCGGCGATCTGGTCGCCAATCCGCAGCGCGGGGTTGAGCGAGGTCATGGGTTCCTGGAAGATCATCGCGATCCGGTCACCGCGCAGAGCGCGCAAGGTCTCGCGCGGCGCTGAAAGCAGGTCGGCATCCTGAAACTGCGCCGTGCCGCCTTCGATCCGCAAGGGCGTTCCGTCCAGCAGCCCCATCAGCGCCAGCGCAGTGAGGCTCTTGCCGCAGCCCGACTCGCCCACGATGCACAGCGTTTCACCGGGGTTCAGCGCAAAGCTGACGTTATCGACCAGCGGTTGCGGCGCATTGGCGACACGGATCGTCAGACCCTCGACCTGCAAAAGTGGCGCGGTCATGTCCGGCTCTCAATGGATTTGCGCAGATTGTCGAACAGCGTTTCGAGATGCTCGCGCATGGCGCTTGCGGCAGACGTCCCGTCGCGGGCGTCGATGGCGTCGATGATTTTCTGGTGCTGCGCGTCGTAGAATGCGCGGGTCTGCGGCGTGCGGGCGCGGTGGCGCTTTTCCTGCCAGTCCTCGCCCATACGCACTTCGTCGATAAGGGTGAAGGCGGTCAGCATCAGCCGGTTGCCCGCGATCCGCGCGATGGCGCGGTGCAGCGCGCCGTCCCAAAGCTCGGCGGAATCGGAATCGTCGGCATCATGGGTCCGCTCGGCCAGTTTGCGTAGCCGCGCCACGTCTTCGCCCGTTGCACGGCGGGCGCAAAGATCGGCCAAAGCGGGTTCGATGCACAGCCGCGCTTCCATCGCCGACAACGGATCGACATCCGAGGCGATTTGGGCCGCCAGTTCTTCGGTCGGATCGGGGGGCTGACCGGCAAAGGTACCCTTGCCCTGCCTGCGCCAGATCAGACCTTCGGCTTCGAGCCGGTCGAGCGCGCGCCGAACCGAAGCGCGGCCTGCTCCCAGTTCGGCGGCCAGATTGCGCTCGGTCGGCAAGCGGCCGTCAGACGGCAGTCGCCCTTCGCTGACGATCTGCCGGACCGCATCCAGCACACGTTCGGCTTCGGGCGTTTCCTGCGTGTCTTTGGGACGGTCCTTCAGCATGGTGCTCCGGAAAGAATTTGCGATTGGATGAAACCAATCGTGCTTTGGTTTCATCCAATCTGTCAACTGTCATGCGTGCCACTGCCGGTCGCACGTCATCTCGCGAGGTGTAAATCACTTAAGATCGACCTCTTAGTAATTGTTTTTATGCGGATAAAAGATTTGCACAAAAAACCGGCTTGAGGGCTGAACGCAAATACATCTCAGATCAAACCGTATTGCGGAGCCTCGACATTGGGACCGTGGGACCCGCCAAACCCGGACTGCGGCCTACGCGGCACCCACCTGTGCGTGGAACCGGTCAAGCTCTCGGGTGCTGGGAGTTTCGCCGGTAAATGTCTTCACGTAGTTGGGGATTCGCGTCAGCCGCAGCGACAGGTCTTCCTGAACCTGCATCGAGATATAGCCGATCTGCACGAGATACATCGTCCGCGCCCGCACATCGGCTTCGTCGGCGGGATAGCCGAATCGTTCGAACATCGCCCGTATCGCGGACAGTCGCAGGTCATCAGAGGCGTTGACCGTTGCAGCGACCGCGTCGGACTGATGCGCCCAGCCGCGGATGGCGAGGTCGAGCTTGGGCTCGAACCCGCCACCGGGCAGGAACACCCCGATCACGTTCAGCGCCGCCTCGGTGATTGTTTCCGCAAACGCCTCGGACGCCTCAACCAGCCGCTTCGTGTTGGTCTCGTCCCAATCGTCCAGCAGCGCCTGCAGCACCGCGTCGCGATCTGCGAAGAACCAGTAGAAGCTGGTGCGCGACAGGCCCAGACGGCTGGCGAGCGGCTGGATCTTCACGGCCTCGATCCCCGAGTCCAGAAATGCCTCGCGCGCCGCAGCCAGCCAGACTTCGCGGGATCCGCGCCAGCCCTTCGTCTTGCCGTCGATGTCCAAAGCCTCTGTCATGGGGACTGCATAAGGAGGAAACCCGGGCGCAACAAGGAAAATGGTCAGGTCTGAACACAAACTTGACAGTTGTGAACATTTACGTCAACGCTGCGTCAAATCTCGCGGAGCCACCGATGTCCACCGATCCCCTACTGCAGCCCTATCAGCTCAAGCACCTGACGCTGCGCAATCGCATCATGACCACCAGCCACGAACCCGCCTATCCCGAAGATGGCATGCCCAAGGCGCGCTATGCTGCCTATCATGCCGAACGCGCCAAGGCCGGTGTCGCTCTGGCGATGACGGCCGGATCTGCGGCGGTCTCCAAGGACAGCCCACCGGTGTTCAACAACATCCTCGCCTACAAGGACGAGGTGGTGCCCCATATCCGCCAATTGACCGATGCCTGCCACGATCATGGCTGCGCGGTGATGATCCAGCTCACGCATCTGGGCCGCCGCACGACGTGGAACAAGGGCAACTGGCTGCCCTCGGTGTCGTCGTCCAAACACCGCGAACCGGCGCACCGGGCGTTCCCCAAACTGGCCGAGGATTGGGACATCGAACGCATCATCACCGATTTCGCGGATGCGACCGAGCGGATGAAAGACGGCGGCATGGACGGGATCGAATTGCAGGTCTATGGGCACCTGCTCGACCAGTTCTGGTCACCGCTGACCAATGATCTGGACGGGCCTTATGGCGGTCAGACGCTGGACAGCCGGATGCAGCTTTTGATGGATGTGCTGCGCGGCATTCGCAAACGTGTGGGCGACGAGTTCATCGTGGGACTGCGCTACACCGCCGACGAGGCCGAGGCGGGCGGGATTACACCGGAAGAAGGGATCGAGATCTCGAAACGGCTGGCAGCGACCGGCATGGTGGATTTCCTCAACGTGATCCGGGGCCGCATCCACACAGACCCCGCGATGACCGATGTGATCCCGGTGCAGGGCATGAAAAGCGCGCCGCATCTGGATTTCGCGGGCGCGGTACGCGCGGCAACCGGCATGCCCACGTTCCACGCCGCACGCATCCCCGATGTCGCCACTGCACGTCACGCGGTTCAGGCGGGGCTGCTGGACATGGTGGGCATGACCCGCGCGCATATGGCCGATCCGCATATCGTGAAAAAGATCATCGAGGGGCGTGAGGACGACATCCGACCCTGCGTTGGTGCCACCTACTGTCTGGACCGCATCTATGCCGCCGGAGAAGCGCTCTGCATCCACAACGCCGCCACGGGCCGCGAACTGACCATGCCACACGAGATCACACCTGCCGAAACCCGCAGGAAGGTTGTGATCGTCGGGGCCGGTCCTGCCGGGCTTGAGGCTGCCCGCGTTGCCGCAGAACGCGGCCATGATGTGACCGTGTTCGAGGCCCAGCCGGATCCCGGTGGACAGATCCGCCTGACGTCGCAGAATCCGCGACGCCGCGAGATGATCGGGATCATCGACTGGCGCATGGCGCAATGTGCCGCGTGCGACGTGGATTTCCGCTTCAACACCTGGGCCGAGGCAGCGGATGTGACCGCTCTTGATCCCGATGTGGTGATCGTCGCCACGGGCGGTCTGCCCAATACCGAACTCTTCGAGCAGGGCCGCGAGAACCCGCTGGTGGTGTCCTCCTGGGACATGATCGCGGGTGATGTGAAACCGGCGCAAAGCATCCTGATCTATGATGAAAGCGGCGATCACCCTGGCCTCATGGCCGCCGAAGTGGCCGCCAGCGCGGGAAGCAGCGTCGAGGTGATGACGCCGGACCGGACCTTTGCGCCCGACGTCATGGCGATGAACCTCGTGCCCTACATGCGTGCGCTGCAGGACAAGGATGTCACCTTCACCGTCACCCGCCGCCTCAGGGATGTCCAGCGCGATGGCAATCGGCTCAGGGCGACCATCGGCACCGATTACAGCGACCACACGAGCGAAAAGACCTATGACCAGATCGTGGTGAACTACGGCACCATGCCGCTGGATGATCTTTATTTTGAACTCAGGCCACTGTCGTCGAATGGCGGCGCGGTCGATCACGACGCGTTGATCGCGGGCCAGCCGCAGAACGTGACGCGCAACGAAAGCGGCACCTTCCAGCTGTTCCGCATCGGCGACGCGATCAGTGCCCGCAACACCCACGCCGCGATCTATGACGCGCTGCGGCTGGTCAAGGACATCTGAGAGGACTGCAGATGCCTAGTTTGGAGGCAAATTCGACCTGCAAAGACGGACCAATTCCGCCCTCTTTTCCGACGAAACCGACACCGGCAGGGCTGCATCGAAACGCGGGTCGCAAACCGGTTTCGCTGCGTCGCAAATCATGACGTGACCGCACGCATTGCGTGCGATTGCGCGATCAGAGGCCACGCCCTCGCCCCATATCGTTTCATCCATCGCCCTGCGGCGAGAGACCAATCATAGGTGCCCCATGCTTCGTGAAGCCGATGTTCTGTCCACGTTGATGCGTCGCAAACCCGCGTATTCGCTCGCGCAGGATCTGTATTGCGATCCCGGTGTCTTTCAGACCGACATGGAGCGGATCTGGTACCGCGAATGGCTGTTCATCCTGCCCTCCTGCGAGATCCCGAAGCCCGGTAATTATGTCGTTCACGACATCGGCGCCTATTCGGTGATCCTCGTGCGGGGCCATGACGGCGAAATACGCGCCTTCCACAATTCCTGCCGCCATCGCGGGTCGGTGCTGTGCAAGTCCAAGTCGGGATCGAACCCCAAGCTGGTCTGCCCCTATCACCAGTGGACCTACGAACTGGATGGCAAGCTGCTCTGGGCGCGGGACATGGGGCCGGATTTCGACCCATCGAAACACGGGCTGAAGCAGGTGCACTGCCGCAACCTGTCGGGCCTGGTCTATATCTGCCTTGCGGATGACGCCCCCGACATCACCGAATTCGCAGAACAGACCGCGCGCTATCTGGCGCTGCACGATCTGGAGAACTCCAGGGTCGCGTTCGAAAGCACCATTATCGAACATGGCAACTGGAAGCTGGTCTGGGAAAACAACCGCGAATGTTACCATTGCTCGGGCAACCACCCGTCGCTCTGCCGCACCTTCCCGGAAGACCCCAGCTATATCGGAACCGACAACACCGGCGTGTTCTCCAAAGTGGCGTCGGATCATGTCACCCGTTGCGAAGCCGTCGGCGCTGCCTCGGCGTTCCTTGAGTCGGCGCTTGGTGACTGGCGCTATGTCCGCACGCCGCTGCTGGACAAGGGCGAAAGCTACACGATGGATGGCAAAGTCGCAGTGACCAAGCCGAACTCGTCGATCCCGTTCAAGAATGCCGGATCGCTGCTCAAGTACAAGTATCCGGGCTGCTGGAACCATTTCCTGTCCGATCACGCGCTTGTCTTCCGGGTTACCCCCATCAGCGCCACGGAAACCGAGGTCAGCACCAAGTGGCTCGTCCACAAGGATGCCGTCGAGGGCAAGGATTACGATCTCAAGCGGCTGACCGAAGTGTGGTTGGCCACCAATGACGAGGACCGCGAGGTGGTGGAAAACAACCAGCGCGGCATCCTGTCCCCCGCCTATAGCCCCGGCCCCTATTCGACCAAGCATGAGGGCGGCAACATCCAGTTCACCCAATGGTACGCAGCGACGATGATCCGCGCGATCACTGGCGGCGTCACCCCGATCGCGGCGGAGTAGACCGATGGCCTTCGACATTGATCTCACCGCCACCGCCGATGCGGGAATCTGGGCGGATTCCGAACCGCTGGTCTGCTGCGCCGTGGTGCCCGAAGCGCCGAACACCGCGACCTTCAGTTTTGTCTCACCCTCCGGGCGGCAGTTCCGCTACGAGCCGGGGCAGTTCCTGACGCTGGAGCTTCCGGTGCCCGGCGGCACGGTCTGGAAGACCTACACGATCTCGTCCTCGCCCTCGCGCCCGTTGACCATCGCGGTCACGGTCAAGGCGCAGCCGAACAGCGTTGGCACCCGCTGGATGCTGGATCATCTTCAACCCGGAATGCAGATCAAGGCCACGGGTCCGGCAGGCATCTTCACCCTGCCCCGCGCCGAACGGAAAAAGTACCTGTTCATCTCGGCCGGGTCCGGAATCACGCCCTCGCTAGCGATGACCACCTATCTCTATGATCGTGGTACCGATATCGATGTGACCTTCGTGCATTGCGCACAGCGCCCGCAGGATATCATCTGTCGTCAGCGGCTCGAGCAGATGGCCAGCCGCGTGCCGTCGATCAAGCTGTTCTTCATTGTCGAGGAAGACGACCCCTACCGTGTCTGGACCGGGCTGCGCGGGCGGCTCAATCAGCTGATGATCGGCCTCATCGCCGGCGATTACCTTGAACGCGAGGTCTATTGCTGCGGTCCCGAGCCGTTCATGGATGCGGTGCGCGAAATGCTCATCGGTCTTGGCTACGACATGGAGCGCTACCATCAGGAAAGCTTTGTCGCGCCGGTCAAGAAAGAAGAACAGCTGCCCGAGCATGACGACGTGGTGCCCGACGAGGACGCGACCGCAAGCATCGCCTTTGCCCGGTCGGATGTGACGGCGGAGTGCCTCGAGACAGACACCGTTCTGGCCGTGGCGCGCAGCGCGGGCATCGTGATTCCGTCAGGCTGCACCTTCGGCGTCTGCGGCACCTGCAAGATCCGCAAGACGGAAGGTCAGGTGCACATGGTCCACAATGGCGGGATTTCCGAAGAGGATATCGAGAACGGCTACATCCTCGCCTGCTGTTCCAAACCCATCGGTGCGGTCGCGGTCGATTTCTGACCCGACCGTCCCGGACGGGTCTATCCCGGCAAAATCGCACCAAGCGCCATGGCGACGGCAGCCTGTGTCGGGTCGATCACCGGAATGCCAAGCGCCGCCTCGAGCGGCGCGCGGTGCCGGGCCATGCCCGCGCAGCCAAGGATCACCGCGCCCGCGCCCTGCTGTCTGAGGCTGCTGCCGACCTCTACCAGCCGGTCAAACGTCCCCGCACCCCGCGCGCTTTCATCGACGCTCATGTTCAGCGCGATCTCGCAGGCAAGCCGGTCCAGCACCTGCATCCGCGCCATGGTCCTCCGGTGACGCGGGATCGACCCGTCGGCAATGGCAATGACGCCAAAGCGGTCTGCCCGCGCCATCGCGGTCAGCACGCCGCTTTCCTGAATGCCGAACACCGGCTGCGGCACCACGGAGCGGCAGGTGTCGAGGCCGGGATCGGAATAACAGGCGATCACAAACGCCCCCGCATCGGGGCGCGATTGCATCAGCTTTGCCAGCGGCAGAACCACGCTGTCCGAGTCGAACTGGCTTTCGATGCCGAACGGACCTTCTGCCAGCGTCAGGCATTCGATCTCCGGACCTCCGGGCAGGTCGAACGCGGTCAGGGCGTCCTGCAGACCATCCGTCACCACTTGGTTGGAGTTCGGGTTGATGACCACGATCGGTCCGGTCACGTCAGGAGCTCCGCGCCAAAGTTTGTCGCCGGGTCGGTTTCCGGCAGCCGCGTTCCCGTGAGGCCCGACAGATCGGTGCGCCCGCGCTTCACGAACACTCCATCCCCCGGCTTGGCAATCAGCGCGCCATTGTCGACCACCCGCCGCCCACGGGTCAGAACGGTCACCGGCCAGCCCGTGACCTCCATGCCCTCGAACGGGTTGTAGTCCATCGCGTCGTGCATCTCGCCGGCGATGCGCGTCTCCGTGGGGTCCCAGATCGCGATGTCGGCATCCGCGCCGATGGCCAACGTGCCCTTCGTCGGATGCATGCCGTAAAGCCGCGCCGCGTTGGTCGAGGACAGCGCGACAAACTGGTTGAGGTTGATCCGCCCCTTCACCACCCCTTCCGAGAACAGCATCGGCAGGCGCATCTCGATCCCCGGCATCCCATTTGCGATCTTGCGGAAATCGACATCGCGCCCGTTGGCGAATTTGCCGCTGTCGTCAAAGCGATAGGGCGCGTGATCCGAGGACACGACATGGAACGTGCCCCGCGCGATGTGCCGCCAGAGCACATTTTGCGTGTGTGTGTCGCGCAAAGGCGGCGAACAGATATACTTGGCGCCTTCCTTTCCCGGACGGTCCAGATCGTCGCGTGTCAGAAACAGGTATTGCGGACAGGTTTCGCTGAACACATAGGCCCCATCAGCCCTTGCCTGCGCCACAAGCTCCGCGCCCTTTGGTGTCGAGACATGCACGATCATCAGCGGCGCATTGGTCAGCTTCGACAGGCTGATCGCGCGGTTGATCGCCTCTTCCTCGGCCAGCGCGGGGCGCGCGGGGGCGTGGTATTTCGGATCGGTATAGCCGTTCTCGGCAAGCGCAGACGCCATCCATGTCAGCATGTCATGGTTCTCGGCATGCACCATGGTCAGTCCGCCATGCCGCCGCGCCACGGTCAGAATGTCGAGAAACTGCGCATCGCTGACACGGGTGGCGTAGGTCATGAAGACCTTGAACGAGGTGATGCCCCGGTCAAAAACCGCCGGAAGTTCGGCCAGCACATCCGCGTTCGGATCGGTCAGGATCAGGTGGTAGGAATAGTCGATCACCGATTTGGGTGCGGCGCGCCCGTCATAGGTGGCCAGTGTGTCGGCCACGCTTTGCCCCGCCTTTTGTGCGGCAAAGGGCACAAAACATGAATTGCCCCCGAACGCCGCAGAGATCGAGCCTGTCTCGTAATCATCCGCCGTCATCAGGCCCATGCCGCTTTCCTGCGCGATATGGCAATGCGCCTCGATCCCGCCGGGCAGAACCAGTTTGCCTGTCGCGTCGATCACGTCATCGCCGCTCAAGTCATGGCCCAGCGTTGCAATCTTGCCATCCCGGATGCCGAGATCGGCGCGAAAGGTCTCGGACGCGGTGGCCAGCGTGCCACCCTTGATCACCAGATCATGTTGCATGGTTTGGTTTCCTTTCCGCGCTTATCCAAGATCCGCCAGCTTGCGGTCGAGCCGCTCCATCAGCCGTGTCAGCTCTGCGTGATCGGCCTTGGTCATCGACGGCCCCGGCGCACGGACCGCCGGAGCGGCCAACACACCACGGCGGTGCAGGATCTCCTTGCGAATGGCGAGCCCGATGCCCAGCTGCTGCTCATAGCGCACCATCGGCAGGTAGGCATCGAACAGGTCTTCCGCCCCGTCCACATCCCCTGCCTTGTGCCGCGCCACAACCTGCACCAGCATCTCGGGGTAGGCAAATCCGGTCATCGCACCATCGGCCCCGCGCGCCAGTTCCTGCGGAAGAAACAGCGCCGCATTGCCCGTCAAGATCGACAGGCGCGGCGTATCGGCGGTGCCGCTTTCCTCCCGAACCCGCGACAGCTTGTTCAGCCCCGGCCAATCCTCGTGCTTGAGCATGACGATCTGGTCATGATCGCGGGTCAGTTGCAGGATGGTCTCGACACTGAACTGCACGCCGGTGGTTTGCGGGTAATCCTGCAGACAGACAGGCACATCCGGTCCGAGCGCTGAACACACCTGCGCGAAATAACCCTGCAACTTGGCCTCGGTCCCCAGCCCCGGCATCGGCGCCACCATGACACCGGCCGCGCCCGCGTCCATCACGCTGTGCGACAGCTGCGCCATGTTGTCGAGCCCCGCACCCGACACGCCGACCACCACCGGCACCCGGCCCGCCACGCGGTCCAACACGTGCTGGGCAAAGCGCGTCGATTCCTCGCCCGACAGTTTCGGAGCTTCGCCCATGATGCCAAGGATCGTCATGCCGGACACACCGCAGTCGAGGTAGAAATCCACCATCCGGTCGGTGCTTTCGAGATCAAGCGCGCTATCGCTGGAAAAGGGCGTGGCGGCGATGATGAAAACGCCCTCGGATTGTCTGTCGATTCGCTGTGTCACTATGCTGTCCTCCGTCGGGGTCTTGGGACGATCCGGGTTTGAAACACCCGGCACTCCCTCTTGTTCAGCCGAGCATATCCATCCGCGTCACACCGCGCGACCGGATAATCCGCGTGCCGCTGAAAACGGGAACGCCCGGCTCCAGCGCTCTGGAACCGGGCGTTCTTGTGCGTCATGCGCTGGATGTCAGCCGACGGTGACCGTCAGGCTGCCCAGGCCGTCGATGGTCAATTCCATCGTGTCGCCCTTGACGACCGGACCCACACCCGAGGGCGTGCCGGACAGGATGACATCACCGGGCGCCAGTTCGAAATACTCGGACAGGTAGGAGATCATTTCCGGCACCTTCCAGATCATCTGGTTCAGGTCGCCCTCCTGCTTGACCTCGCCATTGACCTTGAGCACCAGATGCCCCTGATCCGGGTGACCCACTTCGGAGACCGGGTGGATCGGACCGCAGGGGGCCGAATCCTCAAATGCCTTGCCAATTTCCCACGGGCGGCCCGCCTTCTTGGCGATGCCCTGCAGGTCGCGCCGCGTCATGTCCAGCGCCAGACCGTAACCGAACACGTGATCCAGCGCCGACTCCACAGGGATATTGGTGCCGCCGGTTTTCAGTGCCACCAGCATTTCCGCCTCGTGGTGCACATCCGTGGTGCGTGGCGGGTACGGGAAGATCTCGGACGTGGTCAGATTGTTGGGGTTTTTCTGAAAGAAGAACGGATCTTCGCGGTCCGGATCGTGACCCATCTCGATCGCATGAGCGGCGTAATTGCGCCCGATGCAGTAAATCCGGCGAACGGGAAACAGCGTGTCCTGTCCGGCCACGGGAAGTGCCACGACAGGCGGCGTTTCGATTGCGTATTGGGTCATTCAGGTCTCCGGATTTTTGAGGTCTTTGTGTCGATTAGCGCAGGGTCCTGCTGAAATCAATTCAAGACCACCTGAAGAAATGCAAGAAAAAACATTGATTGATCGACCAATTTGAGCAAAGCTTGGCATCAATCCGCCCAACTGGGCGAAAATTGGTTGACCAATAAAGGGGCCAATCCATGCTCATGAACTCAGTTCCGATCGACGCCGATGACGTGGTGGAAAAGCTGCGGTCCTACATCGCCGAAGGCGGGTATACGCCCGGCGACCGTCTGGAATCGGAACGTGACCTGATCGTGCGGCTGGACGTGACGCGTGCCCGGCTGCGCAAGGCGCTGGACACGCTGGAACATGAAGGCGCGATCTGGCGGCATGTCGGCAAAGGCACGTTCATCGCCTCGCCCAGCGTGTCCTCCGGCCCCAGCAATCTCAAGATGCTCAGCCAGCAGGTCACGCCCGTGCAACTGATGCGCGCCCGTCTGTCGCTGGAGCCTGCAATCGCCCGCGAGGCTGCACTGCACGCCTCCGAAGACGCGGTGCGCAAGCTCAAGCAATCCCGCGACCGCGCCGTCGAGGCACCGAACTGGGACGCGTACGAGGCGCAGGACGATAATTTCCATCGCGATCTGGCCGACGCGAGCGATAACGTGCTGCTGCTGTCGCTGTTCGATCATCTGAACGCGGTGCGCCGCGCGGTGGCCTGGAACATGGTGGTGCGCAGTTCCGACCGCCCGCCCCGCACCCATTCGAGCTTTGCCGAACACGACGCCATCGTCGCCGCCATAGAGGCGCGCGATCCCAAGGCGGCACAGGAGGCCATGCGTGCGCATCTGGGCTCGGTCTCTGCGCGTTTGTTCGGGGAGACATGAAGACCACGCCATAACCTGCGGAACACAAATAATAAAACCCGCACAAGAAACGAAAAACATGTTCTCGGGGAGGAGACAAATGTTTCAGATCGCACCATCCGCCACGCGCATCGCTGCCCGCGCCCACTGCTGGGACGCGTCGTTCCGGTGAGCCCACTGACCCTGACCTTAGGCACATGGGATCATGACCGCGTCATGGCGCTGCATGACGGGCGGGTGACGGTGCCCGGCGTGACGCTAGAGAGCCACATCCACCCCACGTCCAAGCTGTTCCCCTGGGCCGTGCAGGAGGCGAAGTTCGACATCACCGAAATGTCCGTGTCCAGCTACGTGCTGCAACTGTCGCGCGGCGGGTCGGATTATACCGCGATCCCCGCCTTTGTCAGCCGCGCCTTCCGCCACAGCGGGTTCTTTGCCCGCGCCGGATCAGGCATCAAAAGCCCCGCCGATTTCGCCGGTCGCAGGATCGGCGTGCCGGAATACCAGATGACCGCCGCTCTCTGGATGCGGGGCATTCTGGCCGATGAATACGGTGTTGCCTGCGACGACATCCACTGGCGCACGGGTGCCCTGGACGAAGGTGTGCGCCGCGAACGGCTGGAACTGGCGCTGCCCGAAGGCATGGTGGTCGAACCGATCACCGAGGGCGACACGCTTCAGGACATGCTCCTGCGCGGCGAGATCGACGGGCTGCTGGCCCCCAAACCGCCGCAGGCGTTTCTGGACGGCAATCCCGACCTCGTGCGCCTGATCCCCGATTTCGAAGCGGCCGAGCAGGCCTATCATCGCTCCACCGGGTTCTTTCCGATCATGCACCTGATCGGCATCCGCAAGTGCGTGGCCGAGGAACACCCCGAGCTGCCCCGCACGCTCTACGACGGTTTTGTCGAGGCACGCGATATCGCGATGGCGCGGCTGCGGTCGGTCTGGCTGGGCAACGCCAACCGGATGACCCTGCCCTGGCTGAATGCCGCGATGGAGCGCACGCTCGACAGCATGGGGCCGGATTACTGGAGCTATGGCTGTCAGGCCAACATGGCCGAGATCGCCGCGATCTGCCGCTATTCGCTGGATCAACACCTGTCCGCCGGTCCGGTGGCCCCGGAAGCGCTGTTCCACCCGTCGGTTCTGGACACCTGAGATGATGGAGATGTGGCACGCAGGATTGGGATGGCCGACAGCGACAACCCTGCTCGCGTTCAGTTTTGCCAGCTCCTTCATCACCATCGCCTTCGGCATCGGCGGCGGCGCGGTGATGCTCGCCGTTCTCGCCACGCTTCTGCCCGCGCCCGCCATCATCCCCGTACACGGGCTGGTTCAGCTTGGCTCGAACGCCGGGCGCGCCGCGATCATGACGCGCTACATGCGGTTCGATCTGCTGGGCCCGTTCGCGGCGGGCGCGCTGGTCGGCATCCTGATCGGCGGCTCATTGGTTGTCCAATTGGAGCCCGGCTGGATCCAGATGGGTGTCGGGCTGTTCATCCTGTGGTCGGTTCTGGCCAAACCACCGGCCTTCCTGCGCCGCTCGGGGGCGGTCACGGGCACCGTGTCCAGTTTCCTGACGATGTTCTTTGGCGGCACCGGACCTTTCGTGGCCACCTATGTGAAAGCGCAGGGCCTCGACCGGCACGCCCATGTCGCCACGCACGCGATGTTCATGACGCTGCAGCATCTGCTCAAGACGATCATGTTCGGCATCCTCGGCTTTGCCTTCAGCATCTGGGCCGGGCTGATCGCCCTGCTGATCGCCGCAGGTGTTCTTGGCACGCTGGCCGGGCGGCTCATGCTCGCCAAGATCGACGACCGCCGCTTTGGCATCGTGCTGACCGTGGTGCTGTCACTGCTGGCCGCCCGCTTGATCTACGCCGGGGCCAGCGACGTGTTTTTTGCCGCTGCCCCAGAGGCACCGACGGGAGGAACCAACTAAGCCGCCGGGCAAGTGCGCGACCCCGGTGGTGGACCATCATCCGCGCTGACGAATTTGAACATGTAACTGGGAGGAAACCATGTCCATGAAACAGACCATCAACCGCCGCACCCTGCTTGGCACCGGTGCCGCAGCCGCAGCACTGACCCTTGCCACTCCGGGGCTTGTCCGGGCCAACACGTTCCCTGACCGCAATTTCAGCGTCTATATCCCCACAGCCGAAGGCGGCGGGGCCGACCGCAACTTCCGCGCCTTCTCGAGCGTCTGGAAAACCCGTTTGGGCGTTGATTTTGAACCCAGCTTCTATCCCGGTGCATCAGGCCGCGTGGGGTACGAAATCTACATGGGCAAAGCCGAGCCCGATTGCTACAACCTGCTCTTCGGCAATGTCGGGCCTGAAGTGCTTAACTGGGCGCTCCAGCCGCCCACCTTCGACATCAATGACTACATCTATTTCGGGCAGGTCGACAAAGACCCGTGCTGCCTGTTCGTCGGAGCCGAAAGCCCGCTGCAGACGATGGACGACATCATTGCCGCGTCCAAGACTCGCAAACTCAATGTCGGCACCAGCCGTATGGCGCACCCGGCATCGATCGGATTGATGGCGCTGGGTGACAAGCTGGGGATCGAGTTCAACCTGATCCCGCTTCAGGGCGGCAAGGGCACCGTGGCCGGTGCTGTGACCGGCGAGGTCGATTTCTCGGTCCTCACATCGGGTTCGGTGATCGCGGCGGGTGACAGCGTCAAGACGCTTCTGGTCTTCGGCAACAACATCGCCGGAGAGGCGCTGGATAACGCGCCCAGCATCAACGACGCGTACAACATGGACCTGCCGGAAATGCTGTCCACACGCGCGTTCGGCATCCACCAGAAGGCCATCGACGATTTTCCAGACCGGTTCGAAGTGCTGACCCGCACCTTCAAGGAAACCCACGAGGATCCGGCCCTGATGGAAGCCTACATCGCCTCCAAAGGTCAGCCCGAATACCTCGTCTATGCCGGGATCGAAGAACTTGCCAAGGAGAAACAGGCGATGCTCGACCTTGGTGCGCAATACAAGGCGCTCCTGACCGGCGCGTAACCGCGCCCGCGACCGGCAGCACATGGATCGCTGCCGGTCACACCCCACCCCATTCGCACACAGGACGGCCTGCCCATGCCCTCGGACCACCATAAACCGCCGCGCCAGATCGGTGGAGAGCTTGTCATCCCCATCCTCGCGGTGGGCTTTACGATCTACTTCTTCTCGACGATCTGGAACTCGCCATGGACGGCACAGGTCAGCGCCTTCATCGTCGGGGGCATCCTGCTTCTGGTCTGCGCAATCTTCTTCGTGCGAGCCGGGATTTGGCTTGCCCGCGGTGAAGGCACGCTCGGGGTCGGCAACCTGTTCACGATGGACGACATCCGCACCGGGCGCATAGGCCTGTTGCTGACCACCATCGCCTACGTGATGTTCATCGACACGCTGGGTTTCACGCTCATGACCTTCCTGTTCCTCGCGGTCAGCATGCTGATCCTCGCCAAGGGCAGGAACGCAGGCTTCATCACGATGGTGTCGGCGGCGATGGCGCTGACAGGCTGGGCGGTGTTCATCTGGGCCTTCGACACGCGGTTCCCGCGCGGATGGTTCGAAACGACCATGAATGCGGTACTGTCCAATGGATAGCAGCACAGCCTCCATCCTGGTCGAGGTTTTCTTTGAAACCATCGGCTATTGGTACATCATCGTCCCGACGATCCTACTGGGCCTGATCGTCGGCGGCATCCCCGGCTTTTCGGCGGCAAACACCATCATCATCCTGATGCCCCTGACACTGGCGCTCGATCTGCAATCGGGTCTGGTGTTCATGATCTCGCTCTATTGCGCGGCGCGCATGGGCGCGGGCATTCCAGCCATTCTGGTCAACATCCCCGGCACGGCCGGGGCAGCGGCTACACCACTGGACGGCTACCCGATGGCCAAGCAGGGCAAGGGCCAACAGGCATTGGCGATCTCGTTTGTCGCGTCCTGCATCGGCGGCTTGCTGACGACGATCATCGCGCTGGCCACGATGCCGATCCTCGCCCGCGTCGGCTTCTACATGCACTCGGTCGAGATGATCGTGGTCATGCTCTTCGGCATTTCCCTGATCGCGTCGATTGCGGCGCAGGACATGGTCAAGGGCCTGATCGCGGGCTTTCTGGGCCTGATGATCGGCTCCATCGGCACGGATGTGGTCTATGCCACCCCCCGCGGCACCTTCGGTATTCTCGAGCTCTACGACGGCGTGCCGCTGATCCCGGCGCTGGTCGGCCTCTTCGCGGTGTCCGAAGCCTTCGTCATCATCGAGAAACGCGTGATCGTGAACCACGACGGCGAACCCAGGGCGCCCAACTGGGGCGACACGTTTGAAGGTGTGAAGATCGCGCTGAAACGCTGGGTGCATATCGTCTGGACCTCGATCATCGGTCTGGTGATCGGCGTGATCCCCGGCGCAGGCGCGTCCATCGCGAGCTTCGTCGCCTACCAGCAATCCCGCAGCTTCTCCAAAACGCCGGAACTCTACGGCACCGGTCACCCCGAAGGCCTGATCGCGCCTGAATCCGCCAATAATGGCGTCACTTCAGGCACGCTGGTACCGCTGCTCGTGCTGGGCATTCCCGGTGGGGCAACAGCGGCGATCATGCTGGTGGTGATGCAGTTCCACGGCGTCAGCTTTGGCCCGTCCCTGTTCGAGAACCAGCCCAAGGTCGGCTACGGCATGTTCATGGCGATGGCGGTCAGCTACGTGATCATGTTCCTGACCATCCTGCCGCTCAGCCGATACATGAGCCACGTTACCACGATCCCCACGATCTACCTCGCGCCGATGATCATTGCATTCACGCTGGTGGGTGGGTTTGTCCCGCGTGAATACATGTTCGACATGTACCTCGCGCTGGCCTTCGGTGTGCTGGGCTACATCGCGCGGCGCACCGGCTACCACGTGGCCGCGATCCTGATCGGGGTCATCCTTGGGCCGCTTCTGGAAAAGTACTTCCTCTGGTCGCTCAAGAAATCCGATGGCGACATCTTGGTTCTCTTCTCTTCGACACTGGGCAACATCCTCTGGGTGGCCTTCGCAATGTC
Source organism: Pelagibaca sp. (assembly GCA_041725935.1). GTDB lineage: Bacteria > Pseudomonadota > Alphaproteobacteria > Rhodobacterales > Rhodobacteraceae > Marivita. The sequence continues at coordinate 252,174 of JBGRQD010000001.1, forward strand.
CATCATCCTGCCCATCATCTTTGGCATTCGGCGCAAACGTAAACTCGAGGTACCTGCCGAATGAAAAAGACAGTCGAATACGAACTGGCGCGCAACATCCGCCGACTGGGCCATCTGGATATCGAAGGCGGCGGCGAAGTGACCCTTCAGGGCAGCTATGCCTACGTCGGCCATATGAAACCGCCGATGGGCACCTCGATCATCGACGTGTCAGACCCGGCCAATCCGAAGGTTGTGTCGCATGTCGCCCCACCGGATGAATGGTCCCACACCCACAAGGTCAAGGTGGCGGGTGACCTGATGATCACCAATGTCGAAATGGACCGCCGCCACTTTCTGCGCAAAGGCGACAAGATCGCGGGTCTGCGTACCGAAGGGCTGTCGGACGACCAGATCGCAGATCGTCTTGCGGTCAAACTGTCGGACATCCCCGTCCTCGAAGCAGCTTTGGAGCGTGGCTACAACAGCGGCGGCTTCCGCGTTTGGGACATCTCGGACAAGACCGCGCCCAAGCTGCTGTCCTACGTCAAGACCTATGGTTTCGGTGTGCATCGCTTCGATATGGATGCCAACTACGCCTATATCTCAACCGAGATGGAGGGCTATGTCGGCAACATCCTCGTGATCTACGACCTGTCCGATCCGACCAACCCCACCGAAGTCTCGCGCTGGCATATGCCGGGGCAGCATGTGGCGCATGGCGAAACCCCCACGGGTGTCGGCTACAGCCACCGTCTGCACCATGCGATGCGCTGCGGCGATGAGCTTTGGGCGGCGGTCTGGCATGCGGGCATTCGCGTGCTGGATGCCAGCGACATCACCAGGCCGACGCTGAAGGGCAGCTACCGGTTTCCGAAGGGTATTCCGGAACCGACGCACACCGTCATGCCACTGGAACAGACGATCAATGGCCGGCGCTATGCCATCGCCATCGACGAGGAACACGACCACAAACCCGGCCGCTTGCACGGGTTCATCTGGGTGATGGACGTGACCGATCTGGAGAACATGGAACCGATTGCTGCCTGGGATCTCTCGGAACGGGTCTGCCCCTGGGTGGGTGAAGCCGGTGTGCGATTTGGCGGGCACCAATACCGCGAAAAGCTGGACAGCACGCTGATCTATGCCACCTGGTTCGCGGGCGGCTTGCGGGTGCTCGATGTGGCCGATCCAACCCTTCCCGTCGAAGTGGCGCATTTCATGGAACCGGGACCAACGGGCGCTCCACCCCAATCCAATGACGTCGACGTGGATGACAACGGCCTGATCTATGTATTGGACCGCAACCGTGGCCTCGACATTCTGGAGATGACGCTATGAGCGATCCTGACCTCCTGCCCCCGAGCGTCGACCCCAACACAAAGGCGCTGGGCATCCGGCGGGTGAGCGCCCGCAACGAAGCTTCGACCCGGTCCGTGATGATGGTGCGCGATCACATCGTCATCACCGACGAGAAGGAAAGCAACACCGGGCCGACGCCTCTGGAAATGACGCTCTCGTCGCTCTTGGGCTGCGAAGGCGTCATCATCAACCGTTGCGCCGAGGCGATGCAATTCGCCTATACCGCTGTCGACATGGAGGCCGATGGCGAGGTCGACCAGCGCGGCAGCCGCGGCGTGCAGGGCGTGCGTCCCTATTTCAACTGGGTCAAGCTGCGCATCCGTGTCCATACCGAGGAAACGCAGGAGAGGTTCGACCGGCTGACCCGCAACGTGGAATACCGCTGCCCGGTGATGAACCTGTTCAAATCGGCGGATGTGGATGTGCAGATCACATGGGAGCGCGTCGCCCCGTGAGCCTGAGACTGACGATCAACGGAACCGCGCATGACATCACCTCGGAACCGGACACGCCGCTGGTCTATGTCCTGCGCGACGAGTTGAAACTCAAAGGCACCAAGCTGGGTTGCGGGTTGGAACAATGCGGTGCCTGTGCGGTCATGGTGGACGGCAAACTGGTGCTGTCCTGCGTCACCCCGGTCGAGGCGTTCGCCGGCAAAAATGTCACGACCATCGAAGGCATCGCCGAAACCGAGATCGGCCAGCGCGTGCAACAGGCCTTTGTCGAAGAGACCGCCGCACAATGTGGCTATTGCACATCAGGTCTCGTGGTGGCGGCAACCGCCTTGCTGGTGGACAACCCGGCACCGGATCGCGCCACCACCAAGGCGGCGTTGACGCCACATCTGTGCCGCTGCGGATCACACCCGCGCGTGCTCAGGGCGATCGAGAAGGCGGCCAGGGCATGAGCCTCAAGACCTATCCGCACGTTGCCGACTGGCTGACAATCGACGGCGACAGCCTGCTGATCCACACCGGCAAGGTGGATATCGGGCAACGCATCTCGACCGCGCTGGTCCGGATCGTGCAAGAGGAACTGGCGCTGCCGCTGTTGCAGATCGGCATCGCCTCCGTCCGCACCGGCCATGCGCCCGACGAAGGCATCACCTCGGGCAGCAATTCCATCGAACAGTCGGGCCGCGCCATAGCCTCTGCCGCCGCGACCCTGCGCAAACATGTCCTCGACATGGCAATTGCGCAACATGGGGGTGATCGTGCAGACTGGGTGTTGGAGGATGGCCATGTGCAGCGCGCGGGCACCAATCTGCGCCTTGACCTTGTCGAACTGGCCCGCGATCTACCGCCCGATCTGCCCGTCGATCCCGACCTGCCCCGGCATGTGCCTGGCACCCCCCCAGCCGTCGATATGCGTGGCATTTCCGCCATGGTGCAGGGGCGCTACAGTTTTCTGCACGACCTCGACCTGCCCGGCATGTGGCACGCCCGCCGCGTCAGCCCGCCCCACGCCCGCGCCACGCTGACGGAGATCGACCAGACCGCGCTCGACAAGGCAGAGGCCAAGGGTTTGCACGTCCTGCGGGACGGCAGTTTCATCGCTGTCGCGGGTCCGCGCGAATGGGATGTGGTCAAGGCGGCGACCAGCCTCGGACTGGCCTGCACGTGGGATCTGCACGGCGGTCTGCCCGAAGGTGACGTGCTGGCGCAACTGACAGCTAAGAACGCCCAACGCTTCCCAGTGGTGAATGGCACCCCGCAAAAAGCGCCCGTGCCCGACCCGCTGCCCGCGCCCGACCTCAGCGCGCGCTTCGAACGCCCCTACCAGATGCACGGCGCGCTGGCACCCTCAGCCGCGCTGGCGGAATGGACGGGCGAGCGGCTGATCCTGCACAGCCACAGCCAAGGCATCTACCCCTTGCGCGAGGCGATTTCCGACAGCCTTGGCCTGACGCCCGATCTGGTCGAGATCACCCATGTTCCCGGTTCCGGCTGCTACGGCCACAATGGCGCCGACGATGCGACCTACGAGGCCGCGCTGGTGGCGATGGCCCTGCCCGGCAGGCCAATCCTGCTGAAATGGTCGCGCGAAGACGAACACGCATGGGAGCCGTTCGCCCCCGCGATGGCGGTGCAGGTGGACGCCTCACTCGCGGGTGGCCGGATCACCGCTCTGTCTGCCGAGGCGTTCGGCGACACCCATCGTGGCCGTCCCCGCCCCGGCCCCAACCGCGCCGGCCCGGCCAAGCTGCTGGCCAACCGGTTCCGTGCCGACCCGATGGCGCCCTTTGTGGCCCCACCCAACATGGGCACCCATGCCGGCTTGCACCGCAACCTCGACCCGATCTACGATTTCGCCGAAACCCGGCTGGTCAAGAACCTTGTCCAGAACCTGCCGCACCGCACCTCTGCCATGCGCTGTCTGGGCGCGGTCGCCAATGTGTTCGCGCTGGAAAGCCTGATGGACGAGGCGGCGCAGGCCGCAGGCACCGATCCGATCGCGTTCCGCATCGCACACCTCACCGATCCCCGCGCCATCGCCGTGCTGCGCGACCTCGACCGCCGTCTTGCTGCCCTGCCCCCCTTGGCCGAGGGCATGGGACGGGGCATCGCCTATGCGCAATACAAGAACGCCATGACCCGCGTCGGCATCGCCGTGGATCTGCGCGTGACCGACATTGCAGAGGTGCGGCTGGACCGCGTGACGATGGTGGCTGATGCAGGCCGCGTGATCGACCCCGACGGGCTGATCGCACAGCTTGAAGGCGGGGTCATGCAGGCGGCAAGCTGGGCGCTGTACGAAGAGGTCACATGGGACCGCGACGGCATCACATCGCGCGACTGGGACAGCTATCCGGTGATCCGCTTCGACAACGTGCCCGACTTCGACATTTCACTGCTCGAAGACCAGGCTCTGCCCTCTGTCGGTGCGGGCGAGGCGTCCCCCGGCCCCACCGTGGCCGCCATCGCCAACGCGATCTTTGCGGCCACAGGACTGCGCTTGCGCCGGATGCCCTTTACCGGCGATGCCATCACGCAGGCCGCGCTGGCGCTGTGAGCCACGGAAAGCGCCGGGTTGCGCGCCCGGCGGCAAGCTGGCACAGCTAAGACAATCAAAACCGGAGCACCCCATGTCCAAGACCGTCTTCCTGATCCACGGGCCCAACCTGAACCTTCTGGGTAAGCGGGAACCCGCGATCTACGGATCGGACACGCTCGAGGATGTGGCAGGCCGCTGCGAAGCGTTGGGCAAACCGGCGAAGGTGGATGTAAAATCCATGCAGTCGAACCACGAAGGCCAGATCATCGACTGGATTCACGAGGCCCGCGACGCAGCGGCGGCCATCATCATCAATCCCGGCGCCTTCACCCACACATCCGTGGCGATCTACGACGCTCTTCAGGCCTACGACGGGCTGGTGTTCGAGGTGCATATCTCGAACGTCCATAAGCGCGAGGCGTTCCGGCACCATTCCTATGTGTCCGCCCGCGCCGAGGGCGTGATAGCGGGCTTCGGTGTCGAAGGCTATGAACTGGCGCTGCGGCGAGTGATCAGCCTGCTGGGCTGACCCTCAGAACGGCGCATCTTCGAGCACACCATCCGCCGACATCTGCGCATAAAGCAGACCTTCGCGCAGGCCGCGATCCGCAACCGACAGCCGGTCCGTCGGCCAGCAGCGCAGCAACGCCTGAAGGATCGCGGCACCCGACATGATCAGCGCCTGACGGTCCAGCCCGATCCGAGGATCGGCCCGCCGGCCTTCGGGGCCCAGTTCGAGGTAGTTGGAAATCACCTTCTCGATCTGGTCCGAGGTCATGCGCAGCCCGTCCACCTTGGTCCGGTCGTAGCGCTTGAGACCCAGATGGCTGGCCGCCACGGTTGTGACCGTGCCGCTGGTGCCGACGATCTGAAAACCTTCGCGGGCCTGTTCGTCCTTGTAGGGCGCGAATTCGGCAAGGTTTTCCTCGAAATACCAACTCATCAGCGCATAGCGGGCGGAATCGCTTTCCACGTCGGAAAACTGGTCCCGCAGCGTGGCAACCCCGAGGGGCACACTGATCCAGTCCACCACGCGCGCGGCGGGAAACGGGCTGTCCTTGGTGTGGAACCCGGCATGCAGCCGCATGATCGCGCGGGGGCGGTCAAAGGCGGGCACGGCGGTCAGGTCGATCCAGACCAGTTCGGTGGACCCACCGCCGATATCGACCACCAGCAATTGCTCGGTCTTGGTGCTGACCAGCGGCGCACAGGAAATCACTGCCAGCCGCGCCTCTTCCTCGGGCTGGATGATCTCGAGCGTCAGCCCGGTCTCGCGTTTCACCTGACGGATGAACTCGCGCGCATTATGCGCGCGACGACACGCCTCGGTCGCCACCAGCCGCATCCGCGTCACCTCATGGCGGCGGATCTTCTGCTGACACACGCGCAGTGCCGAAATCGTGCGGTTCATCGACGCCCGACTGAGCCGCCCGGACTTTTCAAGCCCGGCTCCCAATTGCACCGATTTGGAAAAGCTGTCGACCACGTGGAATTGGTTGCCCTTGGGTTGGGCAATCAACATACGACAACTGTTTGTGCCCAGGTCCAGCGCGGCATAAAGCTCTGATGGATCGGGCCGTGACGGCGCGGGGCTCTCTACCGGTTTCGGGAATGCGCCCGCACCTTTGGGACGCTTTGGCGCCATGACTTTGCGCCTTCCGATTTTCTAAGTTGCCCTGATCCTATGCCTGCTTTCGATACATCGCAAGTTTCGTGATATGTCCACACGCAGTTATGAGCCACTCTCATGCAAAGCCTGAGAATTTTGGCGCGGCAGCAGCATCGCTATCCGTGCCATCCTGTCCTATTGTGACCCCGGGTCGCAGACGGGATCGGACAAGTCGAAATTCGCACTTGGGTCGCGGATGCGCTCAATTACGAAGGCGCAAGCAAATCGAAGGAATCACGACATGCCGGATGTCACAATTGTCTACTGGCGGGATATCCCGGCGCAGGTGATCGTGGGCAAGAGCCGTCGTGGGACAAAGGCGCCGTTACCGGAACGGTTCGAACAGGCCATCGACCGCACCGCGATGAAGATCGGCGCGTCGGACACAGACAGTTACCTTGCGGAATGGCGCAAGGCCGCCCCATATACGGTGGACGGAGAGCCCGAAGAGGTCTGCGCCGCCGAAACCGCTCGCATCGACGCGGAATATGACAAGGCGCGCCTGAAGGCGCTGATTGATAACGAAGGCTGGGCGTAACCCCGCATGACCCTGAGGGAGGCCATCATGGCATTGTTGAATTTCCGCAAGCGCGAAACCGTCGAGAACGGCACCACCCCCGAGATGGAAGCGTTCCTGAAAGGCTACTCCATCGAGGTCATGCCGCGCACCGCCGAAAAGGTCGAGGATTTCCGCGCCCTGCTGGCCCCCGGCACCCGCGTCTACATCGCCCATATCGACGGCACGCCCATCGAGGACATGGTCGCAACAGCCAAGCGTCTGGCCGATGACGGCTATCCCGTGATGCCGCATTTCCCGGCCCGTATCATTAAAGACAAGGCCATGCTGGCCGACTGGATCGCACGCTACCAGGGCGAAGCCGGCGTCGACCAGGCGCTGCTTCTGGCAGGGGGCGTGTCCACTCCGCATGGCGCGTTTGACAGCTCGATGCAGCTGATGGAAACCGGGTTGTTCGACAAGGCGGGCTTCAAGCGCCTGCATGTCGCCGGTCACCCGGAAGGCAACAAGGATATCGACCCCAAGGGCGGCATGAAGAATGTCGAAGACGCGCTGCGCTGGAAGCAGGCATTTTCCGAACGCACCGATGCCAAGATGGCACTGGCCACGCAATTTGCATTCGATGCAGATCCCATCATCAAATGGGTCGACGATCTGTCTGCCGCTGGCATCAAACTGCCGGTGCATATCGGCATAGCGGGACCTGCAAAACTGCAAACCCTGATCAAGTTCGCCATCGCCTGCGGCGTCGGCCCATCGCTCAAGGTGCTGCAGAAACGCGCAATGGACGTGTCCAAGCTGCTGCTGCCCTACGAGCCCAACGACGTGCTGACCAAACTGGCCGCTCACAAGGCAAAGAACCCCGCGTTCAACATCGAGCAGGTGCATTTCTTCCCTCTGGGCGGCATCAAATCCAACGCGACCTGGGCGATTGAAAACGGTGGTGCCGGAACCGCGCCCGCTTCCGCGAGCTGATCCGACCTGATGCCAGCCCTGCTTTTTGATCTCGACGGCACCATGCTGAACTCGGACCCGATCCACGAGGCCGTGTTTACGGAACTCTGGACCGACCGGGGTCTGCCGGTGCCCGAGGGCTTCTACATGGAGCAGGTGCATGGCCGTCTGAATGTCGATGTCTTTGCCGATTACCTGCCCGACGAGCCTGATCCGCAAGCCCTGAGCGAATGGAAAGAGGCGCAGTTCCGCGACCGCCTGCCCGCACCCTACCCGGCAACCGCAGGTCTGCCAGACTTCATCGACGCCGCACAGGCGCAGGGCTGGCAACTGGCGGTGGTGACCAATGCCATGCGCCTCAACGCCGAGGCCATGCTGGGCGCCATCGGGCTGCGCGACCGATTCGAGGTGATCGTGATCGGCGAGGAATGTGCCTTTGGCAAGCCGCACCCGATGCCGTACCTGACCGCGATGGCCGCACTCGGGGAATTTCCCGAAAACTGCATCGCCTTCGAGGACAGCCCCTCGGGCATGCGCGCCGCCGCCGCCTCGGGGGCCTACAGCATCGGCATCCGCTCTGCACTGGATGACGCAAAACTGCGCGCCGCCGGTGCAGACATGACCGTCCAAGATTTCACAGACCCCGCGCTGCCAGGCATTCTGGCCCGCATTCAAGGAGTAGCCGCATGACCCGCACGATTGTCGAGTCCAAGACCAAAACCGCCATCATCGGGTTCGACCAGCCGTTCTGCGTCATCGGTGAACGGATCAACCCGACGGGCCGCAAGATCCTGAACGAAGAACTCGAACGCGGCGATTTCAGCCGGGTCGAAGCCGATGCGCTGGCGCAGGTTGCCGCTGGGGCGAATATCCTCGACATCAACTCGGGTGCCGTGTTTTCGAACAAGATGGCCGAAGACCCGCGCTATGCCGACAACAACTTCGTCGAACCGACGCTGATGCGCGAACTGGTCCAGCGGGTGCAGGCCATCACCGATTGCCCGCTTTGCATCGACAGCTCGGTGCCCGGCGCCTTGGAAAACGGGTTGGCGGCTGCGGAAGGCCGTCCGCTGCTGAACTCGGTCACCGGCGAGGAAGAGCGTCTGGAACTGGTCCTGCCGCTGGTCAAGAAATACAACGTGCCGGTCGTGGCTATTTCCAACGACGACACCGGCATCTCTGAAGACCCCGACGTGCGCTTTGCCGTCGCCAAGAAAATCGTTGAACGCGCTGCCGATTTCGGTATCCCGGCGCATGATATCGTGGTCGACCCGCTGGTCATGCCGATTGGCGCTATGGGCACCGCTGGCCTGCAGGTCTTCACCCTTGTCCGCCGCTTGCGCGAGGAACTTGGCGTGAACACCACTTGCGGCGCGTCGAACATCAGCTTCGGCCTGCCGAACCGTCACGGCATCAACAACGCCTTCCTGCCGATGGCAATGACGGCCGGCATGACCTCCGCGATCATGAACCCGGTCGCCCTGCCCGTCGGACCAACCCGGATCGCCGAGAAACGCGCCGAGGTCGAGGCGGCAGGTATCGTGCTCCCCGAGGATATCGACGACGAGACCTTCTGCATCCTGTTCGGTCTGGGCTCGACCAAGCCGAAGCCCGGCAAGGAGATGGAAGCGATCCGTGCCGCCAACTTCCTCACAAACAATGACGACGGTGGCGGTGCGTGGATCGCGTTCAACCGCCAACCGCTGAAGGCCGGTCAGGAAGGCCGGGGCCGCGACGCCCGCACCGGGGGCCGTCGCCGCCGCGCGTGATTTGACCGCTTGGACATTACAACGCCGCGCCTGGACAGAGCGCGGCGTTTTCGCTTTCGGCGTCTGGAAGAAAATGAGCGGTCCCGGTTGGCTTGGGAGGTTTCCGTTCCCAATTCCCGCAAAGACCTCAGCCCTTCATCATTTCTTGACATCCGGGCCTCAGAATCTTCGTACGAAGATTCTAGAGCGTGCCCATAAAATTCTGGGGACCGCAGACGCGCAGGCCAAGGTCCGAACCGCCGGGCGCACCAGCCGCAGCCGCAGCCGACGCGCCTAGATCGCCACGCCTTGCCGTCCCGCAAGATCGGTAAAGTACTGCCACGCCACCCGACCCGACCGCGATCCGCGTGTGGCCTGCCACTCGATGGCCTCTGCACGCAGCGTTGCAGCGTCGATCTCGACCCCGTGGGCATCGCAATAGCCCCGGATCATCGCAAGATAATCGTCCTGGTTGCACGGGTGAAAGCCCAGCCACAGCCCAAACCGGTCGGACAGCGACACTTTCTCCTCCACCGCCTCGGACGGGTTGATCCCCGACGACCGCTCGTTCTCTATCATGTCGCGCGGCATCAGGTGACGGCGGTTCGACGTGGCATAGAACACCACGTTGTCAGGTCGCCCCTCGACCCCGCCATCCAGAACCGCCTTCAGTGATTTGTAATGCTGGTCGTCATGGCTGAAACTCAGGTCGTCGCAGAACAGCAGGAAGCGGTGGTCCGACGCCCGCAGCAGATTGAGCAGACGCGCCACGCTGGGCAAATCCTCGCGTTGCAATTCCACCAGCTTGACAGGCATCCCCTCGACCAGCACCGCCGCATGCACCGCCTTGACGAGGCTCGACTTTCCCATCCCCCGCGCGCCCCACAAGAGCGCGTTGTTCGCAGGCAGACCGCGCGCGAATTGCCGCGTGTTGGCCAGTAAGGTGTCGCGGCTTCGGTCCACCCCGATCAGCAGGTCCACCGCCACGCGGCTGACCTTGGGCACGGGTTGCAGGTGATCGGGGTTCACGTGCCAGACAAAGGCATCCGCCACATCGAAATCAGGCGCAGGCTGCGGCGCTGGCGCCAGGCGCTCCAGCGCCGCTGCGATCCGCTCCATCGGGTCGGTCACTTCTTCGCGTCCTCGTCGAATTCGCGCATCAGGGGATCATCATCCATGTCCTCGGCGGGATCATCCTCGAACCACAGACCTTGGGCGCGCAGTTCCTTTTCGCGCTTCTTTTCCACGCGACGCACAAGGATGATCGAGACCTCGTAAAGCCCATATACGACCGTGAAGAGGATCAGCTGCGTCACCACGTCAGGCGGCGTCACCAGCGCGGCCAGCACCAGAATGGCCACCATCGCGTATTTGCGCACGGCCCCCAGACCTGCCGCAGACACCAGCCCGGCCTTGCCCATCAGCGTCAGCAGAACCGGCAGCTGAAAACACAGGCCAAAGGCCATGATGAACACAAGCGAGGTTTGAAGGCTTTCGTTCACCTTACCAAAGAAGGTGATGGTCAGGCCTTGGTCCGCAGGTGGTGCCACCACGGTCGCCTCGACATCCACGGCACCCGACAGGACATTCGCAAAGAGCGAGGGTGCATCGGTGAAGCCCAGGAAAAATGCCATCGCCAGCGGTGTCACGACGAAATGCGCAAAAGCCGCACCCGCCATGAACATCACCGGCGACGCGATCACAAACGGCAAAAAGGCGGATTTCTCAGATCGGTACAGTCCCGGCGCGATAAAGCGCCACATCTGGTGCGCAATCACCGGGAAGGCCAGCGCAAAGCCGAACACCATGCCGATGCGGAACAACACGAAGAGGTATTCCTGAGGGCTGGTATATTGCAACGTGGGCGACGGATCGCCAAGCGCGCGCAAAGTGTCCTCGATCGGCACAAGCAAGAAGCGCAGCACGTGTTCCGCGAGAAAATCGCCCTGCACCGGGATGAACAGCACGCAGATGCCGACCAGAAGCGCCAGCACCGAGCGGATCAGCCGTGTGCGGAGTTCGGCCAGATGCTCGATCAGAGGCGCGCTGCTGTCCTCGATGTCTTCGTCGCGGGCACTCATCTCAGGCGTCCTTTTCCGGAGCGGCGTCCGATTTCAGCGCCGCTTCCATGTCTTCGGCCTTTTTCAGCGCATCGTCCGCCTCACGTTTCTTGCGGTCGGCTGCGGCGCGCGCCGCGCTGGCTTCGATCTTTTTCTTTGCCGCCTCGCGTTCGGCGGACAGCTTGCCGGTATTGCTGGCCGGATCGACATTCGTCATCGACTTGGCCGCATCCTTGACCCCATCCATCGCGCTGCTCATCGGGTTGGTCGCCGACTTGAACGTCTTTTGCATGTCCCGAACGCCGGATTCGTCTGCGGCATCATTCATCGCCCGCGAAAACTCGCGCGCCATGCCACGGGCCTTGCCCATGAAATTGCCAACCTTCCGAAAGAGCACCGGGAGATCTTTGGGACCGACGACGATCAACGCCACGATCCCGATCACCAACAGCTCGGCAAAGCCAAGATCGAACATTGCGTTTAGACCTTGTCCTTGTCTTTCTGATCCTCGGGCGTCACGTCCTTGGCGCTCTCGGCTTTCTGCTCTTCAAGCTCGCTCTTGCCCTCGTCCACGCCCTTCTTGAAGGCGGTGATGCCCTTGCCGACTTCGCCCATCAGCGACGAAATCTTGCCACGGCCAAACAGCACCAGCACCACAACGGCGATGAGCAGAAGGCCCGGCAGACCGATATTTCCGATACCCATGAAATCTCTCCTAACCGGCAGGCGACCGCCTGCAATCAATTTCATTCGGTTATGTAATGACTCGTGTCGCCTTCCGAAAGCACGAAAACACGCCAATTTCGGGCGTTTTTGTCAAGAGCTTGTCAGTTGACAGGTTTTTGTCAGTATCAACGCAGTGCAGCACGGCAACTCAGCGGAGAATCACATGAAACGCAGCGACCGGCTCTACGCCCTGATGCAGCGCCTGAAAGACGGCCACCTCCACACCGCCGAGGCGATGGCCCAGGATCTTGGCGTGTCGGTGCGCACCATCTACCGCGACATGGACACGCTCGCCTCTTCGGGTGTGCCGGTCGAGGGCGCGCGCGGATCAGGCTACACCGCGCAGGCGATGATCACCCTGCCGCCGCTGAACCTGACCCAGACCGAGCTCGAGGCGCTGCATATCGGGCTGGCCGCTGTCGGTGCCGCCGATGCAGAAGACCTTGCCAGCGCCGCCCGCGCCTTGGCCGACAAGATCGACGCGGTGCTGCCAGAGGATGTGGGCACACCGGCGGGCAAGTTCGGCTTTGCCACCTACCCTTTTGCCGAGGCCGCGCAGGGGTTTCGCCACATGCCCGCCTTCCGAAAGGCGATCCGCGCGCGGCAGAAGCTGCGCCTGCGGCTCGAAGGCGATGAAAAGGCCCATACTGTGCGGCCACTGCACCTTGATTACTGGGGGCGCATCTGGACCTGTGTGGTCTGGGACGAAACCGACGGAGGCTTTGTCACCTTCCGCATGGACCGCGTGACCGACCTCACACCGCTTCCGGGGCTATTCGTCGACGAGGCGGGCAAGACGCTCAAGGATTTTCACGCCTTGCAGTCCTGAGCCGGAATGCGGCACTCTTGGCCAGCGCGTGCATCGCGCGATGGGAGGGTTTCATGGGACTTCGGTTCTTTTCAGACAAAAACCGGCCAGTGCATCTGGGTCCGTTCCCGCTGGAGCGCGCGGCGCGCGGCGCGATGCCGGACCCCGCAACGATCCCACCCCATCCCGGTCTGAGTTTCCTGCGTCCCGAAGACCCCGCGTCGATCGTCAACGCGATGGCCGATTATCAGGCGATGATGGACGCGATCCGCGACGGGTTCGTGAACAAGGCCCGGTCACGCTTTACCGACGACGTAACAGAGCGCGCCAACCATCTGAAAGCGTTTGGCTATTTCTCAGACGCCACGATGGTCGGGTTTGGCCCCCTGCTGCCCGAGGCGCATCTGGACACGCCGCGCCAGAACCCGGATATCGACCGGCTTGCCAATGATCTGAAGACCCGCCAGACCAAAACGCTGGCCTCCGGCATCGACATGATCATGGCCGATCTCAAGGAATCGATGGAGGCACCGCCCAGCACCATCGACGGGCATCACACCGCCCTTGTGTTCCTCTACGAGATCCCACGCGACCCGACGCCGAATGAGACCGGAACCGAATGGATCACCGACGCGCAGGCCCACCGTGCCTGCCTGCGGGCCACGGAAACCGCCGTGGTGATCGCCAATTACATCCGCCTGCTGGGCTGGGACGCCAAGGCGCATACCGCGACCAGCACCGATGTCGATCTCAACATCTGCACCGTCGCCGCCGGTCTGGCCTCGGTAAAGGACGGAGCCTTGGTCAATCCATGGCTGGGGGACCGGTTCGGAGTGGCCATCGTGACCACCACGCTCGATCTGGCCCATGACGCACCGCTTGCTGCCGCGCAGCACAAATCGCTGACCAAAGGTCTGGCGTGGAAACTTGGCACCGTTTCGGCGCGATCTGGTCTCAACACCAACCCGTTCGACAGCCGCCGCTATGTCGATGGTCCGCACCCGTTCGAAACGCTCAAGCGGGTCGAGACACCGACCACCTATATCGACGAACCCAACGTGCCCCGCGTGCCCAAACGCGCCGACCTGTTCGCCCGCGCGCAGTTCGGGGACATGGGCAAGAAACTGCAGGACGGCGCAAAGGGCGGCTACTACGCGCGCAAGGCGGCACCGTCTTCGGCGCAGCGGCGGATGCTGGGGGCCTTTGTGTTATTGCAAGACGGACCGCCCGAAACCGGCCCACGTCCTGCAAATTTGCAAAGCAACGCCGACACGATCAAGGCCACCGCCTATTGGCTGGGGGTCGATGCGCTGGGGATCAGCCGTTGCCCCGACTGGACATGGTACAGCCATGACGCGCGCGGCGATCCCATCGACCCGCCACACGATCAGGCGATCAGCATCATCATCGACCAGGGCTACGAGACGATGGACGGCGCATCCGGCGACGACTGGATCAGTGTCGCGCAATCCATGCGGGCCTATCTGCGCTTCTCGCTGCTGGGCGGGGTGCTGGCCAAGCAGATCCGCAATCTGGGCTACAGCGCCAAGGCGCATACCGTGCTGGACGGCGAGGTGCTGCAACCGCCGCTGCTGCTACTGGCCGGTCTGGGCGAGGTCAGCCGCATCGGCGAGGTGATCCTGAACCCGTTCCTCGGGCCTCGCCTCAAGTCCGGCGTCGTCACCACCGACATGCCGCTGGCGCATGACAAACCCATCGACTTTGGTCTCCAAACCTTCTGCGAATCCTGCAACAAATGCGCCCGCGAATGTCCCTCGGGGGCGATCACCGCCGGGCCAAAGCGAATGTTCAACGGCTACGAGATCTGGAAATCCGACAGCCAGAAATGCGCCACCTACCGCATCACCACCGAAGGCGGCGCGATGTGCGGGCGCTGCATGAAAACCTGCCCGTGGAACCTTGAAGGGTTGTTTGCCGAAAAGCCGTTCCGCAAGGTTGCGATGACCCTGCCGCAGGCCGCGCCGCTTCTGTCCAAGCTGGACGATGCCGCGGGCCGCGGCGGGCTCAACCCGGTCAAGAAATGGTGGTGGGATCTGGAGTTGCAGGAGAACGGCAGCTACGCGCCGACCCATCACCCGGTCAATGCGCGCGATCTGCAAAAGGATCTGACCCTGCGCCACGAGGACCAGACGCTGGCTGTCTACCCCGCCCCGCTGGCCGCGCATCCCTATCCGTATCCCGATCCGATGGACCGCGAGGCCGGCATCGCCGCCTATGCCGCGATGGTCAGCGCAGACGAGCACAAGGCTCGGCTGGCGCGCGGCGACACGTCCCATCTGCACCGTCCCAGAGATGCCACCGAGAGCCCGGTTGTGCCTGTGGTGGTCAGCAAGGTCGAAAAGATGTCGCCCTCGGTCACCAAATACGAGTTCCGCCATGTCGATGGGCACGACCTGCCGGAATGGACGGCAGGAGGGCATCTCGATCTGGTGGTGGCCCCCGAATTCCTGCGGCAATATTCGATGTCGGGCGATCCGGCGGACCGGTCGGTCTACCAGATCGGCGTGCTGCGCGAGGATCAGGGACGCGGCGGATCGGCGCTCTTGCATCGCATCTTTGCCGAAGGGCGGCGGGTCTTCGTGTCGAAACCCATCAACCATTTCCCGCTGGTCGAGGATGCGTCATTCACATGGCTGATGGGCGGCGGGATCGGGGTCACGCCGATGATCGCCATGGCGCACAGGCTGCACGCCCTGGGGCGGCCCTTTGCACTGCACTATTCGCTGAAAACCCGATCCGAGGCCGGTTACCTGGAGGATCTGGCCAAGATGCCATGGGCCGACAAGGTGCAGATCCATGTCAGCGACGAAGGCACCCGTGCCGATCTGGAGAACCTGTTGCCGGAGTACCAGCAGGGGCAGCATATCTACACCTGCGGGCCGGATCTTTACATGAACGCCGTCATGGAAGCCGCTGAACGCAAACGATTTCCCGAAGACGCGCGTCATCTGGAATATTTCGCCGTGCCAGAGATGCCGGAGTATGAAAACCACGCGTTCACGCTGAATTTGACCGATGGGCGCAGCTTTGCCGTGCCCGCCGACAAGACCGCGACGGATGTTCTGAACGAGAACGGCGTTGCCGTGGACGTGAAATGTTCGGACGGGATCTGCGGTGTCTGCAAGGCGCGGATCGCCAGCGGCGCGGTCGAGCACCGGGATTTCGTGCTGTCGAAGGCGCAGCGCGCGGACCAGATCATCCTGTGCCAATCCCGTGCGGCAGAGCCGGATGGCGAGATCACCATCGAGCTGTAAGCGGCTGAAAGCCCTGACAAAAAAGGGGGGCCGCTTGGGCCCCCGCTCAGTTTCGCTCGTCAAGCTCTCAAGTTGTACACCGCTCGGAATAATCTTGCCTGCGGCCCGACGCGCGTCAGAGGCGGGCGCACCCGCCTCGTGACTGGTTAGGGCTTAGCTACACCCCGATGTGCCGCCGCAGGTGTTGCACTTCATGCAGGTGCCGTTGCGGACCAGCGTGTAGTTGCCGCAATCGCCGCAGGCTTCGCCTTCGTAGCCCTGCATCTTGGCCCGTGTGACCGCGGTCATGGCGGGCACCGACGTGCTGGCCCGGGCCGTTGCCACCGCTGTCGTCACGCCGCCGGTTTCCGGCACCAGCGTGTTGAGCGCGGCCACGGCATCGACGCCACCGCCAAAGGCCACAGCCCCGGTCTGGCCGCCTTGCAGAACGATCAGTTCCTGCGGCAGACGCTTGCGCAGGTAGCCCGTGGAGCTGATCTGCTTGAGCACTTCAAGCGAACGGGACGCTGCAGTGTCAGAGAGTTCCTTGACGTTGGACACACCCTCTTCTTCGCCCCGGCCCAGATCGTCGAAGGACGCGCCTTCAGGCTTCACATGGGCCAGATCGGTGCGGTCGAGATAGCTGACCGCCAGTTCGCGGAAGATATAGTCGAGGATCGAGGTCGCGTTCTTGATGCTGTCATTGCCCTGCACCATGCCCGCCGGTTCGAACTTGGTGAAGGTGAAGGCATCGACGAATTCCTCGAGCGGCACACCGTATTGAAGACCAACCGACACCGCTATGGCAAAGTTGTTCATCATGGCGCGGAAGCCCGCCCCTTCCTTGTGCATGTCGATGAAGATCTCGCCAAGGCTGCCGTCCTGGTATTCGCCCGTGCGCAGGTAGACCTTGTGGCCCCCGACAACCGCCTTCTGGGTGTAGCCCTTGCGGCGCTCCGGCATCTTTTCGCGGTGCGACTTCTGGATTTCCTTGATGATGATCTTCTCGACGATCTTCTCGGCCAGAACCTGTGCCTTTTCGGGCATGGATCCGGATTCGAGGATCTCGGCGGCGTCTTCGTCATCCTCGACCAGTGCGGCCGCGAGCGGCTGCGACAGCTTGGAGCCGTCACGGTAGAGCGCGTTGGCCTTGGTGCCGAGCGACCAGCTCAGCTCATACGCCTTCTGGCAATCCTCGATGGTGGCATCGTTGGGCATGTTGATCGTCTTGGAGATCGCGCCCGAGATGAAGGATTGCGCCGCCGCCATCATGGTGATGTGGGACTGCACCGACAGGAAGCGCTTGCCCTTCTTGCCGCAGGGATTGGCGCAATCGAAGACCGCGTAATGCTCGGGCTTCAGGTAGGGCGCGCCCTCAAGCGTCATGGTTCCGCAGACATGGTCGTTCGCCGCGTCGATTTCGGCCTTGGTGTAGCCCAGGTGGCGCAGCAGGTCGAAGGTCGGGTCGTTCAGCTTGTCTGCCGGGATGCCCAGCACTTCGCGGCAGAACTCTTCGCCCAGCGTCCACTGGTTGAACACGAAGCGGATGTCGAAGGCTGCGGCGAGCGACTTGTCCACCTTCTGAAGCTGCGCCGGGCCAAAGCCGTGACCGGCCAGCGAGGTGTGGTTGATGCCGGGCGCGTTGCCGATGGTGCCGTGGCCAACAGCGTAGGACACGATCTCTTCGATCTGCGCAGAGCCGTAGCCCAGCTTTTCAAGCGCAGCCGGAACCGACTGGTTGATGATCTTGAAGTAACCGCCACCGGCCAGTTTCTTGAACTTCACCAGAGCGAAATCCGGCTCGATGCCCGTAGTGTCGCAATCCATGACCAGACCGATGGTGCCCGTGGGGGCAATGACCGTGGCCTGCGCGTTGCGGTAGCCGTGCTTCTGGCCAAGGCGCAGCGCCTCGTCCCAGCTTGCCTGTGCCAGATCGACGAGCTTGCGGTCGGGGCAGTTGGCGTGATCGAGCGGCACCGGCTTGACCGACAGCGCTTCGTAGCCATCTGTCGCGCCATACGCGGCGTTGCGGTGGTTGCGGATGACGCGCAGCATGTGATCGGCGTTTTTCTTGTAGCCGGGGAACGGGCCCAGCTCTCCGGCGATCTCGGCGGAGGTGGCGTAGGACACACCGGTCATCAGCGCGGTCAGCGCACCGCAGAGCGCGCGGCCCTCGTCGCTGTCATAGGAGAAGCCGAGGTTCATCAGCAGACCGCCGATATTCGCATAGCCCAGACCCAGCGTGCGGAAGTCATAAGACCGCTGCGCGATTTCCTTGGACGGGAACTGCGCCATCATCACCGAGATTTCCAGCGTCAGCGTCCAAAGGCGCGTCGCATGCATGTAGTCATCCGACTGGAACTCGCCGTCCTTGAGGAAGGTCAGCAGGTTCATCGACGCAAGGTTACAGGCCGTGTCGTCCAGGAACATGTATTCCGAACACGGGTTCGAGCCGCGAATCTCGCCATCCGCCGGGCAGGTGTGCCATTCGTTGACGGTGTCGTGGAACTGGATGCCCGGATCGGCACAGGCCCAGGCCGCGTGGCCGACGTCTTCCCACAGGTCACGCGCCTTGATCGTCTTGGCGACCGCGCCATCGGTACGGCGGATCAGCTCCCAATCGGCATCTTCGCGCACAGCTTTGAGGAACGCGTTGGTGACGCGGATCGAGTTGTTCGAGTTCTGGCCCGACACGGAGGCGTAGGCCTCAGAGTCCCAATCGGTGTCATAGGTCGGGAATTCGATCGACGCATATCCCTGCCGTGCGTAATCCAGCACGCGCTTGATATATGTCTCGGGGATCATGACGTTCTTGGCCGCGCGAATTGCCGCTTTCAGCGTGTCATTCTTCTTGGGGTCATAGGCGTCTTCGGGCAGACCGTCCCAGCTGCTGAGCGCCTTGAAGATCGCGTTGAGCATCTTTTCGTGCATCTTCGACCCGGCGACGATGCTGGCGACCTTCTGCTCTTCCTTGACCTTCCAGTTGATGAATTCCTGAATATCGGGGTGGTCGGCATCGCAGATCACCATCTTGGCCGCGCGGCGGGTGGTACCGCCCGACTTGATCGCACCTGCGGCACGGTCGCCGATCTTGAGAAAGCCCATCAGGCCCGACGACTTGCCGCCACCTGACAGCGGCTCGTTGGCTGCGCGCAAGCTGGAGAAGTTGGTGCCGGTGCCGGAGCCATACTTGAAGAGGCGCGCCTCGCGCACCCAGAGGTCCATGATGCCGCCATCGCCGACCAGATCATCCGCCACCGACTGGATGAAGCACGCATGGGGCTGCGGGTGCTCATAGGCCGAGGTGGATTTGGTCAGTTCGCCGGATTTGTAGTCGACATAGTAGTGCCCCTGGCTCGGTCCGTCGATGCCGTAGGCCCAGTGCAGGCCGGTGTTGAACCATTGCGGGCTGTTCGGTGCGGCCTTCTGTGTGGCCAGCATAAAGCGCATCTCGTCGAAATAGGCCTGCGCATCCTCTTCCGTGGTGAAGTAGCCGCCCTTCCAGCCCCAATAGGCCCAGGCGCCGGCCAGACGGTCGAACACCTGCTTGGAGGAGATTTCACCGGTGCGCGGCGTGTCCGCAGTTTCGGGAACCGACCGCCACAGGAAGCTGGGCACGCCCTTTTCCTTGACCTTCTTCACGGAGACCGGAACCCCCGCCTTGCGGAAGTATTTCTGTGCGATGACGTCACTTGCCACCTGGCTCCAGCTGGACGGAACTTCTACATCGTCGAGTTTGAAAACCACGGACCCGTCAGGATTCCGAATTTCGGACGTGGTCGACACGAATTCGACCCCTGCATATGCATCCTGGCCAGATTTGGTAAATTTTCTTTCGATTTTCATCGCACCGGTCTCTTCTTGTCTATGTGTACCCCAAGGCCCAATCAAGGCCGCGATAGGCACGAGTTTTCCGGTCCCGCGCGCATGGCGTGCAGGTAAAGCGCCTCAAAAGCCTTGTCCGGTGGTCCCGTCCCCGTTGTCGGCCCAAAACACTATATGTTGTGGTTGATCGAACCGACCCGCACAAATTGGCGGATAAACGCTGGACTCGTCAACACGTATTTTCGCTTTTTTGTCATAGATTTTGGGTTGACCGGTGCCATGGATACTACCGGTGGTGATTCAGCTGTGCATCACCCGTGTATAGACCTGTGGATAAGCCAGCGTCCGAAAAGCCAACGCTGCCAAAAAGTTATCCACAGGCGTTCAGAGGCTGCTTCAACCACTCTGGGAGGCAGCGCTGCGAATCTGCAACACCGCGTTCTGTGGCAGAGATCCCACGACCAAGATCTACTGCGCCAAAAACGGCAGACTGCCCGGAGGCTGCCTGACATCTGGCGATACCACTGTTTTCAAGATGGTCGGGACGGCAAGATTCGAACTTGCGACCTACGGTACCCAAAACCGTCGCGCTACCAGGCTGCGCTACGCCCCGACTGAGGGGTCGTTTATCGACGGTCATCCGATTTGGAAAGCGGTTTTTTCTGCAACCTGCTCAGGAACCGCAGGCCCAGCTTGCGCTTTCGTCCGCAATTGCCGGATGGCGCATTTCTGTACCCACGTCGATGCCCAGCCGATCCGCCATGCCACCGTTGATCTCGAGCACGAACTGGATGTTCGACCCGCCCGGAATGCTTGTCGTATCACCGGGAATGGCGTTGTCATGCACGCGCTGCACCATGCCCTTGGAATCGGCAAAGATCATGTCCAGAGGTATCAGGGTGTTCTGCATCCAGAACGAAACCGTCTGCGCGTATTCATAGACAAAGAGCATCCCCGTCATCGTCGGCATCTCCTCGACGAACATCAGACCACGGCTGCGCAATTCGGGTGTGTCGGCTACATCGACGGTGAAACGCGCAGTGCCCCAATCACCGCGCAGAAAGATGGCATCGTCGCTGCAAGGCGGATCAGCGGCAAAGACCGGCGACGCGCCGAGCGCTACAACAAATGTTAGGACAGACCACTTTCCCACGGAAGCACCTCGACAGCCATACGCCCGCGGCTGCTCTCGATCGAGCGCAGCGCAAGCGCTTCGCCGGGCAGCAAATCCGAAAGCCCGGAACGGCGCAAGACCTCAACATGGATAAAGATATCCTCGGAGCGTCCGAAGACATTGGCAAATCCAAAACCTTTGGACTTGTCGAACCATTTGACCCGTGCAGGTTCAAGAACCGCTGCCGCGATATCTTCAGCCGACACACCGCTGAAATCTTCCAGCGGCGCAACCCCGGACTGAACCGGAGGCGTGATGCTCAGGACTTCGACCGCTTGCAGACCACGGGTGGTGGTCTGAACGACCACCTCGATCCGTGCCCCGTCCGCGACGGACCCCTGTCCATAATTACGAAGTACATTTGCGTGCAGCAGGATATCGGGCCCGCCCTCGTCAGAGACCAGAAAACCGAATCCTTTGGCTGGGTCAAACCACTTCACATGACCGGCTATGCGCGAGTCAGGCTGTTGTGACTGTTCCACGATTTTTTCCAACATCAAATTCCCACCGCATTTTGCGGTGCCCCAACCAGAGTTGCAAGTATAAGAAAAACAGAAGGAATTTCACCCTGCATTTCACGTGACGTGAATGTCACGGATTTAAGCGATTGATTTTCCATGCTATTTTTTCGTCTCCCTTGACCCACCTGAACCGATCATGCAACCGGAACGCCCCGTCAGCCCAGAACTCGATTTCGGTCGGATGGATGCGAAATCCACCCCAAAACGCGGGACGCGGGGGATTGGTTCCAAGCTTTGGTGTAAGTTTTGCAACTTCGGCCATCAACTCGGTCCGCGACCCGAGCGGTTGCGACTGTTTTGACGCCCAGGCGCCAAGACGACTTTTGAGAGACCGGGACGCATAATAGGCATCCGCCTTCTCGCCCTCTTCGCGGGTCACGGTGCCCCGGACGCGCAGCTGGCGGTGCAGCGATTTCCAATGCATGACGAACGCCGCCTTGCCGGCAGCCTCGATCTCCTGCCCCTTGCGGCTCTCGTAGTTGGTATAAAAGACAAAGGCGTCGTCCTCGATTTCCTTGAGCAGCACCATCCGCACATTCGGCATGCCGGACCCGTCCACCGTCGATAGGGCGATGGCGTTCGGATCGTTGATTTCCGTCGCCTCGGCTTCGGCGAGCCAGCGGCGCGCGATCTCGAACGGATCGTCTCCCGCAAAAATTCCTGTGCGATCACTCATCGTAACCTCCAACTGAAAACCGCGCCCTAGCGGAGTGCGCGGGGCATTGTCCACCGTGACCTCGTGTCACAAAATGTGCACAAATGCACACAGAGCATTCACAGCCTTGCCGCGCAAGCCCGCTTCGCCTAAACGTCTCGCACATCGAACAGCAAAGGGCGCGGCTCCATGAAAAGCGAAATTATGGCTGGAAAGCGCGGGCTTATCATGGGCCTCGCCAATGACAAATCAATCGCCTGGGGGATTGCAAAGGCACTGGCCGATGCGGGCGCACAGCTTGCGTTCTCCTATCAGGGTGATGCGCTCAGGAAACGCGTCGATCCGCTGGCCGCGCAGCTGGGGTCGGACATCGTGCTGCCCTGCGATGTCGCCGACGGCGCGTCGATCGATTCCTTGTTCGACGGCCTCAAGACCCGCTGGGACAGCCTTGATTTCATCGTCCACGCGATCGGCTTTTCCGACAAGTCCGAGCTGCGCGGGCGCTATGTCGACACCAGCCGCGACAATTTCATGATGACCATGGACATCTCGGTCTATTCCTTCACCGCAGTGATGCAGCGCGCCGAAAAGATGATGACCAATGGCGGCGCGGCCCTGACCATGACCTATTACGGTGCCGAACGGATCATGCCGCATTACAATGTGATGGGTGTGGCCAAGGCGGCCCTCGAATCCTCGGTCCGCTATCTTGCCGAAGACCTCGGCAAAGACGGCATCCGCGTCAATGCCATCTCCGCTGGCCCAATCAAGACGCTGGCCGCTTCGGGCATCGGCGATTTCCGCTACATCATGAAGTGGAACGAATACAATTCACCGCTGCGCCGCAACGTGACCATCGACGATGTCGGCAAATCCGCGCTCTACCTGCTGTCCGATCTCGGCTCGGGTGTGACCGGCGAGACCCACCATGTCGATGCGGGTTATCACGTCGTCGGCATGAAAGCGGTCGATGCGCCGGACATGAGCAAAGAGTAACGGATGACCACGGCCCAGCTCATCGCGTTCAACCTGACGCTGCTGGCCGCGATGGCCGCCCCCGGCCCGGCGCTGCTCTATGCGCTGCGCCAATCGGTGGCCGGCGGGTTTGTGGCAGGGGTTGCGACAGGCGCGGGGCTTGGCCTGATGGCAGCCCTCTGGACCGGCGCGGCGCTTCTTGGTCTGAACGCGGTCTTTGCGCTGGTGCCCTGGGCCTATCTGGTGCTCAAAACCGCGGGCGCGCTCTACCTGATCTGGATCGCGGTGCAGCTCTGGCGCAGCGCCCGCGATCCCGTGTCCGACAGCGCCCATCCCGGCGCGCAGGCCTTTGTTGGCGGACTGCTGGTCAATCTCGCAAACCCCAAATCTGTCCTCTTTGCTGGCGCGGTTCTGGTGGTGATCTTCCCACCCGACCTAAGCCTCGGTGCCAAAGCGCTGATCGTCGCCAATCATTTCGTTGTCGAACTCATCGTCTACACCCTCTTCGCCGCCTTCCTGTCCAGCGCGCCCGCCCGCGCCGGATACCTGCGGCTGAAACCCGTCACCGACCGCACCGCCGCCGCCATTCTCGGCGCGCTTGGCCTGCGCCTGCTGTTCGGCCGCTGACTTACAAAGGAGCCTCCCATGACCGACCGCCTGCCCCACGAAAAAGGATTCCATGTCAGCTGGGACCAGCTGCACCGCGACGCCCGCGCGCTCGCATGGCGGTTGCAGGGCGAAGGACCGGACGACGGCGGATGGCGCGCCGTGGTGGCCATCACCCGTGGCGGCATGGCGCCCGCGATGATCGTGGCCCGCGAGCTGGACATCCGCATGGTCGATACGATCAGCGTCAAAAGCTACAACCACCAGACCCAAACAGAGCCCAAGGTGATCAAATCGCCCGATATGGACGTGGTCGGCGACGGCACCGGCATCCTCGTGGTGGATGATCTCGTGGACACGGGCAAAACGCTCGAAGTGGTGCGCAGGCACATGCCCAAGGCACATATCGCGACCGTCTATGCCAAACCGATGGGCCGCCCGCAGGTCGACACCTTCATCACCGAAGTGAGCCAGGACACGTGGATCTTCTTTCCATGGGACATGGCGCTGCAATATGTGGAACCCTATCGCGGCAAGGATTGACGGCCCGATCTTCTCTGGTTTCCAAATATCTCGGGGTGAGGCCGAAGGCCGAGGGGCAGCGCCCCTGAAAACGAACTAAAAAGCGCGCCGCAGGCGCCCAATGGGATCAGCTTCCATGACCTCACGCACCCAGACCACCTTTGCACCCCCGGTGATGGAAGCCCGCCGCTGGCTTGACGGGGTGAGATTTCCCGACAACCAACCGCTGATCAACGTGAGCCAGGCCGCCCCGGTGGAGCCGCCCCCCGCGCCCCTGCGTGCCGCGATGGCCGAGGCGCTGGAGCTGCCCGAAACCCATCTCTACGGCCCGGTCTTGGGCCTGCCCGCACTGCGCGCGGAACTCGCGGCGCAGTGGTCGTCGCATTACCACGGCACCGCCACAGCCGATCAGGTCGCGATCACCTCGGGCTGCAATCAGGCCTTTGCCGCCACTATCGCCGCGCTTTGCAACGAAGGGAATGAGGTTATCCTCCCAACCCCTTGGTACTTCAATCATAAAATGTGGCTCGACATGTCCGGCGTCAGCGCCGTGCCGCTGCCCACCGGGCCTGATCTGATTCCCGACGCCAGTGCCGCCCGCGCGCTGATCACACCCAGAACCCGCGCGATTGCGCTGGTCACACCGAACAATCCCGGCGGCGTCGAATACCCTGCCGAAACGCTTCAGGCGTTCTTCGCGCTTGCCCGCGAGACCGGGATCAAGCTGATCGTCGACGAGACCTACCGCGATTTCGACAGTCGCCCCAACCCGCCGCACGGCTTGCTGTCCGACGCCGAATGGGACGACACGCTGATCCAGCTTTACTCGTTCTCCAAGGCCTACCGCCTCACCGGCCACCGTGTCGGCGCTGTTCTTGCGCATCCGTCCCTGCTGGCCGAGATCGAGAAATTTCTCGACACCGTTGCCATCTGCCCGTCGCAACTTGGCCAGCGCGCGGCCCTTTGGGGATTGCAGAACCTCGGCGACTGGCTGGCCGGGGAACGCCACGAGATCCTCGACAGACGTGCAGCCATCCACGACCACATGCCGCTGATCGAAGCCAAGGGCTGGCGGCTCATGGGCTGTGGCGCCTATTTCGCCTATCTCGAACATCCCTTCGCCGAAAGCAGCGCCACTCTGGCGCCGAAACTGGTGCGGGAGGCAGGTATCCTCGCTCTGCCCGGCACCATGTTCACCCCTGCCTCGGACCCGTCCGGCACACGCCAGTTCCGCGTCGCCTTTGCCAACGTGGATCGCAGCGGGATCGAGGCGCTGTTCAGCCGTCTGGCCAGCCTCGACTGGCCCCTTGCGACCCCTGTCCCCGCCGCGTAGACACGTCGCACGAAAACACAACCAAGCAAGGGGCGCACCCGCATGGCCATGGGCAAAGGCAAGCTGTCAAAGACCTTCATCTGGATTCTGCTGGGGCTTCTCATCATAGGCCTAGCCGGCTTTGGCGCGACCAGTTTGACCGGCACCGCACGCAGCGTGGCCACCGTCGGCGACAAGGAAGTCACGACCGAGGCCTACCTGCGCAACCTGCGCACCGAGATCAACGCCTTTGCCGCGCAGACCGGCCGCGCCGTGCCGATGTCCGAAGCTCAATTGATGGGACTGGACCGGCAGGTTCTGGCACAGCTGGTCACCGCTCGCGGTCTGGACCACGAAGCATCGCGCATCGGCATCTCGGTCGGTGACGATGTCGTCGCGGAACAGCTGTTGCAGGTGCCGTCCTTCCAAGGTGCCGATGGCAGCTTCAACCGCGAGGCCTACAGCTTTGCCCTGCGCAATCAGGGCCTGTCCGAAGCCGAGTTCGAAGAACAGCTGCGTGACGACACCGCGCGCACCATCCTGCAAAGCGCGCTCATCGCGGGCAACACCCTGCCCGACACCTATATCGACACTCTGCTGGCCTATACGGGCGAAACCCGCGATTTCGCATGGGCACGGCTGACCGGATCGAACTTGCAAACCGGCCTGCCAGAGCCCTCCGAGGCGGATCTGGAAGCCTATTACGAAGACAATATCGACCGCTACACCCTGCCCGAACAGCGCGACATCACCTATGCGTGGATCACGCCAGAGATGATCGTGGACACGGTCGAGGTGGATGACGCCACGCTGCGCGCCTCTTACGAGGAACGGTTCGACGAGTTCAACCTGCCCGAGCGTCGGCTGGTCGAACGCCTGGTCTTCAACAGCGAAGACGCCGCTGCCGAGGCGCTGGCCCGTCTGGGCGATGGCTTCAGCTTCGAGGATCTGGTAGAAGAGCGCGGCCTGACCCTGTCGGACGTGGACATGGGCGACGTGACGCGCGACGATGTCGGCGCAGCGTCTGAAGGCGTGTTCGCCGCAGCGACCGGCGACGTCGTCGGCCCTCTGCCATCGAACCTCGGACCGGCGCTCTACCGCGTCAACGCGGTGCTGGACGCTCAGACAACGTCTTTTGAGGACGCCCGCCCCGACCTGCGTGGCGAATTGGCGCTCGACCGTGCCCGCCGGGTGATCGAAACGCTGGCGCAAACGATCGACGATGAACTGGCTGCCGGGGCCACCCTCGAAGAAATCGCCAACACAACCGAGGCGCAGCTGGGCCAGATCGACTGGTTCCCCGCTGCCGATGGAGAGATCGCCGCTTATGACGCCTTCCGCCAAGCCGCTGGCATGCTGGCCGAAGGCGACTTCCCCGAGGTGATGCAGCTTGGCGATGGCGGCGTCTTTGCGATGCGCCTCAACCGCATCCAGCTCCCCGCGCCGCAGCCCCTGGAAGACGTGATCGACCGCGTCCGTCAGGGCTGGGACACCCGCGAACAGACCGCGCAGCTCATGGCACAGGCAGAAGACCTTGCCGCATCGCTGGCCAACGGCGCCAGCTTCGAGGACCTGTCCCTGTCCCCACGCACCGAAACCGGGCTGGGCCGCAACGCCCAGATCGCCGAACTTGGCCCCGACCTGCTCACGGCGGTGTTTGAAATGGGCGTTGGCGATACCCGTGCCGTGGCCGGGACCGGGACCGTGATCCTGCTGCGCCTTGACGGCATCACCGCCGTGGACCGCAGCGATGGCGATATCGAGATGCTGGCACAGGCCCTTCGCAATCAGGCTTCCAACAGCGTTGCCGAAGACCTGTTCCGCGCCTATGCCACGGATGTCCAGCGCCGCGCCGGAGTTGAAATCAACCAGCCCGCGATCAACGCGGTTCATGCGCTGATCCAGTAACGCAGATGGCCACACTGACCCCCGATTTCGACAGCTTTGCCCGCGCCTTCGAGGCCGGTCAGAACCAGGTTGTCTACGCCCGCCTTGCCGCCGATCTCGACACGCCAGTGTCGCTGATGCTCAAGCTAACCGGCGCCGCCAAAGACGCCTTTGTGCTGGAAAGCGTCACCGGCGGCGAGGTGCGCGGACGGTATTCGATCATCGGCATGAAACCCGACGTGATCTGGCAGTGCCACGGCTCCAAAAGCCGCATCAATCGCGCCGCGCGCTATGATACGGACGCCTTCGAGGACCAGTCGGGCGATCCGCTGACCACCCTGCGCGCCCTGATCGCAGACTCAAAGATCGACCTGCCCGACGCCCTGCCACAGGCCGCAGCCGGGCTGTTTGGCTATCTGGGCTACGACATGATCCGGCTGGTCGAGCATCTGCCGAACATCAACCCCGATCCGCTGGGCTTACCCGATGCGGTGATGCTGCGCCCTTCGGTGGTGGCGGTTCTGGACGGCGTCAAGGGTGAGGTGACAGTGGTGTCTCCCGCCTGGGTCGCCGACGGCCTGACCGCCCGCGCGGCCTATGCACAAGCCGCAGAACGGGTCATGGACGCGGTGCGCGATCTGGAACGCGCGCTGCCGCAGCAGGCCCGCGAAATGGGCGATGCCGCCGAGATTGCGCCGCCCGTGTCGAACTTCACCCACGAGGGCTACAAGCAGGCCGTCGAAAAAGCCAAGGACTACATCCGCGCCGGTGACATCTTCCAGGTGGTCCCCGCGCAACGCTGGACGCAGGATTTCCCGCTCCCGCCTTTTGCACTTTATCGGTCCTTGCGAAGAACCAACCCCTCACCTTTCATGTTCTACTTCAACTTTGGCGGCTTCCAAGTGATCGGTGCGAGCCCGGAGATCCTCGTGCGCGTCTTCGGCGACGAGGTCACCATCCGCCCCATCGCAGGCACCCGCCCGCGCGGCGCAACCCCAGCCGAGGATGACGCGTTCGAGGCTGACCTTCTGGGGGACCCCAAGGAATGCGCCGAACACCTGATGCTGCTCGATCTGGGCCGCAACGACGTCGGCCGCGTGGCGAAGATAGGCACCGTGCGCCCGACCGAGAAATTCATCATCGAACGCTACAGCCATGTCATGCACATCGTGTCAAACGTGGTGGGCGAACTTGATCCCCAACATGACGCGCTGTCGGCGCTGCTGGCCGGTTTGCCTGCAGGCACCGTCTCAGGTGCCCCCAAGGTCCGCGCGATGGAAATCATCGACGAGCTGGAGCCGGAAAAACGCGGCATCTATGGCGGCGGCGTCGGCTATTTCAGCGCCGGCGGCGACATGGACATGTGCATCGCCCTGCGCACCGCGCTCGTGAAGGACAGGAAGCTCTACATCCAGGCGGGCGGCGGCGTTGTCTATGACAGTGACCCCGAAGCCGAGTACCAGGAAACAGTCCACAAATCGAATGCGATCCGCCGTGCTGCTGCGGATGCCGCGCGGTTTACAGGCAACGGCAACGCGTAATCGCGCTGGTGATCGGGGGCTCTGCCCCCGTCGCGCGTTGCGCTGCCCCCCGAGGTATTTGTAAACCGAAGAAGCCGGGGGCGGTTCTTCGTTCTCTGGTTCGAAAATACCGCGGGGGTATTGGGGGCAGAGCCCCCAATATGGCGCGGCGACCCTCAGGGTCGACGCGCTGAACCTGTACGCCGCAGGCGTTCAGTCAAGTTGAAGACGCCTGCGCAAAGCCTTGCAAACGTTCGATCATGGCGCGCAACCCGTTGGAGCGTTGCGCCGAAAGGTGATCGTTCAGACCCAGCCGCCCCAGCTCCGCACGCGCGTCGATCGCGGTCACCTCAGAGGGCGGGAGACCGTTGTAAAGCTTGCGCAGCACCGCGATCAGACCGTTCACGATCATCGCATCCGACTCGCCCTCGAACTGCACGACACCGCTCTCGACCTGCGGGTGCAGCCAGACCTGGCTGGCGCAGCCATCGACCTTTGTGGCAGGTACTTTCAACGCGTCCGGCAAGGGCTCCATCGCCTTTCCCAGCTCGATCACCATGCGGTAGCGGTCTTCCCAATCGTCCAGGAACTCGAAATCCTCGACTATCTCTTCAAAAGCGGCGCTCGCCATGGCGGTCTCCGGGTCCAGGTTGCGTGTTCCCCAAACACCTAGGCAGGCACGGGCCAAAGGTCCAGCCCGGGCTTGACGCTTTTCAACGGCGGCGCAATCGGTTACGTCGAAGGAATACTGGCAGAGGGACCGACCATGCGCAAACCCGTGACGCTCTTGATCCTTGCAACCGCGATGCTCACGGGCTGCGCCACCATCGGCGAGTCGCGCCTGAACCCGTTCAACTGGTTCGGATCGAGCCAGCCTGATCCGGCCGCGCTGGACGTGGCCAATGCCCCCGTGAACCCGCTGATCCCGGCGCGCCGCATCTCGATCTTCAGAGACAATACCCCCGAGGTCTTTGCCGGCCGGCCCATCGCCGAAGTCACCGAGCTTCTGGTTGAACGCCGCCCCGGCGGAGCGATCATCCGTGCCACCGGTCAGGCAGATCGCGTGGGGCCGTTCGATGTGAGGCTTGTCCCGGATGCAGCCGCCAGCAGCGACGGCACATTGGTGTTCGATCTCAAGGCGCTGCAACAGCCCGGCCCGCGCAGCACCAGCCCGCGCGCCCGCCAAGTCACCGTAGCGCTCTGGATCACAGATCAGGATTTGCAGGGCATCGGCACCATCACCGTGCGCGGTGCGAATGATGCGCGCAGCGTCCGCCGCTAGGCGTCAGAGCTCGATGATCTGAACCTGCTTGCCTTTGGCCGCCAGCCCGACGCGGCCATCACAAAGGCGCAGTGCATCATCGCCAAAGACTTCACGTCGCCACCCGTGCAGCGCGGGTACATCGCGATTTCCAGAGGCCAGCGCATCAAGCTCTGCCGAAGTGGCGATCAGCTTGGACGCCACGCCAGAGCTTTCCGTCTTGGCCTTGAGCAGCACCCGCAGCAGATCCGCCAGCGCCGGGTTCACCTGCGGCGAGGGCCGCGCGTCATCCTGCGACGGCAGCTGGTCCTTGGGCATGCTCTGGGCGCGGTGCACCGCTTCGAGGATGCCATTTGCGATCTCGCCTTTGCGCGCTTCGCGCAGCAACAGGCGGGACCGGCCCAGATCGGCCATATCCTTGGGTTTGGTCGAGGCCAGTTCGACCAACGCATCATCCTTGTAGACCCGGCTGCGCGGCACGTTGCGCTCCTGCGCATAGGTTTCGCGGAATCGCGC
This sequence comes from Pelagibaca sp., assembly GCA_041725935.1. Taxonomy (GTDB): domain Bacteria; phylum Pseudomonadota; class Alphaproteobacteria; order Rhodobacterales; family Rhodobacteraceae; genus Marivita. The sequence continues at coordinate 283,019 of JBGRQD010000001.1, forward strand.
AAGTTCCTTGACCAGCGCAAGGAAGCGCGGCGCGTTTGACCGCGTCTTGACGCGCATCCACGCGTCTTCGGGGCGGGTGACATAGGTTTCGGGATCAAGCAGCACGCCGATCTCTTCCTCGACCCAGCGGTCCCGCCCGGTCTCGGCCAGTTTCTGGCGCAGGAACTCGTAGATCACCCGCAGATGGGTCACATCGGCCAGCGCATAGGCGGTCTGGCTGTCCGACAAGGGCCGCCGCGACCAGTCGGTGAAGCGCGAGGATTTGTCGAGCGCTTGTTTGGCGATCTTGCGAACCAGGGTTTCATAGCCCACCTGTTCGCCGAAGCCTGCCACCATCGCCGCCACCTGTGTGTCGAACAGCGGACGGGGAATGACCCCGTGGTCGATGTGGAATATCTCGATATCCTGCCGTGCCGCGTGGAAGACCTTGACCACATCCGGATTGCGGAAAAGGTCCATCAGCGGCTCAAGCGACAGTCCCTCGACCAGCGGATCGACCAGAACGGCATCGTTCTTGCCATCCCCGCGATAAGCCAGCTGGATCAGGCACAGCTTGGAATAGTAGGTTCGTTCCCGCAGAAATTCAGTGTCGACGGTCACATAGGGTGCCTGTGCAGCGCGGTCGCAGAATCCGGCAAGTTCGGTCGTGGTGGTAATGATGTGCATGTCTCGGGTCGTTCGTTATTCTTGTGATTTCGGTCCCCGTCCCGCGTATAGACCAAAAGCCGGGCTTTGCCTAGCGGTCGGACCTCGTTCGTCAGGGCAGGTCGATACGGGCCGTTTCGCCTTGGGCAAAGCGCCTCAGGATCAACGGATAAAGTTTGTGTTCCTGCACCAGCACCTTGGCAGCCAGTGTCGCGGCGGTGTCCTCGGGCGCAATCGGCACGCGCACCTGTCCCAGCACCTGTCCGCCATCGAGTTCGGCGGTGACCTCGTGTACGGAACACCCGGCCTCGGCATCCCCTGCGTCGATGGCGCGCTGGTGGGTGTGCAGACCCTTGTATTTCGGCAACAGCGACGGGTGGATGTTGAGCATCTTACCCTGCCAATGCGTCACGAACCCTTCGGTCAGAACCCGCATGAAGCCCGCAAGGCAGATGATGTCCGGCCGCGCCTGACCCAGAACGTGGGTCAACGCATCCTCGAACGCCGGACGGTCGCCGCCAAAGGGGCGGTGATCCACCACAGCAGTGGGAATGCCGCGTGCCCTGGCTTTCTCCAGCCCACCTGCATCGGCACGGTTGGACAGCACCAGCACGGGCCGCGCCGGGTGATCGCCGGTCATGTCATCCGCCAGCGACACCATGTTCGAGCCACCACCCGAAATCAGGATCGCCACCCGTTTGCTCAAAGCAGCGCGCCCGTGTAAGCCACAACCGGAATGCCGGTGACAGTGCCGATCCGCGAAACAGTCTCGCCTGCCTCTTCCAGCACCGCCGTCAGCGCATCCGCCCGGTCAGGCGCAACCACGACGATCATGCCAATGCCGCAGTTGAAGGTCTTGAGCAGTTCGGCCTCGGCCATGCCACCGGTCTTGGCCAGCCATTGGAATACGGGCGGTAATTCCCATGCCGCAAGGTCGATCTGCGCTCCCAGACCCTCTGGCAGCACGCGCGGCAGGTTCTCGGTCAGCCCACCGCCGGTGATGTGCGCCAGAGCATGCACACCGCCGGCCTTTACCGCGCTCAGCGCCTGCGTCACGTAAAGCCGCGTCGGCGTCAGAAGTGCTTCGCCCAGCGATCCGTCGGCCCAGGGGCAGTCGGCGTCCCAGCCCAGACCGGAAACCTCCACAAGTTTGCGCACAAGGCTGTAGCCGTTTGAATGCACGCCGTTCGACGCCAGCCCCAAGAGCACATCGCCCTCACCCACGCCCGACGGCAAGTCCGTCCCCCGCTCCATCGCGCCAACGGCAAAGCCGGCTAGGTCGAAATCGCCCGCCGGGTACATGCCCGGCATTTCCGCCGTCTCGCCTCCGATCAGCGCACAGCCCGACCGCGCGCAGCCCTCAGCGATGCCTTCGATCACCCGTGCCGCAGTGTCGGTGTCCAGCTTGCCCGTCGCGAAATAGTCGAGGAAAAACAGAGGCTCCGCACCCTGACAGACCAGATCGTTGACACACATCGCCACAAGGTCGATGCCCACGCCATCCACATGGCCGGTATCAATGGCAATCCGTAGCTTGGTGCCAACGCCATCAGTTGCCGCCACCAGCACCGGATCGACAAAGCCCGCGCCCTTGAGGTCGAACAGCGCGCCAAACCCGCCCAACCCCGACATCACACCGGGCCGCGCCGTGCGCTTGGCCGCAGGCTTGATCCGCTCCACCAGCGCATTGCCCGCGTCGATATCCACACCCGCATCCGCGTAAGTGATGCCGTTCTTGCCGTCTGTCATGCCGCGCCCTCCGAAGGTCGCGGCTGCCTTAGCGCAGCCATCGGCACGAGTCCATCATCCGCGTGCCGCACCTCTTGACGCGCCCCGGCGGTCTGGTACTGAAACACACATGGCGGGCCTGTAGCTCAATTGGTTAGAGCAGAGCGCTCATAACGCTTTGGTTGCGGGTTCAAGTCCTGCCGGGCCTACCATATTTTACCGCCTGATAAAAAACCGCTCTCAGATCACGCATCTCGAAACATCCGAAGTCGTCGCCCGCCAGCGCAGCGCGCCCGCGATCATCTTGGGCACCTCCGGGTGCAGGCCAATGGGGTCCAGCATGATGCCCTTGAAGCCGGACGCATCCACCGCTTCGGGCAGATCGTCCAGTACATGGCCGCGCCGTGCCGCAAAGAACGGCAGGCAGATGGCGTTGGACCCCAAGCCCGAGAGCGCATCGGTCAGAGACGGGTCTTCCTCGACAAAGCCGCAGCGGACAGACCGGGGGTCAAAGCTATCGGCCACGCGGTCGGCAAAGGCGCGGGTCGCCTCGGACACGCGGCGGGACTTGCCCGAACCGTGACCGGCGACAACCAGATCGGTGCCGGACGGATCAAACCCGTGATCCTTGCAGACATGCCGCAGCCAATCGGCGGCCAGCATCGGCAAGGTGCAATCCAGACCGAAGCTGACCAGTAGCGGTCCAACGCCATCTGCCAGCCGTTTGGGCAATTGCACCTGCGTGAACCAGCCATCGGCCATGAACATCGGGTAGATCAGCGCGCCGGGACGGTCGGCCGACAGCGCCTCGATCCGGCCTTGCGCGGCCAGCGTCACACCGTCGATGCGCGCCTCGGGCAGATGCGCGGCCACAGCAGCGGCCAAGGCTGCGATTTCCGCCTCGCCCACATCGGGGTCCGAGGGTTGGCCGTGACTGACGATCAGCGCATCAAAGGACATGGGGCGGCTCCGGGTTGGTTTCCCGACCGACTTAGCGCGGGGCCATGCGGATGGCACCATCCAATCGGATCACTTCGCCGTTGAGCATCTGATTCTCGACAATGTGGCGCACAAGCTGGGCATATTCCGACGGTCCCCCCAGACGCGACGGGAACGGCACCTGCGCACCAAGACTGTCCTGCACCTCTTGCGGCAGGCCTTCGAGCATCGGCGTCTTGAACAGACCCGGCGCAATCGCACAAACCCGGATGCCCAGTTGTGCCAGGTCGCGGGCCATCGGCAGGGTCATGCCGACCACGCCCCCTTTGGAGGCGGCATAGGCCACCTGCCCCACCTGCCCCTCAAAGGCTGCGACCGAGGCTGTGTTGACGATCACGCCGCGCGATCCGTCGGCATCCAGCGGGTCGTTCGCCACCATCAGCGCCGCCGCCTGCGAGGCCACGTTGAACGTGCCGATCAGGTTGACGCCGATCGTGTTGGCAAAGGTCTGCGCGTCATGGGCCGCGCCCTTGGACACCGTCTTGGCAGCGGGCGCGATGCCCGCGCAGTTCACAGCGATGTGCAGCGCGCCATGGGCCTGCCGGATCTGATCCATCGCCGCTGCAACGCTGGCCGGGTCGCTGACATCGGTTTTGACGAACAGACCGCCAAGCGCGGTGGCCCGCGCCCGGCCCGCTGACTCGTTCATGTCCAGAAGCACCAGCTTTGCCCCGGCTTCGGTCAGCGCGGTGGCGGCAGCGGCCCCAAGGCCGGACGCGCCCCCCGAAATGACGGCAACGGTGTCTTGCGTGATGATCATGTGCTCTCTCCCTGCTGGTTCTGGATGTCACGGATGGTGATGCACCGCGATCCTTTCTGAAGTGTTTCGGGGTGGGAAAACAACCATGCTGCACCTTTCCGAGACAGAGCGGCAGAAGCCCGTTGCAACGGGCTTTGACACGCGATTTGCAAATCGCGTATCAAGCGCCTTCGAAGGCGCTTCTCCGCCGCCACCAATCGCAGGTTTCCTTTGGCCAAGACGAAGACGCGCAAACACACCCCCGGTGGCTGGGAGGACTGGGCGACGGACCGCGTGCTGCGTGCCGCGATCTGGGGGGCGCTGCGGCTTCCGCTGCGGGCACGGCTGTGGCTGATGGGGCGGCTGATCCGGCATGTGGTGGCGCCGCTTGCAGGCTATCGGCACCGCGCCATGAACAATCTTGCGCATGTCTGGCCCGAGATGGGCGTGCTCGATCGCCGCCAGCTTGCCGACCGGGTGGCCGACAATGCCGGGCGCACGATGATCGACAATTACGACGTGCACGGCCTCATGCGGAGGATGGCCAAGGCCGAGATTTCGGGCGACGGGCTGGCCGAGGTGGAACAGGCCCGCGCGGAGGGTCGTCCCGTGCTGTTCGTCACCGGCCATTTCGGCAATTTCGAAGCGCCGCGCGCGGCTCTGGTGGCGCGGGGCTACCGGATCGGCGGGCTCTACCGGCCCATGTCGAACCCCTATTTCAACGCGCATTACGCCGCCAACATGCATGCCCTGTCCGATCCCGTCTTCGAACAGGGACGGCGCGGCACGATGGGGCTGATCCGCCATATCCGCGAGGGCGGGATGGGTGTGCTGCTGTTCGATGTCTATGACAGCGCGGGCGCAGTGATCGACTTCATGGGTCAACCTGCACCCACACTGACCTCAGCCGCCGATATCGCGCTGAAAACCGGTGCGCTTCTGGTGCCGTTCTTTGGCATCCGCAAAGCGGACGGAATCAGTTTTGACGCGGTGTTCGAAGCTCCTGTGCCGCATGGCGATCCGGTCGAGATGATGCGCGAGGTCACACGGCGGCTCGAGGCGCGCATCGAGGCGCATCCCGAGCAGTGGTTCTGGATTCACCGGAGGTGGAAGCCGAAACGTCAGCGCAAGCGGGCTGCGGCGAATATGGCACCCTGACCCTTGGCCTGCACCAGCACCACGATTGGGTTCTGACCGGACACCGTTACTGTCTGAAACAGCGGCGACATGCCGTCCCAGTCACCGATATCGGTCCACTCGGTCACGACAAAGCTGTGCGACAGGGTCTTGCCCGCGTTCTCGCCGCGCGCGATCTGGACCGTCGCCGTGGGTTGATACCGGATCAGGATCACGTCGGCACGGCGCAGCGCATTGAATTCCGTGCCACGGATCGTCAGCTTGTCACCCGAACGGGTGATGTCGATGCGCGCTGGCATGCCCTTGGCCTTGTGCGCCTGAATGAGATCAGACACGTCCATCGTGCGGTTGCCCGCCACCTCGTCGCTGCCATTGATCACCATCTGCGGCGTGTAGATCACATTGGTGCCAAGATTGTGGGCATAGGCTTTCTGGCGCTTGGTGAAAGCAGGTTGGGCGAACTTGTCCTTCCAGCCGATGTAATCCCAGTAGTCGACATGCAGCGCCAGCGGAATCACGTTGTCATACTCACCGAGCCGGGCCAGCAACGCGTCTGCGGGCGGACAGGAAGAGCACCCCTGCGATGTGAACAGTTCGACCACCACGGGTGCGTCCTCGGCCTGCGAGGCCGTCGCGGTCACACCAAGCAGCAGTGCTGTCATCAACGCTAAAAGCCTGTTCATGCCGCGGTGTTCCTGTCATTTCATTTGCATCAAGACACTTAGCCATAGCGAAGTGAAATAACCAATCAAGGTTTTGCGATAGCCCGCGATCAGACCGGCATCGTTTAATTGTGCACAATAGTATACCAAAATCGTCGCACCCCCCTTGATCGAGTCGGAGCCATCATGCACATAACGGCTCAGAGACCCGAATTCCCCTTTGAGGAGCCATGTCATGTCCATCATCGTTGGTCAGGATACAGCCAAGACGCGTAAGACCCTTACGGTCAATGGCCAGTCCATCGCCTATTACTCGATCCCCGCAGCCGAAGCGGCCGGGCTCGGGACGTTTTCGAACCTTCCTGCCTGTCTGAAAGTGGTGCTTGAAAACATGCTGCGCTTCGAGGACGGCAAGACCGTCAGTATCGACGACATCAAGGCCTTTGGAACATGGGGCGAGAACGGCGGCCAGAACCCGCGCGAGATCGCGTATCGTCCGGCCCGCGTGCTGATGCAGGACTTCACAGGCGTGCCCGCCGTGGTCGATCTGGCCGCGATGCGCGACGGGATCGTGGCGCTTGGCGGCGACCCGGAAAAGATCAACCCGCTGAACCCCGTCGATCTGGTCATCGACCACTCGGTGATGATCGACGAATTCGGCAACCCGCGTGCGTTCCAGATGAACGTGGACCGCGAATACGAGCGCAACATGGAGCGCTACACTTTCCTCAAATGGGGTCAGAACGCGTTCAACAACTTCCGCGTCGTGCCGCCAGGAACCGGCATCTGCCACCAGGTGAACCTCGAATACCTTGCCCAGACCGTCTGGACCGATGCGGACCAGCACGGCGAGCAGGTGGCCTACCCCGACACGCTTGTGGGCACCGACAGCCACACCACCATGGTCAACGGCGCTGCCGTTCTTGGGTGGGGCGTTGGCGGGATTGAGGCAGAGGCCGCGATGCTGGGTCAGCCGATCTCCATGCTTATCCCCGAAGTTGTCGGCTTCGAGCTGACCGGCGCGATGATGGAAGGCACCACCGGCACCGACCTCGTGCTGAAGGTCGTGGAAATGCTGCGCGAAAAGGGCGTGGTCGGCAAGTTCGTGGAATTCTACGGTGCGGGCCTCGACACCCTGCCGCTGGCGGACCGCGCAACGATTGCCAACATGGCGCCTGAATATGGCGCGACCTGCGGTTTCTTCCCGATCGACGACGAAACCCTGCGCTATCTCAAGACAACCGGCCGCGATATGGACCGGATCGCGCTGGTCGAAGCCTATGCCAAGGAAAACGGCTTCTGGCGCGATGCGGATTACGCACCGGTCTACACTGACACGCTGCACCTCGACATGGGCACCATTGTGCCCGCGATCTCGGGCCCCAAGCGTCCGCAGGATTACATCGCGCTGACCTCGGCCGGCACCGCATTCGGCGAATACGTCAAGGGTGTGCGCTCGGGCAAAGACGCCAGCCCGAAAGAAGAAATTCGCTGGGAAGGTGAAGGCGGCGCGCCGGAACCAACCGACATTCCGGGTGACGAAGGCCACCACAAGCGAGGCTATGTCGCCAGCAAGGACGGCAACTACCAGCTGCATGACGGCTCGGTCGTGATCGCGTCGATCACCTCCTGCACCAACACGTCGAACCCCTATGTGATGATTGGCGCCGGTCTGGTCGCCCGCAAGGCGCGCGAAAAGGGTCTGACGCGCAAGCCTTGGGTCAAGACGTCGCTGGCCCCCGGAAGCCAAGTCGTGTCGGCCTATCTCGAAGCTGCGGAGCTTCAGGAAGACCTCGATGCCATCGGCTTCAACCTTGTTGGCTATGGCTGCACCACCTGCATCGGCAACTCCGGCCCGCTGGCCGAAGAGATCAGCAAGTGCATCAACGACAATGATCTGATCGCCACATCGGTGCTGTCGGGCAACCGCAACTTCGAAGGCCGGATTTCCCCGGATGTGCGCGCCAACTACCTTGCCTCCCCGCCCCTCGTGGTGGCCTATGCGCTGGTCGGTGACATGAATGTCGACATTGCCCGCGAACCGCTGGGACAGGATCAGGACGGCAACGATGTCTTCCTCAGGGACATCTGGCCGACCTCCAAGGAAGTGGCCGAGCTTGTCGAGCGGACCGTGACCCGCGAGGCGTTCCAGTCGAAATATGCCGACGTCTTCAAAGGCGACGAAAAATGGCAGGGTGTCGATACCACCGATGCCAAGACCTACGACTGGCCGCCCAGCTCGACCTATGTGCAGAACCCGCCCTATTTCCAGGGCATCACGATGGACACCAAGAAGATCGAGAACATCGAAGGTGCCAAGGTTCTGGCGCTCTTGGGTGACATGATCACCACCGACCACATCAGCCCGGCGGGATCGTTCAAGGACACCACCCCGGCAGGCAAATACCTGATCGAACGCCAGGTGCCTCAGCGCGAATTCAACTCCTACGGCTCGCGTCGTGGCAACCACGAGATCATGATGCGCGGCACCTTCGCTAACATCCGCATCAAGAACGAGATGCTGGACGGAGTCGAAGGCGGCTACACCAAAGGCCCCGATGGTGACCAGACGTCGATCTTCGACGCGGCGATGGCCTATCAGGAAGCGGCCATTCCGTTGGTGATCTTCGGCGGCGAACAATACGGCGCGGGCTCCTCTCGTGACTGGGCGGCCAAGGGCACAGCGCTTCTGGGCGTCAAGGCCGTGATCGCCGAAAGCTTCGAGCGTATCCACCGCTCCAACCTCGTTGGCATGGGTGTGATCCCGTTCGAGTTCACCGGCGGCGACACCCGCAAGTCGCTGAAGCTGACCGGCGAGGAAACCGTGTCGATCCAAGGGCTGGACACCATCACCCCGCTGGCCGAAGTGCCCTGCACCATCACCTATGCCGACGGCACCGAAAAGACGATCACGCTCAAGTGCCGGATCGATACCGCCATCGAGATCGAATACATCGAACATGGCGGCGTGCTGCACTACGTGCTGCGCGACCTTGCCAGCCGCGATACGGTGGCGGCCGAGTAACTCCGGGCAACAATCGCTAGAGACTTGGAACAGGCGGGCTTAGGCCCGCCTGTTTCGTTTTGCGCATCTGGCACCTGCTTGATCGGCCAGGAACATAGAAATCCGTTCACGGCCTGCTGCAAAACCGGGCGATCCCGGCAAGATCCCGCACAAAAATGAAAAAGATATTCAGAATTTGGTTCAAGTTGTCGCATGTGACAGCTTGGCCCCTACAAAAGCTGCGCAGATACCCCAATTACTCCACATACAGGCGCAACCATCGACGAGTCATATCATGAAGCTTTTGACGATCATCCAGACCGCAGCCCTGCTGTTGATCGCAGGCGCGAGTGTGTTCGCCGGCATTCCAGACGCCGGCACGACACTCTTTCCGTAAAATCTGATTTCAGTCCGCCAGCGCGTTTTCCAGCGCTGGCGCAAACCTTTGTTCATAATCGGATCCGACAAGCGGTCCTGCAAAGCGGAACAGCACGGTTCCGTCCCCATCCACGATAAACGTCTCGGGCGGCGCGGTTACGCCCCAATCGATTGACGTGCGACCTGCCGGATCGAATGGCACGGCGGCGAACGGGTTGCCGTCTTCTTCCAGGTAACGACTGGCGTTACCTTCCTGATCGCGGATATTGACGCCGATGATCTGCATCCCCTCGGCCTGCATTTCCAATAGCTTGGGATGCTCGACCCGGCAGGGAGGACACCAGCTCGCCCAGAAATTCACCAGCGTCACCTCACCCGAGGTCAACATCGCCGGATCAAAGGCCTCGTACCCCGCAAGCGCCACCTCGGTGATCGGCGGTGCGGGTTGACCCACGCGGGTTGACGGCAGGCCCTGAGGGTCGTCGCGGAACATGCCGACATAGGCCAGCACGGCAAAGGCCCCGAAAATCACCGGCGGCAGAACCATCAAGGGGGAAATCTTTGCCATCACCTGCCTCGCCGGTTTTCGATCTCGTCAAGCACGCTCTTGACCTTGCGGGCGCGCCAGACGCTGACCAGCACGATCACCACCAGCAGCACGATGGTCACCCCATACGAGCTGAGCACCGCAAAGGCGTATGTCCCAAGATCAGGCATCACGCCTGCCCCTCCCGTGCCAGAAGAGCCCGCGTCCGGCGTGCCCGGATCTCGGTCTGGGTGCGCAGGAACACCAGCGCGATGAACAGAAGAACGAACCCGGCGATGCAGACCAGCAGCGGAAACCAGAACACGTCCGAGATGTTCTCTTCCTTGTCGAGGCTGAGCGTCGCGCCTTGGTGCAGACCCTGATTCCAGAAATTCACCGCGTAGCGGCTGAGGATCGCAAAGACCGACCCGACCAGACACAGGATCGAGGTCAGATCCGCAGCGGTGTCGTCATTCTCGATCGCTTCCCACAGGGCCATGTAGCCAAGGTAGAAGAGGAACAGGATCAGGAACGAGGTCAGGCGCGGATCCCACGCCCACCATGTGCCCCACATCGGCTGACCCCAGAACGCGCCCGTTGCCAGCGCGATCAGCGTCATCACCGCTCCGACAGGCGCAGCCGCCCGCGCGGCCAAAGCCGACACGTGATGCCGCCTTACGATCCAGATCAGCGAGGCCACTAGCATCATCAGCCACGCATTGATCGCCATCAGCGCCGAGGGCACGTGGATGTAGATGATCTTGACGGTCGAGCCCTGCCGGAAATCATCCGGCGTAAAGAAAAAGCCCCAGACCAATCCGGTCACGAGGCTGATACCCGTCAACGCCCATACCCATGGCAACACCTTGTCGGTGGTGCGGATGAACTTCACAGGATTTGCATATTCCCACAATGACATGAAAATCAGGTAGGCGGTTTTGTGGGCGTCTTCAATTCAAAAAACCGCATGGGACGTGTTACCGCAGATTGATCCGCAGAACCGCCGCGCTGGCAAAGGGCAAAAGCGCGATCACGCCAAAGCTGATGCCCGCCAGCAGCAGCAGTGGCGCCTGAACTGTCAGCCCTTCGGCACCGCGCCGCGCCACCTCGGCCCCGAAGATCAGCGTGGGCACGTAGAGCGGCAGCACGAGCAGCGACATCAGCAGGCCACCGCGCTTGATTCCCACGGTCAGCGCCGCGCCAAATGTGCCGATCACGCTGAGCGCCGGGGTGCCCACCGCAAGGCTGATCACCACCCATTGATAGGCCGGGATCGGCAGGCTGAGCAGCACGCCCAGAACCGGTGCGGCCAGCACCAGCGGCAGACCCGTGGTGATCCAATGCGCCAGCGCCTTGATGCTGACGATGCCCTCCATCGGCAGCGGCGCGGTGGCCAGCAGGTCAAGCGAGCCGTCCTCCCAGTCCAGCGCAAGGATACGGTCCAGCGACAGCAGGCAGGCCAGCAGCGCACCGATCCACAGGATGCCGGGCGCGATGCGCGACAAAAGCTCGGTCTGCGGGCCAACGCCGAAGGGCACCAGAACCGTAACGATCAAAAAGAACGACAGGCCAAGGCCAAAGCCGCCGCCAGCCCGGATCGCCAGCATCAGGTCACGGACAAGCAGCGCCTTCACAAGAACGCCTCGTCCATCTGGCGGGTGCGCGGGCCGGCCCTGAACGGCGTCAGGTCCAGCACCCTCGCCTCGGTCAGGCCAAGATCGATATGCGTCGCCATCAGCGCGCTGCCGCCCGAGTTCAGATGCCCGCGCACCGCCTCGGCAAAAAGCGCCACCGACGCCACGTCCAGCGAAACGGTCGGCTCGTCCAGCACCCAGATCGGGCGTCCCGTGACCACCAGCCGTGCCAGCCCCAGTCGGCGTTTCTGGCCCGCCGATAGAGTGCCTGCCATGCGGTTGCGCAGCGCCGTCAGGTCAAAGGCGACAAGGGCCGAGTCGATCTCGGACAGGCCGAACACCGATGCCCAGAACCGCAGGTTTTCCGTCACGGTCAGCATCGCCTTGAGCCCGTCGGAATGCGCGGCATAGGCGATCTGGTCCTCGGCCCCGGTCACGGTGCCGGTCTCGGGCGGTTGCAATCCGGCGACGCTGCGCAAAAGCGTGGTCTTGCCGATGCCGTTGGGACCACGCAGCACAAGCGCCTCTCCGGGCGCGAGGTCGAACGACACGCCTTCGAGGATCGCAAGGCCGCCGCGGGTCACGGCCAGATCGCGGACTGACAATTTCATGAGTGTGGCTTAGACCAAGCCCGGCGCGGGCAAAAGCGCGAAAATGTCGCTTTTTCGATTACGCTCAGCCTGTGGCGCGGGCACCAAAGCCATGGAGGCTCCGCCGCTTTCCGTCAACGGAAAGCTATGATGCGTCGACGCATCATGTGGCGTCCCCGACTGGCAGCAACGCTGCGGCAACCCGGCGCCCTTCGGACAAAAGCACGTTATAGGTGCGACAGGCCGCGGGCGAGCTCATCACCTCAACGCCAATCCCGCGCGCCTCAAGCCTGTCGCGCAAACCTGTCGGGATATGTGCGATATCACTGCCCGTGCCGACAAAGAGCACATCCACAGCTCCCTCGAAAGCCAGCAGCGTGTCGGCATCCTCATACCCACCCCAAGGCTTGGTGCCTGTGGGACCGGTCACAACGGACCCCTCGTATTTCGTCCCGCCGATGCGGAAAAAGCCGGGGCCGTACCCCTCGATCGGCTGCGCGTCGGTAAAGACCACTTCGTTCAATCGCATGTTCGTCCCTTCCCGTTACATCCTGTCCCAGAGCGGCACCCCGGCCAGCGTCGCCAGCCCGATGATGGCATAAGCCACGGCGCGGTAAAACCGTTCCCTCTCGGGGCGGAACAAGGCCTGCCCGATCAACGAGCCAACTCCGTAAGGCACCAGCAACAGCAACCCGACCGCAACCGCCTGGGCCGTCAGCACACCCTGCACTGCCATAAGCGGCAGCATCAGCAGGCTGGTCATCGTCAGGAACACCACAGTGGTCGCCCGCGTGGTGGTAATCGTATCCCGCCCGGCCAGTTGGAACAGCACCATGATCGGCCCGGTCAAGCCGCTCAACCCGCCTATAAAACCCGCCGCCGCACCAACCCCCATGCGGGTGCCCAACGTCGGCTCGACCCTGTAGCGCCAGCCCGCGATCAGGGCGATCAGCGTCACGGCGCAGACCGTCACCACAACCCAGCGGATCGCGGTCACATCGGCCACCCGCAGCACCCAGATGCCGAACGAGGCAGCAACCGTGGCCGACAGGATCAGCACCAGCACCGCCTTGCGATTCACCAGCGGCAACGCCCGCGGAAACACAGTCACCAAGGACGACATGGCGGATACCGAAAAAGCGGCGATCGCCACAACCGGCGCCACGTAGATAACGGTGACCGGCATGTAGATCAGCGCCGCGCCAAACCCGGCAAAGCCGTAGACAATGCCGGCAACGATGGTGATCAGACCGATCCAGACAAGGCCCGGTGTCGCCAACGCTGCCAGCAGCGCGTCAGGCATCCACGTTGGCGAACTGGTTGCCGGTGGTGTCCGTCGGCTTGGTCCAGTCGCGCTTGACCCCCAGCCAGAGCAGGATCGCCGAGGCGACAAAGATCGACGAATAGGTGCCGACGATCACACCCCAGATCATCGCGAACACGAAGCCCCGGATCACGTCCCCGCCCAGCACGAAGAGCGCGACAAGCGCCAGCAGCGTTGTGGCCGAGGTCATGAACGTCCGGCTCAGCGTCTCGTTGATCGAGATGTTCAGAACCTCCTTGAGGTCCTTTTTCTTGTACTTCACCAGGTTCTCGCGCACCCGGTCGAACACCACAACCGTGTCGTTGAGCGAATAGCCCACGATGGTCAGCAGCGCCGCGATGATGGCAAGGTCGAACTTGATCTGCAGCTCCGAAAAGATGCCGATGGTCAGGATCACGTCATGTACCAGCGCGACCACGGCACCCACGGCAAATTGCCATTCGAACCGCAGCCAGATGTAGATGAGGACCGCCCCGATGGCGAGAACCACCGCGATGATCGCCGTCTGGATCAGTTCGCCGGAGACTTTGGGTCCAACCGATTCCACCGACACGAACTGGATGTCGGGCACCACGGTTTGCAGCGCGGCCTCGACCTGCTCGATCACCATCGTGCTGACCGCCTCTTCGCCGTCCTGTGCCTGAATGCGCACCATGGCGACATTCTGCTCGGGACCGAACGAGGGGTCGAACACCTCGGAAATGGTGATGTCGCCCAGTTCCAGCGCACCGATGGCGTCGCGGTACTGGCCCACATCCACCGGCTGCGTGCTTTCGGTGCGGATCGTCGTGCCGCCCCGGAAGTCGATGCCGTAGTTCAGCCCCTGTAGCAGGAACGAGCCGAAAGACAGCACCATCAGGAAAGCGGAGATGCCGAACCACAGCTTCCAGCGGCTGAAGAAATCGAAATTCGTGTTCTCTCTGACCAGTCGCAGGCGCATATCAGACCTCTATCGTCTTGGGGCGACGGCGTTCGAACCAGATCACGATCAAAAGCCGGGTGACAAAGATGGCGGTGAAGACAGAGGTCAGGATACCCAGACCCAGCGTGATCGCAAAGCCACGCACAGGACCCGAGCCCATGACAAACAGGATCACCGCCGTGATGAACGTCGTGATGTTGGCGTCCACGATGGCCGACAACGCCTTTTCATAGCCCAGCTCGATCGCGCGCGCCGGGCCCTTGGCGGTTTTCAGTTCTTCGCGAATCCGCTCGAAGACCAGCACGTTTGCGTCCACAGCCATACCGACCGTCAGAACGATCCCCGCAATGCCGGGCAGCGTCAATGTGGCGCCGATCAGGCTTAGCAGCCCGAAAAGCAGGCCGATATTGATGATCAACGCGATATTGGCGAAAATCCCGAATAGGCCATAACTTAGCGCCATGAAGACCAGAACGCCGACAAAGGCCACAAGCGTGGCGATGCGCCCGGCTTCGATGCTGTCCTGTCCCAGTTCGGGACCGATGGTGCGTTCCTCAAGGAATTCGAGCCCCGCAGGAAGGGCACCTGCACGCAGCAGAACCGCAAGCTGTGTGCTTTCCTCGACCGAGAAACTGCCGGTGATGATGCCAGAGCCGCCGGGAATATGGCTCTGGATCACCGGGGCGCTGATCACCTCTTCGTCCAGCACGATGGCAAAGGGATTGCCGATATTGGCCGCCGTGTAATCGCCGAACTTGCGCGCACCGGACGGGTTGAAGCGGAAATTGACCGCCGGGCGACCGTTCTGGTCAAAGGCAGGCTGTGCGTCCACGAGCTCTTCGCCGGTCACCACCGGAGCCTGTTCGAGAATGTAGAAGACGTCGCTTTCGTCCAGCGACGACAACACCTCGTTGCCCACGCCGGGTACGGTGTTGGCATCGTCGGTCCGGCCGACAACAGGCTGAAAGGTCAGCTGCGCAGTGGTGCCGATGATCTCTTTCAACTCGGCCGCCGATCCGATGCCCGGCACCTGGATCAGGATGCGGTCGCTGCCCTGCCGCTGGATCGTCGGCTCACGCGTGCCGACCTCGTCGATGCGGCGGCGGATGATCTCGAGGCTTTGCTGCATCGTGCGTTCGTCGGTGGCGATCTGTTCGGCCTCCGACAGGGTGACGACGATATCCGCACCCTCGGCCCGGACATCCAGATCGTTGCTCAGAGCGCCGGTGACCGAGACAACGGGCTGTGCCAGACCGCGCACCAGTTCCAGCGCACGCGCCATGCCTTCGGGCTGCGAAATGCGGACCCGCAAGGCACCATCTTCCGACGGCTGCAACCGGATCGTGCCCACGGTGTCCCGCTCGGGCCGCAACACATCGCGCACTTCGGGCCAGAGCGCCTCGAGCCGGGCCGCGTACACGTCCCCGACCTGCACTTCGGCCAGAAGATGCGCACCGCCGCGCAAGTCAAGGCCGAGGTTCACGAGGCCAGAGGGCAGGAAATCCGGCCATCCCGCGCTTTGCGCAACCAGTTCAGGGGTTTCCCCCGACAATTCCATCGCGGCAACGGCGTCGTTATGTTGCTCCACGCGCGGGTAGAACAGGTTGGGCAGCGCCAGAGACAGTCCCACCGCAACGGTGGTCCAGATCAGAAGGCGCTTCCAGAGGTCGATCTGAAGCATGAGCGAACGGTCCGATGCGGGTAGGAAAAGGGATCAGGTCAGGCGATCAAGTGTTGGCGGGTTCGGTCTTGGACACGACCTGCGCGACAGTGCTCTGCACCACGCGAACCTTGACGCCTTCGGCAAGTTCGACATCCAATTCGTTGTTTTCCTTGACCTTCACGACCTTGCCGATCAGCCCGCCCTGGGTGATGACGACATCGCCGCGACGCAGCCCCTCGACCATTTTCTGATGATCCTTCATCTTTTTCTGCTGCGGACGGATCAGCAGGAAATACATGATCGCGAAGATCAGAATTAGCGGGACGAACTGGGCAATGGCGTTGCCTTCCATGGGCGTGCTCCTTCAAGACGGCGGGGCTTGCCCACCTGTTCTGGCCATAAATTTGGCCGTTACCTATGTCGCCATGCGGTGCTTTGCAAGGCAGGTTTGCCAGCGCGAGGGCCGCGCCGTGCAATGCGCCAAAAGCGGTCGACCGCTTTTGCAAAACCGGTGGCGGTTTTGTCCGCCACCTTGTGACACGTTGCAAAATAGGGCTTACATCGCGCCATGCTCCGAGCCACCCTTCCCTGTCTGCTCCTGTTTCTTGCCTCAACGGCGCAGGCCGCTGACCTGCCGGTCCTGCCCGCGTCCGACCATTCTGCATGGCAGGCGGTAGGCCGCGTGAATGCTGCGGGCTACCGAACGCGCGAGATGTGCACCGGCACCCTGATCGCTCCGGACACCGTGCTGACCGCTGCGCATTGCGTGGCCGGCACCGATGGCGTCGGCCCCCGCGCAGATGAAATCACCTTTGTCGCCGGATGGCTGCGCGGCACCGCCGCCGACAGCGTGTCGGGCGCGTCGATCTGGGTGCACCCCGAGGCCTATGCCGAAGGCGCGCTCGACATGCGCTATGACGTGGCTCTGCTGACGCTGGAACGGCCCTCCACCGTGGCCCCTTTGGCGCTGTCCGACGCAGAGCCCGAGGCACCGTTTGGCCTTATCGCCTATTCCAGCCGCCGCCCGCACATGCTGGGCGCCGACTTTGCCTGCGGCGGGCAGCGGTTCGCGGACGTTCTGCGTCTGGACTGCGCCGTCACGCCGGGCAATTCCGGCGGTCCGGTGCTTGTTCGGGCGGGCGACGGCTGGGCAGTTGCGGCGGTGATCAGCGCAATGGGACAGAGCGGTGCTTTGGCGGTCCCCGTGTCGCGCGTGGTGTCGCGCCTGAACGCGCCCTGACCCCCTACCAAAGCGCCGCATTCCGGTGCATAAGGCCGCGCATCACAGTTGCGAGTCAGAAGGACAAGACCCATGCATGACATCCGAGCCATCCGCGAAAATCCTGCCGCCTTTGACGCGGCATTGTCGCGCCGTGGGTTGGAGCCGGTCTCGTCCGAGGTGCTGCGCATCGACGAAGCCCGCCGCGCCGCCATCCTTGCCGCCGAAACCGCACAGGCCGACCAGAACAAGGCGGCCAAGGAGATCGGCAAGGTCAAGGCATCGGGTGACGAGGCCGCGTTCCAGACATTGCGCGACGAGGTGGCCGCCAAAAAGGCTGCCGTGGCCGAGATGCAGACCCGCGCCAAGGAGCTGGACGACACGCTTCAGACGCTGCTGGTGGGCTTGCCCAACCTGCCCTATGAGGATGTGCCCGATGGCACCGACGAGGCCGACAATGTCGAAGCCCGCCGCTGGGGCACGCCGCGCGAGTTCGATTTTCCGCCGAAAGAGCATTACGAGATCGCCGCAGCTCAGCCCGGCATGGATTTCGAGACCGCCGCCAAACTCTCGGGCTCGCGCTTTGTCGTGCTGTCCGGTGCCGTGGCGCGGGTCCACCGGGCGCTGGCGCAGTTCATGCTGGATACGCATATCTCCGAGAACGGCCTGCAAGAGACATGGACCCCCGTGCTGGTGCGCGACGACATGATGTACGGCACAGGCCAGTTGCCCAAATTCGGCGAGGACAGCTACCAGACGACCAATGGCTGGTGGCTGGTGCCCACCGCCGAGGTGACGCTGACCAATATCGTCAATGGCGAAACCGTGGATGAAGACACCCTGCCCCGCCGCTATGTCGCGCACACGCAATGCTTCCGCTCCGAGGCGGGCAGCGCCGGCCGCGACACGTCAGGGATGCTGCGCCAGCACCAGTTCGAGAAGGTCGAGATGGTCTCGATCACCCATCCCGATCACAGCCGCGCGGAACTGGACCGCATGACCGGCTGCGCGCAGGGCATCCTTGAAAAGCTGGGCCTGCCCTACCGCACCGTTGTGCTCTGCACCGGTGACATGGGCTTCGGCGCGCGCCGCACCCATGACATCGAAGTCTGGCTGCCCGGACAGAACACCTACCGCGAGATCAGCTCGGTCTCGGTCTGCGGCGATTTCCAGGCCCGCCGCATGAACGCGCGCTTCAAGCCCGCAGGTGGCGGCAAGCCCGATTTCGTGCATACGCTCAACGGGTCGGGTCTTGCCGTCGGGCGCTGCCTGATCGCGGTGCTGGAAAACGGACAGGAGGCGGATGGATCCGTCACCCTGCCCGAGGCATTGCACCCGTGGCTGGGTGGCAAGACACGGATCACCGCGGACGGAGCGATGGAATAGGCATGACACGGGTCTGGGCAGCACTGGTTCTTCTGGCGGCACTCGTCTTTGCCGCCTCCCCGTGGTTCACCGACGGGTTCAACGGGTTCGAACCTGACCAATTCCCGGTGCCGCAGGACAACCCGCCGGTGCAACCTGCCGGCTATGCCTTTGCGATTTGGGGCCTGATTTATGTCTGGCTCATCATCGGCGCAGGTTTCGGCCTGATCAAGCGCAGCGACGACCCCGACTGGGAGGCGATGCGCCCGCCGCTGGTGGCCAGCCTTGCCGTCGGCGCGACATGGCTGCCGGTGGCGAACCTGTCGCCGGTTATTGCAACGATCCTCATCTGGATCATGCTCGGCACCGCGCTGCTCAGCCTGTTTCGCGTCGGTGATACGGACCGCTGGCTGCAACAGACGCCGGTGGCGATCTATGCGGGCTGGCTGACCGCGGCATCCTCGGTTTCGATCGGGCTCTTGCTTGGCGGTTACGGCGTTCTGAGCGGCACATGGGCCGCGATTGTCGCCCTGGGCATCGGACTGGTGATCGCGCTGGTGGCGCAATACCGGCTGCACCGGGCGCCGGAATACGGCGTGACGGTGATCTGGGCTCTGGTCGCGGTGATCGTCGCCAATGGCACGCCGCTCAACATCGCGGTGGTCGGGCTCTGCGTGATCGGGATCATGGCGATCCTCGCTCTGCGCGGAACGGACACGGAATGATTTGCATTGCGCAAAACAAAAGGGCTTCGGTTTCCCGAAGCCCTGCCTGAGACCTGTATCGCCGATCAGTTGGCGACGAGGATCTGCGCGTCCTGAGCAGCGGTCAGCTCTTCGACACTGACAGACCCGTCGCTGTCGGCATCGACCTCAGCGAACACGTCTGCTGTCAGGTCCGGATATGCGACCATCAGCTCTTCCATCGAATAGCTGCCATTGCCATCCGTGTCTTCCACCGCAACCTGCGCATGCGCCAAACCGGCCGACAGAGCGACGATGGTTCCAAAGGTTACAAATGCGTTCTTCATGATGTCTTTAATCTCCACCGCGGGCGAGCCCGCAAACAACGGCTCCATGCCGTCGCCGCGTGAGATATCATCTTAAAAGCGCGCCACAAGATACTGAAATAAAGCCGTGATCGCGGATCGGCGCCTAATTGCCAGTGGCCTTGGCCGCCCGCGGAAACACCCGGATGCGTCGACGCATCCGGGACTTGTTTCTAGCCCATCGCGCGCAGGCGCTTGATCAGGCTCGACGTGTCCCAACGCCCGCCACCGAGCCTCTGAACATCTTTGTAGAACTGGTCCACCAACGCGGTCGCGGGCAGCGACGCGCCCACCTCATCTGCCGTGTCCAGACAAATCCCAAGATCCTTACGCATCCAGTCCACCGCAAAGCCGTGATCGAACTTGTCATCGAGCATGGTCTCGTAGCGGTTCGACATCTGCCACGACCCGGCAGCGCCCTGGCTGATCACCTCGACCACGGCGCGGCCATCAAGACCAGCCTTCTCGGCAAAATGCAGCGCCTCGCTCAGACCCTGCACCAGCCCGGCAATGGCGATCTGGTTGCACATCTTGGTCATCTGGCCCGCGCCGCTTTCGCCGATGCGGCGGCAGATGCGGGCATAGGCGTCGATCACCGGCTGTGCCGCGTCATAGGCAGTTTCGTCGCCGCCGCACATCACCGACAGCGCGCCGTTTTCGGCCCCGGCCTGCCCACCCGAGATCGGTGCATCGACAAAGGCGATGCCACCTTCACCCGCCGCGTCATACAGCTCGCGCGTGACCTTGGCGGACACCGTGGTGTGATCGACGAAGACCGCCCCTTTTTCCATGCCCGCGAAGGCACCATCGTCACCGAGACACACGCTGCGCAGATCGTCGTCATTGCCGACGCAGGACATCACGAAGTCACAGCCCGCAGCCGCCTCGCGCGGCGTGGACGCGTGGCCGCCGCCATGTTCCTTGGCCCAGGCCTCGGCCTTGGCGGTGGTGCGGTTGTAGACCGTCACCTCGTGCCCGGCCTTTGCCAGATGCCCCGCCATCGGGTAGCCCATGACCCCCAAACCCAAGAATGCCACTTTCGCCATGCCGCGTGCTCCCTATATTCCGTGGTAATTTTCCGCTGCCTTTACCTGACGCTGCACCGCCCTCTTGGCAAGGGCCTGCGTGTTCGGTAGGGCATCGCGGGTGTCTGTACCGGGCCCTCCCAAGGGCCCATTCCCGGTTTGAAAGGTGAAACTCGCGTGGCGCTGATCTTCAGAACCCTGGTCTGGCTGACGACGGCCTGTCTCGTTCTGGCGACGATCGGTGTCGTGACGGTCTATTACCTCGCCTCGCGGTCGCTGCCCGAATACGACAAGACAGTTCCCGTCACCGGACTGACAGCCGAGGTCGAGATCGTGCGCGACAATTCGGGTGTGCCGCATATCTTTGCCATGTCCGATCGCGATGCCTTCTATGCTTTGGGATATGCCCATGCGCAGGACCGGCTTTGGCAGATGACACTGATGCGGCGGACCGCGCAGGGCCGCCTGTCCGAACTCTTCGGCACCCGCACCGTGGAAACCGACAAGTTGTTGCGCCGGCTGGATCTCTACCCCCGCGCGCTTCAGTCGGTCGAGGCGCAGGACGCCCGCACCCGCGATGCGCTCGACGCCTATTCCGCCGGGGTGAATGCCCGCATAAGCGAGATAAACCGCGACAGCCTTGGCCGCGGCGCGCCTGAATTCTTCGTCTTCTCCGCGCCGCTGGCCCCATGGCAGCCCGTGGATTCGCTGGCACTGATCAAGCTGATGGCGCTGCAACTCTCCAGTCACCTCACCGAAGAGGTGCTGCGCGCCCGCACCTCGCTGCTCCTGCCGGACGAGAACCGTCTGGCCGACATCCTGCCCGACGTGCCCGGTTCCGGCATCGCCGCCCTGCCCGAATACGCACAGCTTGTCCCGGGTCTTCAAGGCCTTCCGCAAAGCACGCAATTCGCCCAGACCGGCCCCGATCCGCTGTTCTGGCCCGTCGCACCGCGCGGACTGGCCGGGGCGTCGAACGCCTGGGCCGCCGATCAAAGCCGGTCGGCCACCGGATCGTCGCTGATGGCAAACGATCCGCACCTGCAATTCACCGCACCCGCGACATGGTACCTGGCACGGATGCAACTGTCCTCGGGGGGCGTGATCGGCGCCACCATTCCCGGCATCCCGGCGATCATGGCGGGCCGGTCGGACGCCATCGCCTGGGGGCTGACCTCGTCCTATCTCGACGATCAGGATCTCTTCATCGAAGAGCTGAACCCGGACAACCGCGAGCAGTACCGCACACCCGACGGCTTCAAGGATTTCGTCACCCGCCGGTCGATCATCGAGATCCGCGATGCCGATCCCGTCACCCTGACCCTGCGCTGGACCGACAATGGGCCGGTTCTGCCCTCCACCCGCTTTGATCTGGGCACGATCACTCCGCCGGATCACGTCGCCGCCCTCTCCTGGACCGCGCTCAGCGCGCGCGACACGTCGATGTCCGCCGCCATTGGACTGATGCACGCGCAATCGGTCGACGAGGCGCTTGAGGTCTCCAAAGGCTATGTCGCGCCCTCGCAGAACCTCACGGTGATCGACGGGAGCGGCATCGCGATGAAGATGATCGGCGCGATGCCCCGCCGCGATGCCGCGCACCAAAGCCAGGGGCGCCTGCCGTCGCTGGGCTGGCGGTCGGAGAACCGTTGGCAGGGCATGTTCCCCGATGACGCGAACCCGGTCTTCCGCAATCCCACCGGCGGCATCGTGGGCAACACCAACAACAAGATCGTCGACCGTCCCTTCCCGCTCCATGTCAGTTTCGACTGGGGCGACAGCCAGCGGGTGATGCGCTGGCAGGGGCTGATGCAGGGCCGCGAAGTGCACACCCGCGACAGCTTTATCGAGGCGCAACTCGACACCGTGTCGGTCACCGCACGCGCGTTGCTGCCGCTCATCGGTGCCGACCTGTGGTTCACCGGCGAGGCCGCGCCTGAAGGCACTCCGGAACGGCTGCGCCAGCGCGCGCTCGACCTGCTGGCCAACTGGAACGGCGAGATGAACGAACACCTGCCAGAGCCGCTGATCTACTCGGCCTGGCTGCGCGCGTTGCAGGAACGCCTGATCCGTGACGATCTGGGCCCGCTCGCATCGGAATTCACCCGCGTGGAGCCGCTCTTCATCGAACGGGTCTACCGCGACGTGGACGGGGCCAGCGCGTGGTGCGATGTGATCCGCTCGGCGGTCGAGGAAACCTGCAGCGACATCTCGCGTCTGGCGCTGGACGATGCGCTGGTCTGGATCTCCGAAAACTGGGGCACCTCCCTCGAATCGCTGCGCTGGGGCGACGTGCATCAGGCCACCCACGACCACCCGGTTCTGGGAGAGGTGCCGGTGCTGCGGTATTTCGTGAACATCCGCCAAAGCACCTCGGGCGGCGATCACACGCTGATGCGCGGACGCGGGACGGGCACGGGGCCCAACCCGTTTCTGAACGTGCACGGCGCGGCCTATCGCGGGGTCTATGATTTCGCTGATCCCGACAGTTCGGTCTTTATCCTGTCCACCGGCCAGTCGGGCCATTTCCTGTCACGCCATTACGACGATCTGGGCACGCTCTGGCGACGCGGCGAATACATCCCGATGTCGCTGGATGTCGATCTTGCGCGCGCGGCATCGGTCGGCGTCACGCGGCTGGTGCGGGAATAACTTGATTTCGGATGGCCACTGGCCATCCGACAGGTGCGCGCTGCGCGCGCCGGTGGGGGCTCTGCCCCCGTCGCCTTGCGGCGACTCCCCCGAGGTATTTTCAAACCAGAGAAGCCTGAAGCCCTGCGCCTATTTCAACGCTTCGAACTGCCGTGCCTCTTGGGCGGACCAGCGCACGCGCAGACTGTAGCCGGTCTCGTCCTGGGTCTCGTGCTCGACCAGCTCCTTTTCGAAGAGCCATGCCCGCTTGCGGCCTTCGTCGAAGCCAAGCTTAATCTCCTCGACGCGGCGGTCACCTTCGAGGATCTGCGACACCGCCTCGAGCAGTGCCTCGAGCCCGTCACCGGTCAGCGCGGATGTGGCATAGATCGCGTTATCGCGATCCGCGCGGGCCTGAGCGGCGTCACGGGCCTCGGGGTCCATCGCGTCGATCTTGTTCCAGACCTCGAGCAAGGGGGTGGTGGTCGTTACACCCAGCGAGTTTAGGATATCGCGCACGTCCTTCGCCTGTTCCTCGGTCGCGGAATGGCTGATGTCGCGCACATGCAGGATCAGGTCGGCGGCCAGCACCTCTTCGAGCGTGGCGCGGAACGCGGCGACAAGCTCGGTCGGCAGATCGCTGATGAAGCCCACCGTGTCCGACAGGATCACCTCCGGACCTTCCGGCAGCTTGACCGCGCGCATCGTGGGATCGAGCGTGGCAAAGAGCATGTCCTTGACCATGACATCGGCCCCGGTCAGGCGGTTGAACAGCGTCGATTTTCCGGCGTTGGTATAGCCTACCAGCGCCACGATCGGGTACGGCACCTTGGCGCGCGCGGCGCGGTGCAACCCGCGTGTCTTGACCACCTTGTCCAGCTGGCGGCGCAGGCGCACCAACTGGTCGTCGATGGCACGTCGGTCGGCCTCGATCTGGGTCTCACCGGGACCGCCGACAAAGCCCAATCCGCCACGCTGCCGTTCGAGATGGGTCCAGGCGCGCACCAGCCTGGTGCGCTGGTAGCTGAGTGCCGCCATTTCGACCTGCAGCACGCCCTCGCGGGTGGCGGCGCGGTCGCTGAAGATCTCGAGGATAAGACCTGTGCGGTCCAGAACCTTGACGCCCCAGGCCTTTTCCAGATTGCGTTGCTGCACCGGCGTAACCGGCCCGTCGACAAGCACAAGCTCCACGTCCTGCGCCTTGAAGAGCGCGTCAAGCTCCGCGATCTTGCCCGTTCCGAACAAGGCGCGCGGCTGTGGTTTCGGCAGGCGCACCACGGTGCTGCCGACGACTTCGAGCCCGGGCAAGGCAGCCGCCAGCGCCACGGCCTCGGCCAACGCGGGTTGTGCCGCCCGCCGGGAGCGGTCGCTGGTGATGTCGGGATGCAGAACCCAAGCCGGGGTTACATGCGCTTCAGTTTCTTTCAATTGTCGCTTTCGCCGTCATACAGGTTGATCGGCTGTGCTGGCATGATGGTCGAGATGGCATGCTTGTAGACAAGCTGTGACTGCCCATCCCGGCGCAAAAGCACACAGAAGTTGTCGAACCAGGTGATCACGCCCTGCAATTTGACGCCGTTGATCAGGAAAACGGTTACGGGCACCTTGGTCTTGCGGACGTGGTTGAGAAACGCGTCCTGAAGGTTCTGCTTGTCAGATGCCATAAATTTTAGCCTTTATTCTTGCTTTTGTCGCGCCGACAATCGTGATTTCTCGCCACTATGTCTTGGCAGTCGCGCGAATTCCAGTGGAAAAACAAGGAATTTCGGCAAGTGTGCCGCCAAGGCTCAGTCGCGCCAGAGATCTGGTGTCAAAATCACCACAAGCGCGAGCATTTCCAGACGGCCCATGATCATGGCGATCGCGGCCACGATCTTGGGGCCGGGCCCCATCTCGATCAGAACCAGCCGCCCAGCCTGCACCACCTCGACCAGCGGGCCACAATTCGTCAGGCTGGCCACCGCGAGAACCAGAGCCTGCTCGAACGGCAACCCGAAGCCCGCAAGCGCTGCCGTGGTCGCCGCCAGCGTGATCGAAAAGATCATGAAGAACACCCACGCGATGAAGGCTCCTTCGCGCCGCGTGCGCCGCGAGACCAGCCCGGCGCGGCCCACCGAGGACGGGTGCACCAGACGGTCAACCTCGCGGATGCCATTCATGCTGAGCGCGAACACCCGCATCAGCTTGACCCCGCCCGCCGTCGTCGCCACACCGCCGCCGATCAGCGCCAGCCCCATCAGGATCAGCCCCGGCGTCGCCAGCCCGGACCAGTCCCGCGCATCGGCCCAATCGACGCTGGAATAGCCATGGGTGGTCAGGAAGGACAGCACCGTGAAGGCCGCCCCCCAGAAGGCGCGCGCTGCGGCGACGATGTTGCTCTGATCCCCGACATCCAGCGCAGCCGCGAAATGCCGCAGCACCAGAAGCGTGGGCACGATCAGCACGATGGCCAGCCCGAGCCGGAATTCCGGATCGTAGAACAGCCCCGCCTTCTGTGCCGAGCTGGTGTCCTGCGAGAACGTCACCCGCGACAGCGCAAAGAGCAGGAACACCGCCATGATCGCCTCGCCTCCAATGCCGCTGCCGCTTCCGGCGGGGCCGCCCACAGGCGAGATGCCCGAGGTGGACATCACGCTCATCGCATGGGTCAGCGCGACGAAAGGCGTGTCGCCCGCCACCAGAAGCAGCACCCAGAGCGCCAGCGTCAGCAGCCCGTAGGCCGGCACCAGCACCGCGGCACTGCGCGCCAAACGGGTCGCGGGATTGGCGGTGTCGCGCCGCGCGGCCCCGGCCACCACATCCTGTCCCGGCTCACCCAGCGAGGTCACCTCGAACCCGCCAAGGTTCAGCGGCGCGAGGATCGCCGCCGCCGCGACCCACATGAGCAGCCCGCCCATCCACGCGACCTGCGCGCGCCACAGGTGTTCCGCCATCGACAAACGCTCGGCGCTGAACAACGGCAGGCCCGTGGTGGTCAGGCTCGACACCATGTCGAGATAGGCATTGAGAAACGACGTGGTCTGGATCGATTCGTAATATGGCACGGCCAATGCCACTGGCAGGATCATGAAACCGCCCAGCAGCGCGATCAACTGGCGGATGGCGTTGCGGTTATGCGTCCGGTTGGCCACCGCCAGCGCGATCAGCGCGCACAGGATCAGTCCCACCAGACCGGAATAGAAGAACGACCGCGCATCGTGATAGGCCTCGGCCCAGAGCGCCACGCTCGCCGGCAGGATCATCGACGCCGACGCCAACCCCGTCAGCAGCAACAACAGCGGCAGGCGATACAGCAGCGCCATCGGATCAGAAGAAGTCGATCGACACCTGAAGCAGGCGCTCGACCTCCGGCACGTCCTTGGCCAGCGTGAAGATGACCACCTGGTCCCCCTCCTCGATCACCATCGACCCGGTCGGGCGCCTGACCTTGCCCGCCTTGCGTATGGCACCCACAAGCACGCCTTCCGGGAAATCGATGTCGCGCAACCTCTGCCCGGCCATGGGTGAGGTCGACAGCACCTCCGCCTCGATCACCTCGGCCTCGGCGTCGCCGATGGAATAGACCGCGCGCACCCGGCCGTGGCGGAAATGGCGCAGGATCGAACTGACCGTGACCGAGCGCGGGTTGATATAGGCGTCGATCCCCAGCGCCTCCATCAGCGGCTCCAGCGTGGGGTCGTTGATCAGGGCGATCGCCATGCGGCAGCCCTCGGACTTGGCGCGCACTGCGGCCAGCATGTTGGTCTTGTCGTCGTCGGTCACGCAAAGCACCGCGTCCGCCCGCTCGATATTGGCCTCGGCCAGCAGCGCCACGTCCAGCCCGTCGCCATTCAGAACGATCGTCCGCTCCAGCGCCTCGGCGGCGCGTTCCGCGTTCTTGCGGTTGCGCTCGATCACCTTGACCCGCACCCGGTCGGTGCGCTGTTCAAGCTCCTTGGCCACCATCAGCCCGACATTGCCGCCGCCGATGATCACCACCCGCTCCTGCTTGTGATGGGTCTTGCCGAAAATTTCGAGCGTCCGGCGCACGTCCTCGCTGTGGGACATCACGTAGCACGAATCGCCCGCGAAGATCTGATCGTTCGATTCCGGCGCAAACAGCGTGCCCTCGCGGCGGATGCCCACCACGATGCTGCGCAGCGTCGAGAAGAGATCCGTCAGCTGCTTGAGCGGCGTGTTGATGATCGGGCAATCGGCGTCGATGGTCAGCCCCATCAGCGACGCATCCCCCCCAAGGAACTTTTCCGTATCGAACGCCGCAGGCGCATTGAGCCGCTGCAACGCCGCCTCGGCCACCTCCATCTCGGGGCTGATCACCACGTCGATGGGCATGTGATCGCGCCGGTAGAGATCCGAGTAGATCGCCGTCAGGTAGGATTTCGCCCGCAGCCGCGCGATCTTGCGCGGGATCGAGAACACCGAATGCGCCACCTGGCAGGTCACCATGTTGACTTCGTCCGAATGGGTCGCCGCGATGATCATGTCGGCATCCCGCGCCCCCGCCTGTTCGAGCACATCCGGGTAGGACGCGAACCCCGCGATCCCCTGCACATCCAGCGCATCCGTCGCGCGGCGCACCAGTTCGGCATTGTTGTCGACCACCGTGACGTCGTTGCGCTCACCCGAGAGGTGACGCGCAATCTGCCAGCCGACCTGACCCGCTCCGCAGATGATGACTTTCATGACACGCGCCCGCGGACGGGCCCCTTGGCTGTAACGCAGTCCCCTGTGTGGCAGAGGTCTGGGGTGGGGTCAATTGCGCAGGATGTGGGCGCCCGGTCCTGTCCACGTAGGGTGCGTGCCCGCACGCACCACCACCGACAACCAAACCGCACACCCTTGACCCGCTGTGTATCGCCGACGCGCGCGGGGGCGAACCATCCGTCGAATCCCTCGATGTATCCCGGCCACGTCCGAAGAAGATCAAAACGGAGCACTGGCCCCACCAAATCGCCGCCACTTGGAGCACCGCTCACCCGCCGCGCATCGCCGACGCGCGCGGGGGCGATGCGACCGTCGAAACCCTCGATTTATCCCGGCCACATCCGAAGAAGAGCAAAACGGAGCACTGGCCCAACCAAATCGCCTCCACCACGCGCAACGCTCACCCGCCGCGCATCGCCGACGCGCGCGGTGGCGATCCAACCGTCGAATCCCTTGATTTATCCCGGCCACGTCCGAAGAAGTTCAAAGCGGAGCACTGGCCCCACCAAATCGCCGCCGCGTGGGGGCGCGTCGGCGATGCGCGGCGGGCTGCGCCCGCTGCTTCGCGCGAATTAAAGGAAACGGCCCGCTGCAGACCTTCAAAACTGATGGGAGGCATGGACGCTCCCAACCCAAACATGCCTTTCAACGCGGACTTTCATTGAAGAAACAGTGGGTTTGGGGCCGACTGGGAGCTTTATTCTCTTTTTATAATCACTAGTTCATGATTTTCTCGACGTTGATTCATGTTTGACAGATTTTTGAGGGTATTTGCTTTGAGCGATGCAGCATCTGCGGAAGGCGCTTGGGACAACGACCGACTAGGTTATGAAGAGATAGGCAAGGCCTTTACAAACCTCGTTCAGTCCATTGATACAGAAAAGGTCATTTCTATCGAAGCAGGGTTCGGTCGTGGCAAGACCTTCTTCCGCAAAGGTTGGGCAAAGCAGCTCAAGACAGCGGGCGAAGTTGTCGTTGAAGTCGACGTACAGCAGTCTGATCACTCCGGCGACCCGGTCATTACGCTGCTCGGCGCGCTCGTGGACGCGCTGCCGAAAGACGGGAAAAGCAAGGGAACGAAAGCGTTTGAATCCGCAAAGAAAGTTGGAGCCGTAGGTGCTAGGGCCCTCACCCGCGTCTTACTTAAGTCTGGCGCAGACGAAATCTTTGAAGTGATGACCGACAGCGCCATCGACCATCTAGAAGATTTCGACGCGCTTGATGGTGTAATCAAGGATGTTGGTAGCGAGATGTCGAAAGTAGCGGGGCAGCTCATCGCTTCGCAAATGGCGGCAGAAAAAGTTCGAAAAACTGAACTGCCCGAACAGCTTGAAGCTTTACGGGCAGCGCTCGTCGAGGGCGCTGAGAACGAACGCGTTGTGGTGATCATCGATGAGCTTGATCGCTGCCACCCTGAATATGCGATTTCCTTCTTGGAAGCAACAAAACTCATCTTCGGCCAGTCCGGCTTCGTCTTCTGCTTAATGGTGAATGCGGACTACTTGGAGAGCCTTGCGAGGCACCGGTTCGGGGTTGCAAACGGAGACGAAAAATACCTCGACAAGTTCGTCGATATTCGACTGAAACTTGATCCACAGCCCGAGGCGTTCAAGACGGCCGTTTACGAATTGGCCTGCGATTTGCCATTGAAGATTCCGTTCGGGGAGAATGAAGCGTTTTCAGTGGAACGCGCAGCGGAAATGGCAAGTATACTCGCGGTCGAGTGTAAGCTTTCGATGCGCAAAACCAAGAGAATACTCCTAAAGGTCGAAGTTGCTTTGCGCTGCTATGCGGATCGCCCCTTAGATGCGCCTTTACTCGTGTTCATGGCGTTCAAAGATGAGTGCCCGGAAATCGTTAAAGATAGCTTCCTGCCGCGTAGTTTTCTGACACCCGAAGAAGGTAGAAGGCATTCAGAGCCAGGAGAGAATGATCTTGCTCGCTTTCAAGATGAAGCGAAACGAGACTACGAAAAAGATAAGTTGGTCAAAGACAAGGCTCCCGAGCTATTAGGCCTACCCAAAGATCGATACCATAATCCTGAGGGCAACAATTACAAACCTTGGGCTTGGGCCTTTATCGCTTTGGCACCCAACTATATTCCCTCCCACCGGAAAATCCTTGATGGGGTAGCTTCTGTGCTTGTCTCTTAGCACTGCATTGGTTTTGCGCGCGGGGTCCGAGTTGACAAATGCGTACTGCGGCCACCTATTCATAGAGAAATGAACTGCCGATTCCTGCCCAAATCGCGGGCTTACAAAACCTTACCAAACCCTTAATAGGTCCACTCCGGACCCAATGTTTCGCGCGCGAAACAAAAGGGCCAGACCGGACCTATCCGCCCGGAGCCAGATCCCGCGCCACGCGGAAGCCGACATTGGCCTGGCGGCGGGTCTTGGGGATGCCCACCCGGTAGCTGGCCCGGAGGTTCTCCGGCGGATCGTCCCAGGACCCGCCCCGCAGCACCCGGCTGCTGCACGTGCCCGTCACCCGCGCCGCGCCGTCAAACGGCGCCCCGCGATGTGATCCGTTCCAGCAATCCGCCGTCCATTCCCACAGGTTCCCGATCATGTGCGACAGCCCGTAGGGGTTGACTGGGAACACCCCCGCCGGCACCGGTGCCTCGGTCCCGTCGTCGCAGGCCGTGTTGCGGTGCCGGAACCGGCTCTCCGTCCCTGCGCCGTTCACGCGCTGGCAGATCGCATCCAGCCCACCGGGCCACGGGTACTGCGCGTCCAGAGATCCCCGCGCCGCGTATTCGAACTCCGCCTCCGACGCCAACCGCCAGCCGCCGCGCGGGTCCTCGGCGTTGAGCCAATCGACATAGTCCACCGCGTCATCCCAGCTGATGCAGGCCGCCGGATGATCGTCGGTCACGTCGAACCCCGGCGCGCCCCAATAGGCCCCGTCCCGTGACCGCAACCGCCCTTCGGCCGTCCACACGAAACACGACCGCCCCGTCCGCGTCCCCGTCGCCGCCTCGAAGGCCCGCATCTCGCCCACGGTGATCTCGGTCGCCGCGATCTCGAAGGCGGCAATCGTCTGGTTGGTGCGCGGCCCCTCCGCCCCGCCCTGGTCCGAGCCCAGAACCGTTGCACCTCCCGGTATCCGCAGCACGCGCGGACAGGCGGTGCAGGTTTCCTGCGGCGGGTTCACCAGCACCAGCGAGGTTCTGGGCCGCTCGGGTTCCGGCTCTGGCTCTGGCTCTGGCGCAAGCTCGGGCCGCAGCGTGACCAGCAGCGCCTGCGCCTCGGCGCGAAACAGCCCCTCCGGAAACGCCTCCAGATACGCCTGGGCGGCATCGGCCGTGTTCAATTCCTGCGCAAACTCCCAAGCCGCCCGATCCACAGCCGACCGGTCGATCTGCCGCGTCTGCTGCGTTCCGTCAGACGCATCCGACATCTCGGCGCCTGCCATCACAGAAAGAGCCGAGACCAAAATCACATATCGCATCTCTTTGCCCCGGTTTGATCCGAACGTGACAAAAGATAATACCTCAGGAGGCCTCTTCCACCTCGTCCTCGAGATAGGCGATCCGGCCGCCGGCCTTCGAGCTGGTGACCACGCCAAGCGACTTGAGCTTGCGATGCAGCGCGCTGCGCTCCATGCCGACGAAACTCGCCGTCCGGCTGATATTGCCGCCAAAGCGGTTGATCTGGGTCAGCAGGTATTCACGTTCGAACGCCTCGCGCGCCTCGCGCAGCGGCATGGTGGCCAGCGTGCCCGACAGCACCACCCGGCCCTCTTCGTCCTCGGCGGGCGTCGTGTCCTGCGGCAACTCGCGCGCCGCGATGTCGCCCGTGCCGTCACCCAGGATCAGCACCCGTTCGATCAGGTTCTTGAGCTGCCGCACGTTGCCCGGCCACACCATCGTCTGCAACAACGCCACCGCATCGGGGCTCAGCCCGCGCTTCGGTAGGCCCTGCGACTGGTGGAACACATCGATGAAATGCCCCGCCAGCATCGGGATGTCCTCGCGCCGGTCCTCAAGGCTCGGCACCGAGATCGGTACCACGTTGAGCCGGTGATACAGCTCCTCGCGGAACGATCCCCCCGCGATCTCGGTCTTTAGGTCGCGGTTGGTGCTGGAGATTACCCGCAAGTCCACGCGCACCTTGTCCGCCCCGCCGACGCGCTGGAACTGCTGGTCCACCAGCACGCGCAGGATCTTGGACTGCGTGCCCAGCGGCATGTCCGCCACCTCGTCGAAATAGACCACCCCGCCATGCGCCTGCTCGAGCAATCCCGGCTCGACCCCGCGTTCCGGCGTTTCGCGGCCGAACAGCACCTCTTCCATCGTCTCGGGCGCCACACCGGCACAGTTGACCGTGATGAATGGCGCGCTGGCGCGGTTGGAATGCGCATGAATGTAGCGCGCCGCCACTTCCTTGCCGCTGCCCGCAGGCCCGGACAACAGCACCCGCCCGTTGGATTTCGTCACCTTGTCGAGGTTCGACACCAGACCGCGATAGGCCGCGCATTCGCCCACCATCTGCGCCACGTCGGTGTCGCGCCGCTTGAGCTTGTGGTTCTCGCGTCGCAAGCGGCTGGTTTCCATCGCGCGCCGAATAACGACCAGCAACTGGTCGATATTGAACGGTTTTTCGATAAAGTCATAGGCGCCCTGCTTGATCGCGGCGACCGCGATCTCGATATTGCCATGTCCCGAGATGATGACCACCGGCACATCCGGATTGTCGCGCTTGACGGTCTTAAGAATGTCGATCCCGTCCATCTTGCTGTCCTTGAGCCAGATATCGAGGATCAGCAGCGACGGCTCCTCGGCATTCATCTCGGCCATCGCCTCGGACGAGTTGCCCGCCAGCCGGGTCGTGTAGCCTTCGTCCTTCAGGATGTCACCGATCAGTTCGCGGATGTCGCGCTCATCGTCCACAATCAAAATATCGCTCATAACCTCACCCTTGTCCTTCTGAACTCACGTCTTCTGTTCCGGTTCAGCCAGCGCCATATCGGCATCCAGCCCGTTGATTTCGCTTTTTAATTTTGGATCGGTCAGCACTGGCAGCCGGACCACCGCCATTGCGCCGCAGTGCCCCGTGTCGTCGAACGGCTCGGCCTGTTCGAGCGTCAGCGTCCCGCCGTGTTCCTCGATGATCTTCTTGACGATCGGCAGGCCCAGCCCGGTGCCTTTCTCGCGCGTCGTCACATAAGGTTCGAACAGCCGCGACGGGTCTTCCGGCAGGCCGATGCCATTATCCGAGATGCGGATCTCGGCCATGTCGTCCTGCATCTCGCAGGTGACACGCACCTGCGGGGACACGGACTGATCTGCTCCGGTTTCAATATAGCTTTCAATGGCTTCTCCGGCATTCTTGATCAGGTTCGTGAAGGCCTGCCCGATCATCGTCGCATCAATCTCAGCCGGAATGCCCGCCTGTGGCATCTCGGCCACAAACTGCACGTTGGGTTGCCCCGCTTCCTGAAGCAGCACCACGCTGCGCAGGATAT
The DNA here is from genome assembly GCA_041725935.1 of Pelagibaca sp. Lineage (GTDB taxonomy): Bacteria > Pseudomonadota > Alphaproteobacteria > Rhodobacterales > Rhodobacteraceae > Marivita. Next base: position 316,431 of record JBGRQD010000001.1, read on the forward strand.
CGACGATGTCTTCGGGCTTGCGGTCCGGCTCCGGCATCCGCGCGAACTTGGAGAACTCGTCAACAATGCGCCGCAAGTCATTGGTTTGGCGGACAATCACCTCGGTCAACTGCTCAAGGCTCTCGGCGTCTTCCGCCCCAAGGTGACGGTGAAACTTGCGGCGGATGCGTTCAGCAGACAGCTGGATTGGCGTCAGCGGGTTCTTGATCTCATGCGCAATGCGGCGGGCCACGTCGCCCCATGCGGCCATGCGCTGCGCGCTCACAAGGTCGGTCACATCGTCAAAGGCGATCACGTAACCTTCGAGTCCACCATCCTCGCGCCGCCGTGTCGACAGGCGGACCAGCAGGTTTTCCAGACGCTGCGCGCGGCTGACCTTGATCTCCTCCTGAGCGGTCTCGATCCCCTGGTCGCGCAGCCGGTCGAACAGCGGCCCGAACTCGGGCACTGCCATGGTGATCTCGACGCTGCGCTGGTTCTCCTGCCAGGCCAGCAGCCGCTCGGCAGAGCGGTTCACAAATGTCACGCGGCCACCGGCATCCAGCCCGACAACCCCGGAGGTCACCGAGGTCAGAACGGAATCGAACAGCCGCTGCCGCCGTTCGATCTGGCGAGTGTTGTCCAGCAGCGTTTCGCGCTGGCCTTTGAGCTGCCGGGTCATCTGATTGAAATAGCGGCCCAACATGGCGATTTCGTCGTCGCCATCTTCTTCGAGCACCTTGACGTCCAGATCGCCCGCGCCCACCCGCTGGGCAGCGCCGGTCAGACGGCCCACCGGGCGGCTGAGCCGTTCGGCGAACCACAGGCCCAGCCAGACGGCGGCAAGGATCAGCAGAAAGGCAAAGCCAAGATAAAGCAGCGCGAAATCGAACAGGACACGGCCGCGGTCGTTTTCCTGTTGCTGGTAGAAGCGCGCGGTTTCCTGCGTGTCGTCCAGCAGGTTGAGGATCTGACCATCGACCTCACGGGTGATGAACAGGTAACGGTCGGTGAAGGCGCGAAGTGGGACAAGCGCGCGCAGTTCGTTGTTGTCCCAATCCTGAACCAGCGCGAGACCGATCTCGTCGGCCTCGGCGATCACATCAGGGCCGGGTCGTTCGAAATCAAAGAGGTAGGACCCTTCGCCACGCGCGCGGATTTCCCCTGTTCCGTCAATGACATAGGCTTCCCGCAAGCCGCGCTGGATTTGTGCCTGACCCTGGCTCAGCGCCTGCCGCAATTCGCCATCATCCATGATGAAGGTCGCGCGGCGGTTGGCATCGAGGAAGGCTCCCAGCGCCTCGGCATCCTGCGTCAGCCCCTCGCGGTGTTCCTGCTCATAGGCTTCGGCGGCCGAGAGCGACGCACCGACCACGTTGCGAACGCGTTCTGAGAACCATGTCTCGAGCCCGATATTGATGGTGAGCACGGCGAACACCGCCACAGTGATCGTCGGCAGCAGCGCCATCAGCGCAAATGCACCCGTCAGCCGGAGGTGCAGCCGCGACCCGGCGGATTTGGCGCGGCGCGCAGCGATCAGGTTGGCGACGCGGCGCAGCACCATCGCGGCCAGCAACAGCACGTAGATCAGGTCGGCCAGCAGGACGAGCCGCAGGTTGAACTGAGCCCCTGTCCCGGTGTCGAGCGGCCCGAGGACAAGGATCGTGGCGATCGCCAGAACGGGGCCAAGAAGCACCAGACCGAGGGTCATGGCGTTCTGGTAGCGCCTACGACGACGCACCCGGCTCAGCCGGGCCCAATTCAAAGAGCGTGTCCAGGTGGCCACAGCCAACCCCCCGCCGTGATGTGCCGCGCAGCCCGGCTACCGCTATATTTTGTGTCTCCGATCGACTGCGTCACCGCCGGAACACTATTATGTGGCAGTTTTACATCAATTTACGGCGGCGTGTCACCTGAATATCGAGTTCGGTGATCTTCTTTCTGAGGGTATTTCGGTTAATTCCCAGCAAATCGGCACATTTCGCCTGATTTCCACCCGTCGCCTCGAGCGCGATTTCGATCAGCGGTGCCTCTATTTCGCGGAGGATTCGCGGATACAGCCCCGGCGGCGGCAACATCGTGCCGTGCAGGTCAAAATAGCGCCTCAGATGGCGTGCGACCGAAGTGCTGAGTTTCTCGCTGTCGCCGCCGCGCAGGACGGGGCCTGTCTCGGGCTGGTTGCCCAGAACATTCTCCACCTCGGCGCGGGTGATCTCGTCGGCGCGCGAGGTCAGGCTGAGGCGGCGCACCACGTTCTCCAACTGGCGCACGTTGCCGGGCCAGCTATAGGCGCGGAACAGATCAGCGGCATCCTCGGAGAGCCAGCGCTTGGCCCCGCCATCGCGTTCGGCGCGGGTCAGGAAATGCTCGCAGAGCAGCGCGATGTCGTCGACACGTTCGCGCAGGGACGGAACGGAAATCGTCGCACCGCTGATGCGGTAATAGAGGTCTTCGCGCACGCCACTGTCGGAGATCCCCTGCCCCGGATCGGACTGGCTGGTGGCGATGAATCGGGGCACGTTGTCGCCAGGCCCGTCCATCATGCGCACGATGCGCGCCTGCACCTCGTCGGGGACATCGGACAGCTCGTCGATCAGAAGCGTGCCGCCGCGCACCCGCGCCAGAATGCGGGCGGGGCCTTCGATGTCGGACAGGTCACTGGCGGTGACGGTGACAAAGGGCAAGGACCGCCGGTCCGAGAAATCATGCAGCGCGCGGGCGATGAGCGATTTTCCGGTGCCGGATTCGCCGCAGATCAGCACCGACAGATCGGTGTTCATCACCTTGGCCACGAGCCGATAGAGCGCCTGCATCGCGGGGGTCTTGCCGATCAACGGCAGGTCGTCCGGCGCGTCGTCGATCACCCGGCTGGGTGCCGGGCGCGCAACGCGGCTGCGCGAATCCAGCGCCTTGGCGGTGCGCTTCATCAGGTCGGGCAGATCGAAGGGTTTGGGCAGGTAGTCATAGGCTTCGGCCTCGGCGGCCTGAATGGCGGTCATGATGGTGTTCTGCGCCGAGATCACGATCACCGGAAGATCTGGGCGGTCCTGGCTGATCTTGGGCAGCATTTCGAGCCCGTTGCCATCGGGCATGATCACGTCCGAGATCACCACGTCGCCCTTGCCCTCGGCCACCCAGCGCATCAGCGTGGTCAGCGACGAGGTCGCGTGCACCTTGCACCCGGCCCGTGTCAGCGCCTGTGTCAGAACCGTGCGGATCGTGCGATCATCATCCGCGACAAGTACCGTACCATCCATCAGTTTGACTCCTTTTGTTTGCGCGGCGCTTGCGGCAACGAGATACGAAAGCGGGTTTTGCCGGGCACGCTGTCGACAGCGACCCAACCGTCGTGATCCGAGATGATCTTGCTGACCAATGCGAGCCCAAGCCCGGTGCCGTTCTCACGACCCGAGACAAACGGATCGAACACGTCGCCTCTGATTTCAGGCGGCAGTCCGGGGCCATCGTCAATCACCTCGACCTGAAGCGGCAGCGACTGGCCAGAGCCATCGGAGCGGCGCAGGCTGTAGCTGTGTTCGTAATAGGTGTGCAGGCGGATCGAGCCGCCATTCGTGGGATCGGCCGCTTCGGACGCGTTCTTGATGAGGTTCAGGACCACCTGAAGCAACTGGTCGGAATCGCCAAGCGCCAGTGGCAGCGAGGGGTCGTAATCCTCGATGATCTTCATATGTGCGCCAAAGCCCAGCAGCGCCGAGCGGCGCGCGCGGTCGAGCACGTCATGCAGGTTGACCGGCTTGCGTTCGGGCGCGGAGAGGTTGCCGAACTGTTCCACCTGTTCCAGCAGCTTGACGATGCGGCGGGTCTCTTCGACGATCAGGTCAGTGAGCTCCAGATCGTCATTGGTCAGGTTCATGCTCAGCAATTGCGCGGCACCGGTGATGCCGGCGAGCGGGTTCTTGATCTCGTGGGCCAGCATCTCGGCCATGCCGATCGCGGATTTCGCGGCGGATTTGACCGACTGGCTCTGGTTGACGCGGCCTGCCAGTTCGCGCGGGCTGATCAGCAGGATCATGCAGCCGGGCTTGCCCTGCACCGGGGCGAGTTGCAGGTTGCAGACCAGCGGCGGGCGGTTGCCGGTGCCCACATCCACGTCGTTCACGAAAAGCAGCGTGCCGTGCTCGCGGGCGCGGGCGAGGCTGTTTTCCATCGGCGCATCGACGGTCAGCCGGTCCCAGATCGGTTGGCCACGCAGCCACTTGGCCGAGTTGTTCATGAAGCCCTCGGCGGCGGGGTTCATGTCGAAGATCCGTTCGTCCTCGTCGATGATGATCGCGGGGACCGGCAGCGAGGACCAGATCAGCCGTTCATCCACCATCTTCGGCTCTGCGCTGTCGTCGGTCATGCGGCCTGCCTCACATCGGTCAGCAGGGCATCGGGGAGTGCCGACAGGACGGCTTTCGGTGTCTTGGCCGTCAGGATCGTCTTGCGCAGGGCCGGATCGGTTTGCGCGACATCCATGTACCAGCCAAGGTGCTTGCGCGCGACGCGGAGGCCAAGATCGGGACCGTAGAAATCGAGCATCGCCTCGTAGTGACCCGCCACCATGTGGACCAGCGCGTGTCCCTTGGGGATCGCGGGTCTGGCGGTTCCGTAGATGTCGGCCGCGATTTGCGCCAGAAGCCAAGGGCGGCCCTGTGCACCGCGACCAACCATCACACCGTCGGCACCGCTCTGCGCCAGTGCGCTGCGGGCCGTATCGGTATCGGTGATATCCCCATTGGCGATCACCGGGATCGACACCGCATCCTTGATCCGGCGGATGGCGGCCCAATCAGCGCGGCCTTTGTAGAACTGGCAGCGGGTGCGTCCGTGAATGACGATCATCGCGATGCCCGCAGCTTCGGCCCGTTGCGCAAGATCTGCGGCATTGTGCGAGGCGTCGTCCCAGCCCAATCGCGTCTTGAGCGTGACCGGCACCTTCACCGCGCCGACAACCGCATCGATCAACCGGCAGGCGTGGTCGAGATCGCGCAGCAAGGCCGAGCCGGAATAGCCGCCCACAACCTTTTTCGCAGGGCAGCCCATGTTGATGTCGATGACCTGCGCGCCCATCCCTTCGACCATGCGCGCCGCTTCGGCCATCGCCTCGGGGGTGCGACCGGCCAGCTGCACCGAGGTGTTGGCGATGCCTGCGCCCAGTTCGGCCTTTTCGCGGGTCCCGGGCCGCGCGGTCAGGAATTCACCGCTGGCGATCATCTCGGACACGACGCGGCCGGCGCCAAAGCCGGACACCAGAGTGCGGAACGGCAGGTCCGTTATGCCGGCAAGCGGCGCAAGCAGCACCGGTGTGGAAATTAAGTTGTCTGGAACCGACGGAGTCACCGTTGCAATCCTTGATTGATGAGTTTCAGCTACGCTGTGCCTGCGCGCCATTCAATGATAATAGCCTGAAAAACAGACCAACAAAACGCATCCGCCTAATAATTAGGCAGTCACGCCGGAGCGATTGCACAACCACCGGACAAACCTTAGACAAGCCGCATCACTTCGAGGGATGTGCATATGAAAGTGCGGCTGGGCAATGGGTATGATGTTCACAAGTTCGGGCCGGGCGACCATGTCGTGCTGTGTGGCGTAAAAGTGCCGCATGATCATGGGCTTGTGGGCCATTCCGATGCGGATGTCGGGATGCATGCGATCACCGACGCGCTTTATGGTGCGTTGGCGGCGGGTGACATCGGGCGGCACTTTCCGCCCTCCGATCCGCAGTGGAAGGGTGCTGCCAGCGAGATCTTCCTGAAACACGCTGTTCAGATGGCGCGCGACCGGGGATTCGTCATCAGCAATGTCGATTGCACTCTGGTCTGCGAATACCCCAAGATCGGGCCACATGCCGATGCGATGCGCGCGGCCTTGGCCAAGATCATGAGCCTGCCGGTCGAAGACATCTCGGTCAAGGCGACCACCTCAGAAAAGCTGGGCTTTACCGGGCGTGGAGAGGGCATCGCGGCGCTGGCCACGGCGGCACTGGTGACGTCATGATATACCGGATGATCGCCACCTTTTTCGGAGTGGGTTACCTGCGGCCCGCGCCGGGCACGTGGGGGTCACTGGCCGCCCTGCCCGTCGCTTATGCCGTGCTGTCCTTTGGCGGGTTCTGGTTGCTGCTTAACCTGACCTTCTTTGTCTTCATGTCGGGCTGGATCGCGACACGAGAGATGACGCGCGGACAGGCCGACCATGACCCGTCCCATATCGTGGTGGATGAAGTGGTGGGCCAGTGGATTGCCCTGTTTCCAGTGGCTTACGGCGCGACGATGATGTCGGTGGACCTGCTGGCCCTTTATCCCGGCTGGATCGCGGCCTTTGTGTTGTTCCGGCTGTTCGACATCTGGAAACCCTGGCTTGTGGGCAAAGCGGATGCGCGCGGTGACGCGCTGGGTGTCATGCTGGATGACGTGATTGCGGGCGTGTTCGCGGCAATAGGCGTGATCGCGTTGGCGGCGCTGTTCCATCTGGTGCTGATGTGACCGGCTCGCGCGCGGAAACTCTGCTGGCATTGGCACGCGCTTACGGGGCGACTGTGACAACCGCCGAAAGCTGCACCGGCGGGATGATGGCGGCGGCGATCACCGATGTGGCCGGGTCGTCAGAGATATTCGAGCGGGGCTTTGTCACCTATTCGAACGCAGCCAAGACCGACTTGCTGGGCGTGTCGCCTGCAACGCTGGATGCACATGGCGCGGTGTCGGAAGAGGTGACGCGCGAGATGGCGTTGGGGGCCCTGCGCGCGTCCGGTGCAACTGTCGCAGTATCGATCAGCGGCATCGCCGGGCCGGGCGGATCAGAGTTCAAGCCCGAGGGCCGTGTCTGTTTTGGACTGGCCACGCGCGAGTCTGTCCAGACGAAAACCGTGGAGTTCGGCGCGATTGGCCGGGCAGAGGTCCGTGCAGCGGCGCGGGATGAAGCGCTGGACCTGTTGATCGCGGCGCTGCGAGACCGTCAGGTGTAAAGCTGTGCCGCGCGCCGTTCGAACGCGCGCACGATCCGCTGCATGGCCTCGTAAAAGAACATGCCTGCAGCACCTTGCAGGATGCGGTTCTTGAATTCGAAATCCACGAAGAACGTCACTTCGACCCCGTCCTCCACATCGCGGAAGGCCCAGTTGGAATGCATATGGCGGAACGGGCCGTCCAGGTATTCGGTGTCGATCTTCATCTGTTCCGGCCACAGCACCACCCGGCTGCCGAAGCGTTCGCGGAACACCTTGAAGCTGATCACGAGGTCGGCCAGCATTTCCTCATGATCGCCCCGCTCCTCGCGCGAGCGGATGCGCGCGGCGGCGGTCCAGGGCAGGAACTTTGGATAATTCGCCACGTCCGCGACCAGATCATACATCTGTTGCGCCGAGTATGGCAGGGTGCGGGTTTCTGAATGTGTGGGCATCTGCTCTTTTGTTTTGACCGTGACAGTGGCGGGGGATGTCGTATTGTGCGCGCGAAAAATCAAGGGAAACCTATGTCAGAGCGTCCTTATGTCATCGACGAAATGATCTCGGCCAAGGCGATCGCCGCCCGGATCGAGGAATTGTCGAACGCCATCAAAGAAGAATTCCGCGACACCAACAAGCTGGTTGTAGTGGGTCTGCTGCGCGGCAGCTTCGTGTTCATCGCCGATCTGGTGCGCGAACTGGACCTGCCTGTCGAGGTCGATTTCCTCGAGGCGTCGTCTTATGGCAACAGCATGGAATCGAGCCGGGAGGTTCGGATTCTCAAGGACCTGCGCGGCCAGATCGAAGGCCGGGACGTGTTGGTCGTCGAAGACATCGTCGACACCGGGCACACGCTCAAACACGTTGTAGGCCTGCTCGAATCGCGCAATCCGGGGCGGTTGCGGACCATTGCGCTGCTCGACAAACCGTCGCGGCGCGAGACCGATGTGGCGGCGGACTGGATCGGGTTTTCGATCCCCGATGAATTCGTGGTCGGCTACGGCATTGATTATGCACAGCGCAACCGCAACCTGCCCTTTATCGGCAAGGTGCGGTTTCCCGAGGCGTGAACTGGTTTCTTCTTGTCCGAATGGCGCATGCAGTGCGGCATCCTCCCAGCCTGGCGAAGATCAAGCTTGGGCTGGCGGTGATTGCGGTCTGCCTGTCGATCTATGCGGTGGAACGCTGGATCGGCTGGCCCGACTGGATGACCCTTGACGCGGTCGGCGTGCCGAACCGGGTGACGCGCTGAGGTCCCAAGCGCGTCCTATCCGGACACAAGCTCTCCGGCGAGCACAGCCAGATGTGGCTGCAGCAGTTTTTCCACCGCCCCCATCAGGCCCTGCAACCGGTCGCTGCCCGCCAGATCGCGGTGGCAGGCCACCCAGACCGGCACGACGAAATCCGGCGCGGCGGAGGGCACACGGACCAGTTCTTGAGCGGCGTCGCCAAGGATACAGGGCAGAACCGCCTGGCAATTGCCCCGAATGATCATCTGGGTCAGCACGCAGAAACTGTCCGCACCCGCAGTGATCTGAAGCGGGTCGATCTCGCGCATCATCCATTGCGCCGGGCCGGATCGTTCCAGCGCGCCGGTCAGGGCCAGCCATGTCGCGCTTTCGGTGGCCGATGCGCGCCGATAGACGGCAAAGCGCATATCGGCAATATGCTTGCCGGTCAGATCATCCGGCAGGCGCATTGTCGGGCGGAGCGCGATGTCTGCGCGCAGCCGCGCCATGTCGAGATGCGCATTGGACGACAGGAACTCCAGCCGGTCCGGTTGAATCCGCCGCGACAGCGCAGGCGAGATCCACGCCAGCACAGTCTGGCAGAACGTGTCGGTCGAGGTGAGCCTTACGGTTTTGCCCGAAGGCCCGGCGCGACCCTGCATCAGGGTCTCTGCGGATTGCACATGCTGGGCCGCGAGACGCGCCGCTTCGATCACAGGTGCGCGATTGGGGCGCAAGCGGTAGCCGCTGCGATCCCGTTCAAATACCGGGCCGCCGCAGGTCTCCTCAAAGGACGCGATGCGGCGCAAAACAGTTGCATGGTTGACGCCAAGCACTTTTGCCGCCGCATTGACAGAGCCGGTTTCGGCCACCGCAAGCACGAAGCGCAGGTCGTCCCAATTGAGCTTGTGCATGGATGCGGACCCTCTTTGCATTATCTAACAATTAAATTGTTAGATGCGCGTTGCATACTCACGCTTAAGTCATAAAAATCTCAGGGAGTTCACATTCATGAAAAAGCATCTCACGTTCGCAATCGCCTTTGCAGCCCTCGGTTGCGGAACAGCCGCCTATGCCCAAGACGATTTCTCCGGACAATTGAAGGCCCGTCAGGGTCAGTTCCGCATCATGGCGATCAATCTCGGCATTCTTGGCGGCATGGCCCAGGGCAAGACCGAGTATAACGCCGAAGAAGCACAGGCCGCAGCCGATACGCTGGTCGCGGTCTCGATGATCCAGCAAGGCCCGATGTGGCCCGCCGGGTCCGACAACATGTCCATCGATGGCACCCGCGCGCAGCCGTCGATCTGGGACCAGAATGACGACTTCCTTGCCAAGTGGGGCGATTTCGGCACGGCGGCAAAGGCTATTCAGGCGGCAGCTGCAGGTGGTGTTGAGGGTCTTGGCCCGGTTATGGGTCAGGTCGGTGGGGCGTGCTCGGCCTGCCACGACAACCACCGCGCTCCGGCGAATTAAGCCGAACGATGCGGCGTGGTCTGATCCTTGGTATTGTCGTCCTTGCTGCCGGAGCGGCGGCTGGGTTGGCGCTTACCCGGGCCACGCCCATCGACACGACATCCCTGACCGGGCGCGATGGCGATCCGGTTAAGGGTGAGACCGTGTTCATCGCGTCAGGCTGTGCCTCGTGCCACTATGCCCCTGACGCCGAAGACGATGCCAAGCTGATCCTTGCAGGCGGCCAGAGATTCGCGTCCGATTTCGGCACCTTCATCGCGCCCAATATCTCGATGCACCCCGAAGCAGGCATCGGCGACTGGACGCTTGAAGGATTTGCGAGCGCGGTCAAGAAAGGTGTATCGCCCGAGGGGCAGCACTATTACCCGGCCTTTCCTTATGCATCCTATGTGAACATGACGGATGAGGACGTGGTCGATCTCTGGGCCTATTGGCAGACCCTGCCCGCAGACGCCACGCCAAGCCAGCCGCACGAGATCGGATTTCCGTTCAACATCCGCCGGTCTCTTGGCGTCTGGAAGCAGCTTTACGTCACCGAGGATTGGGTGCTGGCGTCAGTTGATACACCCGAGGTCGAGCGCGGGCGCTATCTGGTCGAAGCGCTGGCCCATTGCGGCGAATGTCATACACCCCGCGATGCGCTGGGTGGGTTGAACCGCGACGACTGGCTGGGTGGTGCGCCGAATCCGACCGGGCAAGGCACCATCCCGTCGCTGAGGCCGGATGAGCTGAGCTGGGGTCCGATCGAGATTGCCTATTACCTCGAGACCGGCTTTACGCCCGAATTCGACAGCGTCGGCGGCCACATGGTTGCCGTGGTCGAAAATTTCGCCAAGCTGCCGGAAAGCGACCGCACTGCAGTGGCCGCCTATCTCAAGGCGCTGCCCTGATCAAAGCGCGAGGCGGCAATCGCCGCCTCAGACCGTGGCCAGTTTCGCCTCGCGATTGGCGCGCAGACGGGCGAAATCATCCCCCGCATGGTAGGACGACCGGGTAAGTGGCGTGGCCGACACCATCAGGAAGCCTTTGCCATAGGCCGCTTTTTCATAGCCCGCGAACTCCTCGGGCGTGACAAAGCGGTCGACCGCGTGGTGCTTCGGGGTCGGCTGAAGGTATTGTCCGATGGTCAGGAAATCCACATCCGCCGCGCGCATGTCATCCATCACCTGCGTCACGGATTGCCGGTCTTCGCCCAAACCGACCATGATGCCCGATTTGGTAAAGATCGACGGGTCGATTTCCTTGACCCGCTGCAAGAGGCGCAGCGAATGGAAGTACCGCGCACCGGGACGCACTTCGGGATAAAGACCCGGCACGGTTTCGAGGTTGTGGTTGAACACGTCGGGACGGGCCGCGACCACGGCCTCGAGCGCATCGGGCGCGCATTTCAGGAAATCGGGTGTCAGGATTTCGATAGTGGTGTCGGGCGAGCGGTGCCGCACGGCGCGGATGGTCTGGGCGAAATGCTCGGCCCCGCCATCGTCGAGATCGTCGCGATCCACCGAGGTGATGACCACGTGGTTCAGCCCGAGTTTCTGCACCGCATCCGCAACGCGGCCCGGTTCGAACGCATCCAGCGTGCTGGGCCGCCCGGTGGCGATGTTGCAGAAGGTACAGCCGCGCGTGCAGATGTCACCCATGATCATCATGGTCGCGTGACCCTGGCTCCAGCATTCGCCGGCATTGGGGCAGCCCGCCTCTTCGCAGACGGTGACCAGCTTGTGTTCACGGATGATGCGGCGGGTCTCGTTATAGCCTTCGCCACCCGGCGCCTTGACGCGGATCCAGCTGGGTTTCTTCGGCTGGGCGTTGTCCGGACGATGCGCCTTTTCAGGATGACGCTGTTCTGGGATCTTGAGGTCGCGCAACGATTTTTCCCCGCTCTTTCAGGTTCTGCTCCGTCTAACATAGAAGGCAGCAGGAGGTAGTACCAGTGTTGCATAGCTGCAATGCAGCTTTCAAATTCCCAAATGTAACGAGTACCTCCTGCACCTTGACCAACCCAGAGCGGGCATTCCGGCCACACCACGATGCGTCACCCTGCCCTGCGGTGGATCGTCCCTACCCGATCAGCACGCGGTCGCGCACACGGGTTTTGGCGTAAAACAGGCTCAGCCGCTGCAATGCGATGCGCAGCACCACCTTGCCTGACCGTGCCGACCAGCCGAGCCGCTTTTCAGTGGCTTCGAGCCCTTCGCGCAGGCAGCAGCAGCGCAGCACGACCTCGCTCAGCCCCGGCCCCAGATCCCGCACCGCGTCAAGCGTCCGGTCCACCGCTTCGCAGCGCCGGATGTCGGTGATCTGTTCGGTCCGGGCATAGAGATGCTGCAACGCCTCGGGCCGGTCCCATCCCAGAAGATCGGATTTGGCAAAGCCCGCGATGGCGAAATCCTCGTGCAGCCGGTCGCCCGCAGCAACGAAATCCGCAGGCAGGAACGGTTTGCCATCGGGGCCGCGCCGTCGGGCCAGAACCGAGAGCGGGCTTTCGAAACCGGGGCCGCTTGACTGGGACCGGTCGCGCGAGCGGCGATCCGGCTCGGACATGTGAAAAAGGCTCTGGTCCTCGTCCTGCGGACGCGCCGCACGGGCATCGCGGGCCGCGACCAGCCTTGGCAGGATGCCGCGCCCCTCCTCGGTGATCCGGTAGCGTTTCAGGGCGGTGCCGCCCTCGGGTGCAATCCAGTTGCGCAGGACAAGGGCGGCCGCGACATCCAGATCAACGGCCCCCAGCACGAGTGTGTCGCCTTCACCCAGCGTCTTGACGATGGCCGCCTGCCGCACGCCGTCGCGGTAGAGCATCATCGCCCGCGACTGGCACAGAAGGCGCATTGCCTCGGTAACAGCATCCATCCCAGCAGATTTGGTCGCGGCGTCCCCCGGATCGGCGGGAAGCCCCCCCAGAACGCGGTCGACCAACGGGTCGTCCCGCAAGGTTTCGAGCTTGCGCACCTGCCGCAGGATGGTCGACGGATGGCACCCGGCCTCGCGTGCAATTTCGCGCAGCGGTCGCCCGTCAGCGGTATGTGCCAGATAGCGGCGTGCCTCTTCGGGCCACAATGCGGTCAGTCCCGGACGGCTTTTGACATGTTGCAGGTCAGTCATTGAAATCCCCCAAATTCAGACGGTCCCGTGAAAAAATCCACAGATTTATCCACAAACAGCAATCAACCTATGAGTGTATTTATTTCTGATTTGTTAACTTTTGCCGGTTTTCAAGCTTTTGTTTCCAAATGGTAAACAAATTGACGCGGCACCGTTCGCAACTCAAGCCACGACGCAACGCATCTTTAGGTTGTGCGATGGTCCTGCCACGAGAACGCATTTCTCCAGCCAGAAAAGGACCAGACCATGCAAGATCTGCTGACCCAAATCGCTGCCCTGCGCCGCCCGCGCCTGCTGATCCGTGCCGCCCGGATCGGGGCGCAAACCTACCGCCGCGAGGCCCGGCTTCCACGGCTTCTGGGGTACGGTGTTACGCCGCGGCTTGGGTCGACGCTGGTGCGGCTGATGGCGCTGGAGGCCGAGATGAACGACCGACGTGAAAACGGCGATGCCGGGTACAGCATCGCCGTGCATGTTGATCTTCTGATCGCGATCATGGGCGAATCCCAGCTTCTGCGCGCTCAGTCGCAGATAGCCGGGCCCGCCACGATCACATGAAGGCGTCGGGCATCGACGCTTTCTTCTTCGCCACATATTCGGTCAGGGCGTCGTGGATGCCCGGATCGAGCGGCGGCTGCTGATAGGTGTCGATCATCCGCTGCACCCGTTCGGTCGCCAGCGCCATGGTGTCGCGCGCGCCCTCTTCGGACCATGTCTCGTAGGGTTTGAAGTCGAAGATCTCGGACCGCCAGAAGGCGGATTTGAAATTCGCCTGCGTGTGTTCACAGCCAAGGTAATGGCCACCCGGCCCAACTTCGGCAATCGCGCCCATCGCCTGCGCCTCTTCGTCGACGGCAACACCCTGGGCCATCTTGTGCAGCGCACCAAGCTGGTCGGCATCCATCACGAATTTCTCGAAGGACGACACCAGACCGCCTTCGAGCCAGCCACACGCGTGCAGCATGAAGTTCACACCCGACAGCAGACCCATGTTCAGGCTGTTGGCTGTTTCGTACGCGGCCTGCGCATCGGGCAGTTTCGACCCGGTAAAGCTGCCTGCCGAGCGGAATGGCAGACCCATGCGGCGGGCCAGCTGACCGGCACCGTAGGTGATCTGGCTGGCCTCTGGGGTGCCGAAGGTGGGCGCGCCGGAGTTCATGTCGATCGAGGTCACGAAGGCGCCGAAGATCACCGGTGCGCCGGGACGGATCAGTTGGCTGTAGGCGATGCCCGCCATCACTTCGGCCAGAACCTGTGTGAGCGTGCCCATGACCGAGACCGGCGCCATTGCGCCACCCACGATGAACGGGCTGATGATGCAGGCCTGGTTGTTCTTGGCATACACCTCCAGCGCGCCCATCATCACGTCATCGAAGGTCATCGGCGAGTTGATGTTGATGAGCGAGGTCATCACGGCGTTGTTCTGAACGAAGTCCTGACCAAAGAGAATCTCGCACATGTCCACGCTGTCCTGCGCGCGGCTGGGTTCGGTCACCGATCCCATGAAGGGTTTGTCCGACAGCGTCATATGCGCCATCAGCATATCGAGGTGACGCTTGTTCACCGGCACATCTGTCGGCTCGCACACCGTGCCGCCCGAGTGATGCAGCCATTTGGACATGTAGCCCAGCTTCACAAATTTCTCGAAATCGGCCATCGTCGCATAGCGGCGGCCGCCCATGGCGTCATGCACGAAGGGCGGGCCATAGACCGGCGCCAGAACGAGATTGCGCCCGCCGATTTCCACCGCACGGTTCGGGTTGCGCGCGTGTTGGGTAAAGGTCGAGGGTGCCGTGCTGCACAGCTTGCGCGCCAGACCACGCGGAATGCGCACGCGCTCGCCCGTGATCTCGGCACCTGCTTCGCGCCAGCGATCCAGCGCAGCGGGGTTGTTGACGAAGTTCACGCCGATTTCGGCAAGCACGGTCTCTGCATTGGCCTCGATGATATCGAGCGCTTCTTCGTTCAGGATCTCGAAATTCGGGATGTTGCGCTGGATATACTTGGCCGTTTCAACAGAAACTGCCGTGCGCTCTGCGCGTCGCGCCGCACCGCCGCCACCCCGTGACCGTTTGCGTGTTTCTGCCTCTGCCATGATTCAACTCCGTGCGGATTCAATTGCGCCCGGTCCAGCGTCCGGTGGACACGTCATAGTATGAGACAGGACGCCTCCAACGACGGTAAACGTCCTGTGCGTGGCGAAAGCGACATTTCACCCCGCCTTGCGCGACGGCATGGCACGGGAACCCGGTGCGTGTCTCGGTGGTTAAGACCATGTATTGCCGAGGAGACCCGACATGCGTTTTGCCCCCAAGAAAACCGCAGCCATGCTGGCGGTGCTGTGTGCAGGGCTGGGAATCATCCTGCTGGGTTTTGCTGGTCAGGTCCTCTCGTTCGGGCTGTCCATCGTCCTGTGTTTTCTTGTCTGGATCGTCGGCGCGCGGATCGTGCACCTGGCGTTTCACACAGAGTGACAGCCCTCTTGTCGCAATTGACCCAAGCAGCATCGGGAATATTGCCATTTTCCATGGCTCTGCCTATCAGGAGCCATGAGCACACCAGAACATGACCGACTTCTCATCATCGACTTCGGCAGCCAGGTCACGCAGCTGATTGCGCGCCGCCTGCGCGAGCTGAATGTCTATTGCGAAATTCACCCGTTCCAGAATGTGACGGATGACTTTCTGACGGATTTTGCCCCCAACGCGATCATCTTTTCCGGTGGTCCGGACAGCGTGATGCGCGACGGCTCACCGCGTCCGCCGCAAAAGGCCTACGAGATGGGCGTGCCGATCCTTGGCATCTGCTACGGTCAGCAAGTGATGATGCACGATCTGGGCGGGAAAGTCGAAGCGGGCGAACACGCCACGGCCGAATTCGGCCGCGCCTGGGTCAAGCCGTCGGAGACCCGGGACGAGGTGTTGCAGGGCTGGTTCATGGACGGGTCGGGCCGCGAACAGGTCTGGATGAGCCACGGCGACCATGTGTCTGAAATCGCTTCAGGTTTCGAGGTTCTGGGCACATCCCCCGGTGCGCCTTTCGCAATCACCGCCGACCGGTCGCGCCACTTCTACGCCGTGCAGTTCCACCCCGAGGTGCACCACACCCCGAACGGCAAGACGCTTTACCAGAACTTCGTGCAACTGGCGGGCTTTAGCGGCGACTGGACGATGGATGCCTACCGCGAAGAGGCGATCCGCAAGATCAAGGACCAGGTGGGCGACAAGAAGGTGATCTGTGCGCTGTCCGGCGGCGTCGATTCGTCCGTTGCTGCTGCCCTTCTGCACGAAGCCATCGGCGATCAACTGACCTGCGTCTTCGTTGATCACGGCTTGCTGCGGTTGAACGAGGCGGAAGAGGTCGTCGCGATGTTCCGTGACCACATGAATCTGCAAGTGATCCATGCGCAGGAACAGGAGCTTTTTCTGGGTGAGCTTAACGGCGTAAGTGACCCTGAAACCAAGAGAAAGATCATTGGCCGTCTGTTCATCGACGTGTTCCAGAAATACGCCAACCAGATCGAAGGCGCGGAATTCCTCGCCCAAGGCACCCTTTACCCCGACGTGATCGAATCCGTTTCCTTCAGCGGTGGCCCCTCGGTGACGATCAAGAGCCACCACAACGTCGGCGGCCTGCCGGAAAAGATGGGGCTGAAGCTGGTCGAACCGTTGCGCGAGCTATTCAAGGACGAGGTGCGCGCGCTGGGCCGCGAACTGGGCCTGCCCGACAGCTTTATCGGGCGTCACCCGTTCCCCGGCCCCGGCCTTGCCATTCGCTGCCCCGGCGAGATCACCCGCGAGAAGCTGGACATCCTGCGCAAGGCGGACGCGGTCTATATCGACCAGATCCGCAAGCATGGGCTGTATGACGAGATCTGGCAGGCCTTTGTCGCGATCCTGCCTGTCCGCACCGTGGGTGTGATGGGCGACGGGCGCACCTATGATTTCGCCTGCGCCCTGCGCGCCGTCACCTCGGTCGATGGCATGACAGCGGATTATTACCCGTTCAGCCATGATTTCTTGGGCGAGACCGCAACGCGGATCATCAACGAGGTCAAGGGTATCAACCGCGTGACCTATGACATCACCTCAAAACCGCCGGGAACGATCGAATGGGAGTGATGCGCGCAAGCCTTCTGGCCCTGTCGCTGACCCTGCCCGGTCTGGTGGTGGCCGAGCCCAGCTATCACCGCGTGATCGACGTGGCAGCGAATGACACGCTGAACGTGCGGGCCGAGCCGTCAGCCAGCAGCGCCGATATCGGCGATCTGGCCCATGATGCGCGGCAGGTCGAGGTGTTCGAGTTCGATCCCACAGGCTATTGGGCGCGCATCGCTCTGAATGAACGTGACGGCTGGGTCGCGACGCGCTTTCTGACCCGCGACGATGTTGCCACCTTGGGCGAGACCACGATCCCACAGGGCCTCATCTGCGGCGGCACCGAACCGTTCTGGGCTTTGGGACTTTATGGCGAGGATGCGCGCTATTCGCACCCCACCGATGGCGATACCGATTTCGGCTATGAGACCCTCATGATCGCAGAAGGCCGACTAGGCAGCCCTGCCCTTGTCATGCTGGCGACCGAAGACGACACCGTGATCGAGGCGACACTCGCCGGCGCATCCTGCACTGACGGGATGAGCGACCGGTCCTATGGCTGGACGATCACGCTGCAACGCATCGCTCTTGGGGAACGGCGCTTTCTGTCCGGCTGCTGTCACCTGCCGCGGGACTAGGCAACATGTCCCAGCAGCCAAACACCGGGGGCGTCTTGGTCCCCCTGTCCCCGACAATCCGCGCCTGCCTCTGGATGATCGGGGCAATCGTGTCCTTCACGTCGATGGCCATCGCGGGTCGTGCGGTCAGCCTCGATCTCGATACGTTCGAGATCATGATGTACCGCAGCCTGATTGGCGTGGTCATCGTGGTCAGCGTCGCCACCGTCGCAGGTACGCTTCACCAGGTGCGCGCGCAAAAGCTGGGTCTGCATTTCGTCCGCAATATCAGCCACTTCGCGGGTCAGAATCTGTGGTTCTACTCAATCACGGTGATCCCGCTGGCGCAGGTTTTCGCGCTTGAGTTCACCTCACCGCTCTGGGTGATGCTGCTGGCCCCGTTCGTGCTGGGCGAACGTTTGACCAGGACGCAAGTAATCGCGGCGGTGATCGGCTTTGTCGGCATCCTGATCGTCACCCGGCCCAGCCCCGAGACCTTTCACATCGGATTGGTGACTGCGGCGATGGCCGCAATAGGCTTTGCCGGATCGGCGGTGTTCACCCGGAGGCTGACCCGGACCGAAACGATCACCTGCATCCTCTTTTACCTGACGGTCATGCAGGCCCTCATGGGCATCGCCTTTGCCGGGTTTGACGGCGACATCGCGCTGCCGACAGCCGCCAACATACCTTGGGTGGTGGTGATCGCGGTGGCCGGTCTGGTGGCGCATTTCTGCCTGACCACCGCGCTGTCGCTGGCTCCCGCGACGATCGTCATGCCCATCGACTTTGCCCGCTTGCCGGTCATCGCCATCGTCGGAATGCTGATCTACGCAGAACCACTGGACCCGTTTGTCCTGCTCGGAGCCGTCCTGATCTTTGGTGCGAATTACTTCAACATCTGGTCATCCACCCGTACGTAACGGGAATGTGACGCTACGGCACAAACCGTGTGCTGACGTATGGTCAAAATTGACCATTCCTTAGGCAGATGGGTACGCAAATTGCAGGGAGCTCCAGACACATCCAAGGGAAGAGGGACAGATGACACGATTGATGACAAGCGCAATGGCGCTTGCCGTTGCAGCAGGCACGGCACAGGCAGGGGGCATCGAGCGCTCCAACAATGATTACGGGTTTCTGTTCACTCAGAACGACCAGCTTCAGCTCAGCTTTTCGCGCGTGATGCCCGAACTTTCGGGCACGTATACACCGGAGCTCACAGCGGCGGGCGGCGGTGAAAGCGACACCGGCAACATGCTGAAAGATTACAATAATTACAGCCTCGCCTACAAGAATGACATCAATGAAAAACTGACCTTCGGGATCTACGTGAACAACCCCTACGGTGCGGGCGCGGATTACACCCAAGGCATCTATTCCGGGCTGTCCGCCGATTGGGACAGCGACCAGATCGCGCTTGTTGGCAAATACCGAGTCGGCGACCGTGTGTCGGTCTTTGGCGGCGCGCGCTATGTCGAAAGTCAGGCGGAGATCACCATCCCCGATCTTCTGGTGCGCAGCGCGGTCGGCCGCAATGCACAGGGCATAGGCGCACGGGCGCAGGCCTTGGGTGCCGAGGCACAGGCGCTTGGCGCGCAGGCACAGGCGGCAGGGGCCGCAGGTGATCTTGCCACGGCTCAGGAGCTGGGCGCTCAGGCGCAGGCGCTTGGTGCGCAGGCACAGACGCTTGGGGCCCGCGCGCAGACATTGGGCGCTGCGGCTCAGGATTTTGGCACCTCGATGGAATACAACGCCAGCGGTCGCCGGGTTGGTGACTGGGGCGCGATCCTTGGCGTGGCTTACGAAATTCCAGATATCGCGCTGCGCGTCGCGCTCTCGTGGCAAAGCGAGATCACCCACACGTTCAGCACCGGCGAAACCCTTGCGGGTCTTGGCATCGACGCGACGGGCGGCGACACCAAGGTGACCATGCCGCAGGCCGTGGCTCTGGATTTTCAGACGGGCATCGCTCCGGGCACCCTGCTCTTCGGTCAGGTCAAATGGGTCGAATGGTCGAAATGGGAGGTCCGCACCCCCGAATACGAAGGTGTGACCGGCGGCAATGTGACCAGCTTTGAAAACGACCGCACCACATGGAAACTCGGCGTTGGACGCGCCTTCACAGAAGAGCTTTCGGGCTTTGTGCAGGTGTCGTACGAGGCGCAGAACGGCGATGTCGTGTCACGCCTTGCCCCGCGCGACGGCTTTGTCAGCCTTGGCGTCGGCGGACAGTACAAGATGGACAACATGACCTTCCGCGGCGGGCTCGAATACGCGTGGATCGGCGAAGCCGAAGATGCCTCCGGCGTCAAGTTCGACGACAACACAGCGTTAGGCGTCGGCCTGTCCCTGACCGTCGATTTCTGATCGACCCGTTTCACAAGCACCCCGCCGGATCACCTTCGGCGGGGTTTGCCGTTCCCCGACCCCACATCCGTTTGACGCCCCCGCACGGCACCGTTACTTCCAAGCGACGGGTTTTGTGACATGGAACAGCGCAAATGATCTACACTTCCGCACGGGACTGGCTGGACGCACCGCACAAGCGGGTTGTGCTGTTTGCCATGTCGGGCCTCGGCAAGACCCATCTCTCGACCCTGCTGCGCGACACCGGCGACTGGTTTCACTACTCGATCGATTACCGGATCGGCACCCGCTACATGGGTGAATACATCGCCGACAATGCCAAGCGCGAGGCGATGAAAGTGCCGTTCCTGCGGGATCTGCTGATGTCGGATTCGATCTATATCGGATCAAACCTCACCTTCGACAATCTGGCCCCCGTCTCGGCTTATCTTGGCAAACCGGGCGATCCGGCGCGCGGCGGCATGCCCATCGACGAATACCGCAAGCGGCAGGACCAGTTCCGCCGCGCCGAAATGGCGGCGCTTCTGGACACCGGCTATTTCATCGACCGCTCCATCGATATTTATGGCTATCCGCATTTCATCTGCGACACTGGCGGGTCGATCTGCGAATGGGTTGATCCCGCCGATCCGCATGACCCGATCATGACCGAACTGTCGAAACACGCGCTTCTGGTCTGGATCAAGGGCGATGCCGCCCACACGCAGGACCTGATCCGCCGCTTCGACAAGGCCCCCAAGCCAATGGCGTACCAGCCCGAGTTCCTGACCCGTGTCTGGAGCCAATATCTAAGCGAAAACAACATGCAGGCCGACGATGTTGATCCGGACACCTTCATCCGCTGGACCTATGCGCAAGCCCTTGCGCACCGCCAGCCCCGCTACCAGATGATGGCGGAACAATGGGGCGTCACGATCGACGCCCATGACCTGATGGCCGACGCCACGCCGCAGACTTTCGATGCGCTGATCGCCACCGCGCTAGAGCAGAAAAGACCGTAAGACATGCCGATCAAACTGCCCGACAACCTGCCCGCCTATGACGTGCTCAAGCGCGAAGGCATCATGGTCATTCCCGATGAACTGGCCAGCCAGCAGGACATCCGCCCGCTGCGCATCGCGCTGCTGAACCTGATGCCCAAGAAGATCCAGACCGAGAACCAGTTTGCCCGGCTGATCGGCGCCACGCCGCTGCAGATCGAATTCAACCTGATCCGCATGACCGAGCATCAGACCAAGAACACCGCCGCCGAACATATGGAAAGCTTCTATCGTCCCTTTGCCGAGGTGGCCGACAGCGGAGAAAAATTCGACGGGCTCATCATCACTGGTGCACCGATTGAACATTTGCCTTTTCAGGAAGTGACTTACTGGGATGAGCTCACGCAGGTGATGAACTGGACCCAGACCCATGTGCACTCCACCTTCGGCGTGTGCTGGGGCGGCATGGCGATGATCAACCACTTCCACGGCGTGCCCAAGATCGCGCTGCCGCACAAGGCGTTCGGCTGTATCCGGCACCGCAACCTCGTGCCCGCCTCACCCTATCTGCGCGGCTTTTCCGACGACATGGTGATCCCGGTCAGCCGCTGGACAGAGATTCGCCGCGAAGACGTCGAACAGGCAGGCCTACCGATCCTGATCGACAGCACCGAGACCGGTCCATGTCTTGTCGAGGACCCCGCCCACCGCGCGCTCTATGTGTTCAACCATTTCGAATATGACAGCAACACGCTCAAGGACGAATACGACCGCGATGTGGAGGCCGGTACTCCGATCAACGTGCCCGCGAATTACTATCCCGACAACGATCCCGGCCAGCCGCCTCAGAACCGGTGGCGCAGTCACGCGCATCTTCTCTATGGCAACTGGGTGTCAGAGATCTACCTGACAACTCCGTTCGATATCGAGCAGATCGGCGCGGCGAGCACGGATCTGCGCAACAGCTAGGAGGCCGTTTTGGCGCTAAAGGGATTGGGAGTGCTGCTGGGCTGTGCGGCCGCACTGGTGCTGACGACGGCCTGCACGGCCTCGTACCGCGAAGACCTTGCCGAACAGCGGTTCCCGCCCGAGGGCGCGTTTCTGACCGTCAACGGCACGCAGGTGCATTACGTCACCAAGGGCACGGGACCGGACATCGTCCTGATCCACGGGGCCAGTGGCAACCTGCGTGATTTCACCTTCTCGCTTGTCGACAAGCTGGCCGACCGTTACCGCGTCACCGCATTTGATCGCCCCGGTCTTGGCTATACCGAGCGGGTCAATCCCGAGGGCACGACACTGATCGAACAGGCGGCCCTGCTTGCGGATGCATCTGACCAACTTGGCCTGCAAAAACCGATGGTTCTGGGTCAAAGCTACGGTGGCGCTGTTGCACTGGCCTGGGCGGTGGAACGGCCCGACAGCCTGTCCGCGCTGATCCTGCTCGCCGCTGCTTCAAACCCTTGGAGCAGCGATCTCGACCTCTTCTACAAAGTCACCTCCAGCGAGTTGGGCGCTGCCACAGTTGTGCCCATGCTCACGGCATTTGTACCGAACCCCGTGGTCGATGCGGCCATCGAAGGCGTCTTTGCACCGCAGGAGGAACCCGAAGGCTACGCGGACCATATCGGCGCGCCTCTGACCCTGCGCCGGCAGACCCTGCGCGCCAACGCCAAACAGCGCGCGAACCTGCTGGACGAGATCAAGCGCCTGCACACCCGCTACGGCGTCATCGACGTGCCGACCGAGATCGTACATGGCGATGCGGACACCACCGTGGGCCTGTCGATCCACTCGATCCCCCTGTCCAGGCAGATCAAGGGCGCCAACCTGACCGTTCTCGAAGGCATCGGCCACATGCCGCATCACGCCGCCGAGCCCGAGGTCATCGACGCCATCGACCGCGCGGCGCAACGTGCGGGTTTGCGTTAATCGCATTAACATCCCATATTCAGATCAAACGGATGACAGAAAGGGCCCGGTATGGACCTTCCCTTTGAGGGTGCAATCAGCGCCTTTTTCAAAAACGACGCGCCGGAAGACATTCGCAATGCCATCAAGCGCGCGGACAAGGACGATATCATCAACCCGGATTTCCCCTATTCCGAACGCATGCCCCGCAAAGCCTATGACAAGGAACTGGCCGCCCTTCAGATCGAACTGGTCAAGATGAAGACATGGGCGCGCGAGACCGGCGCGCGCGTCGCCATCGTGTTCGAAGGTCGGGACGCCGCCGGAAAAGGTGGCACGATCAAACGCTTCCGGGAAAATCTTAACCCGCGTGGCGCACGTGTTGTGGCACTTTCCAAACCGTCGGACGTCGAAGCGACGCAATGGTATTTCCAGCGCTATATCGACCATCTGCCCGCAGCTGGCGAAATCGCGTTCTATGACCGAAGCTGGTACAATCGCGGGGTGGTCGAACATGTTTTCGGCTTCTGCACCCCCGAGCAGCGCATGCACTTCTTCCGCCAAACCCCTGATTTTGAGAAGATGTTGGTTGACGATGGCATCCACCTTTTCAAGATCTGGCTCAACGTCGGACGTGCCGAACAGCTGCGCCGCTTTCTGGAACGCGAAAAAGACCCGCTAAAGCAATGGAAACTCAGCTGGATCGACGTTGAAGGCCTCAAGAAATGGCAGGCTTATAGCGACGCCATTCAGGAAACTCTGACCAAGACCCACAGCGACCACGCGCCCTGGACCATCGTGCGCTCCGACGACAAGCGTCGTGCCCGGATCAACGCCATCCGCAGCGTCCTGACGCAGCTCGACTATTCCCGAAAGGATGCCAAGGCCTTGGGGCAGGTCGATCCCAAGGTGTGCGGCGGTCCGGACATCTGGGATGCCTAAACGGGGCTACCATCACGGCAATCTGCGGCAGGCCCTTGTCGATGCCGCGCTCGAGCTGATCACCGAAAAGGGCCCGACAGGGTTCACCCTGTCCGAGGCCGCGAAACAGGCGGGCGTGACCCCCGCCGCCGTGTACCGGCATTTCGAGGGCCGCGAAGACCTGATCGCCGAAGCAGCACTTCAGGGCTACGAGGTATTCGCCGATGTGATGCAATACGCCTATGACAGCGGCCAACCCTCGGCGCTTGCCGCGTTCGAGGCGACGGGCCGCGCCTACCTCGCCTTTGCCCGCAAATATCCCGGCCATTACATCGCGATGTTCGAAAGCGGTATCTCGGTGAACCGCACGCCCGATCTTGCCGCAGTGTCCGCCCGCGCCCGCGCCGTGCTGGAACGCGCCGCCGAGGACCTGTCGCAACATATCCCGCCGGAAAAACGCCCTCCCGCCTCGATGTTCTCGGCCCATATCTGGGCGATGAGCCACGGTGTCGTGGAACTGTTTGCCCGCAACTCCCCCGGCACTGCATCCCCTTTTCCGCCGGAACAGCTTTTGGAAAGCGGCATCGGCATCTACCTGCGCGGATTGGGCCTGCTTCCGGCGGATCAGTGACGTGACAAACACCGCGCGACGGATTACATGCCTCCCATGACACAGGAACTTCATATCGTCGGCGGCGGCATGGCCGGATCCGAGGCCGCTTGGCAGGCCGCAAACCGGGGCATTTCCGTGGTGATCCACGAGATGCGCCCCAAGGTCGAAACCTTCGCGCACAAGACCGGCGATCTGGGCGAGATGGTGTGCTCCAACTCCTTCCGCTCGGACGATCACGAACAGAACGCCGTGGGCCTTCTGCATTGGGAGATGCGCGAAGCGGGCGGACTGATCATAACCACCGCGCATCAGCACCGCCTGCCCGCAGGTGGGGCTCTGGCCGTCGACCGTGACGCGTTCAGCGCGGCGATCACCGCCCGGCTGCATGCACATCCAAACATCCGTGTAAGCCACGAGGAAGTAACGGAATTGCCGGATGACGACCACTGGATTTTCGCCACCGGCCCGCTGACCAGCGCCGCCTTGGGACAGGCGATCCAGCGCGAAACCGGGACCGACCGGCTCGCCTTTTTTGACGCCATCGCGCCCATCGTCTATTTCGACAGCATCGACATGTCCAAGGCCTGGCTGCAATCGCGCTACGACAAGGGCGAGACCGAAGAGGAACAGCGCGCCTATATCAATTGCCCGATGAACAAGGCGCAGTATGACGCGTTCATCGACGCGCTGCTGGCTGCCGACAAGACCGAGTTCCACGAAGGTGAGACCGCAGGCTATTTCGACGGCTGCCTGCCCATCGAGGTGATGTCCGAACGCGGTCGCGAAACCCTGCGCCACGGGCCGATGAAACCCGTGGGCCTCACCAACCCGCACCAACCGGATGTCAAACCCTGGGCGGTGGTTCAGCTGCGCCGCGACAATGCGCTGGGCACGCTCTACAACATTGTCGGCTTCCAGACCAAGATGAAGTACGGCGCACAAGCCGATGTTTTCAGGATGATTCCCGGGTTGGAGAATGCCAGCTTTGCCCGCTTAGGCGGCATCCACCGCAACACATTCCTCAACAGCCCGACGCTGCTCGATGACCAGATGCGCCTGCGCTCGAAACCGAATATCCGCTTTGCCGGTCAGGTCACCGGTGTCGAAGGCTATGTCGAATCTTCTGCGATGGGCCTACTGGCCGGTCGCATGGCCGCAGCCGAGATGACCGGCGCGCCACTGCCCACCGTGCCACAGGACAGCGCCCATGGCGCGCTCATCCATCACATCACGGGTGGAGCCGAGGCAAAGACCTTCCAGCCGATGAACGTCAATTTCGGCCTGTTCCGCCCCGTCGACGGGCTCAAGGGTGGCAGGCGCGGCCGCAAGGACCGCTACAAGGCCTATACCGACCGCGCCAAGGGCGCATGGTCCGACTGGCTCGCGGCACAGGAGCCCATCCAATCCGCAGCGGAATAGTGGGCTTCGTCACGCGCTTTGCGCCCAGCCCGACAGGGCCTTTGCATCTGGGCCACGCCTATTCCGCGCTGCTGGCATATGACATGGCACAGGCAGCAGGCGGGCGGTTCCTGCTCAGGATCGAAGACACCGACACCGCGCGCTGCACACCGGCGTTCGAGGCACAGGTCCATGACGATCTGGCCTGGCTTGGCCTGACATGGGAAACGCCCGTGTTGCGCCAGTCCGACAACACCGACGCCTATGAGGCCGCCCTCACCCGCCTTGGCGACATGGGGCTGCTCTACCCCTGCTCCTGCACCCGTGGCGACATCCGCCGCGCCGCGTCTGCGCCGCAGGAAGGCGCGCCGCTGCTTGGCCCGGACGGGCTGATCTATCCCGGCACCTGTCGCCATCGCGCATGGAGGGACCGAACCGACACAGACGCCGTGCGCCTGAACATCGCGCGCGCTGTCGATCACCTGACCGACCTGCCCCAATATACCGAAACCGGCCTTCACCCCGCATTAAGGTTAACGCGCGCCTATCTGGTCGAGGAAATCGGCGACATCGTCCTAGCCCGCCGCGACACCAAAACCGCCGCCTATCACCTCAGCGTCGTGGTCGATGACGCGGCGCAGGGTATCACCCATGTGATCCGGGGCGAAGACCTCGCCACCGC
Organism: Pelagibaca sp.; assembly: GCA_041725935.1. Lineage (GTDB taxonomy): Bacteria > Pseudomonadota > Alphaproteobacteria > Rhodobacterales > Rhodobacteraceae > Marivita. The sequence continues at coordinate 342,758 of JBGRQD010000001.1, forward strand.
CACACCGATCCATGTGCTTCTGCAAGCGCTGCTGGACCTTCCCATACCGACCTACCACCACCACCGGCTGATCCGCGACGAGGACGGCAAACGCCTTGCCAAACGGGACGATGCCCGTGCCATCGCGCTTTATCGCGACGAGGGGGCAACCGCCCAAGACATCAGGACGATGGTCGGCCTCTAGGCATCGCCCGCTGCTTCTTCTCTTTCCAAATACGCAAATGCTACGCCTCCACAGGCGCCATGGTCTCAAATTCCGCGCCGTCCTGCACTTCGGTGTAGAAACATGACCGCCGGTTGGTGTGACAGGCAGGCCCGCTCTGGTTCACGCTCAGCAAAAGGCAATCGCGGTCGCAATCAACCCGCAGCGCCACCAGCTCCTGCACATGGCCCGAGCTTTCGCCCTTGACCCAGAAGGCCTGACGCGACCGTGACCAATAGGTCACACGCCCGGTTTCCAATGTCCGGGCCACCGCGTCGGCGTTCATCCAGGCCATCATCAGAACCTCGCCCGACGCAGCATCCTGCGCAATCGCCGGGATCAGCCCTGCCTCGTTATAGACCAAAGTCGCAGGATCAAAGCGCATGGAGAAAAACCTTTTTGCATCTGCCGCATCGCCGCCTATTTATGAGGGGAACCGCGAAAGGGAAAGCCATGTCCGGCGACACCGACCTGATCAAGCTTTATTCCGGCCGCATCCTTGAGCTGGCGGCGGACATTCCGCATCACGCTCGGCTCGATGCGCCCGGCGCCACGGTCAAGAAACGCTCGCCGCTCTGCGGATCGACCGTGACGGTGGATCTGACGCTTGAAGATGGCAAGGTTGCGGACTTCGGGCAGGACGTCAAAGCCTGCGCGCTGGGTCAGGCGGCGGCGTCCGTTGTGGGCGGTGCGATCCTTGGCTGTACACAAGAGCAGATCACCCACGCCAGAGATCAGTTGCGCGTGATGCTCAAGGAAGACGGCCCCACTCCGGCAGCACCGTTTGACGGGCTTGAGGTCCTGCGCCCTGCGGTGGCGTTCAAGAACCGCCACGCGTCGATCCTGCTGACGCTTGAAGCGGCGTCGGAGGCTGTGACACAGCTTGCAGAAACCCAATCTGCGTGATCGTGACCACCTGATCGCGACCACCCGAACACAATTTTTTACCAGACGATAAAAAAAACCGCCGCGCTTCGAAAGAAGGCGGCGGTGAAGTGACGTGTTCGTTGGGGGCCGTCATCGCTCGGAAGGCAGGCTACCTTCTGGGACAGGTGCATCAGTTGGGACAGGATGCAGATGAGCGTTCAGGCGAAACACGCAGGCAGAAAACAAAGTCAGACAAGCACCGGCAGATGCAGCGCCGCAACCAGCATGACAACCAGCGACACAGCCCCAAGCGCGTCTTCGAGAAGCGCCGTGTTGGACTGGGCCTTGGCCGCGTGAAGCGAGGTTTTGATCCGTTGCATCATGGTTATGTCCTCCTTGTTGCTCCTTTGTTCTCATATCCAGAACAAACTGTAAAGAACTTTTTGAGAACATTTGAGAACAAAAGGGGTCAACCCACCGAAATGAGCTGAATCGCCTGATCCTGCTTCATCAGGTACAACAGCGCCCGCGCCGCCTTTCCCCGGTCGGATGTCAGGCTTGGATCGTCAAGCAGAAGCTTGCGCGCATCGTCCTGCGCCATGGCCATCAAACCCGCCTGTCGCTCCAGATCGGCAATGCGGAAGCGCGGCAAGCCGGACTGTGCGGTGCCCAGAACATCGCCTGCCCCACGCATCTCGAGATCCACTTCGGAGATCCTGAACCCGTCTTCGGTCTCGCGCAGCGTCGTCAGGCGCTTCATCCCCGTCTCGGACAGGGGCGGCTGGTAGAGCAGCAGACAGGTCGAGGCCGCCGCCCCGCGCCCGACGCGACCCCGCAATTGGTGCAACTGCGCCAGACCGAAGGTCTCGGCCCGTTCAACCACCATGATCGACGCGTTGGGCACGTTCACCCCCACCTCAATCACCGTCGTCGCCACCAGCACACCCGTCTGTCCCGACACGAACCGCGCCATGGCCGCGTCTTTCTCGGACGGTGGCATCTGGCCATGCACCAACCCGACGACGCCTTCACCCAAGGCAGCCCGGAGGCGCTTGAACCGCTCTTCCGCCGCTGTCAGGTCGGAGAGTTCGCTTTCGTCCACCAGCGGACAGACCCAATAGGCCTGCCGACCCTCTGCCACCGCTTGCCGCAAACGCTCGACCACGCCGTCCATCTGTTCATTCGACAGAAGCGCGGTTTTCACCGGCGTCCGGCCGGGAGGTTTTTCGTCCAGCACGGACACATCCATGTCGCCGTATTGCGCCAGCGCCAACGACCGCGGGATCGGCGTGGCCGTCATGACCAGCACATCGACCGCCATGCCCTTGCGCCCCAGTTCGAGCCGTTGACGGACGCCAAACCGGTGCTGTTCATCGATGATCGCCAGCCGCAGGTCGGAGAATTCGACGTCTTTCTGGAACACCGCATGGGTGCCCACGAGAATCCGGATATCGCCGCGTTTCAGCGCCGCCAGCTTGGCCGCACGCTCTGCCCCCTTGTCGCGCCCCGTAAGCAGTTCCAGCACGACGCCCGCATCCTCGGCCAGCGGCTGCAATCCCTCAAGATGTTGCCGCGCAAGGATTTCCGTAGGCGCCATCATCACGCCCTGCCCGCCCGCCTCGACGGCGGTGAGCAGCGCCATGAAGGCCACCAGCGTCTTGCCCGAACCAACATCGCCCTGCAACAGACGATTCATGCGGTGCGGGCTGGCCATGTCATCGGTGATCTCGTCCACCGCGCGCATCTGCGCGCCGGTGGGTCGATACGGCAACGCGGTCAGCACCTTGTGGCGCAATTGGCCGTTGCCCGAGGTTTCTATCCCCGGTTTCGCCCGCCGGTTCGCCCGCGCCAGCGCCAGCGTCAATTGGTGCGCCATCAGCTCGTCATAAGCCAAACGCCGCCGCGCCGGGCTGTCGAGCGACAGCGCGCCGGTGCCCTGCGGCGCATGGGCGGCCTGAATCGCGGCGTGCCAACTGGGCCAGCCATCGCGCTCCATCAGCCGGGGATCGACCCATTCAGCCAGATCAGGTGCACGGGTCAAGGCATCGGTCGCGGCCTTGACCATGGTCTTTTGCGTGACGCCCGCAGTCAGCGGATAGACTGGTTCGAACTCGGGCAACGTGTCCGCCTCGTCGGGCATCAGCACGTGATCGGGATGCACCATCTGGGCCATGCCGTCGAAAAACTCGACCTTGCCCGAGACGATGCGGCGCGCACCGAAGGGCAGGATTTTCGCCACGTAATCGCCGCGTGCATGGAAGAACACGATCTGAAAGGCAATCTGCGCATCCTCGACCTGCACGCGGTAGGCGCCCCCCTTGGCGCGCGGCGGGCGGTGCGCGCCGATCTGCACCTCGACAGTGAGCGTCGAAGGCAGGTCAGCCCCCTGCACCGTGTCGCGCAACCGGCGGTCGACGACGGAATGCGGCAGCGTGTACAGCAGGTCGCGCGGCACCTCGATGCCCATCTGCCCCAAGGTTTCGGCGGTTTTCGGGCCAACCCCCTTGAGCCCGGCCAGATCGCCGAAAAGCGGAAACAGGATTTCCGGCCTGCCGCTCATGCGCCCTCGATCAGGTCGAACCAGCCATCTTCGTCGATGATCTGCACCCCCAGATCGCGTGCCTTGGTCTCTTTCGATCCGGCCCCCGGCCCGGCGACCAGCAGGTCAGTCTTGGCCGATACCGCCCCCGACACCTTGGCCCCCAGCGATTCCGCCCGTGCCTTGGCTTCGGCGCGGGACATGCGCTCGAGCGTGCCGGTGAACACCACCGTTTTACCCGCGACCGGGCTGCCTTCGGTGCGGGGGCGTTCGGCGTCCTGCACATCGAGATGCGCCACCAGCCGGTTGATTGACGCGCGTTCGGCCTCTTGGGCAAAGCTGTTGACCAATGACTGCGCGACGACCTTGCCGATGCCGTCGATGCCGATCAGCCCAGCCCATGCGTCGCTGTCGGTGTCCTGCGCGGCATCAATGGCGTCTTGGAACGCGGCCCACGTGACGTAGGAGCGCGCGAGCAGGTTTGCGACCACCTCACCCACATGCCGGATGCCCAGCGAAAAGATGAGCCGTCCCACGGGGATGCTGCGTTTTTCTTCGATGGCGTCAAACAGGTTCTGAGCCGATTTCTCGCCCCACCCTTCGCGGTTCTTGAGCTGTTGCATGCCGCTGCCATAGCGGTCGCGCAGGGTGAAAATGTCGGCGGGTTCGGTGACCCAGCCGTCGCTGTAGAACTGTTCGACCTGTTTCGCGCCCAGACCCTCGATGTCGAAGGCCGCGCGGGACACGAAATGCTTGAGCTTTTCCACCGCCTGCGCCGGGCAGATCAGGCCACCGCTGCAGCGTCGGACAGCGTCCCCTTCCTCGCGGATCGCCTCGGACCCACATTCGGGACAAAGTTTCGGAAACTCATAGGGTTGCGCGTCGGTGTTGCGCTTTTCGAGGTCCACATCCGCCACCTTCGGGATCACGTCCCCGGCGCGGTAGACCTGCACCCAGTCACCTACGCGGATGTCCTTGCCGTCCCGGATCGGCGCACCGTTGGCGTCGCGACCTGCGATGTAGTCCTCGTTGTGCAGGGTGGCGTTGGACACGACAACGCCGCCCACGGTCACCGGCGTCAGACGCGCCACCGGGCTGAGCGCGCCGGTGCGCCCGACCTGGATGTCGATGGATTCCAGCCGGGTCCAGGCAAGTTCAGCGGGAAATTTATGCGCGATGGCCCAGCGGGGTGTGGTGGAGCGGAACCCGAGCCGGGACTGGTAGCCAAGGTCGTCGACCTTGTAGACCACGCCGTCAATGTCGTAGCCCAATGTGGCGCGCTGTTCTTCGATGCTTTTGTAATGCGCGATCATGTCGTCCGGGCTGTCGCAGCGTTGCGTCAACGGGTTCGTCTGAAAGCCCAGTTCTTGCAGACGCGCGATGGCACCGGTTTGCGTGTCCGCAAGCGGTGCGCTGAGCGCGCCCCACGAGTACGCGAAGAACCGCAGCGGGCGGTCTTTGGTGATCGCGGAGTCCAGTTGGCGCAGCGATCCCGCGGCCGCGTTGCGCGGGTTGGCAAAGGTCTTTGCACCCCGGCTTTCCTGCCGTTCATTGAGGTCCGAAAAATCGGCGTGGCTCATATAGACCTCGCCGCGCACTTCGAGAATGTCCGGCGCGCCGGTCAGCTTTTCGGGAATGTCGTCGATCGTGCGGGCATTGGCGGTGACGTTTTCGCCGACCGCGCCATCGCCCCGCGTCGCGGCCTGTACCAGTTTGCCCTGCTCATAGCGCAGGGACAGCGACAGCCCGTCGATCTTGGGCTCCGCCGTGTAGGCCAGCGGGTCGGTGTCGGACAGGCCAAGAAAGCGCCGGATGCTTTGGTCAAAGCTGGTGATGTCGGCGTCTTCGAACGCGTTCGAAAGCGACATCATCCGCACCTCGTGGCGGACCTTGGAAAAGCCGTCCGCCACCGGCGCACCAACCTGGTCGCTGGGGCTATCGGCGCGTTTCAGAGCAGGAAACCGCGCCTCGATCTCAGCATTGCGGCGCTTCAGGCGGTCATACTCGGCATCCGACAGCTCTGGCGCGTCATCGGTATGATAGGCCGTGTTCGCCTCGGCCAGAAGGGTGGCCAGACGTTCCAGTTCGACGCGGGCATCCGCCTCGGACAGGTCTTTGACCGCAATCTCCTGCTCTGCCATGTGATCCCCTTGGCCTCGTGTCTTGGACAGAGTGATAGGCCCGGGGTCGGACAGCGTCCAGATTTGAAACGACATGCATGGGCAGAACATGCGGCAATGGGCATGGCACTTGGGGAACAGGGCAAGCCGCCTGCGACTGGCGAAAGCCTGCCCTGCCGGTGTCACGCGGCGGTCACGCCCCTATGGCGATGCGCCCGTTCTCCAGAACTTCGGGGTCGCGCAGCACATAGCCACGGCCCCAGACTGTTTCGATATGGCTGCCATCCCCCGTCGCCTCGGAGAGTTTCTTGCGCAGTTTGCAAATGAACACGTCGATGATCTTCAACTCGGGTTCATCCATCCCGCCATAGAGGTGGTTCAGGAACATTTCCTTGGTCAGGGTGGTCCCCTTGCGCAGGCTCAACAGTTCGAGCATCTGGTATTCCTTACCCGTCAGATGCACCGTGTTGCCTTCGACCTGCACAGTCTTGGCGTCGAGATTGACCTCGACCTTGCCGGTCCGGATGATCGACTGGGAATGTCCCTTGGACCGGCGGATGATGGCGTGAATCCGCGCAATCAATTCCTCTCGGTGAAACGGTTTGGTGAGGTAATCATCGGCCCCGAACCCAAATCCCTTGATCTTGTCCTCGCTGGCATCGTTGCCCGACAGGATCAGGATCGGCGTTTCGATGCGCGCGAGGCGCAATTGCCGCAGAACGTCAAAGCCGTTCATGTCGGGCAGGTTCAGATCGAGCAGGATCAAATCATAATCATACAGCTTGGCCAGATCGATGCCTTCTTCCCCAAGATCGGTGGAATAGACGTTCAGATTGGCATTACCCAGCATCAATTCGATGCTTTTCGACGTCGTCGGGTCGTCTTCGACCAAGAGTACGCGCATCCAGTTTCTCCGCAATGTCAACGTCCGGCACCAATCACTCTGGACGCAAAAGGTTAACCTTAGGTTAGCATGCACAGCAGAAGAAAAACAACTTAAGATTGTTTAAACACACCGCGCTCACCTGAACTTTTGCACCGCCGTCGCCTTGAGCGCGTCGCGCCCGTGCAGGAGCGACGCGGCGATCCAGGCATCGAGTTCCTCGTCGCTGAGATCGTAGCGCGCCATCGCTTCCTTGCGGGACAGCAACTGGTGGACAACGGCATCGACGACAATCGCCTTGCGCGACGCCACCCAGCGATAGGTGTTGGGCGGCGGCAGATCGGCGCGCGACAGGATCGTGCCATCGGCAAGCGTGACCGTGCGGGGGCCATTTGCTTTCTTGAGATACATGTTCCGGCCCTTTCCAAGCCTTGAAATCCAGCTTTCGGGCACCTTTGCGGGGTCAGGCTTAATGTGACGTGAAGCCAAGGGTTGAGAGTATGTCGGATTTACCTATATTTCGCGCGATCAGCCCCACCGACCGGAGATACCCCTCATGGCCCTCGATGCGCCGACCCTCAATTCGCTTGGATTCGCCAAGCCGCCTGCGGAAACCCGCGTGGTCGTGGCCATGTCGGGCGGCGTGGATAGCTCGGTTGTCGCGGCGCAACTGGCCGAGGAAGGCTATGATGTCGTCGGCGTGACGCTCCAGCTTTACGACCACGGGGCGGCGCTGGCCAAGAAAGGCGCCTGCTGCGCCGGGCTGGACATCCACGATGCCCGCCGCGTGGCCGAAGACATGGGCTTTCCGCATTACGTGCTGGATTACGAGAACATCTTCAAGGATGCGGTGATCGACGAATTCGCCGACAGCTATCTTGCGGGCGCGACACCAGTGCCCTGCATCCGCTGCAACGAGCGGGTGAAGTTCAAGGACCTGCTCAAGACCGCAAAGGATCTCGAGGCCGATTGCATGGCGACGGGCCATTACATCCAGCGCAAGATGGGCGAACACGGCCCCGAGCTGCACAGCGCCGAGGATGCAAACCGCGATCAGAGCTATTTCCTGTTCTCGACCACGCCGGAACAGCTTGATTACCTGCGCTTTCCGCTGGGCCACCTGCCCTCCAAGGACGCGACCCGCGAACTGGCGGCGCGATACGGCTTGCAAGTGGCCGACAAGCCCGACAGTCAGGACATCTGCTTTGTGCCCAATGGCAATTACGCGCAGGTGATCGAGAAACTGCGCCCTGGCGCCGCTGAACCCGGCGAGATCGTACATGCCGATGGCCGCGTTATGGGCACGCATAACGGCGTCATCCGTTACACCATCGGGCAGCGGCGCGGGCTGGGCATCGGCGGGCTGGACGAGCCGCTTTACGTGGTGCGGCTGGACGTGGATGCAAAGCAGGTGATCGTCGGGCCGAAAGACCTGCTGTCGACCCGCACGATCCCGGTGCGCGAGATCAACTGGCTGGGCGACACCCGTTTCGACAGCCAGCCCGAGTGGCATGTGTCGGTCAAGGTCCGCTCGACCCGCCCGCCGCGCGAGGCGATCATCCGGCCCCTGTCTGCGACCGAGGCCGAGGTGGAATTGCTGACCCCTGAAGAAGGTGTGTCCCCCGGCCAGGCCTGCGTGTTCTACCAGACCGAGGGCAGCCGCATCTTGGGCGGTGGCTGGATCTGGCGCGGCTGACGGAAAATCATTGCGTCCGGGCCGTGCATCTTCGACGCTGAGGACGAGCAGCACAAAGACCCGTCCACCATGCCTGACACTGCCAGCGCCCATGTCATCTGTATCGTGCCCAAGCTGGGTGCCAATGTGGGTGGCGGCAAAATCAACGCGGTCTTCACCCGAATGAACCTGCTGGCGGATCGGGACGGTACGCGGGTCACGCTGCTCAACCTGCAACACGGCTGCAACAACAAGATTGCCTTTGCCGAACTGGTCGCGGCGGGGCGACTGGATCCTCGGATCACGCAGCAGTCGATCTACGAGATGTGTGCGCCGGATGGCCTGCCACGGCAAGACGCGCCTGCCCTGCCCGAATGGGACGACAGCAAGGCCCAGACCGGCCGGAAAGAGCGGATCACCTACCTCAAAGGCGGCACGCAGGTGATGCGCGACACCCTTGAGCAGACCGCTGCCGGAGTGATGACCACACGGCATATCCTGACCGACCCGAACCACGACATCCGGCTGAAATACCTGGACGGCCATCTGGTCGAAAGCCGCGACGCATATGGCGATGGGTGTATTGAGCGGACTGCTTTCGTCGCAGGGCAGCCGCGCTGCCGGTCCTTGCGCGAAAATGGGGCGCTGGTCGAGATAGAGGATTTCGCGCTGGGCCACGTTTTCAAAGAGGATGTCGCTCATCACCGCGCGCTGGTACAGCGGTATTTCCCGGAAGACGCGATCGTGTTTATCGACGGTGTGACCTCGGCCTACCTGTCGCGGCCGATCCCGGCGCGCAAGGTGCTCTTCCTGCATGCCGACCACCGCAACCCCTCGGGCAAGATCGTGCCCCGGTCGCGCGGCTTGATCGAAGCGTTCGACGGCGACGCGATCGTCACGGCGACGAATGTGCATAAGGCGCGGTTGGAGTCGGATGTTGCGCACAAGGCCCCGATCCGGGTTATTCCGCATTTCTCCAACGTGCGCCGCGCGGCCACCGGCCCTCGCGCCCACATCTGCACCGTGTCGCGGCTCGAGTTGACGGGCAAACCCATCCACCAATGCATCGAGGCCTTCGTGCGTGTGATGCACCTGATGCCGGACACCAACTACCTGATCTATGGCTCGGGGCTGGGCGAGGCGCGTTTGCGGCAATTGATCGACCATCATGATTGCGGCCACCGCGTGCACCTGATGGGCCACACCGCGAACGCGGCAGAGGTGTTCAGCCGAAGCCTGTTTTCGCTTGCCCCGACGACGACAGAAGGCTTCGGCCTTGCCCTGCTCGAATCGCTGAGCTGCGACTGCCCGGTTCTCAGCTATGACGTGGATTACGGACCACGCGAATTGATCCGTCCGGGGCAGAATGGCGAGTTGGTGCAGCCCGGAGATATCGACGCCATCGCGGAGGCCATCGTCAAGCTGCACCACGACCGTGACCGTTATGCGGCAGGCTGTGCCGCCTCGGTCGAGCAGTATTCCTTCGACAGGTATCGCGACCGCTATCACCGCCTGATCGACGATCTCGTCTCAAACCGGTTCTTTTTCGACCTGTCCGCCCGCGATCTCAAGGCCGAGGCCCTGCGCGCACTGGAAAAGGCTCCGGCGCAGCACCGGGACCGGCTGCTGGATGTCTATATCCACCAATGCCACCTGAGCCGCGATCTGGGCGGGATGTATCACGGGTTCCAGCAGAAGATCGCGCTGCACCCCCGCGACCAGCGCCCGATCGTGCGCTGCATCTGGCTGGCCCGCCGTCTGGGCCGCCCGGTGGAATGCCGCGCCCATCTGGGCCTGTTCGCAGAGCGGTTTCCCGAACAGCACGCGCAATTCGTCACTCGCTTTCCCGATTTCCTCGAACTGGTGGACGGTCTGGCCTGAGCCGCGTCAGAGGTTGCATTTGTCCCGCATGAAAGCCAGCGCCACCGACAGCCCGTCGGGCGCGATGCCATGCGCGGTGCCTTTCATGATATGGGCGAACACGTCTTCCCAGCCCGCGTTCTGCAGCGCCTCTGCCGCGTCAGGCAGGGCTTGCGGCGGGACCACGTCATCCTGATCGCCATGCACCAGCAGGATCGGAAAGCGGCTCTCCACTTCGTCGGCCAGCAGTTCCGGTGCCAGCAACCGTCCGGAAAAGGCCACCATCCCGGCAATCGGGTCTTCGCGGCGCGGCGCCACATGCAGGCCCATCATCGAGCCCTGGCTGAAGCCGAACAGCACCACCTGTTCGGGCAGCAGGTCTTCGTCCACCATCAAAGCATCAAGAAAGGCGTTCAGATCGTTGACCGCGCTGGCCATGCCGGACATGGATTCCTCCTCCGACGACCCGTCAATCCACGGAATCGGAAACCATTGAAACCCGAACGGTGCCCCTGCGCAGGCTTCGGGCGCGTCGGGCGCCACGAACAGTGTGTCGGGCAGGTGTTCGCCCATTGGATCGGCCAGCCCCAGAAGGTCCGCGCCATTGGCCCCGTAGCCGTGCAGAAACACCACGGCAGAGCGGATTTCACCGGATACCGGTTCCTTGCGACCTGCGTTCAACACCCGTGTCATGCGATCCCCTCTCGGTCTTTTGCCACATGGTAGTAGGCCCAGAGCGCGCGCGCCGCAACCGATCTCCAAGGGCTCCACGCCTCGGCCATTTGGCGCAGCGGCTTTTCCTTGGGGCGCTCGGGCAGATCGAACAGCATGCGGGCGCTTTCCTGCAGGGCCAGATCTCCCGGCGCGAACACATCCGCCCGGCCAAGCGAGAACATGGCGTAGATCTCGGCGGTCCAGACGCCGATGCCGGTCACGGCGGTCAGTGTCTTGATGACCTCGTCATTGGGCGCATCCCGTAGCGCGTCATAGTCGATCGATGCTTCGGCCAGTGCACAGGCATAGCGTGCTTTCTGGCGGCTCAGACCCAGATCGCGCAGGCCGTCGTGGTCGAACCGCAACACCGCGTCGGGCGTCACCGCGCCTGCCTCTTCGAGCTTGCCCCAGATCGCGCGGGCCGAGGCGACGCTGACCTGCTGGCTGACGATGGCACTGAGCAATTGCGCAAACCCGTCCGGCTTGCGCCGCAGCGGCAGCGGGCCAGTCTGTGCCAGCGCATGGGCAAAGCGCGGATCGGTCCGCGCCAGCCAGTCGGCGCCTTCGGCCACGCAAGCCTCCGTTTCGATCAGCCGTCCAACCACACGCGCTCTCCGATCCAGTCCAGTGCCGCATCGACCGATGCCACCACCGGCCCCGAGGTGATGCGCGGTCGTGCCACCATATAGACCGGCAGGCCCAACGCACGGGCTGCGGCGATCTTCGGCCAGCCACCCGGCCCTCCTGCGTTGCGGGTCAGCACAGCGTCGATCCGGAACCTGCGCATCAGTCCGATCTCCTGCAAAACGGTAAAAGGTGCTGTCCCGTGCAGGTAGCGGCCATGCGCCAGCGGGAACGGATCGGAATGCGCTGTCAGTTGCCGCACGAAGAGATGCGCGTGGCGCAGCGCCCGCATCTCGCGCAGCGCAGGCCGGCCCAGGGTGACCAGCACGCGAGACCCGGCGGGAATCGCCTGCGCTGCATCCCGCGCAGAGCGCAGGGGAACCCAGTGATCCCGCGGCATGGCCTGCCATTCCGGACGCACCAGCGTGACATGCGGCACGCGAGTCTGTGCCGCCACCTGTGCGCCCAATCTCAGACTGTCCAGATCGCAGGGATGTGGCGCGATCACCAGCGCCTCTGCCGCCTGCACCAGCTCGGACAGAGTTGCGCGGTCCGATCCAGCCTGCCCTGTCCTCCGGTCCCGCGCAGGCAACCAGAGCCGCGCACACGCACCCAGATGTGCTGCCAGATCACGCGCTTCAGCCGATCCGCCAAGGATCGCCACAGAGCCGTAGTTCGCCGCATTTGAGCCGTCGAAAACCGTCATTCCAGCTGCTTACAAAACCGCCATTCGGGCGCAGGCACACTTGCAGGAATTTGAATTTGGGCATACGGCTTGCGACATGAGCACAATTGACCACGCCTCCCCCGACGACGCCACCGAAAACCGCCGCGCCAAGCGCAATGTGTTTGTCCTGGTTCTGGCCCAAGCCATCCTTGGCGCGCAAATGCCGATGCTGTTTACGGTGGGCGGTCTGGCCGGGCAGTCGCTGGCGTCAAACATCTGTTTCGCCACGCTGCCAATCTCGCTGATCGTGCTGGGGTCGATGGTCACGGCCACGCCAATTTCCGCCTTCATGCAGAAATACGGCCGCCGCGCCGGGTTCGCTGTGGGTGCTCTGGGCGGCGCGCTGGGCGGCGCCATCGGGGCTTACGGGCTTTATATCGCATCCTTCCCGGTCTTCCTGCTAGGCAGCTTCCTGACCGGCATCTACATGTCGGCACAGGGCTTTTACCGTTTTGCCGCCGCAGACACCGCCACGGATGAATTTCGCCCCAAGGCGATTTCCTATGTCATGGCCGGAGGGCTTGCCGCTGCGGTGATCGGGCCGCAACTGGTCAAGGGAACCGCGGATTGGTATGTCGTGCCGTTCCTCGGCACCTATCTTGCCGCGATTGCGCTGAACGTCATCGGATCGACGCTGTTTCTCTTCCTCGACATTCCGAAACCCAAGGCGCCCCATGCCGACGATCCAAAGGGGCGCACGCGTTTGGAGCTGCTCAAGACGCCGCGCATCGCCGTGGCGATCATCTGCGCGATGGTGACCTATGCGCTGATGAACCTCGTCATGACCTCCACGCCCTTGGCCGTGGTTGGCTGTGGCTACACCGCCGGGAATGCGGCGGACATCGTGTCCGCCCATGTGCTGGCAATGTTCGCGCCGTCCTTCTTTACAGGACACCTGATCGTACGCTTCGGCGTGGAAAAGATCGTCGCCACGGGTTTGGTGATTCTTGCCGCAGCGGGGGCTGTCGCCCTGCAGGGCGTTGATATTGCGAACTTCTACATTGCGCTCATTTTGCTGGGCCTTGGCTGGAACTTCGGCTTCATCGGCGCGACAGCGATGCTGACCGCAGCGCATGAACCGCACGAGCGCGGCCGGGTGCAGGGCATGAACGATGTGCTGGTCTTCGGCGGTGTGACCCTCGCCTCGCTGGCCTCGGGAGGCTTGCTCAACTGTTCGGGCGGCACCCCGGTCGAAGGATGGAGCGCGGTGAACATGGCGATGGCGCCGTTCCTGATGCTGGCGGGTGGCGCGCTGATCTGGCTGATGTTCCAGCCCAAGGAACGGACGATCTGATCGCTAAAATGCGACACAGTTTGCCCGGGCGCAGGTAGCTCTGCGTTAAGACCTTCCATGCATGGTCAAAGCATCTTTCACCAGAACGGTGCCTGCCATGTTTCGATGTTTGCTCTTCGCCCTGCCCCTGCTTGCCGGATGCCAGCACTACGACAAGGCCGCGCATTTCGCGGTGGGTGCGGCGGTGTCCCATGTCGTGACGCAGGAAACCGGCAATCCGGCGGCGGGCTGTCTTGCCGCAATCGGTGTCGGGGTTCTCAAGGAATTGGTCGATGATGTGGGTGATCCGGCGGATATCATCGCCACTGGTCTGGGATGCAGCGTGGCACTTGCGTTCTGAATTACCAGCGCCCGGTTGCGGCCTGCCACATCAGGCGCAGCTTTTTGTACGCTTCGGCTAGGCCAAGCGTACCATCCGCCACGCGGCGCGGGTCGGACTTGGCCTGCCGCAGGATCGGAGCCGCCTGCCATGCCGCCAAGGTCACGGGCCGCGCAGCTTCCGGGATCGTGGCACGGGCCTGGCGGGAGTTTACCAAACGGTCAAATCCTTGCGCAGCCAAGTCACGCACCGCCTCGGGTCGACCATCTACCAAGGGACGTCGCCCCTGCCGTTCCAACTCGGGCACTGCACGCAGGAACTGCGCCAGCCCTGTCGCATAGCCCAGATCGGTCAGCGCTTTGGGCATGGTGCCGCCCAAGGCTTGCGACGCGGCCAGAAGCAGGGAGGCCGATGTGTCTTCGATATAATTTGAAAATGCCGCCTGATCTTCAAACGGATCGCGATAAACATCCCAGAGCCGCGCCTGCGTCACGCGCTGCAATTGCCGCGCGGCCTCGGCGTCCAGCACATGCGCAAGCGAGGTCACAACCTCGTGCCGCCGCACCAGACCACCCGAGGCAATCTCTTCCAGCGCATCGGTCCACCATTGCAGCCGCATCTCGGCGATGATCGCTTCCTGCGTCAGCCACGGCGCGCGCGACACCTCGACGTTGAAGGCGTAGATCGGGAACAGCACCTTGCGCGCCTCGACCGGGGCCGCCATCGTCGCGGCGAACCGGTCCGGATCGCCCCGTTCGACCAGCTGCGCACAGGCGATTAGGTCGGCATCGAAACTCATGCCGGCTGCACATCCCGCACCAGTTTCCAGCGCACCGCATCCAGCAGCGCCTCGAAAGACGCGTCGATGATGTTGGCGCTCACCCCAACGGTGGACCAGCGCCGTCCCTGCCCGTCCTCACTGTCGATGATGACGCGGGTCACGGCCTCGGTGCCGCCTTGGGTGATGCGCACCTTGAAGTCGACCAGCCGCAGATCGTCGATCACATCCTGATAGGGCCCCAGATCCTTGGCCAGCGCCTTGGACAGCGCGTTCACCGGACCGCGATCATTGCCCAGCTCGTCCATCGACTCACTGACCGACAGCTTCTTTTCCTCGCCGACCTTGACCACGACGACAGCCTCGGAATGCGAGATCATCTTGTTGTATTTGTTCTTGCGACGCTCGACCGTGACGCGGTAGCGCTTGACCTCGAAGAATTCGGGCAATTGGCCCAGTTCGTCGCGCGCCAGCAATTCAAAGCTCGCCTGTGCCGTGTCGTAGGAATAGCCTTCAGATTCGCGCGCCTTGATCCGGTCGAGGATGCGGGCCAGCGCCGGGTCCTTGTCCGGCACCTCGATCCCCGCCTCGGCCAATCGGCGGCGCAGGTTCGACTGGCCCGCCTGATTGGACATCGGGATGATGCGGCGATTGCCCACCAGACCGGGCTCGATATGTTCGTAGGTCGAGGGGTCCTTGAGGATCGCGCTGGCATGCAGCCCGGCCTTGTGGGCAAAGGCGGACGACCCGACATAGGCCGACTGCTTGAGCGGGACGCGGTTGAGGATTTCGTCCAGCATGCGGCTGATCCGCGTCATGCCTTCAAGCGCCGCAACCGTGACGCCGGTCTCAAAGGTGCTGGCGTAAGGTTCCTTGAGCAACAGCGTGGGGATCAGCGCCGTCAGGTTCGCGTTGCCGCAGCGTTCGCCCAGACCGTTCAGCGTGCCCTGGATCTGCCGCGCGCCCGCATCGACAGCAGCGAGTGTGGCTGCAATGGCCATTTCGGTGTCGTTGTGGGTGTGGATGCCGACACGGTCGCCGGGAATACCCGAGGCGATCACGGCTTCGGTGATCCGGCCCACCTCGGATGGCAGCGTGCCACCATTGGTGTCGCAGAGCACGACCCAGCGCGCGCCCGCGTCATGGGCCGCGTGCAGGCAGGTCAGCGCGTAGTCGGGATTGGCTTTGTAGCCGTCAAAAAAGTGTTCCGCGTCGAACAGCGCCTCGCGTTTTTGCGACACGATATGCGCAACCGAGGCGCGGATGTTTTCGACGTTTTCGTCCAGCGTGATGCCAAGGGCGGCGGTGACGTGAAAATCATGGGTCTTGCCGACAAGGCAGACCGATTTTGTGCCCGCGTTCATCACAGCCGCCAGCACGTCGTCGTTTTCCGCCGACCGGCCCGCCCGTTTGGTCATGCCAAATGCGGTGACGGTGGCCTTAGTGTGCCCGACCTCATCGAAAAACGCGGAGTCCGTGGGGTTCGCCCCCGGCCAACCGCCTTCGATATAGTCGATGCCAAGCGCGTCGAGCGCCTCGACGATGCGGAGTTTCTCGGGTGTCGAGAATTGCACGCCCTGCGTCTGCTGCCCGTCGCGCAGCGTGGTGTCGTAGAGGGTCAGGCGGGTTTTGGTCATGAGTTGGCCTTTGTGCAGAGGGCCGCGCCCGACCCTGGGTGGGCGCAGCTGTCGTTCGAATGTTGCGAGGCAACGTCACGCGCATGACGGTGGTTCGGAGCAAGCGGATAGCCAAAGCGCCCTCCCTGGGGGAGGGTCGGGCGCGGCCCGGCGTGCCGCCGGGCGCAATGGTTCGAGCGGAGCGCCATTACAAGCGCTCCAGCTTTGCCGCATCAAAGCCCGTTCCCGGGACCAACTCGACACCAGCCTTGGAAATGCGCACTTCGACACCAGCCTCGGTCAGCGCGTTTTTTATCGCATCGACTGCAGAGAAGTCTTTGGTCTCCATGGCCGTTTCGCGCAGAGACGCGAGGCGATCCGCGTAAGTGGACAGATCGACACTCACACTGTCCCAGCCGCCAAGGTCATCTGTCAGCAGGCCAATCATGCGTGCCCCGGCCAAAAGCCCGGCTGCATCACCGTCCCCAGCCAGCTTGTGCAAAACTGAAATCGCTCCGGCGGTATTCAGATCATCAGACAGAGTATCGACGATCTCAGGAGAGACCTGACCCTGAGCAACCCCATCCGTCAACGCCCTCCACTTACGCAAAGTCGCTTCGGCCTCTTCGCGCTTCTTCTCCGTCCAATCCATCGGCTTGCGGTAATGCGTGCTAAGAAACACGAACCGGATCACCTCGCCCGGCACGCCCTGATCCAGCAAATCCCGTACGGTAAAGAAATTGCCCAGAGACTTGGACATCTTCTTGCCCTCGACCTGCAACATCTCGTTGTGCAGCCAGTAGCGGGCAAAGCCGTGGCCTGCGCATTTGCTCTGCGCGATCTCGTTCTCGTGGTGCGGGAACATCAGGTCGTTGCCGCCGCCGTGGATGTCGAACGCCTCACCCAACAACTCATGCGCCATGGCAGAGCACTCGATGTGCCAGCCGGGTCGGCCCCTTCCCCACGGGCTGTCCCATCCGGGCAGATCATCGGTCGACGGTTTCCAGAGCACGAAATCCATCGGGTTGCGCTTGTAGGGCGCGACCTCGACCCGCGCTCCGGCGATCATGTCATCGACGGAACGGCCCGACAGTTTGCCGTAGCCTTCGGGCCAGCTGTCAACCGCGAAGAGCGCATGGCCTTCGGCGGCATAGGCGTGACCCTTGGCGATCAGGTCTTCGATGAACGCGATCATCTGGTCCACATATTGAGTCGCGCGAGGCTCGTGATCGGGGCGCAATGCTCCAAGCGCGTCCATGTCGGCGTGATACCAGCTGATCGTCTCGTCCGAGCGTTCACGGATCAGGTCTTCAAGCGTTCCGTCCGCCCCTGCCGCGCGGCGTTTCTGTGCGGTCTCGTTGATGCGGTCATCCACATCGGTGAAGTTGCGCACATAGGTGACGTGATCCGCGCCGTAGACATGACGCAGCAGACGGTAGAGCACGTCGAACACGATCACCGGGCGCGCATTTCCGAGATGCGCACGATCATAAACGGTGGGCCCGCACACATACATCCGCACGTTTTCCGGGTCGAGAGGCACGAAGTCCTCTTTCTGGCGCGTGGCGGTATTGGTCAGTCGAATGGTCATGGATGCTCCTCGCGGGCCGGATTGCGGCGGGAGTAGCAACTTCACTTCGATATGGGAATAGAAGACCGGCCCGCCAGATGGATTAGCGGATGATGCAGCAAAGGGGTGTTGCGATACGGTTCATGAAAGCCGGGTAGCCGGATTTGGTGCACCCGTCAAGAATGGCGTCGCTTCGATCTGGACTTTGTGCCCAAAGCTCTGGCAGGTGTTGGACCAAACCGGTCGGAGGTCTTCATGCCCACATTGTCGCAACGCATCACCACGCTCAACGGGGACGGATCGGACGGGTGGGACGTGTTCTACCGCGCCCGCGCCATGATGGAGGCCGGCGTGGCCGTGACCGAGCTGACCATTGGCGAGCATGACATCGGCACCGATCCGTCGATCCTGCGCGCGATGTATGACAGTGCCAGGGGCGGCCATACCGGCTATGCGATTGTCCCCGGTATCAGCGACTTGCGCGATGCGGTGGCAGCACGGGTGCAGGCGCAGTCGGGTGTGTCGACGCGCCGCGAGAACGTGTTGATCACGCCGGGCGGACAGGCAGGGCTCTTCGCGGCGCATATTGCGGTGTGCAATCCGGGCGATGTGGGCCTGATCGTCGATCCCTATTACGCGACCTATCCCGGTGTCGTGCGGTCGGCGGGCGCTCAGCCGCGCGTGGTGGCCACGCGCTCTTCGCAGGGCTTCCTGCCGGAGCGGACCGCGCTGGAGGCGGCAAGCGAGGGTGCGGCATCGCTGCTTATCAATACGCCGAACAACCCCACCGGCGCGGTCTATCCGCGTGCCACCTTGCAGGACATCGCGGACGTGGTGACCGCGCGGGACATGTGGCTGATCTCGGACGAGGTCTATGACAGCCAGGTCTGGGAGGGCGCCCATCTGAGCCCGCGCGCCCTGCCCCAGATGGCCGAGCGCACGCTGGTAATCGGGTCGATGTCGAAAAGCCACGCCATGACCGGCAGCCGCATCGGCTGGATCGTCGGGCCGGAAGAGGTCATCACCTGTCTTGTCGATCTGGCGACCAACACCACCTACGGCGTCCCGGGGTATATTCAGGACGCCGCTCTGTTCGCCTTGCAGGCGGGTGCCGGGCTGGAGGTGCAGGTGGCCGAACCGTTCCGGCGGCGGCGCGCGATCGCGGAGCGGGTTCTGGCGGCTCAGGACGTGGTGCGGATGATCCCGGCGCAGGGCGCGATGTATGTCATGCTGGACGTGCGCGGCACCGGGATGAGCGGTGAGGGCTTTGCCAACGCCCTGCTTGACGCGCATCACATCGCGGTCATGCCGGGCGAGAGTTTCGGTGCCTCGGCCGCCGGGCATGTGCGGGTTGCAATGACGCTGGAGGACAGCCGCTTCGAGGCGGCGCTCCGCACGCTGTGTGGCTTTGCTGCCAGACTGGCACAGGCCGCGTGATGTCCGAGCCGGTCTCGTCGATCCGCAACCTCGGCCCCACGATGGAAGAGGCCTGCGCCAGGGCGGGGATCGGATCGGCGGAGGCGCTGCGCGAAATGGGCGCGGACGAGGCCTACCGGCGTCTGTTGCTCTCGGGCATGCGGCCGCATTTCATTGGCTACTACGTGCTGGTGATGGGATTGCAGGGACGGCCGTGGAACGATTGCAAGGGTGCGGAAAAGACCGCGTTGCGGGTCCGGTTCGATGCACTCAAGGCCGAATTGGCAGGTCGCAGCGAGGCTGTGCCCATGGGGATCGAGCGGTTTCTGGACCAGATCGGCGTGGTTGCAAAAAAGTAAGCCGGGCAGAAGCCCGGCCTACGCATTTTTATGATGTCGAAAAGGTGGCTCAGCCGACCAGTTCGAGACCCGAGAAGAAGAACGCGATTTCTTCTGCCGCTGTTTCCGGCGCATCGGAGCCGTGGACCGAGTTTTCACCAACGGATTCGGCAAACTCGGCGCGGATGGTGCCGGGGGCCGCGTCTGCGGGGTTGGTGGCGCCCATGACTTCGCGGTTCTTGGCGATGGCGTTCTCGCCTTCGAGAACCTGCACGACAACAGGCTCGGATGCCATAAATTCGCACAGCTCGTCGTAGAACGGGCGCTCGGAATGCACGGCGTAGAACTTGCCGGCCTGTGCCTTTGTCAGGTGGATGCGCTTTTGCGCCACGATGCGCAGACCCGCGTCTTCGAACTTGGCGTTGATCTTGCCGGTCAGGTTGCGGCGGGTTGCGTCGGGTTTGATGATCGAGAAGGTGCGTTCGAGGGCCATTTTGGTCGCTCCGTAAGTTGCGTGTGTGATTGGAGCGCCGGTTAGCATGGAGGTCTGGCGTTGGAAAGCCCTTCGACAGGCTTTGGATCCTTGCTGTGCAAGGATTTGAGGGCTCTGCCCTCAAACTCCCGAGATATTTTTGAACCAGAGAAGACAAGGACGCTGGTCTGTTCATTCGGGCGTTGATATGGGCGTGCCATGTTGAAGATCGAAGATATCACCTACGCAGTTGACGGGCGTCCCTTGTTCGAGGGCGCAAGCGCGGTCATTCCCGATGGGCACAAGGTGGGCCTTGTCGGCCCCAATGGCGCCGGCAAGACAACCCTGTTCCGGTTGATCCGGGGCGAGCTGGCGCTGGAAGGTGGTGCGATTTCGGTGCCACGTGGCGCGCGGGTTGGCGGGGTGAGCCAGGAAGTGCCGGGATCGTCGGTGTCGCTGATCGACACGGTGCTGGCCGCAGATACCGAACGCGCAGCGCTGATGGCCGAAGCCGAGAGCGCCACGGACGGCGCGCGCATCGCCGAGGTGCAGACGCGTCTTGCGGATATCGATGCCTGGTCTGCCGAAGCGCGAGCGGCAGCGATCCTCAAGGGATTGGGCTTTGACGATGCCGACCAGCGCATGCCGTGCAGCGCCTTCTCCGGCGGCTGGCGGATGCGCGTGGCACTGGCCGGGGTGCTGTTTGCGCAGCCTGACCTGTTGCTGCTGGACGAGCCGACCAACTACCTCGACCTTGAAGGGGCGCTGTGGCTGGAAAGCTATCTGGCGAAATACCCCTTCACCGTTATCGTGATCAGCCACGACCGGGGCCTTCTGAACCGGGCTGTGGGGGCGATCCTGCATTTGGAAGACCGACAGCTGACCTTCTATCAAGGCCCCTATGACCAGTTCGCGCGGCAACGCGCCGAGCGGCGGGCGCAGGCGACGGCGATTGCCAAAAAACAACAGGCGCGGGTTGCTCATCTGCAATCCTTCGTCGATCGGTTCCGCGCCAAGGCCAGCAAGGCCAAGCAGGCGCAATCGCGGCTCAAGATGATCGAGCGGATGGACATGGTCAGCGCGCCCGAAGAGATCGCCAAGCGGGTGTTCAGTTTCCCGCAACCCGACGAGCTGTCGCCGCCGATCATCCGCGTCGAGAATGGCGTGACCGGCTATGGCGACACCGAAGTGCTGCGCAAGCTGGACCTTCGCATCGACCAGGACGACCGGATCGCGCTGCTGGGCAAGAACGGCCAGGGCAAATCCACTCTGGCCAAGCTGCTCTCGGACCGGCTGCCGCTGATGGCGGGGCGGATCACGCGGTCCTCCAAGCTGCGCATCGGGTTCTTTGCACAGCACCAGGTGGACGAGCTGCATGTGGACGAGACGCCACTTGACCATTTGCGGCGCGCACGTCCCCACGAGATGCCGACGCGGCACCGGGCGCGGCTGGCGGGCTTTGGACTGATGGCGGCGCAGGCGGACACACTTGTCGGCAAGCTGTCGGGCGGCCAGAAGGCGCGCCTGTCGCTGCTGCTGGCGACGCTGGATGCGCCGCATCTGCTCATCCTCGACGAACCGACCAACCACCTGGATATCGAGAGCCGCGAGGCGCTGGTCGAGGCGCTGACGGCCTATTCCGGTGCGGTGATCCTTGTGAGCCACGACATGCATCTCCTGTCGATGGTGGCGGACCGGCTGTGGCTGGTGAAGGATGGCAACGTCACGCCCTACGAGGATGATCTGGACGATTACCGCGCCATGCTGCTGGCGTCGGACAAACCGGCAAAGGCCGAAAAGCCCAAGCCCGCGCGCCCTGCCCGGCCCGACCGCGACACGATGCTGGCCCTCAAGGCCGAGGTGCGAAAATGCGAGGCACGGGTCGAGAAGATCGAACAGATGCGCGAGACATTGGCGAAAAAGCTGGCGGATCCGGCGCTCTATGAACCGGGCCGCAAGGGCGAGCTGGAGACGTGGAACAAGAAATACGGCGAAGTGATGGAAGGCCTGCACCGCGCTGAAGCGCTGTGGGAAGCGGCGTTGCAGAAGCTGGAAGTCGCAGAGACCGCGTGACGGGGGCTGCCGGGCAGATGCCCGGCCTACGGGTTGCCCCCTGCATGTGGTCGGTGTAGCGGTCAGGTATGGATCACGCATTCCTCATCTCGGCCTTCGTCACTCTGTTTGTGGTCATCGACCCGATCGGGCTGACGCCGGTGTTCATCGCCTTGACGCTGGGCATGACTCCGCAGCAACGGCGCGCCATCGCCATTCGTGCCACGGTGATCGCGGCGGGGTTGCTGTTTCTATTTGCCTTTCTGGGTGAGCAGGTTCTGGGCTTCATCGGCATCTCCATGCCCGCCTTTCGCATCGCCGGTGGTATTCTGCTGTTCCTGACGGCGCTCGACATGCTGTTCGAACGGCGCACCAAGCGGCGCGAGGACAAGGCGGATGTCGAAGACGACCTGCCGGACCCCTCGGTCTTTCCCATCGCCATCCCGTTGATTGCCGGGCCGGGGGCCATCGCGTCGATCATCCTGCTCGTCGGTCAGGCCGAGGGGCCCGTGGGCATGGCCTCTGTACTGGGTGTGATGGTGGGTGTTCTGGCGATCGTCTTCCTGCTGTTCCTGAGCGCATCGCTCATCGAGCGCGCGCTGGGCAAGACCGGGATCGTGGTCGTCACGCGGCTGTTGGGCATGTTGCTGGCGGCGCTGTCGGTGCAGTTCGTGCTGGACGGGATTCGCGGCTTCGGCCTTGTGCTTGGTGGCTGACCCCTGCCCGGCGCATGACCCTACAAAACGCACCTGCGCCGACCTACATGTCTTACATGCCGAATTCGAGGAGTGACGATGTCGGGGATGGAGTATGGAAACCTGGCCTACCTGGTTCTGCTGGCGGCGGTGCTCGTGTTCTGGTTCTTCATCCAGAACCGGCAGAGCCTGAACAAGACGCTGCAACACGGTGCCGTGTGGGGATTGATCTTTCTGGGAGTGATCGCCGCCGTCGGCCTCTGGGGTGACATCCGCCAGACTGTCCAGCCACAGCAGCTGGTCATGACCGACGCCGGACGCATCGAGGTGCCGCGCGGGCCTGATGGGCATTATTACCTGACGCTGACCATCAATGACGCGCCGGTGCGGTTTGTCGTCGATACGGGGGCCACCAGCATGGTGCTGACGCAGGCAGACGCCGCGCGCGTCGGTCTCGCGGAAGAGGACGTGATCTTCTATACCGAAGCGATGACGGCAAACGGCGTTGTGCGCACGGCTCCTGTCCGATTGGATGATGTGGCGCTTGGGCCCTTTCACGACCGTAATGTCCGCGCCTTCGTGAACGAGGGCGAGATGACGAAATCGCTCTTGGGGATGGAGTATCTCAACCGGTTTGCGCGGCTCGAAATCATCAATGGTCGCCTGATCCTCGAACGCTGAACCCACCAGTTCTGGGGGGTTGGCGGAGGCGAAACCTTGGGTTACGGTCTCCGAATATCAACGAAGAGCACATGATGCGCCACTCGCTGCCCATTGCGCCGCAATTTTATGTTACTGCGCCCCAGCCCTGTCCGTACCTGCCCGGTCGGATGGAGCGCAAGCTGTTCACGGCTCTGCAAGGCGACTCTGCGGACAAGCTGAACAACAGCCTGTCCAAACAGGGCTTTCGCCGGTCGCAGAACGTGCTCTACCGCCCGTCCTGTTCGGATTGTTCGGCCTGCCTGTCGGCGCGCATCTCGATCAAGGATTTCCGCCCCTCGCGCAGTCAGAAGCGCACGATCAAGCGTAATGCGCATTTGCGGCGACACGCCACCAGCGCCTGGGCGACCGAGGACCAGTACGAGCTGTTCCGCACCTACCTTGACGCACGGCACGCCGACGGCGGCATGGCGGATATGGACGTGTTCGATTTTGCGGCAATGGTCGAGGAAACGCCGATCCGGTCGCGGGTCATCGAATATACCGATCAAGAGACCCGCAAACTCAAGGCGGTGTGCCTGACGGATGTGCTCGATGACGGGTTGAGCATGGTTTATTCATTTTACGCGCCGGATGTGCCTGCGCAAAGCCTTGGCACGTTTATGATCCTCGACCATGTCGAGATCGCCCGCGAAGCGGGACTGCCCTATGTCTACCTTGGCTATTGGGTACCGGGCAGCGCCAAGATGGGGTACAAATCGGCCTTTTCGGGCCTTGAGCTCTACCGTCACGGCGCCTGGGAGAAATTCCGCACGCCCGACAGCTATTCAGCGGACACTCACCCGATGTCGACCGACCCGATTGCCGAACAGGTCGCCAATATCTCGCTTCCCGATCTGCGCAGCTGACACTGGTCCACGCCCTGCCCTTTGCACGATGGAACAGATTACGCCTCGGCACGTTCCCCTGTCGCAAAGACAAAGGAGCACCCCGACATGTCGGAACAAGAAAAATTGGTCATGCCCATCGCAAAGATGGCGCGCAGTAACGACAAATTCCGTGACGTGGTCTGGACCGGCGACAAGACGCAGCTCGTGCTGATGGCCATTCCCGAAGGCGGCGAGATTGGCGGCGAGGTCCACGAGGGCCATGAGCAGCTTTTGTATTTCGTCGATGGCATGGGCCATGGCCGGATCGGTGACGCGGAGATGCAAATCTCGGCAGGCGACGTGGCGATTGTGCCTGCGGGCAAGTATCACAATTTCAAGAACACCGGCACCGGGATGATGCGTCTCTACACGACCTATTCGCCCCCCGAACATGCACCGGGAACGGAACATGACGACAAGGCAGAAGCCGAAGCCGATCCCAACGAAGATTGACGCCATCGACCGACCAACGAAAAAGGCCGCCCCGAAAACCGGGCGGCCTTTGTGTGTGTGGATGTGGGTAAGGTCAGTTCTGGATCAGGTCCGGCAGGATCGTAACGATCCCGGGGAATATCCAGAGCAGCGCAAGCCCCAGAACCTGAATGCCGACGAACGGGATGACACCGCGATAGATGTGGCCTGTCGTGACCTCTTTCGGGGCAACACCCCGCAGGTAGAACAGCGCAAATCCGAAAGGTGGCGTCAGGAACGACGTCTGCAGGTTGATCGCGATCATGATCGTCACCCAAGCCGGATCAAGCGTCCCGCCATAGATCACCGGCCCGACGATGGGCACCACGATGTAGATGATCTCGAGGAAATCGAGCACGAAGCCCAGGACGAAGAGGATCAGCATCACGACAAGGAACACGATGGTTTCATTGTCGAAGGACCGCAGGAACTGCTGGATGTAATGTTCCCCGCCGAACGAAATCAGCACGAGGTTCAGCAGCTGGGAACCGATCAGGATCGTGAACACCATCGACGTGACCTTGGCGGTTTCACGCACCACCGGCCCGAGGATATTGGTCCGGAACAGCACCCAGCAGCTGTAGAGCAGGCCGAAGAACGCAAAGTGGTAGGCGATCTGAGCAAGCACATAGGCGATCCAGTCTTCGACCGGGATGCTTTCGCGGGTGATGCGCAAATCGAAATTCACACCCAGCAGGATCATGATGATCAGGGCAAGTGACGCCCAGATGATGATCTTTGCCGCGCCCTGCTCTTCTTTCAGCTTGCGGTAGGCGGCCAGCATGATCGCGCCAGCAGCGCCAAGGGCCGCCGCCGGTGTCGGGTTGGTGATGCCGCCAAGAATGGAACCAAGCACCGCAACGATCAGAACGAGCGGCGGGAACACCACGCGCAGAAGTTCGTTTTTCGACAGCCGTCCCATGGCGATCCAGACGCCGAACATGGTGAGCGCCATCGGGATTGCCATGATCAGGAAGGTCGCTCCCGATCCTGTGCGCGGAAAGATGAAGACCACATCCGCAAGGAAGGCCAGCACCACACCGATCCCGCCGATGATCAACGGCAACGGGTTCGACGACGGCGACACGCCGCGCGCAAGGATCAGGACAAGCCCCAGCAGGGTAAAGATCGTGGCGACGCCGGTGCCGATCGGTGCCGCGTTCTCGCGTGCCTGAACCAGAGCTTCTGCGCGCTCTTCCTCGGTCAGTTCGACAACGGCCCCGGTATCACCGGCGGCGGTCATCGCAGCGCGTTGGGCCACGGATTCGTCCCACGCCTCTTGGCCGTGCAGATCGATCATGGCTGCCTGGCACTGTTCGGAAACGTTTGTCCGCAGGGTCGGCCCGTCGGCCCGTTCGGCGTAGTCCGACACGGAGATGGTCTGCGAGCCGATGACACCCGCGCTGAAGCCGATGATGATTGCCGCAATGAACCCCAGGGGTGCAGCAAGGTACCAGGTCAGCGCCTCGTTGCGCGTGACCACTTCACCGGTTGACCCTGCCATTTCCACCGGCGGTGCGCTGGCGGGGCGCAGCAGGGCAAAGCCGAATGCGTAGAGACCGTACAGCAGCGCAAGGAACAGACCCGGCAGCAATGCCGCCTGGAAGAGTGTGCCAACCGACAGAACCGCAGGTTCGCCCAGGAAGGTGAGCGCGTCTCCGCACCCGGCAAGCTGAGCGCGGGTTTCCTGACCAGTGGCATAGAGGTCGCCGACCAGCGTGCCCAGAAGGACGATCACGATCGAGGGCGGGATGATCTGACCCAGCGTACCGGACGCCGCGATGACCCCGGTTGCCAGTTCCGGCGAATAGTTGTTGCGCAGCATGGTCGGCAGGGCCAGCAGCCCCATTGTCACCACGGTCGCGCCGACGATGCCGGTCGAAGCGGCAAGGAATGCGCCAACGATCACGATGGACACGGCCAGACCGCCTGGCAGCGGGCCGAACACACGCGCCATCGAGGTCAGCAGGTCTTCGGCAATCCGCGAACGTTCCAGCGTGATGCCCATCATCACGAACATCAGGACCGCCAGCAGCGTTTCGATCGACTGCCCCGCGATCACCCGTTCGTTGATGCGGTTCACGATGAAGGAAAGGTTGCGCTCCATCGCCTGTTCCCACCCACCGGGGAACAGCGCCTCTTCGACGCGCGGCAAGTCCGGGTATCGGAACACGGATATCGCATCGCGGGCGATGCCTTCGGCGACAAGCGCGGAAAACTCGGCCGACGACTTGTCGATCGCCTGGTGGATCAGCAACCCTGCCGAATCCAGCGCCGCGATGATGGCAAAGGAAATCACGCCGGCGCCGGCGATGGCGAATGCCACCGGGAACCCCGTCATGATCCCGGCAAAGAGCGTCAGGAAGACAATGAGGATACCAACCTCGACTCCGTCCAATCCGAAAGGCATGTTATGCGGCCCCCCCGCTACGTGCCGTTCCCGGCATCATTTTCTGTTGTTGCGTCATTGTCTTGTGCTTCATCATCGGTTCAGGTCGATCCGGAGTGGATCGCGTGTTCGATCTCTTCGGCCTCGCTCGAGAACCCGTCCCGATCAAGATACTTGCCGTCGCTTTGCTCGCCCTCGATGTATTCCAGAAGTGACCGCCAGAAGAAGGCCATCGCGTGCACGAAGGTCAGCACGCAGAACAACACGATGAGGATCTTGAACAGGAAATATGCGTTGAAGCCGTTCGGGCTGAAGCCGATGGTCTCCACGTTCCAGCGGAAAATGCGCGACTGCATCAGCATCCGGTCCAGATCGCTGGTCGCGGTCACGGAGGGCGTCATCAGGTGACGCCACATGAAGAACCACGCGTAGAGATAGGTGATTGTGGCAGCAGGCAGCATGAAAAATAGGCATCCGAACATGTCGACGATTCGCTTGCTGCCGTATTTCATCTTGGAATAGAACAGGTCCACCCGGACATGGCCGCCCTGCACGAAGGTGTAGGTGACGCAGAGCGCGACAACCGCAGCATTGTAGAGCTTGAGCTCTTCGGCCCACCAGCTCAGGTCTTGCGCGAACACCGTGCCCATCGGTCCGAGCTGGATTTCAGCCACGCGAAAGATCCGCTGCAGAAACACGATCATGACCTGCTGCAGCACCATCAGCAGACCCGCCCAGGCGGCGATCCGCCCGATTGTGTTTGCCATGGTTTCCAGCCCGCGGACCGATCCCCAGAGGATTTCGCGTTTCCAGAAGACGCCAAGCACGGTGATGACGAGGAATGTGGTAATGGCGATAAAAAACAGTTCGACGGATGCGCCGTAATAGATGAAGCGCATCACGGCTTCGGGGTTGGACCAGTTCAGCCACGACCCGGGATTAAAGAGCGCCATCAAGAGATGATATGGGGCCAAGACAATGTTCTGTAGCACCCAAAGGATGAAGTCGATCATGCAAAGCCCCCTCAATGCCCCTGCTCGGGGCGGCATATTTGATTATTAAGCAGTCAAAAACCCCGCCCGGATATCTCATTCGGGCGGGGTTCTTGTCGTTTAAAGGCTTAGCCTGCGTTCACGCGGTTCCGCTGGCGCATGAATTCGCCGTCCGCGATCTCGTACCAGCCCGAGGATTCCTCGATGGATTCGAACACGCTGTTGGCGATTTCTGCATAGATCGGATCGCCCATGTTCTCTTCGCGGACTTCCTTCGAGGCGGTCCCGAATGCATCCCAGACGTCTTCGGGGAACTGACGGACCTGAACGCCACCGGCCTGCAGACGGGCCAAAGCCGCGCCGTTTTCCGCCAGCGACAGCGCGGTGTTCTGCGCGTGCGACGCTTCGCAGGCAACCCGGCAAATCGTCTGCTGCTGAGGCGTCAGCGATTCCCAGATCTCGAGGTTGAACACCATCGACAGGGTCGAGCCCGGCTCGTGGAAACCAGCTGCATAATAGGTCTTGGTGACTTCCTGGAAGCCCATGCGTTCGTCCGCATACGGCCCGATCCATTCCGCACCGTCGATCTGGCCGGACGCAAGCGCCTGGTAGATTTCGCCGCCGGGGATGTTCTGCACGGATGCACCGAGGCGACCCAGAACCTGACCACCCTGACCCGGCATACGGAAACGCAGACCCTGAAGGTCGTCTGCCGAGGTGATTTCCTTGTTGAACCAACCGCCGGGCTGCATCGCCGTCTGGCCGCACATCAACGGCTTGAGGTTGAACAGGCTCGACAGGTTGTCATGCAGTTCCTGACCGCCGCGACGGTAATACCAGTTTGCCATTTCCTGCGCCGTCATGCCGAAGGGCACAGCGGTGAAGAACGCAAAGGCGGGGTGCTGGTTGAGGAAGTAGTATTCAGCCGAGTGGTAAACGTCGGCTTGTCCCGAGGACACCGCGTCGAACACTTCGAATGCACCGACGAGCGAACCGGCGGGCATCTTGTTGAACGAAATCTGGCCATCGGTCATCGCGGTGATGTAGTCGATTGCAAGCTGGGCCGCATCGTCGAACACGGCAAAGCCGTCCGGAACCGATGTGACCATGGTCAGTGTACGATTGCCCTGCGCGTATGCCGGTGCCGCAAGCGTTGTCGCGGCAGCAGCGCCTGCACCAACAGCAGACGTCCGCAAGAATGAACGACGATCCATGTATTTCCTCCCCTGGAATTGGTTGCACAAAAACAGCCAGTCCGCTGTTTGCGCGGATCATTTAGTGGATCGGACGGTAATCAGAAAAAAAAGCGAATGCAAATAATTAACGTCGCTTACAGATGTATAAATTTTAGGCAAAAACCTCAGAATTTCCGAGGTTTCCACCATTCTGAGATGATAGCGCTAGCAATGGTTGATGCGCGTCGTGAATGGTTTAGATGCTTCAGATTTTAAGATGGCAATGCGTCCAAACCCCTCGAAAAACCGTGCAGTTGTCGCTGTCTCTTCAGAGGCGCAGACCGAAGCCGGTTGCAACGACCAAAGCGGGCCTTTCCAACGGTGTCTCCTTAAGACCCTTATCGGCCTCGGTCAGTGGCGAAACAGCAGTCCCCTCATACAGACGTCCGTTTGCCAGACGAGCCGGTACAATCACGTCCTGCCCGGACACCTGTAGCCGCTACGTGGCGAGACAAGCGCCAACTTATGCGCATTGCACAACTCACATCTTCACGTTTTTTCGCACATGTCATGCATCAAGCGCCCGGCGACTCGGCTTTAAAGCACAACAGGAGCACCGTGTTTTTAGCAAAATTTCGCGACAACCGCCCTGTTGAGCAATAAATGCCAAAAATTTCTTGCTTCCGGATACTTTTTTCTTGGCTTTCGATGTTGACGCCCCCGGAGGCTACACATAATGTCCCGCCACGCGAAGGAGAGCCAAGATGGCCCGAGTACTAGTCATTGTAGAGAAAGCGCGCATGGGCCGGTAACGGAACCTGACCAGACCCCCATGCGCCCCCGACTGAACATCGGGGGTTTTTTTTCGCGTAACGAACAGAAGTGTCTGTAAACGGAGCAAAGCGATGACACGTCAAATGACCGGAGCGAAAATGGTGGTTCAGGCCCTGAAGGATCAGGGTGTGGACACAGTATTCGGGTATCCCGGTGGCGCTGTGCTACCGATTTACGACGAGATTTTTCAGCAGAACGGCATCCGCCACTACCTCGTCCGCCATGAGCAGGGCGCAGTTCACGCCGCGGAAGGCTACGCGCGCGCCACTGGCAAGCCGGGTGTGGTTCTCGTGACATCGGGTCCGGGCGCGACCAACGCGGTCACCGGCCTGACCGATGCGCTGATGGACTCTATCCCGATCGTCGTTCTGACCGGACAGGTTCCGACCTTCATGATCGGCTCCGATGCCTTTCAGGAAGCCGACACCGTGGGTATCACCCGCCCCTGCACCAAGCACAACTGGCTGGTCAAGGACACCGACAAACTGTCCGGCACCCTGCACGAGGCGTTCCATGTCGCCACAACCGGCCGCCCCGGCCCGGTTCTGGTGGACATCCCCAAGGACGTGCAGTTCGCCACCGGCACTTATACGGAAAAAGCCAAGGCCAAGGTCAGCCATTACCAGCCGCAGGTCAAAGGCGACATGGAGACCATCACGCAGCTGGTCGAAGCGCTAGAAACCGCAGAACGTCCGGTGTTCTACACCGGCGGCGGCGTCATCAATTCGGGCCCCGCAGCCAGCCAGCTTCTGCGCGAACTGGTCGAAGCGACAGGCTTTCCGATCACCTCGACCCTGATGGGTCTGGGGTGCTATCCGGCATCTGGCAAGAACTGGCTGGGCATGCTGGGCATGCACGGTCTCTACGAGGCCAACCTTGCGATGCATGGCTGCGACCTGATGATCAACGTCGGTGCCCGCTTTGACGACCGGATCACCGGGCGGCTGGATGCGTTCAGCCCCAAGTCGAAAAAGGCCCATATCGACATTGATCCCTCGTCGATCAACAAGGTGATCCGCGTCGACATGCCGATCATCGGCGATGTGGCCCATGTGCTCGAGGACATCCTGAAGGTCTGGAAGGCTCGCGGCCGCAAGGTCAACAAGGAAGGCCTGCAGAAATGGTGGCACCAGATCGACCAGTGGCGCGCTGTCGATTGCCTCAAGTACAAGCCGTCGGAGAAGTCGATCCGCCCGCAATATGCGCTGGACCGGCTCGAGCAGCTGACCAAGGGCTATGACCGCTACATCACCACAGAGGTCGGCCAGCACCAGATGTGGGCCGCGCAATACCTCGGCTTCGAAGACCCCAACCGCTGGATGACCAGCGGCGGGCTGGGCACCATGGGCTACGGCACACCAGCCTCTATCGGTGTGCAGGTCGCACACCCGGATGCCTTGGTGATCAACGTGGCTGGTGAAGCGTCCTGGCTGATGAACATGCAGGAAATGAGCACGGCGGTACAGTACCGCCTGCCCGTCAAACAGTTCATCATGAACAATGAACGTCTGGGCATGGTGCGCCAGTGGCAGGAATTGCTGCATGGCGAGCGATACTCCCACAGCTGGTCCGAAGCCCTGCCCGATTTCGTGAAACTGGCCGAAGCGTTCGGCTGCAAGGGCATCCTGTGCAAGGACCCGGCCGACCTGGATGATGCGATCAAGGAAATGCTGGCCTATGACGGTCCGGTGATTTTTGACTGCCTGGTCGAAAAGCACGAGAACTGCTTCCCGATGATCCCCTCGGGCGAGCCGCACAACAAGATGCTTCTGGGCGAAGCCAAAACCAAGGACGCCATTGGCACCAAGGGCGCGGTGATGGTCTAGGCTTTCGGACCGGTTTGCACCGGTCCGATCCGTTCTTTGCGACCCCCCACACCGAACCTTTCAGTGGGGGGCCAGCCCCCCACACCCCCCGGCATATTTGGAAAAAGAAGAAGATCATGTCTCCGCTGAACATCAAAAAAGGCTCGACCAAGCATTCCGCGTATAACCTGCGTCCGAATTTTTCCGACGTGCAGGAAACCCACACACTTGCGGTTCTGGTGGCGAACGAGCCCGGTGTGCTTGCCCGCGTGATCGGGCTGTTTTCCGGGCGCGGTTACAACATTGACAGCCTGACCGTCGCCGAAGTGGATCACGAGGGCCACACCAGCCGCATCACCATTGTGACCACCGGCACGCCTCAGGTGATCGAACAGATCAAGGCGCAGTTGGGCCGGATCGTTCCGGTTCACGAAGTGCACGACCTGACCGTTGAAGGTGGGTCGGTTGAACGTGAGCTTGCGTTGATCAAAGTTGAGGGAACGGGCGACAAGCGCGTCGAGGCGCTGCGCCTTGCCGACATCTTTCGCGCTCAGGTCGTGGACAGCACGCTTCAGAGCTTTGTGTTCCAGATCACCGGAACACCCGAAAAGGTGGACGCCTTTGTCGATCTGATGCGCCCGCTCGGCCTGGTCGAAGTGGCCCGCACGGGCGTTGCTGCCCTGTCGCGCGGCGCCTGACCACTCAAGGTTTCACCGTCGGGGAGGGACTGCTCCCCGACAGGATATTGGTCTGACCTTATCCAGAGCAGGCGATTTTGACGGGCGTGCCCATGTCGAAATACTGTGCGAAATTCACCACCTTCTGCGACTCACGCGGCTTAAGCGGTGCTGCTGTATTGGCAGTCTCCCGCGTTCCCGCACGAAGCTTGCCCGGAAGATCAGGCGAATGCGACGGCATGAGCACCTGAGGGTTGCGCGCCGTGCGGACGTTCTCTTCGACAATCACATCAAATCGGATGAGATCACCTGCATCCAGCACCGGCGCATCGTGGATGCTCCCTTCAGCCGGCGTATAAAATGCAAGTTCGCCTTGGTCTTCGCACCAGATCACAGCCTTTTGTGCGGCTGCGTCTGACCACAGCACAACACCAAACATATTCTGCGGTTTCATAGTAAGGTTCCCCATCTTAGGCGTCCACTGTGTTAATTTTTTTCACGTCGGGACATCCCGAACTCCGCGTCGGGCATTAAAAATTTGTGTCAACCATGATTGACCCTGACGCGGTTTCGCGTCACCATTGATACTGGTTAGCATCACATACGACCGGATTGCCCTTTGATTGATGGTCCAACCTGATCGCCAACCTTTGTGTGTTAGGTGTGAACTTGTTAATATGGTTAACGGCATTTAGCCTTTTGATTGACTCCGAAAGCATTCCGACGTGACACGCCCGAGCCCCTCCGAATTGCGCAACACTCTTGGGGCCAACCTTCGCGCATTGACCAAATCGACCGACTCGATCTCGGCCCTGTGCCGCGATCTCGGAATCAATCGCACACAGTTCAACAGGTACCTCTCGGGCGAAAGTTTTCCGCGACCGGATGTGCTGTTTCGGATCTGCCAATACTTCAAGGTGGATGCCCGGATCATCCTGGAGCCCCTCGATGACATCGGTTTGGGATCGAAATCGTTACTGGGCCATCCCGAAATCAACGAATTTCTTTCGGGGGGCGTGGCACAATTGCAGGAAACCTTCTTTCCTGCCGGTTTCTACAAATTCGTAAGACGCAGTTTCCTGGACGACACGATGTTCGTACAGGGGCTCGTGTATGTCTATCGGGTGGACGGCGCAACCTTTCTGCGGGGCTACGAACGGAAGAACGCAATGGTGCAACAAGGCCTGCCCGACGATGCGATCAGCCGGGAATTCCGCGGCTTGCTTCTGGCGCAGGAGGGCGGTGTCGCTGGACTGGTCAGTCGGCGCAACACGCTGTCCACATCGTTCAACTTTCTGACACCAGTGCCGTCTTTCCGGAACAATTACTGGGTCGGCTACACCGCCCGCACCGTCCGCGAGAACATCACCGGATCGCGCATCACACGGCTTGTGTACAAATATCTCGGAAAGGACGGAGCCAGCGTACGCGCGGTTTCACGCAACGCAGGGATGTGTCGGGCGGACGACCTTGTGCCCTACGAACGCAACCAGCTTCGGATCGACGCGCCCTTCTTCTAGGCCCGGGATTGGCCGGAGGCGACAGCCCGTGTCGCAATCCGACGCGACCTTGGCCGACAGCGTCCCCAGCATCGCAGGCACCCCGATGGTCTGGAGGTTGCGATGACAGTACTCGATCCCTTGCTGGCTGATGTACAGAAACCGACGGCGCAGGCGCGCGGACTGCCGAATGCGCATTACACCGACCCGCAGTTTTTTGCAGAAGAGCGCGACGCGCTGTTCGGGTCGGGTTGGGCCGGTCTTGCAGTCGCCTCGGATGTGCCCGAAATCGGTGACGCGGTGCCGATCACATTTCTGGATATCCCGCTGCTGCTGATCCGGGGACGCGACGACGTGGTGCGCGTGTTCCAGAACATCTGCCGCCATCGCGGCATGATCTTGGTCGATGCGCCGCGCAGGATCGAAGGCGCGATCCGCTGCCCTTATCACTCCTGGTGCTACAGCACGCAAGGACAGCTTGTGGCGACCCCGCATGTCGGCGGTCCGGGATTCAACACGCACAAGGACATCGACCGCACATCGCTGGGCCTGATCGAAACCCGCAGCCATGTCTGGCGCGACGTGGTCTGGGTCAACCTGTCCGGCACCGCCCCACCCTTCGAAGACGCGATGGCGGACGTGATCGCCCGCTGGGCGGATTTCGAACAGCCCATGTATCATGGCGGCGATGACAGCCGCTTTACCCTGACGGTCGAAAGCAACTGGAAACTGGCCGTGGAGAATTACTGCGAGAGCTATCACCTGCCCTGGGTGCATCCCGGCCTGAACAGCTATTCACGGCTGGAGGATCACTACAACATCGAACAGGACGGGGTGACCTCGGGACAGGGCACGCTGGTCTATCGGCAACTGACCGCAGAAACCGGCACGATGTTCCCGGATTTTACCGGGCTCGATCCGAAATGGGACGCCGGAGCCGAATATCTGGCGGTCTATCCCAATGTGCTGTTGGGCGTGCACCGCGACCACGCCTTCGCGATCATCCTGCGCCCGGATGGTCCGAACCGGACCGAGGAATTCGTGCACATCTACTATGCCACGCCGGAGACCGATTCCGACCTGCGCGCGAAAAACGCGGAGCAATGGAAACTGGTGTTCGAGGAAGACATCTTTGTAGTCGAAGGCATGCAGCGCGGACGCCGTGCGCCGGGCTTTGATGGCGGGCGGTTTTCTCCGGCGATGGACGGGCCGACGCATTGCTTTCACAGATGGGCGGCGGGCCGGATTGCGCAGCATCGTTCGACGGCATGACCGATCCGCTGGATCAGGCCTTGCTTGATGCACATGCAAGGAGCGACATCCGTTCCCTGATCCGTCTGTATCATGAGGCGGCAAAGACCGCGCAGGACGAACAGGCAACCGGGTTCTTCCTGACCCATGCCTATGTCTTTGCGCTGGAAGCGGGCGATGATCGCGCGGCGGACCTCAAGGATGCGTTGGTCCGTCTGGGGCGCGACATCCCTGCCCCACCCGACCTCTGACCCGAAGACGCAATCAGGCGGGATCGCTCGACATCGACGGTTGCCGCAGCTGGTCATAGAGGTGCCACGTCGCGTGTCCCAAGACCGGCAAGGCGATGAACAACCCCAGAAATCCCGGCACAAGCGCCACGAAGGTCACAAGCGCGATGAAGGCGCCCCAGCCCAGCATCAGCACCGGATGCGCCATGACATATTGGAACGAGGTGATCATCGCGGTTACGAAATCCACCTCGCGGTCCAGGAGCAGCGGCAGCGCAATCACCGTGATGTTGAACAGCAGGATCGCGAACAGCGCTCCGACGATTGTGCCCACGGTCAGCATCATAAGCCCGTTACCGGAGAGGTAGACATCGAGCGATGTCGATACGTTGGTCATCGTGCTGAGGCCGAGGAACAGGGCAAAGATCATGTGCGCCAGAAAGAACCAGAACAGGAACACCATGATGATGATGACGCAGATCGAAGGCAGCTGGCGGCGCGACTGGTGCAGCACAACGCCCAGGATCTCGGAGGCGACCATTGGATCGCCCCTCTCTAACCTGCGGCTGACCTCATAGAACCCCACGGCGGCGAAAGGTCCAATCAGGGGAAACCCGATCGCCGCAAGCACCAGCCAGTAGGTTGTCCCGGTCCAGAGCGTGATCGCCGAAATCCCCCATCCCGCCAGTACGTAGACCCCGGCGAAAAACAGCGCGTAGCCCGGTGCACGGGTCAGGTCGCGCCAGCCGCGCCTTAGCGCAGTGCGCAGCGTGTCCACCGTCACCGGCTCAAGCTCCGGCACGCCAAGTTCAGGAGTATCCCGCATGCCATCCTCCGCAGATTGGTATTCACAGGCTCGTATGAAAGCGGCTGACGGACTGTTTGGCAACATTTTCGTTGCTCCGGGTCAGGCGCGGCGATGCGTCACCGCATCGCCGGTTTTCCGTCAACGGAAAACAGCCCGCGCTTTAAAAGGCCGCGCGCCTTAGTCGGCGCGGGCGTCGGCGCGGGATTTGCCGGACACGTTCAACGCCAGAGTTGCCGCCATGAATGGATCGAGATCGCCATCCAGCACACCTTTGGTGTCCGAGGTCTCGTGCCCGGTGCGCAGGTCCTTGACCATCTGGTAGGGCTGCAGGACGTAGGATCGGATCTGATTGCCCCAGCCTGCATCGCCCTTGGCCTCGTGCGCGGCGTTGATTGCCGCGTTCCGGCGGTCCAGCTCCATCTGGTAAAGCCGCGATTTCAGTGCCTTCATGGCGATGTCGCGGTTCTGGTGCTGCGACTTCTCCGAACTGGTCACAACAATCCCGGTGGGCATGTGCGTGATCCGCACCGCCGAGTCGGTCGTGTTCACGTGCTGCCCGCCTGCCCCGGAGGACCGGTAAGTGTCGACGCGGATGTCCGACGGGTTCACGTCGATCTCGATATTGTCGTCCACAACCGGGTAGACCCAGACCGAACAGAACGAGGTGTGTCGTTTGGCGGCGCTGTCGAAGGGCGAGATGCGCACCAGCCGGTGCACACCGGATTCCGACTTCAGCCAGCCATAGGCATTGGGACCGGAGATCTTGTAGGCAGCGGATTTGATACCCGCCTCTTCGCCCGGCGTTTCCGATTGCAGTTCCACCTCGTAGCCATGCTGTTCTGCCCAGCGGACATACATCCGCGCCAGCATATTGGCCCAGTCGCAGCTTTCCGTGCCACCGGCACCCGAATTGATTTCGAGGAACGTGTCGTTGCCATCGGCCTCTTCGTCCAGCAGCGCCTCAAGCTCTTTCTTGGCAGCTTTCTCGGCCAGCGCCTTGATCGCGGTTTCGGCGTCGGCGATGACTTCCTTGTCCCCCTCCATCTCGCCCAGTTCGATCATCTCGATATTGTCGCTGAGGTCCTGCTTGATCGAGGTGTAGGTTTCGATCGCGTCCACAAGCAGCTGCCGGTCGCGCATCAGCTTCTGGGCGGCAGCGGGATCGTCCCACAGGTTCGGGTCCTCGACACGGGCGTTGAATTCCTCCAGCCGGTGCTGGGCGGTTTCCCAGTTCAAGCGCTGTGCCAACAGCTTGAGGGATTTCTCGATCTGCTCAACGGTGTTCTGGATTTCTGCGCGCATTGGCGGTCCTGTATGCTCGGGCCTTGGTCAGACATGGTGATAGACCAGCCACGCCGCCCCTTCAAGGCGGCGCAACCGGCGCGAAACGGGCGTGATGGTCAGTAAAGCCCACCCGAGCTGAGCGTGCCGAAAGACGCTTTTGGCCCGACGATGGCCGTGCCCCCACTGGATGTGGTGACCTGCTTGGAGGGTTGACCGCTCGAGCTGTAAAGCTCGAAATTCGATCCCATGGCAAAGCCGCCATCGAACTGGATGCCGAAGATCGGCTCTTCGCCTTCGCGGAAACACTCGGAGACGACATTGTCGCCACTGGCGCTGTCCGACAGGCGCGCGCCGGTGTTGCGGTCGATCTTGATGAACTGGCAGTTTTCGGGCGGGCGGAATGCGGTGCCACCATATTTCGCCACGGCTTTCTGCATGAACGAATTGAACACCGGCCCGCACATCCCGCCGCCCGACGCTCCCGAACCCAGGCTGCGGGGCTGGTCATAGCCGATGTAACAGCCCGCGACGATGTTCGAGGTGAAGCCCACGAACCAGACATCCTTGGCATCGTTGGTGGTACCGGTCTTGCCCGCCGTCGGCACCGGCAGGTTGACCGAACTGCGCGCAGTGCCACGTTCGACCACGCCTTCGAGCATGGAGGTCAGCTGATAAGCTGTGACGGCATTCATCACGCGCTCGCGGTCGCTGCTCACGGTGGGGCCGCGCCCCGGTGCGAGGTTTGGCAGGGTGCAATCCTCGCAGACGCGCTGGTCATGGCGGTAGACGGTGTTGCCGTACCGGTCCTGCACCCGGTCGACCAGTGTGGGTTCGACCCGTTCCCCGCCATTGGCGAACATCGCATAAGCCGCAACCATCTTGTAGAGCGTGGTCTCATCCGCCCCGAGCGAATTGGCCAGCACGCGGCCCATGTTGTCGTAGACGCCGAATTTCTCGGCGTAACGCGCGACCACATCCATCCCGACTTCTTGCGCAAGGCGGATCGTCATGAGGTTCCGCGACTGTTCGATCCCGGTGCGCAGCGGTGTCGGGCCATAGAAGCGGTCAGATGCGTTCTGCGGACGCCAAACGCCCTGCGGCGTGTCGATCTCGATCGGCGCGTCGACCACGATGGTGGCGGGCGAGTAGCCACTGTCGAGGGCCGCGGCAAAGACAAAGGGTTTGAAGCTCGACCCCGGCTGACGCTGCGCCTGCGTTGCGCGGTTGAACACCGAGTGCTGGTAGCTGAACCCGCCCTGCATCGCGATGACGCGGCCCGTGTTCACATCCATTGCCATGAACGCGCCCTGCACT
Source organism: Pelagibaca sp. (assembly GCA_041725935.1). Taxonomy (GTDB): domain Bacteria; phylum Pseudomonadota; class Alphaproteobacteria; order Rhodobacterales; family Rhodobacteraceae; genus Marivita. Next base: position 381,837 of record JBGRQD010000001.1, read on the forward strand.
TCGGGCACCTGCCGCAAGGTCCAGCGGATGAAGCTGCCATCGCTGTCCGAGGTCATACGGCGCACATGCACCACGTCCCCAACCTCAAGCAGATCACCGGCCACCTCGCCTCTGCGGCCCAGCGATCCGTCCTCATTGCGCTTGCGCGCCCATTGCACGTCATTTGCCGGAATCCAGTGACCATCTTCGTCGTCCGGCACGCCTTCGATGCCGATGCGCGCGTCGTTCTGCCCGACCTCAAGGACCACGGCGGGATACCAGGGGTTTTCAAGCTGAATGTCACGCGCGATGGTGATCTTGGACAGGGCCTCGCGCCATGTGGTGGTGTCGGTCAACTGCTCTTCGGGTATGGTCAGACCGCTGCCGCGCCAGACGCCCTGCGACCGGTCAAAGCTTTCCAGCGCGCGCTGCAGCGCATTCTCGGCTTCGACCTGCAGTTCGGGATCGAGGGTCGCGCGGACGCTGAACCCGCCCGAGAAAAATTCGCCCTCACCGAAATCTTCGCTCAGCTGGCGGCGGATTTCGTCGGTAAAGTAGTTGCGGGGCGGCAGCGCATCGCGGAATTGGTCAAAGTCGCCGTTCTGAACCGACCGAAGCGGCATGGCCACCTCGGTCTCGTATGTCTGACGATCAATATAGCCGTTCTCGTACATTTCCTCGAGCACGAAGTCGCGGCGCGCCAGAAGACGTTCCTTGCGCCGGACGGGATGGAAATCCGAAGGGGCCTTGGGCATCGATGCAAGTGTCGCGGCCTCGTGCGGAGCCAGTTCCACAAGCGATTTGTTGAAGTAGGTCTGTGCCGCCGCCGTTACGCCGTAGGAGTTCTGGCCAAGGAAGATCTCGTTCATGTAGAGTTCGAGGATCTTGTCCTTGGACAGCGTTTCCTCGATCCTCGAGGCAAGGATGATTTCCTTGATCTTGCGCTCTACCTGCCGGTCACCGGACAGCAGAAAGTTCTTCATCACCTGCTGGGTGATTGTCGACGCGCCGCGCACATCCTGCCCGCGCGAAGCGACCGCGTCGAACGCGGCGGCGCCGATGCCGCGCAGATCGTAGCCCTTGTGGCTGTAGAAATTCTTGTCTTCGGCCGAAATGAACGCCTGCTTGACCAGATCGGGAATCTCATTGGCTGGCGTGAAAAGGCGGCGTTCCTGCGCGAATTCGTCGATGATCCGCCCCTCGCCCGAATAAATCCGGCTGATGGTCGGCGGAGTATACTGCGCCAGGCTTTCGTGGCTGGGCAGGTCTCGGCTGTACATCCAGAGCACGCCGCCCACGCCAAGCGCGACCATCATCATGCCCATGGTGATGAGGGTAAAAATGCCTCCGAAGAATGACAGGATGAATCTGATCACGGCGCGTCCCTGTTGCAGTTCTCTACCCCTACAAAATAAGGGGCGCTTGGTCAAAACACATTGCCGTCGAACCGGCATTCGGTTGCCTATGACGCAGGGTCATGGGCGGGGATCAGTTTCGCCTCAGCGGCGCAAGCGCGCGATCCTCGTCGCGCCATGCGATGATACCGTCGCGGATGCCTGCCGCCATGCCCTGTCGCCAGATCGGATCGCTCAGGTTGCGCAGGTCTTCTGCGGTGGACAGGAAACCCACTTCCAGCAGCACGGACGGGATGTCCGCCGCCTTGAGCACCGAGAATCCGGCTCGGCGCAGCGGGCGCTTGTGAACCCGGCCGACCGCATTGCGGATGCCGTTCAGCATATGTTCGGCCAACGCCTCGCTGCGCGGCGCGTTGTCCAGTCGGGCAAGGCTCATCAGCACGTTGGCAACCCGGTCATCGGATTGGCTCAGGTCAAGTCCTGCCAGCAGATCGTCGCGGTTGTGGCGCTCTGCAAGCGCCGCAGAGGCCGCATCGGACGCCTCCTCTGACAGGACATAGACCGCCGCGCCACGCGCAACCCCCTCGGCCAGCGCATCGGCATGGAGCGACACGAACAGGTCCGCCCCCGCATCGCGCGCCAGCGCCACCCGCGCCTCGAGCGAGACGAAATAATCGCCATCGCGGGTCAGGATCACATCGAACCCACCTGCCCGCCGCAGCACATCCTGCAATTCGCGCCCGAAGGTCAGCATCAGCTCCGCTTCGCTGATGCCTTCACGCTCGGCGCCCGGATCGATACCACCATGGCCCGGATCAAGCACGATCCGCACCCGGTTCGGATCACGTGGCGGCACGGCATCGACCTTTGCCGGGGCGGGCAGATCCCAGCGCGGATCGCGCGGCGCGCCAGAGACCTGGTCAAAGGCCGTCTGCTCCGTGCTGGCAAGCTGTACGGTAATCGTCGCACCACCATCCAGTGTGTCGGTCAAAAGCTCAGCGCTGTGCACCACCATCGGCTCAACCAGATCGGCCACCAGCCGCGACCATCCGGGCCGATAGGTACCCGTCCGCACACCTGCGATCCGGTCAGTCCCGGCAAAGACTTCCGCTGCGGTATCGCCCCACTGGATCTCGCGGAAATCCATCACCAGACGGTTGGGCTCTGTCAGGGTGAACAGCCGCCACGGCACGCCCTGGCTGATTTCGAGCCGCAGCTCTGCACCGCGCCGTGTGTCCTGCACCGTGCCGGTTTCAAACCGCGCCAAGGCTCCAAGGTCCTGTGCCACGACTGGACCGGCCAGCACAGCCGACAGCAGAACCGCCAGAATCGATTTCAGGACACCGCTCATTCATTCACCTTGGCCTCTGTTCGGGCCTTTCCGGCATCGTAGCGGATTCGGCCTCTTGAGGACAGTGCAGATGCGCTCAGGCGATATGACCCTGCGCCCGCATGAAGCGCTCCAGCCGGTCCAGCCCTTCGAGAATGTCCGCCGTTGCCCGTGCATAGGAAAAGCGTAGCGTGCCGCCCCCACGCTCGGGGTCGAAATCCAGCCCCGGAGTCACAGCGACCCCGGCCTCGTCGAGGATGGCGCGGGCAAAGGCGCGGCTGTCCCCGGTCAGATGCGAGATGTCGGCATAGACGTAGAACGCCCCGTCCGGCGGCGCGATCCGGTCGAACCCGGCCTTGGGCAATCCTTCGATCATCAGGCGGCGGTTTTCGCGGTAGACGGCCATGTTCGCCTCAAGCTCGTCCGGCGCATCCATCGCAGCCAGCGCCGCGACCTGTGCCGCATGGGGCGCACAGATGAACATGTTCTGCGCCAGCCGTTCGACCTGCCGCACATTGCCCGGCGGCAGCACCAGCCAGCCGACGCGCCAGCCGGTCATGCTGAAATACTTTGAAAACGAATTGATCACGCAAACGTCGTCGCTGATCTGAAGCGCGGTCACCGCTTTGTGGTCGTATTCGATCCCGTGGTAAATCTCGTCCGACAGGAACGCGGCGCCCCTCTCATGTGCCGCGCCGATCAACGCGCCAAGCGCGTCCCGACCCAGCATCGTCCCCGTCGGATTGGCCGGAGAGGCGACCATCATGCCCTGATAATCGAGCCCTTCCAGATCGGAGGGCTCCATCTGGTACCGGGCCTCGGCGCGGGTCTGCACCTCGACCGGGACAAGATCGAGTGACTTCATGATCTGGCGGTAGGACGGATAGCCCGGAGCGCCAAGCGCGATCCGGTCCCCCGCATCGAACAGCGCGGTGAAGGCAAGGATGAACCCGCCCGACGATCCGGGCGTCACGACCACGCGGGCCGGGTCAAGATCGACATCGTACCAGTCGCCATAAAGCCGCGCGATGCGCTGGCGCAGCGCGGGCAAACCCAGCGCGACGGTGTAGCCCAGCGGATTGTCGCCCATTTCTCGGGTCAGTGCATTGCGCGCCAGAACCGGCGCCGGAGTGCCCGGTTGACCCACTTCCATATGGATGATGTGCCGTCCCGCGTCTTCGGCCTGCCGCGCCGCTTCCATCACATCCATCACGATAAAGGGATCAACCGCCCCACGGCTTGAGTTCCGCATCATTCTCTCCGTACACTGATGGGTGCAGACCTAGGGGCGAACACGGGGCAAGGTCAATGTATCACGCGACGCTGCACCTTTTCAGGATCATGGGCTTTGTCCTGTGCCTGACCGCATTGATCGCCGCTGCTCCGGCGCGGGCGGCCACGCTTTTGCGCGACGCCGATATCGAACATGCGTTGAAGGAACTTGGCGCACCGGTTTTGCGTGCGGCAGGTCTCAGCCCGAGCCAGGTGCGTATCCTTCTGATCGACGACAGCACGCTCAACGCGTTCATCATCGACACGCAGCATATCTTCATCCATTCCGGCCTCGTCACCAAATTGGAAACGGCTGCACAGCTGCAGGCCGTGATCGCGCATGAGGCGGCGCATATCGCCAACGGCCATATCTCGCGCCGCCTGGGCAACATGCAAAGCGCCCGCACTGCCGCAGGTCTGGGCATGGCGCTCGCGGTGGCGGCCGCTGCATCGGGCGCGGGACGCGCCGCTGTGGGCCTCGGGATCGGGCTGCAATCCTCGAGCCTGCGCAGTTTCCTCGCCCATACCCGCGCCGAGGAAGCCTCGGCCGATATCAATTCGATCCGGTATCTTGTCAGTGCCGGGATCGACCCTCAGGGCGCGATCGAGGTGCAGGAGCTGTTCCGCGGGCAGGAAGCGCTGGCCGAAGCCCGTCAGGACCCCTACATGCGGTCACACCCGCTGTCGCGCGACCGTCTGCGCGCGCTGCAAGGCCTTGTCGCAGGTGCCTCGGCAAGAACCGCGCCCGACCCTGCCGGCGATTACTGGTTCGCCCGCGCCAAGGGCAAGCTGACCGCCTTCACCCGCGCGCCAAGCTGGACGCTGCGCCGGGCCGATGACAGCCTGTCGCAGGATATCGCGGAGATGCGCAAGGCCGTGGCCTATCACCGCCAGAGCGACCTTGGCCGCGCGATCCGCCATATCGACATCGCCATCAATGCCCGCCCGAACGATCCGTTCCTGCGCGACCTCAAGGGTCAGATCCTGTTGGAATCGCGGCGCGCCTCGGAGGCAGTCCAGGTCTATTCCGCCGCCGCCCGGCTCGCGCCGCGCGAGCCGCTGATCCTTGGCGGGCTGGGTCGCGCACAACTTGCCGATGGCAAACCACAGGACGCGCTGCGCACGCTCGAGGCCGCGCGCGGGCGCGACTTCAGCGACACCCGTATCCTGCGTGACCTTGCCACCGCTTATGCAAAGACCGGCCAGAACGCGATGGCGTCGCTGGCGACCGCCGAACGCTATGCCGTTCAGGGCCGGTTCAAGGACGCCGCGATCCACGCCACGCGGGCCGAAGGCGCCTTGCCGCGCGGATCCGGCCCATGGCAACGGGCGCAGGATGTGTTAAGTGCAGCGCAACGCGCCTCGCAGCGATGAAATCGATGACTGGAGACCCATGATGTCCAAACCCCGCCTTCTTGCCTCGTCCGTTCTTGCCCTTCTGATGGCCACCGGCGTTCAGGCTGCCGATCTAGACCTGGACAACATGTCCGACGCCGACCGCGCCGCCTTTGGGGCGCAGGTGCGCGCCTACCTGCTGGAAAATCCGGAAGTCATCATGGAGGCTGTCGCGGTTCTCGAAGAACGGCAGGCCGCCGAACAGGCGCAGGGCGACGTCGCCCTGATCGAGAACAACGCCGAGGCAATCTTCAACGACGGCTACAGCTGGGTCGGCGGCAACCCCGAGGGTGACGTGACCATCGTGGAGTTCTTTGACTATCGCTGCGGCTTCTGCCGTCGTGCGCATCCCGAGGTGGCGCAACTGCTCGAACTCGATGGCAATATCCGCTACGTCGCCAAGGAACTGCCGATCCTCGGGGAAAACTCGGTGATCTCGTCGCGGTTTGCCCTCGCTGCCCGCGAAGTTGGCGGCGATGCCGCCTACGAGGCAGCGAAAGAGGCGCTGATCGTGCTGAACGGCGATCTGGATGACACCGTGCTGAAGCGCTTGGCCGAGACTCTGGAACTGGATGCCGATGCGGTGATCGCGGCGATGGATAGCGACAGCGTTTCCGAGCAACTGGCATCTACCCGCGCCCTGGCGCAGGCGCTGCAGATCAACGGCACGCCGTCTTTCGTGATGGGCGATCAGTTGATCCGGGGATACCTGCCGCTCGAAGCCATGCAGGAAATCGTCGCCGAGGCGCGCTGACAGGTCTGAACCGGGCATAGGTCGGTTTGCAAACTTGCAAATCAAGGTTTGCAAACCGCGTGCAAGCACGTCCAACCGTGCTTGCAGCAAGCGGTGTCAAAGCCCTTAATCCTACTCCGCCGCTTCCTGAGCGCTTGCAGCGTCAAGCTCTGCGGCTTTCTTTTCCACTTCCTCGACGATGTGCTCGATCATCCGATCGTTGGACATCTTGTGGCTCTGCTTGCCCGCAAGATACACCATGCCCGCCCCGTTTCCGCCGCCGGTAAAGCCCACATCGGTCATCAGCGCCTCACCCGGCCCGTTGACCACGCAGCCGATGATCGACAGGCTCATGGGGGTCTTGATGTGCTCAAGCCGCTTTTCCAGCGCCTCGACGGTCTTGATCACGTCAAAGCCCTGCCGCGCGCAGCTTGGGCAAGAGATGATGTTCACACCGCGATGGCGCAGGCCGAGGGATTTCAGGATCTCGTAACCGACCTTGACCTCTTCCACCGGGTCCGCCGACAGCGACACGCGGATCGTGTCCCCGATCCCCATCCAGAGCAGGTTGCCAAGACCAATGGCGGACTTGATCGTGCCGGACATCAGCCCACCCGCCTCGGTGATGCCAAGGTGAATGGGCGCGTCGGTGGCTTCGGCCAATTGCTGGTAGGCGGCGGCGGCCATGAAAACGTCCGACGCCTTGCAGCTGATCTTGAACTCATGGAAATCGTTGTCCTGCAGGATCTTGATATGATCCAGACCGGATTCCACCATCGCGTCGGGGCACGGCTCGCCATATTTTTCGAGCAGGTGCTTTTCCAGCGACCCGGCGTTCACGCCGATGCGGATCGAACAATTGTTGTCGCGGGCCGCCTTGATGACTTCCTTCACCCGCGCCTCGGACCCGATATTGCCGGGATTGATGCGCAAGCAGGCCGCGCCCGCTTCAGCGGCCTCGATCCCGCGCTTGTAGTGGAAATGGATGTCCGCCACGATAGGCACCGGGCTTTCGCACACAATCTCCTTGAGCGCGCGGGAACTGTCCTCGTCAGGGACCGAGATGCGCACGATGTCGGCCCCCGCATCCGCTGCCGCCTGCACCTGCGCGAGTGTGGCCTTCACATCCGGCGTCAGCGTGTTGGTCATTGTCTGCACGGTGATCGGCGCATCGCCCCCGACCGGCACATTGCCCACCATGATCTGGCGCGACGTGCGGCGGTAGATGTTGCGCCACGGGCGAATGTGATTGAGGCTCATGCAGCCCTCCTTCGGCGGAAAGTGTCAACCAAACGGTACAGATTATTCACGCCTATAGCTAGGCCCGCTGACATCGGTCTTCAAGCATTCTGCACGGAGTGCGACGGTCAGTCAGCGGGTTGCTGGATTTCCAGTTCAGCCACCACGCGGGCAAGATCGCTGTCCGCTTCGATCGACGCAACCGAGTAGGTCTGGCTCAGTTGGTCCACCGACAGCGCGAGGTTCGACGTGACAGAACCGCGCGTCCCTGCCGGACCGTAGGTCTGGCCGTTCATGGCGAAATAGATCGCGCCGGATTCGCCCACACGCAGGGTCGGCGGTTCCTCGGTGATCGGCACCTCGTAAGTGTCGCCTGCGTTCATGATGGTCTCGTAGATCACGGTGCCATCTGCCGCGCGCACCCGGATCCATGCCGGACGCACCGCCAAGAGGGTCACACCCGGCGCGCTGTCTTCGAGAATCTTCGGCTGTCCGATGGTCGGCTGCGACGTGTCCGTGCCCAGATCGGCGAGCACGCGTGACAGGTCCTGATCGTTCTGCAGGTCCGCAGGCTCAAGCGCGGCGGCAAGCGTCGGGCCATCCAGCGGCAGGTCCGAGGTGACGGTCCCGGACGGGCCAACGGGGCCGATCGTCTGTCCATTCACGGCAAGATAGACAGCACCGCTTTCCCCGACATTGAGCAAGGCATCGGCCTGCGACGCGGGCACGGTCCAGGTTTCCCCGGCGGCCATGACCCGTTCGAAGATCACCGAGCGATCGTCACCACGCACCCGCACCCATGCGGGCCGCGCTGCGATCACCGTCACGCCATCCTGCGGCAGAGCGGCAAGACCTGTCGGACGAAACGGTGCCGGTTCCAGATCGACGCTCGGAAGGTTCTGCGTTGCCACCTGCGCAAAGGCCCCGACGCTGTTCGGATCAAGCGATGAGATCGGCGCGTCGCGCGCGATCAGCACCGGGACGTCCAGCGCTTGCGGGCGGTACAGACGATCGAACGCCTCGACCGTGGCGGGCGGCGTGAAGACACCTGCGGCAGATCCGCTTGTGTCCGCCCGGGTCGCGGCGGACTCCGTTGTCTGGATCGTGGTTTGCAGCGGGTCGAGATCGCTCAGGACCACCGGCGTCTGGTCGACCGGGGCCACCTGAACGCGCTGTACCTCCTGCAGAACCGAATATCCACCATATCCCAGCCCGCCGAGCAGCAGGGCCAGCACAAGCGTCGAGCCAATGGCTCCGGGTTCGATCCGGGACAGAAGGGAGTCGGTTCCGGGCGCAAACGGCAGGGTCGGCTGCGAGAACGGATCGCGGGGTGTCACTTTGGTCGCGACAGGTGCAATCTCGGATTTCTTGCGCGACGATGCCGCGTCCGACATGCCATGCGCCGTCTCGAATCCGCTTTCGGCGCAGAAGACGGCGTAGGTGTCGTCCGGATCCATGCCAAGGTAACGGGCATAGGATCGCACGTAGCCCGCGATGAAACCGGGAGTGTCAAAGGCTGTTGGGTCGCAGTTTTCTATGGCGGCGATATAGCTGGCCTTGATGCGCAATTCGCGCTGCACGTCCAGCAAGGACTTGCCCAATGTTGCGCGTTCCCCGCGCATGACGTCTCCGAGACGGAGTTCGAAATCATCGAATCCCCGTGGTTTAGATTCGGATATGCCTTGCGATAGCTTTGGGGATTTCCGCCCAATCATACTCGCTGCCCCTTGCCGTACCAACCGTCTACACGCTGCCTGCGTCGCGCGTACCAGGTGAGTCGAGTCGCGCGTTTTATTACTCTTTAGATAACATACGACAAGGTTTAATGCACTGATTCCAAATGTTAGGCGCTGAGTTCGGCGCGATTCAGCGCACAATGTGCCCAAAGCTCGTCCATCGCTCGCACGAGTTTGTCGATCTCTTGTGCACCGTGTACCGGAGAGGGCGTGAAACGCAGGCGTTCGGTTCCCCGCGGCACAGTCGGATAATTGATCGGCTGCACATAGATTCCAAACCGGTCAAGCATCATGTCGGACATCTGCTTGGTGTGAACCGGGTCTCCCACGATGACCGGGATGATGTGGCTGCCATGATCGACGATCGGCAGACCAAGACCCTTGAGGCGCATCTTGAGGATACGCGCCTGCAACTGATGCTGGTCGCGCAGCGTCTGGTCGGTCTTGAGATGTGCAACAGATGCCGCCGCCCCAGCCGCCACGGCCGGCGGCAATGACGTGGTAAAGATAAAGCCCGGCGCATAGGACCGGATCGCGTCGCACATTTTTGCAGAGGCCGCGATATAGCCCCCCATCACGCCGTAAGCCTTGGCCAATGTGCCATTGATGATATCGATGCGGTCCATCAGGCCGTCACGTTCCGCCACGCCAGCGCCGCGCGGACCATACATGCCGACCGCGTGTACCTCGTCGATATAGGTCAGCGCGCCGAATTCATCCGCGAGATCGCAAATCTCTTTGATCGGGCCGAAATCGCCATCCATCGAATAGATCGACTCAAACGCGATCAGCTTCGGTGCCTCGGGGTCGTCGGCGGCAAGCAGTTCGCGCAGATGCGCCACGTCATTGTGCCGGAAGATGCGCTTGGCCCCGCCGTTGCGGCGCACGCCTTCGATCATCGACGCATGGTTCAGCGCGTCGGAATAGATGATCAGGCCGGGAAAGAGCTTCGGCAAAGTCGAGAGCGTCGCGTCATTCGCAATATAGGCCGAGGTGAACAGAAGCGCCGTTTCCTTCTGGTGAAGGTCAGCCAGTTCTGCCTCAAGGCGCTTGTGATACACGGTTGTGCCGGAAATGTTGCGTGTGCCGCCCGAACCCGCGCCGGTGGCGTCCAATGCCTCGTGCATCGCGGCCAGAACGACGGGGTGCTGGCCCATGCCAAGGTAATCATTGCCGCACCACACGGTGATGTCCTGCTCGGTCCCGTCGGGCTTGCGCCAGATGGCGTGTGGAAACTGACCGTTCTGACGCTCGATATCGATAAACGTCCGATAGCGACCCTCATCGTGCAAACGATTCAGGGCTTCGTCGAGTTTGTCTGCGTAGTGCACCGGCGTCTCCTTCAGTCTGCGATCTTCGGGGAGGTCGGGCGCCCCGCGTCGCATTCACGTTTTAGAATGGATATAGATCGCATATCCCCATGACAACGTGCATAGGGAACGACGAACCGTCGCAGCCTTGATCTAAGTCAAATGCGCCCTGTCTCCTGCCGCATTCGCTGCAAAATCTGTATTTTTCCCGCATCATTGATCGGGCTGGCGGTCAGTTCGCGGCTCTGGACAGTGTGTCGCGCGGTGGTAGGCTTCGGCAAAACATGCAGAGGAAGCTGAAAATGTCCGTAGATCCCGTACTTGATCGCATTGATTCCAACCTGTCGGACAGCCTGGAGCGTCTGAAGGAATTCCTGCGTATCCAGTCGATCTCCACAGACCCCGCCTACAAAGCCGAGTGTGACCGCGCCGCCGACTGGCTGGTCGCCGATCTGCGCTCGATGGGCGTGCAGGCCGAAAAGCGCCCGACCCCCGGCCATCCGATGGTGGTCGGCACATTCGACGGACCCGGTCCGCATCTGCTGTTTTACGGTCATTACGATGTGCAGCCGGTCGATCCACTTGATCTATGGGACAACGATCCGTTCGATCCGCAGATCGAGGACACACCCAAGGGCAAGGTGATCCGCGGACGCGGCACTGCCGATGACAAGGGCCAGTTGATGACCTTTGTCGAAGCCTGCCGCGCGTGGATTGCGGAGCATGGCAGCCTGCCCTGCAAGATCACCTTTTTCTTCGAAGGCGAAGAGGAATCGGGTTCACCGTCGCTTGTGCCCTTCCTCAAGGAAAACGCGGACGAGCTGAAAGCCGACATCGCGCTGATCTGCGACACAGGCCTGTTCGACAGCCGGGTTCCTGCAATCACCACGATGCTGCGGGGCATGCTGCAGGAAGAGATCACCATCACCGGCCCGACCCGCGACCTGCATTCCGGGATGTATGGCGGTGCCGCGATGAACCCGATCCGCGTCCTGAGCCGCATCATCGCAGCGCTGCATGATGATCAGGGGCGAGTCACCATTCCGGGCTTTTATGACGGTGTTCCCGACATCCCGGCCGATGTGATGTTGCAATGGGAGGCGCTGGGTTTCGATCACAAGGCCTTTCTTGGCGATGTCGGTCTTGCCGATCTGGCGGGTGAAGCCGGACGCAGCGCGCTCGAAATGCTTTGGTCCCGCCCCACCTGCGAGGTCAATGGCATCAGTGGCGGCTACCAGGGCGAAGGGTTCAAGACCGTGCTGCCGTCAAAGGCCAGCGCAAAGATCAGTTTCCGGCTTGTTGGCGAACAGGACCCCCATGCCATCCGCGACAGCCTGCGCACCATGATCGCCGATCTGACACCGAAGGATTGCAAGGTCTCGTTCAAGGGGCACGGGGCCTCGCAAGCCTCGGTCATGTCGATCGACAACCCGGCCTTTGAAAAGGCCCGCGTCGCACTGAGCGAGGAATGGCCGGATGAGGCGGCGTTCATCGGCAGCGGCGGGTCGATTCCCGTGGCCGGATATTTCCAAACGCTGTTGGGTACCGAATCCATGCTGATCGGATTTGGCAAGGATGATGACCAGATTCACAGCCCGAATGAAAAATACGACATCGAAAGCTTTCATAAGGGTGCAAGAAGCTGGGCACGGATCTTGCAGGCCTTGAAAAAGGAATAGGCGCCGATCCGACCAAAAATGTGGGATGTTACATTTCTAAAATTCGAGCGAACTTTCTCAAGTTGGCCACGTGCGGTTCCAATTCTAGACACAATTTATCGCCAAAGGTTAACGCATGAAACGAGTTCAGAGAAAACAAGATCGTAACGATTTCAACGCCCGCATCCAGCGTCTGGACCCGGCGTTCGCAAACACTCCCGCCAGTGTCCGCGATACGCGGCAGCCTTGGGAAATGGGTGCAGGATCGTCGCGCAAGTCAGGCAACCCCGTCATGATGACGGGTCTTGGCTTCGGGCTGGCCCTCGCGGCCCTGTTCTCGGCCAACAATCCCGAAACGGTTCAGGCGCTTCTGGTGCGCTCCGGCTGGCCAGTTCAGTTTGTAGGCTATGCAATGCATGGCGTCACGGCGCTGATCGTCGGGTTGATCCTGTTCTACCTTGCCAACATCGTCCGCATCGTCAAACCGGGTGTCATGGGTCGCGGCAATGCGGTCGGCCTTGTCACAGGTGCGATCGCCGCCGTCGCATTCAGCCAAATGGACGAGCGCCATATTCAGACCGGTCTGCAATATGCAGGCTTTGACAGCCCGGCGGATGTTCTGACCTTCGCACAGGCCAAGACCTCGGATTTCGCGAATATCGACTGGACAAGCGTGGTGGCGGTGTCATCCTCGCCAAAATGAGCCAGGCAGACACATTTACGAACAATGACCAGATCATAGCATACGAGGTGGCCGGAAACGGACCGCCTCTTTTGCTGTTGCACGGCTTCCCGCAGACTCGCGCGATGTGGCGCCCTCTTGTGCCGGCACTTGCCGACCACTTCACCGTCGTCACCGCTGACCTGAGGGGTTACGGCGACAGCGGCAAGCCCGCCAGCATGCCCGACATGAGCTTTCGCCTGATGGCGCAGGACATGGTGGCGCTGATGGTCTCACTTGGTTTCGAAAGCTTCCATGCCGTCGGTCACGACCGGGGTGCGCGCACGGTGCACCGTATGGCTCTCGACCATCCGCATGCCGTCCGCAGCCTGACGCTCATGGACATTGTGCCGACAGAGCACCTGCTGACCAACATGACCACCGGGATCGCCAAGTCCTATTACCACTGGCTGTTTCTTGCACAGCCCTATCCCTTTCCCGAAACCATGATCGGGCACGATCCGGATGCCTATTTCGAACGGTGCCTGCTGGGGTTCGGCAAAGCCAGCCTGAGCGATTTCGATGCCGATCTGCTGGAAATCTACCGCGCGGCATGGCGCGACCCACACTGCATCCGCGCGATGTGCCACGATTACCGCGCCGCCATAGAGGTGGACTGGACCGATGACCGTGCCGACCTGAACCGCAGCGTCACATGCCCTGCGCTGGTTCTGTACGGAGCAGACGGTGCAATGGCACATCTGCTGGATGTGCCCGCCACTTGGCGCGACAGGCTGTCGACCATGCGGCACGCCGCCATCGAGGGCGGGCATTTCTTTCCGGATCAATCGCCGAAAGCCACAACAGAGGCGCTGCTGGGCTTTATCAACTCTTTGTAAACAAGAGGGGAAATGGCGCGGTTGACGGGGCTCGAACCCGCGACCCCCGGCGTGACAGGCCGGTACTCTAACCAACTGAGCTACAACCGCGCATTTCACGCAGATGCTAAGGGCAGTGATGGCGCGGTTGACGGGGCTCGAACCCGCGACCCCCGGCGTGACAGGCCGGTACTCTAACCAACTGAGCTACAACCGCTCACTGCCGCCCGCATCTGGGCGTGACGCGGGTTCTATGGTCAGCGCCCTGCCCCGTCAAGCGCTTTCGCGCGGTTTTCTGAAGCAAAAATTCCACGCCGGAAACGATGCAAGGAATGCCCTCTTTCAGTGCCCGGTTCCAGGCACCAACACAGGACGAGACATGGGGTCAGAACGACGCGCTTTTAACACCCGGCATGGCTTTCGGGATGATTTGAGTGTGCTGGCGCGCTCCGGAAACTTGGTTTCGACCACGCGGCGCTCGATGATACAAAATATAAGCCTTGCACCAAAATCTGCAAAATTGATACAAAAGTGATGCTAAATAGCGTCAATCGATATGTGAGTGTTCGGACCACGACCATGTTCCAATTGCTCGACCCGCAAACGCTCATATTCTCCGAGCAAGACGAATTGGGGTTGTCACGTTGATGCAAAGGCTAATGAGCACAGAGTTGACTCTGTGGGACCTGCTGGGCGGGCGCATGTCGTTCGACACGGCACTCTACCTTCGAGTGCTGACGCATCAGCGCACTTTGCTGTTCGTTTTCCTGGCCCTGCTGACGTTTGTTGCGGCGGACCCCTCGGCGTCACGGAGTTACGTGCCGCTATGGTTTTCAATCATCATCTGGCCTATCGCCTTTTCTTTTTATCTCATCGTGTACAATGCACAGTTTCTGCTGTTTGCCGCACTGACCCGTCGTTTCAACTGGCTCAGCGTGCCGACACCGCTTGTCGGATTTGTGGCGCTGCTGCCCACGGTCGTTGTCTGCAAAAACGCGGTCATCTACATGAGTGACGGGGAATTTCCCTATGACGTAACCGACCAGCTGATCTTTTATTTCCTGTCAGTTCAGGGGCTTGAGACTGTGTTCTACCGGTTCATTCTGCCGGGAGTTCGCACAGAGATCGAAGCTGCGAAACCAAGCCGTCTCCTCGTGATCGGAGGTGAGCAGATCGATCTTGCTCAGCTGCTGCACATCGAAGCGCGTGAACATCATGTGCATCTGACTTTCGAGAACGCCAAGTCCCGCGCCCGCGCCCGTCTGGGCGATATCGTCGCGCAAACCAGCGCCGAAGACGGGATGCAGCCGCACCGATCCTGGTGGGTTGCCCGCGATCCGGCAATCCGCACGGAACGCCGCAACGGCCGCCTGATCCTGCGCCTGCGCGACGACACCGAAGTCCCCGTCGCCCGCACCCGCGTCGAGGACGTGCTGGACTGGCTGGACAACCACGTTCATCCCGGCCAGTGACGCCTTCCTTGAGAATTCTTATCTGACCGAGTGGTGAGTGACCCGCGCAAATCGGCAATCATCGACATTGTCGGTGCAAAGCGCCGGCTGGATACCAGCAGGTCTTTGTTTTATCTGTCGTTTGCACGAAAGAGCAGAGACTGCTTGGCGCGGCAGATTGCAAGTTTGTTTTCATGCTATATATAGTAAAAAACAACCTAAGGTGTTCGCTGAACCCGTAACACGCCATCGGTTTCGGTCGGCTTTCGAGCCCAACTTTAGTGTCAGTTTCGGTGTCAGTTTTCCAGTATTTTTACGATTGAATTTAGGCGCAACTGCCTTTGGAGGCTTCGCTTCGCGAAAGGGTGAAGAATTGAATACAGTGACTGACAGCCTGTTCCTGTCACACCCGGACCCGATGTGGATCTATGATCTGGAAACGCTGCGCTTTCTGGCTGTC
>JBGRQD010000002.1:0-361402 GCA_041725935.1 Pelagibaca sp.
GTTCATTCAAACCTCCATTTTGGAAGTTTGAATCAGAAATCACGCCAAATGGGAATCCTGAATGTCCACAGGCCCTAATCGGAATAGAGCGTTCCCTGCATCTTGCGAAACGCGTCCTTGATAGCATCAAGCCCACCGAGCTTTACTTTGCCTTCACTGACGCTGCCGTAGCGAGCTGTCAGGAAGGTTCCGAGCTTTTTCGTTGCCAGTTCGCTTTCCCCGCGTTCTTCATAGGCACTGAGGATCGCCATCAGCAGGTCTTTGGTTTCTTCGTCGGCTTTCACCATTCCCTCACTCCGCACGCTGTCGGCCCGCTCATGGCGTGTTTTCGGCTCATGGGTGAACAATATGTAGCTAAGCACATCAAACAGATCGCTATCGACGGCGTCCACAAGGCGGCGGATGTCGTCGAGCCGATCCTGATCGTAACCACGATCCGAAAGCTGCTCCAGAAACCGCTCACGGTTGTCGGGATCGCTCCACATGGCGCGAAGCTGGTCTTCATCGGCCACAAGGCCTTTGAGGTCACCGAACAGGCGCTCAAGAAATTCCGCCGCCGATATAGGCTTGCCTTCGGGGCTCCAATAGGTTGTTGAGGCGATGTAGGCGATCCGCCTCACACTACCATCCGATAGCTTTACGACGATCTTTTCGCGCGGCGGCTCTTCGGGACCGTCTTCGCCTGGGTTTCCGGGTTCTCCTGGCCCTGGCTCTGGCCCGGTAATCGGCGGGCGAGGTTCGCCTGGCGGCTCAGGGTCAAGCGGCTCGCCATCCCACTCAGGATCGTTGAAGTTTTCGTGTGCTTTCACGAAATCCCAGATCGTGAAGAAGTCCTTCCCTTCATAGGTCCGTGTTCCGCGTCCAATGATCTGCTTGAACTCGATCATGGATCGGATGGGACGCATCAGCACGATATGACGGACGTTTCGCGCATCGACTCCCGTCGAAAGCTTCTGAGAAGTCGTCAGGATCGTTGGGATCGTCTTGTCATTGTCCTGAAAGTCTCGCAGGTGCTTTTCGCCAATCGCGCCGTCATCGGCGGTGACGCGGTGGCAATAGTTCGGGTTCGTGTTGTCCTTCACCTGATTGATCAGGTCGCGCACCAACGCTGCATGATTTTGCGTGGCGCAGAAGACCAACGTCTTCTGACGCTGGTCGATCTGGCTCATGAATTCGCGCACGCGGCTGAGCTCGCGTTCTTCGATGATGATGCGGGTGTTGAAATCACTCTCGCCAAAGGCCTCGCCTTCTTCGATGTCGCCGACGATCACATCATCGCTGCCATCATAGACATACTCATCAATCGTGCTGGCCATCTGGCGCACCTTGAACGGAGTTAAAAAGCCGTCCTCAATCCCGTCACGCAGCGCGTAAGTGTAAACGGGTTCACCGAAATAGGCGTAGGTGTCAGCGTTGTGCTTGCGCTTGGGCGTGGCTGTCAGGCCAAGCTGCGCAGCGGGTTCGAAATATTCCAGCAAGCGCCGCCATTCGCTTTCGTCCTTCGCGCCGCCACGGTGGCATTCGTCGATCACGATGAAGTCGAAGAAGTCGGGCGGATATTGCGTGTAAACGGGATCGCCTTCGCCCGTCATGAAGGTTTGGAAGATCGTGAAAAACAGGCTCGCGTTCTTAGGTGGCTTGCCGCCATTCTTACGGATCGTGTCGGGGTCGATCCGTGTGACCGCATCATTCGGAAAGGCCGAAAAGGCGTTATAGGCCTGATCGGCGAGAATGTTGCGGTCGGCGAGGAACAGGATGCGCGGGCGGCGCATTGGCTCGCCTGACAGGTTCCACTTGGCTTGGAACAGCTTCCACGCGACCTGGAAGGCGATGGAGGTCTTGCCTGTTCCTGTGGCCAGCGTCAGCAGGATGCGGCGATCACCTTTGGCGAGTGCCTCAAGTGCGGCATTGACGGCCTTGTGCTGGTAATAGCGCAGCTCCCACTTACCGCCGTCTGTCTCGAAATCCACGGCCCCGAAACGCTCCCGCCAGTCGTTGTGGGTGGCAAATGTGCGATCCCAAAGCTCGTCTGGCGTTGGGAACGGCAAGGCCATGTCAGCCTCGGCCCCCGTGGTCATGTCGATCTGATACCAACTCAATCCGTTGGAGGCATAGGCATAGCGCGACCCAAGACGGGTGGCGTAGTCCTTGGCTTGCCCCACGCCGTTGCGGTGGCTGACGCCTGCGCGCTTGGCCTCCAGCACGGCGAGCTTCTGGCCCTTGTGGATCAGGACGTAATCGGCAGACAGCCCCTTGCCGCGTGTGCCGCCAGACTGGATGCGCCCAGGACAGATAACCTCACGCCGGACCTTCGATCCATTCGCACCCCAGCCCGCCGCCGCAAGGACGGGGTCTATGCGCTCGGCGCGGGTATCGGCTTCGGTTTCGTTATGGATGCTCATATCAATCCGTCAACTTCCAGCCCCGCTGCCCCGCCTTGGCACGCCGGACACTTCCGATGATGAAAGTCCGACCCGTTTGCACCATAACGATAGCCGCACAAATCACCATTTTCCAAACGTCTCGCGCAGACCAGAACCCAGACATATTGCATGTGGTCTGTACCCGGTCGGTCGGTACGGGCAATCAGGACCTGATCGTTGCGGCTGATGTCGCCAAGCTGGCGCTTTGATGTTCCCATGGGCGGCATTTCCTGTGTCATGTTAATTCGCCCGCGAAGGCTTTCTGCAAAAGGGATTGGCGGAGATCGTCGAGGTCTTGGAGTTTACAGCGATAGGCTCCCTGAAGCTTCTTTGCCTCCTGATCAATCTGCAGGAAGCGGGAGACTAAGTTTCGCTGAACGTCCAACGGCGGTAGTGCGATCTTTATCGAATTGAAGCGTGACTTGTTTACGATTGGAACAGTGGTGCCGCCCGCCAGAGCTTCGAGCTGTCGGCGAAACGATGAAGAATAGGCTTGATAGAACATGAACTCAGGCAAAGCCTTTGATCGGTTTGGCTGGATCGAGTTGATTTGCTGATTAAATGCTACGTCGGTTATGGCAAGCCCAACCTTGCCCAAGATACCGATGCAAGAAACCAGCACCGAACCGGCAGGGGCTATCCTCGCGACCTGCCCTCCCTTTTTGCTAAGACCGTCAGCGGTTTCTCCGATTTCTTGATTGAGAAGTTCCGGTGGCTTCACGAAGGAAACAGCGTCACCGTAGAGTTCTTTTTGACCTTTTGGGGGGGTGCTCCCCGTAGACGTCGTAAAGGCATCTCCTACTGGCAAGACTTCCCATTCTGTTGCGCTCTTGTTCAGAGCGTCTGAAAGGCTGGTCTCAAACAACTCCCGCGCATTTTGGAGGTTGGCTTCGGCGTGGGCGCGGGCGCGGGTCAGACCCTCGAAGGCGTCGTCCAGAACCGCAACAATCCGTTCTTGTTCTTCGAGCGGCGGGAGATGCACCTTGATTGAGTTAAAGCGCGACTTATTCACGATTGAGACAGTCGTTCCCGCCGCCAATGCATCCAATTGCTCTCTGAACTGCGGAGACAAGGTCTGATAGAAAGTGAACCTAGGCAGAGCTAAAGATGGGTCTGGGTAGATCGCATTGATCTGCTGATTGAAGGCCAAAGGACGGGTCGCCAGCCCGATTTTTCCCAGATTGCCAATACAGGACACTAGCACACTGCCTTCGGGCGCAACTCGTGCGACCGCTGCACCGCTTTCCGTCAAACCGTCGCTTGCGCTAGACACGTCGCCATCCGTCAACTCAGGCGGCTTAACTAGCGGAATATCTTGTCCATAGAAATGGGCAGCGCTCTTGGACGGCGTGTTTCCCGTTACAGTCTGGAATGCTTCACCAATTTCTCTAAGATTCCACCCTGCCTTCACAGCATCCCCCGAATGTCTTCGAGGATTTGCGCCGTTTCGGCATCCCGCGCCAGCATGTCGGCGATGATCGCTTCGGGGCTGCGCAGCGCCTCGGCCTCGGGCGCGTTGGGGTTCTTGACCGACAGGTCATATGTCGCCTCGTCCAGATCGGCGCGATTTACGATCCAACTTTTTGGCCCGTTGGGCCGAGTGCGTTGCAGTTCCACGAATTCCGCCAGATCATTGTCGTTCAGCGGGTTTGTCTTGCCCATGCTGCGCCCAGGATCGAGCTGATAAAACCAGATATCCCGCGTCGGTGCGCCCTTTTCAAAGAACAGCACCACGGTCTTGACCCCCGCCCCCTGAAACGTGCCTTGCGGGCAATCGAGGATGGTATGCAGCTCTGCCGCCTCCAGCAGTTCCTTGCGCAGGGCGACACTGGCGTTGTCGGTGTTGCTGAGGAAGGTGTTCTTGATCACCACGGCGGCACGCCCGCCTGCCTTCAGCTTGCGGATGAAGTGTTGCAGGAACAGGTAAGCCGTCTCGCCCGTGCGGATCGGGAAGTTCTGTTGCACCTCGCGCCGCTCGCCGCCGCCGAAGGGGGGATTGGCGAGGATGATGTCGTGGCGGTCCTTTTCCTGAATATCCATCACGTTCTCATTGAGCGTGTTGGAGTGGATCAGGTTCGGGGCCTCGATCCCGTGAAGGACCATGTTCATGATGCCGATGATATAGGCGAGGCCCTTCTTTTCCTGACCATAGAAGGTCTTGGTTTGCAGGGTCTCGTAGTCAGAGGCCGACAGATTATCGGTGCGCATGTAGTCGTAAGCTTCGCAAAGGAAGCCCGCAGAGCCGACAGCGCCGTCATAGATCGTCTCGCCGATCTTGGGGTTCGTGACTTTGATCATCGCGCGGATTAGTGGGCGCGGCGTGTAGTATTCGCCACCGTTGCGGCCCGCGTTGCCCATGCGCTTGATGCGTGTTTCGTAAAGAGAGGAAAGTTCGTGCCGCTCTTCCTGTGTGCCAAAGGATAGGCTGTCGATTTGTTCCAGAACGTCGCGCAGGATATAGCCTGAACGGAATTTGTTGCGCAGTTCGTTGAAAACCTCGCCGATCTTGTAATTGATCGTATCCGGGCTGGTCGCGGATTGGTGGAAGGACGCTAGATAGGGGAATAATTCCTGATCAACGAACTTGATAAGGTCATCGCCGATGCGCGCAGTGTTGTGGTCAAACTCGTCCCCGTTTTTTGGGGCGGCCCATTTATCCCAACGGAATTCGCCATCGATGATTGGGGTGTAATCTTCGCCGTTAAGTTCGGCGCGATCACCGCGCTCGGTTTCGAGGTCGTGCAGGTATTTCAGGAACAAGACCCATGAGGTCTGTTCGACATAATCGAGTTCGTTGGCGATGCCCTCTTCTGCGCGCAGGTCTCGTTCGATTTTGTTAAATGCGCTCTCGTACAATTTCGCTGCACCCTTTCTCAGGCAATTAGTCGCCCTTTGTTTCTTTTGCTCGTTGCCCCTGCGCGCCATCATTTGATGGCTCGTGCTTGTGCAGGCTGACATAGTCACGCATGAAAGCACGAAGGACTTGCGCTGCTGGCAAGTCTTGCGCGCGACAAGCTTCAACAAATTCTTCTCTTAGGGTGCGTTCCACACGGATACGCATTCCCGCGTCTTTCTCTGACATTTCAGAAGTGTAACCAGTGGATACACATTTGTGAAGCTTTTTCGCGCGGGCGAAAAAGTGGCAGGAAGGCGGGTTCGGGTTCAGCGGCGATACGCTGGCGGCATCCAAGCGGCGGTCGTTTGGTCGAGGGTGTCGGGTCGCGAAAGGCCTGATCGGCATTCAATCCGCGCAGGGTTGGTTTGGATGAAATCCTCTCCATGAAATGGTTATGGGGGTATCGGGGGCAGCAGGAACGCTTCCCTGATCGGTGGTCAATCAAGCAGTTGATTGTGCATGGTTCGGTGTAGGTGGAGAGGCAGTTCTCCAAGCCCTACGAGTGGGGTTCAGGGGGCGCGAAAGCCCCTGATCTTCCTGAAAGGATCGATGGGTGCAGGGAGAGCGAAGTCTCCTTGCGAGTGGTGAAACGGCGATACGTTCTGCTGGCCTGAATTCCGCTCAATGCGGGTGAAGGCCAGAGCCTGGGGGATGCAACGGGGGCGCGCAGCGAGCCCCCTTGCCAAGATGTTTTGTACTACAAAACACATCTTGCAGTACGCCTTCGGCTCTTTTCGGGCTTTGTACTACAAAGACATTATTGTATTACAATGACTTGCGCTGATCCAAAAGCTGCCTGATCACGCCTTGCCCGTCATTTTGTCCAGACGGTGTGTGACTTTCGATTTTAGCAACTCAATCAGCTCTGGATCGCCGCGCTCATATTCATCAGGAATGTTGAGTGTGATGATCCTGCTGTCTGCTGGGCGATTTTTCTTGAACTTTCGCCTGATCCATTCGCGATGGTGGTTTTCCATGACGATGATCAGATCAACGCTCGCCACAAGCTCCGCTGTCAACGGATTGGGCGCGTTCGCATCCGTGCCAGCCGACATCGCCTCAATGCCAGGGTAGTCCCTGAACACATCTTCAGCGGTCGGGCTTCGCAGCTTATTGGCGGTGCAAACGAACAGGACTTTCATGGGGCGAGTATACCGCATAATGCTGCGTTGCGGAATCCCCGTTTTCAGGCGTCGTCAATGTCTTCAACCTTCACCAGCTCCACTTCATAGTCGGGATCAAAATCCCGCCTCGCAAATTGCGGGCGTAGGGATTTAGGTTCGCCGCCGTTGATCGTCAGGAACCCGACCAAGCGTCCGATATTTTCGACGGGCCGCTTCAACTGGCAAAAGCGGCTTTCGTTCTCCGATTTCGTTACCATCAGAAACCCACCTCGCCCGAACGGAATGACAACGCCCGCGTTGACCATCGCCGACGGCATTTCTGGAAACATCGTGATATCCGGCTCAACCATAGGGTTGATCACAGATTCACCAACCAACAGCGCATTGCTGCGCTCAAGTGGCGTCATTGTTATGCGTGCAAAAGCAATGCGCATTGGAATTTTTGGCCAGTCGGGCGCGGATGCTGGAAAATTCGGGAACCGTAGATCGGGAAGAGAGACGGGTTTGATGGGTTTGAGATAGGCTTCATAGCCTCCAACCAAACCCGACAAGTCGGCTGACTCATCGTCTGCTTGTGAGAAGAGCCGCGCCACGGCTATCGCGCTTTCCTCGACATCTTCGGACGCGACTTGATTGAGGTATTCTTCAACGGCGGCAATAAAATCGGATGTCTGCCGTTTCTCCGCTTTCAAAAAGCGCTCAACACGCTTCCGCCCGCCATCGTAGGCAGTGGCAAAGCCTGTCACTTCCACGATTTGATCCGATATTTTTTGCGGGCTGAGCCTATAGCGCGCGGCATGCGCTCGCAGTCGCTGGCGCAGGTTGGCGCGCTCCTTGTCCGTGAATTCGTTCGTCTTTCGCGCCATCAGCGTGTCCAGCTTGTGTCCAGGCCAAACGCGAGAACAACGACTATGTGAGTTCCAGAAGACAAGACGACCCTGCACGGCGTCTCAAGTCAATGGATGGAACGCGAAATGTCTGGCAACCCAAGATCAAATGAAGGATCGCCAAAAGCAACCTTATTTCTTGGCGTTTCGCTTTATGCGCTTGCCAGCTATTGGCCGGACCTGTTCGGTATCACGCCAAGCGCGGTTGATCATTTCTACAGCGGCATA
This sequence comes from Pelagibaca sp., assembly GCA_041725935.1. Lineage (GTDB taxonomy): Bacteria > Pseudomonadota > Alphaproteobacteria > Rhodobacterales > Rhodobacteraceae > Marivita. The sequence continues at coordinate 7,559 of JBGRQD010000002.1, forward strand.
TTTGCCTTCATCGGCGGTTACACGGCCCTTCTGGGCGCGCTGGGCACCTATCGCGCATGGATGATGGGTGAGAAGCGCAAGGCGACGACACAAACTTCCGGCACCTTCGGCACGGCGGCGTTTGCAACACTTGATGAGTGTGAAGCAGCTGGCCTTCTTGATCCTGAAGGGCTCTATCTCGGCCTGCTAGAAAGTCAGCCGCTGTTTTACAGCGGCAAAGCCCACCTGTTGACCTGTGCGCCTGCGCGCAAGGGCAAAGGCATCGGCGTCGTCATCCCGAACTTGTTGCACTTTCAAGGCTCGGTGATTGTCACCGATCCCAAGGGCGAACTTGCTGCGGTCACAGCGCAGCATCGCAGCGAACGGCTAGGTCAGGATGTGGCCGTGTTCAATCCGTGGGGCCTGCATGGCTTGCCGCAGCAGCGGATCAATCCGCTTGAGAACATCATCGCGCTTGCCGCTGATCCTGCCTTGCAGCGCGGCTTGACCGATGAGGTCACGGCCATTGCCATGCAACTTTATCCGGAGCCTGAAGACACGCGGAACCGCTATTTTCGGGAAGGCTCGCGCGGCATCATGCGCGCGGTGTTGCTCTATCTCGCGCTTGAGAAGCCCTCTCTGTGCACCCTGCCTGAGATGTGGCGGATCATTGCCAACCCGCTGCGCCTTGAGCGCGCGGTCGAGGTCATGCGCAAGTTAGATGCGCTTGGCGGCATCCTTGCTGATCTTGGCGATGATCTGGCGCACCAGATGAAGGACAATGCCGATCTGTTCGGTGATTTCCGCGCGGGAGCTGTCCAGCAACTCTCCATCTTTGAGCCTGGCGGTTATCTGGCCGATGCGGTGAGCGCATCAGACATTGCGCTGGCTGATCTGAAGAGCGGCAATGTCAGCCTGTATCTGGCCTTTCCGCCGGATCGCATCCTCTCGCACGGCGCGGCACTCGGTCTGATCGTCAATCAGGCGATCACAGCCGTCGCCCGCTCCCCTGAGAAGGGCAAGGTGCTGTTCATGCTCGATGAGTTTGCCAATCTGGGCAAACTCTCGGGGCTTGCTGAAAGCCTGACGGCATTGCCTGGGCTGGGCGTGCGCGTGTGGATGATCGTTCAAGAGATGGCAGAGATTGTGCGCCTTTACGGCCCGCACACAGCCAAGACGATCCAGTCGCAAGCCGAAGTGCGGCAGTTCTTCGCCGTCAATAGTGACGAGCTAGCGCAAGGTCTCTCGCGCGCGCTTGGCCAAAAGACGGTGAAAACCGTCAGCCATAACCTTGGGCGTCATGAGACGGACGAGATCGGCGAAAGCCTCTCTGAGTCCGGTCAGCCGCTGATACGCGCTGAAGACATCATGCAGCTCGGGCCAACGCAGCAGCTCCTGCTGGTCAGTGGCATCAACGGCGTCAGTGCGATCCTTGGGGAGCGCATGCCGTTCTGGTTCATCGCGCCGTGGCGCGAATGGGCATCGAGCAACCCCGTTGAGGGCGACTATCCGGCAGTGAACCCGATCAAAGAGCTTCGCTACAGCCTTTTGGAAACGAATGAAGAAAGGGCATCGATATGAACAAGTTCAAGGTCGAGGTCATGGGCGGCAGGCCGCCACGGCCTCCTGAAGGCCCGATCAAGCGCCTGCGCCGCCTCATTGGCGGGGCGGTTCGGTTCGCGCTGTTAAGGCCGAAACGCTTTCTTCTGACGGGTCTTGTTGGCTTCGTGCTGCTGGTCGGCACGCCGCATGTCGGCTGGGACTATCAGTGTCGGCATGCCGTCTATGGATATGGCGGCTGCGAGTCCGCGCGCTGGTGCGCCTATTACGGCGTCCAGGGCCGCCGCGTCATCTGGCCGGAATACGGCGAGCACTGCTCGCTCGTGAAATTTCTAACACTCAACTGGAACGACATCATCGAAAGGAACACACAATGACGAAGCGAAAGGCACAAACAATGCAGAAATTACTTTTGGCCCTCGAACTTGGCCCGGATTACACGATGAAGCTGGAACGACTTGCCGACCTCATGTCCTGTGAGGATCGCGCAAAATTTGCGGGACTACTTGTTGCCCGCTCCCTCGATGAACTCGAAGAAGACATCCAAAAATGGATATTTGTGAGGTCGGACTACGACTACATCCTGCGAAACAAGGGATATGTGCTTGAAATTTCTCCCGAGCTTCACGCGTCAAAAATCGATGATTATGACGACGGCATTCCCTTCTAACCCACGGAATTTGCGGGTTTTCAAGAAAAAATGGTAAAATGAAAGTGGGTATTAAGAAATGCCCACTTCTCATTTGGAGAAAGATGATGAAAGAGGATTTTAATACTTTAGGGCGCGAAATTGTGCTCGAAAATATGACTGCACCTACCAAGCCGATATTGACCGTCGATGTCGAGAAATATCAGGCGTACCTCGATGGTGCGGACATGACAGAGGCTCAGAAGGCTGAGTTTCTGGAAGCGATGTGGTCCATCATCGTATCCTTCGTTGATCTCGGCTTTGGCGTCCACCCGCTGCAAGAGGTATGTGGAGAAAATGCCGATTGTGACAGTAAAAGTGCCAAAAATGACTTCGATATGATAGGTTCTGATACAGTCAACAAAGAAGAATTGGATAATAATTTCAAGCCTTAACGGGCTTGTGGAGGCGATGATGCAAGATTTTGATGATAAAACACATGGGCTTAGCAAGGCCGTCATTTATTGCCGCGTTTCGAGTGCGAAGCAAACGGTGCGCGGCGACGGCCTTGGCTCGCAAGAGACGCGTTGCCGCGAGTTTGCCAAGTATAAGGGCTATGACGTTGTTGAGGTCTTCCGTGATGATAGTTCCGGCAGTCTCACGTCACGCCCTGGCATGCAGGCGATGCTTGGCTATCTGAGCACTAACCGCAAAGAGCCCCATGCCGTTATCATTGACGACATCAGCCGCCTTGCAAGGGGGCTGATGGCTCACTTTGAGCTGCGCGTGAAGATCAGTGACGCTGGTGGCGTGCTGGTCAGCCCTTCCATCGAATTCGGTGAAGACTCCGACTCCCAGCTCGTTGAAAACCTGCTGGCGTCCGTTTCGCAGCACCAACGCCAGAAAAATGGCGAGCAAACTGTGAACCGCATGCGGGCACGGATTCAAAATGGCTTTTGGGTTTTTCAGGCCCCTGTGGGCTACCGCTATGAGCGCGTCAGCGGTCAGGGCAAGGTGCTGGTGCGTGATGAACCCAACGCTTCCTCATTGCAGGAAGCGCTTGAAGGCTATGCCTCGGGCCGTTTTGAGACACAGGTCGAGGTGAAACGGTTCCTTGAACGCCAACCTGCCTTTCCTAAAGACTTGCCGAATGGCGAAATCCGCAATCAGCGCATTGCGGATATGCTGACCCGCGTCGTTTATGCGGGATATGTCGAAGCGCCCAAATGGGGCGTGTCACTGCGTAAAGGCCAGCATGAGGGTTTGATCAGCTTTGAGACCTTTGAAAAGATACAGACGCGCCTGAAAGGCACGGCAAAGGCTCCTGCGCGCAAGGATATCAATGCAGACTTCCCGCTGCGCGGGTTCGTTTTGTGTAATGACTGCGAGAAGCCGCTTACGGCGTGCTGGTCGCAGGGCAAGAATCAGAAGTATCCGTACTATCTTTGCCCGACAAAGGGCTGCGTGAGCTATCGCAAGTCTATCAAGCGCGAAGAGCTTGAAAGCCAGTTTGAGCTTGTTCTGGAGGGTCTACAGCCCTCAGAGGGGCTGTTTGGGTTGGTGAAGGCCATGTTCCGCGACGCGTGGGACATCCGCCTTGGAAAAACGTCTGAGGATTCGAAAGGCATTAAGGCGAACATCAAGCAGCTTGAAAAACAGGTTGATCAGCTCCTTGATCGCATCGTGGATGCGAGCAGCAGCGCGGTTGTGTCTGCCTATGAGAAGCGCATTGCCAAGCTGGAGCGTGAAAAGCTTCTGGCTGAAGAGCAGCTCGCCAAAAGCGGCAAGCCACGCCATACCTTTGAGGAGTCGTTCGAACACGCCATGCAATTCCTATCAAGTCCTTGGAATATATGGCAAAATGCGGATTTAACACTGAAGAAAATGGTCTTGAGATTGGCCTTTGTAGAGCCTTTGCCCTACTGCCGGACTCAAGGACTTCGAACACCTAAATTAGCGTTACCTTTCAAGGCTTTAGGTGATTTTTGTAGCAACAAATGTGAGATGGCGCACCCGAAGGGATTCGAACCCCTGGCCTCTGCCTTCGGAGGGCAGCGCTCTATCCAGCTGAGCTACGGGTGCCTGACGCTTCTCTACACAGAAGGGTTTGGGGGCGCAAATGCAAATGTGGCCCGGCGGCTGTGTTTTCGCCGGACCACGATGCGTCAACGCATCGTCCGTTTCGGTTGACCGAAACGCACCGCTTAACTTGCGGCTTTCAGCTCAAGACGGCGCTTGTGCAGCACCGGCTCGGTATAACCCGAGGGCTGAACACGGCCGGCGAAGACCAGATCACAGGCTGCGGTGAAGGCGATGCTGTCGAAACCGGGGGCCATGGGATGATAGGCCGGATCACCCGCGTTTTGCCCATCCACCACGGCGGCCATACGCTGCATGATCTCCATCACGTCGTCCTTGGAAACGATGCTGTGGTGCAGCCAATTGGCGATGTGCTGGGCGGAAATCCGGCAGGTGGCGCGGTCTTCCATCAGGCCCACGTTGTTGATGTCCGGCACCTTTGAGCAGCCCACGCCCTGATCGACCCAGCGCACCACGTAGCCCAGGATACCCTGCGCGTTGTTCTCGACTTCGCGGGTGATCTGGTCTTTCGACCATTTCTGGAAGGCCGCCATCGGGATGTCGAGGATCGTGTCCACATGCGCCCGGCGTCCCCCCTTGCGCAGCTTGGCCTGCACGGCGAACACATCGACCTTGTGATAATGCAGCGCGTGCAGCGTGGCCGCCGTGGGCGACGGCACCCAGGCGCAATTGGCGCCGCTCTTGGGATGTTCGATCTTCTGTTCCAGCATCGCGGCCATCATGTCGGGCATGGCCCACATGCCCTTGCCGATCTGCGCCTTGCCGGACAGGCCACATTCCAGCCCGATATCGACATTGCGGTTCTCGTAGCCACCGATCCACGCCTTGCGCTTGATGAAATCCTTGCGGCTGAAGGGGCCCGCTTCCATCGAGGTGTGGATCTCGTCGCCGGTGCGGTCGAGAAAGCCGGTGTTGATGAAGGCCACACGGTGCTTGGCGGCGCGGATGCATTGTTTCAGGTTCACCGACGTGCGGCGTTCCTCGTCCATGATGCCCAGCTTGACGGTGTATTGCGGCAGGCCCAGCGCCTGTTCAACAAAGGTGAAGGTTTCGTCGGCGAACGCCACCTCGTCCGGACCGTGCATCTTGGGTTTGACCACGTAGACCGATCCGTTGTGCGAATTGCGCAGACCTTCGGTCTTTTGCAGGTCATGCTTGGCGATCAGCGTGGTGATCATGGCGTCCATCAGACCTTCGAAGATCTCGGACCCGTCGCGCAGCAGGATCGCCGGGTTGGTCATCAGGTGGCCGACATTGCGCACCAGCATCAGCGCGCGGCCCTTGATCGTGACAGTGCCACCCTCGGGCGCGGTATAGGTCAGATCGGGGTTGAGGACGCGGGTGACGGTCTTGCCGCCCTTCTCGAAGCTGTCCTGCAGATCGCCCTTCATCAGCCCAAGCCAGTTGGCATAGGCCAGCGTCTTGTCCTCGGCATCGACGCAGGCCACGGAATCCTCGCAATCCATGATCGCGGACACGGCGCTTTCAAGACGGACATCGGCCAAACCGGCCTGATCGCGGCTGCCGATGAAATGCGTGCGGTCGAAGACCAGTTCGACATGCAGCCCGTTGTTGCGCAGCAGCACCGCGTCAGGCGCTTTCGGATGGCCCTTGTAGCCGATGAATTTCTCCGGCTGCGCCAGGGGCATGTCGTCGATCAGCAGCGCACCGTTGTTGACGTAGTATCGGCGCACATCGGCATGGCTGCCGCCGTCGATCGGGAACGCCTCGTCGAGGAAGACACGGGCGCGGGCGACGACGCGGGCGCCCCGGCCCTTGTCATAGCCACCTTTGGGCGCGGGTGTGCCCATGGCGTCGGTGCCATAGAACCCGTCGTACAGACTGCCCCAGCGGGCATTCGCGGCGTTCAACGCGTAGCGTGCGTTCGTGATCGGCACAACAAGCTGCGGACCGGGAACCGAGGCGAATTCGGGATCTGTGTTCTGCGTCTCGATCTCGAAATCATCACCTTCGGGGAGCAGGTAGCCGATCTCGGACAGGAAGGTTTTGTAGGCCTCGTGGTCATGCGGCTGGTTGCGATGGCGGATATGCCACTCGTCGATCTGTTTCTGCAGCGTTTCGCGGGTTTCGAGCAGGACGGCGTTCTTGGGCCCGTATTCATGCGCAAGCGTGGAGAACGCGCTCCAGAACGCGTCAGGATCGACGCCGGTGCCGGGCAGCGCCTGCCCTTCGATGAAGTCAAGAAGCGTCTGGTCGATCTGCAATCCGTGACGGTCGATGCGTGTGCCCATGGCTGTGGTCCCCTCGCTGTATACGGCGGTATTCCATTAGGAAAAAAGTTTCCGATCCGCAACAGGTCTGGTCAGGTTTTATGACCAAAAGCGGTGTTTTGCTCAACTTGAAACTGTGGGCCGTGGGGATCTAGGGCTTGGCTTTGGCCCGTCGGCACCGGTCCGAACAGTATTTCACCTCGTCCCAGACCTTTTCCCATTTCTTGCGCCATGTGAACGGCAGGCCGCAGGCGGTGCAGGTCTTGGTCGGCAGGTCGGTTTTCTTGCGCTGCTTGGGCATCACAGGTCCAGTTTCAGTTGAGCATCATCGGTTTTGGCCCGCCGCGTTTTGGAGGCCGGTTTGCGCGGTGCGCGGTCGTTCACGAAATGCCCCGCGCTGTCCTTGCGGCTGGCGTGTTTGTGGATCACGCGGCGGGTTTCAGTCCGGTCGACGCTACGGCGCATGGAAAAGATGCGATCGCGCGCAGCTCGTGCGGCCTCTGCCACGTCGATGATCGGGACGGGATAGGTTTTGCCCAACACGCGCCCCGCGCCCTCCCATGTCCAGGGTGTTTGCAGGTGTTCGTCCGGTACGTCGGCCAGTTCCGGCAGCCACGCCCGCGTGAACGCGCGTGTCGGGTCCTGATCCATCCCCTGCTTGACGGGGTTGTAGATGCGCGGCGTGTTGATGCCCGTCGTGCCCGATTGCATCTGCATCTGGCTCCAGTGGATGCCCGGTTCATAGTCGGTGAACATCCGCGCCAGATGCGGCCCGGTGCTGCGCCAGTCGAGCCAGAGATGGTAACTTGCAACGCTGACCACCATGGCCCGCATCCGGAAATTGAGCCAGCCCGTCGCGCGCAGCGACCGCATGCAGGCGTCCAGAAACGGCAACCCGGTTTCGCCGTTTTCCCACGCGTTTAGACGGCTGTGATCCGGCTCAAGCGGGCGCATCCCCTCATAGGCGCGGTGCAGGCAGCGCTGTTCGAGGGCCGGTTCATCCTCGAGCTTCTGCATGAAGTGATCGCGCCAAGCGAGCCGTGACTGGAACGATTTGAGGCTGCCTGCCCAGCCATCCCGCGGCCCGCCCTTGATCTCGCGCTGCCGGGCTGCTGTCGCCTGCGCCACCTCGCGGATCGTGACGGTGCCCAGCGCCAGATGCGGGCTGAGGCGCGAGCAGGCGGTGGCCCCTTCGAGGGGCGAGGACATGGCACGGCGGTAGGTCTGACCGCGTTCGGTCAGGAACCCACCGAGCAGCGACAGGGCACGGTCCCTTCCGCCGGTCTGCCTGTCCGGACAGGGATCGGGCGCGCACAGGGTCGGGACCGGCTCGGACGGCAGGGTGCAGGGCGGCAACGCCTTTGGAGCCTCGATCTGCGCCCGCGAGACAAAGGCGTTGCGCTGGCCCGCCCATCCGTCGCGCCCGCTCAGCTGGCGCACGACCCCCGATTGCGGCAGTTCGGTCCAGCGGATGCCCTGCCCCCGCGCCCATGCGCCAACCCGGTTGTCGCGGGCGAAGGTCCAGGCGTTGCCGGTCTCCTCGTGGCTGACCAGATGGTCGAACTTTGCCTTTTGGCGCACATCCTCAAGCACTTGTACCGCGTCGCCGACCCGGATCACCAGATCGCTGCCCAACCCGCGTAGGGCAGTTTGCAAATCGTTTAGGCACTCCTGCAAAAATGCAAACTGGCGGCCAGAAGTGTCGGGCAGCGCCCAATAGTCCAGCTCTACAATGTAAAGCGGCACAAGCTTTTCGTCCCGCGCGGCAAGAGCCAGCGCCGGGTGATCATGGATGCGCAGATCGCGTTTGAACCAGAGGAGCGTTCTCATGCAGCCCAAGCTAGCTGCGTCGCGCCGTTTGAACAGGCCGCAGGGCGCAACCCGTTTCCCTTCTTCCCAAACCCGGCATAGACATTACCTCAACACCACATGCCAAAGAACCGGAGCACCAGATGAAAGACGCCGCGCCCAAGACGATCTACCTCGAGGATTACACCCCGTTCGGTTACGTGGTGGACAGCGTGCACCTCACCTTTCACCTGGCCCCGACCGCGACACGGGTGGTGAGCCGGATCGCCTTTGCGCCCAACCCGGATGCGACGGACAAGACGTTTTTCCTGCACGGCGAAGGCCTGACCCTGATCCACGCCAAGATCGACGGGGCCGAGGTAACACCTGAATTGACCAAAGACGGCCTGCGTTGTGCCGTGCCCGACACGGCTTTCGTCTGGGAGGCCGAGGTCGAGATCAGCCCGAAGACAAACACAGCGCTTGAAGGGCTTTACATGTCCAACGGCATGTATTGCACCCAATGCGAGGCGGAAGGGTTCCGCAAGATCACCTACTATCCCGACCGCCCGGACGTGATGAGCACCTTCACTGTACGAATCGAAGGTGAAGAAAAGGTGAAGCTGTCCAATGGAAATCCGGTGGGCAGCGGTGCGGGCTGGGCAGAATGGCACGATCCCTGGCCCAAACCCGCCTACCTTTTTGCGCTGGTGGCGGGCGATCTGGTGAACCACCCCGACCGCTTCACCACCATGTCGGGCAAGGATGTGGAACTGAACATCTGGGTGCGGCCGGGCGACGAGGACAAATGCGCCTTCGGGATGGAAGCGCTCAAGAAATCAATGACTTGGGACGAAGACGTTTACGGGCGCGAATACGATCTGGACATCTTCAACATCGTCGCTGTCGACGATTTCAACATGGGCGCGATGGAGAACAAGGGGCTGAACGTGTTCAATTCCTCCTGCGTTCTGGCCTCGCCCGAAACCTCGACCGACGGCAATTTCGAAAGAATTGAAGCGATTATCGCGCATGAGTATTTCCACAACTGGACCGGCAACCGCATCACCTGCCGCGACTGGTTTCAGCTGTGTCTGAAAGAAGGTCTGACCGTCTTTCGCGACTCGCAATTCACCGCAGACATGCGCTCGGAACCGGTCAAGCGGATCAGCGATGTGATCGATCTGCGCGCGCGGCAATTCCCCGAAGATCAGGGCCCGCTCAGCCATCCGGTGCGGCCGGAGAGTTTTCAGGAAATTAACAATTTCTACACCGCCACCATCTATGAAAAGGGTGCCGAAGTGATCGGCATGCTGAAAACGCTGGTGGGTGACGATGCTTATTCCCGTGCTCTTGATCTTTATTTTGACCGCCATGATGGTCAGGCCTGCACCATCGAGGATTGGCTTGCCGTGTTCGAGGATGCCACGGGTCGCGACCTTGCGCAGTTCAAGCTGTGGTATTCGCAATCCGGCACCCCCCGTGTCGCCGTTTCCGAGGCGTGGAAAGACGGGGTCTATACCCTGACCTTCAAACAGCACACGCCGCCGACGCCCGGTCAGGACGTGAAAGACCCAAAGGTCATTCCGATTGCCGTGGGGCTGTTGAACCCCAATGGCGACGAGGTTGTGCCGACCCGCGTGCTCGAGATGACGCAGGCAGAGCAAAGCTTTGCCTTCGACGGGCTGGCCAGCAAACCGGTGCCATCGATCCTGCGAGGGTTTTCCGCACCGATCGTGCTCGACCGGGAGGTCAGTCGCGAGGAACGGGCCTTCCTGCTGGCGCATGACACCGACGCGTTCAACCGGTGGGAGGCGAACCGCAACCTTGCCCGCGACTGTCTTGTGGCGATGATCCGCGATGGCGCTGGTCCGGACAATGCCTGGCTCGACGGTCTGGAACGGGTGATCCGCGACGACAGCCTTGATCCTGCATTCCGGGCGCTGATGCTGTCGCTGCCGACGCAATCGGAAATGGCGCAGGTGCTGTTCGATCTGTTCACCGTGCCCGACCCCGACGCGATCTGGCAGGCCAGCGAAGACCTGCGTGGACACATGGCAGACGCCTGGCAGGGATTTCTGCCCGATTTGCGCGCCTCGGTTGCGGTGGACGCACCCTATGCGCCCGATGCGGATCAGGCGGGCAAGCGGTCACTGGGATCGGCGCTGCTGGCCCTGCAGACCCGGCTGGATGGCGGTGCGGCGGCGCAGGCGCAGTATGGTTCGGCCGACAACATGACCCTGCAGCTATCGGCGCTGTCGCAGTTGATCTCGGCGGGCAAAGGCGATGCGGCGGTCAAGGCGTTCGAGGACCAGTGGCACTACGACCGGCTGGTCATGGACAAATGGTTCGGGTTGCAGGTCGGTATGGCGAAACCTGACGTGGCAGTCGATGTCGCCCGGAAACTGGTGCAACATCCGGCCTTCGACATGGGCAATCCGAACAGGTTCCGCGCGGTGATGGGCGGGTTCGCGATGAACCATGCCGGGTTCCACCGCAAGGACGGTGCGGGCTACGCGTTTCTTGCCGATTGGTTGATCGCGCTGGACGACCGCAACCCGCAGACCACGGCGAGGATGTGTTCGGTGTTCCAGACATGGAAACGCTACGACACCGACCGGCAGGCTCTGATCCGGGCGGAGCTTGAACGGATCAAGGCCAAGCCGAAGCTGAGTCGCGACACTGACGAGATGGTCAGCAGAATCCTCGGCTGATCCGTTTCGGCGCGCGGCCTATCCGACACCTCCGACGAGACCGGCCAAACCCCTGCGGTCAGGCGAAAAAACCTGAGCTGGCCGGGAACCGGCGGGGGCTTGCCGGTGTTAAGGGATGAATGGCATGACTTCGCGCATGGCAGGGTGCCCCGGAATTTTGACTTGCCTCCCGGTGCCGGATACCATGCGGTTGTCATGCCATTGTCACGCTGCTCTGGCAGGAGAGGCCGCATGAAAGACCGCATAGACCCGCTGATCGAGGACCGCGCGCCTTGGCTGTTCCGCCCGACACTGGCCGCCTCCTTGGCGCGACCCGCGTTGAACAGGGTTTTGGGCTATGACAAAACCGTTGCGCTGGCCCAAACGCTTGAGACTCTGAGTTCAGCCGACATCATGAACCGCATGGCCGACCAGCTGGCGCGCGACATTGCGGTGTCGGGACTGGGTCATGTGCCAAAACACGGTGCTGCGCTGGTTGTCGCCAACCATCCGACCGGGATCGCAGACGGCATCATCCTGCATTCGGTTCTGCGGCAGGTGCGCAAGGACGCGTATTTCTTTGCCAATCACGACATCATGAAGGTTCTGCCGCAGATGGGTGACATGATCGCTCCTGTCGAATGGCGCAAGGAGCGGCGCAGCCATGCCAAAACGCGGGGTACGATGGTGTTCGCCCGCCAAGCTGTCAAGGAAGGGCGGTTGGGTGTGATCTTTCCATCGGGGCGTCTGGCGAAACGGCGCGGCGCGCGGTTGCACGAACGGCCCTGGATGGCTTCTGCGGCGATGCTGGCGCGCAAGTTCGACCTGCCGGTGATCCCGATCCACCTGCAGGCGCGCAATTCCGCGCTGTTCTACCTGTTCGATGCGATCCACCCGACGCTGCGCGACATCACCCTGTTTCACGAAACGCTGAACAAGGACCGCCAGCCTTATGAGATCAGGGTTGGAGAGCCGATCTCGCCCAAGGCGCTGCCCGAGAATTCGGAAGACGGCATCGAATTGTTGCGCCGGGCCACGCTGGCTCTGGGTGAGGCGCGCAAGCAGGGTGTATCCCTGCTGGATGCGTCACGGTTCCCGGCACGCCGCGCCTAGCCAGATTACTTGCCGCGAGTTGAGACCACGCCATCCAACGGTGCCCGCACCGGCCGGGCAACAGGACGCAATGACCGCGAAAGCCCTGCGCAGTAGGGCTGCGACCGGGTCCATTTCTTCATGTCTTCCCGCTTGGACCTGCTGTGGAACGGCCCCCAATCGGCAGCAACCCCGCGCATTCCGTATGCAACAACCCCGTCGCGCGGCACGGTGACCGCCATGATCCGCAGCGCGCATTGCAGGTTGGCCCCGCCGCTTTTCAGCGCATCGCGCGAGGTCGCGTTGCAGCCGTAGCCCCGTGCCGTGGCCGGCAGGATCTGCAACAGCCCGTACCATTTGCCGCCGCCGCCGACAGCGGTCGGGCGATAGGTGCTCTCATGCTTGGCAAGCGTCGACAGCAGCCCGATCCAGAACGCCTCGCGCGCGGCCGTGTCATTCGTGACATAGGCCGGGCACCAGTCTCCGATATCTTTGGGCACGGTACGGGGCAGTGCGCGGGCATGGCTGCGCAAGGCGGTCAGAGCGGCGCGCGACCAGCGGTCAGCCTCGCTGCGATGGCTCCAGCGCATGTCGGGAAGCGGGGTATAATTGCGTGCCACCGGTCTGAGCGACACGGTCAGCGCGTTTGTTGACGAAACGTCAACAGATGTGGCGGGTGTGGCAGAAACAGCCCCGGCTAAACCAAGCACAAACACCGCCACGCTTATGATCCCCCAGCGTGACATGTGACGGGCTTTCCCGGTTTTTGCCAAAAAATCAAGCAAAAGTGCAAAGTCGGGCAGAATAGGCGGTTTTTCGCGCTCTCGCACCGGCGCATGGCCGGATGTCGCCCAGACCCGCAGACGCCGCGGGAATACCCCGACGAAATCCTTTTGCCGCCCGATTTGCGACACCTTTTTCCGGCACACCCTTGGGATGAACTGCCCTTCCGGTCCCGCGACCGGACATCGCGAAAGCCAGACCCATGACCGTTTTGAACAACCTGACCAGTCTGATCCGCATGGTACGCGGCACAGCGTCGGCCCCCGCCCCCCGCGGGACCGTTCTGAACATCGAAGCGTTGGGCCATGCACCGAAATCGGACCTGCCGATACGTGCGTCGAGCGAGGAAGAAGACGTGCATCACGCGCTTTTCGAGGCGGGTCTCTACATGGCGCGACAGGATGCATGGGGCACGCTGGGCGAGCGGATTCGCAGCGCCGATGCCGCGCGGAGCCTGACCCCCGGCGGCGTGCCCGAAGCCGAGATCCTGGCCGAAGGAGCGCGGGCGGATGCCGTCACTGCCGCCAGCCGAGCGGTCATGCTACGTGACGAACTTGGTGCAGCGTCAATCATGAACGAAATGCAGCTTGTGCTTGAGGAAACCCCACAGGATCACGGCGTCGCCTATGTGATCGCGATGGCGCATGTCGATATCGGCTGGGCGTGGCGCGGCGAAGGCTGGCGGCAGGACATTCCAGCCGCCCATCGTGCCGCGTTCTTCCGCCATTTCCGCAGCGCCGGCAGCCTGATCGACCCATATGATGCGTTCGAACTGGACTCGCCCATGCTGGCCTCGGTGCGCTGTGCGCTGCTGGCCGCCGAAACCCAGCCGCGCACCCGTGCCAGCGACGATTACGAAGACCTGATCGACCTTGCGCCCGGTGTGGCCAAGTACATGCGCGCGCTCGGCAACCACATGCTGCCACGCTGGTTCGGCAGCTACGAGCGGCTGGATCACGAGGCGCGCCGCACGATGGAGCGGACGGCGGATGTCTGGGGCAGCGGCGGTTATGCCTGGACCTATTTCGACGCGCTGACCGTCGATGATGACGCCTTTGCGCTGCTGGATGCCGACCTGTTCTGCCGCGGCCTGCGCGATATCCTCGACCGGCGCAGCGACCAGCATACGGTCAACAGCTTTGCCGCCTATACCGGCACCGCGCTGGAGCCCGAGGGGGTCAACCGCGAGGCGCGGGCGCGCATTGCCGATTGCTTCGACTGGATCGTGACCGATCATCTGCGCGAGGTACATCCGCGCATCTGGTACGCCGCCAAGGGCGTCTGGGCGACCCGGCTCGAGGATCAGGACCGCATCGCCAAGGGCCGTCAGCGCGCCTCTGCGGCGCTGGATCGTCACGCGCGCGGCCTGCGCCCGATCACCGCGCCCCGAACTCCGGACGCCTGAAGACTGCGAAACCGGCACGGCCCCCTTGCCCCCTGCCCCCCTCTGGCGTATTCCACGCGGCGTTCACGCCAAGAGGATTTGCCATGTTGGACCTGACCTTCGACGCCCCCAAACCCAAGGTGATCGCCGGTGCCAAATACGATTGGGAGCTGGTCATCGGCATGGAGGTGCACGCGCAGATCGCCTCGAAGGCCAAGCTGTTCTCGGGCGCATCGACCCGGTTCGGCGCAGAACCGAACTCGAACGTGGCCTTCGTGGATGCGGCGATGCCCGGCATGCTGCCGGTGATCAACGAATTCTGCGTCGAACAGGCGGTGCGCACGGGTCTGGGCCTGAAGGCGCAGATCAACCTTGTCAGCGCCTTCGACCGCAAGAACTATTTCTATCCCGACCTGCCGCAGGGCTACCAGATCAGCCAGCTCTATCACCCCATCGTGGGCGAAGGCGAAGTGATCGTGGACATGGAGCCGGGCATCGCGCGGCGCGTGCGGATCGAGCGGATTCACATCGAACAGGACGCGGGCAAGTCGATCCACGACATGGACCCGGCAATGTCGTTTGTGGACCTCAATCGTACCGGCGTGGCGCTGATGGAGATCGTCAGCCGCCCCGACATTCGCGGACCCGAGGAGGCGGCGGCCTATGTGGTCAAGCTGCGCCAGATCCTGCGCTATCTCGGCACCTGTGATGGCAACATGCAGAACGGCAACCTGCGGGCGGACGTGAACGTGTCGGTCTGCCGTCCCGGCCAGTACGAGAAGTATCAGGAGACACAGGATTTTTCCCATCTCGGCACGCGCTGCGAGATCAAGAACATGAACTCCATGCGGTTCATCCAGATGGCGATCGATTACGAGGCGAAGCGCCAGATCGGGATACTGGAGGCCGGTGGGTCGATCGATCAGGAAACCCGGCTGTACGATCCGGACAAGAACGAGACCCGGTCGATGAGATCCAAGGAAGAGGCGCATGATTACCGCTACTTCCCCTGCCCCGACCTGATGCCTCTGGAAATCGAACAGGCTTGGGTCGACGACATCGCGGCCAACCTCCCGGAGCTGCCGGACGAGAAGAAAGCCCGCTTTGTCACCGAGTTCGGGCTGAGCGAATACGATGCGGACGTGCTGACCGCCGACACCGCGAATGCGGGATATTTCGAAGAGGTGGTCGCGGGATGCGGCGATGGCAAGCTGGCGGCCAACTGGGTCATCAACGAACTGTTCGGCCGGCTGAAAAAGGAAGACCACGACATCGGTGAAAGCCCGGTCTCGCCCGCACAACTGGCTGGGATCATTGCGCTTATCAAGAAGGGTGACATCTCGGGCAAAATCGCCAAGGACCTGTTCGAGATCGTCTATACCGAAGGGGGCGATCCGGCAGAGATTGTCGAGGCGCGGGGCATGACGCAGGTCACGGACACTGGCGCGATCGAGGCGGCGGTCGACGAGATCATCGCGGCCAACCCGGCGCAGGTGGAAAAAGCTCAGCAAAACCCGAAACTTGCGGGCTGGTTTGTGGGTCAAGTCATGAAAGCCACGGGCGGCAAGGCCAACCCGGCGGCGGTCAACCAGATCGTGACGGCAAAACTGGGGCTGTGAACGTGGATGCCGGGCAAGAGCCCGGCCTACGTTTGTGTTAGTGCGGTTCCCCTGAAGTGCAAGGCGGTGGGCATGTTTGAATACAAGGTGGTTCCGGCCCCGGTGAAGGGGATCAAGGCCAAGGGGGTCAAGACGCCCGAGGCGCGGTTTGCGCTGGGGGTGGAACAGGCGATCAACGAACTGGCGGCGAAGGGCTGGGAATATCAGCGCTCGGACGTGCTGCCCTCGACCGAGCGGGTGGGGTTGACCGGGATGGAGACGCATTGGCGGACGTTGTTGGTGTTCCGGCGGGCCTTGGCGCCCCAGCCACAGGATGCTGCGCTGGAGGATGTGCCGCGCATCGCCCCGCCGCTGCGGGCCGAGCCAGTTTTGAAAGCGGCTCCCGCCGCGGCAGCGCCTGCCGTGTCCTCGGCTGTGCCCGAGGGGGACGGGGTGGCGGAAGCCGAACCCGAAGCACCGAAAGAGCCGGTGTTCGAGGAAGGCAACGAAGAGACGCGGCCGGCCTGAGTGGGTTGCCGGGCTGATGCCCGGCCTACGGTGAAGCCCCCACCCGTTATTGCCGGGTTACAATGCCGGATCAGGTATCCAAATCCATCGACAGCGCATGGATGGCCGCGACCAGTTCAGGGCCAAGAGCGCTGTGAACCATGCGGTGCCGCGCGATGCGGGACTGCCCCTCAAACGCGTCAGACCGGATGATCACGTGAAAATGGCTTTCGCCGCCCTCCTGGAATCCGGAATGGCCGCGATGCGCCTCGCTGTCGTCACGCACGGTGAGTTCACGCGGGGCCAGAGCCTCGCGCAGTCGTGTCTCGATCTGTTGTGTTCGGGTCATTTTTTCGCGTCCTGCACCTTACCTCTGTCGTGTTTTCGTCTAAAGTGTTGCCTCCGAGTCGGAAAGGGCAGGCTATGAGCAAATCAGATCCATTCGGTTTCGATATGTCGATCAAGTCGGCGAAAAAGAAGAACCCCCGCGGTCGACGGGGGATGTCCGGCGCATCCGAAACCTCAACCCGCGTGTGTGATCACGAGGGGTGCGAAGAAGCCGGCAAGTTCCGCGCGCCGAAAGCGCCGGACGTGCTGGATGATTATTTCTGGTTCTGCCAGGAGCATGTGCGCGAGTACAACACGCGCTGGAATTTCTTTGACGGCAAGACCGAAGCCGAGATGAACGCGCAATCGAGTGCCGACAAGGTCTGGGAACGCCAGACCAAGGATTGGCGCGACCCGGAGGCCAAGGCCTGGGCGCGGCTGGGCATCGAGGACCCGCATCAGGTGCTGGGCGACAATGCGACGCGCAACCCCGGCAAGGCCGGAAGCTCGGCCGGTCATACCAAGCGCCTGCCACCCACCGAACGGCGCGCCATCGAAATTCTCGAGGCGAAGGACACGTGGTCCAAGGCGGATGTGCGCAAGTCCTACAAGGCGCTGATCAAGGTGCTGCACCCGGACATGAATGGCGGTGACCGGTCTCAGGAAGAGCAGCTGCAGGAAGTGGTCTGGGCCTGGGACCAGATCAAGGACAGCCGGAACTTCAAGTAGCGCCGTGATGGGCGTGTGGCTGCTGGCGGGCTGAGGGCCTGCCGGAGCGGCCGGGGTCGAGGCCGGTCTGACGTATTTGTGAAAAGAAAAAGCCGGGGATGGTGCGCTGTCCCCGGCTTTTGTTTTTTCGGTGATGTGGTGGCCTGGGCGTGGTCAGACCACGTCGTCCAGCACCCGCGTCAACCGCGCAAGAGTGCCATCCACGTCGTAGAGCTTGTCCAGGCCGAAAAGGCCGAGGCGGAAGGTGCTGAACTCGGGCGGCTCGTCGCATTGCAGCGGCACGCCGGCGGCGATCTGCATGCCGCGCGCGGCAAAGGCACGGCCTGACTGGATCTCGGGATCGCTGGTGTAGCTGACCACCACACCCGGCGCGCCGTAGCCTTCTGCGGCGACAGAGCGGATGCCCTTGGCTGCCAGATGCGCGCGCACGGCGTTGCCCAGCGCCCATTGCGCGTCTTTCAGATTGTCGAAACCGTAATCACGGGTTTCCAGCATGGTGTCCCGGAACGCCTTGAGGCCGTCCGTGGGCATGGTGGCGTGATACGCATGGCCGCCGTTTTCATAAGCCATCATGATCTGGTGCCATTTGCCCAGATCAACGGCAAAGCTGTTGGAGGTGGTGTCCTTCATCCGGGCCACGGCGCGGTCGGACAGCATCACCAGACCGGCGCAGGGGGTGGCGGACCAGCCCTTTTGCGGAGCAGAGATGAGAACGTCCACGCCCGTGGCCTTCATGTCGACCCAGGCGCAACCCGAGGCGATGCAGTCGAGCACCATGAGCGCGCCGACCTCGTGTGCGGCGTCGGCCAGCGCGGTCACGTAGTCATCCGGCAGGATGATCCCGGCGCTGGTTTCCACATGCGGCGCAAAGACGATGCCGGGCTTTTCGGCGCGGATGCGGGCGGTCACCTCGTCGATCGGCGCGGGAGCGAAAGGGGCGGTGGGTTCGTTGCCGGTCTGGCGTGCCTTCATCACGACGGTTTCGCCGCCGAACTGGCCGGTGTCGAAGATCTGCGTCCAGCGATACGAGAACCAGCCATTGCGCACGATGAGCGTTTTTGCCTTCTGCCCGAACTGGCGTGCCACCGCTTCCATCCCGTAGCTGCCGCCCCCGGGCACCAGCACGACGGCATCGGCATTGTAGACCTCTTTCAGCATGGCCGAGATATCGGTCATCACCTCTCTGAAGGTGGCGGACATGTGGTTGAGCGAGCGGTCGGTGAACACGACCGAGAATTCTTCGAGACCCGTGGGGTCAACCGTATCGAGCAAAGCCATGATGCATCTCCTGTGCCTGGCCCATCGCTACCTCAGATCAGGTGTCGCGCGCAAACGTAACGCGCAGGGTCGGGCAGTTTTCCCCTATCCAATCGGCCCCGGCAAGCGTTCTTCGGACAGAAGCACATTGGCGTCGATATTGCCGACACCGGGCAACGTCATGATACGCCGCCGCAGCACCCGTTCGAAATCGGCGATGTCGCGGGCGATCACCCGCAGGCGGTAATCGTAGAGCCCCAGCACGTGTTCGACGGTCTGCACCTCCGGGATCGCGGTCACGGCGCGTTCAAAATCCTCGAGACTGACGCGGCCTTTTGTGGCGAGTTTCACGCCAAGGAAGACCGTAACTGTAAAGCCCAGCGCCTGCGCATCCATGTCGAGCCGCTGGCCCCGGAACACCCCCGCATCGCGCAGCCGTTTGAGGCGCCGCCACGCAGCAGGCTGGCTGAGGCCAAGCTGGCGACCCAGCGCACCCGCGCTGATCAGAGCATCGGCGGCCACGGCGCGGATCATCGCGCGGTCGGTGTCGTCGAGGTCGATCACAGGGGGAGTGTCTCGTCGAATTTGACGCGGGCCACATGCATCAGGGCTTCGATATCGGCGATGTGCGGCAGGGTCAGCAGCCGCTCGCGGTAGACCTGCTGGTAATGCGGCATGTCGCGGGCGATCACCGAAAGCCGCGCGTCGACTTGCCCGAGGAAGGTCTGCGCCTCGATCACCTCGGGCACGGTGCGGGCCGCGGCGAGGAATTCATCGAAGGCGCGGGGCTGCGTCTTGTCGAGCGTGATGCGCAACGACACCTCGACGCTGTAGCCCAGCGCAGGCCAGTTGATGACGGTGCGCACCGCGCGGATGATGCCCGCGCTGCGCATCTTGTCGATGCGTCGGGCCAGCGTGGTGGGCGTGACCCCTGCCCGGTCGGCCAGATCGGCATTGGGCAGATCGGGGGCCGCCTGAAACTGGCGCAGGATTCGAAGATCGGTGGCATCAAGCATGGATTCTGCGTAACACGTACCATAAGCGAATGAAATCCCCGCAACATGGTAAAAGCCTGCTGAATTCGCCGCCTATCTGCGCGGGAAATCCGTATTGTGAGCATCAATCGAAACGCAGACGAGGGAAAATCATGCGCGTTTATTACGATCGCGATTGCGACATCAACCTGATCAAGGACATGAAAGTGGCCATCCTGGGCTACGGCAGCCAAGGCCACGCCCATGCACTGAACCTGCGCGACTCTGGCGCCAAGAACGTTGTCGTCGCCCTGCGCGAGGGCTCGCCGTCCGCCAAGAAAGCCGAGGGCGAAGGCCTACAGGTCATGGGCATTGCAGAAGCAGCGGCCTGGTGCGACCTGATCATGTTCACCATGCCCGACGAACTTCAGGCAGAGACCTACAAGAAATATGTGCATGACAACCTCAAGGACGGCGCGGCCATCGCGTTTGCCCACGGTCTGAACGTGCATTTCGGCCTGATCGAGCCTAAGCCGGGTGTGGATGTCATCATGATGGCCCCCAAGGGTCCAGGCCACACGGTGCGCGGCGAATACACAAAGGGCGGGGGCGTGCCCTGCCTCGTGGCGGTCAACAACGACGCATCCGGTCGTGCGCTGGAGATCGGGCTGTCCTATTGCTCGGCCATCGGTGGCGGGCGGTCCGGCATCATCGAGACCAACTTCCGCGAAGAGTGCGAAACCGACCTTTTCGGCGAGCAGGCGGTTCTGTGTGGCGGTCTTGTCGAGCTGATCCGCATGGGTTTCGAAACTCTCGTGGAAGCCGGGTACGAGCCCGAGATGGCGTATTTCGAGTGTCTGCACGAAGTGAAGCTGATCGTGGACCTGATCTACGAAGGCGGCATCGCGAACATGAACTACTCGATCTCGAACACCGCCGAGTATGGTGAATATGTCAGCGGCCCGCGCATCCTGCCCTACGACGAGACCAAGAAGCGGATGAAAGAGGTTCTGACCGACATCCAGACCGGCAAGTTCGTGCGTGACTTCATGCTGGAAAACGCCGTGGGTCAGCCCTCGTTCAAGGCAACGCGTCGTATCAACGACGAGCACCAGATCGAAGCGACCGGCGAAAAGCTGCGCGGCATGATGCCGTGGATTTCGGCAGGCAAGATGGTCGACAAGGCGAAGAACTGATCCAACCGGTCAGAACTGACGCGAAGGGCGGTCCGGTGGGCCGCCCTTTTGCGTGTGACCTTGGGTCTGGGCGGACGATGCGTTGACGCATCGCGGCTTTCCGTTGACGGAAAGCGACCCGTGCCTTGCCTACAGGTCGTTCTTAAGCTGAAGCACGCACCAGGCCAGCAGCGCGAGCAGAATGACGACGGGCAGAATGAAAAACGCGTCCATGTGATCCTCCTGAGAGACTTTATCTTTCAAGTATATGGCGTTGCTGAACCCTCAGCACAGGTCTACATGGCATCGTGAACGTCAGTCGAATGCAACCACCTGAGCAGCATTTGGCGCAAATTTCCATCTGGATGCCTCATTTTTATGCACACTCAACCCGAGATCACCCCGCTCAACTGGGGCATGGTGGCGACGCTTGGCCTTGTCTGGGGCGCGACCTTCCTGTTCATCGAACTGGCGCTGGTGGGCATCACACCGTTCTGGCTCGCCGCGGGGCGGATCGGCTTTGCCTGCCTGCTGACCTGCGCGGTCTGGCTGCTGCGGGGCGGGCGGGTGTTCCTGACCGGGCAGACGGCCTGGGGCGCGCTGATGCTGTCCGGGCTGTTCAATTCGGCCATTCCCTTCATGTTGCTGAGCTGGGGGCAACAGACTGTCACCTCGGGTTTTGCGGGGGTGTCGATGGCGTCGGTGGCGCTGATCGTGCTGGTGCTGGCGCATCTTTTCGTGCCCGGAGAGCGGATCACCCTAAGGCGGATGATCGGGCTGGTGATCGGCTTTGTCGGGGTCACGATCCTGCTCGGCGGTCAGGTCTTTGCCTCGAGCGGGGACCCGATGGAGCCGTTCGGGAGGATGGCCTGCGTGGGGGCTGCGGCCTGCTATGCCAGCAGTTCGGTGCTCGTGCGCAACCTGCCTCCGATCGACCCGTTCGGGCTGGCAGCGCTGACGCTGGTGTTCGGGTCGGCGCTGGTGCTGCCCACGGCGTTTGTCGTCGAGGGGCCGCCGCCCCTGCCCGCGCCGGACATCCTGTTCCTGATCGCGATCCTGGGCCTGATCCCGACCGCCGGGGCCAACCTGCTGCGCATCCTCGTGATCCGCAGCGCCGGGCCGGTGTTCCTGTCACTGGTGAACTATCAGGTGCCGATGTGGTCGGTGATCCTCGGTATCCTGATCCTGAACGAGCCGTTCAAGCCGGTGCTTCTGCTGGCGATGACCCTGATCCTGTGCGGCATGTTCGTCAGCCAGTGGGGCGCGCTGATGCGGCTGTTCGGGCGCGGCGTCACTCCCAACAGCTGACCAACACGGTCATCGCTGTCGCCTTTTGCGTGAGGTCCACCGGATCGATCCGGGCCAGCCCGGTCGTGACCAGCGGTGACACGCCAGCGCGCGACAGGGCCTGACGCACCGATGCGCTGTTGGTTGCGAAGTTCACATCGTCGGGCAATTGCCGTCCTCCGGCGTCATGCGGGATCAACATGCCGATCACCGCGCCACCATCGTCCAGAACCGGACCACCGGCGTCGCCCTCAAGCGTGCTGATGGCAAGGCGCGACAGGCTGTCTTCGCCGTTCAGACCGCGCAGGTCGGACAGGCGGCCAAAGGTCATCGTCGCCGAGGGAAGCACACCGCCAAAGGAAAAGCCCGCAACGGCGATCTCCGACTGCAGGCGCGGCACGCCATCGCGGAACTGCGCCACATCGTTCGGGGCCAGCGGCTGTGTCGCGCGCAGCACGGCGATGCCCAGTGCCGGATCAGTCGCCATGATTTCGGCGTCATACTCGCTGTTGAGCGTGATGCGCCCGCAGGAGGCGACGGCGCTGTCGGTGGTGACCACCCGGCCCTGCCGGTCGACAAAGAAGCCCGACGCGGTAAGCTTGGGCTTGCGGATGCTCAGCCCCGCCACAAGGTCCACGCTCTGGCTGTCCTCGGCGATCACTGCCGGGTCGAGGACGCCGGGAATGGGCGCAAAGCTGGATTGCATCGCCGCCAGGATGCGGGTGCGGCGCTCTTCGTCGCCCGCGGGCCAGATCAGGGTGAAGCCCTTGATCGCGCCGCCGTCCAGCCGCGCTTCGGTGTGGGACACGATGCTGGTGTTCTGCCCTGTCAGGGTAAAGCTGTCACGGTCCCGGTCGCGGGCCCCTTCGAGCGGCACGACGTCCAGCGTCTGCATGATCTCGTAAAGCCCCGCAAGGCGGTCGCGATCACCCGGTTGGCTGATCAGCAGCACGCGCGCGCCGTCGACGCTCCCCGTCGGGTCAAAATGCGCAAACGGGCTGTCGTAGCGATCAAAGGCCACGGCCCCGAGCGGCAGGTCGATGGAGATACCGGCCCGGGTGTCCCGGACGGTCTGGACATCCATACCGTCCAGGACCGCGTTGTATTGGCGGAACAGTTCGGCCCGTTGCGCCGTGGTCAGGATGCCGGTCACCTCGTAGCCATTGGCGGCTTGCCACTCGCTCATCGCAGCGCGGGTGCCCCGACCGAAGGCACCGTCGATGCCGGCGGTGTAGACCCCTGCCCAGCGAAGGGCGATCTGCAGGGCCTCGCGTTCCTGCCGGGTCAGCAGCGCCTCGGATGCGCGGGCTTCGCGCGGGGTCTCGTCGGTCGCTTGCGGTTCGGGTTCGGGTGCGGTGGCGATCTCGGGCGCGGAAATCGGCGGAAGTGTGGCTGGTCCCGCACCGATGGGCCAGATGCGCTGGCCATAGCGGCCCGGGTCTTCGAGATAGCTGTCGCTCGGGATCAGGCGTTGCGCGCGCAGGCTGCGCAGAACGTTGTTTGCCTCGTTCCGCGGATAAGGCCCCAGAGCGATGCCGTACCATCCCCGCCCAAGATCAAACCCGTTCACATCGGGCAGGACAGACGCGTAGTCGCGCAAGCGGTCTTCGGCCACCGACAGGCTGGGCTGCGCTTCGATCTGGACATAGACGCTTTCCTGCGCTGACGCTGCGTGAACCCAAAACACCAGCGTTGCCAGCACTGAAAACAAAACCTTACGCATCATGCGATTGCCACCTGCCTGAAAAACATCCATCAGGCTCATGCTCTAACAAGATTGCGCCGTCACTGGAACGCGAAAATTAGAGCCTCGCACGCAATTGACCCGCCTGCCCCATGCGCCTAATCAGGCGCCAGTGCAAACCGGGGTGACATCGCCATGGATCAGACCATCACGAAGCCACGCAGTTTTCAGGAGATCATCCTGCGATTGCAGACCTATTGGGCCGGTCAGGGCTGCGCGGTGATGCAGCCCTATGACATGGAAGTGGGCGCCGGCACGTTCCACCCGGCCACGACGCTCCGGTCCTTGGGATCAAAGCCGTGGGCTGCGGCCTATGTGCAACCGTCGCGCCGCCCGACCGACGGGCGGTATGGCGAGAACCCCAACCGCCTGCAGCATTATTACCAGTACCAGGTGCTGATAAAACCGTCTCCGCCCGATCTGCAGGAGCTGTATCTTGGGTCGTTGCGGGCCATCGGCATCGACATGGCGCTGCACGACATCCGCTTTGTCGAGGACGACTGGGAAAGCCCCACCCTTGGCGCGTGGGGTCTGGGCTGGGAAGTGTGGTGCGACGGGATGGAAGTGTCGCAATTCACGTATTTTCAACAGGTTGGCGGGCATGATTGCCATCCTGTGTCGGGCGAGTTGACCTACGGTTTGGAACGTCTGGCGATGTATGTGCTGGGTGTCGATCATGTGATGGACATGCCCTACAACGACCCAGACGCGCCGATTGCTTTGTCCTACGGCGACGTGTTCCGCCAGACCGAGCAGGAATTTTCGCGCTGGAACTTTGACGTGGCCGACACGGACGTGCTGCTGCGCCATTTCGAGGAGGCCGAGGCCGAGTGCGCGCGCATTCTCGATCAGGCCGACGACGATCCCAAGACCGGTAAGCGCATCATCATGGCGCATCCGGCCTATGACCAGTGCATCAAGGCCAGCCACATCTTCAACCTGCTCGATGCGCGCGGTGTGATCTCGGTCACGGAACGTCAAAGCTATATCGGCAGAGTGCGCGCGTTGGCGAAACGCTGTGCGGATGCATTCGTGATGACCGAAGCCGGGGGATATGCCGCCTGATGGCACAGGCCAACCGAAATACGCCACTGAGGCGGGCCAAATATGGCCTGATGCAGCACCTTCCGGGGGCGCTTGGGCTGAAGTATCGCCGCAAGCTGCGAAAGCTTTATGCGCCCGCGGCAGAGGCGGAATTCCGGGAGGCTCTGGCCGGGGCTTCGGGCAAGATCTGCATCGACCTTGGCGCAAATCTGGGCCAGCACACACGCACGATGGCGGCGCATGCGGCCAAGGTCTATGCGTTCGAGCCCGACCCCTGGACGGCCGCCGAGTTGCGCAACCGCCTGGCGGACCTCACGAATGTCGAGGTGGTCGAAGCCGCTGCAGGCACCGAGGACGGCACCTTCCCGCTGTACCGCACCGCGAGCTTTGACGCCGACCCGGTCGAGCAATCGCAATCCTCGTCGCTCATGGCGCAGAAGCGTAACATAGACACACAGAGCGCGATTGACGTGCGGGTGATCGACTTTCCCGCCTTCCTGCAGGGGTTGGACGCGGACATCGCGGTGATCAAGATGGATATCGAAGGGGCCGAGGTGCCTCTGCTCGAGGCGCTTTTTGACCATCCGGTGAACAAGCGGATTGGCCATCTCTTTGTCGAAACGCACGAAAGCCGCATTCCCGACCTTTTGGCGCGCACCGATGCGCTGCGCGACCGTGCGGCACAGATGACGCAGCCTCGCGTCAACATGGATTGGAAATAACCGATGACCGGAAAGATCCTGACCGTCGTCCTTCTCGTCAGCGCGCTGGTTGCGGGTGTGGCGATGTATTACCTTCAGGTCTACGCCTATTACGAAACGGTCACGCCGACTGGCACGGATGATGTGCAGCTGACCACTCTGGACGGCAGAATGGAAACGATCCTTTACGAGGATTTTCAGGCTATTGACGCCGAAAGCTCACCCATCAGGTTCAGAGCGTGCTTCACCACCCAGACGCCGCTATCGACGCTCACATCCACCTATGAGCAGTACCTCGGCGCAGCCCCCCGCAACGCGCCGGGCTGGTTCGGGTGCTTCGATGCCGAAACCATCGGCGACGACATCCGCGCGGGCCGTGCACAGGTGTTCACCAGCGAGCGCAACCGCGAATTCGGGATCGACCGCGTGGTTGCCATCACGCAAGACGGGCGCGGCTATATCTGGCACGAAATCAACGAATGCGGCGACAAGGCCTATGATGGCAGCCCGCTGGGCGACGACTGCCCGGACCGCGAAATTGGAGGCAATTGATGCCCGACCTATTGATCGAGCTTTTTTCCGAAGAAATCCCCGCGCGGATGCAGGCCAAGGCGGCCGACGACCTGAGGGCGCGGATCACCAATGGTCTGGTCGAGGCGGGTCTGACCTATGGCGGGGCCGCCGCCTATGCCACGCCGCGCCGTCTGGCGTTGCGGATTGACGGGCTGACCGAGCGGTCGCCGGATGTGAAGGAAGAGCGCAAGGGTCCGCGTGTCGATGCGCCGGAAAAGGCAATCGAAGGCTTTCTGCGCGGTGCCGGTCTGACCCGCGACGACCTTGTGGAGCGCGACGAGAAGAAGGGCCGCGTGTTCTATGCGGTGATCGACAAGCCGGGGCGCCCTGCTGCCGAGATCGTGGCCCAGGTGCTGGAAGACACGATCCGCAACTTCCCCTGGACCAAGTCGATGCGCTGGGGGGCGGGCAGCCTGCGCTGGGTGCGGCCGCTGCACCGGATCAGCTGCGTTCTGACGCGCGAGGACGGGTCCGAAGTGGTGCCGCTGGATGTGGACGGCATCGCGTCGGGGCGCACCACCGAGGGGCATCGCTTCATGGCTCCCGGCGCGTTTGATGTCACGGGGTTCGACGATTATGAAGCCAAGCTGAAGCGCGCGCATGTGGTGCTGGACGCAGGCGAACGCGCCGACGCGATCTGGCAGGACGCGACCAATCAGGCCTTTGCAAGCGGGCTTGAGGTGGTTGAGGACAAGGGGCTGCTGGCCGAAGTGGCCGGGCTGGTCGAATGGCCCGTGGTGCTGATGGGTGAGATCGGGGCGGAGTTTCTGGACCTGCCTCCCGAGGTGCTCCAGACCTCGATGAAAGAGCATCAGAAGTTCTTTTCGGTGCGCAACCCCAAGACGGGGCGGATCGAGCGGTTCATCACCGTGGCGAACCGCGAAACCGCCGATCACGGCGCGACGATCCTTGCGGGCAACCAGAAGGTGCTTTCGGCGCGGCTCTCGGATGCCAAGTTCTTTTGGGAGAACGACCTGCGGGTCGCCAAGAGCGAGGGCATGACCGCATGGACGGACAGCTTGTCGAACGTCACATTCCACAATAAGCTGGGATCGCAGCGCGACCGGATCGAGCGGATTGCGGCGCTGGCGCGGGAACTGGCGCCGGTTGTTGGTGCAGATGCGGATCTGGTGGAACAGGCCGCACGGGTGGCCAAGGCCGATCTCGCGTCGGAAATGGTCTACGAATTCCCCGAACTTCAGGGGCTTATGGGGCGCTATTACAGCGATGCTTCAGGTCTCCCAACCGAGGTGGGAGCTGCGTGCCAGGAGCATTATTCGCCACTGGGTCCGTCGGACGATGTGCCCTCTGCGCCGGTGTCCGTGGCCGTGGCGCTTGCCGATAAGATCGACACGCTGACCGGGTTCTGGGCGATTGACGAGAAGCCGACAGGGTCGAAGGACCCGTTTGCGCTGCGCCGTGCGGCGTTGGGGGTGATCCGGTTGGTGTTGGAGAACGGGCTTCAGATACCGCTGGACAGCTACATCGACATCCAACTTGTCCGGCACAAGGGCCACCTGATCGACGTGGTCACCGACGCTGATGTAAACGATTTGATCCGCGAAATTGCTGAACATGGTGTGTTCGGTGCGGCCTATCGCACGCTCAAGGCGCAACGCGATGGTGAGACAGACGGTCTTGATGCGATGAACGGAGCGGTGCCAGACAAATCGGTGGATTTGCTCTCCTTCTTCCACGACCGCCTTAAAGTCTATCTCCGCGATCAAGGCGTGCGGCATGACGTGATCGACGCCTGCATTGCCATGCCCGGCAATGATGACCTGGCGCTTTTGGTCAAGCGGGCCAAGGCGCTGCAGGCGGTTCTTGAGACCGAGGATGGCGAGAACCTTGTTCAGGGCTTCAAGCGCGCCAACAACATCCTGACACAGGCCGAGGACAAGGACGGGGTGGAATACTCCTTCGGGGCCGATCCGAAATTCGCGGAAGACCCGACCGAAAAAGCCCTGTTCGACGCGCTGGCCAAGGCCGAAGCCAGGATCGCACCGGCGATGAAGGATCAGGATTTCGCCACCGCAATGGCAGCGATGGCCGATCTGCGCGGGCCGGTGGATGCGTTCTTCGAGGCGGTGCAGGTGAATGCCGAAAGCGAAGTGCTGCGGCGCAACCGGCTTAACCTGCTCAGCACGATCCGCACGACCTGTTTGCAGGTGGCGGATCTGACCAGGATCGAAGGGTGATGCCTGCGCTGTAACGCCCCTTGTCAGGTTGCGCGACCGGCGTATGCTGCATCGAATTGCATGAGGTGCTGCAGTGCAGAAACCAAGTCCTGACAATCCGGATGTGACGCTGATCACGCCGACATCACCCATGTCGACGCCCACCCATGGCGGGCGGGCCAAGTGTCTGCAGCGCCTTGTGCGCCTTGATCTGCCAGTGCCGCGCACCGTCGCGCTGTCTTTCGAAGCGGTGCATCAGATCGCGTCAGGCTATCGCCCGGATGTATCTGGAATCCTTGCGGAATTCGACACCAACGCCCTGCTCTGCGTGCGCCCCTCCTCGGAGGACCCCGATTGGGGCGGTCCGGGTGCGGTGCTCAATATCGGGATGAACGACGCACGCTATGCCGACATGTGCAACCAGATCGGCAAGGCGGCGGCGACCGAGATCTACTACCGCTTCGTGCTCAATTACGCGATCGACGTGGCGCGGCTCGATGCGGATGCCTTTGACGAAATCGACGGCGAGGGCCATGACGCGTTGCTCGCAGCACTCGAACTCTACGAAGCAGAGGCGGAAGAGCCGTTCCCGCAGGAACCGGCGGTGCAATTGGCCGAGATCCTAAGGTCAATGGCGCGGGCCTGGGAAGGCACAACCGCACGGCTGTTGCGGCAGGCCAAGGGCGCGCCGGTGGATGCGGGGCTGGGCCTTGTAGTGCAGGAAATGGCGCTGGGTCTGGGCAGCGGCGAATGTGGGTCGGGTGTGCTGCAACTGGCCAATTCGTTCACCGGGCTGCCGCAGGTCACCGGCCGCTACTTGAGCCAGAGCCAGGGGCGCGAGGCGCTTGATGGAGGTGCCGCGTCGATTTTCCTCGAGAAGGACCCGCGCGGTCCGTCGCTTGAGGACCTGGCGCCCGAGGCTTTTGCAGCGCTCAAGGAGCATGCGGCCCTGATGCGCGCCAAGCTGCGCGAGGAAATGCAGATCGAGTTCACCATCGAGAACGGCAATCTGCACATTCTGGACGGTGTACGTGTCGAACGCAGCGCGCGGGCAGCGCTGCGGATCGTTGTTCGGCTGGCCGAGGATGGGATCATCACACGGCAAGAGGCCGTGATGCGGATCGAACCGCGCGCCCTGTCCGAATTGCTGCACCGGCAGGTGGCCGCCAGTGCCAGGCGCGATGTTCTGGGCACGGGCATTGCCGCCAGCCCCGGTGCCGCAACGGGGCGGATCGTGTTTTCGTCAGAGGCGGCGCAGGCCAGTGCCGCGCGTGGAGAGCCCTGTGTGTTGGTGCGGCGCGAGACCAGCCCGGAAGACATCCGCGGCATGCATGTCGCATCGGCCGTGCTGACCGAACGCGGCGGCATGACCAGCCATGCAGCGGTGATCGGGCGCGGTCTTGGCCTGCCTTGCGTCGTTGGCGCGGCAAGCATCCGATTTCAGGTCA
Organism: Pelagibaca sp.; assembly: GCA_041725935.1. Lineage (GTDB taxonomy): Bacteria > Pseudomonadota > Alphaproteobacteria > Rhodobacterales > Rhodobacteraceae > Marivita. The sequence continues at coordinate 37,338 of JBGRQD010000002.1, forward strand.
AGCGCAAGTCGATGGTCGCGGTAGATGGGCGGGTGTTCAAGGAAGGTGACGAGATCACCGTCGATGGCACCAATGGCCAGATCCTTGCCGGGTCGGTCGAGATGATCGAGGCGACGCTGGACGAGACCTTTCGCACCTTCATGAGCTGGGCCGATGCGGAACGCGATATCGGCGTGCGCGCCAATGCCGACACGCCAGCGGATGCCAAGACCGCGCTGCATTTCCGCGCGCAGGGGATCGGGCTGTGCCGCACGGAACACATGTTCTTCGAGGCCGAACGCCTGACCCCGATGCGCGAGATGATCTTTGCGCAGAACCGTGAGGACCGGCAGGCTGCGCTTGAACTGGTGCTCCCGATGCAGCGCGCGGATTTTCTGGAGCTGTTCCGCATCATGCAGGGCCACCCGGTCTGCATCCGGCTGTTCGATCCGCCGCTGCACGAATTTTTGCCCACCAGCCGCGCGGGGCAGCGCGAACTGGCCGAGGCGCTGGACATTCCCGTCAGCGACGTAACCCGCCGCGTCGACAGCCTTGCGGAATACAACCCCATGCTGGGCATGCGCGGCGTGCGTCTGGGCATCTCGGTGCCCGAGATCTACGATATGCAGGCCCGCGCGATCTTTGAGGCGACGGTCGAGGCGGCGAAGGAAGGCATCACTCTGATCCCCGAGATCATGGTGCCGCTGGTGTCTGCCAAGCGCGAGGTCGAACTTGTGCGCGGTCGCGTCGAGGCGGTCGCGGCCGCCGTACGCACCGAGAACGGCGCCGATTTCACCTACCGTCTGGGCGTGATGGTCGAGACCCCCCGCGCCTGCCTGCGCGCCGGTGATATTGCCGAGCACACGCATTTCCTGAGCTTCGGCACCAACGACCTGACACAGATGACCTACGGCCTGTCGCGCGACGACGCGGGACGGTTCATGTCGGAATATGTACGTCAGGGCGTGTTCAGCGAAGATCCGTTTCACATCCTTGATACCGAGGGCGTGGGCGAATTGCTGCGGCTTGGCGTGGTGCGCGGACGGGCGGCACGGCCCAATGTGGTGCTGTCGATCTGCGGCGAACATGCCGCCCATACCGAATCAATTGCCTTCTGCCGGGCAGCCGGATTCGACTACGTCAGCTGCTCTCCTTTTCGGGTTCCGGTGGCACGTCTTGCCGCAGCACAGCTTGCGTTGGCCGACAAGATCGGGTAGTTTTCGGCAATATCCGGCCTAAATATTGCCGCAATCGCCCTATGGGCAACGGCCATGCATCCCGTGCATGGGCGAAAAACTTGTTAAAATCATAATATTTCTGTAACAGCCCGTCGAATGCGCGGCGCTGCCTTGTTTTTGGGCACTGTGTCGCCACCCACAATATTGCGAGATCGACACTTGGCATGACGAGATTGTTTGCATTGATTCTGGCCGCGGCCGTCCTGGCCACGCCGACATTGGCAGAGCGATCGAAGGAAGCCGCGCAAGAGCTTCTGAACAAGGAAAAAACCGTTTTGGCATCGGCGGGCCAGAACCACATGACATCGCTGGTGACACCTGTGTCCCGCACCTCCGCCATCTACAACGCCTCATGGCTGAACGCCCAGACCCCCGCCTCGGGCGGCGCGCAGTGGGAATGCCTTGCAGAGGCGCTTTACTTCGAGGCGCGCGGTGAGACAATCCAGGGTCAGTTCGCGGTTGCCGAAGTCATCATGAACCGCGTCAAGAGCGGGCGTTTTCCCGATGACATCTGCGGCGTGATCAATCAGGGCACCGGCAAGAAATACCAGTGCCAATTCACCTATACTTGTGACGGAATCCCCGAACATATCCGCGAACCGCAGGCCTGGGACCGGGTCGGCAAGGTTGCCCGCGCCATTCTGGATGGCCGCGCGCCGATGAACCTGACCAATGGTGCCACCCATTATCACACCACCGCAGTGCGGCCGCGTTGGTCGCGCACCTACACACAGACGGCCTCTTACGGTGTGCACGTGTTTTATCGCCACACATGGCGCGTCAGCTCCAGCGGCTGATCCGACACGACAGGGGCTGAGGGCCCGAAGATGTCGCGGGTGGTGCTCAAAATGCCCTTTCGCGGCATTTCCGTTTCCGCAATCCTCTGGTAGCCCGGTGCCAGCTGAAAAGAGGGTTGCGCCATGAGCTCCGAGATTAGACTTGCCTTTGCGCACCCGTCCGAACGGGCCATTGCGACTGCCGATGATGGCCCGGTGGACCGCATTTCCCTGCGTGACCACATCGTTGAGGTCGAGATCGGCGCCTTTCAGGCCGAGCGCGGCACGCGCCAGCGCATCTGCTTTAACGTCGTTGTCGAAGTACAACCGATTGTTGGACATATCGACGACGATGTGGATCGCATCCTGTCTTACGACCGCGTGACCGAAGCGATTGCCACCGAACTTGCGGCAGAACGTTTGAACCTGCTGGAAACGCTGGCCGAACGGATTGCCGAGCGCATCCTGCTGGAGCCGCAGGCGCTGCGGGCCTTCGTGCGGATCGAAAAACTGGATCGCGGCCCCGGCGCGCTGGGGGTCGAGATCGTGCGGTCGCGCGGTGATCTGGGCGGTGCTGCGCATGATACAAGCCAGGAAAGTCCGCATCCGCGCGTGGTCTACCTGACCAATGCCGCGATGATGTCGGACCATCTCGGCGCATGGATCGACCAGCTTGGTGCCGAACGTGCGCCCCTGATCCTCTGTGTTGGATTGCCGGACGGCGCGCGTGCCGAGGTGGATCAACCCATGGCGCAGCGCCGCATCGACCTTCTGGCCATTGAACAGAACGGCTGGATGCTGGCGGCGCGCGATGCCCGCTGCAAGGTGGTGGCCACGCGTACCGAGCTCGACTGGGCGATGAAGAACGGTCAGGTCTGCATCTGGGCGCCGTCGAAGATCGTGCTGGACGCAGTCGAAGGCCCGGAGACAGCGATCACTGACACGGTGGCCCTGACCGGTTGGTTTGCGCAGGAAATGGAGGCCAGCGAGCTTTTGGTCATCGGCAGCGAAGCGCCGGCCTTGGGCGATGTTTCAGTTCGCAACAGCCCGATCAGCGAAAGCGTGCTCTAGACGCTTGTCAAACCGCGATTTGCGTTTCATTCACGCGACATGACGCATTATTTCCGCCCCCTGCCCCGATGCTCCGGCCCGCGCCCCGACGACGCGCTGCCGCTGGCCGGTGGCCCGTTCTGGTTCAGCGAAGCCGTGGTCCTGCGCCGCAATGCCGTCCCGCAGATCATCCCCGCCAAGGCGGCGCCCGACGCGGTGCTGGAGCGGCTGACTGTATCTCGCGCGCCGATGGCCGGGATTGACATGAGCGGCGTGACGCTGATGGGCATTCTCAATGTCACACCTGACAGCTTTTCCGATGGCGGTCGGTATCTTGACCCCGACGCCGCCGTGGCCCAAGCGCGGGGCATGGCGTCCGAGGGGGCCGGGATCATCGACATCGGCGGTGAAAGCACGCGACCGGGGGCCAAGACCGTGCCGGTGGACGAGGAAATCCGCCGGGTCGCCGGGCCGATTGCCGCCATCTCGGCTGAACTGGACGTGCCGATCTCCATCGACACGCGCAAGGCCCCAGTGGCCGAGTCGGCTTTGGAAGCGGGAGCGGCACTGGTCAATGACGTGGCAGGCTTCACCTACGACCCTGACCTCGCGCCTCTCTGTGCCGGGCGCAAAGTGCCGGTCTGCGTGATGCATGCGCAGGGCGATCCACAGACGATGCAGGACGCTCCGCGCTACGATGATGTGCGGCTTGATGTGTATGATTTCCTGTCCGACCGGGTCGAGGCATTGGTGGCGCAAGGTATCGCGCGAGATCAGATCATGGTCGACCCCGGCATTGGTTTCGGCAAGACACTGCATCACAACCTCGCCCTGCTGCGCGACATCGCGCTCTTTCACGGGTTGGGCTGCCCGATCCTGCTGGGCGCGTCGCGCAAGAAATTCATCGGCACGATTTCCGGGGCTGGCACGGCAGACACACGTGTCGCGGGTTCTGTGGCGGTTGCCTTGCATGGGGCGACCCAAGGCGTGCAAGTCATACGGGTACATGATGTGACGGAAACGCGTCAGGCGCTGTCGCTCTGGCGTGCAATTGAATGGGGTTTCAACGATGGCGCGTAAGCTTTTTGGCACGGACGGGGTGCGGGGAACCGCGAACATCCATCCGATGACGGCGGATATGGCGCTGCGGATCGGTGCTGCAGTCGGGCGACATTTCCGTCAGGATTCCAAGGGTGTGCACCGCGTCGTGATCGGCAAGGACACGCGGCAGTCGGGCTACATGTTCGAGAACGCGCTGACTGCGGGTCTGACCTCGACCGGCATGAATGTGCTGCTGCTGGGTCCGGTGCCGACACCGGCTGTGGGGTTGCTGACCCCGTCGATGCGCGCCGATCTGGGGATCATGATTTCCGCCAGCCACAACCCGGCAGCGGATAACGGGATCAAGTTTTTCGGCCCCGACGGGTTCAAGCTGTCGGATGCCGACGAGGCCGAGATCGAAGCGCTGATCGAGACCGGCGTGGAACCGGCGAGTGCCGACAATATCGGCCGTGCGAAACGCATCGACGACGGGCGGTTCCGCTATCAGGAGCGGGTCAAGTCGACCTTTCCCGCAGGCATGCGCCTTGACGGGCTGAAGGTCGTGCTGGATTGCGCCAACGGGGCCGCCTACAAGGCCGCGCCCGAAGTGCTTTGGGAGCTGGGTGCCGATGTGATCCCGCTCGGCGTGACCCCGAACGGGACGAATATCAACGAAGGCTGTGGGTCTACCCATCCGCAACTGGCCGCCGCCGCCGTTGTGGCGCATGGCGCGGATGTGGGGATTTGTCTGGATGGCGATGCCGACCGGGTAATCCTGATCGACGAAACCGGGCAAGTGGCTGATGGCGACCAGATCATGGCGCTGATGGCCGCCCGCTGGGCCGAGGAACACCGCCTGCGCGACGGTGTGCTGGTGGCGACGGTGATGTCGAACTTGGGATTAGAGCGGTTTCTGGACGGGCGCGGGCTTAGGCTGGAACGCACCGGCGTCGGCGACCGCTACGTGGTCGAGGCAATGCGCAAGGGCGGCTGGAACCTGGGCGGCGAACAGTCAGGCCATATCGTGATGACGGATTACGCCACCACCGGCGACGGTCTGATGGCCGGGCTGCAATTCCTGGGCGAGATGTGCCGCACGGGGCAGCCCGCAAGCGCGCTCGCCCGCAGCTTCGAGCCAGTGCCGCAACTGCTCAAGAACGTGCGGTATGATCCGTCGGTTGCCCCGCTAGAGGTGGGATCGGTGAAAACCGCCATCGCCGACGCCGAAGCACGGCTGAACGGCAAGGGACGGCTGCTGATCCGAAAGTCGGGGACCGAGCCGTTGATCCGCGTCATGGCGGAATGCGAGGACGAGGCGCTGCTTCTCGAAGTGGTGGACGGCATCGTGGCCGAGGTCAGCGCGTCGGTCTGAGGGCGGCGCGGATGCGTCAACGCATCCGCATGTTTGCGTTGACGCAAACGATGCCTCAGCCGGTCATGGCCGCCCCGAAAGGCGACCAGTGATGTCAGGCGACCATCTTGCCGTAGATCGCGGCCACCTTGGCGATGGCCTGTTCTGGCGGCAGTTCCTCGCTTTCGCCGCTGCGGCGCGAGGTGAGTTCGACAACCCCGTTCTTGAGCCCGCGCGGACCGACGGTAATGCGCCACGGCAGGCCGATCAGATCCATCGTCGCGAATTTGCCCCCTGCCCGTTCGTTGCGGTCGTCGTAAAGCGGCTCGAGCCCAAGAGCGGTCAGGCTAGCATAAAGCGCCTCACAGGCGGCATCGGCCTCGTCGTCACCCTGCTTGAGGTTGACGATCCCGCAATGGAATGGTGTGACGCCCTCGGGCCAGATGATGCCGTTGTCGTCATGGCTGGCCTCGATGATCGCACCCAGAAGGCGGCTGACACCGATGCCGTGGCTGCCCATGTGGACCGGAACGCGGTTGCCCTCGGCATCTGCCACGGTGGCGCCCATCGCGTCGGAATACTTGGTTCCGAAATAGAAGATCTGCCCCACTTCGATGCCGCGTGCGGTACGGCGGCGCTCTTGGGGGACCTCGTTGAACAACGCCTCGTCATGGGTTTCGTCGGTACGGGCGTAGCGCGAGGTGAATTCCTCGAGCACGGCCTGGCACTGCGCGTGATCGTCGTAGTCGATTGCGCGGTCGCCAAATTTCAGATCCGTGATCTGGCTGTCATAGAACACCTCGGATTCGCCGGTTTCGGCCAGCACGAGGAATTCATGCGTGTTGTCGCCTCCCATTGCGCCGCTATCCGCGCGCATCGGGATCGCCTGCAAGCCCATGCGCTCGTAGGTGCGCAGGTAGCTGACGAGATGACGGTTATAGGCGTGCAGCGCGTCTTCCTTGGTCAGATCAAAGTTATAGCCGTCCTTCATGTAGAATTCGCGGCCACGCATCACGCCAAACCGCGGGCGCACCTCGTCGCGGAATTTCCACTGGATCTGATACATCGTCAGCGGCAGGTCCTTGTAGCTGCCGACGTGGGAGCGGAAGATGTCGGTGATCAGTTCTTCGGCGGTGGGCGTGAACAGCATATCGCGGTCGTGGCGGTCCTTGATGCGCAGCATTTCGTCGCCGAACGCATCATAGCGCCCGCTCTCGCGCCACAGGTCCGCGGATTGTATGGTGGGCATCAGCATCGGGATATGCCCGGCACGCGCCTGTTCTTCGTGCACGATATTTTCGATGTTGCGCAGCACCTTGTAGCCGAGCGGGAGCCACGAATAGATGCCCGCGCTGGCCTGCTTGATCATGCCGGCGCGCAGCATGAGCCGGTGGCTGACGATCTGGGCCTCGGAAGGGGTCTCTTTCAGAACGGGCAGGAAATAGCGGGACAGGCGCATCTTGGCTCTCACATATGACGTTTGCGCTGTCCTAGCCGGTTGCACCGTCCCGGACAAGGGCGGCGCGGCGGGATGTGGCAGGACTGACCGGTGCACCGAACGGGAACGGCGCTGATGCCACACGATAGCAGTGCACCCCGCGCCATCCTCCGCTCAAGGGCCAATGCAGGTGTGGACTCTGTCGTCGAATTCGCTCTACCTAGAGCAGATGCGGATTTCAGAGTGTAACACGACATGACCAGTGACATTCAGGTGTCCGAACGACCAGAGACCCTTGGCGAGACCCTTGCGCTCGGCTTCGACGCCGTGCCGTTCGCCGCGCTGTTCTACCTTCCCGATGACAAGCTCACCTTGGTGTGGCGCAATGCGGCTCACGAGATCATGTCAGACTCGGTCGGGGTCGCTGTTGCCGGACAGGGCATGTTCGAGGCCTTCCCCCCCAGCACAGAGGGCGCGGATGCTGTGAACTTCATCCGCGAGGCGACCGACGACATCCTGCGCACGGGCGCGCCACAGGAGGTGGGACCGGCGCGGTTCGATCTGCTGAACGAGGATGGCGTCTATGTCGAACATCATTGGCAGATGCATTTCGCGCCGGTGCGCAAGGAGGGTCGGATCATCGCGATCCTGCAAACCGCGCGCGATGTGACCGAAGCCACCCTGACGGCGCGGCTGGCTCAGAGCCATAGGCGGGCTGCGGCTTCGACCGCGTCGGTGGCCTATTTCAGCTATGATCCGACAACCGACCTCTTCCTGCGCCACGAGGCCATCGACGCCATGTTCGGCTTTGCGCCGGGCGAGGCTGGCTCGCTTGGCGAACCGTTCTTTGCCCGGGTACATCCGGACGATGTTGGCGGTGTCCATGCCGAAGTGGCGCGGGTGTTGGCCGCCCCTTTGGGCGAGGCGGCGTCGTTCGACTACCGGGTGTGCCTCCCGACCGGCGAAGAGCGGTTCGTCCGAATCCGGGGCGAGATGGCCACCGATCCGGTGGACCGGCGCGCGAAACTGGTGGGCACCTTTGTCGACCTGACCGATATCGAGACAGCCCGCCGCGAGCTGGAAAAAGCGGTGAAGGTGCGCGAGGCGCTTGTGGTCGAGGCCAATCACCGGATCAAGAACAGCCTGCAGATCGCGGTGTCGCTGTTGCGCCTGCAGTCCAGCAAGCTGATGGTGGCCGGTGGCCCTGCTGCCGACGCCGCGCGAGAGGCACTGCGGGCGGTGGAGTCGCGCGTCCTTGCGGTGGCGGATGTCCATGCGGCAATCCAGATCGACGACGACGTGGCGCAGATCGACCTCGTGACCCTGTTCGACCGGCTGGTGATGTCGACCCGCAAGAGCGCCGAGCTGTCCCCGGCGGCGATGGTGTTCACCCATCCCGATGACGCGATCCGGCTCAAGAGCGACAACGCCATGGCGCTGAGCCTGATGCTGAACGAATTGCTCACCAACGCGATCAAGTACGGCGCACCGAGCGAGGAGTCGCCGGTGACGCTGGTGGTGGAGGTCATGCAGGACGATGCGCTGCAAATCACCGTGTCCAATGCCGATCTGAACGCGACGATCCCCGAGCAAGGCAGCCCGACGTCGGGGACAGGCGAACGGCTGGTGCAGCAATTCGCAACCCAGCTTGGCGCAGACGTGACCCGCGAGAGGGATGGCACACGGGTGGTGGCCCGTGTCACGGTACCGCTCGAAGCATAAGGCACGGTCGGAACCGGGCTCTCCGTTGCACCGTTGGGATGATCGAGGAGATCACAGATGACCGAGACACCGACCTCTGCCCTTCTGCTTGGAGCACTTGTAGCGGATGCCGCCAGCCTTGGCCTGCATTGGTTGTATGATCCCGACCGGATCGCTCAGATCGTCGCAAAGCGCGATGGCTCCGCCGCCTTTGCCCCTGTGGATCCCGCCTTTTTCGACGGCGCGAAGGGCTATTTCGCCCATGGCGCGCGGCAGGCCGGGATGCTGACGCAATATGGCGAGGCGCTTTACCTTGCCATGCGCTGCATGATCGACTGCGGCGGGGGGTTCGATGCTAGCGCCCAGCGCAGCGCCTTTGCCGCGCATTTCGGCGCGGGCGGTGCCTATACCGGCTATATCGACCGCCCAACGCGGGGCGCGCTGGAGCGGATCGCTGCCGAAACCCTGCCCTCGGGGATCGACGACGATCAGAACCCGGCTGTAGCCCGCCTGCCGGCCATCGTGGCGACCAGCCATGGATCGCCGGAATTGCTCCGGACCGCCAACGAAGCGATGCAGATCACCAATGTGAACGATGTGGCCGAGGCGTATAACGCGGTCTTCGCTGAACTGCTGCGCCGCGTGGTGACGGGCACGCCGGTGCAGGATGCGCTCAACGCCGCCGCTGACACGGCAAGTGGCGACGTGCGGGACGCGTTGAAGGACGCGCTGACCACCTCCGAGACCGACACAACGGTCTATGCGGGCGAGGTCGGGCGCGCCTGCCACCTGCCCACAGCGGGCCCGGTGATGTTTCATGTGCTGCGCTACAGCACCAGCTACACCGACGCGGTGGAGCGCAATATCCTTGCAGCCGGTGACAGCGCCGGTCGTTCCCTGATGATCGGCGCGGCCATGGGTGCAGCTCACGGGATCGCAACGCCAAAGGGCATTCCACTGGCTTGGGTGTTGAAACTGAGCGAGGGGGCCGCGATCTGGAAGGCGTGCCGTATGTTGGGGCGCGATTGATCCCGCAGTTTCAGGGCAATCACGCGCCCCACACGGCGCGGCGCATTTTGCATGAACGAAAATTTCGATGCGTCGATGCATCCTGCCCCATGCGCCTTCCCCTTGAAACCCCGCAATGGACAGGCGATGTAGAGGCTAGGTCACAGGGGCGCATGACATGGCACTTCCCGCTGGGGAACAGTTGAAATATTGGGGCATTTCAGCCGCCGTTGTTGCGGTTGTGCTCTGGTTCCTTGGTGACGTGCTGCTGCCCTTCGTGCTGGGCGGCGCGATTGCCTATTTCCTCGACCCGGTTGCGGACCGGCTGGAACGTCTGGGTTTCAGCCGTGTCATGGCCACGGCGGTCATCACCGTGTTGGGGATAGTGGCCTTCGTGGTGCTTCTGTTGCTGGTGATCCCGTCGCTGATCGATCAGGCGCTTGATCTGTTCGACGTGGCGCCTACCCTTTTTGCCAATCTGCGGGATTTCCTGATCGAGCGGTTCCCCGAGATCATGGACACCGAAAGCCCGCTGCGGCAATCGCTGGTCACTGTCGGCGAGACCATCCAGTCGCGCGGCGGCGAATTGCTGAACACCGTTCTTAGCTCGGCTGCCGGGATCATCAACATCATCATGCTTTTCGTGATCGTGCCGGTGGTCGCAGTTTACCTGCTGCTGGACTGGGACAACATGGTCGCCCGCGTCGATGAACTGCTGCCCCGCGACCACGCGCCCACCATCCGAAAGCTGGCCGCCGATATCGACAAAACGTTGGCCAGTTTCATCCGCGGCATGGGCACGGTCTGCATCATCCTCGGCACATATTACGCGGTTGCGCTCATGGTGATCGGGCTGCAATTCGGCCTTGTGGTCGGGTTCGTGGCGGGGCTTGTGACCTTCATCCCCTATCTGGGCGCGCTGATCGGCGGGGCGCTGGCCATCGGGCTGGCGCTGTTCCAGTTCTGGGGCGACTGGCTGACCATCGGCCTTGTCGCGGGCGTATTCGTGCTCGGTCAGGTGATCGAAGGCAATGTGCTCACGCCCAAGCTGGTGGGATCATCGGTGGGGTTGCACCCGGTCTGGCTGATCCTTGCGCTGTCGATCTTCGGCACGCTGTTCGGCTTTGTCGGCATGCTGGTCGCGGTGCCTGTCGCCGCATCGATCGGCGTGGTCACGCGGTTTGCGGCAGACCGATATCTTCACAGCCGCCTCTATCGTGGGCTGAGTGACCGGGACACGAAATAAATGGCCCTCCAGATGAAATTCGACATTCCGGCGCGGCCTGCGCTGGGGCGCGGAGACTTTTACGTCACCCACAGCAATGCCGTGGCGCTGGGGCTGGTGGACACTTGGCCGAACTGGCCCAACGGCAAGCTGGTGCTGGTCGGTCCGCACGGGTCCGGCAAGACGCATCTGGCGCATGTCTGGTGCGCCGAAAGCGGCGCGCAGATGATCGCGGCTCAGGATATTGCCTCTGCGGATGTGCCGACACTGGCCGATGGTCCCGTCTGCGTCGAAGACGTGGAACGGATCGCGGGTGATACCGCTGCCGAAGAGGCGCTGTTTCACCTGCACAACCTCGTGTTGGCAAACGGTCATTCGATGCTGCTCACCGCGCCGCGTCCGCCGTCGACATGGGCGATCCGCTTGCCCGATCTGGCCAGCCGGATGGCGGGCACGACCTTGGCCAAGATGGCCACGCCGGACGATATCCTGCTGTCAGCCGTGCTGGCAAAGCTGTTCGCCGATCGCCAGATCGTGCCGATGCCCGACGTGATTCCCTATCTGGTCCGCTGGATGCCCCGGTCCTTCGAGGCGGCGGGTCAGGTCGTCGCGCATCTGGACACCGAAGCGTTAGGCACTCCGAAAGGAGTGACGCGGATGCTGGCCCGCACGGCACTGGCCGACCTTGAATTCCACGAAGAAACGGCGTCAGACTAGTGGTTTAGGGTGAGGCCCTCAGGCAAGGTGTCACCAAACTGTCACGCGCCACCGCTAAGGGACACCGATGAACAGCGCCGATTTCCTCAACGCCCCGCTTCCCGATCCGACGGTTCTTGCCGATCTGGACATGACCGGCCCCGGCCGGTACTTCAACCGCGAGATGTCGTGGCTGGGCTTCAACTGGCGCGTGCTCGAAGAGGCCGAGAACCCGCGCGTGCCGCTGCTCGAACGGCTGCGCTTCGTGTCGATTTCGGCGGCCAACCTTGACGAATTCTACACCGTGCGTGTCGCCGGTCTGCGCGAACTGGCGCAGGCGGGCAATGTGACACCGTCCGATGACGGGTTAACCCCGGCGGAACAGCTTGTGCTGATCAACGAGGATGCGCGCAAGCTGATGGCGTCACAGCAGCGCGTGCTGGCCGATCTGCGCAGCAAGATGGAGGCCGAGGGTATATCCATCGTCTCGCGCGACGGCTTGAGCGACGCGGATCTCGCCTTTCTCGAAGACGTTTTCCTGAATCAGGTTTTCCCGGTCCTGTCACCGCTGGCCATCGACCCGGCCCACCCGTTCCCGTTCATCGCCAACAACGGCTATTGCCTTGCCCTGCAGCTGGAACGGCGCAAGGACCGGACCGGGTTGCAGGCGCTCTTGCCGATCCCGGCCCAGGTCGCGCGTTTCGTGGCGCTGCCACCCGAAGACGGTGCGCGCCGGTTCCTGTTTCTCGAAGACGTGCTGCTCTTGCATTTCGACCGGCTGTTCCCCGGCTACAAGCTGCGGGACCATTTCGGTTTCCGGGTGCTGCGCGACAGCGATATCGAGGTCGAGGAAGAGGCCGAAGACCTCGTGCGCGAATTCGAAGTTGCCCTGAAGCGCCGCCGCCGCGGTGAGGTCGTGCGCCTGACCATCACAAGCGGAGCGCCCGATGCCCTGCGCGGGACCGTGATGCGCGAATTGCGGGTGCGTGAAGACGATGTGATCGAACTGAACGGCATGATCGGTGCCGCCGACCTCAAGGAACTGGTGCTCGACAGCCGTCCTGACCTGCTCTGGCCCATATTCACGCCGCGCGTCCCCGAACGGGTGCAGGATTTCGACGGCGACATGTTCGAGGCGATCAAGCAGAAGGACATGCTGCTGCACCACCCCTACGAGACCTTCGACATGGTGGTGCGGTTCCTGTCGCAGGCCGCACGTGACCCCGACGTGGTGGCGATCAAGCAGACGCTCTACCGCACCTCGCGCCAGTCGCCCATCGTGGCCGCGCTCTGCGAAGCAGCCGAAGATGGCAAATCCGTCACCGCGCTGGTCGAGTTGAAGGCCCGCTTCGACGAAGCCGCGAACATCCGCCAGTCGCGCAGGTTGGAACGGGCGGGCGCGCATGTGGTCTACGGCTTCCTTGACTGGAAGACCCACGCCAAGATCTCGGTCGTGGTGCGCCGCGAGGGCGACAAGCTGGTCACCTATACGCATTACGGCACCGGCAATTATCACCCGATCACCGCCACGATCTATACCGATCTGAGCTTTTTCACCTGTGACGCATCACTCGGGCGCGATGCGACCAAGGTTTTCAACTACCTGTCGGGCTATGCCCTGCCGGACGGTCTGGAAAACCTGAGCATCTCGCCGCATTCGCTCAAGCCAAAGATGCTCGAGATGATCGCCGCAGAGGCGGAACACGCCCGTGCGGGCAAACCGGCGCAGATCTGGATCAAGATGAATTCGTTGATCGAGCCCGACATGATCGACGCGCTTTATGCAGCCAGTCAGGCCGGGGTGAAGATCGACTGCATCATCCGCGGGATCTGCGGCGTGCGTCCGGGCGTGAAAGGGCTTAGCGAGAACATCCGCGTCAAGTCCATCGTCGGGCGGTTCCTCGAACATTCGCGCATCGCGTGTTTCGGCAATGGTTACGGGCTGCCACACAAGAAATCACGGGTCTTCATGTCCTCGGCGGACTGGATGGGGCGCAACCTGACGCGTCGCGTGGAAACACTGGTCGAGATCGAGAACGCCACCGTGAAGGCGCAGATCGTCAGCCAGATCATGGCGGCCAACCTGGCCGACGTGGCGCAAAGCTGGGTCATGCAGCCCGATGGCCGGTTTGTCCGCGCGACATGGGACGAAGGCGATTTCGCCTTCAACTGCCACCGTTTTTTCATGGAGAACCCGTCACTGTCGGGTCGCGGATCGGCAGGCGCATCAGACGTGCCCAAGCTCACGCACACCGAGGATTAGGGCGAAGATCAACGCCCGTGTTTGTGGGGCAAGAGGATCGCATAAAGCGCAGAATTGACGGGGGCATCGACCCCGGCCTGTGCCGCCAGCCGTGCTGCTGCCCCCGACACCCAGTCAATCTCAAGCGGTCGGCCATGTTCGATATCGATCGCCGTCGAGGCCCGACCCTGCGCCGGGAAAGACAGCATGCTCGCCCAGACCTGCTCTTCGATGTCGTCATCGAGCGCCACGCCGAGCGCCCGTCCGATCCCGGCGGTCTCTGACAGCGCGCGTTTGAACAGCGCCTCCAGTTCGGGCGTCTCGCGCAGCTCTCCCACCGTGCAGCGCCCTGCCGCCGTCACACCCGACAGCGCGGAGAAAAGCACGAATTTCGACCACAGTTCCCTGACGATATCGTCGGTCTCGGGCGCGGAAGACCCCGCATCGTTGATCGCCGCCCGCAGCGCATCGACCCGTGCGGACGGGCGGCTGTCGCGTTCGGCAAAGATGAAGGAATGGAATCCGCCGGTCTGGGTAATGACACCGGGGGCGGAAATGGTGGTCGAGACCCGCGCCACCCCATTGCCGACATTGTGTTCCGGCAGGATGCGGATCAGCCGGTCCGACGCCTCCACCCCGTTCAGGAAAGGCACCACAAGGGTCTCGGGCCCGAGCATCGGCAGACAGGCCCGCGCCGCGTCTTCCAGCGCGTCGCCCTTGACGCCAAAGATGATGGCATCAACCAGGCCCACGTCTTCGGGCCGGTCGGTTGCGATGTGAGGATAGGCGGTCTCGGACCCGGTCGCACTGTCCAGCCGCAGGCCATTTTCGCGGATCGCGGCAAGATGCGCGCCCCGCGCAATGGTCGCAACGCTGTGACCTGCAAGGGCCAGTTTGACGGCCAGAAACCCGCCGATCCCGCCCGTGGCCATGGTGGCAATCCGCATCCTGTTCTCCTTGCGTCACCCTCGTTTCACGCGCTCCAGCATGGCGCATAATCATCTGATCGGAAAGGCTTTGATTGCCGCCACGTCCCATCGTTTTACACCTGAGAAAGCCCCGATCACGCGTCGAGTTTTCTTGACCTTCCGCCCCCTCTTTGACACGGTGCCCGCGACCTTGACCGGGAGGCTCCATGGACGGAACCATCGACTCCGATCACGACCCGTCGGGCCCGTTCGGGCGCCCCCTGTTCGACGATCCGCAGGCGCGTGCATTGTCCCGCGTGGGGGTGATCGACATCGGGTCGAACTCGGTCCGTCTTGTCGTGTTCGACGGTGCGGCACGGTCTCCGGCCTATTTCTACAACGAAAAGCTGATGTGCGCCCTGGGCGCGGGTATGTCCGAAACCGGGCGCTTGAATCCCGAAGGCCGCCACCGCGCGCTGCAGGCGCTCAAGCGGTTTCAGGCCCTGGCACAGGGCATGAACCTGCCGCCGCTCAGCGTCGTGGCGACGGCAGCGGTGCGCGAGGCCGAGGACGGGTCGGAGTTCCTTGAGGATGTGCTGCGCGAAACCGGGCTGCGGATCTGGGTGATCGGCGGCGACGAAGAGGCGCGGCTTTCCGCACAGGGTGTTTTGCTGGGCTGGCCCGGCAGCTACGGGCTCGTCTGTGACATCGGCGGGTCGTCGATGGAACTGGCCGAAATCTCGGGCGGTCTTGTCGGACGCAGGATCAGCTCCAACCTCGGACCACTCAAACTGCGCGATCTGAAGGGCGGTCAGAAAGGGCGTGACCAGCACATCAAGGACGTGATGGCCAAACTGTCCGAACATATGGGCCCGCAGCGCGACCGTCTGTTTCTTGTCGGCGGGTCATGGCGCGCGATTGCGCGGATCGACATGCACCGGCGCAACTATCCGCTGCACGTGCTGCACGAATACCGGATGGACAAGAAAGCGGTGAACCAGACCGTGAAGTTCATCAAGTCCTGCGATCTGGAAGAGCTGCGCCAGGCCTGCGGCGTGTCCAATGCGCGGATGGAACTGGTGCCCTACGCGGTCGATGTTCTCAAGCGGCTGGTGCAGACCTTCAAACCCAAGGACATCGCGATTTCCAGCTATGGCATCCGTGAGGGGCTGCTGTATGAACAGATGCCGCAGGACCTGCGAGACCGTGATCCGCTGATCGAGGCCTGCCGCTTTGCCGAGGCCAAGGATGCGCGCCTGCCCGGGTTCGGCAAGAAACTGTTCCGCTTTGTCACGCCGCTGTTTTCCGGCGCGGACCCGGCGCGGATGCGGCTGATCAAGGCCGCCTGCCTTCTGCATGACGTCAGCTGGCGCGCCCATCCCGATTACCGGGCTGAGACCTGTTTCGACAACGCCACCCGCGCCAATCTGGGTGGGCTGAAACATTCCGAACGCGTGTTCCTCGGGTTGGCGCTGCTGCACCGCTACAAGAACAAGCGCGAGGGCACCCGGTTCGAGGAACTGGAGGGGCTTTTGTCAGAGAAGGCGACACTGGACGCCGAAGTGCTGGGCAAGGCGCTGCGGTTCGGGTCGATGCTGTGGATGTCGGATGCCAGCGCAGATGGCACCGCGCTGGAATGGCGCCCGCGCAAGAAACTGCTGCGGCTCAAGCTGACCAAATCGTCCTCTCCGCTTTATGGCGAGGTGGCAGAGGCGCGGTTCCAGTCACTGGCGACGTCGCTGGGGGCGCAAACCGAAGTGGTTGTTCGGCGGTAGCGGACGCGTCAATGCGCCCACGCTGTTTACCGATGGATGGAAGTCACAGCTCCGGCCCGCCCTGTTCGACAACGCGGCGGATTCGACGCACGGCAAACCAGACCAGCAGCACCACAGGGATCGTCGCCACAGCCGTTACCGCCCCCTTGGTGATGCCAAGCAGATCGGCAACCGGGTAGAGCAGGTATCCAGCAAGCGACACGGCGTAGTAGCTGATCGCCACCACTGACAAGCCTTCGACGGTCTTTTGCAACCGCAATTGCATGTCCGCGCGTTGGTTCATGCTTTCGAGCAATTGCTGGTTCTGCGCCGACCGCGCCACCTCGACCCGCGTGCGGAGCAGGTCACCTGCACGAACAGCCCGCGCGGCCATGGCCGACAGGCGGCGTTCGGCAGATTTCACCGTCCGCATCGCCGGATCGTAGCGGCGTGTCATGAATTCGGCAAAGGTCTGGCGACCCTCGAACCGCTCTTCGCGCAGCACAGAAACGCGCTGTTCGACGATTGCCTCGTAGGCACCGGTCGCACCAAAGCGGAACGAGGTCTGCGCCGACAGGCTTTCCAGTTCCGCCGACACGGCCAGAAGCGATTTCAGACGGTCCTCTTCCTGCCCGTCGCCATGGGTCATCGCCGCCATCAGAAGGTTCAGCTCATTGTCGATCTCGCCCATCCGCGGGCCCATTTCGCGCACGCGGGTGAAGCCCAGCATGGACATTGTCTTGTAGGTCTCGATCTCGCAGAGCCGTTGCACGATACGCCCCACGCGACGGCGGCCGATGCCTTTGCTGACGAAACAGCTAAAGCGCAGATGCCCCGCCGGATCGATGCGGAAATCGCCCGCCACGATGGCATCGTCATCCAGCACGCGGCTCACGGCAAGGCTTTCGGGCACGAACCAGTCGGACAGGTTCTGCGAGATCGTCGCTTCGTCCGGACGGTCCTCGACGCGGATCAGCGCCGAGGTGATGCGCACGCCGGGGGCCGAGGCCAGCCAGGGTTCGGGAAACACGTCCATATCCGCCGGATCGAAAGGCCGGTCGGGCATGCCATTGAGAAACACCGTGTAAGTCACGAATTCGGTGTGTTGTTCCCATTTCAGCGTGTGTTGGCCGATCTGGCCGGAAAAATGCGTGGCACCCGGCTGCGGATGCGTGGTGCCGTAGCGATCCAGCAGCGCCTTGAGGTGGTCGAGGTCCAGCGTCTTGTCACGCGCGGCAGCTGCCTTGGGCTTTTTCAGCGCAAGATACACAGCGCGACAGGGCGCTTCGAGCGCCGGAAACGGCCGAGCGTGGAGTTCGTTCGAAAGCGCATAACGCAGTGGGTGATCTTCGATGGGTGCCATGGGTCGGTCTTTCAAATTTAATTGTCACTTAGGCCCGTCATTTGGCCAAGTAAAGAAAATTTCCTGAATTTTCAGTATTTTACCAGTATCCAACAGTATGCATTAGCTCACCTGCCGCAGCACTGCGCAGGGTGCCCGTGCAACAGGCGGGTTGGAAAACCCTTCCAGTTCAATGATCTGAAACGGTTTTTGCGCTGCATCAACGCGCGCCGTCCCCACGCGGCCCATGATCGCCGCGTCCAGCGGGGAACCTGCTGTGACACATCGGCAGCAACGGAGCGGATCATGAAACTGTTCATCGGCTATGCAAGTTCGGAAGGGCAAACACGCAAGATCGCGCGGCACATCGCGGATCGTCTTGTCGATCAGGACCACAGCGTCGAATTGGCCAATCTTGGCGACGCGGGACCCGTCGATCTGGCGCGGTTCGACCGGGTCGTTCTGGGAGGATCACTGCATGTCGGACATTACCAGCGGGTGCTGTCGGACTTCGCAGCAGACCACGCAGAGGCGCTCGACTCCATGCCGACGCTGATGCTGTCCGTGTCACTGGCGGCAGCAGGCCATGATGCCGAGGACTGGCGCGGCCTTGATCACATCCTGTCGGATTTCACCAAGGCCACGGGCTGGACGCCCGGCAAGGTGGCGCAGGTGGCAGGAGCGTATTCACCCGCCCAATACGACGTGTTCCGCCGCTTCATCATGCGCCGGATCATCGCCGCCAAGGACCCAAAGGCAGATCCCGGGAACGCCATCGAATATACCGACTGGGATGCGCTTGATGCAGAGATAGACAGCTGGATATCGACGGAATGACTGCAAAAAGCCCCGCACGATGGCGGGGCTTTTCAGATGTCTCGGACTGATAAGGATCAGGTGATCCGTGCCAGCAGGTCCTCGAGCGACTTCTTGGCGTCCCCGTAGAACATCCGCGTATTGTCCTTGAAGAACAGTGGGTTCTCGATGCCTGAATAGCCGGTGCCCTGCCCGCGCTTGGACACGAAGACCTGCTTGGCCTTCCAGCATTCCAGAACCGGCATCCCGGCGATGGGGCTGTTGGGGTCATCCTGAGCGGCCGGGTTCACGATGTCGTTCGAGCCGATGACGATGGCAACGTCCGTGTCCGGGAAGTCGTCGTTGATCTCGTCCATCTCGAGTACGATGTCGTAAGGCACCTTGGCTTCGGCCAGAAGCACGTTCATGTGGCCCGGCAGACGTCCCGCAACCGGGTGGATCGCGAAACGCACATTCTTGCCCTTGGCGCGCAGGCGACGGGTGAGTTCGGCCACGTTCTGCTGTGCCTGTGCCACCGCCATACCGTAACCCGGGATGATGATGACGCTGTCCGCCTCGTCCAGCGCGTTGGCAACGCCATCTGCGTCGATGGCGATCTGTTCGCCTTCGACCGCCATCTGTTCGCCTTTCGCCGCGCCGCCCCAACCGCCAAGGATGACGGAGACGAAACTGCGGTTCATCGCTTTACACATGATGTAGGACAGGATCGCACCGCTTGAGCCGACCAGCGCGCCGACCACGATCAGAAGATCGTTGCCAAGGCTGAACCCGATGGCCGCTGCCGCCCAGCCGGAATAGCTGTTGAGCATGGAGACCACGACCGGCATGTCCGCGCCGCCGATGCCCATGATCAGGTGGTAGCCAATGAAAAGCGCCAGAAGTGTCAGTAGGATCAGCGTCCAGCTGCCTGCACCTGTGAGGTACATGATGGCAAAGACAACCGACAGGCCAGCTGCGGCTGCGTTGAGCATGTGCCCGCCGGGCAATTGCTTGGCGGAGGTGTCGATGGCCACAGGCAGCTTGCTGTCGCCGCCTGCAAGCTTGGCATAGGCGATGACGGAGCCGGTAAAGGTCACCGCACCGATCCAGATGCCCAGCACGAGTTCCACCCGCAGGATGCCGATCTCTACGCCGGATTTCTTGGCGATCAACTGACCAAAGCTGGACAGGCTGTCATACGCCTCTTTCGGCAAGCCAATCGCGGTGACACCGTCATCGCCCACAAGACCCATGACGAGACCCTGTGTCTCGTAGATGTTGCCGATGTAGTTGATCATGATGTCGGCGTTGAAGCCCACGAACACGGCGGCCAGACCCACAAGGCTGTGCATGATGGCCACAAGTTCGGGCATCTGTGTCATCTCGACCTTGGTGGCAAGCTGATAGCCCACGGCCGCACCCAGCGCGATCAGGATGATCGACACGATGCCAAGCCCGGAACCCGGGCCGACAAGCGTGGCGGCTATGGCAATACCCATGCCGACAATGCCGTACCAGACCGCCCGTTTCGCGCTTTCCTGGCCCGACAGGCCGCCCAGCGACAGGATGAAGAGGATGCCTGCGACCACATAGGCCGCAATGGTGAATGCGTTTTCCATTTGCCCTGCCCCTTAAGACTTTTGGAACATGGCGAGCATGCGCCGTGTCACGAGGAAGCCGCCGAAGATGTTAACGGAGGCCATGAAGATGCCGAGCGCAGCAAGCAGCGTGATGAGCATCGAGCTGGAGCCGATCTGAATGAGCGCGCCCAGAATGATGATCGACGAGATCGCGTTGGTGACCGCCATCAGCGGCGTGTGCAGCGAATGCGCAACGTTCCAGATGACCTGGAAGCCGATGAAGACCGACAGCACGAACACGATGAAGTGCTGCATGAAGCTGGCAGGCATGCCGGGAATCAGGCCGACACCGAGGATCAAGGCAGCCCCGACGCCCAGCAAAGTGACTTGGCTCTTGGTCTGCGCCTGGAACGCGGCCACTTCGTTGGCGCGCTTTTCTTCCGCCGTCAGTTCCTTGACCTTTTCCTTGGGCTTGGCGGCAATCGCGTTCACCTTTGGCGGGGGCGGCGGGAAGGTCACGGCCTTTTCATGCGCGATGGTCGCGCCACGGATCACGTCGTCTTCCATGTTGTGCACGATCTTGCCGTCTTTTTCCGGCGTCAGATCGGTCATCATGTGACGGATGTTGGTGGCGTAGAGGTTGGACGCCTGCGTGGCCATGCGCGACGGGAAGTCGGTATAGCCGATGATCGTCACACCGTTGTCGGTGACGATCTTTTCGTCCATCACGGTCAGCTTGCAGTTGCCACCCTTTTCGGCCGCCAGATCGATGATCACCGAACCGGGCTTCATCGCTTCGACCATGTCCTTGGTCCAAAGCTCGGGCGCCTCGCGGTTCGGGATCAGCGCCGTGGTGATGACGATGTCGATATCGGGCGCAATCTCGCGGAATTTGGCAAGCTGCGCTGCGGCAAATTCAGGTGAGGAAACAGAGGCATAGCCGCCGGTCTTGGCACCGTCCTGCTGCTCTTCCTCGAAATCGAGGAAGACGAACTCGGCACCCATCGACTCAACCTGTTCAGCCACTTCTGGGCGCACGTCGAAGGCGTAGGTGATCGCACCCAGCGAGGTCGATGTGCCGATGGCGGCAAGACCGGCCACACCGGCACCGACCACCAGAACCTTGGCCGGGGGCACCTTGCCCGCAGCGGTGATCTGGCCGGTGAAGAAGCGACCGAAGTTGTTGCCCGCCTCGATCACGGCGCGGTAGCCCGCGATATTGGCCATCGAGGACAGCGCGTCCATCTTCTGGGCGCGGGAAATGCGCGGCACCATGTCCATTGCGATGACAGATGTGCCCTGATCGGCGGCCATCTTCATCAGCGTCTCGCTCTGAGCGGGCCAGAAGAACGAAATCAGAAGCTGACCTTCGCGCGACTTTTTCAGTTCGGCCTCGGTCGGTGGGCGTACCTTGGCGACCACGTCTGCCGCTTTCCAGAGGGCAGCTGCGGTTTTGACAACCTCGACGCCGGCTTCTGTGTAAGTGGCGTCATTGTAACCTGCCGCGTCGCCTGCGCCGCTTTCGATGATGCAGTCATACCCCAGCTTTTGCAGCTGGCGGGCGGAATCCGGAGTCATGGCAACGCGTGCCTCACCCTTCATCACTTCCTTTGGCGTCCCAATTTTCACCTGAGCCGTCCCCCTTATGCTTCGTTCCGAAGTGCCGTAGCGGCATGTTTACCGGCGATGGGTCTACAATGCTGACCTAAAGCGCACAATGCTCCCCCACCGCGAAAGGCTCATCTAGAACAGATGGGCACGATCGGCTAGAGCCAACGTCGCGTTTGTTTCTCGTACCTTGCATAATTCGCACGAAAATTTCGCCTCAGCCGCTTTTCCTCGGCAAGAATGAAGTGTTTCTCGATCCACCACACAAAGACCGGGATCAATGGGAGCGATAACACCGCATCCCAATTGAGGATCATTCCCGTAAGGATCAGCGAATCAGCGAGATAGATGGGATTGCGCGAGCGTTTGAAGATGCCACTGGTCACCAGCGCATCGGGTGTTTCATGCGGCATGACCGTCGTGCGGTGTCGACGCATCTCGTAGACCGCGAGCGCGGCCATGACCAGCCCCGCCCCTACCAAAAGCCCACCCGCAAGGTCGGCCCAGACCGGGCCGAAACTCAGCCCGTATGCAAAATGGGTCTTTTGCAGCCAGGCCGCGACAAGCGCCGCACCAAGCCAGACCGGGGGAATATCGACATATTTCATCATGCGCCGGACATAGCAAAGCCCGGTCCCCTGCGCGAGATGGATCAGATGGACAAAAGGCCGCCTTGGCGCGGCCCCTGGATCACATCTTGACGCAGCCGAGGATCTCGTTCTTGGGGATACGCGCGACCATCACGCCGCCTTCGACGCGCTTGACGTGAAATCCGTAGCCGCGCATGCGGAATTTCCATTCGGCATCCGACAGTGTTTTCTGGCGTTCCGCCACAAGAAAGTGGCGCAAGGCACCAAGATCGGCGCTGGTATAGGTTTCGGCAAACATGGGTGTCTCCTCGTATGTGACTGCCCTGTTTGTCGCCCCGGATTGTGTTCAATTTTGGAACCAATCCCGGTTTTTTGCGGGACTCGAAACAATGCGGGTTCAAAGCCGCCCGCAATGTGACGCAACCTGCCGTTGCGTCACTTCAGCCCTTTGTTTCATTGACCAAGGGCGTGCGGTGCGACTTGCGCAGTCGTGCCTCGCGCCAGGTGATGAAGATGACCGATGCCATGATTATGCCACCTCCGAGGATCACCCAGGGATCCGCCGGTTCGCCGAAAAACGCCATGCCCAGCAGCACCGACCAGACCAGTTGCAGGAACGTCACTGGTTGAGTCACGGTCACAGGGGCTGCCGCAAAGGCCAGCGTCATGCTGTAATGCCCCGCCGTGGCAAAGCAGGCGACTGCGGCCAGCACCGCGAGATCGGCAAGGCTCGGCGTGACCCAGACCGCAAAGGCAAAGGGCGCCAACCCGATCGTCACCGTGATCGACAGCAGCGCCACCACCATGCTGGCCGGGAGTTCACCGGAAACAATCTTGGCGATCAGATAGCTGCCCGCGAACAGGAGCGCCGTGCCCAGCATCGCGATATGGCCGAGGTCCAGTTCCCGGAAACCCGGCCGCAGGATAATCAGCGACCCGATCAACGCCGCGATGACCGCCAGCACCCGCCGCAATGCCATCCGTTCGCCCAGCAGGAACACGGCAAGGATCGAGACATAGACCGGGTTGAGGTAATTCATCGCCGTGACCTCGGCGATCGGGATGCGCGTCATGGCAAAGAACCACAGGATCACGCCCAGCGAATGCACCAGACCGCGCAGGGCAAACAGCTTTTTCTGCCGCGTGGTCAGGGTGATCGCCATCAATTCGCGCCAGACCGGAATCAGGAACACCAATCCGATCACGTAGCGCAGGAAGGCCGATTCCGCCGCTGGGATGCGTTCACCCAGCGTCTTGACCAGCGCGGTCACCGCGACAAAGCACAGGCCTGTCACGATCATCCAGAAGATGCCTCTGACCGGGTTGCTGCCGGTTATATCTGCAGGGGGTGCCTTCATGCCGATACTGGAGCGCAAGGCGCAGGGATGTGCAAGAGGGCGCTTGGTCGGAGGTGTAGACCCCTACCCGTCGTCCTCGGGCTCGACCCGAGGATCTTTAACCAAAAGGTCCTCGGGCTCGACCCGAGGAGGACAGTTCAACCACCTACATCAGCAGCAGCTTGACCGCGAGCGCCAGCATCGTCACGCCCACGATCACGTCGAGGACCTGCCACGCCCTTGGCTTGGCAAAGAGCGGCGCAAGCAGCCGCGCACCATAGCCCAGCGCAAAGAAATACAGGAAACTGGCCGCCGCAGCCCCGCCGCCAAAGGCGATCTTGTTCTCATATTGGGCCGACACCGCACCCAAAAGCACCACGGTGTCCAGATAGACATGCGGATTGAGCCAGGTCAGCGCGAGGCAGGTCAGAACCGCAGCGCGCAGCGATCCGGCGGGCTGTGCCATCTCTTGCGTCTGCCCACCGCGCCAGGCGGCCTGAAGCGTGCGGATGCCATACCACGCCAGAAACGCCGCCCCGAAGAGCCGCATGAAGACCTCAAGCGCCGGCAGAGCATCGGTCAGCGCGCCAAACCCCGCCACACCTGCCACGATCAGCAAAAGGTCCGAGACCGAACAGATCAGGCAGACGGCAAAGAGATGCGCCTTGAGCAGGCCCTGCCGCAGGACAAACGCGTTTTGCGCACCGACCGCGAGGATCAGGGAAAAGCCAAGCGCGAAGCCGGCAAGGGCATCAGTCACTCAAGGCCCGCCAGCCGATGTCGCGACGGCAAAATCCCTCGGGCCAGTTCACCTGATCGACCATGGCGTATGCCCGGTCGCGTGCCTCTTGCAGCGAGGCTCCCCGCGCGGTGGCATTCAGAACGCGGCCACCGGTGGCGGTGATCCGGCCCTCCGCCTCGGTTGTGCCCGCATGAAACATCATGTGGAAACTGTCCTCGGGCAACCCGTCCAGACCGCCGATCACGCTGCCCTTGTCGTAGCTGCCGGGATAGCCTTCTGCCGCCAGCACCACGGTCAGGGCATGGTCATCGGCCCAGTTCACGCGACACTCGGCCAGACGGCCTTCGGCGCAGGCATGCATCAGGTCCACCGCCTGCCCGCCCAGCCGCATCATCAGCACCTGGCATTCCGGATCGCCGAACCGGACATTGTATTCCACCAGCCGGGGCTGGCCGTCTTCGATCATCAGACCGGCAAAGAGGATGCCCTGAAACGGCGTGCCGCGCCGTGCCATTTCGGCCATTGTCGGCTTGATGATCTGCTCCATGGCCTTTTGCGTGACCGCATCCGTCATCACCGGCGCGGGCGAATAGGCGCCCATGCCACCGGTGTTGGGGCCGGTGTCGCCTTCGCCCACGCGCTTGTGGTCCTGCGCGGTGCCGATGGGCAAAACGTCGGTGCCGTCGCACAGCACGAAGAACGACGCTTCCTCGCCGGTCATGAACTCCTCGATCACCACCTCGGTGCCCGCACCGCCGAACGCCCCGCCGAACATGTCGTCGATGGCGGCTTCGGCCTCGGCCACGGTTTCGGCGATGATCACGCCCTTGCCAGCGGCCAGCCCGTCGGCCTTGACCACGATGGGCGCGCCACGCTCCCGCACAAAGGCCCGCGCGCTGGTCGCGTCGATGAAGTGACCATAAGCAGCGGTGGGGGCGCCCGCCGCGACGCAGATCTCCTTGGTGAAGCTCTTGGAGGCTTCAAGCCTGGCCGCCTCGGCGGACGGGCCGAACACCAAAAGCCCCGCGTCGCGCAGCCTGTCCCCGACCCCGGCGGCCAGGGGCGCTTCGGGGCCGATGATGATGAAATCAATCGAGTTTTCCTCGGCAAAGGTGACCACCGCGCCGCCGTCCTCGATATCGAGCGACGCACATTCCGCGATCATCGCGATGCCCGCATTGCCGGGCGCCACGATCAGCCTGTCGCATTTGGGGTTCTGCAACGCGGCCCAGGCCAGCGCGTGTTCGCGCCCGCCACTGCCAAGGATGAGAATGTTCATGGCGCACGCTCCGTCTTCACCTTCGGTTGCGCGCGTTCTAGGGTCGGTCCGACTGAAGCGCAAGCGAGGCGAGCCGTGTCCGACCTGATCGACGATCCCCGTCCGGGGCAGAACCTGCCGGAATATTCCGTGTCCGAAGTGTCGGGTGCCGTGAAGAAGACGCTGGAGGACCAGTTCGGCCGCATCCGCGTGCGCGGCGAGGTGGGGCGCGTGTTCACGGCGCGGTCGGGGCATCTGTATTACGACGTCAAGGATGACCGCTCGGTGCTGGCCTGCACAACGTGGAAAGGCCAGGTCTCGCAATTGTCCGTGGTGCCAGAGGAAGGGCTCGAAGTGGTCGTCACGGGCCGCATGACGGCATTTGGCGGGCAGTCCAAGTACAACCTCAATGTCGATGAAGTCACTGTCGCCGGCGAAGGCGCCTTGATGGCGATGCTGGAGAAGCGCAAGAAGGCGCTGGCCGCCGAAGGCCTGTTCGATCCGGCGCGCAAGAAGGAATTGCCCTACCTGCCCGACATCATTGGCGTGATCACCTCGCCCTCGGGGGCAGTGATCCGCGACATCCTGCACCGCCTGCGCGACCGCTTTCCCCGCAAGGTGCTGGTCTGGCCTGTGGCTGTTCAGGGCGCGAATTGCGCACCCGAAGTGGCCCGCGCCATCGCGGGCTTCAACGCGCTGTCCCCCGGCGGTGCACTTCCCCGGCCCGACCTGCTGATCGTGGCGCGTGGCGGGGGCAGCATTGAAGACCTCTGGGGCTTCAACGAAGAGATCGTGGCCCGCGCGGCTGCAGCGTCGGAGATCCCGCTGATTTCAGCCGTGGGTCACGAGACCGACACGACCCTGATCGACTTCGTGTCCGACCAGCGTGCGCCGACCCCAACGGCTGCGGCGGAAATCGCGGTGCCGGTGCGGCTCGACCTGCTGGGTTGGGTCGGGGACCAACAGGCGCGCATGACCCGCGCGGTGTCGCAGCGGATGCAGACCCGCGACCAGCGCCTGCGCGATCTGGCCCGCGCCCTGCCCCGGCCCGACAGCCTGCTGTCGGGTCCAGCCCAACGGCTTGACTTGATGTCGGATCGCCTGCCACGGGCGCTGACACGCTCGGTCGACCTGCGGCGCGGCCGGCTGATCGAGGCGGCGGCCTCGCTACGCCCATCGCTGCTGGCCCGCGCGCTGGCCGAGCAACGCCGCCGGTTCGACCAGAGCGCCACACGGCTGGCCCCCGGGCTTGCCCGCGTCGTCGACACCAAGCGCGAGGCGCTGGCGCGCCGTGCCGACCGGCTGTCGGTCAAACCCATCGAGCGCGATCTGGCGGCCAAGCGCGACCGGCTTGAGGCACTGACCCGGCGTCTTTCGGGGGCCGGACGGGCGCAGGTCAAGGACTGGCGGTCGCGGCTGACCGCGCTGGACCGGCTGCGCGAAACGCTGGGCTATAAAGAAACGCTCAAGCGCGGCTATGCCGTGGTGCGGGGCGATGGCGCCGTCGTGACGACACAGAAGGCGGCAAACAAGGCAACCGCGCTGGAGATCGAGTTTGCCGACGGGCGCATGACCGTGGGCGCAGCCGGGTCGAAACCCGCGACCAAACCCAAGCCGAAACCGCCACAACAGGGCTCACTGTTCTGAGATCGGCCATGTTTCAAGCCGCGTTCCGAGACACCGTTCCATGCGCGACCGGTTTGACCCTTTGCTTTCCGGCGATGCCGCTCTAATCCTCTGTCCATGAGAACACTTTTTCTGGGCGACATCATGGGCCGCGCGGGGCGTGCCGCGATCACCGACCGGTTGCGCGGCCTGCGCGAGCGGCTCAAGGTCGATTTCTGCGTGGTGAACGGCGAAAACGCCTCGAGCGGCGTCGGCCTGTCCGGTGAACATGCCAAGGCGCTGCTGGATGCGGGCGTCGATTGCCTGACGCTGGGCGATCATGCCTTCGACCAGAAGGACATGCTGGCCTTCATCGAAACCGAGTCGCGTATCCTGCGCCCGCTGAACTTTGCCAAGGTCGCCCCCGGTCGGGGTCACCGCCTTTTCACCGATGCGCGGGGGCGCAAGATCCTCGTGCTTCAGGTACTTGGACAGGTGTTCATGAAACGCGCCTTCGACGATCCCTTTTCGGCGGTCGATGCCGTGCTGCGGGCGCACCCCTTGGGCGGTCAGGCGCAGATGATCCTCGTGGACATGCATTGCGAGGCGACCTCGGAAAAGATGGGCATGGGTCATTTCTGCGATGGCCGCGCCAGCCTTGTCGTGGGCACCCACACCCATGTGCCCACCGGCGATGCGCAGATCCTGCCCGGTGGCACCGGCTACCTGACCGATGCCGGCATGTGCGGCGACTACAATTCGGTGATCGGCATGGACAAGGCCGAGCCGATGCGCCGCTTCGTGACGGGCATGAGCAAGGGTCGGTTCCAGCCCGCACTGGGCGAGGCCACGCTATCGGGTGTGCTGGTCGAAACCGACGACCGCACCGGCAAGGCAACCGCCATCCACATGATCCGGGATGGCGGGCGGCTTCAGGCAAGCGCCCCGTGAAAGCCACGACATGACACGCGCCCTGCCGCTGATCGTGCTGATCCTCGCGGGGGCGGCCTGGGGCGCGACGCAGCCACTGGCCAAGACCATCGTAAGCGAGGGCTACCGGCATTTCGGCATCCTGTTCTGGCAGATGGGCCTGGGTGCGGCTGTTCTTGGTCTGATCTGCGTGCTGCGCGGAACGCGCCTGCGCTTTGGTAAGCGCGACCTGGTGCTGTACCTTGTACTGGCACTGATCGGATCGGTCCTGCCCGGCATCGCGTCCTATTCGGCGGCGATCCACCTGCCCTCGGGCGTGCTGTCGATCTTGCTCAGTTCGATCCCCATGCTGGCCTTTCCCATCGCGCTGGCCTTCGGGCTGGAGCGGTTCCGCTGGCGCAGGCTGGCAGGGCTCAGCCTTGGCTTTGCTGGGATCTGCCTGCTGATCCTGCCAGACGCCAGCCTGCCCGCCTCGGTGCCGGTGATCTGGGTCTTTGTCGCCCTGATCTCGTCACTGTTCTATGCGCTGGAAAGCAACGTGGTCGCACGCTGGGGCCTGAACGGGCTGGATCCGGTGCAGGTGCTCTGCGGTGCATCTTTGGTGGGCACGGCGATCACTCTACCGCTTGCGGTCCTGACCGGCCAGTTCATCGACCCGCGCGGGCCGTGGGGCGCGCCCGACTTTGCCATCATCGCCTCGGCGCTGGTCCATGCGGCGGCCTATGTCGCCTATGTCTGGCTGGTGGGGCGCGCGGGCGCGGTGTTCACCGTACAGGTCAGCTATTTCGTGACGCTGTTCGGCGTGACCTGGGCCATGCTGTTTCTGGGCGAGACCTATTCGCCCTATTTCTGGGCGGCGCTGGCGGTGATGCTGGCCGGGCTGGCGCTGGTGCAGCCGCGCCCCAAGGCGGCCCTTGTCCCGCCACTTCAACCCGATCAGAGTGAGGCAGCCTGACATGAAGGACGCACCAAAGTGCTCACCGCGCTGATCGACCTCGACCAGACATCGCAGGCCCTGCTGGCCCTTGGCACCGTTGTGGTGATGTTCGCGCTTTTCGTGCGCGAAACCTACCCGACCGAGGTGGTGGCCATCGGCGGCGTGGCGTTCCTGCTGGCGACCGGCGTTCTGCCCTATGGCGACGCGCTGGCGGTCCTGTCGAACCCCGCGCCCTGGACCATCGCGGCGATGTTTCTGGTCATGGGGGCGCTGGTGCGCACCGGGGCGCTGGCTGCCTTCACCACCGCTGCGCAATCGGCGGTCGAGAAACGTCCAAAGCGCGCCATGGCGGGCATTCTGGGTGTCGTCATCGTCGCTTCGGCCTTCATGAACAACACACCCGTGGTGGTGGTGATGCTGCCGCTCTTCGTGCAGCTCTCCAAAACGCTGGGGCTTGCCCCGTCGAAACTGCTCATCCCCCTCAGCTATGCGGCGATCCTCGGCGGTACCCTGACCCTGATCGGCACCTCGACCAACCTGCTGGTCGATGGCGTGGCCCGCGCGCAGGGGCTGGAGCCGTTCTCGATCTTCGAGGTCACGCCGCTGGCGGTGGTCCTGATCGCCTGGGGCATGTTCTACCTTTGGGTGTTCGGACGGTTCCTGTTGCCGGACCGGACCAGCATGGCAGGCATGCTGTCGGACAGGTCAAAGATGAAGTTCTTCACCGAGGCGGTGATCCCCCCGGACAGCAACCTGATCGGGCGCGAGGTGCAGGGCGTGCAATTGTTCAAACGCGACGGGGTGCGCCTGATCGACGTGGTGCGCGGCGATGCCTCGCTGCGGCGCGACCTGTCGGGGGTGACCCTGCAGGTGGGCGACCGCGTGGTGCTGCGGACCCAGATGACCGAGCTTCTGAGCCTGCAGCGCAACAAGGAACTGCGCCGGGTCGATCAGGTCTCGGCGGTGGAAACCACCACGGTCGAAGTGCTGATCACGCCGGTCTGCAAGATGGTGGGCCGTCGCCTTGGCGCGATGCGGCTGCGGCGGCGCTACGGGGTCTATCCGTTGGCGGTGCACCGTCGGAACCAGAATATCGGGCTGCAACTGGACGAACTGGTGGTGCGCGTGGGCGACACGCTGCTGCTCGAAGGCGCGCCCGAAGACATTCAGCGCATGGCGGACGAACTGAACCTCGTGGACGTGGCCAAACCTTCGGCCCGCGCCTACCGCCGCAGCCATGCCCCCATCGCAATTGCTGCGCTGGCGGGGCTGGTGGTTCTGGCGGCCTTGGGTGTCGCACCGATCCTCGCGCTGGCGATCATCGCAGTGGCGGTGGTGCTGCTGACGAAATGCGTCGATTCCGACGAGGCGTTTTCCTTTGTCGAAGGCCAGCTTCTGGCACTGATCTTTGCCATGCTGGCCATCGGTGCCGCGCTCGAGGCGTCGGGCGCGGTGACGCTGATCGTCGAGGGGATTGCCCCCTACCTGATGAACCTGCCGCCCTGGGCCATTGTCTGGCTGATCTACCTCATGACCAGCGTGCTGACCGAACTGGTCAGCAACAACGCGGTGGCGGTTGTGGTGACGCCGATCGCCATCGGCCTTGCGCAGACCATGGGCTTCGACCCCAGACCACTTGTGGTTGCGGTGATGATCGCGGCCTCCTGCGCCTTTGCCACACCCATCGGCTACCAGACCAACACGCTGGTCTACGGTCCGGGCGGATACGCGTTTTCGGATTTCCTCAAGGTCGGCGTGCCGCTGAACCTGACCGTGGGCATGCTGGCCTCGGCGCTGATCCCGCTGATCTGGCCACTCTAGGCGCGCCGATGCGTCGACGCATCGGGCGTTTCCGTCGACGGAAACGTCACCCGCCGTAGCGCGCCACGAACCGGCGCAGGATCTCCACCGGCACGGTCACGTCGCTTGCGTGGCACATGGCGATCAGGTCATCCGCTTCGTCGGGCTCGAAATATCCCTTGTGGCGGTAGATGCGGATGCGCGCTTCGAACACGCCCGCATCGGCCTCCGGATGGAACTGCGTCGCATAGACGTTCTGGCCGTAGCGGATCATCTGAAACGGGCACGGGTCCGACGCCAGCAGATGCACGCAGCCCGAAGGCAGATCCTGCACCGCTTCCTTGTGACCGACAAAGGCATCGAACGCCCGCGGCAGACCGGCCACCAGCGGATCATCCGCGCCGTCTGCGGTCACCCGGCAGGTCACCGGCCCCACCGGCTCGCCATAACGGCGCTTGGACACCTCGGCCCCCAGATGATGGCCCAGAATGCCGATGCCGTAGCAGCACCCCATGAAGGGCAGATCACGGCCCGTGATCTCGGGCATGAGCGACAGGATATCCGCCTCGATCCGCGCCTCCACCGGGTCCTTGCCCGCCGGATCGTCCGACACGCAGCCCGGCCCGCCCCCGACGATCACCCCTGCATACGCGTCAAGCTGCAGGTCCTCCGGCAGCGGCGCGCGGTCCAGACAGATGCGGTGCACGCGGTCCTTGGACAGCCCGCCCTTGGACAGGAACGCGGCGAACTCGCCATCGCTGGCCTCGGCCTCGGGGCGCAACTGCAGGATCAGGAACGGTTTCATCCCGGTGTCATATCCAAAGCGCCCCGGCGCGCAAAGCACGAAAACGCAACTTGCTCCCAACCCCACCTCTGCGCTAAAGACCCGCGAAACTTTCGACATCCGAACATCAAGGACAGGTACAATGGCCGGCCATTCCAAATGGGCAAACATCCAGCACCGCAAGGGCCGTCAGGACAAGATGCGCGCCAAGCTGTTTTCAAAGTTCTCCAAGGAAATCACCGTCGCCGCCAAGATGGGTGACCCCGATCCGGACAAGAACCCGCGCCTGCGCCTGGCGATCAAGGAAGCCAAGTCCAACTCCATGCCCAAGGACAACATCGAACGCGCCATCAAGAAGGCGTCGGGCGGCGAGGGCGAGGATTACGAGGAAATCCGCTACGAAGGCTATGGCCCGGGTGGCGTCGCGGTGATCGTCGAGGCGATGACCGACAACCGCAACCGCACGGCATCGAACGTGCGCTCCACCTTTACCAAGGCGGGCGGCAACCTAGGCGAGACCGGCTCGGTCGGGTTCATGTTCGACCGCAAGGGCGAAATCACCTATCCCGCGAGCGTGGGCGATGCCGACACGGTGATGATGGCCGCGATCGAAGCCGGCGCCGAGGATGTGGAAACCACCGAAGACGGCCACGTGATCTGGTGCGCCGACACCGACCTGAACGATGTCGCAACCGCGCTCGAGGCCGAACTGGGCGAGTCTGACTCGACCAAGCTGGTCTGGAAACCCACCACCACAACCGAGCTTGATCTCGACGGCATGACCTCGCTGATGAAGCTGATCGACGCGCTGGAAGATGACGACGACGTGCAGCGCGTCACGGCCAATTTCGAAGCCAGCGACGAGGTCATGTCGCAGCTGTGACGTTTGCGCCAAGGGCGGTCGACCGTCCTTGGCTGCAGTTTCGAAACTGCAGGACGCGCCTTCGACGGCGCGTTCCGCTCAACACCCCAGCGCGCGCTCCAGGGCTTCGGCGCTGTAGGGCCCCAGCCCCCGCCGTGCGAGCGAGGTGCCATCGAACCGCACCGCCACAACCTCGGACCAGCCGCCATCCGCCAGCACCATCTCCGGCCCCTGCCCGCAATCGCGCAGGCCGCCCGCGATGTAATCCCAGCCGATGCGGTGATTGCTCAGATCGTCGAGCGAGGCCACTTCGGTCATCCGCCCGCGACCGTCCGCCAGCGGCGCATAACGCCAGACCCGCAGCACCTTGGCCAGATGGGGCCGGTCCACATAGGCCAGCTCCACGGTGCCATCGCCATCCAGATCGGCGATCGCCACCGGGGCCAGCCAGCGGAACCGCGTGCCGATATGCGGCGTCGCCGCCACCTGCACCAATGCCCCGTCCACGAGACCCCAGACCGCCAGCCGCGCGCCCTGGGTCTCGTGGCTTTCGATGGTCACCACTTCGGGTGCCACATCGCCGTCCACATCGACCACGCGCGGTTCGAGGTCTTCGAACACAATGTCCTGCGCCCAGCGCACCGCGATCTCGCGCCCGTCGCTCAGCCGCACCGCCAGCGTGTCATACTCGATGTCATCGCCAAGGACATTGTGGGGATAGCGCGTGGTCGGCCCGTCATACCGCGCGGAAACGATCTCCTGTGCCGCAGCAACGCCGCACAGGGCCAGCGACAGAACCACGGAACAGGTCCAAGTGCCGGTTGGCACCCGGCCCATCTCAGATTTGCTTTTCGGGCATCTGGACCACGAGACCGTCCAGCGCGTCGCTGACCTTGAGCTGGCACGTCAGACGCGACCGCTCGGGGTTCGGCTCATAGGCGAAATCGAGCATGTCCTCTTCCATGTCTTCCTTCGGCGGCAGCTTGCCGACCCAGTCGGGATGGACATAGACATGGCAGGTCGAACAGGCGCAGGCCCCGCCGCAATCCGCCTCGATGCCCGGAATGCCGTTGTCGCGTGCGCCTTCCATCACGGTCAGCCCGTTGGCCACGTCCACGACATGCTCGGTGCCGCCATGCTCAATATAAGTGATCTTTGCCATTACAGCGCTCTCCGTCTCTGAAACCGTGTCTTACCTAGTCCGGCGCGACCAAACCTGCCAGCCCCTTTTGACGTCAAATCGGCGTCAGGGCCCTGCCCGACCTGTTTGTTCCGGCGGCATCCGAAATCTGCGGAAAGCGCCCTTGCGCATCCCGCCGCATGTTCTATTTTTGTTCTTATGCGTGTCTTCACCCCCCGCCCGGCTCAGACCGACTGGCCGCGCCCGCCGTCCTGTCTGCGGGCCGACCAGCTGCGCCTGCCGCCCGACAATGCGCGGATCTCGGTGGCGGGGCTGGTGATCCTGCGGCAGCGGCCGGGCACCGCCAAGGGTGTGATCTTCCTCACGCTCGAGGACGAGACCGGCACGGTGAACATCATCGTCTGGCGCAAGCTCTATGAACGCTACCGCCGCGCGGTGATCGCCGGGCGGATGCTGCGCGTCACCGGAAGGCTGCAAAGCGAAGGCGACGTGATCCATGTGATTGCCGAAGTGATCGAGGACATCTCGCCCCTGCTGGATCAGCTTCTGGCGCCCGCGCCGGAGGCCCCTGCAGAGGATCGACCAGAGGCGCTTTCACGAGACCCGCAAACAGGCTAGACTGCGCCCGAGCAGAAACAGTCAAACAGGCGCACATCCTCCGTGACCCCCCTCCCGTCAGCGTTCCGGGCATTGTGGGCCGTGGCCTTGGCCACTCTCGCCGCCTGTTCCGGACCGGGGCCTCTGGGTGAGGATGCGGCCGCCCCGCCGGTGCCCGATTTCGCCTCGGCGCAGATTGCCCCGCCCCCCGGCGTCAATCCGGGCGGCTGCTGGGTCCGCGACATCGCCCCGGCCGAATTGGAAACCGTCACCCGTCAGGTCGAGGTCGCGCCGACGCGGTTCCGCACCGAAACGGTTCAGGTGATCAAGCGAGAACGGCAGGTGCTGATCTTCGAGACCCCCTGCCCCGACGCGCTGACCCCCGATCTGATCTCGACCCTGCAACGGGCGCTCGACGCGCGCGGGCTGTACCGGGGTCCGATCAACGGGGTGATGGATGTCCGCACCCGGCAAGCCGTGCGCCGCTACCAGTCGGGCCGCGGCCTGCCCAGCGGGCTTCTGTCGATCCAGTCGGCCCGTGGCCTTGGGTTGCTGGCGACCCCGCGCGACCAGCTTTGAGCGCCGCGACTCGGGACAGGCAAGTTTGCACAAAAGGGTTTGCAACTTTGCAAAATCGACATTCGGCAAAAGAAACTCTGCATAATGGGGTCGGGTTTGCAAAAGTTTGCAATATGGTAGCGCCAAAACTGCAAAGTTTTTGCGGCCTTCTGCCGCGCGATTGATCCAGAAGCTTGCCGCAGCGCTGCGCGCGGCGTACCCCAAGGGCAATACGTCACAGGAGGAGATCGGTATGGGCTATCAAGAGGTCTACGAACGCTGGAAAACCGACCCGGAAGGGTTCTGGATGGAACAGGCCGAGGCGATCGACTGGGACCGCAAACCCAGCAAGGCGCTGTTCGATAAAGGCAACGACTTGCATGAGTGGTTTGCCGATGGCCTGACCAACACCTGCTGGAACGCCGTCGACCGCCATGTCGAGGCCGGGCGCGGTGGACAGGTGGCGATCATCCATGACAGCCCGATCACCGGCACCCTGCACAAGATCACCTATGCCGAGCTGCGCAACCGCGTTGCCCGCCTTGCCGGAGCGCTGCGCGCCAAGGGCATCGAAAAGGGCGACCGGGTGATCATCTACATGCCGATGGTGCCCGAGGCGCTGGAGGCGATGCTGGCCTGCACCCGGCTTGGCGCGGTGCATTCGGTGGTGTTCGGCGGGTTTGCCGCCAACGAACTGGCGGTGCGTATCGACGACGCCAAGCCCAAGGCGATCATCGCCGCGTCCTGCGGACTCGAGCCGGGGCGCGTGGTCCATTACAAGCCGTTGCTGGACGGGGCCATCGATCAGGCGACGCACAAACCCGACTTCACCGTCATCTTTCAGCGTGAACAGGAAGTGGCCCATCTGGAAGAGGGCCGCGATTTCGATTGGCATGGCTTCCAATACGGCGTCGAACCCGCCGAATGTGTGCCGGTCGAGGGCAACCATCCGGCCTATGTGCTCTACACCTCCGGCACCACCGGCGCACCCAAGGGCGTGATCCGTCACACCGGCGGGCATCTGGTGGCGTTGAACTGGTCGATGAAGAACATCTACAATGTCGATCCCGGCGACACGTTCTGGGCCGCGTCCGACGTGGGCTGGGTCGTGGGCCACAGCTACATCTGCTACGCGCCGTTGATCCACGGCAACACCACCATCGTGTTCGAGGGCAAACCCGTGGGCACGCCCGACGCGGGCACGTTCTGGCGGGTCATCGCAGACCACAAGGTGCGCAGCTTCTTCACCGCACCGACCGCGTTCCGCGCCGTAAAACGCGACGACCCCAAGGGAGAGTTCGTCAAGCAATACGACCTGTCCTGCCTGAACGCGATCTATCTCGCGGGCGAGCGCGCTGATCCCGACACGATCGAATGGGCGATGAACGTCACCGGCAAACCGGTCTATGACCATTGGTGGCAGACCGAAACCGGCTGGACCATCGCCGGCATGCCTGCGGGGATCGAAAAGCTGCCGGTCAAGATCGGCTCTCCCTCGGTGCCGATGCCGGGCTATGACGTGCAGATCCTCGACGAGGGCGGACACCCGCTGCCCAAAGGCGAACTGGGGGCCATCGCGGTCAAGCTGCCGCTGCCGCCGGGCACGCTCCCGACGCTGTGGAATGCCGAGGACCGGTTCCGCAAATCCTACCTCTCGCGCTTTCCCGGTTATTACGAGACCGGCGACGCGGGCATGATCGACGAGGATGGATACCTCTACATCATGGCGCGCACCGATGACGTGATCAACGTTGCAGGTCACCGCCTGTCCACCGGCGGCATGGAAGAGGTGCTGGCAGCACATCCGGACGTGGCGGAATGTGCGGTGATCGGTGTCGGCGACGAATTGAAGGGCCAGCTTCCGATGGGGTTTGTCTGTCTCACCAAAGGTGTGGACCGGCCACACGAGGACATCGTCAAGGAATGCGTCAAACTGGTGCGCGAAAAGATCGGGCCGGTGGCGGCGTTCAAGCTCTGTGCGGTGGTGGACCGTCTGCCAAAGACCCGGTCCGGCAAGATCCTGCGGGCCACCATGGTCAAGATCGCCGACAGCGAAGATTTCAAGATGCCCGCGACGATCGACGATCCGGTGATCCTTGATGAGATCAGGACCACGCTGCAGGGGATGGGTTACGCCAAGGGGTAATCGCGGCGGATGCGTTGACGCATCCGGTTTTTCCGTTGACGGAAAGACAGCCCTGAAACGGCTGCAGAACAAAAAAGGGCGCCGAAAACCTCGGCGCCCTTCTGCGTTTCTGAGTGGTGGTCTTACTCGTCTTCGGCAATGTTCAGCGCGACGAAGCGCGGATCGCCCGCGCGGCGGACCAGCAGCAGGATCGACTTGCGGCCTGCCTCTTTCGCCTCTGTAATCCGGTCTTCAAGATCGGTCAGAGCAAGTACCGGCGACTGCCCTGCTTCGGTGATCACGTCACCTGCGCGCAGACCCTTTTCGAACGCCTCTGTGGTTTCGTCCACATCCATCACGGCGAGACCTTTGGCGGTGTCCGGCAGTTCAAGCTGCTCGCGAATTTCGGCGGTCAGCGGGCTGAGCGTAAGACCCATGAGCTCCATTGACTGCGGCGTTTCTTCGACGTCAGGACCGGGCTGCGATGCGGGCACGGCACTTTCAGCCTCTTCGCGGCGACCCAATGTCACCAGCAACGTCTGGTTTTCGCCATCGCGGTTGATGACCACGCGGACCGCCTTGCCGACTTCGGTGTTGCCGACCTGCCGCACGAGACCGCGTGTGTCTTCGACATCTCGACCATCGAAGCTGATGATGACATCACCGGCCTGCAGACCTGCGTCCATTGCCGGACCTTCGGGAACATCAGAGATCAACGCACCTTCGGCAGAGGCCAGACCCAGCGCTTCTGCCACGTCTTCGGTCACATCCTGAATGCGGACACCGAGCCAGCCGCGGCGGGTTTCGCCGAATTCCTGAAGCTGGTCGACAACGCGGGTGACGACATTGGACGCCATCGAAAAGCCGATACCGATCGAGCCGCCATTGGGCGACAGGATCGCCGTGTTCACGCCGATCACGTCCCCGTCCATGTTGAACAGCGGACCACCGGAGTTGCCGCGGTTGATGGCGGCGTCGGTCTGGATGTAATCGTCATAGGTGCCGCTGAGCGCACGGTTGCGGGCGGA
Source organism: Pelagibaca sp. (assembly GCA_041725935.1). GTDB lineage: Bacteria > Pseudomonadota > Alphaproteobacteria > Rhodobacterales > Rhodobacteraceae > Marivita. The sequence goes on from JBGRQD010000002.1 coordinate 75,364, forward strand.
CACGATACCGGCAGAGACAGAAAAGCCCTGTCCGAGCGGGTTGCCCATCGCCATGACCCAGTCACCGACGCGAGCGGTGTCACTGTCGCCGAAGGTGACGAATTTCAGCGGTGTTTCGCTTTCAACCTTGAGGAGTGCGATGTCTGTGTTTGGGTCGGTGCCGACGATGGTTGCGGGCAGTTCGAAACCTTCGAAGAATTCGATCAGGACCTCATCCGCGCCTTCGATGACGTGGTTGTTGGTCACGATATAGCCGTCTTCGGAGATCACGAACCCCGACCCCAGCGCCGAGGACCGACGCGGGCGGTCGCCCTGGCCGTTGCGGTCCTGGAAATCACGGAAGAAATCCTCGAAGGGGGAGCCTTCGGGGACGATGCCCTGCGGACCGGTGCGGCCTGCTACGGTGGTCGATGTCGTGATATTGACCACCGAAGGGCTGATCTTTTCGGCGAGGTTCGCAAAGCTTTCCTGCGCCTGCCCCATCAACGATTGTGCGAGGATGAGGATCATGGACAACGAGGTCAGCCAGAACATGCGCAGCGGCGTGCTCCGGTCCCGTTGAATGGTTTTTGCCTGAGAGGTCAAGGGAAACTCCTTCGTCTTTGGTGCGGTGCAGCCACCGCACCTGCCTGTCATGCTCTCAATGTAGGTGCGCGGACGCAACACGCAAACAGGAAAGCGGCACATCAAGTGCATGTGACTTGAACGTGAAAACGGCGGTTGGGTTCCGGTCGTTCAAAAGCTCTGCAATATCCAAAGCATAGCCACGCCGGTGGCCACCGAGGACACGCCGATCAGACGCCGCAAATCCAGCGGCATCGCGCGCATCGCCTCGAGCATGCGTTCCAAAAGCGAAGGGGCCAGCGCATAGGCCAGCCCCTCGATGATCAGCACAAGCGCAAGGCCGTGGATCACGGTCTCGATCAATTGGTCGCGTCCTCGGCCGGCGTATCGTTCTCCAGCTCTTCTTCAAGACGCTGGCGTTCGAGCTCTGGCAGGTTTGGCGAGATCGTGGCTTCGGGCGCCATGTCACGCAGGCTCTCGATGTCGATTTCCTGCACCTCAATCTGTCCCAGACCGTCGGCGCGGATTGCTCCGAACATCTGACCCAGGAATTGGCTTTCCGGTGAGAAGACCAATGTCGAATTGTCCTTGTTCAGCGACCGCTCCATCGCGGCCAGTGACCGGTAGAAGGCAAAGAAGTCCGGGTTGGACCCATAGGCTTCGGCGTAGATCTGGTTGCGTTCGGCATCGGCCTCACCCTGTGTGATGCTGGCTTCCCGCTGTGCGTTGGACACGGTTTCGACCACGGTCCGGTCGGCGGCAGCACGCACACGCTGAGCCGCTTCGTTACCACGGGCGATCTCGTCCGCCGCTTCACGTTCACGCTCGGCGCGCATCCGGGCAAAGGTGGCCGAGAGGTTTTGTTCCGGCAGGTTGGTCTGCTTGAGGCGCACGTCGACGATTTCCAGTCCGAGACCTGCTGCGCTTGTCCGGGCCTGATCGCGGATGCGCAGGGCCAGATCACGACGCTGCGGCGACAGGATGGTGTCGGAGGTCACCTGATCGGCACCCAGAACTTCGCGGATCTGGGCGTTCAGGACCGAAGACAGACGGTCTTCCGCAACCCGTGTACCACCGATGCCGACCGCTTGGCGGAACTGCACCACGTCGGCGATCCGGTAGCGGGTGAAAGCATCGACCACAAGACGACGGTCATCCGAAGGTGTGACCTCGATCGTGTCGGTGTCCAACGACAGGATGCGACCGTCATAGCGCACGACTTCCTGGATCAGAGGGACCTTGAAGTTGAGGCCCGGCTCTTCGATGACCTGCTTGATCTGACCGAATTGCAGGACAAGCACTTTTTCACGCTCATCGACGATGAAGATCGACGACAGCAGACCGACGACGGCAAGAACGCCAATCGGCAGAAGAAAAGCGGATTTACGCATCAGTTCGATCCTCCAGTGCTGGTCTGGCTAGAGCGGCGAAGTTCGTTGATCGGCAGGTAAGGCAACACGCCTTGACCGTCCGAGCTTCCGGCCTCGTCGAGCAGGATTTTGTCCATGTCGCCCAAAGTCCGTTCGATTGTCTCGAGATACAGGCGGCGCTGAGTGACTTCCGGTGCCTCGTTGAATTCCTGGGCCACAGCGATAAAGCGGCTGGCTTCACCGATGGCTTCGTTGACGACGCGCGCCCTGTAACCTTCGGCTTCTTCAAGGATCTGTGCAGCAGAACCACGGGCCTCGGCGAGGACGCGGTTCGCATAGGCATCCGCCTGACGCTGCAAGCGGTCACGTTCCTGTTCGGCGGCTTGCACTTCGCGGAAGGCGTCGATCACTTCGCTGGGCGGATCAGCCGTGTCGAGGTTCACACGGACGATGGTGATACCGCTTTCATACTCGTCCAGCGTCGACTGAATGTTTTCACGGGCGGTATCGGCAATCAAGCCACGGTCACGGTTGAGGATCGGCGCCAGATTGGTTGCCGCGATGATTTCGCGCATCACAGCCTCGGACACCGCCTGAACCGTCACTTGCGGATCGCGCAGGTTGAACAGAAGCTTCGCCGGATCGCTGATGTTCCAGACCACCTGGAAGTCGATGTCCACGATGTTGGCGTCTGTGGTCAGCATCAGTCCATCACCGCCAGCACCGCGGCCGCCACCAATGTTTTCGGTCCGTTCGGACGTCACGTTCACCACTTCGGCAGTCACAAACGGCCACGGGGCAAAGTTGAGGCCCGGATTACCAGTGGAGTAATATTCACCAAGGAACAGTTCGACCGACTGTTCTTCAGGGCGGACAGTGTAGAAGCTGGAAAAGGCCCAAAGCGCAAGAGCACCCAGTGCAGCCAGACCAACAGTGCCGCGCGTCAGCTTGAAACCGTCGCCGCCATCACCGCCGCCCCCGGAGCCATTCATGCCCCCGTCGCCGCCACGACCACCCATCAGGACGCGCAGGCGTTCCTGACCCTTCTTCATCAACTCGTCAATTTCGGGAATTTGCGGCTGGTTGCCGTCACCGGGACGCCGCCCTCCCCCATTGTTGCCGCCACGTGGGCGATCGTCGCCACGGTCTCCACCGTTGTTGCCGCCACCGCCGCCCCACGGGCCGCCACTGTTACCTGCCATCTCGTCTCTTCCCCTCTCGGAACATTCGGTCTTTCGTTACTGCATACCTGTGGGCAAAGCTTGGAAATTCAAGCCGTGCGCATCGGTTTGCGCATGGTCACGATTTCTTCAGACATGGTCGGGTGAACCGCGACCGTGCGGTCGAAATCCTCTTTTGTTGCGCCCATCTTGATCGCGATGCCCGCCATCTGGATCATCTCGCCCGCACCGGGCGCGACGATGTGACAGCCCAGAACCTTGCGGGTTTCCTGGCTGACGATCAATTTCATCAGCACGCGGCTGGGTTTGTCGGCAAAAGCGGTCTGCATGGGACGGAACGAGGTACAATAAACCTCGATCGGTTCCTGGTCGCGCGCCGCTTCCTCGGTGAGGCCCACGGTACCCAGTTCGGGCTGGGTGAACACCGCCGACGGGATCAGCGCATGATCGACCGGCGTGGGGTTGCCGTGGAACACGGTTTCAACAAAGGCCATCGCCTCGCGGATCGCCACCGGTGTGAGGTTCACGCGGTCGGTCACATCGCCGATGGCATAGACCGAGGGCACCTTGGTCTGGCTGTACTCATCCACTTCGATCGCGCCGCCACGGTGCAGCGTGATACCCAGATCCTCGAGCCCCATGTCGTCGCTGTTGGGGCGGCGGCCGGTGGCGAGCAGAACGCGGTCGAACACCTTGATCTGCCCGTTGGTCGATTTGACGCGCACCGGGCCGTGCTGCGGCGCGTCCTTTTCGGGCAGGGCGAATTTCTTGGCCTCGACAGGCACATCAAGCCCATCTGCGTCTTCGCCCTCGTAGCCTTCCATTTCGACGATATTGGTGCCGGTGTGCAGATCGACACCCAGATCGCGCATGGATTCCGCGATCAGGCCGCGCGCTTCTTCGTCAAAGCCGCGCAGGATTTGCGCGCCTCGGTAATATTGAGTCACTTCGACGCCCAGCCCGGCAAGGATGCAGGCAAATTCACACGCGATATAGCCGCCGCCGATGATCAGGATGGATTTCGGCAGCGTTTCGAGGTGGAAAATATCGTCGGACACGATGGCCAGATGGGCGTTGGGCAGGTCGGGACGGATCGGACGGCCGCCCGTGGCGATCAGGATATGCTTGGCAGTCACGGTCTCGCCGGTGGAAAGCTCGACCGTGTGCGGGTCTTTCAACCGGGCGCGGGCATCATAGGTGGTAACGCCCGAGCCTGCGAGCAGCTTGCGGTAGACCCCTTCGAGCCGGTCCAGTTCCGTGTTCAGGTGACCGGAAAAGGTCGGCCAGTCGAAGCCCCGGTTCAGCATGTCCCAGCCATAATGCGTGGCCTCTTCGACTAGGCCGCCATAACCGCTGGCAAAGACCATCAGCTTTTTGGGCACGCAGCCCCGGATCACGCAGGTGCCGCCATAGCGGTCTTCTTCGGCCAGCGCGACCTTGGCACCGGCTTCGCCCGCCGCCACGCGCGCGGCGCGCACACCGCCAGAGCCACCGCCAATCACAAAGAGATCATAATCGAATGTGCTCATGGTCGGTCCCTTCTGATTGCGGGCAAAGATATTTCATATGCCGACAGGGAAAGCCAGAGATCGCCACCGGATTTCACGTGGTGCGATGCCCTGCGCCGTGGAATGTGATTTTGAGTCGGGGGCGCGGTCAGATGTCTGAAAACAGGTTCTCGGTCTCGGCAAGGTCGATGCGATCCTCGCTGACAGTGCCTTCATTGATGTCGCGTGTTTCGACGCGGCCATCGCTGTAGCCGATGATCACCTTGTCACAGAGATCGACGAAGAGCCCATTTTCGACAACACCGGGCATCTGGTTCAGCGCCATGGACAGTTGGCGGGCATTGCCGATCCGGCTCAGGTGCAGATCGAGGATGTGATTGCCCTCGTCCGTGACAAAGGGCTTGCCCGCGTTCATCCGCAGGGTGATGCGCCGTCCCATCACGTCGGCGGAGACCAGCAGTTCCTCGACCAGCATCTGGGTCGTGGTCCAGCCAAAGGGGACGACTTCGATCGGGAGGGGGAAGGCGCCGAGAGTGCCCACTTCCTTGGCGGCGTCGGCGATTATCACCACCTCTTCGCTGGCAGCCGCAACGATCTTTTCCCGCAGCAGCGCGCCACCGCCACCCTTGATCAGGTTGAGATCCCCGTCGAATTCATCGGCCCCATCGATGGTGATGTTGAGCGTTCCGGCCTCGTCCAGCGTGATCACCTCGATTCCCAGATCGCGGGCCAGTTGCCCGGTGCGGGCCGAAGTCGGCACGCCCTTGATGCGCAGGCCTTCGTCGCGGACGCGGTCACCAAGGTGGCGTACCAGCCAAGCCGCGGTCGATCCGGTGCCCAGCCCGACGCGCATGCCGTCCTCGACCATGTCAGCCGCGCGCTTCGCGGCGACGAACTTGGCCTTGTCGATGGGCGACAAATCTCCGGTCATGGGGCGGCTCCTCGGGCAGTGCTGGCTCGACTTATAGGACGTCGCGCGGCGCGGTGCGAGACCGAATTCACTTGGGGCCTTGTGCGCCGGACCGACAAGATCAGGCGCACAAGGCCCTGTCGCCCGTCGCGGGTCTAGCGATCCGCCTCTGCCAGATCGTTCGAGGGCACCGGCGGCAAGGGCTGGCTGTCCACGACAGGCGCCTTGGGCATCATCACCGGGTAGGCCGTCGCCATCTGGGGCACAATCGCCCAGATCAAGACCGTGAGCAGCGCAAGGCCCCAGGCCAGTCGGTCAAGAGAGGTGGTCATCAGCATTTCTTTCGCAAACTGTTTGGCAGAAACGTGCTGTTTCTTTGCAGCATGTGTGCCATCACCCTGACCGACGCAGGTAAAGGCCTGGTTAAGCGCATCGCTTTTTCGCTGCCACGCGCCGCTTTCGCCGCTTTCGACCGGGGCGTGCCGTTGTACATCTCGCGCATGAGCCATGTCCTGCACTACGCGCCCGATAATGCATCGCTGGTCGTCCGGCTGGTGCTGGAGGAATTGCGCCTGCCTTACCGCACCGAACTGGTGGACCGCGGCGTGTCGGCTCAGCACGGGGCCACCTACAGGCGCCTGAACCCGGTGGGCCGTATCCCGGCGCTGGAGACGCCCGATGGCCCGATCTTCGAGACCGCCGCGATCTGCCTGTGGCTGGCTGATCGTCATCGCGACGGGCCGAAGCTGTCACCGGACCTGACGAACGCGCAGCGCGGCGCGTTTCTGAGCTGGCTGTTCTTTCTGTCCAACACCGTTCATGCCGAGATGCGAACGCTTTTCTACCCCTCGCTTGTCGCGGGCGACGATCCGCAGATGCAAGCGGTTGTGAGCCAAAAGACACAGGCCTCGCTGACCGGGCATTTCGATCTCTTGAACGCCGCCCATGGCCACAGTGACCCCGATGTGACACTGTGTCATTTATACCTGTCGGTGCTGCTGCGCTGGCCTGCCTTGTATCCTGTGGCGGCGGATCGCAGCTGGTTCGACCTTGGCCGTTGGCCCAACCTGCACGCCCTTGCCCGGCGGATCGAAGCGCGCGAGAGTGCGCAGGCCGCCGCACTGGCCGAGGGGCTGGGGCAGACACCGTTTTCCAATCCAAACCCGGCCACGCCACCTGAAGGGAGCGCGCTTCAATCATGTTTCTGTCCGTCTTCGACATGTTCAAGGTCGGGATCGGCCCGTCCTCGTCCCACACGATGGGCCCGATGGTCGCCGCCGCGCGGTTCCTCGACACGCTGCGCGCCGCGCCGTTCAGCGCCTCCGGGGTCAAGGCCTCGCTGCATGGCTCGCTAGCCTTTACCGGGGTCGGCCACGCCACGGACCGCGCGACGATCCTTGGTCTGGCCGGGTTCCTGCCGGAAACCTATGACCGCGACGCGGCGGATGAGGCGCTGGAAAAGATCACGTCCACGCAGACCGTCACCCCTGACGGTCTGCCCGCGCTGCGCTTTGATCCGCAAACCGACCTGACCTTCAATTTCGGCCCCAACCTGCCTGGCCATGCCAATGGCATGATCCTGAGCGCGACCGACGCGCAAGGCGACGTGATCCTGCAGGAGACCTATTATTCCATCGGCGGCGGTTTCGTGATGACACAGGCCGAACTGGACGCAGGCAAGGACACCGATGACGGCCCGCGCGTGCCCTACCCGTTCAAATCCGCCGCCGAAATGCTCGAGATGGCCAAGGCGTCCGGCCTGAGCATCGCCGAGATGAAGCGCGCCAACGAGCTGTCGCGCCGGTCCGCCGCCGATCTGGATGCCGGGATGCGCCGCCTTTGGCAGGTGATGACCGATTGCATCGACCGGGGACTGGAGAACGACGGCATCCTTCCCGGCGGGCTGAATGTGAAACGCCGCGCCAAGGGCATTCACGAGAAACTTTTGGCCGAACGTGGTATGAACCTCACGCCGCCGCACACGATCAACGACTGGATGAGCGTCTACGCAATGGCGGTGAACGAGGAAAACGCGGCCGGTGGCCAGGTGGTGACCGCACCCACCAATGGTGCGGCGGGTGTGGTGCCGGCAACCCTGCGCTATTACCTCGATCATGTGCCGGGCGCGACCACCAAACGGGTGCCGGAATTCCTGCTGACGGCGGCGGCCATCGGCGGGCTGGTCAAGTTCAACGCCTCGATCAGCGGAGCCGAGGCCGGGTGTCAGGCCGAAGTGGGCAGCGCCAGTGCGATGGCCGCAGCCGGGCTGTGTGCCGTGCTGGGCGGATCACCCGAACATATCGAAAATGCCGCAGAGATCGCTCTTGAGCATCACCTCGGGATGACTTGCGATCCGGTCAAGGGTCTGGTGCAGGTGCCCTGCATCGAACGAAATGGTCTGGGGGCGATCAAGGCGGTCAGCGCCGCGAGCCTTGCCCTACGCGGGGACGGCACCCATTTCGTGCCGCTTGATTCGGCGATCGAAACGATGCGCCAGACCGGGGCCGACATGCACGAGAAGTACAAGGAAACGTCGCTGGGCGGGCTGGCGGTGAATGTTCCGAACTGCTGATCACCGCGCAACGCTATGGAAACCTGCGGTTTTCGATATTGTTAAGCACAAAAGAAGGAGAGCGTTGACAGGCAAACTCAACCAAGGGTAGCGTCTGGCATGACACAAGATCGCCCCACCCTTGGAATTGCGCTCATGCTGGGTTTTTGCGTCGTGGCTCCGATGGGAGACGCGATTGCGAAACTGCTTTCGGACAAGGTTGCGCTTGGACAATTGCTGCTTGTTAGGTTCGGGCTTCAGGCGCTTGTGCTGATCCCGATCATCGCGCTGACAGGCCGCGCCTGGCGTATGTCGAACCGGGTACTGGGACTGACACTGCTGCGCACGGTGATGCATATCCTCGGGATCGGCATGATGATCTCGGCGCTCTATTACCTGCCGCTCGCCGATGCGATTGCGATTGTCTTCGTGATGCCCTTCGTCATGCTGGTGCTCGGTCATTACGTGCTGGGTGAAGAGGTCGGGTTCCGGCGCATGATCGCCTGCGCGGTCGGGTTCTTCGGCACGGTGCTGGTCATCCAGCCGTCGTTCCAGCAGGTCGGCTGGCCTGCTCTGCTGCCGCTTGGCGTGGCAGTCAACTTTGCTCTGTTCATGCTCGTGACGCGCAAGATCGCCAAGGAGACTGATCCCATCGGGCTACAGGCGGTATCGGGCGTGATGGCGCTTGTCATGCTGGTGCCGGTGATCGCTCTTGTCCCGCACACGGCTGTGCCGATGCTTGCGTGGGACAGCTATCTACCTGCGAGCACATGGTGGCTTCTGGTGGCCATCGGACTGTCCGGGACATTGGCGCACCTGCTGATGACATGGTCGCTGCGCTATGCACCTTCGGCCACGGTGGCGCCGATGCAGTATCTCGAGATCCCCATCGCCACGGTGATCGGCTTTGCGGTGTTCGGGGATCTGCCCAACACGATGGCCTCGATCGGGATCGCGATCATCGCGGCCTCGGGCCTTTACATCGTGATCAGAGAGCAGGCCATGAGCCGTCGGCCTGTACAAGCGCCTGTTCGAGAGCATTCCGGTGTGACCGCGGCAGAATGATCAGCAGGCCCGGCCCCTCTGGCTTGATCGACACGGGACCATCGGCGCGGTTCGATGTGCCGACACGCCCGCCCGGTGACAGTTCCAGCCCATCGATCGGCCAGTGCAGGCCGAGCGATGCGCCCCGAACAGGCCGCATCGGGTAGAGCGACACACGCGTGCCCGCTGCTAATGGCAGTTCGATATGCGGAGGCAGATGGGCCACCACGTCTTCGTCCCCCACAAGAATGATCGCCCGATCCGGATAGCGCGACAGGACTGTCATAGCCGCCAGCATATGATCCACACGACCACCCAGAAACCCGATGCCAAGGATCAGCGGCGCCTCGATCGACCGGATCGCCTTGTCGAAATCGGTGCTGTTCTGCTCTGTGATCAGGTGCACGCGTTCCGGCGGAATCGCGGAACGCGTCGCGTCGGACACCGAATCAAGATCACCGATCAGCACATCCGGAACGCGCCCGACCGCGCGCAGCCAATCCGCCCCGCTGTCCGCTGCGACCACGACATCGAATTCGGTCAATAGCGCCGAAAGCTGCGCATTGTCGCCATGCGCGCCACCGACAAGCAGGACTGGTTCCTGCGAGAGAACAATGGGCTGATTCATGCGCGATTAATGACGAATGCCGAAACAGATCACAATCAGGTCACGAAATGATACCGTACAGGGCACAGATTCGATGCGCTTTGGTCTTGGTAAACATGCTAACAAGTCCTTCGCAGAAGTTTGGAAAGCGGGTGATATTATGGTGAGTTCAAACAAGATACTCACGGTATCCTACGGGACTTTTTCATGTACGCTCGAAGGATTCGACAATTCCTTCGACACCATGAAGGCAATCGCGGAGTATTTTCGCGATCTCGCGCAGGATGACCGATATTTTGGTGCCGAACCTCCGACGCCCGATGCGGAGATGTTGGCCCGGATCGCGGAGCGAGAAATCGCACGCCGGGTCGAAGCCCGCTTTGAGAAAGGTAATTTGGTTCTGCGTGCCAGTGATGATGCCGAGCCGCCGCATGGGGATGTCGCGCCGCAACCGTCACGGGACGCAGCTCTGGACGCGACAGCTGGCGTGGCTGCCACTGCACTGGCTGTCGCGGCCCATTCGGCAGAGGCGCAGGACGTCGCGCCGGAACCGGCCCTGACCGATGGCGAAGTCGATGAGATCGAAGATGACATCGCGCTGGAAACAGCCGAACTGGACTTGTCCGACCTCGATACCGCGGATGAGGCAGACGACGTGTCCATCGATCTGTCGGAGATGGATCTGTCGGAGATGGATCTGTCGGACATGGACCTGTCCATCGAAGACGAGGGCATGGACGAGGAAGAGGCCATTGCCGACGAAGATATCGACGATGAGCAGGACGCCGCGTTCAGCGCCGATGATGTTCTTAACGTCGACGAACCGGTCAACACGGAATCGAGCATTGACGACCTGATCGCCGAACAGGGCGTAAAGGCCGATCGCCGCGCCGCCGAGGCCCGCGCGATCGAGGACGCCGAAAACATCGCCGAGGCCGAGATTGCCCCGGCCGTGACCGACAGCGTTGCCGACAAGCTGCAGCGCATCCGCGCAGTTGTTGCCGCCAAATCGCAGGCGACGCCGGACTATATCGAAGACGAACACGCCATGTCCGGCACCGAAGGCGACGGCATCGATGAGAACGACGCCCTCGACGTCGCAACCGAGGACAGCGCATCGCTCGACGACAACCTGTTCACCGACACCATCGCGGCAATTGTGTCCGATCAGCTCGACTTTGAGGACGAGGACGAGGACGACGCCTTCCTGTCCGAGATGTCCGACGACGAAGAGGATTATGAGGACGTGGCCCCTGTTGCCGCGCAGCAGTCCGATGCGCCTAGCGAACTCGACATCCTGCGCGCCAAGATCGCTGAACTGGAGGCGCAAGCCGCCGCAGCCGCCCAAGCGGCGGAATCCATCGCCGACGCAAACCCGCTTCCAGAACCTGTTGCAGAGTTGGACGACGAAAACGATCTGGATCTCTTTGACGAAGACGATGCCGACGAAGATCACGCGCCGCAGCCGCTCGTTGCGCGCGTCACCAAGGCCAAGCGCGCCGATTTCGATGCGGCCATCGCCTCGGGAGACGTCGAAGAATATGACGACGAGGACGAAGACGAAACACCCGTCGCTGCGATCAAGCCCGTGCCCGGTCTCGAGGACAGCACTCTTACTCCCGAACAGGAAGCCGAACTGGCCCGCGAACTGGCCGACCTGCATGCCGAGCTTGAGGAAGAAGACTGGGATTTCGACGACGAAGACGACCAAGACGACGAGTCGATCCTGTCGGAAGCCGACCAAGAGGCCGCGCATGCCAGCATCCGCAAGGCGGTCAAGCTGACCAGCCCGGCCCGCGCAATGCTCACCGACACCTCGATCGAGGAAGATACCAAATCCGTCGAACGGCTTGCCGACAAGACCGACACCGAGATGGAAGAGCCCGAGGGCAACCGCCGCCGCAGCGCCATCGCGCATCTGCGTGCTGCCGTTGCCGCAACCAAGGCGGACCGCATTCTGGGCTTCGGCAAGAAGACCGTCGACGAGGAAGAGCCCTACCGCGAGGACCTGGCCGATGCGGTGCGCCCGCGTCGCCCAAAGATCACCGAAGCACGTTCGGCCCGCCCTGCACCGGTGCGCCCTGCCCCGCTCAAGCTTGTTGCGGAACAGCGGGTCGACACGGACGCCGCGTCTGATGCCACACCTGTCCGGCCGCGCCGCGTGGTGCGCAATATCGACCCGGTCGAGGCATCCGAAAACATGGCGGGCAGCGACACGGGCTTTGCCGAGTTTGCCGAAAATCAGGGCGCCCATACCCTGCCCGAGCTGCTCGAAGCGGCGGCGGCCTACATGTCCTTCGTCGAAGGCCACGACCAGTTCTCGCGTCCGCAGCTCATGACCAAGCTGCTGCAGGCAGAGGGCGAGGCCAGTTCGCGCGAAGAGCGGCTGCGCAGCTTTGGCCAGCTTCTGCGCGACGGCAAGATCGAAAAAAAGGGCGGTGGTCGTTTTGCCGCGTCAGACAGCATCGGCTTCAAGCCAAACGAGCGCGCCGCCGGCTGATCCCGGCACATCCAGACAGGAAAAAGGCCGGACATCGCTGTCCGGCCTTTTCTCATTCAGCAACGCTCCGAATGCACTGATGCATCACTCCTCGGCCTCGGGATCGGATTGGCCGATGCCTTTAAAGACAAACTTGAAAGGCAATGCCCAGAGGATACCAAGCACCACGTACACCAAAAGCTCGACCAGGAACGATGGCCGGTCGAGCAAGGTGATCACGGTTACGCAGGCAACAATATAGGCGGGCAATCCCACCAGCAGGATCACCAGCGACCAGCGTTTCCGGGCCTTGTAGCTCAGCGCCATGGGCGTCTCCTTTCGCTCAGTCCGCGAACGGATCGGTCACGAGGATCGTGTCCTCCCGTTCAGGTGAGGTGGAAAGTAGAGCGACCGGGCAGTCGATCAATTCCTCGATCCGGCGCACGTACTTGATCGCCTCGGCGGGCAGATCGACCCAGGACCGCGCGCCTTCGGTTGACTCGGACCAGCCGGGCATCTCTTCGTAGATCGGTGTGCAGCGCGCCTGTTCGTCGGCTGCCGTGGGCAGATAATCGTAGCGTTGCCCGTCCAACTCGTAGCCGACGCAGATCTTCAGCGTCTCGAACCCGTCAAGAACGTCCAGCTTGGTCAGGGAAATACCGTTCACGCCGCTGGTCACGCAGGTCTGGCGCACGAGGCAGGCATCGAACCAGCCGCAGCGCCGCTTGCGCCCGGTGGTGGTGCCGAACTCATGCCCGCGCTCGCCAAGGCGCTGGCCGTCTTCGTCGTGCAGTTCCGTTGGGAACGGGCCTTCGCCCACTCGGGTCGTGTAAGCCTTGACGATGCCCAGCACATAGTCGATCGCGCCCGGCCCAAGGCCGACCCCCGTCGCCGCCTGCCCGGCAATGACGTTGGACGAGGTGACGAACGGATAGGTGCCGAAGTCGATATCGAGCAACGCGCCCTGCGCGCCTTCGAACAGGATGCGCTTACCAGCCTTGCGCTTTTCGTTGAGCACCTTCCAGACCGGCGCGGCGAAGGGCAGGATGTCTCCGGCAATCTCGGTCAGTTTGGTCAGCAGGGCATCCCGGTCCACCGGCGCGAATCCCAGACCTTTGCGCAGCGGATCATGATGCTGAAGCGCCCGGTCCACCCGCGCCTCGAGCGTCGACGGGTCGGCAAGATCAGCCACCCGAACAGACCGGCGCCCCACCTTGTCCTCGTAGGCCGGGCCGATGCCGCGCCCGGTGGTGCCGATCTTGGTGCCCTTGCTTGCCGCTTCCTCGCGTGCCCGGTCCAGTTCGCCGTGGATTGGCAGGATCAACGGCGTATTCTCGGCGATCATCAGCGTTTCGGGTGTGATCTCGACACCTTGGTCGCGGATCGTCGCGATCTCGGACATGAGGTGCCACGGGTCCAGAACGACTCCGTTGCCGATCACCGACAGCTTGCCACCGCGCACCACGCCCGAAGGCAGCGCGTGCAGCTTGTAGACCTTCCCGTCGATCACCAGCGTATGACCGGCATTGTGCCCCCCCTGGAAGCGGCAGATCACATCCGCCCGCTCCGAGAGCCAATCCACGATCTTGCCTTTGCCCTCGTCGCCCCACTGGGCACCCACGACCACCACGTTCGCCATGTCTTTAGACCTTTTCTGGAGTTCATTCCGTCAAACCCGCGCCCGTATAGTGCGCAATGCTTGCGGTTGGAACCGGTTTTCCGAACGATTTGCGCGACATCTCGCAATTCAGCCCTCGCCACGGCGCACAGTCCGCTCCGGCTGCCCGTTTGCCACAGCCGCCGCGCCACGTGTCGCGGCGCACTGGACAGGACGCACCGCTTGGGGTCATGACATCGCAACAGCTGTGACGAAAGGTCGAACATTATGGGATTCCTGCTCCGCTGGCTCTTTGCCTTCGTCCTCGTTGCGGCAACCTATAACCCGACGCCTTACAGTTTTGTACGCTGGGCACTGACCGATGGGCAGGACCAGCTGTCGATCACCGTCCTGACCGGGCTGGTTCTGCTGGTGGGCTACATCATCTACCTGCGCGCCACGCTGCGCTCCATCGGTGCGTTCGGGATGATGCTGATCTTCGCGCTGGTCGGCGCGCTCTTGTGGGTGGCGTATGATTTGGGGCTGCTCGACCTGCAGAACCGCGCGCTCACGATGTGGATCGGCATTTTCGCCCTATCGCTGGTGCTCGGCATCGGTCTCAGCTGGTCCATCGTGCGACGCAAGCTCACGGGTCAGACGGATGTGGATGACGTGGACGAATAGATACACTTCATCTTTTCCCAAATTGGCACTCACACCACTGACCAAGGGCACACGACCAGATAACGCAACACGGGTTGCGCGACGCGCCGCTTGCCCTTAGATACCCCCCATCCACGAAGAGATCCGGGACAGCCATGGAAAACGTCGTTCTCATCATCCACCTTCTTCTTGCGCTTTCGCTGATCGGCGTCGTGCTGCTGCAGCGCTCCGATGGCGGTGGTCTTGGCGCCATGGGCGGCGGCGGCGGTGGCTCTGTCAGCACCCGCAGCGCAGCCACAGGGCTGGGCAAGCTGACCTGGATCCTCGCCATCGCGTTTATCTGCACCTCGCTTACGCTGACGGTGATTGCCGCGCAGAACGCCTCGGGCAGCTCGATCATGGATCGTCTGACGACTGGCGGCGATGACGCGCCCGCCGAGGACGCCGGCACCGATCCGCTCGATGCGAATGGCCTTCTGCCGCCACCGGCGTCGATTGATCCGAACGCCCCGCTTGTGCCGCGCGCAGACTGACGCCGCACACCGTTTGAACCGACGCGCGGTCGCACCCGGCCGCGCGTTTTTCTTTGCGCCCCAAGCCCACCATCCCTTGAGGCACAGCATTCTGACGTAACATCATCTTGGGGTTCGGCCTTGCTTTTTGCCGCCGAATCCTCTACCGCTCAAATCCCGTGATGCCGCGTTCCTTCGGGTGCGCGGATTGCATGATTTGCAGCGCTTCGCGGGAGGTTTCCACACATGGCACGCTTCATTTTCATCACCGGCGGCGTGGTGTCTTCCCTCGGCAAAGGCCTCGCCTCGGCCGCTCTGGGCGCGCTCCTGCAGGCGCGTGGCTTTTCCGTCCGTCTGCGCAAACTTGACCCCTATCTGAACGTCGATCCCGGAACGATGTCGCCGTTCGAACATGGCGAAGTGTTCGTCACCGACGATGGCGCAGAAACCGACCTCGACTTGGGCCATTACGAACGCTTCACCGGCGTGCCTGCGCGCAAGACCGACAGCATCTCGTCGGGGCGCATCTACATGAACGTGCTCGAGAAAGAGCGCCGTGGCGATTACCTCGGCAAGACGATCCAGGTGATCCCGCACGTCACCAATGAAATCAAGGACTTCATCTCGATTGGCGAGGACGAGGTCGATTTCATGCTCTGCGAGATCGGCGGCACCGTGGGCGATATCGAGGGCCTGCCCTTCTTCGAGGCGATCCGCCAATTCAGCCAGGACAAGCCGCGCGGCCAGTGCATTTTCATGCACCTCACACTGCTGCCCTACATCAAGGCGTCGGGCGAATTGAAGACCAAGCCGACGCAGCACAGCGTCAAGGAACTCCGCTCCATTGGCCTCGCGCCCGACATCCTTGTCTGCCGCTCCGAAGGGCCGATCCCGACCAAGGAGCGCGAAAAGCTGGCGCTCTTTTGCAACGTCCGCCCCGACAGCGTGATCGCGGCGCAGGACCTGAAATCAATCTACGAAGCCCCCCTCGCCTATCACCGCGAGGGGCTCGACCAGGCGGTGCTGGACGCGTTTCAGATCACGCCCGCGCCCAAGCCCAACCTCGAAAAATGGGAGGACGTGGCCGACCGCATCTACAACCCCGAGGGCGAAGTGAATGTCGCCATCGTCGGAAAATACGTGCAGTTGGAAGACGCCTACAAGAGCATCGCCGAAGCGCTGACCCATGGCGGCATGGCCAACCGGGTCAAGGTCAATGTGCAATGGGTCGATGCCGAGATCTTTGAGCGCGAAGACCCCGCCCCCCATCTCGAAGGCTTCCACGCGATCCTCGTGCCCGGCGGCTTTGGCGAACGCGGCACCGAGGGCAAGATCAAGGCGGCGCAATTCGCCCGCGAACATAAAGTCCCCTATCTGGGCATTTGCCTTGGCATGCAGATGGCGGTGATCGAAGCCGCCCGCAATGTCGCCAAACTGCCCGATGCCGGGTCCGAGGAGTTCGACCACGAGGCCGGCAAAAAGCGGTTCACGCCCGTGGTGTACCACCTCAAGGAATGGGTGCAGGGCAACCAGACCGTCAACCGCACCGTCGCCGACGACAAGGGCGGCACCATGCGCCTTGGCGCCTATGACGCGGTGCTGACCGAAGGATCAAAGGTGGCCGAGGTCTACGGCACCACCACCATCACCGAACGCCACCGCCACCGCTACGAGGTCGACATCAAGTACCGCAAGGCACTTGAGGAAGGCGGGCTCTGCTTCTCCGGCATGAGCCCCGACGGCCGCCTGCCCGAAATCGTCGAATGGCCCGACCACCCATGGTTCATCGGCGTCCAGTTCCACCCGGAACTGAAGTCGAAACCGTTTGACCCGCATCCGCTGTTCAAGGAGTTTGTCCGGGCGGCGAAGGATGTGAGTAGGTTGGTTTAGTGACTAAACCCTATTCTCATATCTATGATAGAAGTGAAGTCGACAGAAGCGATGATGAGCGTGCGCGTCGAAGACTTATGCACGCATTCAGGGATTATTTGGGAACAAATAATGTAGATTTTGCCTCCTTCCTAGAAAAAGAACTAGGAATTGAAATCATCGAATCCAACTATTCGGGTACATGGGTAAATTGGGAAAGCTTATTCCTCCAATCCACTAAGACTGACCTATTTGATGCAATTTATTTTTGCCACAGATTTTTGTCGATAAACAAGCGACATGGCCCTGGAGTACCAAGAAAATTTTTGAATAAATGTCAAAGGATTTTTACGGAACGGCAACTGGCATATCGAATTGATGATAGTGGCACCGTTCATCCATTCGTGGATGATGAATTTTTGTCCAGCGTCGTGGTCATAATCCGTAATTTAGAGGATCGACACCTT
This sequence comes from Pelagibaca sp., assembly GCA_041725935.1. Classification (GTDB taxonomy): domain Bacteria; phylum Pseudomonadota; class Alphaproteobacteria; order Rhodobacterales; family Rhodobacteraceae; genus Marivita. Next base: position 92,686 of record JBGRQD010000002.1, read on the forward strand.
TCTGCCGCTCGCGATAACATCGCAGCTTCCCAAAGATTTCTACTCGATACTGACCAAGATTTTCGCATGGCAATAAGGGCCGTATTCGATGCTGCTGAAAATATCTGGAAACAATTAGTAATTGGTGCAATAAGGCTTGACAGCAAGTCTCTGAGAGCAAACTGGCAATCATTGGCTACTAAATCAGCCATCAATACTGGCCTAAATCCGGCGGTTTTATCCAAGCAAGAGCAAGCGTTTTCTGCTTGGATAGAGGCCTGTCATTTCTTTCGCCATGACGCAGGAAAACCGGATACTGTTCAGCCAAACGAAGCAATTGCAATCCAATTAATCTCACAGGGCCTGTCCCATGTTAGAGCATTGGCCGATTTGCATAGCAGGATAGAGGAATGACAGGCGAGCCAGACCGCGGGATGGCGACCCTCGCGACGAACGACAGCGCTTTATTCCAGGCACTCCCGCGCGCAGAACGAACGTAGCGCCCAGACCTGCCAAATCGCCAGCCCGGGGGGGCGGTCTGGCGATAGCGCGGCACCTGCGGTGCTATTCGCGCCGAGTGCTTCGCTCAAAACAGCGCCACCGCGACCAGCCAATCTCTTTCACCCTGAATATCGTCTCTTGGCCAGAACGACTTGTGAACAAAAATCCAAATTCCATGCAGAGCCATCTTCCGCAACTTCAAGAATAGTCAGACCGGCGTCCTGGATTGTTTGCAGCAGGATGTCTTGAGGAAGGACGTGCATTGCCATTTCACCAGATGTGTTTGCCAAATCCGACTCTGCATCATAGTGATAGCCGACCCTATAGGTTGGGGCTTGAATATAAAGAAACCCACCTGATTTAACACGTGAACAGAGCGCCTTCAAAATCTCTAGCATGACCGGTGGAGAATTATGTTGCAGGACAATCAGACTGAATACCAGATTAGCTTCAGGCAAATCTCTGATCGCAGAAATTGAGCCCACCATTCTCAGATCAAGATTTTCAAGCCCGGCTTTTTGAACGTTTGTTTTCGCTTCCTGCAAATGAGCATTCGAAATGTCCACGCCGAGGACCTGCTTGCATCTTTTTGCAAGCGGTATCGAAAGACGACCAACCCCACAGCCGAAGTCAATCGCCAGATCAATATCAGAAAGAGAGACACCTACACGGTTAAGAGCAAACTCAACCCTCGAAATGTCCCCTTCGCCCATTGCGAAGAACTCTTCAAGATTCTCGTCAATGTTATTTTTGCGAAATTTCTCGCTCGTAATGACCGACCAGTGAGCATCTTCTTGGCCAAGACGAGACCAAGTGTTCTCGACCTTCTCAATCAAACGGCCAAAAATGTCGGGAGCAACTTCAATTTCTATATCCAAACTTGGCGCATTTGCATGCCGCGTAATTAGAGAATACGCCTTAATCAGCTCTTCCTCTTTATTGGATTTCGACTTACCTTTGCGACTCGGCCTTTTGAAGAGTTTTGCAAGCATAATTGGTCTTCTCCATTTTAGATGCTCGCGCCTTGATAGAGCGAAACGCCTCCAGCACTACCTACCGGATAATTAATTACAGCGAAAGATTACAAGTGGCGATCCAAGAAATTCTTGTTCATCACAATCTGCCTGCAGTTGCCCACAAATCCCCCTACCCCCGCCCCGCCATCTGCCCTATCACACCCCCCATGCTGTCCTACCAACACCTCTACCACGCGGGTAACGCCGCTGATGTCCACAAGCACGCCACCCTTGCGCTGGTGCTTGATCGCATGGTGCAGAAGCCCAAACCGCTGAGCTATATCGAGACTCATGCCGGGCGTGGGCGCTATGACCTGCGCGCGCCCGAAGCGGTCAAGACCGGCGAGGCGGCGCAGGGGATCGCGCGGCTGCGCGACGGGTTTCCCAAGGATCACCCCTATATCACCGCGCTGAACGCCCAACCGGATGGTCTCTATCCCGGCTCACCCGCCATCGCGCAGACGCTCTTGCGGCCCGAGGACAGCCTGCATCTGGCCGAATTGCACCCGCAGGAACACGCCGCACTGCATGATGCCCTGCGCGCGCCGGGCACCCATATTTACCAGCAGGACGGGCTGGCGCTGGCCCAGAGCCTCTGCCCGCCGACGCCGCGCCGGGGGCTGATGCTGGTCGACCCCAGCTACGAGATCAAGGCCGACTATACCCAGATCCCGAAATGGCTGGCCGCGATCACCCGAAAGTGGAATGTCGGCGTCATGATGATCTGGTACCCGATCCTGACCTCCGGCGCGCACCGCCCCATGCTGCGTGCCTTGCAGGCCGATCACCCCGAGGCCAAGGTCCATGAGGTGAGCTTCCCACCCGCCCGCGACGGGCATCGCATGGTGGGGTCCGGCCTGTTCATCGTGAACCCGCCTTTCGGGCTGGAGGCGGGGCTCAAACCGCTCTCCGCCGCGTTTCGCAGACTGACATGAGCCCTACGTGATCCCGCATTCGGGATACCCCATTGGCGAAGCCCGCGCTTCGGCATATATCCCGTGTCATGTTTGCAGATTTCCTCAAGCGGCTCACCGCACCCGACCCCGCCCCTTTGCCCGCCACTGATGCGCGGCTTGCCCTGACAGCGCTTCTGGTCCGCGTCGCGCGCACCGATGGCGACTATGACGAGAGCGAGAAGGCCCGGATCGACCGGATCGCCGCCACACGCTATGGCCTGTCGCCCTTCGAGGCCACGAAACTGCGCTCCGAGGCCGAGACACTGGAAGCCGAAGCCCCCGATACCGTCCGCTTTACCGGCGCGATCAAGGATGCCGTGCCTTACGAGGACAGGATCGGCGTGATTGAGGCACTGTGGGAAGTGGTTCTGGCGGATGGCGTGCGAGAGGCCGAGGAAGACGCGCTCTTGCGGCTGGTGTCCAAGCTTCTGGGCATCAATGACCGCGACAGCGCGCTGGCCCGGCAACGCGTCACCAAGGAATGACCACAGCCAGCCTGCCGATGTACTGGCGGGCCGAGAACGCGGATCTCTGGCGCGCGTTCTGGGCAATTGTTCAGGACTGTGCGCAGGTCGAAGGCATTACCCTGCCCGATCTTACAGCACCCGAGGATCTGCCCGACGAATGGTACACGCATTGGCAGTCGCCCGATCTGGCGCTGTCGATGACCTGCGGTCTGCCCTTTCGCAGCAGGCTGCACGACAAGGTGCAGTATATCGGCACGCTGGATTTCGGCCTTGGCGCCGCCGCCGGGCAGTATCAGTCCCAGATCATCACCCGGCGCGACCTGTCAGGCCCGCCGCGCGTGCTGGCCTATAACAGCGCCGACAGCCAGTCCGGCTGGGCAGCGGCGCAAGACATTCCCGACCGCGCATCGCTGACCGCCTACCTGCCCACGGGTGCCCATGCCGCATCGCTGGCCGCAGTGGCCGAAGGCCGCGCCGACATCGCCTGCCTTGACGCCGTGACATGGCGCATCTTGCAAAAGTTTGATCCCAACGCGGCCCGTGTCACTCCTGCCGGGATCACGCAGCCGACCCCGGGCCTGCCGTTGATCGCAGCAAAAGGCACCGATCCCGCGCCGCTCCGCCGCATCCTGCAGAACGCCACCATCGCTTTTGACCCAGACGACCCTATGCGCATTGGTGGGCGGATGACGTTCCACGTTCTGCCGCTGGACGCCTATCTCGCCCAGCCCATTCCCGCGCCACCCGCCTGAGTGACGCGGCGTCATCGCACGGGTTCCGACAGGCCGGGTCGACTTTCGCATTGCATCGCCAGTGAATTTGGCCCCATCCTCCGCTCCATCCTTGATCTAACGCTCAGAGAGCACCGTGACAGACACGCCGGTCCTACACATTCGCAACCTGCACAAGCAGTACGGAAACCTTGAGGTCATCAAGGGTGTCGACATCACTGCGCACCGTGGGGACGTGGTGTCGCTGATCGGATCGTCCGGGTCGGGCAAATCCACACTGCTGCGCTGCGCCAACCTGCTCGAGGACAGCCAGCAGGGCGAAATCCTGTTCAAGGGCGAGGCGGTCACATGGAAAGGCTCGGGCCTTGGCCGTCACCCCGCCGACGCGAAACAGGTGCTGCGTATCCGCACGAACCTGTCGATGGTGTTCCAGCAGTTCAACCTGTGGGCCCACATGACGATCCTGCAGAACGTGATGGAAGCGCCCGTGACCGTGCTGGGCCGCGACAGGGCCGAGGCGGAACAGTCGGCGCGCGGCTATCTCGACAAGGTCGGCATCGGCGACAAATGCGATGCCTATCCCGCAATGCTGTCGGGTGGCCAGCAACAGCGTGCAGCGATCGCCCGTGCGCTCTGCATGGAACCCGAGGCGCTGTTGTTCGACGAACCGACCTCGGCGCTTGATCCGGAACTGGAACAGGAAGTCGTCAAGGTCATCAAGGATCTGGCTGCCGAAGGCCGCACGATGCTGATTGTCACCCATGACATGAAAATGGCCCGTGACGTGAGCAACCACGTGGTGTTCCTGCACCAGGGCCTGATCGAAGAAGAAGGCGCGCCGGATGATCTGTTCGGCGCACCCAAATCAGAACGGCTGCGGGGATTCCTGTCCTCGACAATGGCCGATTAACCACCCCAAAAACCGGGAGAACCAACCATGAAAAAGATCATCCTCGGCACCGCCGCCCTTGCGCTGACCAGCTCGATGGCCTTCGCGCAAGACGTTGTCAGACTGGGCACCGAAGGCGCCTACCCTCCGTACAACTTCATCAATGACGCGGGGGAGGTCGATGGCTTCGAACGCGAGTTGGGCGACGAGCTTTGCGCCCGCGCCGAACTGACCTGCGAATGGGTCACCAACGAATGGGACAGCATCATCCCCAACCTCGTGGCGGGCAACTACGACGTGATCATCGCCGGCATGTCGATCACGGACGAACGCGACGAAGTGATTGACTTCACAATCAATTACACCCAGCCCGATCCTTCGGCCTATCTCGCGCTCGACGGGGCCGACGTGGATTTCGATGGCGGTGTAATCGCGGCACAGGCGGGCACCATCCAGGCGGCGCAGATCGCCTCTTCGGGTGCGACACTGGTCGAATTCGCAACACCCGATGAAACCATCGCCGCCGTGCGCAGCGGCGAAGCCGACGCGGTTCTGGCCGACAAGGCGTACCTCCTGCCGATCGCTGAAGAAAACGCCGATGTCGCAATTGTTGGCGAAGACGTGCTGATCGGCGGAGGCATTGGCATGGGCATCCGCGAAAGCGACAACGAACTGCGCGACACCTTCACCGCAGCGATCGAGTCCATGAAGGAAGACGGCACGCTCAACGAATTGATCGTGAAATGGCTGCCGGGTTCGGCAACTTTCTAAAACCCCTCGAAGGGGGCGCACACGCAGCCCCCTTCATCTTGCCAAGTAAACTCAATTCCCAGCCCATCAGAGGCGCGCCATTTTCAGCTTTTGCACAGATCCAGACACGCTTGGTACAGTCCAGTGGTTCGCGTGTTACCTGACGACCGGCAAACATATGGGACTGTACTGGTCCTTCGGCACGGTCCTGCTTCTGCTCGCCATCACCGCGCCCACGGCGCTTGCCTTCGGCTTTGGCGGAGCCTCCGCCGCGCGGTCGAGAATCGCGCCCCTGCGCTGGTTCGGCAAGGGCTACATCGCCATCGTGCGTGGCGTGCCGGATATCGCGTTTTTCCTCTTTTTCGTGCTGGCGCTCGACATCTTTTTCGAGTGGATCCGCCACGAGATCAAATGCCCCGACTGGACCGATAGCATCTGGCAAGGAAACGATTTCGTCGTCTGCGACATCGCAAAACTGCCGATGAACAATGCGCCGCAATGGATTCATGAAACCTACGGGTTTTTCCTCGCTGTCCTGACCTTTGCCATCGTGTTCGGCGCCTTCGCCGCCAACGTGCTTTATGGCGCGATGCGCGCGGTGCCGCACAACCAGTTGGAAACCGCAGAAGCCTACGGCATGTCGCGCAGGCAAGTCTACTGGCGCATCCTCGTGCCGCAGATGTGGGTCTTTGCCCTGCCCGGTCTGTCGAACCTCTGGCTCGTGCTGATCAAGGCGACGCCGCTGCTGTTCTTGCTTGGGGTCGAGGACATTGTCTACTGGGCGCGCGAACTGGGCGGCGCCAAGACACCGCGCTTTACCGATTACCCGCATGGCGACTGGCGTATGTGGTACTTCCTCGGGCTGCTGATCTTCTACCTCGCCTTCACTCGCCTGTCGGAAATCGTGCTGGATCGGGTGATGGTCAAACTCACCCACGGGCAGGCCACGATGGCCGGTGACGCGCAGCGAAAGGCGGCGGCATGACACCCCTTAGCGCCACATCCCGACGGGGCCGGAACGCGCCCGCTTTGCGGACGCTGCCTCCGGCCCGATGCCTCTTTCAGAGGCACCGGGCATGAGCTGCTGGGAGACCATCGCCGATTACGGGTTGCGGTCCATCGGGATCGGCGAACGCGCCCTGCCGCGTGACGGCTTCACGCTTTGCCAACAATTCACCCTGATCGGATCGGGGATGATCTGGAACGTCTATTTCGGCGTGCTTGCGCTCTCGGCCGGGTTCTTTCTGGCCACCGCCGTGGCCTTGGGGAAGGCGTCGAACAATGTGGTGATCCGCAAGGCCAGCGCCTGGTTCATCTTTCTCTTCAGGGGGTCGCCGCTCTTCATCCAGTTCTTCTTTGCCTATTTTCTGTTCCTCAGCCTGAAACCCGTGTCCCCGATCTTCGATCCGTTCACTTCGGCCTGGCTGGGGGCGTTGATCGTGCTCTTTCTGAACACGGCGGCCTATTCCGGCGAGATTTTTTACGGTGCGCTGCAATCGGTGCCGCGTGGCGATATCGAGGCCGCAGACGCCTATGGCATGACCGGCTGGAACCGGTTCAAGCGGGTGACCTGGCCGACCATGCTGCGGCTGGCCTGGCCCGCCTATACGAACGAGGCGATCTTTCTGTTTCACGCCACGACCCTGGTCTACTTCTCTGGCTTCCCGGCGTGGCAGCAAAAAGGTGATGCGCTTTACTATGCGAATTTCTTTGCCGACAAGACCTTCAACCCGTTCATTCCCTACCCGATCCTTGCCTTCTATTTCATCCTGTTGACGCTCTGCATCATCAGCCTGTTCGGTTTGATCAATCGCCGCCTGAACCGGCACCTGCCTGAAGAAACACGCGCCCGGATCAAGCTGAAACTCAACGTCATCCGGTGAATTCCGCTTGCCAATTCAGGGGCACAGCGCCTATCCATTAATTTGATCAAATTATGAAAACGGCACCCTGATGGACTCCCACATTCGCAACTGGCTCCGCAAGAACCCGCAGGTCCGCACGATCCGTGTCGCGGCTTCCGACGTGAACGGACAGGCGCGCGGCAAGCGTGTGCCCGCGCGCTTCGCCGACAAGGTTCTGGATGGCGGCACACGGTTTCCGCTCTCGGTTTTGAACCTCGACATCTGGGGCGAGGACATCGACGACAGCCCGCTGGTGTTCGAGGCGGGCGATGCCGATGGCGTGCTCTGGCCCACCGGTCGGGGCTTTGTGCCGATGCCGTGGCTCGAGGCACCGAGCGCGCTGCTGCCGCTCTGGATGTTCCGCGAAACCGGCGAACCCTACGAGGGTGATCCGCGCCACGCGCTCAATTCCGTGGTGCAGCGCTACAAGGCGCGCGGCCTGACGCCGGTGGTGGCGATGGAGCTCGAATTCTTCCTGATCGACGACAGCACCCGCAACCTGCAAGTGCCCGCCTCGCCCCGATCCGGCAAGCGCCGCAAGGCGGGAGAGATCCTGTCGATCCGGCTCATAGACCAGTTCGACCGCTTCTTCACCGATCTCTACGACGCCTGCGAAGCGATGGACATTCCCGCCGACACGGTGATTTCCGAGGCCGGTCTGGGCCAGTTCGAAATGAACCTGATGCATTCCAACGACGCCCTGCGCGCGGCCGATGATGCGTGGCTCTTCAAGATGCTGGTCAAAGGTCTCGCCCGCCGTCACGGCTTTGCCGCGTCCTTCATGGCAAAACCCTATCCCGATTATTCCGGGTCGGGCATGCACACGCATTTTTCCGTTTTGGACGCACAAGGCAACAACGTCTTTGACGACGGCGGACCCAAGGGCACAGACATGCTGCACCACGCCATCGCGGGATGCCTGAACGGCATGTATGACAGCACGCTGCTGTTTGCGCCGCATTGGAACAGTTTTGACCGGCTGGTCCCCGGCGCGCATGCTCCCACCGGCATCGCATGGGCCTATGAGAACCGCACTGCCGCGATCCGCGTGCCCTCGGGCAGTTCGTCCGCGCGGCGCATCGAACATCGGGTCGCGGGCGGTGACGTGAACCCATATCTGACGCTGGCCGCGATCCTTGGCGCGGCCCTGACCGGCATCGAGGACGGCAAGGCCCCACCCGAACCGGTCAAGGGCAATGCCTACGCGCTCGATCTGCCGCAGGTGCCGGGTGAGTGGGCCTCTGCGATCGCGGCTTTCGAGTCGAGCACGATCATGCCGCGCATCTTCCACGAGGAACTGATCCGCAATCTGGTGCTCACCAAGAAGCAGGAACGCCACTACATGGAAGAGCTCACGCCGGCCGAACGCGTCGAAATTTACCTCGATACGGTCTGACGGACACCTTGTCCGCCGCCGGTCAAGCGCATAGCTTGTGACCACAAACACCTTGGTGCTTCATGAAAATCGGAATACTGCAAACGGGTCTTGCCCCGGACGAACTCAAGGGATCGTTCGGTGAATACCCCGGATTCTTCGAACGGCTGCTGTCCAACAAGGGCTTCACATTCCAGACATGGTCGGTGGTCGAAAACGTCTTTCCGCACGGGCCGGACGATGCCGATGGCTGGCTCATCACCGGCTCCAAACACGGCGCTTACGAAGACCATCCCTGGATTCCGCCGCTGGAACAGCTCATCCGCGATATTGTCGCCGCAGATCGACCGCTGATCGGGGTGTGTTTCGGCCACCAGATCATCGCGCAGGCGATGGGTGGCAAGGTCGAAAAGTTCAAAGGCGGCTGGGCCATTGGCCAACAAAACTATGATTTCGGTGGCACCCCCATGACGATCAATGCCTGGCATCAGGATCAGGTCGTCGAAGTGCCCGAAGGCGCAGAAGTGGTGGCCACCAGCGACCACTGCGCCAATGCAGCGCTGCTTTATCCGGGCAAGGCCTACACGGTGCAACCACATCCCGAATACGGCGATGATTTCATCACCGGGCTGATCGACACGCGCGGCAAGGGCGTGGTGCCCGACGCGCTGATGGAGGACGCACGATCCCGCATGGGCCGCCCTCTCGACAATGGCCGCATGGCTGACCAATTCTCCAAATTCTTCCTCGAAGGAAAACTCGCATGACCGACTGGACAGACAATCTTCCCGAACCGGCCCGCGCGTTTCTCGAAGGACGCAGGCTGGACGAGGTGGAATGCATCATCGCCGACCTGCCCGGCATCGCCCGTGGAAAGGCGGTGCCCGCGTCGAAATTCGCGCGGCAGGAATATTTCCACCTGCCGGATTCGATCTTCTTTCAGACCATCACCGGCGATTGGGGCGAAGCGGCCGACGAAGACGATGGCGGCTTCATCGAACGCGACATGGTCCTGAAACCTGACATGAGCACGGCGACAGCGGCGCCCTGGACCGGCGACTGGACGTTGCAGGTGATCCATGACGCCTATGACCGCAAGGGCAAACCCGTGCCCTACGCGCCGCGCAACGTGCTCAAGCGGGTGGTGCAATTGTACCGCGATCAGGGCTGGGAGCCGGTGGTCGCCCCCGAAATGGAGTTCTTCCTCACCGCGCGCAACCTCGATCCCGCCAAACCGATCGAACCGATGATGGGCCGCTCGGGTCGGCCTGCTGCGGCACGGCAGGCGTACAGTATGACTGCAGTGGACGAATTCGGCCCCGTCATCGACGACATCTACGACTTCGCCGAAGCCCAGGGTTTCGAAATCGACGGCATCACGCAGGAAGGCGGTGCGGGCCAGCTCGAGATCAACCTGCTGCATGGCGATCCGGTCAAGCTCGCTGACGAGGTGTTCTATTTCAAGCGCCTGATCCGAGAGGCCGCGCTGCGACACGATTGTTTCGCTACTTTCATGGCCAAGCCAATCGAGAACGAACCCGGCAGCGCCATGCATATCCACCACTCGATCATGGATATCGAAACCGGCAAGAACCTCTTTTCCGGTCCTCAGGGCGGCGAGACCGACGCGTTTTTCCACTTCATTGGCGGGTTGCAGACCTACACCCCTGCGGCCATCGCGGTGCTGGCCCCCTACGTCAACAGCTACCGCCGCTACGTCAAGGAACACGCCGCCCCGATCAACCTCGCCTGGGGCCGCGATAACCGCACCACCGGCATCCGCATCCCGCTTTCCGGCCCCGCAAGCCGCCGTGTGGAGAACCGTTTGGCCGGCATGGACTGCAACCCCTATCTCGGCATCGCGGCGTCTTTGGCCTGCGGCTATCTGGGCCTGATCAACGAGAAATGGCCCTCCAAGCCGCTCAAGAAGGACGCCTATGATGGCGAGGCGGACATCCCGCAGGTTCTGGGCCAGGCGCTGCAGGTGTTCGAGGAGGCGACGGAATTGCACGAGATCCTTGGCGAGGAATTCTGCCGAGTCTATTCGATCGTCAAACGCACTGAATACGAGGAATTTCTTCAGGTGATCAGCCCGTGGGAGCGCGAGCACCTGCTGTTGAACGTCTGACCGAGAGTTTCGGACCGCTGCGCCGGTCCGACCGGGTGGGGGGACGCTGTCCCCCCACACCCCCCTGAGGTATTTTGGAACCAGAGAATTACAGGACCGCGTTTTGAATCTTCTGTTCAGCAATGACACGCGCGGGGCATATCCCCAAAGCTGGTACGCCGCGACCACGACGCCGCTGGAGCCTTTTGCGCCCTTACAGGGTGAGGCCCGCGCCGATGTCTGTATTGTCGGGGGTGGGTATACCGGCCTGTCGGCAGCGCTGCATCTGGCCGAGATGGGCGCGGATGTGGTTCTGCTCGACGCGCATCGCGTGGGTTTTGGCGCGTCCGGGCGCAATGGCGGGCAGCTCGGGTCGGGCCAGCGGCAGGATCAGATTGTGCTCGAAAAGATGGTCGGAGTGGAGGCCGCGCGCCACCTGTGGGATTTGGGCGAGGATGCCAAGGCGCTGGTGCGCGGGCTGATCGAGAAACACGGAATCGACTGTTATCTCAAGGACGGCATTGCCTGGGCGGCGTCGCGCCCCAAGGATGTGACCGACCTGCACGCTTATGCCGAGCATCTGCAAAAGCGCTACGGCTACAACCGGATCAAGCCGCTTGACCGCGCCGCGTTCCACGCGCTCTGCCCCTCGCCGGATTATGTGGGCGGCGTGCTCGACATGGGGGCGGCGCATCTTCACCCGCTGCGGCTGGCGCTGGGGCTGGCCGAGGCGGCGGCGAAGGCCGGTGCGCGCATTCACGAGCGCAGCCATGTCCACGCTGTTGAGCAAGGGCCCAAGGTCACCGTGCGGACCGATGCCGGCCACGTGGTGGCCGACCAGGTGATCCTTGCGGGCAACGGGTACCTAGGCGGGCTGGACCGTCAGGTGACCGCGCGGGTCATGCCGATCAACAACTATGTCGTGGCCACCGAGCCTTTGGGTGAGGATGCTGCAAAGGTGCTGACACAGGACGTGGCGGTCGCGGATTCGCGGTTCGTGGTCAATTATTTCCGTCTCAGCCATGACAAGCGCCTGATTTTCGGCGGTGGCGAGACCTATGGCTACCGCTTTCCGTCCGACATCGCCGCGCTGGTGCGCAAGCCGATGACCACGGTTTTCCCGCATCTCCGCGACGTGCGGATTGACCACGCCTGGGGCGGCACGCTGGCCATCACGATCAGGCGGATGCCTTACCTTGCGCGCGTGCGTCCCAATATCCTGTCGGCCTCTGGCTATTCCGGGCATGGCGTCGGCAACGCGATCCAGGCGGGCAAGCTGATGGCCGAAGCGACGCGCGGCCCGTCCGAGGGATTTGCTGCCTTCAACACAATCCCGCACACGCCCTTTCCCGGCGGCGGCCTGTTGCGCACGCCGATCCTGTCGCTGGCGATGTCCTGGTACGCGATGCGGGATCGGCTGGGCATCTGAGGCCCGAAGGACGCAACGGCGCGGCGATTGCGCCCGCGTCTTTTCATACCACTGTCACACTGGCATGAAAACGCGTAGGCTGAGAACAGGATAAATGAGAGGCGCAGCTATGGCACATCTTCCCAACATGCATGACGCAGAACCGATCCCCGAAGCGGCACGACACGAGATCGACCGTCTGATGAAATCGGGGGACCTGTTCCGCTACACCGCCGCCGAAGGCGCGCCGGTGTCACTGCTTGAGGAAGAGTTCGCCACCATGATGGGCGCGAAATACGCGCTGGCCGTCAGCAGCTGTTCCGCGGCGCTGTTCCTGTCGCTGAAAGCGTTGAACCTGCCCCGCGACGCGCGTGTGCTTATCCCTGCCTTCACCTTTGCCGCTGTCCCCTCCTCGGTGGTGCATGCCGATTGTATCCCCGTTCTGTGCGAGGTCGATGACAGCTACCGCATCGACATGGCCAATTTCGCGGCCAAGCTGGACGGCGTCGACGCGGTGATGATCAGCCATATGCGCGGACATACCTCGGACATGGATGCAATCCTGCGGCTGGCCGCAGAGCGCGATATCCCGGTGATCGAAGACGCGGCGCATTCGCTGGGCACGCGCTGGAACGGGCAGTTGATCGGCACGCTGGGTCGGATCGGCTGTTTCAGCTTCCAGAGCTACAAGATGCTCAACGGTGGCGAGGGCGGCATCCTGCTGACCGACGATGCCGATCTGGTTGCCCGCGCGGTGATCATGTCGGGCGCCTACGAGCACAATTGGAAGAAACACCGGGTGCTGCACGAGGCCTTTGCCAAGTGGCAGAACAAGCTGCCGCTTTACAACCTGCGCATGTCGAATCTGTCGGCTGTGGTGATCCGTCCACAATTGGCCGAGCTGGACCGCCGGGTGCAGGACGGGCGGCGCAACCACGATCACGTCGCTGATCGTCTGCGTATGTCCCCCTGGATCACGGTGCCGCTCTCCCTGCCGCAGGAAGTCCGTGCACCGGATTCGCTGCAATTCACGCTGCGGGACATGACAGACGGCGATGTCGATGCCTTTGCCGAAGCCGCGAAGGCGATGGGCGTGTCGATCCAGATCTTCGGACGCAGCAGCGACAACGCGCGGGCGTTCTGGAACTGGGAATTCCTGGGCCCGGCACCCGAGCTGCCGAAAACCCGCCAGATGCTGTCACGGGCCTGCGATTGCCGCCTGCCCGCGCGCCTGTCTATTGCAGAGTGTGATGCCGTGGCGGACGTGATCCTGTCCGCCGTCGATCATGTCATGCGCCCACCCGCGCAGGCGCTGGCCTGATCACTTGTCGAGCTTCGACAGTTTCTTCTGAAGCTCGGCAAGCTGGGTCTTGATCGCATCGAGGTCTTCGTTGCTTGTCTTGGTGTCGGCGGGCTTGGTTGGCGTTTCACCCTCGTCCTTCGACGGCCCGGACCAATTGCTGCCCATTCCGCCGGTCATCGCCTTGAGAAACGCGTCTTGCTGCGCCTGAATGGCATCGAACCCGGGCACACCCGACATCGGGTTGGCCTTGTTCATGTTCTCCATCCATTTCGACTGGCTGTCGCGGAACATCTCGAAACTGGCGGCAAGGAATTGCGGCACCGCGCTGGTGGCTGTCGTTGTGTAGCTGCGCACCAGATCATTGAGCACGTTTGTCGGCAGCACGCTTTCGCCCCGGCTTTCGTGTTCGGCGATGATCTGGAGCAGGTATTGGCGTGTCAGGTCATCGCCGGATTTCAGATCGACGATCTTGACCTCGCGCCCACCCCGGATAAAGCCAGCGATATCCTCGAGCGTGACATAGTCGGATGTTTCGGTGTTGTAGAGACGTCGGCTCGCGTAGCGCTTGATCAGTAGCGGTTTCTGGTCGTCGGCCAAAGTGTCCCCTCCGCGGAAATTCTGTGCTGCAGAAGAGCCTAAGCGCATGGAACTGAAAATGAAAGCTTTGCCGACACCGCGCCCGCACAAAAAAAGGCCGGATCCACGAGGGACCCGGCCTAAGAATAGCGTTCCAATTTGGGAGGAGAGAACGCTAATTCGGTAAAAGCTTACTTCGCAGCAGCAGTTGTTGCCTTCTTGGCAGCAGCTGTTGCGTCAGCAGTTGCTTTCTTGACAGCGGCGGTCGCGTCTTCCGACATGTCCTTGCCTGCTGCCATCATCAGTTCGACAGTGTCCATCTGGACCTTCTTGGCGATCTCGGCGAAAGCGGCCATGTTCTCGGCTGCAACTTCGGCCTGAGCCGATGCGAAATCGGTCATCGCCTTGGCGTAATCTGCGGGCTCTGTCTTTGCCTTGGACATGTCGCCGATCTTGGCGAGGGTGTCTTTGGTCCACTTTGCGGAAATCTCGGACGACTTTTCAGCCGCTTCGATCGCAACGTGCGACAGCTTCTCGTTCAGAGTCGCCGTGGTCTTGAAGGCATCTTCCATTGCTTTGGTGTCAACCGGGAATGCGCCCATCATTTCTTTCATGGTCGCTGTCATGTCTTGTGTCTTGGCCATTGCTCAAATCCTTTCCTGCTTAGCGGGCCCACCCCGCTGTACTTTGCAGATGAAAAATATATACATGCTGCACTGCAGCAATTCAAGCCTTTTTCTGCAGTGCAGCAAAATTATTTGACCGTAGGTAACGCTTGGATCAGGCGCGCGCCTTGATCCGCACATAGGTACCCGGAGCCGGTCCCAGAGACGGGTGCGCTTTATCGCCTACTTCCCGTGCCTTGACCCATTTGCCCGAACGTTTGGCCAGCCATTTTTCCCAGACCGGCCACCACGAGCCTTCTGTGTAGCTTGCCGAGGATTTCCACTCGTCCGGCGACAGCGATACGTCTTCATTGGTGTAGTGGCCGTATTTCTTCTTTGTCGGCGGGTTGACGATTCCCGCGATGTGACCCGACTCGGACAGGATGAACTGCTTGGATTTCGATCCCATGCCCTGAACGCCGCAGTAACAATCTTTCCATGCCGCGATATGGTCGGTCTCGCAGGCGATCGAACACAGCGGAACGTCCACATCACGCAGCGACAGCGTGTGGCCCATCAGTTCGAACTCACCTGTGGCGAACTTGTTGGATTGGCACAGCCCGCGCAGATATTGCATCGCCATGCGCCCGGGCAGGTTCGCCCCGTCGCCGTTCCAGTAAAGCAGATCGAAAGCCGGGGGCGTTTCGCCCATCATGTAGCTCTTTATCGCGGGACCGTAGATCAGGTCGTTGGACCGCAGGTAGCTGAAGGTGCGGGCCATGATGAAGGATTTGAGAATCCCCGATTCCTCGATCTCGGCCTCGATGCCGTCGATGAAGTCGTTCTGCAGGAAGGGCGTGAATTCCCCCTGATCCGCAAAATCGGTCAGCGTCGTAAAGAACGTAGCCGAGGCGATGGACTTCTCGCCGCGTTGCTTGAGCAGCGACAGCGTCAGGCTCAGGGTGGTGCCCGCGATACAATATCCGATCGCGTTGACCTTCTCGACCTCGCAGATGGATTTCACCTCTTCGACAGCGCGCAGATACCCATCTTGGATATAGGCTTCGAGACCGACGTCTCGGTAGCTTTCATCGGGATTGATCCAGCTGACCACGAAGAGCGTGTATCCCTGATCAACCACCCAGCGGATGAAGGAGTTTTCGGGCTTCAGGTCGAGGATGTAGAACTTGTTGATCCAGGGCGGGAACAGGATGATCGGGGTCTCGCGCACCTTTTCGGTGGTGGGCGCATACTGGATCACCTCCATCATGTGATTGCGATAGACCACCTCGCCCTGAGCGGTGGCGATATTGCTGCCGATCTCGAATGCACCCTCGTCAGCCAGACGCACCACCAGCTCGCCATTGTTGGCCTCGAGATCCGCCACGAGGTTCTCGAGCCCTTTGACAAGGCTCTCCCCCTCGGTCTCGAGCGCCTTTTGCAGGGCGTCGGGATTGGTGGCGAAGAAATTGGTCGGGGCGCACATATCGACGATCTGCTGGGCGAAATAGCGCAGGCGCTTCTTCTCAGTCGCGTCCATGTCTTCGACATCATTTACAGCATTGCTGATCGCTTCGGAATTGATGAGATACTGTTGCTTGATGAAGTTGAAATAGGGATGCTCGTCCCAAAGCGGGTTCTTGAAGCGGCGGTCCTTGGGGCCGGGGTCTTCGGGCGGCTGCAACTTGCCTTTGGCCAGTGCCTGCTGCGCCTCGAGGTAATGGGTCATCGACTTGCCCCAGAATTCGACCTGGTGCTCGAGGATCTTGGCGGGGTTCTGAAGCCATTCCTGCCAGTAGGCGGTGACTGCCTTGCCATAGAGCATGGAGTCCGGACCCTGCAACGAAGGGTTGATCTGCCGCTTGTGCGACAGCGCCGACATCAGCCGCTGCGTCAGCGTTTCGATCTTTTGCAAATTGGCCTCAAGCTCCGCGCTTAATTCCGGTGCGGCAATGTCATTGGTTGTCATGGCCAATTTTCCCCCCTATTCATGCTGCCATGCAGAATACAGTCGCCTGCGTTGGGAGGCAAAGCGACGAATTGGCCCGGTTTCGGGTTGAGACAAAGGAGACGCCTCTATGCGCCACATGATGACATACGATCTCATGGAAACTTTCCGCAATACAAATCAATGGTTTGGCTCTACTGCCCGCACCATGGCATCTTACCCTGCCTGGGCCATGATGCCAAACCCTGCGATGCAGTGGTTGGCTGCCTGGGGGGAAGTGACCGAACGCACCTTCGAACGAATGGTGGTCAAACCGGACTGGGGGATTCGAACATTCACCCATGAAGACGGCAAAGATCACCTCGTAGAGATTAAGACTATAGTCGAACGTCCCTTCGGCAATCTGATCCATTTCGACGTCGTTGGACGCCCGGAACAAGCCCGCAAGATCCTGCTGGTGGCACCCATGTCCGGTCACTACGCGACCCTTCTCCGCTCGACCGTCAAGTCTCTAATCGTGAACTGCGAAGTTTACGTGACAGACTGGCACAACGCCCGCGACATTCCCGTCAGCGCCGGCAAGTTCGATGTCGAGGATTACACCCATTACCTGATGGAGTTCATGCGCGAGCTTGGACCCGACACCAACGTCGTCGCCGTTTGCCAGCCGGTTCCGCTGACGCTTGCCGCCACCGCCTACCTCGCAGAGCTTGATCCCGACGCGCAGCCGCGCACGCTGACCCTGATCGGCGGGCCTGTGGACCCCGATGCAACCCCCACCGATGTGACCGATTTCGGCGCACGAGTGACCATGGGCCAGCTCGAGGAAACCATGATCCAGCGCGTTGGCTTCAAGTATAAGGGCGTTGGTCGCATGGTCTATCCCGGCCTGCTGCAGCTTGCGTCCTTCATCTCCATGAACGGCGAACGCCATGCCGACGCCTTTGCCAACCAGATCCAGAGCGTCATGCGCGGCCAAGCCTCGGACCACGACGCGCACAATCGCTTCTACGATGAATACCTCGCGGTGATGGACATGCCGGCGGAGTTTTACCTTTCCACGGTCGATCGCATCTTCAAGAAGCGCGAGATTGCGAAGAACAAGTTTGTCGTGCATGGCCACAAGGTCGATTTTGGTGCGATCACCAAGGTGGCCATCAAAACAGTCGAGGGCGAGAATGACGACATCTCCGCCCCCGGTCAGTGCCTTGCCGCGCTGGCCCTCTGCACCGGCCTGCCGGACAGCATGAAGGCCAGCCATGTCGAACCCGGTGCGGGCCATTACGGCATCTTCGCGGGCAAGAGCTGGCGCAACAACATTCGGCCGCTGGTGCTCGACTTCATCGACAGCAACTCGGATGGCGCGAAGTCGAAGAAGTCCAAACCGGCCAACACCAACGCCGCATAAATCAAAAAAGGGCTGATCCATGGATCAGCCCTTTTTCAATTCGCGAAAGGCGCGTAGCGTCAGCCTTCGGCGGCCCAGATCATGTCCATGAGCGTCTGTGTGCCCCGGCTGAACTCCAGCGGGCACGGATACTCCGCTTCTCCGCGCACCGCAGCCCCGAACGCCTCGACCTGCTGCACATACTGGTTGATCCCCGGATAGCGATACACCTCCACCGGTCCCGACTTGCGCATCAACCGAACCTCGGCATCGCCATAGCCCATAGGGTTGAACGGCACCGGAACCTCGATCACGCCCTCCGTGCCCTGAAACGTCACCGACTGATAACGCAGCATCCGCATCGACGTGAAGGATGTGAGCGTGAACCCGTCAAACTGGACCAAAGCCTCAGCCCGCACCTCCACGCCATCCTCGCGACGAATGTCGGCGGACAGCACATGCTCGGCCTCCTGCCCGGTCACGAACCGCGCACAGCCCAGCGTGTAGACCCCAATATCCGGCAGGCTGCCGCCACCGGTGCCCAGCGCGTTGCGGATGTTGCCGGGATCGGCCGAATTGTCATAGGTGAAGGTCGCATTGACCCGCCGCAACGCGCCGATCGCACCATCCTGCACCCAGGTGCGCACCTGCGCCCATTGCGGATGATGCACGATCATATAGGCCTCTGCCGCCACCAGCCCTGTGCGGTCCCGCAGATCGATCAGCCCGTCAATCTCATCGGCTTGCATTGCGATGGGCTTTTCGCAAAGCACATGCTTGCCCGCCTCCAGCGCGCGGCGCGTCCAGTCGACATGCATCGAATTGGGCAGCGGGATATAGACCGCGTCGATCTCCGGGTCCGACAGCACCGCCTCATAGCTGTCCACAACGCGCAACCCGCTGTCCATTGCCGTGAACGCCGCCGCCTTGGCCGGATCGGACGTCGCCAGCATCGCAAGCCGCGACTGCCGCGCCGCGTGAATCGCAGGGGCCATATGCTCCCGCGCAAACTTGGCCGCCCCCAAGATACCCCATCGCAGCTCTGTCATGGTTGAACCCTCCTGTCTGTTTGCCCCCGCCTAACACGAAAAAACGCCGGGCACAGGCCCGGCGTTTCCAAACTTTAGGGACAAGCGGTGCTCAGACTGCGCTCAGCAAACCCTGATCCTTGGCCAGATCCCGCATCCGTTTTTGCAGCTTCTCGAACGCGCGCACTTCGATCTGGCGAATGCGTTCGCGGCTTACGTCGTACTGACCCGACAAATCTTCGAGAGTGACCGGCTTGTCAGCCAGACGGCGCTGGGTCAGAATGTCCTTCTCGCGGTCATTCAGCACATCCATCGCCTGCACAAGCATCGCCCGGCGGGCCTCAAGCTCGTCGCGTTCCTCGTAATCCGTGGCCTGGTCCGCGCTTTCATCCTCGAGCCAGTCCTGCCATTGCATGGTGCCTTCGCCCTCGGAACCAACGGTCGCGTTCAGCGACGCATCCCCGCCCGACAGACGCCGGTTCATCGAGATCACCTCGTCATGGGTCACACCCAAATCCGTGGCGATCTTTTCGACATGCTCGGGGCGCAAGTCGCCTTCCTCAAGAGCGCCGATGCGGGACTTGGCCTTGCGCAGGTTGAAGAAGAGCTTTTTCTGCGCGCTGGTCGTGCCCAGCTTCACCAGCGACCAGGACCGCAGGATATATTCCTGAATCGACGCGCGAATCCACCACATGGCATAGGTCGCCAGACGGAACCCCTTTTCGGGATCGAACCGCTTGACCGCCTGCATGAGGCCGACATTCGCCTCGGAAATCACTTCGGCCTGCGGCAGCCCGTAGCCGCGATAGCCCATCGCAATCTTCGCCGCGAGTCGCAGGTGGCTTGTCACCATCCGGTGCGCCGCTTCGGTGTCTTCCTGCTCGACCCACCGCTTGGCCAGCATGTATTCCTCTTCGGGTTCCAAAAGCGGGAACTTCCGGATCTCCTGTAAGTATCGGCTCAGTCCGGCTTCCGGTGACGGGGCCGGGAGATTCGCATAATTGGCCATACCCTTGTCCCTCCAATGTTTACGGGCTTAACATCCAATTTGGGAGGCGGCCCGACGATTACAAGTGTTGTTTGGTCTCTTGATCTCAATTTAACGCACACCGAAACCTTTGTAACCGCCATGTCAGTGCGCGCACGCACATGCGACGATTGTTTCAGCCACGCAAAGATGTGATCAGATTATCCATGTCTTGAGGTAACGCGGCTTCGAACCGGATGGTTTCGCCGCTCACGGGATGGTCAAACCCCAACACGGCCGCATGCAGTGCCTGTCGGTCAAACCGTTCAAGTAAATCCATGGCGGCATCGGGCAAAGCCCCCTTGGCCACCTTGCGCCGCCCGCCATAAACCGGATCACCGACCAGACAATGACCGGCATGGGCCAGATGCACCCGAATCTGATGCGTGCGCCCGGTCTCCAGGCGACACTCCACCAAGGACACCTGCACAGGTGTGCCGTAGACCTCCAGCACCCGCGCCCGCGTGATCGCATGTTTGCCATGCCCAAAGAACACCGCCTGTCGCTGACGGTCGGTCTTGTGGCGCGCAAGGTCACTGGTGATCTTGATCACTGCACCCGGCTCGAACGACACGCCCCGAACGCCCTGAAGACGCGGATCGCCCTGGTCGGGATGGCCGTGCACCACCGCCTGATACAGCCGTTCCACCGTATGTGCCGCAAACTGGTCCGCCAGCCCGTGATGCGCCCGGTCGGATTTTGCCACCACCAGAAGCCCGCTCGTGTCCTTGTCGATCCGGTGCACAATGCCTGGACGCCCGACACCGCCGACCCCCGACAGGCGTCCGCCGAAATGATGCAACAGCGCATTGACCAGCGTGCCGCCCGGCGTGCCCGGTGCGGGATGAACCACCATGCCTGCCGGTTTCATCACGACAATCAGATCGTCATCCTCGAACCGCACGTCCAGCGGCAGGTCTTCCGCACCGATATGGCTCTGCGTCACTTCGGGCACCGCGATCTCGATCACGTCGCCTTCGGACACGCTGGCCTTTGGGTTGGTCATGACCTCACCCGCACAGCGCACAGCGCCTTCGTCGATCAGCCGGGCCAGCCGCGTCCGAGACAGCGCCGCTTCCTCTGGCACGTCGCGCGCCAAGGCCTTATCAAGGCGCGGCGGTGGTTCCGCCCCGATGGTCACGCGCAAAATGGAGTCAGACATGGATAACGCCCCCGAAGATCAGGCCCCGGAACCGGCCAATCTGCGTTTCCTGCGACGGCTGGTGACGGTGCTGACCGCAACTATGATCGCAGGGGTCATAGCGATCACGTCGCTGATTGTCATCCGCTTCAATCAATCCGCGACGCCTTTGCCCGACATCATCTTCCTGCCCGATGGCACCACTGCGACAGCCTTCACGCAAGCACGCAACTGGTATGCCGTCGTGACCGAGGACAACCAGATCCTGATCTTCGCCCGCGACACGGGTCGCCTGCTCCAGACCATCGACATCGAAACCGAGTGAGAATGGTACCGACACCCCGGCTCGAACGGGGGACCTCTTGATCCACAATCAAGCGCTCTAACCTACTGAGCTATGTCGGCACTGAGGGGCGAAATAACGGCACGGTTCGGCCATTGCAAGACCCATCTGGCCCTAGAGTGTCACTTCCCACGCCTGCTCCACCAGATCGACCCCGAAACTGTGCACAGGCTCTGATGACGTGCAGCGCCAGCCTGCGTTGCGATAGAGCGCGCAGGCTGCTTCGTGGCTTTCATGGGTCCACAGCTGTATCCGCCTATAGCCCCGGTCGCGCGCGAATCCCGTGCAGCGCGCCAGCATCCGCTTGCCCAGCCCGATCCCCCGCGCTTCGGGCGCAAGGATGAAGAGCCGCAGCTTGGCCGTTCGCGCGTCCAGCCGCACGCAAAAGATGCTCCCCAGCCGCGCGCCGTCCCGCTCCGCCACCCATCCGCGCTCGAAATAGGGGTCATGCTGCACCTCGAAATCCCGCAGGATCGTCGCCACCAGCGGTGCAAAACTGGGATCAAAACCCTCGGCCTCGGCATAGTGGCGGCCATGCAGATCGACCAGCCAGTCAAAATCGCCGGGTGCGTAGGCGCGCAGGATCACATCGTCGGTCATGCCCGCACTCTGCCCCGGCAGCAGCTTGCAAAACAAGCCCCCCGGCGCTATGGCCCATGTCCTGACCCCAACCCCGCCGGAGACCTGTCATGGGCATCAACACCGAACGCGACATCGAAGCCAACCTGCAGATCGGCCCGACCGACCTGGGCATGGTCCGGCTGTTTGTTCTGGCCGATGGCCTTGAGATCCCGATGGATTTCTCTCCCGAGGAAGCCGACGAAATCGCCGAGGAAATCCGCCTCGCCGCAACCGCCGCCCGCAAGGTCAAGCCCAAGCGCTGAGCATCGCCTCCGGATCGCGCAGCGCGTGCAACCGCCGCGCTGCGTGCATTGCGAACTTGCGGATCAGCTTGGTCCGCCGCGCCGCCGCCAGCTTGTCTTCAGGTGCCATGCGCACGATTTCAGCATCATAGCCGTCCGCGATGATCAGTCCGGTTTCCACCGGCAGCAGCTCTGACGGGAAGTCCAGATCAACCGCCCAGAAATAGCGGTCACACCAGTCAAGATACCCCTCCCATTTCTGGTCCGACTGGAAATCCGCCCGCGAGGATTTGCATTCGACAATCCAGACCTCACCTTTCGGCCCCAACGCCATCACGTCAACCCGCAGGCCACGATCCGGCACAAATTCCTCGATCACCGCAAACCCGTGGCTCGCAAGGTGACGGCACACCCCGCGCGCCAGAAGCTGCCCCGGCTGAACATCGGCCCCGCGGCCCAAGCGTGGATCGAACACGGAATTCATACCGCCCATACATGAACAAAGTGTGAACAAAAATCAAGCCATCTGGAGGGCTGATCCAAAAATACCCCTTGTCAGCCAGAGCCTTCGCGCCTACCTCAGAACGAGGCGGGTTTCTACGCTCCTCGTGACAGGTTGCATTCCGGTGGCCTTAAGCAATTCCGAGGGAGTTGGCTCTGTCCGGGCCCTGGTCCGGTTACCCGACGCCCACCTGTACATACAGGTCCTCGGGAATGAGAGAACCGCACGGTTGCCGTGGTTCCCGCCGCCTAATATTTCCTGAAATTCCGAACGGTGCCGCGTGGTGCAGAGGCTTCTACCCGGATCGGGGTCAACCCGACGGGGTGACCCCGATCGTCATCATCGTCGTCGTCATCGTCATATTTCATCAGCATGATCGAAATGCCGAACTGCACACCCGCGAACACGATGCCGTTGAACAGCCACAAGAGGAACACCGCAAGCAATCCGACATCGCTGTGGGTCACGAGGTGCCAGAGGTTCACCACATTCATGTAAAGCAGCAAGGCGACAAAAACCGCCGACAACACGAAGCCAATCGCAGTCTGGCGGATATACATCTTGATAAGGTCAGGCATCGGATCACCTCGCTTTCCGCAACAACAGCTAAGCCGCGCCGCCGCGATTTCAAAGCGTCCAAAGGGCGCAGCCTGGTTCAGAAGGCCTCGGGGCGCGCCTCACGGGCCATGTGATCCAGCACCGCGTTTACGAATTGAGCTTCCTTGCCCTCGGGAAAAAACGCCCGCGCGACATCGACATATTCGTTGATGATCACCTTGGGCGGTGTTTCCGTCGCCACCAGTTCCGCCCCTGCCGCCCGGAACAGCGCCCGCAGCGTTGGGTCGATCCGCGCGATGGGCCATTTCGCCACCAGCCCGCGATCCGTCATCTGGTCGATCTTCGCCTGCCAGTTCACCGCCTCGTCGGTGATCCGACGAAACAGATCGACATCCCCCTCGACAAGGGCCTCACCATCCTCCTGCGCCAGTCCAAAGCGATGGTCGAGGAATTCGACCGCGACCTTGTCCACCGACTGGCCGGACTGCTCCATCTGGAACAGCGCCTGCACCGCGTACAGCCGCGAGGCTGACCGCTTCTGGCGTTTCTCATCCACCTTTTTCGGAGGTTTGGCAGCTTGGCTCATGCGTTTTTCGGACCTTTGGTGTCAGCAGCGATCTGGTACTCGTCCCGTGCCGGAACGAACCCCACGCCCTTGCGGGAAGCGCCCCATTTACGGCTGAGCGCGATCAGGTGCAAGGCGGCAGCCGCAGCCCCGCCACCTTTGTTCTGCCCGTCCGCCTGCGCACGTGCTTCGGCCTGCAGCATGTTCTCGACCGTGAGGATGCCATTGCCAATGCACAGCCCCTGCAAGCCCAGCAACGCCAGCGCCCTTGAGCTGTCGTTGCAAACCGTGTCGTAATGCGTGGTCTCACCGCGGATGATGCAGCCCAACGCGACATAGCCATCGAAATTCGACATGCGTTCTGCAATACCGATTGCCGTCGGAACCTCCAAGGCGCCCGGTACCTCGATCAGATCATGTGTGCCGCCACAGGCCTCGATCTCTGCCCGCGCACCGGCGATCAGCTGGTCCGCGATATCCTTGTAATACGGCGCAACCACTATCAAAAGCTTAACCGGCTTGTCGAATGTCGGCCGCTCCAGCGTGTAGTGTTCCACAGATGCCGCCATTATCCCAACTCCGAGATTTTGCGCGTGCCGACGATCTCGAGCCCGTAGGCATCCAGCCCAACCACCTTTGGTGTTGGTGAATTCGTCAGCAACGTCAGTTTCGACAAACCCAGCGACGACAGGATCTGCGCCCCCAGACCGTATTGCCGCAGCGTCTTGGGCGACACCTCGTCGCCTACGTCCAGCTTCATCGACGTGTCGCGCAGCAGAACGACGACGCCGCGCCCCGCTTCGGCAACAGCCTGCATCGCGTGCTGAAATTCGTCCGCACGTCCTTTCGGCCCGGTGCCGATCACATCCAGCATCGGGTCCATCGCATGCATCCTCACCAGAACCGGGTCGTCCCCCGACAGGTCGCCCTTGGTCAGCACGATATGTTCGTCACCATGGGTTTCGTCGGTGTAAATCCGCATCTGCCACTCACCTCCGAATTCCGAGGTGATGGTTTCCTCCTTGCGCACCCGCACGAGGTTGTCGTTGCGGCGGCGGTAGGCGATCAGGTCGCTGATCGTGCCGATTTTCAGGTTGTGCCGCTGGGCAAAGGCCACAAGTTCCGGCAACCGCGCCATCGAGCCATCATCGTTCATGATCTCGCAGATCACACCGGCAGCATTAAGCCCGGCCAGCCGGCTCACATCGACAGCCGCTTCGGTATGGCCGGCGCGCACCAGCACGCCACCATCCTTGGCGCGCAGTGGAAACACGTGGCCCGGCGTCGCGATGTCCTGCGCGCTTTTGGTGCCGTCGATGGCCACCGCCACAGTGCGCGCGCGGTCCGCTGCGGAAATACCGGTGGTCACGCCTTCGCGGGCCTCGATCGACACGGTGAACGCGGTTTCGTGGCGCGAGGAATTGTTCGTCGACATCAGCTGAAGGCCAAGGTCTTCGATCCGCTGGGAGGTCATCGCGAGACAGATCAACCCACGGCCATGCGTCGCCATGAAGTTGATCGCATCCGGCGTCGCCCATTGCGCGGGAATCACCAGATCGCCCTCGTTCTCGCGATCCTCGTGGTCGACAAGAATGAACATCCTGCCGTTGCGCGCATCCTCGATGATCTCTTCCACCGAAGAAATTGCATCTTTCCAGTTTTCCTCGACCGGACCGGGGGATTCATATGTCGTCACGCGGGGCCTCCGTCATTGCACCTGCGCACTTAGAACACGTCGCTGCAATTGACCAGTGAAACGTCCCGTTGGGATCAGTCGAAAATATCCTCGATCACGTCGATCGCCTCTTCGAAGAACCGCCGCGCCAGCGTCTTGCGCTTCTTGGGTTTCTTCCGCTTTGACCACCCGTCATCCCGGTCCCACGCATTGAACGGGGCAACGGCAGCCTTTTTCGGCTGCTTGACCGGGCGATGCTGCGCCGGAGCCTGTTTCTGTGCGACATCCGCGCGCAACATCTTCATGTCATGCAGCGGCGCGCCACAGGCCGAACAACTTAGTTCGTGGCGGGTCTCGCCCCTGAGAACAAGCGCTGCTCGCGTTCCGCAGTAGCAGCATGTGGCAATCTTTGTTCCGTGGGGCATGGTGTCTCCTTCGGCAAGGATATTGGGGCGCAGGACCCCAGACGCAAGTTCACGCCCGTGCGGCGTAAAGCGCCACCGCCGCCGCGTTCGACACGTTGAGCGATCCGAACCCCTGCGCAAAGGGGATCTTCACCAGCGCATCGCAGGTGTCCTTGGTCTTGGGTCGCAGCCCCGGTCCCTCGGCCCCCAACACCAGCGCAATCGGCCTGTCACGGACGGGGGCGATGGCCTCGTCGATGCTCTGCTCGGCCTCGCCATCCAGCCCGAAGATCACGTACCCCATGGACCGCAACCGCTCCATCGCGTCGGCAAGGTTGCGCTCCCGCAGATAGGGCTGGCGCTCCAGCGCGCCCGAGGCGGTTTTCGCCAAGGCGCCCGTTTCCGGCGCCGAATGGTGCAGCGTTCCGATCACCGCAGAGGCGCCGAACACTTCGGCAGAGCGCAGAATCGCCCCGACATTATGCGGGTCGGTCACCCGATCGAGCAGCACAACGCGGGGCGGGCCGTCGCCCGGCCCAAGCGCCACATCCTCCAGCCGCCCCCAGTTCAGCGGCTTCACCTCGAGCGCCGCGCCCTGGTGCACGGATTGCGGATCAATGGGCGCCGCGAACCGGCGCGGATCACTCATTTCCGGCTCAATCCCGGCCATTTCAATGGCATCGGCCAGCTTGTCCATCGCATTGCGCGTCACCACCAGCCTTAGCCTCTCGCGGTTGGGATTGACCAGCGCATCGCGCACCGCGTGCAGCCCGAAGAGCCACACGGTTTCCGCCGCAGCCGCCTTTCTGGACTGTTCCTTGGCCACCACCCAGCTTGGTTTCTTGACCATCACAGCCCCCTTTTCCATCCTGCCAAAACGCTTCCCGCTTGATGGGATTTTCCTGTTGACGCCGCAAGGGGGCAATTGTAATCACCCGCTCACGCCAAAGACAGGGTCTTCGGCTAAAGTGGGCGACAGGCCGCAAGGTGTGGCAGGGGACTGTAACTCCCTCGCGGAGACGCACGCCTGGTTCGATTCCAGGGTCGCCCACCACTTTCTCCTTGCAGGCGAAATCTGAAAGCGTTGCATCAGCTCTGCTGCGCAAGCATTTGACTTTCATGGTATTTGCAGCCCTAATCCTGTCATGACCAAGATCGATACGCTTCGCACCAAGGCCCGACTCCTGTTCGACGCAGCCGTCACCGCCGCCGACCCGGCGCGCGCCGTGCGACGTGGACTGGACCAATCGCCGCTGCCACCGCAACAGGTGGGCGGACGCACGTTCCTCATCGCCATCGGCAAGGCCGCACCCGCCATGCTGGGCGAGGCGATCAAGGCGATCCCCGACGCATACGCAGCGCTGGCCGTGACGCATCACGAGAATGACGCGACCCTCCAAGGGGTCGAACTGCTGCGCGCAGGCCATCCTGTCCCCGACGAGGCCGGTGCCCATGCCGCCCTCCGCGTCATGGAACTCTTGGCAGAGACGACGGAAAAGGATCGCGTTGTCGCCCTGATCTCGGGTGGAGGCTCCGCGCTCCTGCCCGCACCGCCGCCGGGCATCAGCCTTGGCGACAAGGCGCGGCTCAACGATCTGCTGCTCTCGGCCGGGCTCGACATCGTTCAGATGAACCTTGTGCGCCAGCAGGTCAGCCTGCTCAAAGGCGGCGGCTTTGTGCGTCAGGCAGCCCCGGCCCCGGTCTTTGCCTACATGCTGTCGGACGTGATCGGCGACGATCTGCGCGCCATCGCCTCCGGCCCCACGGTCAGCCCGATCGGCACCGCCTCCGACGCAATCGAAACGCTGAAGTCCGCGGGCATCTGGGCCAGCACCCCGGGCCCGATTCGCAGCTATCTGGAACAGGCGCAGCACGACACACCGCCACCTCTGCCCAAGGCGACGAACACCCTTGTCGGATCGAACCGCCTGTCGCTCGAGACGATGGCGCAAAAGGCCCAAGAGCTCGAACTCACGCCCCGGATCGTCAACGACGCCCTGACCGGCGATGTGGGCGACGCGGCCCAGAGCATCCTCGACGAGCTGATCGCGCGGCCCGAACCAACAGCCCTGCTCTTCGGCGGCGAAACCACCGTACGGCTCACAGGCACCGGGCGCGGCGGGCGCAACCAGGAACTTGCCGTGCGCGTCGCCACGCAGGCCCCGCGGATAACAGGCGCATGGGTGTTCCTGTCCGGCGGCACCGACGGGCGCGACGGCCCCACCGATGCGGCGGGCGGCGTGGTCGATGCGGGCACCCTGCCCCGGATCGTAGCCGCCGGTCAGAACGTGACCGCGCTTCTGGCCAACAATGACAGTTACGCGGCCCTGTCCGCCGCGGGGGATCTTCTGATGACCCGCGCGACCGGCACCAATGTCGCGGATGTTCAGGTGTTGCTGATCGCGCCCTGACGGCCTGCAAACCGCTGCAGGGACACACCCGCCTCGGCCAGGGCGCTGCGCACCGTCTGCGCGATCTGAACAGCCGTCGCCCCGTCCCCATGCAGGCAGATCGTGTCCACCGCCGCCGGAATATGCCTGCCGCTTTCGGTGATGATCGCGCCCGCCTTGACCATCTCGACCATGCGTTGCCCCGCCAGATCGGCATCGTGGATCACCGCCCCCGGCAAGCTTCGGTCCACCAGTGTTGCGTCGTCGTTATACGCCCGGTCGGCGAAAATCTCGCCCGCCCAGCGACAGCCCAACGCCTCGACCGCGGTTTGCTGCTGCGTCGCCGCGAGCACCATGATGATGATGTCGGGGTCCACCGACAGCGCGCCCTCGTAGCAGGCCGTGGCCAGCGCCATGTCCTCGGAGGCCATGTTCGACAACGCACCATGCAGCTTGAGATGGCGCACCTCCCCACCAACCGACCGCGCCATCGCCTGTGCCGCGCCCAGTTGATACCGCACGAGATTGCGCAGACTGTCTTGGCTCACCTGCATCCGCCGCCGCCCGAAGCCCTGCAAGTCGGGAAAGCCCGGATGCGCGCCAATCCCCACGTCATGCGCCACCGCCAGCGCCATCGTCTGCGCCATCACGTCCCAGTCACCCGCGTGAAAACCACAGGCGACATTGGCCGAGGTGATGACCTGCAACAACGCAGCGTCCGACCCCATCGGCCAGGGACCAAAGCT
Organism: Pelagibaca sp.; assembly: GCA_041725935.1. Taxonomy (GTDB): domain Bacteria; phylum Pseudomonadota; class Alphaproteobacteria; order Rhodobacterales; family Rhodobacteraceae; genus Marivita. Next base: position 121,830 of record JBGRQD010000002.1, read on the forward strand.
TTCGCCCATATCGGCGTTCAGATCGACATGCATCGCTTATTCCTTCGTTTCGGGGGCATCGCCAGCCGTGAAGCCACTGATCAGTTGATAACTCAGAAGATCGCGGATCTGCGACGGGTCTCTGACAAGAGGTTGGCGCGATCGGGTCAGGTTGCGCAGATAGTCCTGCATACGTGTCTGTGCCTGCAACGCCTCGTCCCGCGACACGAACCTGAACCGCAAACGGCCCCCCGCAGGCGTCTGTACCGCGCGCGGCAGATCGGCGGGGATGACCGTCCCGATCCTTGGATACCCCCCGGTCGTCTGGCTTTCGCCCAGCAGCAGGTAAGGCGTGCCATCACCGGTCACCTGAATGTCCCCCGGCAGGATCGATTCCGACAGGATGTTCAGCCCACCCTTGGGCGCAAACCCATCGTTGCCAGAGTCCAGCCGCATCCCCATCCGATTGGCCCGCGCATCACGGGTGAAAACCGTCCCGGCAAACCGCGCCCGCGTCGGTTCATCGAACAGCGCAGTCTGAAAGCTTTCGACCATGCGCAGCGTGCCACCGTCAAACCGGCTGTCCGGCGGCAGGTACAGACCCGTTTCGCTGCGTGTGTCCTCACCGACGGGCAAAACCTCATCCGCCTGCACCACCGCTCCGATCCCCGCCGCCAGATGCGTGGCCCGTGACCCAAGCCGCAGCGGCACGTCGAACCCTCCGCCCACATGCAGGTAGCCATAGCTGCCCGCCGTGGCGCCCCCTATCTCGATCCGCGCACCCGCTGGCACGGCATGGGACGCGTTCCAAACCAGAGGGTCCCTGTCCAAACTCGCCCGCATCAGTGCGCCGGTCAGTGCGATGCGCAAGTCCGCCGTCGCCTCGAACACGCCGCCCGATCCCGGCAGTTCCAGCGCTGCGCAGTCGGTGGATTGCCCGAGCAACGCCGCCCCTTCGGCCAGCGCCAGCCTGTCCGCCGCACCACCGCGCGACACACCGAACGCGCGATACCCGCTGCGGCCCATATCCTGCACAGAAGATCCGGGCGCGATGCGATGCACCACCAGCGCGCGCGTCATCGGATCGCCTCGATCACCGCACCACCATCGGGGTCATCGGCATGACGCGCCAGCACATCGGATGACGCCTGCACGAACTGCACCTCGTCGCCGGGGCGCAGGAAAAACGGTTTGTCGCTGTCGGGTCGGAACAGGTTCAACGCGGTCTGTCCGACATGCCTCCACCCCGTCGGGCTGGACACCGAAAACAGCACGAATTGCCGGATCGCCACCACCAGCGCGCCCTCGGGCACCGATTTGGTCAGCGCGGTCTGGCGCGGAATATCCCAGGCGTCGGGCAAGAGGCCCAGATACGGCTGACCGGGCGCAAAGCCGATGGTCTGCACCCGCACGCGTGCCTCGGACAGCTGGGCAATGGCCTGTTCGACAGACAGCCCCGCAGCCTCAGTTGCTTCGCCCAATTGTGGCGCGATATCCGTGCCATAGACCGTCGGCACCTTGATGAAGCGCCGCCCCTCCGGCAGCGGTGCTGCGTACCAGTCCCGATCCCGCAGCAACTCGGTCAACCGCGCGGCCAGCGTATCGTACCCTAAATGCGCCGGATCGAACTGCACAAAGACCGACACCAGCGACGGTGCGCATTCCTCGATCCCGTCGATCCCGGCACGCGCAACCGCCGCCGAAAACGCCAAAGCGGCGCGGTTGGCGGGCTCCGACAACGCGTCACCAAAGCTGACCAGCACACCGTCCAGACCCGCCGGGCGGATCACGGGATCAAAGGATTGGGAAGTCGCAGCGTTCATGACCAAGCCGTATCATGACGACCGGTCCAGACAAGACGCTAGTGCAGCTTGTCCGCCGCCGCTGCCGCCTGCTCGGCGGCCTCGATCGCCGCTTCGATGTCCTCGGGATCGTCGGACGGCACGGCGTAATTCCCGTTCAGCCAGCGCGCCAGATCGACATCGGCGCAGCGTTTGGAACAGAACGGGCGGGCGTCGGGGTTGGTCTCTTTGCCGCAGATGGGACAGCTCATGTCAGCACCTCGCTCAGGGAAAGTCGGTCACGCTTGCGTTGTAACTCGATATGCCCCAGCGGAGTCCACCCCACGAACACGGTTTCCACGGTATCGCGCTTCAATGCCGCGCGCAAAGCACTTTCGATTTGGCGGCGGTCCTTCTTGGCCGTGGGGGCTGGGTCAATCACGATTTGCCCGCCAAGGCCCCGCAGCCGCAACTGGCGCGGCAGGTCTTTGACAGCGGCCAGATTGGCCTTGAGACCCGCTGCAGGGCTGGTGTCGCCACCTGTGTTCACATCCACCGCCACAAGCGCGCGTGTCGGCTCGATTGCCATGGACGCAGGCCCACCCAGCGGCACATCCCGCGCTTGCAGACCGTCCAGCACATCCAGAATACCATGTCGCTCGAAACTGCCATCGGCGCTGTCGATCTCGGCATCATCCGTCCATTCGCGCCACGCCAGAAGATGCGGGCCGTCCCCTTCGATCAGCGTTTCCGCATCACCCTGCGCGTCGTCCATCACCTTGGCGGCCAGATCAGCCATGGCAGCAATATCATCTGCAATCTCGCCCGCGCCGGCCCCCTCACACGAGGACCGCAGGATCAGGCCGAAGCCTTCCAAATCCATGATATCATGCGCGATTTCCAGCAGGCTCTCGCGCGCATCCTCGTCCTTGATCCGACGCGACACATTGATCCCCGGAGCCTCGGGCGTGACGATGGCATAGCGGCTCTTGAACAGCACCTTGTGCGTGACGGGAATCGCCTTGCCCGGTTCGCCGTAGCCCGTGACCTGCACCAAAATCACCTGACCGGGGGCCAGCCCCTTGACCTGCCGCACAAAAGCCGAGCCATCGGGCGTGCGCAGGAACATCCCACCTTGCCCCTTCATCGGACGGTCGACAATGGCGCGGTAGATCGTGCCGGGCGCGGGCTGGTCGGTCTCGAAGAACAGGTCCTCGACCACACCATCCACCATCAGCGCCGCCGCCTCGCGACCACCGATATGATCCAGCGCAATCAGCCGTCCCTTCATGCCGACACCTCGTAAAGCGGATAACCCGCCGCCACCAACAGGTTTGCCGTTTCGGCCAAAGGCAAGCCGACAACCGCGCTGAAACTGCCGCTGATCCACGGCACGAATGCGCCTGCGGGCCCTTGGATGGCATAGCCGCCCGCCTTGCCGCGCCAGTCCTCACTGGCGAGATACGCGTTCACCTCGGCATCGCTCAAGCGTTTCATCTTCACCTGCGTGACCACGTCCCGTTCCCAAATCTGCGCGCCCCGTCGCACGGCAACCGCCGTCACGACCCGGTGCCTGCGCCCCGACAGCGCAAACAGAAACTGTGCAGCCTCGGCCGCATCGGCGGGCTTGCCCAGAATGCGCCGCCCCAAGGCAACGGTGGTGTCTGCGGACAGAACGATCTCGTCGTCGCTTGCGGGAATCGCCAGCGCCTTTTCGCGTGCAAGACGCACGCAATAGGGACGTGGCAATTCACCGGGCCGCGGATCTTCGTTGATGTCGGGCGGGCGGATGTCATCCGCCTCCACCCCGATCTGAGCCAAAAGCTCTCGCCGCCGGGGGCTGCCGGAGCCGAGGATCAGCTTCATTAATCGCTTACTTGAAGCGGTAGTTGATCCGACCCTTGGTCAGATCGTAGGGCGTCATTTCGACTTGCACCTTGTCGCCGGCAAGAACCCGGATACGGTTCTTGCGCATTTTTCCTGCCGTGTGCGCGATGATCTCATGGCCGTTTTCAAGCTCGACCCGAAACGTCGCGTTAGGCAGGAGTTCCTTGACGACACCGGGGAATTCGAGCGTGTCTTCCTTGGCCATGGTTTCTCCTAAGTTGTTCGTCCCTGACTTCGAGACGCGCTCCTAAATGGGGCCAAACGTCCCGTTTATCAAGGCCTATTCAGCCGAGTTTCCGCGCTGCGGCAATACCGTCACGTCCCGATTGCTCGTCCCAGTGCCGCCGGTTGAGCACCACGCCATCCGCCCGCACATGCGCAACCTGCTCCAGATCGACCTCTGCATAGGTCCAGCCGGGTTCGTTCAATCGGCCATCTGCAATCACGCCCGTTGGCGGAAATCCGGTGTCCGGAGGCCCGAAAATGCCGCCCATACCGGTGTTTTCGTCAACCGCCTCGGACCAGTTGCAGGTTCCCACGGTTGAAGACATGACCGTAACACATTGATTTTCCAACGCCCGCGCCATCGCTCCGATCCGCACGCGCGAATACCCCGCCAGCGCTTCGGTGCAGGACGGCACAAGGATCAGGTCAGCCCCGGCGACCGCCCGACCCAGCAGCGGAAACTCGCTGTCGTAGCAGATCAGAATGCCGATCTTGCCCAGCGCCGTGTCGAACAGGTGCAGCGGGCCACCGCCGACGACACCCCAGACCTCGCGTTCGAATCGCGTCATGATCTGCTTGTCCTGCAAGCCCATGTCGCCGTTCGGTGCAAAGAATCGCGCCCGGTTCACCGGTCGATCCCCCAGTGCCGCATCGAACACCGGGGCCGAGGCCGCAAGGATGTGCACTCCGAACTCCTGCGCCAGCTTGCCGTGCAGCGCATCCACCTCTGGGATCCGGTCCGACACCGCATGCAGCGACGCTTCCAGATCCAGCGCCACATCGCGCCCTGCCAGCGTCGCAAGCTCCATCGCGCCATATTCGGGAAACACCAAGAGGTCCGCCCCGGCACCGGCCGCCTCGCTCACCCATCGGGTCAACTTGTCTTCGTAAGCCTGCCAAGACTCGAGAAAATCCATCGAATAGGCTGCAGTTGCAATTTTCATCGAAGCCACCTCACAGTTTGCGCATCCAGCCTTGCAGACGGTGCGCCGTCTCGTCCGCCTCACCCACATCCTGCCAGTGAAAGGTGGCGATCACGCCTTCAGCCGGTGCATAGCCCCGCTTTCGCCAGAACCTGTCATGCGGGCGGTACTCCGCAGGACGCGCCGGATGATCTTCGGCGCGTATCACACTGAAAAAAAGCGCATATTTGAAACCACGCTCCCGCGCGGCAGCCTCGCGCTCATCGAAAAAGGCGTGACCAATGCCGCGCCCGCGATACTCTGACAGAAGCACGCTCTCGGCACAGTAGAAAATCTCATCCTTCGGCGGCAGCGTGCCAACTGTCTGCACCGCGTCGGCATGGCTCGCAAATGGCATTCCCGTCGCCGCGCCCACGACCCTGTCGCCATCCCGCGCCGCGACGATCACCGCATCGGGGTTGTCCCGATAGGACCGCATGTAGTTGCGCTCGTACTCGAGACCCCCGTCGTAAAGATATGGAAAATCTCGAAAAACCGCGATCCTGAGACGGGCAAGATCGTCAAGCGCGCTGTCCAGCGCCTTGGAATTCAGACGCTCGACCCTCACGAGACCTGCTTGATCCAGTCGCTGAGGTTATAATAGGTGACCACGCGGCTGATCTTGCCGTCCTGCATCGAAAAGAACGACCCGGCAGGCAGACGATAGCCTTGGCCGCGCGCCTCCGGCAGGCCCGCATCGGTGACAAGATACGTTCCGTTGACCATGTATTCCGCTGCTCCGCGCGCACCGTCCTCGGCGGCAAAGACCACCAGTTCGGTCAGCGTCTCGTCGTAACACTCTGACATGTGGTCACAAAACGCCTCGAAGGCCTCGCGCCCGATCCGCACATTACCCTCATTCACGTGATGCGCCACGTCCTCAGACAGACAGTCCAGCATGGCCGGAATGTCCTTGGCGTTGAACGCTTCGAAATACCGCTCGATGGTTTCACGGCTCATGTCAGCCTCCCCATTTCCGTTTCAATTGTTCGACCAGTTGGTCGCGTGTCTGCCGATAGGCATTCAGCTTCTGCTCGCGCGTCTCACCAATGCCGGTCGGGTCCATGATCGGCCAGTACTCCACCGTCAGATGATAGAACCGCGTCAAATCCAGCGCCCGTCGCTGTGATGCGGGCGACAGCGCCACAATGAGGTCAAACCCCGAAAGCGCCTCGCCGGTTTCCTCCATCTCGTCGAAACTGCGCGACTGGTGACGATCCATCTCGACCCCGATCTCCCTGCAGACGGCGATGGCGAACCCGTCGATCTCCAGATCGTTCATCACCCCCACCGATTGCACATAGGTCTCGAAGCCGTAGAGCTTCTTCATGATGCCCTCCGCCATCGGAGAGCGGACAGCGTTGTGATCGCAGCAAAACAGAATCGACTGCGGCAGCGCTTTCAATCCTCAGCCCCCGAAATGCAGCACGCAGACCAGCGTGAACAATCGCCGCGCGGTGTCATCATCCACCGTCACCTTGCCCTCGAGCCGTTCCTGCAGGATGCGCGCGCCTTCGTTGTGAATGCCGCGCCGCGCCATGTCGATGGTTTCGATCTGGCTGGGAGGCAGGGTCTTGACCGCGTCGAAATACGATTTGCAAATCTGAAAATAGTCTTTCACCACCTGTCGGAACGGCGACAGCGAAAGGTGAAATTCCGCTGCCTTTTCATGGCCTTCCGTGGTCACGTCAAAAACCAGCCGCTTGTCGCGGATCGACAGACCCACATTGTAAGGCCCCGAAGGCACGGGTTTTCCGTCGCGCGCAGGCAGCTCGAACGTATTGTGCTCCATGAGGTCGAACATCGCCACGCGGCGTTCCTGTTCGATCTCGGGGGTTGGCGGGGGCAGGTTCCCGTCGTCCAGCTTGATATGGGCAATGCGTGTCATGGGCGGTCTTCCTTGGTCTGCGCACCTCCCTAACGCGCGTTCAGATATGGCGCAATTGGCCCTTTGGCCTAACTGCGCGTCTCGTCCTTTCCGGGCATCAGACCATAGCGCGCGGCAATCCGCCAGACATGGGGCGGCACCATGTTCTTGATCCGCGCCGGATGCACCCGTCGCAGATGCAAAATTGTCTCTATCGCCTTCATCTCGACGCGTGCGCGGGCAAATTCGAGCCCTCTCGGCCCGGTGCGCGGCTGCAACCACGCCACGATGGGCCGCACCCAATCCGGCATGCGCCGCAGCGGCAGCCCACCGGCAGCACGTTCGGTATTGGCCATGAACCCCCTGACCGCCGCCTCGCGCTTGCCCTTGTCGGTCAAGGCGCGCCGCACTACACGGTCGCCCAGACGGTCTAGCACCGCCGCCCCGCGCGCATTGCGTACGATCAGCCACTGGTCGCCATCGCCGCCCATGTAGCCCACGGTGATATCCGCCAGCCGGTTGGTGTAATCGACGCAGGTCTTGCAGGTCATCGGAAAGAAATCCGCCGGCAGGTCCGACAGCGGCAGCTTGAGAAAGGGCACGAAGCGCGGCTTGCGCCCATCGTCGAACCGCAACTCGACCCGGTAATCCGCCCGGAACTCCAGATACGACACGGTCTCGGGCCGGTCGTCCAGCCGCGCCAGGAACGCGTGGAAATTCTCGGTTGTGGTGTTGTCGGAACAGGGCGTGCCGATCACCGTGATCTCGTCAAAGCCCAACTCCGCCTCCAGCGCCCGCAGCGCGTAAACCTGGCACGGAATACCCACCACCGCGATGCGCCGATGCCCAGCCGCTTGCGCAGGCTCCAGCAGCGCCAGAAGCGGCCCGTAGCCCATCCGCATGCCCCTGCACTGGGCCATCTGTTCAGCCTCGGTCACGATCACCGGCAACGGCTTCCACCTGTCCTCTGGATCAGGCGCCGTCGCCAGCACCGCATCGACAGCGCCAGCCCGCAACAACTCCGCCGCCAGCGCCGTGGTCAGCCCGGTCCATTGCGCGCCCTCTGCCGCAGGCTCCAGCCGTGCGCGGTACATCGCTTGCGTCACCCCGAAAAACGCCTCGTCCCCGGACCCGGCTTCGCGCCCGTGTACAGCTGCCTCAAGGCTCTCGTAATCCGGCTGGATGAACTGGCATGCCCGCCCGCAGGCGCGTCCATCGCCCATGCGCGACACACCGCAATCCGTACAAAGCCCGGCCCGCGGCGCGCCACCGATCTCGGGCACCGTCAGGCCAACACGACCACCATCCATGCCAACTCTCCCTTGCGCGAATGTGTCAAGTTTAATTGACAGCGCCACCGAAAGCGAGTCTGCACTTCTTCTTTTTCCAAATACGCAAACGCACCGCCAACGTCTGTGCAACGCGTGGCAAAGGCCCGCCTCAGCGAACCTTCAGCGTCGCCAGCCCGATCAGCGCCAAGATAAGCGAGATGATCCAGAACCGGATCACGATCTGGGGCTCCGCCCAGCCCTTTTTCTCATAATGGTGATGGATCGGTGCCATCAGGAACACGCGCTTGCCCGTGCGCTTGAAGTAGAGCACCTGGATGATCACCGACAGCGCCTCGACCACGAAGAGCCCGCCAACGATGGCCAGCACGATCTCGTGTTTTGTGGCCACCGCGATCGCCCCCAGTGCACCGCCAAGGGCAAGCGATCCGGTATCCCCCATGAACACGGCCGCAGGTGGCGCGTTGTACCAAAGGAACCCCAGCCCGCCTCCGAACAGCCCGGCGGTGAAGATCAGGATCTCGCCCGTTCCCGGCACGTAATGCACGTCAAGATAATCGGTGAAATCGACCCGGCCCACCGCGTAGGCGATCACGCCCAGCGCGCCTGCCGCGATCATCACCGGCATGATCGCCAGCCCGTCAAGCCCGTCGGTCAGGTTCACCGCATTGGCGGCGCCGACGATGACGATCACCGAAAAGGGCACGAACAGGTAGCCGAGGTTCAGCAGCATGTCCTTGAAGATCGGAAAGGCCAGCTGGTTGGTCAGCTCTTCGGGATGATACTGCGCCGCCCAGTAGCCCGCGATGGCCGCGATCACGAAGCCCAGCAGCAACCGGACCTTGCCCGACACACCGGCAGTGTTCTGCTTTTTGACCTTCGCGTAGTCATCGGCAAAGCCGATCATCGCAAAGCTCATCGTGACGAACAGAACCATCCAGATGAACGGGTTGTCCAGCCGCGCCCAGAGCAGGGTCGAGGTCAGCAGCGCACCGACGATCAGCAGCCCGCCCATGGTCGGTGTGCCCGCCTTCGAGAAATGCCCCTCCGGCCCGTCGCTGCGGATGGGCTGACCTTTGCCCTGCCGCTTGCGCAGCACGTTGATCAGCGGCCTGCCAAAGAAGAACCCGAACAGAAGCGCGGTCAGGAACGCGCCCCCGGCGCGGAAGGTGATATAGCGAAAGAGGTTGAAGAAATCGCCCCCGTCCGAAAGCGCGGTCAACCAGTACAACATGAACGTTTCATCCTTCCGCCTCGTCGCGCGCGCTGCCTTGGCCCATATTCCGGATGGCGTCAACCACACGGGCCAGCCCCATCGACAGCGATCCCTTGACCAGCACGACATCGCCAGCGTCAAGCTGGCGGGGCACGCGCGCGGCCAGCTCATCAGCGGTTGCAACCCAAAGACCGCGCCGCTCGGCGGGCAGCGCCTCGTGCAGGTGGCGCATCAGCGGCCCGACGCAATGCACCTTGTCCAGCACCCGCGTCGCATCGAGATCGGCCACTGCCGCGTGTAGGTCCGGCCCGGTCGGCCCCAATTCCTTCATGTCGCCCAGGATCGCGACCCTCCGCCCCCGGCTCAGCCGCCCGACATCGTTCTGCACCGGCGCTGCGGCCAGCACTTCAAGCGCCGCCGCGACCGAGGCCGGGTTGGCGTTATAGGCATCGTCGAACAGCGCCAGCGTCGCAAGCGGATCGGCCTCGTCTAGCGCGATCGCCACATGCGCACCGCGCCCCGCGCCGGGATTCCAGCGCGCGAGATCGTTCATCACCATGGCGCGGTCCAGACCGAGCGCAGTTGCCACGGCCACCACGCCCATGCCATTGACGCCGAAATGACGCCCCGGCGCATGTACCTTGAACAGAACCGGAATGCGCCACGCGCGCCCCTCGACAACCACCATGTCCGCGTGCGGCGTGACTGCAATCGCCCGGTGATGGCAGCTGCGGCTTTCCCCAAACGAGATCGACCGCGCGGCATGGCGCGCAGCCACCTCGCGCAGGATCGGGCTGGTCCCGACATCGCCGTTGAACACCGCCGTGCCTTTCGGCTCCAGCCCTTCGAAGATCGACGCCTTTTCATGCGCGATGCCCTCGATGCTCTCGAAGGCCTCAAGATGCGCCGGGGCCACAGTTGTGACCATTGCCACATGCGGCCGCGCCATGCGGCTCAGCGGAGCGATCTCTCCGGGATGGTTCATACCGATCTCTATTACCGCGAACTGCGTGTCGCGCGGCATCCGCGCGAGCGTCAGCGGCACGCCCCAATGGTTGTTGTAACTGGCCTGTGCCGCATGGGTTGTCCCGTGCGACGCCAGCACGGTCCGCAGCATCTCCTTGGTCGAGGTCTTGCCCACCGACCCGGTCACACCGACCACCTTGGCCCGTGTCCGCGCCCGCGACGCTCGTCCCAGCGCCTCCAGCCCAGATTGCACATCGTCCACGATCAACAGCGGCGCATCGTCCGCAACGCCCTCGGGCACGCGGCTGACAAGGGCCGCAGCAGCGCCCTTGTCCAGCGCCTGGGCCACGAAGTCATGCCCGTCCCGCGCTGCAGTGAGGGCAACGAACAGATCGCCCGGCTGGATCGTGCGCGTGTCAATGGAGACGCCATGCGCCTCCCAATCAGCAGTCACCCGCCCGCCTGTTGCCTCTGCCGCCTCTGCACTTGTCCAAAGCGTCATGCCAGTTTCCCGTCCAGAGCCGCCACGGCCACGCTGGCCTGTTCCACATCGTCGAACGGATAGACCGTGTCGCCCACGATCTGCCCGGTCTCATGCCCCTTGCCGCAAATCAGCAACGCATCACCCGGCCCGACCGCATCGACACCCCGCAGGATCGCCTCGGCGCGGTCACCCACCTCGGTGGCCTCGGGGGCACCCTCAAGCACTGCCGCCCGGATCGTCGCGGGATCTTCGCTGCGCGGGTTGTCGTCGGTCACGATCACCAGATCGGCGAACTCCGCCGCAGCCGCCCCCATCAATGGCCGCTTGCCCGGATCGCGGTCGCCACCCGCGCCGATGATGGCCACGAGACGTCCCATCACATGAGGACGGATCGCCTGACAGGCCGTCGCCACGGCATCTGGTGTGTGCGCATAATCGACATAGACCGCCGCGCCATTGCTGCGCGTCGCGGCCAGCTGCATCCGCCCGCGCACCGTTTCCAATTCAGGCAAGACTGCGAAGACCCGGTCAGGTGCGGCCCCGCTGGCGATCACCAGACCGGCGGCAACCATAACGTTTTCGGCCTGAAATCCGCCGACAAGGTTCAGCCGCGTCTGAAAGGTCTCGCCGCCGAACTTGATCCGCACGTCCTGTCCCGTGGCATCGAACCGCTGCGCCAAAAGCGCCATGTCCGCCCCGCCATCCTTGCCGACGGTCATGATCTCCTGCCCGCGCGCCCGCGCGATGGCCAACATGTCCACGCCGCGCGCATCGTCGATATTGATGACGGCGATGGCATCCTCGGGCAGCACCCGTGCAAAAAGACCTGCCTTGGCGTCGAAATACGCCTCGAAGCTGTCGTGGTAGTCCAGATGGTCCTGCGTGAAATTCGTGAACCCCGCCGCGCGCAGGTTCACCCCGTCCAGCCGCCGTTGCGCCAACCCGTGCGAGGACGCCTCCATCGCCGCATGATCGATCCCGGCCTCCGCGGCGCCCGCCAGAGCCCGGTGCAGCGTGATCGGCTCGGGCGTTGTGTGCATGAGCGGCGCCTGCCAGTCGCCCTCGACCCCTGTGGTCCCCAGATTGACCGCCGGATGGCCCAGCAATTGCCAGATCCGCCGCACGAAACTGGCCACGCTGGTCTTGCCGTTGGTGCCGGTGACAGCCACCATCGTATCGGGCTGCTTTTCGAACCAGAGTGCAGCGCAAAAGGCCAGCGTCTGTCGCGGATCGGCGGCGATCACCACGGCTGCGGTCGATCCCGCCAGTTCTTCGCGGGCGATCTCTGCGCCGTCCATGTCGGTGAGTATCGCCGCAGCCCCCATGCGCAGGGCATATTGGATGAACTCGGCCCCATGCATCTTCGTGCCCGGCAGCGCTGCGAACAGATATCCGTCCTTCACATCGCGGCTGTCCACCGCAAGCCCGGTGACAATCGCATCCGCGCCCCCGCGCGCCGTCAGACCCAGCTCGCTCAGGCTTTTGCCCCCTGCTGCCATGACGACCCCCTTGTGTCCTGTGTCTCGTTCCGGGCAGCTGCCCTCAGTTCGAGGTGTTGATGATGCCCGTCAAATGCCGCGTTTCGACCTCGGGACGCAAGCCCAGAAGCGGGGCAATCCGGCGGATCATTTCCGCTGCCACCGGAACGGCTGTCCAGCCTGCCGTGCGGCGCGGCTTGGTGCCGCTGGTCTCGACCGGTTCGTCCAGCGTGACGATCAGCACGTATTTCGGGTCATTGCTCGGAAACACCGACGCGAAGGTGTTGATCACCTTGTCATCGTAATAACCGCCGCCCCGCGCTTTGGGCTTGTCCGCCGTGCCGGTCTTGCCGCCGACCGAATAGCCCGGCACCTCGCCAAAGCTGGCGGTGCCTTCGGTCACGACCTTGCGCAGCATGTCGACGGATTGCCGCGCGGTAGCCTCGGACATCAGGCGCGGCCCAAGGCGCGGCCCGGTCTGCCGCAACAGCGTCGGTTCCACCTTGAAACCGCCATTGGCAATCGCTGCATAGCCCGCAGCCAGATGCATCGGGCTGGACGACAACCCGTGCCCATAAGAAATGGTCACCGTCGACAGATCGGTCCAGCGCTTCGGCAAAAGCGGTCTGCCGCCGGCAGCCTCGACAATCTCCAGCGGCGTCGGCTCAAAGAACCCCAAGCCCTTGAGGAATTCCTGCTGCCGCTCTGCACCGATGGCCAGCGCCAGACGACCGGTCCCCCGGTTCGAGCTTTTGACGATGATATCGGAGACAGACAAAGGCCCGTAATTCTTGTTCTGGAATTCCCCGATTGGAAATCCGCCGACCCGCATCGGACCGGAGGTGTCGATCACCGTTTCCGGGCCGACCAAACCCAGTTCCAGCGCCTGCGCCGACGCGAACACCTTGAACGTCGATCCCAGTTCGTAGACGCCCTGAACCGCGCGGTTGAACAGCGGGCTGTCGGCAGCCTCGCCTTGGGTCAAAGGCCGTGGCCGGTCGTTCGGATCGAAATCCGGCAGCGAGGCAATCGCGATCACCTCGCCGGTGTAGATGTCCATCAGGATGCTCGCCGCACCCTTGGCATTCATCAGGTTCATGCCACCCTGAAGCACACGCTCGGTTGCCGCCTGAATGGTCAGGTCCAGTGACAGCACCAGCGGCGCACCTTCACGGGCGGGATCACGCAACTGTTCGTCAAAGAATTTCTCGATACCCGCGGTGCCGATAACTTCAGCAGAATGAACACCTTCACGACCAAAGCTCGCGCCCCCCAGCACATGCGCCGCCAGAGAACCATTGGGATACAACCGCATCTCGCGCGGGCCGAAAAGAAGCCCCGGCTCGCCAATGTCATGCACGCGCTGTTTCTGCTCGGGGCTGAGTTTCTTACGCACCCACATGAACTTACGCTTGCCAGTGAAGTCAGTGCGCAAACGTTCTTCGTTAAGTTCCGGAAAAATCTTGACCAATTCCGCCGCGGTACGGATCGGGTCCACCATCTGCTGCGGATGCGCGTAGAGCGAAAAGGTCTCCATGTTGGTCGCAAGAACGCGCCCCTGCCGGTCCACGATATCGGCACGGCTGGCGATGATCGACGCGCCCGACGCCTGTGCGCGGGGCTCTTCCGGCTCGGATGCGGCCAGCGTGCCCATGCGTGCGCCCACGACCACAAAGGCACAGAAGAACATCACCGCCATGACCAACAGCCGCCCCTCGGCCCTTGACCGCGCCCTGTCGCGCATCTGTTCGTGCCGGATGCGGAGATTCTCGCGCTCGATGGCGTCAGGGTTTTCCCCCTTGCGCCGCGCGTCGAGGATTTGGGCCAGGGGTCGAAGCGGCGTGCGGATCATGGCTCTTGCGCTCCCGCGCTGGAAATCTCGACCGGGTCCGTGATGGGAAGTTCAGGCAGTTGCGGAAACGCGATCTGGTCCACACGTCCGAACTGGTCAGGCTCGAACGGCATCAGGCCCAGCCGCTCGAAATTGACTTCGGCCAGATCGCGCAGCCGGTCGGGACGGTTCAGATAGGCCCATTCCGCCTTGAGCACTGCAAGGCGCGCCCGCGCCTGACCGATCTCGGCCCGCACCGCCTGCGCCTCACCCAAAGCGGCCTGCGTCTTGTAATTCTCGTGATATGCCCAGAACGCCGCCGCGATGACGGACAGGAACGTCAGGACATAGAGCAGCGAACGCATCAGCGGTCTTCCTTCAATTGCGGCAGGGCGATCTGCCCCGCGTCGATCTCGCCCGAGGGGGCGTCCGTGCGCCGCGCCACGCGCAGCTTGGCCGACCGCGACCGCGGGTTCACGGCCAATTCATCATCATCCGGACCCACCGCCTTGCGGGTCACGATCTGGAACGCCGGGGTGTCTTCCTCGATCTCGGGTGCATAGCGGTTGGCCCGCCCCGATTGCCCGCCGCGCGCTTGCAGGAACCGCTTGACCATCCGGTCCTCGACCGAATGAAAGCTGACCACCGCAAGCAATCCGCCGGGTTTCAACGCCCGCTCCGCCGCCATCAACCCGCGCATCAGCGCGCCGTATTCATCGTTCACCGCGATCCGAAGGGCCTGAAAACTGCGCGTCGCCGGGTGCGATTGTCCGGGCTTGGGGCGTGGCAGGCAGGATTCCACGATCCGCGTCAGCTCCAGCGTCCGGGTGATCGGCGCCACCTTGCGTGCCGCCACGATCGCCTTGGCAATCCGCCGCGAGGCGCGTTCTTCGCCGTAAGTATAAAGAATGTCGGCAATATCGAATTCGTCCGCTTCATTGACGATATCCGCCGCAGACGGCCCGTCCTGCCCCATCCGCATGTCCAGAGGCCCGTCCTTCATGAAGGAAAACCCGCGCTCTGCCAGATCAAGCTGCATCGACGACACACCAAGGTCGAGAACCACCCCATCCACCTCTGACGCGATCTGATCCATCTCGGCAAAATTTGCGCGGTGCAGCTCGATCCGGCCATCAAACTCCGGCAACCACCCCGACGCCATCTCGTGCGCCAGCGGATCACGGTCGATACCGATAACCTTGTCGGCTCCTGCTTCGATCAGTCCGCGCGCATATCCGCCCGCACCAAAGGTGCCGTCCACCCAGACACCCGTGACCGGCGTCACCGCCCGCAGGAGCGGAGCAAGAAGGACGGGAATGTGAGAATCGGCAGAAGGGGTGGCAGCAGCAGACATTTACGGTCAGCCCCCCGGCTGCTGATCCAGGAAGATGAGCGGATCGACATCGTCGGGCAGCTCGTCGAGCCACTCGTCGGTTGCAGCCTGCTCCTCTGCCTCGAAGGTTTCGGGATCCCAGATCTGGAACGTGTCGCCCGCACCGATGAAGAACGCCTCGGTCGACAGCCCGATCTTTTCGCGCAGCTTTGCGGGCAGCACCAGCCGCCCGGTTTCGTCCACGCTGGTCGCATGTGATTGCCCGTTGAAGAGGCGTTGCAGCATCTTGCGCTCGACCGACCCACGCGGGAGCGCCTCGATCTTCTCGTCCACCTCTTCGATGGCCGTGACCGTATAGCATTCAAGGTATTTGCGGCGCTTGTCGCCGTAGACGATGATCAGCTCAGGGTTCAGGCCTTCGATGAATGCCGGGTCGCCAGCTTCAAGCACACGGCGAAACGAGGCCGGGATTGACACCCTGCCCTTGCCATCAACCTTGTGATGACTTTCACCTCTGAACCTTAGCCTGCGGGTCACTGCCCTACCGGTCCTTTCACTACGATGGCCCCTGGAAACGGAAACGGCGGGTTGATCTGCTGCCACTGATCAACCCGCCGTCCGTGTCCCGTTTCCGGGAAGTCCGACTGCGCGCGCCACCTGGGGGGATGTCTGCTCGCCCGCGCGCCGGATCTCTGTGTTAGATGAAAGCGGGTGCCTGTATGAAACCTGCTTTTTTTATTGTTTGGATACCGCGTCGAGGTCTGTGCGCCTCGTTTGCTGTTCCTGCTCTCATCTCGTGCACTATGGATGTCATGGGAAAGCATGGGTCGCAACTGTTTTTTATGGGAATTTACGTCTACATGCTGTCTCAACCCACCGCTTAGAACCAAATCTGGTAGCGAATTGGTCAAATTTCATCAAAATACACCACACGCTTGCAATTTAGACACAATATATAGAGCAATCAGCCGCGCAGGATCATTGCCCATAATTTCCCACAGCCGCAACAAACAAACCAAGAACATTACAAATCCGAAACAAATCTGCCTGTCAAAATCACCGATTTTCAGAGGAAATCCACCCGAATCACCTGTTTGATTCGAGATGTCGCAGGGCCGTTGGACTACCCGTCCCATCATTTCCCATGCCAATTCCGCCGCTTCCCCCGGATCGGCAATGCTTGCAATGCATGTCACCCGGTTGTACGCCAAATCTGTCATGGTCCGGGCAACCCCCGGTGAAAAGGGAACGTGGTGCAACGCCACGACTGCCCCCGCAACTGTAAGCGGCGAGCGTGTTCGGCATATGCCACTGGGAAACCGGGAAGGCCCGAGCCACGCGAAGACCCGCAAGTCAGGAGACCTGCCGTGACAGATCACCCTACACTCGCGCGGGGCGCGCGGGATGTGACGGTACTCCGGCGTGGTGACAGTCACCGTCTTTGGGCGTGCCCAAAGGCTTGATATGTTAAACGCGCGGGAGGCAGAGCGGTGAAGCTCTTATTTGCGCTGATGGGTCTGACGGCGGCGATGTTCCTTGCATCGCTCTTTGTCGGCTACGCAGCGATTTCAGTACCCGAAGGTCTGGCCGCGCTGTTCGGTCAGGGCAACCCGCTTTATGTCACCGTCATGCAGGACATCCGCCTGCCCCGCGCGCTGTTGGCGGCGATGGTCGGCGTGTCGCTGGGCCTGTCCGGTGCCGCGATGCAAGGCTTCCTGCGCAATCCGCTGGCCGAACCGGGGCTGATCGGCGTGTCCGGCTCTGCCGCGCTTGGTGCCGTGATCGCGCTGCAAACCGGATTGGCCGCCGCGTTTTTCCTGGCCCTGCCCCTCATCGCCCTTGGCTTTGCCGGGATCGCCGTCGGGCTGATCCTGCTGCTGGCCGGCCCGCGCGGATCGTCGCTCACACTGATCCTTGCCGGCATCGCCGTATCTGCCTTTGCCGCAGCCCTCACCTCGCTCACGCTGAACCTGTCGCCCAACCCCTATGCCGCGTCCGAGATCATGTTCTGGATGATGGGTTCCGTCGCCAACCGAGCGATGAGCCATGTCTGGCTGGCGCTGCCGATCATGGCGCTCGGCTGGATGGCGCTGGCCGGTCTGGGGCGCGGGCTCGATGCGCTCACGCTGGGCGAGGACGCGGCAGAGGCGATGGGCATCTCGCTCTCGCGCCTGCGCGTGCAATTGCTCTTCGGCACCGCCGCCGCGGTCGGGGCCGCCACCGCTGTGGCCGGTGCTGTCGGCTTTGTCGGTCTGGTCGTGCCGCATATCCTGCGCCGCTTTGCCCATGGTCGCCCGTCGACCCTGCTCTGGGCCTCGGCCCTGGGCGGCGCTGCGATGGTCCTTGCCGCCGATCTGGTGACCCGGCTGGTGCTGCCGGAACGCGACCTCAAACTCGGCGTCGTCATGGCCCTGATCGGCGCGCCGCTCTTCCTGCACCTTATATACAAGACACGGAGGGAAATCGCATGACGCTCCTGTCGGTGCAGAACCTCACCGTGCGGCGCGGCGAATGTCCCGTGGTGGATGCCGCCTCCTTCAGCATCGGTCCCGGCGAATGTGTCGGCCTGATCGGCCCCAATGGCGCAGGCAAGACCTCGCTCCTGCGCGGAGCCTTGGGCCTCCTGCCCTTCGAGGGGACCAGCAGCCTCGCCGCCCTGCCGCCGCGACAGCGCGCCGCCCAGGCCGCATGGCTGCCGCAGACCCGCGAAATCGCGTGGCCCATGTCGGTCGAACGCATCGTCGCCCTTGGCCGTCTGCCCTACCTTGCCCGCGGCGCACGGCTCAGCCCCACGGATCAAGGCGCGGTCGATGCCGCCCTCACCCGCATGGGGCTGCAGACTTTCCGAACCCGTCTGGCCACAGCGCTCTCGGGTGGCGAACAGGCCCGCGTGCTGATCGCCCGCACGCTGGCGCAGGACACGCCACTCTTGATGGCGGATGAACCCATCGCAGGACTCGATCCCGCCGCCCAGATTGCCACGCTTCAGGTGTTCGAGACCCTGGCACAGGAAGGCCGCGCGGTGCTGACCTCGCTGCACGACCTGTCGCTGGCCGGACGCTATTGCACGCGGCTGATTATGATGGGTGCCGGTCGCATCATCGCCGATGGCCCACCGGACCAGATCCTGACCGCCGCGCGGCTGGAAGAGGTGTTTCACCTAGAGGCAAATATCGTGCCCACACCACATGGCCCGCTGGTCCAACCCCTTGGAGTGATCCAATGACTGCCCCGCAACGCATCGTCTGCCTGACCGAGGAAACGGTCGAAACGCTTTACCTGCTGGGTCAGGAAGACCGCATCGTCGGCGTCACCGGCTATGCCGTGCGCCCCAAGCGCGTGCGGCAGGAAAAGCCCCGCGTCGGCGCCTTCACCTCTGCCGACATTCCCAAGATCCTCGCGCTGCGTCCCGATCTGGTGCTCACCTTTTCGGACCTGCAAGCCGACATCGCGTCCGAGCTGATCCGCGCCGGGATCGAGGTGATGGCCTTCAACCAGCGCGACGTGGCAGGCATCCTGCGCATGATCCGCATGTTGGGCCGCCTCACCGATTGCAGCGACCGCGCCGAAGCACTGGCCCAAGGCTTCGAGACCCGCATCGCCACCCTGCGCGCCCACGCGGCAGACCACCGCCCGCGCGTCTATTTCGAGGAATGGGACGATCCGATGATCACCAGCATCGGCTGGGCCTCCGACCTGATCGAAATCGCGGGCGGCACCGATTGCTTTGCCCATCTCCGCCATGAGGCGTCGGCAAAGGACCGCATTGTGACGTCTCGGGACGTGATCGACGCGGCACCGGACATCATTGTCGCCTCATGGTGTGGCAAGAAGGTGAGACCGGAAAAGATCGCCGCGCGCCCCGGCTGGGACGTGATCCCAGCGGTCGCGCAAAACCGCATCGTCGAAATCAAGTCACCGCTGATCCTGCAACCCGGCCCCGCCGCCCTCAGCGATGGGCTTGACGCCCTGATCGCCGCCATCTTCCCCAAGGACGTTCCCGCATGCTGACCGAGATCGCAGCCCTCCTGAACATCGGCGGCCCCGCCCTTTGGGTCATCGCCGGGCTGAGCGTGGTCACCCTTGGGCTGATCCTTTGGAAGCTGTGGCGGCTGACCCTCATGGGCGCATGGCGGCGCGACGCGACCGAGGCGGCGGTGGGCCAGTGGCAGATTGGCCAACATGACAACGCCCTTGCCAACCTGCGCAATCGCACCGGCCTGCGCGCCCGCGTCGTCAAAACCGCCATGCAGGCCGCGCGCACCCTTCCCATCAAAGATGCCCGCGACGAGACCGCCCGCGTGGCGCGTGGCGCGCTGATGGACGCGGGCAGCGGTTTGCGCGCGCTGGACCTGATTGCCACCATCGCGCCGCTCGTCGGTCTGCTGGGCACCGTTCTGGGCATGATCGACGCGTTTCAGGCGTTGCAGGACAGCGGCGCGCGCGCCGATCCCTCGGCCCTCGCCGGAGGCATCTGGGAGGCGCTTCTGACCACCGCCGCAGGTATGGCGGTGGCGATCCCGGCATCCATGGCGCTCAGCTGGTTCGACAGCATCAATGACCGCCTCGCGCATGATTTCGACGATCTGGCCACCCGCATTCTGACACGGAGCAAGCAGGACTGACATGCTGGAGCTGACCCACCAGACACGCCGCCGCCGCATCGGGTTGACCCCGATGATCGACGTGGTGTTCCTGCTGCTGGTCTTCTTCATGCTCGCCGCACGGTTCGGAGTAACGGACGCGATCCCGGTCACGCTGTCTGGCGGCGCGGCGCAATCCTATGACGGGCCGCCGCGTCTCGTCACTGTCCTGCCGGACGGGCTGCGCGTGAACGGAATCGACACGACGGACCCGGTTGCAGCCCTCACGCCCCTGATGGGCACCCCGACCGACATCATCCTGTTGCGCCCGCGCGACGGTGCATCGGTGCAACACCTGCTGGACGCGATGGGCGTGCTGCGCGCGGCGGGCTGGTCCAACCTCGTGGTGCTGGAATGAGACAGCGTCCGCTCATCGCGCCGAGGTCTCGGCGCTCCTCGCGCGAACCCGTCGTGCCGATGATCAACGTGGTGTTCCTGCTGCTGATCTTCTTCCTGATGACCGCGCAGATCGCCCCCCCCGCGCCATTCGACGTGGCCTTGCCCCAAGCCACCGGGGATGAGGATGCGGGCCAATCGGCACTTTATATCAGCGCCGACGGCGAGATCGCGTTCGAGGCAACCCGCGGCGACGCCGCCATCGCACAGGCCGTGACCGCCAGTGGCGATGCGCCCTTGCGCCTGCACGCCGATGCCGCCCTGCCCGCCGCGACCCTCGCGCGGGTGTTGGGCCAACTCACCGCGCAGGGTGCAACCCGCGTCGAGATCGTGACGGAGGGCGGCTGATGCGGGTTCTCGAAATCACCACCTTCATCGTCCTTTCCGGCGCGCTGCATGCCGCCACGCTCTACATGGCCCCGGTGCCCGGCGGCGCCACCAGTGGCGGCGCAGCTGGCACGGCGGAGGTCACGCTTCAGGCAGCAACTCCCACGCTGGCCGCAATGGTGCAGGACTGGGACCGCCCGCCCGAAACCAGCGACGCGCCCATGCTGGCAGCGCCAGAAATGACAACCGCCCCCAAGCGCCCGACACGGGACGCACCGGTGCTGGACCGACCACAAACAACAGCCCTCGTCGCGCCCAGCCCCGCGCCGGATGTGCCACAGGCCGAAACCCGTCTGCCCGCGCCCCCCGTGCCCTTTGCCGACACCACACCGGACACGCTGCCCGTGATGGAAACGCCCAGGCTGGAAGCACCCGATCTGCCCATCGAGCCAACCGCAAAGCGACCGGAACCGCCGCAGCCACCGACGATGACCGACACCGCGCCCACGGCGCCGCAAGTGGACACGGCGCCCGCTGCAGAGCGCACGGCCCCCACCGCGTCACTGCGCCCGGAACCACGCCCCGAACGTCGTGAACCGGCGCAAACCCGGTCCCAGCCGGCGCAAACCGCCAAGGGGTCGGGAACGCAGCAGACGGCCAGCCCCAAACCGGCCCCCAAGCCGCAAGCGCCGCGCGGACCGTCACAGGCGCAGCTGGCACAGCTCGAACAGCAATGGGGTGCAAAGATCACATCTGCCCTGCGCCGGGCCCACCGCCCGCCGCGCGGCGCGCAAGGGTCGGTCACACTGGTGATCGCGATTGCGCCTTCGGGACAGGTTGCGGGCGTGTCGGTGGCGGCGTCCTCGGGCAACGCCCGGCTGGATCAATCCGCTCTGGCCGCCGTGAAACGCGCCCGGTTTCCACGCGCACCCGACGGGCTGACGCGGGCAAGCTACCGGTTCAGCCAACGGTTGACCGTCGCGCGGTGACGCTCGGTTGACCGAGCGTTTCGATGCGTCGACGCATCGTCGCCCGCCTTACGCCATACCGCCTTCGATCAACCGATTCGCAAGAACCGCATAAGCATCCGCCATCGGCCCATCCCCCGCCGCAATCGGCTCACCACCATCGCCGGCCAGCCGCGTGTCCAGATCCAGCGGCAATTGCGCCAGCAGCGGAATGCCCCGCGCCTCGGCCTCGGCCACGGTGCCGCCCGATCCGAAGATATGGCTTTGCCCGCCGCAATGCGGACAGGTGAACACGGCCATGTTCTCGATCAGCCCCAGCACCGGGGTCTTGAGCGTGTCGAACATGTCGAGCGCCTTGCGCGCATCCAGAAGCGCCACATCCTGCGGCGTGGACACGACAATGGCCCCCGACACCTGCGCCTTCTGACAGAGCGTCATCGCCACATCGCCCGTGCCCGGTGGCAGATCGACGATCAGCACATCCAGATCGCCCCAGGCCACCTGCCCCAGCATCTGTTGCAACGCGCCCATCAGCATCGGCCCGCGCCAGACCACGGCCTTTTCTTCGGGCAACATCAGCCCGATGGACATGATCGTGACGCCATGCGCCATCAGCGGGATGATCGTTTGACCATCGCGGCTTTCGGGTTTTTGCGAAACACCCATCATGCGCGGCTGGCTCGGGCCGTGGATATCACCGTCCAGCAACCCGACGCGTCGTCCCGCACGCGCAAGCGCCACGGCAAGGTTCGAGGACACGGTGGATTTACCGACGCCGCCCTTGCCCGACCCGATCGCAAGAATGCGCGCGACACCTGCCGGCTTGAGCGATCCGGCCTGCGGTTTGGGATGCCCGCCGATCTTGAGCCCCTTCGGCGGTGCCGATGCCGGACCATGCGCGGTCAGCGCCGCAGACACCTGCGTCACACCGGGCAATTCGGCCACAACCGCCTCTGCGGCCTTGCGCACAGGCTCCATCAGCCGCGCGATCTCGGGCGACGGGGCCTCGATGACAAAGCGTACAACCGACCCCTCCACCTGAATCGCCCGAACCAGATCGGCCGAAATCAGGTCTTTGCCATCGGGAATCGCCACGCGGGACAGGGCTTCGCGAATCTGTTCGGGGGTTACGGACATGCCCAACCTTTCATCTTTTTGACGCAGAGATGACAGCCTTCCCGCGATGCTTCAACCGCCTGCCCGGAAATCAGGCCTGTTAGCGCAAAACGCACAAATATGAACCACTTGGCCTATGCAAATGCTGCATAGCAGCGTTGAAGCAAATACCCATTGTGCAAGCGCAGCATTTGCTTATTTTGAACTCAAGCGAACGGAAACACACAATAGCGAACAGAGCAGACACATGGCATACGAAACAAACAGCCTTGGCGCAGTGAGCACCGGCCTCATGGATCGGGTCAACACACTGATCGCAGGATACCGGGCCAAAGCCGCCCGCCGCAAGATTTACCGTGACACGCTGCGCGAACTCAGCGCGCTGTCGCAGCGCGAACTGTGCGATCTGGGAATGAACCAATCCGAGATAAAGCGCGTTGCGTACCAGGCAGCTTACGAAAGCTGAAGAAATTCGGTGAGCATGGCCTTCTGGCCCCTTACCACACGGTCTCGGCATCCTCTCCTCCTCCCTGGATGTCGTGAACTCGACGGTGGCACCTCTCCTCCTCCCTGGTGTCACCGTCACACTTATTCGGGCTCCGGCCCACACGAGCTCGGCATCCTCTCCTCCTCCCTGGATGTCGTGACCTAGACGGTGGCGCGTTTCCTCCTCCCTCGCGCCACCGTCACAGAGTTTCGGGCTGCGGCCCACACGAGATCGGCGCCCTCTCCTCCTCCCTGGGTGCCGTGAACTGGAACGGTGGTGCCTCTCCTCCCTTGGCATCACCGTTTTTTCTTTTTGGGAGGCCCGCGCAGCTCTCGACCCAAAGCTGCGCATTTTCCAACATTGTTTGGTTTTCCTTTGCCCCCCCTTTCGCTAGATGAGGCGCAACGGAACATCTGCGGCCCGCGAAGGCTGCACAGAAGCGGGAATTGACCCCATGGCGATGGACAAGACATTCAATGCGGCCGAGGCCGAGGCGCGGCTTTACAAGGCTTGGGAAGACAGCGGTGCGTTCAAGGCAGGTGCCAATGCCAAGCGCGACGACACGTTCTGCGTGATGATCCCGCCGCCCAACGTCACGGGCTCGTTGCACATGGGGCACGCCTTCAACAACACGCTGCAGGACATTCTGGTCCGCTGGCACCGGATGCGCGGCTTCGACACGCTGTGGCAGCCGGGCACGGATCACGCGGGCATCGCGACCCAGATGGTGACGGAACGCGAGATGGCCGCCAATGGTGAACCCACCCGCCGCGAGATGGGGCGCGAGGCGTTTCTGGACCGGGTCTGGGAACAGAAGGTCAAGTCGCGCGGCACCATCATCGGCCAGCTCAAGCGGCTTGGTGCCTCGGCCGATTGGTCCCGCGAGGCGTTCACGATGGGTGGAGCCGCGGGCGACCCGGATCGCGGCACCGCGCCGAATTTCCATGACGCGGTGATCAAGGTCTTTGTCGACATGTACGACAAGGGGCTGATCTATCGCGGCAAGCGGCTGGTCAACTGGGACCCGCATTTCGAGACCGCGATCTCTGATCTGGAGGTCGAGAACACCGAAGTGCCGGGCCACATGTGGCACTTCAAATATCCGCTGGCGGGTGGCGAGACCTATACCTATGTCGAAAAGGACGAGGACGGGACTGTCGTGCTGGAAGAAGAGCGCGACTACATCTCCATCGCCACCACACGCCCCGAAACCATGCTGGGCGACGGCGCGGTGGCGGTTCACCCGTCGGATGAGCGGTATGCGCCAATTGTCGGAAAGCTGTGCGAGATTCCGGTTGGTCCCAAGGAACGCCGCCGCCTGATCCCGATCATCACCGACGAATACCCCGATGCCACCTTCGGTTCGGGCGCGGTCAAGATCACCGGCGCGCATGACTTCAACGACTACGGTGTCGCCAAGCGCGGGAACATCCCCTGCTACCGCCTCATGGACACCAAGGCCCACATGCGCGACGACGGCGCACCTTATGCCGATGCGGCCGCCATTGCCGGTGCCGTGGCGCGCGGCGAACGCACGCTGAATGAGGCGGAAACCGACACGCTGAACCTTGTCCCGGATCACCTGCGCGGGATGGACCGGTTCGAGGCGCGCAAAGCCGTGGTCGACGAGATTACGGCGGAAGGTCTGGCGGTCATGACCCGCGCCGATGATCCTCGTTTGGGTGCATCGGCCAAGAAAGCCGTCATTGCCGGGCTTGACCCGGCAACCTCAACGGACGGAGATCCTCGGGTCGAGCCCGAGGATGACGGATCAACGCTGGTCCCGCTGGTCGAAGCCAAGCCGATCATGCAGCCCTTCGGCGACCGCTCCAAGGTGGTGATCGAGCCGATGCTGACCGATCAATGGTTCGTGGATGCCGAAAAGATCGTCGGCCCCGCGCTGGATGCCGTGCGCAACGGCGATGTGCGGATCGTGCCCGAGTCGGGCGAACGGACCTATTACCATTGGCTGGAAAACATCGAACCGTGGTGCATCTCGCGCCAGCTGTGGTGGGGGCATCAAATCCCGGTGTGGTATGGGTTCGACCTTGCCCGCGAAGGCTTCCGCGATGACGAAGGCGATGGCGCGCTGGACCTTGTCGAGATGGGCCGCCTGCTGAGCGCGCAAAGCCTGATGCGCGGCAATGAACGGCACCATTCCGCAGCAAGCTTTGACGAGGTCCAGGGGCAGTTTGGCGACGTTCTGGCGACCCTGCCCACGCCGCTGAACCATGCGCGGGTTGTCGAGGTCGAGAGCCGTGAAGAGGCGGCGCATCTGCTCGCCTCCAGCTTGGCCGAATACGAGGCGAACAATCAGGACCCGACGCTGCTGGTCTACCCGGTCTGGCGCGATCCCGACGTGCTCGACACGTGGTTCTCCTCCGGTCTGTGGCCCATCGGCACGCTGGGCTGGCCCGAGCAGACGCCGGAACTGGCCCGGTATTTCCCCACTTCCGTGCTGATCACCGGGCAGGACATCCTGTTCTTCTGGGTCGCTCGGATGATGATGATGCAACTGGCCGTGGTCGATCAGGTGCCCTTCAAGGATGTCTACCTGCACGGGTTGGTGCGCGACGCCAAGGGCAAGAAGATGTCCAAGTCGCTCGGCAACGTGGTTGATCCGCTTGAGATCATTGACGAATACGGCGCCGATGCGCTGCGCTTCACCAATGCGGCGATGGCGTCTTTGGGTGGTGTGCTCAAGCTCGACATGCAGCGCATCGCGGGCTACCGGAATTTCAGCACCAAGCTTTGGAACGCGACGCGCTTTGCGGAAATGAACGGTGTGTTCGAAAACCGGACACCCAGCGCCGACATCCCCAAAGCAACCGCGACGGTGAACCTCTGGATCATTGGCGAAACCGCCCGCGTGCGCGCCGAAGTGGATACGGCACTGGACGCCTACCGCTTCGACGACGCGGCGGCGGCGCTGTACCGGTTTGTCTGGGGCAAGGTCTGCGACTGGTATGTCGAATTCTCCAAGCCCCTGCTGCTGGACGAAGGCCCGCAATCGGCCGAGACACGGGACACGATGGCATGGGTCATCGACCAGTGCCTGATCCTGCTGCACCCGATCATGCCCTTCATCACCGAGGAACTCTGGGCGGTCACGGGAGACCGGGCCAAGATGCTGGTCCACGCCGACTGGCCGACCTATGGCTCCGACCTGATCGACGCCGAGGCCGACCGCGAGATGAACTGGGTGATCGGTCTGATCGAAGGCATCCGGTCGGCGCGGCAGCAGATGCACGTGCCCGTGGGCCTTTACCTGCCGCTGGTGGTCACCGACATGGGCGACGCCGCCCGCGCTGCGTGGGGGCGCAACGAGGTGCTGATCAAGCGTCTGGCGCGGATCGACGAACTGACCGAGGTGGAGGCGTTCCCGAAAGGCTGCGCAACCGTGCCAATGGACGGCGCGACGTTCGGCCTGCCGCTGGCCGACATCATCGACGTGGGCGCCGAGAAAGAGCGGCTGGACAAGACCTTGCAAAAGCTGGCCAAGGAAATCGGCGGCATGAAAGGCCGTTTGAACAACCCGAAATTCGTCGAAAGCGCTCCCGATGAGGTGGTCGAGGAAACCCGCGCCAACCTTGCCGCCCGCGAGGATGAAGCGGCCAAGCTGAACGAGGCGTTGGCGCGGTTGGCCGAATTGGGGTGAGTGCAAGCCGGGCTTTTACCCGGCTTGCGGCTTATTCTGCCGCTTCGGTGGCGTGAGTCCGGCCTTCCTTTTCGGCGGCGTAGCTGGCTTGCGCCGTCTCGACCGCCTTTGCGTGGATCTCGGCCAGTTCGGGACGCATTTTCTGCGCGCGGAAAGCCGCGTCCATCGTCGACATGTGTTGGCCCTGGAAATGCGGGAACACCTCGCGCGCGATGAGGTTATAGCTGCGTTTGGTCGCCTCGAAATTTGCCCAATTGTGCGCCAGCATCAGGTAAGCTCCGAAACCGCCGTTGGATTGTGTCCAAAGCCGGTCGATCTGCGCCTTGGCCATTTCGGGGGTGCCGATGGCCCCAAAACCTGAATCGTTGATGAAGTCGATCATCTCTTTCGCGTTCTGCCCCGGCATCGACATTTGGGGGAAAGCGGCGATTTCCTGGAAATAGTTGAACCAGTGCTCGATCCCGTATTCCACATCGCGCCGCGCCTGTTCGGCGGTTTCGGCAATGTGGCACAGCCCGACGAGCCGCCATTTGGAGCGATCCACCTGCTGATTGTGGTGTTTCGCTTCTTCCTCGATCACGTCCCAGTGCAAGGCAAGCGCGTCGAAGCCAGCCGCCGTTGTTGCGCCGATGGAAATCAGACCGGTGCCGTATTTGCCCGCCAGTTTCGGACCCGTAGGCGAAGCAACTGCGGCGGTGGCAAGATCGAAATTGGAATAGGGCCGCAGGTGCAGGCGCGCGTCCTTGAGCGTCCAGCGGTCGTTCTCGAAATTCACCGGCTCGTCCGAGCGCAAAAGCCGCGTGATCACGTCCAACCCGTCGGCCAGCAGCCCGCGTGTGTCTTTCTGCGACAGGCCGATCATCGCCGCATCCGTGGGCAGCGATCCCGGCCCAAGGCCCAGCATGACGCGGCCACGCGTGATATGGTCTAGCTGCACCATGCGTTCTGCCACCCAGAGCGGGTTGTGATAGCTGACCGAAACCACCCCTGTGCCCAATTTGATGTGCCGGGTGCGTTCTGCCGCCGTGGCGATCATGATCTCGGGGCTGGCGGAAATTTCGGACCCGGCGGAATGGTGTTCGCCGAACCAGACTTCATCGTAATCACAGCGGTCAAGCCATTGAACCAACTCGAGATCCTGTTCCAACGCCAGTGTCGGATTGATGCCGGGCTTGTGGAACGGTGCCAAAAAGATGCCGAAACGCATTCGGTTGTTCATATCGTCTCCTCCCATGATGCGACCGCACTTTGTGTGCGTGACGCAAGGGAAGCGTAAATCGGGTTTTCTGAATCGCCTAGCATAGATTGCGCGAGAACCGTGCAACCGTCCGAGAGCACGGCACGACGGCCCGGGCCGGGTCATGCCCCGCCGAGCTGTCGATTGTGAATGGTTGAAAGCGGCGCCGCCCCGAAGGTCTGACATCTGCTTTTCGCTGTCGGGCGCAAACCCGAACCCTGTAGCCCTGCCAAAGGCCCTGTTGACCGGTCTCTCACGGGTGTCCCCGGATGGGGCGTGAAAGCAAATGTCATGTGGTGTCGCGGTGTGGGAGTGACCCTCTCCGCTCGATGCGCATCGTGCGGAGGGTTTTGGCGGTGGGGCGTTAAGACTTCGGAAATCAAGCGCGCGGGCTTGGTGCCCCTAGCCCGCCAGCGCGCGGGTCATGCGGATCAGCGTCGGGCCCTTGGCAGTGAGCGCCGACAGAACCGCCTGTTGCAGGTCCGTCAGGGTGGCAGGTTCTACCGCATCTGCTCCGTAAGCCTTTGCGAGCGCCAGAAAATCCGGGTTCCGCGCCACAACCGCATTGGGTGCGATCTGGCTACGCACCATGCTGTCTTCGATCTCGCCCAGCTTGCCATTGTCCCAGACAAGGATCGGCAGCGACAGGCCCAGTTCGACCGCCGTGCCCAGTTCCTGAATGGTGTATTGCAGCCCGTAATCCCCCGCGATGGCCAGCGTCGGCTTGCCACGACGCGCCACGGCCCCGCCGATGGCGGCAGGCAGCGCATAGCCCAAAGTGCCGAACCCATAGGGGTGGTGCCAGTGACCGGGGCGCGGCATGTCCCAGATCTCTTTCGCGCCATAGGCAAACTGCGTCATGTCGGAATAGATCATCGTGTCGTCGGGCAGCCCGGCGCGCAGCGCGTCGCAGACCGGCACGATGCCGGGGCGTTCGGTCTCCACCTCGGCGCGCCACGCAGCCCGTTTGCGGGCCACCGCAGCCGCGTCCCATTTCAGCGGCTTGTCCCCGGTGCGGGCGGGAATGGCGATGGTCATGGCGCGCAACACCGCGCCCGCATCCGCAAGGATCGCGCGGTCCCGTGGCCCCATGCCGCCAAAATTCTCGGCGTCGATATCCACACGGATCATCGGCGCGTCATGGCCCAGCTTGGGTCGCCAGAGATCGACCTCGGAGAGCGTGGTGCCCACGGCGATCACAAGATCGGCCTGTGCTGCGATCTCGGCGCTGTCGGGGCGGGCCAGATAGCTGCCGAAAAACAGCGGCTGATCGGCAGGCACAACCCCGCGCGCCGCATAGGTCACGAACGAGGCCGCACCGGCCTGGCGCAGCAGGTCGGGCACCGCGTCCGCTCCCGAGACCGCGCCACCGCCAAACACGAAAAGCGGTCTTTCCGCGGCCAGCACGGCGGCGACCAGATCGTAGACCTCCGCATGGGACGCAGCCGGCAGAGCGGGGCGCACGGGACGCGGCGGTGCCGGGTCGGCCTGCGCGCCCAGAATGGCGATCGGCACCTGCAGATGACAGGGGCGCGCACGGGCACTGGCGAAGAGATCGAACGCCCGGTCGATCAGCGTATAGGCGGCCTCGGCGCTGCGCGCCTCTTCGGACCATGCGCACACGGTTTCCGCCGCCGCACGCTGGTCGCGCATCTGGTGCAATTGCCCGCGCCGGGCAGAGGTTTCGTCAAGGCAGGACGAGATCGCCAGAACCGGCACCGAATCCGAATAGGCCTGCCCGAGCGGCGTCAGGATATTGGTCAGCCCCGGCCCGGTGATGACATAGGCCACGCCGGGTTTGCCCGACGCGCGGGCATAGCCGTCTGCCATGAAGCCCGCGCCCTGTTCGTGACGGGCCAGCACATGGGTGATCCCGGCCTGATCTATGCCGCGATACAGCTCGATATTGTGGACACCGGGAATGCCGAAGATCGTATCGACTCCCCGATCGCGGAGCATGTTCGAGATTTGCGCGCCAAGGGGTTGTCGGGACATCAGGCTCTCCAGAAGGTGGGAAGGAAAAGGACAATCACCGCCACCAACTCCAACCGGCCCATCAGCATGGCGATGGACAGGATCCATTTCGCGGTGTCCGAAAAGTCCTCGAGTGACCCCGATGACGTGACCATCGTGCCGAAGGCCGGACCCACGTTGAATACCGCGGTCCAGGCGGCGGTGAGCGATTCGAGAAACGGCAGGCCGGTGAAGGACAACAGGATCGCCACGGCGGTGACGGTGACCGCAAATAGCGTGAACATGGAAATGACCGAGGCCATGACCTCGTAGGGCACGACACGACCGTCCACGCGCACCGTCACGATCCTGTGCGGATAGGCGATCCGCTTGAGCTGTGATCGCAGGGCGGCAAAGAACACCTGGTAGCGGAAGACCTTGATCGAACAGCCAGTCGATCCGGTGCAGCCGCCGATGGCCCCGACGAAGAGCAGCACGGTAAAGGCCATGCCGCCCCACAGGGTCACATCCGCGCTGCCATAGCCCGTGCCGGTAAAGAACGACACCGTGTTGAAGGCGATCGACCGCAGCGTGGCCAGATCGTAGCTGGCGTTCACCAGCCATTGCGACAGGCTGATCGTGGCCACCGCCAGACAGATCAGAAGCAGAAAGGTCCGGATCTGGCTGTCGCGGTAGATCGGCTGCACCTGTCCCCGGCTGAATTGGAACAGGCGGATGAACGGCAGGCTGGCAAGGACCATGAACAGCACCCCGGCCCATTCCGCCGGACCGACGAATTTGCCGAAGGACATATCGGAGGTGGAAAAGCCACCCGTCGATACTGTGGTCAGCGCATGCACCGTGGCGTCGAACACATCCATGCCCAGCACGAAATAGGTCAGCGCGCAGATCATCGTCAGCAGGATGTAGATCTCGAACAACCCGCGCGAGATATCCAGCGCCCGCGGCAGCACCTTGCCCAGCGTGTCGAAGCCTTCGGAGCGAAAGAACTGCATCCCGCCGACCCGCATCACCGGCAGGAACAGCATGGCGACGATCACGATCCCCAACCCGCCCAGCCATTGCAGAATGCCGCGCCACAGCAAGAGCCCCTTGGGCAGGTCGTCGAGGCCCGAAATCACGGTGGTCCCGGTCGTCGTCATCCCCGACATCGCCTCGAAATACGCATCCACAAGGCGCAGGTCGGTGGCCCCGATCATCAGCGGCATCGCCCCGAACATCGGCAGGACCGCCCAGACGCCGCTGGTCAGCAGGAACACCTGCTGCAACGACAGGTCACGCCGCACCCCGTTGGCCGAGGCAAGCGCGATCAGCCCGCCCGAAAACATCGTCAGAACAGAGCTTTGCAGGAACACGTGCCATTCGCCACGACCTTCGGCCAGATCGACCAGCATCGGCAAAAGCATCGTCGCCCCGAGAACAGCGACCAAAAGGCCGATCACATAGGCTACGGGACGGATGTCGAACATGGCGCAAAGCGTTGAACCCGGATCGTCAGGGTGTCAAGCGCCAGACCACCGCTTTGGCGCTGCCGTGTCGGCAAAACAGTCCTCGAAGACGAAGGGCAGGATGTCCTCGCGCGTCAGACCGCATCCTGCCAGTTCCGCATCGCTCATCGCGTCAAGCCGCAGGATGCTGCCAAGGCGCGGACGGATATAGGCGGCGGCGTTGAAGCCCTGCCCCCGTTCGGCAAAGAAAAGATCAATCCGGTTGTGCAATCCGGGTGTCACAAACTGCACATGCAGTGCTTCTATCGACATTGGAAACCTCGTTGCTTTTGGCGGTTTCCTCCCTCTGTCCAGTCTAGGACGCGTCGCGTGCCGATGCGTCACGGAGCTGCGTCACCGGGCGGGTCTTGGCCCAGATGTGGGATTGTAACGACACCTTGCCACGCCTTTGCCCGATGAAGCGGCACAGCGGCGAGGATTTCATCAGTCGACAGATCGGTCGCCGCAGCCCCACGGCCCAACGAAAAACGGCGGCCGAAGCCGCCGTTTTGCACAATCAGGTTTCAGAGCGGCCCATCAGCCGACATGGAACAGCGTCGAGAACAGCTTGGGATCAAGACTCTCGGCCGCGAACAGATCACCCTCGGTCAGCACCGACACGGCGTCGTGGCTGTGCAGGCTTTCCTGGTGGCTTGCCAGAACGCGGTAATCGCCGATCCGCGCATCCGCCTGCAACTGCTCGGCAAAAAGCCGCGCCGCGTCTTCGACAAAGATCGGATTGGCGGCGTTCAGTTCGGCGAAGGCCTGTTCATCCTCGCGCTTGACCATGACTTGCGTCTCGGTCGGAACGGCGCGGCGGCACATGTCGATCAGGTCTTCGAACCACAGGCACTTGCCCTCGTTCAGTTCGACCGAGATCCGCGCAACAGAGCGCTGCGAATGCGGTGTCGCCAATTGGCCCCGCTCGCGGCGCGCATGTTCTGACAGTTCCAGCGAACATGGGCAGGTCGAACTGTAGACGTAATCGAGATGCATGATCTTGCGGCGCACACCGGCGATTTCCACCAGTTCCAGCGCAATGTCGTAATACTGGTAACCCGACAGGCCCGACCGCAGGCTCGACACCTTCATCGGGAAGGACAGGCGCATGTTGATGCGCGCGTCAAAGGATTCTAGGTCCGATTTGTAATCGTCCAGCGCCGCTTCGATCACGTTGAAGCTGAAGGTCTTTTCGGCATGCTCATAGAAGGACCGCATGATCCGGCTCATGTTGATGCCCTTCTTGTCGGCATCGAGGCTGACCGTGCCGGTCACGCTGGTTTCCAGCGTCAGGTCGCCATTGTCGCGGGTGTGGTAGCTGATCGGCAGGCGGAAATTGGAAATGCCAACATGCTGGATACCCCGATTGGCACCGCGGATCAGCGCTGACGGCCCGTTTTGCAGGTCGGGAAGCGACGCCTTGTACGCCCCATCGACAACAAAGCCGTCAGGATAGGCGCGCGACAGGACCGGGTAGCTGTCCGTTTCCCCATCGACCAGACGACGCAGCACCGGATCGACCAGGTCGATCTCGGCATCATGCGATTTTCCAGCCCACTGGCGCAGAAGCGCAAGCGCTGCCTCTGCTTCGGAACGGCTCGGTTTGCGGTCGATCTCAGGTGTATGGATGTTCATACTCAGGCCCCCTCGCCCGTTGGACATGCCCTGAAGATAGGCACCCGTCCGCTCACTTCCACTTACCTTATATACGGCAGCACCCCGAAATCGGACCACTCTTGCGGGGAAATTTCTCGGTCATTTCACAATCATGCAGCATCGAGCGCGGTCAGGATATCGTCGATCAGGTCATCCGTATCCTCGATACCGACCGAAAGGCGCACCAAACCGTCGGTTATGCCAAGGATCTCGCGCTGATCTGCGCTCAGGCGCTGATGTGTCGTGGTCGCGGGGTGGGTGACGATGCTTTTTGCATCCCCGAGATTGTTCGAGATCACGATCACCTCGAGCGCGTTGAGAAACGCGAAAGCCGCCGCCTTGCCGCCCGCAAGCTCGATGGCGAGCATGGTGCCGCCCGAGCCGGTCTGACGTGCTGCCAGCGCCGCCTGCCTGTGCGATGGCAGTCCCGGATAGATCACCTGCTTCAGCTTGGCATGGCCCTCGAGCGCCTCTGCGATCGCCTGCGCCGAGTTCGCCTGTGCGCGGACGCGCAGATCCAGCGTTTCCAGACCCTTGAGCTGCACCCAGGCCGTGAACGGCGACATCGACCCACCGGTATGCTTCATATAGGGTTCGACCACCTTGCGGATATGGTCGCGCGTGCCAAGGATCACGCCGCCCAATGTCCGCCCCTGCCCGTCGATATGCTTGGTCGAGGAATAGATGATGACATCCGCTCCCTGCGCCACCGCATCCGAAAACACCGGGGTCGAGAACACGTTGTCCACCACCACCAGAGCGCCCTGGGCATGCGCGACCTCGGACACCGCCTGAATATCGACCAATTCCAGCGACGGGTTCGACATCGACTCGAAAAACACCGCCTTGGTGTCCGGGCGCACAGCCGCGCGCCACTGGCCCAGATCGGCCCCGTCCACCAGTGTCACCTCGACACCAAAACGGGGCAGAATGTCCTCGACAATATAAAGACAGGACCCGAACAGCGCGCGCGCCGACACAAGGTGATCCCCCGCCTTGAGCATCGACATCAGCGCACCGTTGACCGCCGCCATACCGCTTGCCGTGGCAAAGGCGTCTTCTGCACCTTCCAGCATCGCGATGCGCTCCTCGAACATCGCAACAGTGGGGTTGCCGTAGCGCGCATAGATATATTCGTCCGGCCCGGATTTGATGAACCGCTGCTCGGCCTGTTCGGCGCTGTCATAGACAAAGCCCTGCGTGAGAAAGATCGCTTCGCTGACCTCGCCCCACTGGCTGCGCTTGGTGCCGCCATGCACCAGTTTCGTTCTCGGTTTCCTGTCTTTCATCTCGTCACCTCTGGGCCGCAGCCCAACAAAAAAGCCCCGTTCCGGCCAAGCGAAAGGGGCTTTCGACTGACCTTTTAGCGGCATGTTTAACGTGGCCCGCAATCCGGTAACAAATCGCCACATCGTCGCGATACTGGCCGCAAAGGCACAGGTCAAGCCTGACATATAGCTGTCACATGAACGTCACCGCAATGTTGCGGAAGCGGCTTAGCGCTACCCCAACATGTGGTGGGGCGATCCATGGCTCTTGTGCAGATCAGCAGCGACCGGACCGGCAAATGGCAGGGTGATCTGCTCCCCCTGCCCGTATCCGCACCGGTCGTCATCATGCTGCATGGCTACAAGTACCGCCCCGGTTCCGGCAAAGACTGCCCGCACACCAGCCTCTTTGCCCGCCAGTCGAACCACCCCGCGCTGCGCAGCAGGCCCTGGCCCGTGCGGCTGCGCATCGGCACGCCGCGCATCTCGGCCATCGGTTTTGGCTGGCCCGCACGCGGATCGCTCTGGACAGCCTGGCGTCAGGCCGAGATCGCGGGCAGTGCGCTGGCCAACCTGATCGCCCGGCTGCAGCATGACGCGCCGCAGCGACCCATCCACCTGCTCGGCCATTCGCTGGGCGCGCGGGTCGCACTGACCGCGCTGCGCCACAGCGCACCGGGTGCGGTGCGCACCGCGATCCTGCTGAACGGCGCGGATTTCGACCGGCACGCCACAAACGTGGCGGATCACCACCGGGGCACGCCGTTTCACCTGATCAACGTGACCAGCCGCGAAAACGCGGTGTTCGACGCGCTGACCGAGCTGAGCCTGCTGGCCCCGATGCGGTCCGAACGCGCCATAGGCCGGGGGCTGAGCGGGCCGAACACCGTGACGCTGCGGCTCGATCATGCCGAAGATCGCAAACGGCTGGTCGGTCTGGGCTTCGACCTGCCGCCACCGGACCGGTCGATCTGCCACTGGTCGACCTATCTGCGCCCCGGCACGGGTGCTCTGTACCGCGCTCTCTTTGACGGCTCCCTGCCCGCGCACCGGCTGCGCGCCGCATTGTCCAACACCGAATGTGGCAGCGCCTCGCCTACGCCGGACCTTGCTGCGCAAGCCATCTAGGCGCAGCCCCTTGCTTCTTCTCTTTCCAAATACGCACACGCGACAGGCCCCACAGTCACATCGCGCCTCATGTCTTGAGGTCCGACCCCCAGAGGCACCAGAATCCTGCATGCGCGTTAGCGCATTCACCCTGCTTCAGAACGGCACGTCATCGGCGGCACAGATGAACCGCGCGACCACTTTCTTGGTGCCCGCCTTGTCGAACTCGATCTCGAGCTTGTCACCCTCGATCCCCATCACCGCGCCATAGCCGAATTTCTGGTGAAATACCCGTTCGCCCAGCGCGTAGGAGCTGATCGCGGTGGCGTCGATCACCGTGTTGCGCGCCTCCGAGGGCTGGCTGATCGGGCGCTGTTGCGACCGCGCCTGAAGCCGCCGCCAGCCGGGTGAATTGTAGACATTCGCATCCGCCGCCTTCTGGTGCAGGTCGGACCCGGCCATCATCCGTGTCGCAGGCGACGCCATGCCAGCAGCACCGTAGCCGCCGCCATAGAGCCCCGGCGGGGTCAGCACGTCGACATGCTCTTCGGGCAACTCGTCGATGAAACGCGAGGGCAGCGCGGATTGCCACTGGCCAAACACCCGGCGGTTGGCCGCAAAGGAGATCGTGCAGACCTCCTCGGCCCGCGTGATGCCGACATAGGCAAGGCGGCGTTCCTCTTCCAACCCCTTGAGGCCCGACTCATCCATGGAGCGTTGCGACGGGAAAAGACCGTCCTCCCAGCCCGGCAGGAACACGGCGGGAAATTCGAGCCCCTTGGCGGCGTGCAGCGTCATGATCGACACTTTCTCGCCGTCGCCGCCTTTGTCATTGTCCATGATCAGGCTGACGTGCTCTAGAAATCCTTGCAGGTTCTCGAATTCCTCCAGCGCCTTGACCAGTTCCTTGAGGTTCTCCAGTCGCCCCGGTGCCTCGGGCGTCTTGTCGTTCTGCCACATGCCGGTATAGCCGCTCTCGTCTAGGACGATGCCCGCGAGTTCGGAATGGTCGGTGTCCTGTGCCATGCGGCCCCAGCGGTCCAGATCGCGCACAAGCTGGCCCAGTTCTGACCCGCCCTTGCCCTTGATCAGCCCCTGTTCCACGGCCAGTCGCGCGCCTTCGACAAGGCTCACACCGTTTGCGCGGGCGACGGTCTGGACGGTCTGCTGTGCCTTGTCGCCCAAGCCCCGCTTGGGGGTATTGACGATCCGTTCGAACGCCAGATCGTCGTCCGGGCTGGTGACGACGCGGAAATAGGCCATCGCGTCCCTGATCTCCATCCGTTCGTAAAAGCGCGGGCCGCCGATCACGCGGTACGGCAAACCGATTGTCAGGAAGCGGTCCTCGAACGCGCGCATCTGGTGCGACGCGCGGACAAGAATGGCCATCTCGTCCAGAGACACGGGCCGCATCCCGCGCGTGCCAGATTGCATCGCCTCGACCTCTTCACCGATCCAGCGGGCCTCTTCCTCGCCGTCCCAATGGCCGATCAGGCGGAGTTTCTCGCCCTCCTGCGCATCCGTCCAGAGCGTCTTGCCCAGCCGCCCCTGATTACCCGCGATCACGCCCGACGCCGCCGCCAGAATGTGCGGCGTGGAGCGGTAATTCTGTTCGAGCCGCACCACATGCGCGCCTTCGAAATCCTTCTCGAATCGCAGGATGTTGCCCACTTCGGCCCCGCGCCAGCCATAGATCGACTGGTCGTCATCGCCCACGCAGCAGATGTTCTTGTGGGCGCTGGCCAAGAGCCGCAGCCACAGGTACTGCGCGACGTTCGTATCCTGATACTCGTCCACAAGGATGTATTTGAACCAGCGCTGATACTGGCTCAGCACATCGGGATGCGCCTGAAAGATCGTGACGACATGCAGCAACAGGTCGCCGAAATCGACCGCGTTCAGTTCCTTGAGCCGCGCCTGATAAAGCGCGTAGAGCTTTGGTCCCTGATGGTTATACGCACCTGCATCGGCGGCGGGCACCTTGTCGGGGGTGATCGCGCGGTTCTTCCAGCCGTCGATGATGCCCGCCAGTTGCCGCGCGGGCCAGCGTTTGTCGTCGATGCCCGCAGCCTGCACCAGTTGCTTGAGCAGGCGCAGCTGGTCGTCTGTGTCCAGAATCGTGAAGTTCGATTTCAGCCCCGCCAGTTCGGCATGGCGGCGCAGCAGTTTCACGCAGATCGAATGGAAGGTGCCGAGCCACGGCATCCCTTCGACCGTCTGGCCGAGCAAACGCCCGACCCTGTCCTTCATCTCGCGCGCGGCCTTGTTGGTGAAGGTCACGGCAAGGATTTCATTCGGCCGCGCCCGCCCGGTGTTCAGCAAATGCACGATCCGCGTGGTCAGCGCCTTGGTTTTGCCGGTGCCGGCCCCGGCCAGCATCAGGACCGGGCCATCCATCGTCTCGACCGCCTGGCGCTGCGCCGGGTTGAGATCATCCAGATAGGGCTGCGGGCGCGCGGCCATCGCGCGGGCGGACAGCGAGGCGTTTTCGAACGCCTCCATTTCATCGAAACTGCTCATGGGGGCCAAGATAGCGCCGGTGACGCCAGAGATAAAGATGTTCCGATAATGTTCGCTTGCCTAGGGGCCGATTTTCCTTGATGGAAAGTGTCGGATTTTTCGAAAAATCGAGCCCGGTCTTCAGCGAATGGCCCCCCGGTTATGCGGCGTGTAAGGCTTGATCGAACCGTTGGCCCGCGGAAAGGCGAAGACGTCGGTGATGGTGGCGATCCGGCCCGAGACCGGGACCGGCGCGATCAGTTCCCATTGCGGCACCATGCCCGATCCGGGCTGGTAGAATTGGGTGACCGGGGTCATGGACCGCTCGTAGACATCCCGGTGGTCACTATAGGCCTGTCGTGCGGCCACCATCTGCGCCTGCCCAGCGTCATCAAAGACCTTGCCATCGGGAAAGGCGCAATTGAGCCGGAATTCCACTTCCTCGGCGGTCGGCAGACGCTCGAGCGCGTAGATATGCGCCATCTGGCGCAGTTCGTGGGGGCGCAGACCCAACAGGCGTTCGACCTCATGCGCCACCTTGCCGTAGAGGTATTTCTCCTGCGTCACGTAACCCTTCGCGCTGCCATAGGTCTGCACCGCGCGATCGGAGGTCGGGCTGACGACCTTGACCAGCCGGTTCGGTCCGTCCAGCGTCCAATGCTTCATCGATCCGTGCTTGATCAGGTCACCAACGTTCATGTGAAACTCCATCCTGTTGCAAATTTGATGTTCAAAAAACGATCGAGAGAATGGCATCAGGCTACCGCGCAAGACACCACCCGGCAAGTGCACGAGGCTTCTGGACAATCCCCGACTTCTGTCCACAAATGCGCCTCTATGGATCACCACGCAAAATACCCCGCCATCCAGGATCTGAAAGCGCGCGCAGAGCGGCGCATTCCGAAATTCGTCTGGGAATATCTCGATTCTGCCACCGGCAAGGAAGCCACCTTGCGGCGCAACCGCGCGGCACTGGACCGGGTGCTGTTCACCCCGTCCATCCTGCATGGCGAATTGCCGGTGGACCTGAGCACGACGCTCTGCGGCAAAGACTATTCCTTGCCCGTCGGCATCAGCCCTGTTGGCATGTCCGGTTTGATCTGGCCCGATGCGGAACGCAAACTGGCGCGCGCGGCCACCAAGGCGGGCATTCCCTACAGCATCTCAACCGTGGCAACCCGCACCCCTGAAGAGGTGGCACCGCGTCTGGACGGCAATGGCTGGTTCCAGATGTATCCACCCCGCGACGAGGGCATCCGCACCGACATGCTCAAACGCGCCAAGGATGCTGGGTTCACCACGCTGATCCTGACCGTTGACGTGCCTGTACCGTCGCGCCGCGAACGGCAGGTGCGGTCGGGCCTGACCACGCCGCCGAAACTGACGCCGCGCCTGCTGGCGCAGATCGCCATGTGTCCGACATGGGCGCGGATGACCGCCAGCATGGGCGCGATGCCGCGCATGAAGCTGATCGACGACTACGCGGGCAAGGTGACAGGCCTCAGTTCGACGCAACATGCGGGCTACATGCTGCGCACCTCGCCGGATTGGGAGTACGTGACGTGGCTGCGCGATGCATGGGACGGCGTGTTTTTCGTCAAGGGTGTGATGAATGCCGATGACGCACCGCGCTTGGAACAGGCCGGGGTCGACGGGATCTGGCTGTCCAACCATGCCGGGCGCCAGTTCGATGCCTCGCCCGCCCCGATCGAGGCGCTGCCCGCGATGCGCGAGGCCACCAAGCTGCCGCTGATCCTCGACAGCGGTGTCGAAGGCGGGCTGGACGTGCTGCGCGCGATTGCGCTGGGGGCGGATTTCGTCATGCTGGGCCGCGCTTGGCACTATGCGCTTGGCGCGCTCGATACCGACGGACCGGCGCATCTGGTCGAAATCCTGCAAAAGGACATGGCCGCAAATATGGGCCAGCTTGGCGTCACAAAACCCACTGAACTGCGCGGCAAGGCATGGTTCGACGGGCTGACCGGCTGACCTGCGCCCTTGACCTGCTGTTGAGACTGACGCGACATTTAACTAATCAAAGCCCAATTTTCATCCGCAAGGATCACTGCCATGCCAGACTTCAAGAAAATCCTCGTCGCCAACAGGGGCGAAATCGCAATCCGGATCATGCGGGCCGCCAACGAAATGGGCAAGAAGACGGTCGCCGTCTATGCCGAGGAAGACAAGCTGGGCCTGCACCGGTTCAAGGCCGACGAGGCCTACCGGATCGGCGAAAACCTTGGCCCGGTCGCGGCCTATCTGAGCATTGACGAGATCATCCGCGTGGCCAAAGGCTCGGGCGCGGATGCGATCCATCCGGGCTATGGCCTCCTGTCGGAAAACCCCGATTTGGTGGACGCCTGCGTTGCCAACGGCATCACCTTTATCGGACCGCGCGCCGAGACCATGCGCGCCTTGGGTGACAAGGCCAGCGCGCGGCGTGTGGCCGTCGAAGCGGGCGTTCCGGTGATCCCGGCGACCGAGGTTCTGGGTGACGATTGGGACGCCATCAAGGCAGAGGCCGAAGAGATCGGCTTTCCGCTGATGCTCAAGGCAAGCTGGGGGGGCGGCGGTCGGGGCATGCGCCCTGTCAACAACGCGAAAGAGCTCAAGGAAAAGGTGCTCGAAGGTCGCCGCGAGGCAGAGGCCGCCTTTGGCAACGGCGAAGGCTATCTGGAGAAGATGATCATCCGCGCCCGCCATGTTGAGGTACAGATCCTTGGCGACAAGCAGGGCCACATCTACCACCTCTACGAACGCGATTGTTCCGTCCAGCGCCGCAACCAGAAGGTCGTGGAGCGCGCCCCTGCCCCGTACCTGTCCGAGGCGCAGCGCGAAGAACTGTGTGAATTGGGCCGAAAGATTTGCGCGCATGTGAATTACGAATGCGCGGGCACGGTCGAATTCCTGATGGATATGGATGACGGCAAATTCTACTTCATCGAGGTGAACCCCCGCGTGCAGGTTGAACACACCGTCACCGAGGAAGTGACCGGCATCGACATCGTGCAGGCGCAGATCATGATTGCCGAGGGCAAGTCGCTGTCCGAGGCGACGGGCAAGGCGTCGCAATACGACATCCGGCTCAACGGCCACGCGCTCCAGACCCGTGTGACCACCGAGGATCCGCAGAACAACTTTATCCCGGACTATGGCCGCATCACCGCCTATCGCTCGGCCACCGGCATGGGCATCCGTCTGGATGGCGGCACGGCTTATGCGGGCGGCGTGATCACGCGGTACTACGACTCGCTTCTGACCAAGGTGACGGCCTGGGCACCGACTCCGGAAAAGGCCATCGCCCGCATGGACCGTGCGCTACGCGAATTCCGGGTGCGCGGTGTGTCCACAAATATCGCGTTTGTGGAAAACCTGCTCAAACATCCGACATTCCTGAACAACCAGTACACCACCAAGTTCATCGACGAGACACCGGAGCTCTTCCAGTTCAAGAAACGCCGCGACCGGGGCACCAAGGTGCTCACCTATATCGCGGACATCACCGTGAACGGGCACCCCGAGGTTGCGGGTCGTGCGATGCCACATCCCGATCTGAAACCGGCCAAAGCGCCGAAATCGCGGGTAGAGACACCGCCCGCGGGCACCAAGACGCTGCTGGACGAAAAGGGCCCGCAGGCGGTGGCGGATTGGCTGGCGGCACAGACAGAAGTGCTGATCACCGACACCACGATGCGCGACGGGCACCAGTCGCTGCTGGCGACGCGGATGCGGTCGATCGACATGATCACCGTGGCGCCAGCCTATGCCGCCAACCTGCCGCAGCTGTTCAGTGTGGAATGCTGGGGCGGTGCCACCTTTGACGTGGCCTATCGCTTCCTGCAGGAATGCCCGTGGCAGCGCCTGCGCGACCTGCGGGCGCGGATGCCCAACATCATGACGCAGATGCTGCTGCGCGGGGCCAATGGCGTCGGCTACACCAATTACCCCGACAACGTTGTGCAGTTCTTTGTCAAACAGGCCGCCGAGACCGGTGTCGACGTGTTCCGCGTGTTCGACAGCCTCAACTGGGTCGAGAACATGCGCGTGGCGATGGATGCGGTGCTGGACACGAACAAGGTGCTGGAAGGCACGATCTGCTACACCGGCGACCTGAACGATCCGGCGCGGTCC
This sequence comes from Pelagibaca sp., assembly GCA_041725935.1. GTDB lineage: Bacteria > Pseudomonadota > Alphaproteobacteria > Rhodobacterales > Rhodobacteraceae > Marivita. The sequence goes on from JBGRQD010000002.1 coordinate 164,082, forward strand.
AAGTATGACCTGAAATACTATGTCTCGATGGGCAAAGAGTTGAAGGCGGCAGGCTCGCATATCCTCGGGCTGAAAGACATGGCCGGGCTGATGAAACCCGCTGCCGCCGGGCCGCTGATCAAGGCGCTCAAGGAAGAGGTGGGCCTGCCCGTCCATTTCCACACCCATGACACGTCCGGTGCCGGCATCGCCACGATCATGGCGGCGGCGGCTGCGGGTGTGGACGCGGTGGACGCGGCGATGGATGCGCTGTCGGGCAACACGTCCCAGCCGACGCTGGGATCGGTGGTCGAGGCGCTGCGCCACACCGAACGCGAGACCGGGCTGGACATCAGCGCGATCCGCGAGATCTCCAACTACTGGGAAGCGGTGCGCGGGCAATACGCGGCGTTCGAGACCGGCCAGCAGGCGCCCGCCTCCGAAGTCTACCTGCACGAAATGCCCGGCGGGCAGTTCACCAACCTCAAGGCGCAGGCGCGGTCACTGGGACTGGAAGAACGCTGGCACGAGGTGGCGCAGACCTATGCCGACGTGAACCAGATGTTCGGCGATATCGTCAAGGTCACGCCCTCCTCCAAGGTGGTGGGGGACATGGCGCTGATGATGGTGTCGCAGGGCCTGACCCGCGCGGATGTGGAGAACCCCGAAACCGATCTGTCCTTCCCCGAGTCGGTGGTGGACATGATGCGCGGCAATCTGGGCCAGCCTCCGGGCGGGTGGCCCTCGGCGATCCAGAAGAAGATCCTCAAGGGCGAGACAGCCTTTACCGACCGGCCCGGCAAACACGCCGCCCCCGTCGATATCGAGGAGACCCGCGCCAAGGTCATCAAGGAGCTTGAGGGCAAGGCAATCGACGACGAGGATCTGGCCGGATATCTCATGTATCCCAAGGTTTTCCTCGATTACGCCGGCCGCCATCGGACCTATGGCCCGGTGCGGGTGCTGCCCACGAAAACGTTCTTCTACGGCATGGAACAGGGCGACCAGATCAGCGCCGAGATCGACCCCGGCAAGACGCTCGAGATCCGCCTGATCGCGGTGGGCGACACGCAGGACGATGGCGAGGTGCGGGTGTTCTTTGAACTCAACGGCCAGCCGCGCACGATCCGCGTACCCGACCGCAAGGCCAAGGCCACCACGGCGGCGCGGCCCAAGGCGGAAGTCGCCAACCCCAACCACATCGGCGCGCCGATGCCGGGGGTCGTGGCCTCGGTCGTGGTGACGGCGGGCGCGAGGATCAAGGAGGGCGACCTGCTGCTGACCATCGAGGCGATGAAGATGGAAACCGGCCTGCATGCCGAACGCGATGCGGTGGTGAAGGCGGTACACGTGCAGGCGGCCGCGCAGATCGATGCGAAGGATTTGTTGATCGAGTTGGAGTGAAGGGGTTGGGTGTGGTGGGCCTTTGGGCCTGCCATTTAACAAAAAGCACAAGCCTTTAGTTTTAGCCCAGTGGGTTTGTGCCATATGTGCTTACGCACCAATCAGCAAACTCTTTAGCCAAAGGAAATTGGATACGACTTTTAATGCTACGAATCCAATAAATGTATTCGTCTTTGGGCAAACAACTTGCCCCAAAAATAAAACTTGGCTGCGCCCAAGGTTGTATTTCCTGTATTCGGGCTTTTTTCATACGGAAGTAATTCACATCATTACCTCTCCAACGGAGCAGATGGAGCTGCCTTAGGTCTAGAATCCCAGTTAGAGCATCTAAGCGTCGCAATTGAGCTGGATTAAAGTTAACAACCTTTCGAACTCCTAACTCTAGAAACCAAGCACGAGCGCAATCTAGAGGCTGCATCCTATCCGAAAGAAGAAGAAGAGTGATCTCTTCTTCCATCCCCTCAAAGCCACTAATGTCAGAACTCACGAATTCCTCGATAAGAAGGCAAACATCTTTAGCAAAGGGCACAAGCTCAGACAAATTTGATCTAATATAGTTTGCGACATCGGAACTCTTGACCAAACGCATCGCGTGTAAAACAATGCGGATTTGACCCATGTCCCAGAATGGTTCGCCCAACAATTCTTCTAGCTCTTTGGAAAGATCTTTAAGCATCAGCGCATCTAGCGCTTCTTGGTCCAATTCGTCCTGTTGATACGCAGCCCAGAAAAGCTTTTCGGTCGCAAAATCTTCCTTTGATTCGTCATCACCTACTTCGGGATTAGAAATTGACGCTAAAAAATCGTCCCATTCCAGAATTCGCGTTTTTTGGATATTCAGTGAGAGACCTTCGTTCGCCGACAAATGTTGAGCTAGATGTCCTAGAACTGCATACGCGTCCTGACCCTTCTTAACAAAAATCACCATATCATCAACATAGCGAGTGTGCTCATAATCAGCAGAGATCAGCGCCATATCTGTGTCGTTTAGCGCAGCTTCCGCTAAAAGCCTTGAAGCGTTACTTCCAACTGGCAAACCAAAAGATTGCCCACTGCGCCAATCAGAAATAAACTGCTCTATTTTTTTGACTGCTTTTGTGTTACCAGAAAGACTGTCCAAAATATTTTCAAGTCTATGACGGTAAATTCTTGAATAATAGTCAGAAATGTCAGTTCGGATAACATGACTGTAATCCGTTGAAAACACTTTAGACTTTATCACACCAGGCCAGTTCCGATAATTTCTATCAGGCACAAAAAGGTCAGCCTCAAGCCCAGGAATTTTCCTATATGAGAAGGCCCTATTTTCCTCTCTCGGGTCTCGCCCCAACTCTACCGCATCAAATATCTTCAAAACCAGAGCGGTATAGATGATTGTATCGCTGATAAATGGCTGATGAGCGGTTCTAAACCCATATTTAGACTTTGGAACCAATGACTCGACTAAGCTCATTGGGCGATAATGATTTAGCTCAGTGTTTTCTAATTCGGCAACAACTTTGCCTTTTTCCGACGCCAAAAATTTAAGCTCAAAAGGGAATGGAAATATATCAGTATCACCGAAGGTGACAACGTGATCTACAGCACACTCAAACAATTTTTTATCAAGCTTCATTCCAACCAGCCACAAAAATACTCCCCCTGAGGTTGCACACATTTTGTGTTCGAGCAACAGGAAAAGCCGATCTACTACTTGGATGTAATGAGGAAAGTAATCTTTTTTAACGACTTCAACTCAAAAAGCCCCCTAACCCTTCCAAACCTCCGGCGTCACGTAGACCATCCCCTCGTCCAGGCTGATCATGACCTCGCCGTCCCGGATGTTGACCTGCATCTTCATCGCGCGGCTGGCCAGCGTCGTGGTCTCGGGTTCGGGCAGGCCCAGCACCGTCTGGTTATCAAACCGGATGGTGCTGTTCTTGGCCTCACCAACCCCCCAAATTTTCCTCTTGCACCCTGCCCCGACACACACTAAATCCGCTCGTACCAGATTGGCAGCGCGGGCGTAGCTCAGGGGTAGAGCATAACCTTGCCAAGGTTAGGGTCGGGCGTTCGAATCGCCTCGCCCGCTCCAATCCGGTACGACGATGGCAGCGCGGGCGTAGCTCAGGGGTAGAGCATAACCTTGCCAAGGTTAGGGTCGGGCGTTCGAATCGCCTCGCCCGCTCCATCGTCCTTCTTCCATCATTGTGGTGCATCTCCCCTTTTCGGGGCGCGCGGTGCTGCCTATAAGGCCGCAACCCAGCCCAAGGAGAGGCGATATGCGCAGCGCCACGATCACCCGCACCACAGCCGAGACAAAGATCACCGTAACAATCGATCTTGACGGCACCGGGAGTTATGACAACCAGACCGGGGTGGGGTTCTTCGACCACATGCTGGACCAGCTTGCGCGGCATTCCCTGATCGACATGACGGTGCGCTGCGAGGGCGATCTGCATATCGACGACCACCATACGGTGGAGGATGTGGGCATCGCTCTGGGTCAGGCGCTGACACAGGCGATGGGCGACAAGCGCGGGATCGTGCGCTACGGCGCGTGCCTCCTGCCGATGGACGACGCTTTGGTGCGCGCGGCGCTGGACCTCTCGGCGCGGCCGTTCCTCGTGTGGAACGTGGCGATGCCGACCGCCAAGGTGGGCACATTCGACACCGAACTGGTGCGCGAGTTCTTCCAGGCGTTCAGCACCCATGGCGGCATCACGCTGCATGTCGACCTGTTGCACGGAGTGAACAGCCACCACATCGCGGAGGCCGCGTTCAAGGCGGTGGCCCGCAGCTTGCGCGATGCGCTCGAGGTCGATCCCCGAAAGGGCGATGCGATCCCCTCCACCAAGGGGGCGCTGTAACCCGTGCTGACGGCGATCATCGATTACGAGAGCGGCAACCTCCACTCTGCCGAGAAGGCGTTTCAGCGTATGGCTCTGGAGGTCGGCGCGGGATCGGTCGTGGTCACGGCGGACCCCGAGGTGATCGCGGGCGCCGACCGGATCGTGCTGCCCGGCGACGGCGCCTTCCCGGCCTGTGCGGCGGCCCTGCGCGCGTCCGGCGCGTTCGCAGCGATGGTCGAAGCGGTCGAGGTCAAGGCGCGGCCGTTCCTTGGCATCTGCGTCGGCATGCAGCTCATGGCGCGTCAGGGGCTGGAATACGAACCCACCGATGGTCTGGGCTGGATCGACGGCGTTGTCGAACGCATCACCCCCTCGGGTGCGGGCATGAAGGTGCCGCATATGGGCTGGAACGATCTGGTGATCGACGCCCCCCACCCGGTGCTGGACGGGGTCGAGACCGGCGAACATGCCTATTTCGTGCATTCCTACCAGATGCGGGTCGACACCCCCGGCCAGCGCATGTCCCATGTGGACTATGGTGGCGATGTCACGGCGATCGTGGCGCGCGACAACAGGGTCGGCTTTCAGTTCCACCCCGAGAAAAGTGCCGCCACCGGCCTGCGGATGATCGCCAACTTCCTGACCTGGGCGCCCTGACCTGACAAAAGCGCAGGAAACGGGTCGTTCTTGACCCATACACACGGCACGGTGATGTCTTCCAACCGGGACATCACCATGATCGAAACCATCACCGCACTGTTGATCTTCCTCTTCCCGCTGGCCTACAGTCCCGGCCCCGGCAACATGCTCTTTGCCGCCAATGGCGCCGTTTTCGGGTTCCGGGCCACCCTTCCCGCCAGCGCCGGCTATCACGTCGCCACATGGATCGTGACACTGGGCCTTGGCCTTGGCCTCATGAGCCTGCTCGAAGCCTGGCCGATGCTGTTCCCCGCCCTCAAGGCCCTGGGTGCGGTCTACGTGCTGTGGCTCGCCGTGAAGCTCTGGCGTGCCGGATCGACCAAGACCACGCAGGCGGCGCGCCCGGCCTCGTTTGTCGACGGCGTGATGCTGCTGCTTCTGAATCCCAAGGCTTATGTCATCATCGCGCTGATGTTCTCGCAATTCCTGTCACCGACTGACCCCCAAGTTCTGGCTGCGGTGCTGCTGATCACCACGGTGTTCACGCTGAACAACCTCGTGGCGTTTTCGACATGGGCCTTGATCGGCGACACGCTGGCCCGCGCGTTCCGCGACGACCAAAGGGCTGTCTGGCTGAACCGGGGGTTTGCGGCGGTGCTCGCCGGGGTGGCGGTCTGGATGCTGCTGGCCTGAACCAATGCAGCGCACAAGCCCGAGCGGCATGCCCCGCCCCGGGCTTCTTCGGTTTCCAAATACCCTTGGGGGGTCCGGGGGGCAAAGCCCCCCGGCAGGTCGCGGGGGCACCGCCCCCGCGACGCAAGGATCACTTCACCCGTGTCCAGGTCTGGCCGCGGCAGATGCCCAGCACGCAGCCTTCGACCTCGAGCTGGTTGCCGCTGAGCGTCATCTTGGAATTGTAGGTCTTGTCGCGGTCCGGGGCCCAGATCTTGCCACCCCCATACGCGCCACCGCCCTGCGGCTTCATCGCCCAGATCATCTGGCGTCCGATATTGGGCGATGCGATCTTGTTGCCGCTCGCATCATAGCCCTGCCCCAGCACACCACAGATCTCGGCGCCGCAGGGGCTGATGGTGACGAGCCCGTAATTGCCATCATCGCCGGGCTGGGTTTTCCAGGTGCCTTCGACCGGATCGGCAAAACCGGCGGTTGCGGCAAGGACAAGCCCCGCGGCGAGTGTCATCAGTTTCATCTCTGTCTCCTCCCTCAGAGTGGTGCGGAAACTCTGAACCCGGGAGTTCAAACCGATCAAGATTGACGCGAGGTCGCGTTGCATGTGCCGTTCCGTCATGTCAAAGCGCAGGCGACATCTGACCGGAGACCGCGCCATGATCTTTTACCCCGCCATTGATCTGAAAGACGGACAGGCCGTGCGCCTTTTGCGCGGTGACATGGAGAAATCCACCGTGTTCAACGACGACCCCGCCGCACAGGCGATGGCCTTCGTCGCGGCGGGCTGCGAATGGCTGCATCTGGTCGATCTGAATGGCGCCTTTGCAGGTGAACCGGTGAACGCGGCGGCGGTCGAGGCGATTCTGGAACGCTGCAAGCTACCCGCGCAGCTGGGCGGCGGCATCCGCGACATGGCGACCATCGAAGCCTGGCTGGACAAGGGGTTGCAGCGGGTGATCCTTGGCACCGTCGCGGTCGAGAATCCCGACCTGGTGCGCGAAGCGGCACGCGCGTTTCCCGGCCATGTCGCCGTCGGCATCGACGCCCGCAATGGCCGCGTGGCCACCAAGGGCTGGGCCGAGGAAACCGACGTCATGGTGACCGATCTGGCGAAATCCTTCGAGGATGCCGGCGTGGCGGCGATCATCTACACCGACATCAACCGCGACGGCGCGATGCAGGGCCCGAACGTGGAGGCCACCGCCGATCTGGCGCGCGCCGTGTCGATCCCGGTGATTGCCTCGGGCGGTGTGTCCTCGCTCGACGACCTGATCGCGCTGCGCGATTGTGGCGCGCAGCTTGACGGTGCGATCTCGGGCCGGGCGCTTTACGATGGCGCGCTTGACCTGACAGAGGCCTTGGCAGTGCTGCGCGGCTAGTTGCTGGCCGCGTCCGTAAACCGCGCCAACGCGCCTGCCATGGTTTGCAGATAGACGGCATCCTCGGACACGCCGCCAAGCCTGCCCAGCATCGCGGCCGGATCTTCATAAACCACCTTCGTGGCGCCCATACCATCTTCATAGACCAGCACCTTGAGCGGCAGGAACAGGCCTGCCACCGGATCGTCCTTGATCGCGGGTGTGCCCACCTTGGGCGAGCCGAAGATCAAAAGCTGCGATGCGCCAATGTCTTCGCCGATGGACTGCGCCCCGGCCCCGTGATCGACACGGGCAAAGATTGTGATCCCCGCGCCTTCCATTGCTGCGACCATCGCATCGACGGTCTCGGTCACGCCCAAGGCACTGGCCTTGGTGGTCATGCCGTTGTCCCCGGCACTCACGGTTGTGGCGGCCAGGGCAAGCCCGGCGGCAAAGATAAGGTGCTTCATGTCTGTCCCCTCAGGTGATTTGGCCAGAGCATCGGACAGGTGCGGGTCACTTGATATGCACGATGACGTGAGCAGCCAAGGGGCGCTCAGATCGACCCGGCTTCGACCATGTAATTGTTGGCCGTGCACATCGCCGCATCGTCGGAGGCGAGGAATAGCACCATCCGCGCAAGGTACACCGGCTCGATCAGATCGGGCAGGCATTGGCGGTCCAGGTGTTTCTCCAGCGCCTCTGGACTGGCCCAGAGATCTTTCTGCCGCTCGGTCATCACCCAACCCGGCACCACGGTGTTGACACGGATGCGGTGCCCGCCCAGATCGCGCGCCATGGTGCGGGTCAGGCCATGCACGGCGGCCTTGGCGGTGGTGTAGGCGGGCATGTTGCCCCCCGCTTCCCACCAGCTGTTCGATCCCATGTTGATGATCGACCCACCGCCTGCGTCGATCATGTCGGGGGCGACGGCCTGAATCGCAAAGAACATGTGCCGCAGGTTGGTCGCCTGCCGTTCGTCCCAATACTCCGGCGTCACGGCGCGCCAGTCGTGACGGTCATCGCGCGCGGCGTTGTTCACCAACACATGCGCCGGTCCCAGCCGCGCCTTCAGCCTGCCAAACGCCGCCTGCAATGCGGGGATATCACGCAGATCAGCCTGTTCCCAGGCCACCGCGCCCTCGGTCGCCTTGGCCAGCGCCTCTGCGCCCTCCGCGTCCAGATCGACAAACCCCACCTTCGCCCCCTGCGCCGCGAAGGCCGTGACAATCTCGGCCCCGATGCCGGACGCCCCGCCAGTCACGAAGACGGTTTTTCCCTCAAGGCTGGGGTAGCGGGCGAATGCGTGTGACATGGGATGCTCCTCTTTCAGTGACCCCAAGGCATAATGCGCAACACGCAGGCTTCACAAGCGACGATCTTCGGGGTACGCGACTGGGCATGTTGAAGACCCGCATCATCCCCTGTCTCGATGTCGCCGATGGCCGCGTGGTCAAGGGCGTCAATTTCGTCGATCTGCGCGACGCCGGTGACCCGGTGGACGCCGCCCGCGCCTATGACGCGGCAGGGGCCGACGAGATCTGTTTCCTCGACATTCATGCGACACATGAAAACCGGGGCACGATGTTCGACGTGGTCACCCGCACCGCCGAGCAATGTTTCATCCCGCTCACTGTCGGTGGAGGTGTCCGCACCGTGGCCGATGTGCGCGCATTACTGTTGGCAGGAGCCGACAAAGTGTCGTTCAACTCGGCCGCCGTGGCCAACCCGGATGTGGTGGCCGAGGCGGCGGATCAGTTCGGCAGCCAGTGCATTGTCGTCGCCATCGACGCCAAGACGGTCAGCCCCGGCAAATGGGAAATCTTCACCCACGGGGGGCGCAAACCCACGGGCATCGACGCCGTCGCGTTCGCAAGAACCGTGGTCGCTAAGGGTGCCGGGGAAATCCTGCTCACCTCGATGGACCGCGACGGCACCAAGGCAGGCTTCAACCTGCCGCTGACCCGCGCGATCTCGAACGCGGTGGATGTGCCGGTGATCGCGAGCGGAGGCGTCGGCACGCTCGATCACCTTGTCGAAGGCGTGACCGAAGGGGGTGCCAGCGCCGTGCTGGCCGCGTCGATCTTCCATTTCGGCGAATTCACGATCGGCGAGGCCAAGGCGCATATGGCCGCCGCAGGTATTCCGGTGAGGCTGACATGACTCTGGACGAGCTTGAACAGATCGTGGCCGCCCGCGCCACCGCCCCCGCAGACGAAAGCTGGACCGCCAAATTGCTGGCCAAAGGCCCCGAGAAATGCGCCGAGAAATTCGGAGAAGAAGCCATCGAGGCGGTGATCGAGGCGGTCAAGGGCGACCGCGACCGACTCACAAGCGAGGCGGCTGACGTGCTCTTCCACCTGCTGGTGATGCTGAAATCACGCGACGTGGCCTTGGCCGACGTGATGGCCGAGCTTGACCGCCGTCAGGGCCAGTCCGGATTGCAGGAAAAAGCAAAGCGCTCCTGACCTTCTCTGGTTTCCAAATACCTCGGGGGAGTCGCCTGAAAGGCGACGGGGGCAGCGCCCCCAGGCGTTTCCGCCTGCGGAAACGCACGATGCATCGACGCATCGTGGCCCGGCCTCAGAGCTTGGAGGACAAGATACCGGTGTTGAACCCACCCATGCGCAGCTCGCCGAAAAGCCGCTGATACTCGATCTTGGGGCAGCGATTCATCACCACATCGACGCCGCGTGCTTCAGCCTTGGCCGCGGCCTCTGCATGCTCCACACCGATCTGCATCCACACGGTCTGCAAATCGGGGAATTGCTCCAGCGCCTCATCCACGATCGGCGGCACCGCGTCGGACCGGCGGAAGATGTCCACCATGTCCACCGGACCGTCGATGTCCGACAGCGAGGCCTTCACCTCCGCGCCGAAAAGCTGCTGGCCCGCATGGCCGGGATTGACCGGAATCACGGTAAACCCCTTGAGCGACATATAGCGCGCCACGTAGTAGGACGGGCGCACGGGGTTCATCGACACGCCGACAACCGCCACGGTCTTGGTGCGTTTCAGGACGGTGCGCAGGAAATCATCAGAATAGCTCATGGCGCTCTTTACCCTGTCGCGCGGCAAAGAAAAAGCGCCCAAGGGGACCTTGGGCGCAAGTGTTGGAACGAGGGACAGTGAAGGTGCTACGGGTGTTCCATTCCCGCGACCTTAAAAACAGTTAGGAACGATTCTCAGCGTTTAAAGGGAAAAAACCTGCAGACCCGGTCACAGTTCCGTCAGCGATCAGGGCAGAAGCGGCTCTGTCACAACCGGCGGCTGCGTGACATGCAGCGTTTCGTGGATACGCTCGGACGGATCGACACCCACCCGGCGTGACCGGCGATAGAGGAACAGTTTGCCCCACCCTTTCCAGTTGCCGGAAGACGGTGCGTGCGCGTTCTGCGCAAAGCGCATGCGCCAATTGTCCGGCAGCGGCAGACCGGCCCCCTCGGCCCGGTCAAGCATCCAGACCAATGGGATGTTGGCAAGCGGGCGGGCCTCTTCATGACCGCGCAACTGCCCGCCGATATCGCCGTGCACACCCTTGAACCAGACCTGCTCGATATGCCCTTTCCACTCCGGCGGGCAGGACCAGAGCACCGGCTCGTAGGCCATGCGCCGTTCGTGATAGGCCAGCGCGTGAAATCCATGTTGCACGGACGGTCCCAGCTGGTCGTTGTGGAAAGCGTGTTTGTCATTGGTAAAGCGCCAGATCAGCGGCAGCCGTATGCCCAGCGCCTTGACCGTGTCCCAGACCCCCACAACCGTGATCACCGTCGCGTTGTGGCAATAGGCGCGCACAAAAGCCAGCGCGGTGTCGGCTTCGGAGGCATAGCGGTAGAGGCGATAGGCTTGCCGGACATTACGTTCGGTTGCGTGTTCGGCCCGCAGCAGTCCAATCGTGTCGATCACCCCGGCCAGCGACCGCACCGCATAGGCGCCCCGTGAATAGCCGAAGAAAAAGATGCGGTCCCCCGGTCGGTAGCGCGAGGCCAGAAAACCGTAGGCCCGGCAGATCTGGCGGTTGATCCCACGCCCGACCGCGATGTCCGACGCGCTCCGCCAGTCGGACCATTGCAGGCCGGATTCGTAATAGACCGACACGTCGCCGCCAATTTCTTGCAGAAGGCGGTAGAGGCAGCCTGCATTGCTTTCGCATCCCGGCTCGAGCGAGGAGAGGGTGCCATCGAGGATGATGACGTGATCGCGCGGGCCACGCCGAACGGAAACCTGCGACTGGCCCGCAGAAAAGCGTCTGCGGAACCAGCCAAGAACCGTGTCACTCAGCCGCGACGCGCGCATCCTGCAACATGCCCCAGACCCGTTGTGGTGTGAACGGCATGTCCGCCTGCCGAACGCCGCGTGACCACATGGCGTCCTGCACCGCGTTCGCCACAGCAGCCAGCGCGCCGACAGTGCCCGCCTCGCCGCAGCCTTTCATGCCCATCGGGTTGGTCTTGGAGGGCGTCGCTTCCGTTGTGAATCCGATCATGGGCACATCATTGGCGCGCGGCATCGCGTAGTCCATGAACGTTGCCGTGAGCAGTTGCCCATCCTCGTCATAGACCACCCGTTCGGTGATTGCCTGCCCCAGACCCTGCGCCACCCCGCCATGCACCTGACCCTCGGCCAGCATCGGGTTGATGAGGTTGCCGAAATCGTCGACGACCGTATAGCGGTCGACCACCACATGGCCGGTGTCCGGGTCGATCTCGACCTCGGCCACATGCGCGCCATTGGGGAAGGACCGCGCGTCCAGCGTGATCGTCGCATCAAAAGTCAACAGGTCCGCGCGCCCCGCCTCACGCGCCATCTGCGCCACCTCGAGCATGGTCGGTGTGACGTTGGATGTGCCGACGCGGAACTGTTCGTCGTCAAAGCTGATCTCGCTTTCCTCGACGCCCTGCGCCTCGGCCAGGAACGCGGTGAAGGCGGTGACGATCTTTTCGACAGCCGCCAGTGTGGCGGTATTCTGGATCGTGACCGAGCGCGAACCACCAGTGCCGCCGCCGCGTGCGATCAGATCACTGTCGCCCTGAACAAAGCGGATCTTGTCCGCCGGGATGCCCGTCTGGTCGGACAGGAATTGCGTGAACACGGTCTCGTGCCCCTGCCCGTTGGATTGCGTGCCGACATAGATCGACGCGCCGCCATCCTCGTCGAACGTGACCTTCACGTCCTCTACCGGCGCGCCAAGGATGCTTTCGATGTAGTAGCACAGCCCGATGCCCCGCAGCTTGCCGTCCGCCTCGGAGGCGGCGCGGCGTGCGTCGAACCCGGTACGGTCGGCAAAGCCTTCGGCGCGGGTCAGCACGCGGTCGAAATCACCCACGTCATAGGTCTCACCGGTTGTGGTCGTGTAGGGAAACTGGTGCGGCTTGATAAAGTTGATGCGGCGCAGCTCCCACGGATCGAGGCCCAGATCGCGCGCGGCGCGGTCCATCACGCGCTCCAGCAGGTAGATCGCCTCGGGCCGCCCGGCGCCACGGTAGGCGTCGACCGGCGTGGTGTTGGTATAAACGCCCTCGACCTGCAGCCATGATGTCTGGACGTCGTAAGTGCCCATCAAGACCTTGGAAAACAGGCTGGTCTGGATGGCCTGCGCGAAATGTGAGTTATACGCGCCCATATTGGCCACGGTCCGCACCCGGTAGGCGGTGATGCGGTTGTCCTTATCAAAGGCCAGTTCGGCGGTGTGGCGCAGGTCGCGGCCCGCATTGTCCGACAGCATCGCCTCGGTGCGGTCCGACATCCAGCGCACGGGCTTGCCCAGCATCTTGCAGGCGATGGCGGTCAGGAAATTCTCGGGATGCGGCATGGCTTTCATGCCGAAGCCACCGCCGGTGTCGGGATTGGTGACCCGGATGTCCCCCTCGGCCATGTTGAGCACGCGGGCCATCTGTCTCTTGTGTTCCCAGACGCCCTGCGCGTTCAACGCGAAATGCAGGCGGTCGCCCTCCATCTCGGCATAGCAGCCGCGTGGCTCCATCGCATTGACGATGATGCGGTTGTCCTCGACATCGAGGCTGACGGTGCGGTGTGCGGACTTGAACGCCTGCTCCGTCGCGTCCTCGTCCCCCATGCCCCAGTCGAAAGCCACGTTGCCCGGTGCCTCGGCATGCAGTGCTTCGCCGCCCGAGGCGAGGCCCAGATGCACCGGCTTGTCGGTATACTCGAACGCGATCAGCTCGGCGGCATCGCGCGCCGCCTGAAGGCTGTCGGCCACGATGAACGCCACCGCTTCGCCGACATGGCGCACGGTGTCCGTCGCGAGGATCGGGCGGAAGGGTGCTGCGCCCGTCGTGCCATCGCGGTTGGGCACTGTGACGCCCCACAGCCCTTCGGTATAGCCCGCCTCGGCCAGATCGGCAGCGGTCAGGACCAGATGAACACCAGGTGCCTCGCGTGCGTCCGACACGTCCAGCGAGTCGATATCGGCATGGGCCACGGAGGAGCGGAAGACGTAGCCTCGCAGAGCACCCTCCGGCGCGATATCATCGACATACCGCCCGGTCCCGTTGAGAAAGCGAATATCCTCAACCCGTTTCACAGGCTGTGACTTGCCGAATTTTTCCATGTCCGTCCTCGCGCGTTTGACCCTGTCGTCATGCGCGGGACACTAGCCTGCGAGACCGTGCTGTCCAGCCTCTTCGCGCCAATCGGACAGGTCGATCATGTGGCGTGTGCCATATCCGTTGAACCCGGTGACCAGCGCGAGGCTGTAGGCCCCTGCCCCGGTCAGCAGGATGTGGTCCTGTTCACCTGTATCCGCAGGCAAGTCCCATGTGCCCGGCACCCGGTCAAGACTGTCACAGGTCGGGCCGAAGATGGTAAAGGGCTGTGCCGTCCCGCTGCGGTTTTGGCCCGCCGCGTCGAACACGGAGTGCTGCGCCGGCACCGGCATGTCGCGCCATTCACCCAGCGCCCCGTAAAGCCCGTCATTGAGATACAGCGCATCGCCACTGCGCGCCTTGACCCGCAGCAGCAGCCAGAGCGCATCAGCCACCATCGCCCGCCCCGGTTCACACCAGAGCCTCGGCGTGTCACCCTGAAACTGTGCGGCGGTGGCGCTGCGGATCGTGGTGAAAATCCGGGCAAGCGTGTCGTCCTGCGTGCCGCTAACCGCCGGGAAACCGCCTCCCACATTGAGCGCGGCCAGCCGCACGTCGGCGTTTCGGGTGATGGTCGCACAGGCGGCGATGTAATCCGCCCAGCTTGACGCATCGGTGCATTGCGTGCCGGGATGAAAGGTCAGCGCGGGGGTCAGACCACGCGCCGCCACCTCTTTCAGAAGCGCTGTTGCGTCCTCGGGCGAGGCACCGAACTTGCTGCCAAAATCATAGGCACCGCCGCCGCGGCGCAGGGTCAGGCGCACTGCGATTTCTGTGTCTGGCGGCAGATCGCCCAGCTTGTCCAGCTCGGACAGGCGGTCCACAGACCAAGACGCGATGCCCAGCGCCTTGGCCGCTGCGATCTCGGTCAGGGACCGGACCGGGTTGTGATAGTGCAGCCGCGCCGTCGGACAGGCCTGCCGCGCCGCGTGCATTTCCGCGACCGAGGCAACGTCGAACGTGGTGATCCCCGCCTGCGTCAGAGCGGAAAGAATTTCGGGTGCGGGATTGGCCTTGACCGCGTAGCTGACCGTTCCGGGAAACCCACGCTGGAAGACCTGCGCGGTGCGGATCAGCGCATGGGGCCGGAGCAGCGCCAGTGGCGCGTCGGGCTGTGTTTCGCGGATAAGCGTTGCGACGCGGGCCTGATCGAACCGCGCGTGTTTGATGTCATCTTCGCCTGCACTCATTGGGGGCCTCGTTCTGCGACGGGTTATGCTCTGGCCCAAGTGTGCGGCCGGTCGCCGTCAGATCCAGTCGGCAGTTCTTGCAAAACTGACTCTTTTGCGATCAGACTGACGCAATGACCTTACAGATCGACGAAACAGACGCCGAATTGATCGCCCTGCTACGGCGCGATGCCCGCATGCCGGTGGCCGAACTGGCGCGCAAGCTGGGACTGGCGCGCACGACGGTGCAGGGGCGCATCGACCGGCTGCTGGAAAAGGGCGTGATCGCCGGGTTCACCCTGCGCAGCGGCGATGCGCTTGCTGCACCGATCCGGGCCACGGTGCTGGTGTCGATTGCGCCGCGCACGGGGCCGGGAGTTCTGTCACGATTGCGGGCGCTGCCCAACGTGGAAGCGGTGTTCACCGTGTCGGGGCGGGTCGATCTGGTGGTCGAGATCAGCGCGCAGACGACGCAGGATCTGGACCGCGCGCTGGACGACATTGCCGAGGCAAAGGGCGTTCAAAGCTCCGAGAGTTTCATCCACCTGTCGACCAAGATCGACCGGCGGGGATAGGCGACGCGCCTAGTCTTCCTCGGCGGTGCTGTATTTCTGGATCAGTCCCGCTTGCGCAATGAAGAAGGCGAAGGTCACGCCCATTTGCCCGACCGTGTCCCACAGGACGAAAGCCTGTTCCGACATCAATTGCCAAATCGCAACGTTCAGCACCGCCATCCCGAAAAAGAACCCGGTGACGCGGCGCGTCAGCTTCATCCAGCCGTCATCCTGAAGGGGCATCAGTTCTTCCATCACGTAGCGCAGCCATGATCGGCCAAAGAGCAGCCCGATGCCAAGGATGGCCCCGAAGGCACCATAGATCAGTGTCGGCTTCAGCTTGACGAAGCGGTCATCATTGAACCACACGGTCAGCCCGCCCATGACAATCAGAACCACTGCCGTGAACACCTGCATGCGCCCGATGGTGCCGGTCAGCCACCAGATCGCTGCCATCGAGGCAAGCAACACGGGCACGAACACTGCCGTCAACGCGACAAAGGCGCTGTAATCCTGCGCGCCAACGGTGAAAACAGTGTCCTGAAACCAGAAATAGGCCGCAAGAAAGCCCAGCACCGGACCCAGTTCCAATGCCGATTTCACCCATTGCGGGATGTGCCGTTGTGCCACTGATCAGTCTCCGAATTCCACGATGACTGCCCCTAGCGCGATCAGGGCCATGAGCGCAATCCTGCGCGGTCCCACGGTTTCCTTCAAAAACACCCAGCCGATGATCGCAGCGAAGACGGTCGATGTCTCGCGCAACACCGCCGCTTCGCCCACATTGTCGAGGCGCGTCGCAACCATGATGGAGCCAAAACTGAAAAAAGCCACCAGCCCGCCGATCACACCTCTGACAGCCAGCGGCCCCAATGCGGGCCTGTGTGCCATGCCGCGATAGCGCAGCGCCGCGATGATCGGCATCACAAACCCGTCGATCATGAAGAACCACGCAAGGAAGGTGAACGGGTCAGCCGTGGCGCGGATGCCGTAGGCGTCATAGGTCGTGTACAGCGCCACGAAGAGCCCCGTCGCAATCGCCAGCATCAGCGCCATCGGCAGCGTGTCGCGTTCGGGGACGAGGTAGATCAGGTTGTAGACCGCAAGCCCGAAAATCCCCGACAGCAGCACTGCAAGGCCCAGCCATTGCACCGGTGAAAACACCTCCCCGAAGATCAGATAGGCACCGATCACCGCAAAAAGCGGCCCGGTCCCGCGCACCACCGGATAGACAACCGTATAGGCGCCCTTGGTATAGGCCTGCGCTTGCAAGAGCTTGTAGAGAAGGTGAATCACAAAAGCGCCGAAGAAGATCAGCCACATATGCGGCTCGGGCCATGGCACGACGAACAGCGCAAAGGGGGCCGCCATCAGGCAATAGCTCGCGTCGATCGCGCCGCGTGACATCCACGGATCGTGCCGCCCCTTCTGCAACGCACCGAAAATGGCATGCAGCAGCGCGGCCAGAAGCGCAAGCCAGAGGGCAAGCTGCTGGCCGGCAGCTGTCCCTTCGATCGACACCAGCCAGGCGCTCATCTGCGGAACAAAGCCTCGCGACGGATCGTTGGACGGTACCACATCCTGAAGGCCACCCTATGGACTCCTTGCTGAATGATCTGACCAGCCCCTTTTCGGAAGTTCCCGCAAGTGTCTCGTTCTTGCGGATCGTCAGTGCCGTGATTCTGGCCGCACTGATCGGGGCCGAACGGGAACGGCAGGAAAAACCAGCCGGGCTGCGCACGCATATTCTTGTGTCCGTCGCAGCCTGCTTGTTCGTGATCCTCGGACAGGAACTTGCCGCACTGGATTTCGGCGGCGATGCCAAGCGGGTCGATCCCCTGCGCATGATCGAAGCGGTCACTGCCGGTGTCGCGTTCCTTGCGGCGGGGCTGATCTTCACATCGAACGGCCAGGTTCAGAATGTGACCACGGGCACGTCGCTCTGGCTGGCCGGAGCGGTGGGTCTTGGTTGCGGCGCGGGTCAGCTTGCGCTGGCAGCGATGGCAACCGGCGTTGTCATATTCGTTCTGCTGCTGCTGCGTAAACTCGAAAAGCTGATGGGCACACACTAGGCGGACAGGCCCGTGAGCGCGGCGGCGAATTCTTCGGGGTCGAAGGGTTGCAGGTCGTCGATCTGTTCGCCAACGCCGATGGCGTGGATCGGTAGGCCGAATTTATCCGCGAGGGCGACAAGCACACCGCCTTTGGCGGTACCATCGAGTTTCGTCATCACGAGGCCTGTCACATCGGCCAGTTCCTGAAATGTCTTGACCTGGCTCAGCGCATTCTGGCCGGTGGTGGCATCGAGCACCAGAAGCGTGTTGTGCGGCGCGTCCGGGTCTTTCTTGCGGATCACCCGGACGATCTTGGCCAGTTCCTCCATCAGGTCGGCGCGGTTCTGAAGACGGCCCGCGGTGTCAATCATCAGTAGGTCCGCACCATCGGCCTGCGCCTTGGTCATGGCATCGAAAGCAAGGCTGGCGGGGTCCGATCCTTCGGGGGCCGTCAGCACCGGCACACCTGCACGGTCGCCCCAGACCTGTAACTGTTCGACAGCCGCCGCGCGGAACGTGTCGCCTGCCGCGATCACCACGTTTTTTCCCGCCGCACGAAACTGGCTGGCCAGCTTGCCGATGGTCGTTGTCTTACCTGATCCGTTGACGCCGACCACCAGCACCACCTGTGGTTTGGTCGGGTAAAGCGGCATCGGTTTGGCCACCGGGTCCATGATGCGGGCGACTTCGCCTGCGAGCAGTTCCTTGATCTCGCGCACGCTCAGTTTCTTGCCATAGCGGCCTTCGGCGATATTGGCGGTGACCCGGAGCGAGGTATCGACCCCCATATCGGCCTGGATCAGCAGTTCCTCGAGCTGTTCCAGCATCTCGTCATCCAGCTCGCGCCGCAACTCGGTGGGTGCGGCGGTCCGGCCCAGCAGACGGTCCAGAAATCCCGGCTTGCGGGGTGTCTCGGTAGGGGTTTCCTCGACAGGTACGGCCGCTCCGCGCGCGATCGTTGCCACGCCAATGTCCTCCACCACGGCCGGTCCCGAAGACTGTACGGGTATCTCGGTCGGCGGGCTGGGTGGGGTTTCGGTCGGGGGCGAAGACGGGGTCGGATCGCTGGGCTGCGGCGCTTCCGACGGCGGCGGTGGCGGGCTCACCGGGGTCGGTTCGGGCGCGGGCATGTCCGGGCCGGGTGTGCTGGGCGGGTCCTGCCCCGGTAGATCGGGCTGCGGCACTTCCTGAGGACGCTCGGGATCGGGCAGATCCGGCTGTGGCACCTCGCGCGGCTCTTCCGGTTCGGGCAGATCCGGCTGGGGCGCTTCCTCGGGTGTTTCGGGGGCAGGCACGTCCGGCGGAGGCGAGGCAGGCTCCGGCTGGGTCGGAGGCGTATCGGGGGGTGGATCGTTCGGTGGAGGCGCTTCGGGCGTGGGCGTTTCCTCGCCACCATCGGCGACGATGGCGTCAAGCCCCTCATCCAGCTTGGACGAGGATTTGAAAAGCTTAGATTTCAGCTTGCCGAAAAAGGACATAGGGGACCGTTCGTTCAAGGGTCGTTCCCTTTCACCTAGTCCTTTCCGGGCAAAGATGGAAGGCTCAGACCTCGTCGGGGAAATGCTTCATGGTCAATCGGATGGGGTTCGGCGCCGCCTGTCCCAGACCGCAGATCGACGCATCCGCCATTGCCTGACAAACCTCTTCCAGCAGCGGTTGGTTCCACTGTTCCGCCTGCATCAGCTTGACCGCCTTTTCGCAGCCCACGCGACAGGGCGTGCACTGACCACAGGACTCGTCCTCGAAAAAGCGCAGCATGCTGAGCGCGGCGTCGCGCACGCGGTCTTTGTCGGACAACACCACCACGGCGGCGGACCCGATGAACGACCCGTGCGGCTGCAACGTATCGAAGTCGAGCGGGACATCATTCATCGACGCAGGCAGAATGCCCGAGGACGGACCGCCGGGCTGATACGCCTTGAAGCTGTGCCCCTCGGCCATGCCGCCCGCAGCGTCGATGATGTCAGTGATCGTGCTGCCCGCGGGCAGAAGATAGACACCCGGATTGGCGACGCGGCCCGACACGGAATAGGACCGCAACCCCTTGCGGCCATTGCGTTCCGTGGTGTTCAGAACCTCCGGCCCCTCGCGGCAGATGCGCGTGATCCAGTGCAGGGTCTCGATATTGTGTACCAGCGTGGGCCGATCAAAGAGCCCGACCTGCGCCACGTAGGGCGGACGGTGGCGCGGGATGCCGCGCTTGCCCTCGATGCTTTCGATCATCGCGGATTCTTCGCCGCAGATATACGCCCCCGCCCCGCGCCGCAGGTCGATATAGCCCGGCGCGACCATGCCTGCCGCCTCAAGAGCTGCGATCTCGCGGCGCAGGATGGCCAGCACGGCAGGGTATTCGTCGCGCATGTAGATGAAGCAGGTCTTGGCCTCGACCGCCCAGGCGGCGATCAGCATGCCTTCGAGAAAGAGATGCGGGATGCGTTCGAGGTAGTAGCGGTCCTTGAACGTGCCCGGTTCGCCCTCGTCGCCGTTCACGGCCAGATAGCGCGGACCGGGATTGGCGCGCACGAAACCCCATTTCCGGCCCGACGGGAACCCCGCCCCACCCAGACCGCGCAGGCCCGAGGCCAGCACCTTGTCCTGCACGTCTTCCCAATTGCCATTGGCGCGTAGGTCGATCAGCGCGGAATAACCGCCGGTTTTCAGGTAGGCGTTGAAATCCTGATAGTCCGGGACATGGGCATGGGTGTCCCCCGCCGCGATCGCCGCCTGCACCTTTTCGGGGGTGGCGTGGTCAATATGGTTGTGGCCAAGCTCCAGCACCGGGGCAGTGTCGCAGCGACCCATGCAGGGGGCTCGCACCACACGCACTACAGTAGGGTCAAGCCCGTCCTCGAGCGCCTGTTGCAACGCCTGCGCGCCTGCCAATTCGCAGGACAGCGAATCGCAAACCCGGATGGTCAGCGCAGGCGGCGGGGTTTCGCCCTCTTTCACAACGTCAAAATGCGCGTAGAAGGTCGCGACCTCGTAGACCTCGGCCATGCTCAGGCGCATCTCTTCGGCCAGCGCGCGCAGGTGGTCGGCGCTCAAATGGCCGTATGCGTCCTGAATCAGGTGCAGGAACTCGATCAGCAGATCGCGGCGACGCGGATGCTCGCCCAGCAGCGCCTGCACCTCGGCCAGCGCCTCGTCGGTATATTGACGGCCCTTGGGCGTCTTGCGGCCCTTGCCTCGTCCGGATTTCCACACACCCTTGCGTTCGTCCAATGCCATCGAGATCGTCCTTTGTTCGCGCCACGCCGCAAACTCGCACAGGCTTGCCCCTGTCACGAGCCTGAAAACGACGCTAAACGCAGCCCAACCGCCTCTGCATCGCCGCGCATGGGCAACCTGTGAGGAATTTCGGAAATCTTACG
The DNA here is from genome assembly GCA_041725935.1 of Pelagibaca sp. GTDB lineage: Bacteria > Pseudomonadota > Alphaproteobacteria > Rhodobacterales > Rhodobacteraceae > Marivita. The sequence goes on from JBGRQD010000002.1 coordinate 184,736, forward strand.
CCGATGTCATTTGAACCGGGCGCGTGTCTTGGCTAGGCTTGCGCTATGTTGAACACGCTCAAATACGCCACGCTTACGATCCTTCTGGCCACGCCCTGCCTTGGGGCTGAGCCGATGAACGGCGCGCAGTTCGAAGCCTATGTGACCGGCAAGACGCTCTATTTCGGACAGGGCGGTGAGGCCTACGGCGTCGAGGAATATCTCGAAGACCGCCGCGTGCGGTGGTCGTTCCTGGACGGCAAGTGCAAGGACGGCATCTGGTACGAAGAGCAGGACATGATCTGCTTTGTCTACGAGGACAATCCGACGCCGCAATGCTGGTCGTTCTTCAAAGAGGCCAACGGGTTGCGGGCGATTTTCGAAAATGACCCGAACGCGACGACGCTTTACGAGGCGCAGCAGAATGACGAGCCGATGGTATGCCTCGGCCCGGAAGTTGGGGTCTGAGGATGATGCGGTCGGTGCGGGTGTCGCTATCTGTGCCGAGGTAGAGCGGAGCCAGCGTTGACCGTCAATCCGTTCAGCCGGGCACGTCGCTGATTTTCAGCCGCAAACTTTTTTTTAAGACCTGTCTCAGAAACTTAGTACTAAGTTTCTAGCGGCCCTCCATAAAATTCTGGGAGAGCCGGACTGCAGGTGGCGCACCCTGTCACAACCAGCACTCCCAAGTCCGGCCTGAACACACGGCACTCCAAACGCATAAAAAAGGGGCCAGCCTTTCGGCCAGCCCCGTTGACGTCGGAAGATTGATGTTACTCGCGGTTGCCGAACAGCTGCAGGAGGAACATGAACATATTGATGAAGTTCAGGTACAGGCTCAGCGCGCCCATGATGCCCGACTTCGTCATCCATTCCTTGTCGCCATGCGCAGCATGCTCAAGATAGGTGTTCTTGATGTTCTGCGTGTCGTAAGCCGTCAGACCTGCGAAGATCAGTACGCCAAGGATCGAAATCGCGAACATGATCGCCGGCGACTGAAGGAAGATGTTGACGATCATCGCCACAACGAGACCGATCACTCCCATGATCAGGAACGCGCCCCAACCCGAGATGTCTTTCTTCGTGGTGTAGCCGTAGAGCGACAGGCCCGCGAAGGCGATCGAAGTCACGAGGAAAATCTGTGCGATCGACATGCCGGTAAAGGCCACGAAAATCCACGCAAGGCTCAGGCCCATGACCGATGCGAAGACGTAGAAGAACAGTTGCGCCCCGGCGGCGGACAGCTTGTTGATCATCGCGCTCATGGTGAAAACCATGATCAGCGGGGCGAACATGATGATCCAGCCAAGGATATTCGGCTGAAGCGTCGCCGGGTCGCGGAATATCGCCAACAGGTCAGGGCTTGTGCCCACGGCCCAAGCGACAGCAAAGGTGAGCAGCATGCCAACAGACATGGTGCCATACACCTTGTTCATGTGTGCGCGCAGACCTTCATCAATCTGGGCGGCTCGGGCGCCAGCAACGCCGGTCGACCGGATTGTGTTAAACTCAGCCATTCATCCCTCCGAAATACAATGGACGCCACCCGCGCCTGCGGGGACAGATGGTCAGAATATCGGGGCTTGAGGCCTGCATTTCAAGCATTGCTGCACCATCCGAATGTCAAAAAATGCACCGAATTTGCATTTTTAGGCATTTTCGGCTGCAGGACAGTGCCGGATCACCCGATCCAGGAGGCCGGAGCGTCCCAGAGCGGACGATTTGCCTCGGCTTCGGCGGTGCGACGGTCAACACCGATATCCGCCAGAAGATGCGCGTCGAGCGTCGCCAGACGGGCGCGGCTGCGCTGCATTTCAAGCGCGGCCGACAGGCGGGCCAGCAGGCCGGTGCGGCGGGCGGGCCGCGACAGGATTTCAAAACCAGAGTGCATCATGCGCGACATGTCATGTCCTTTCCATTTCGTGATGTATTCCACCTGAACCATCGTGTTGCCTGATGCATATGGCGATGGTATCGTTATTTGTGAAACGAATGTTATTGAAGTCATCCATCATGGTTTGTGATATATGAGAAACCTCGACATCACCACGCTCCGATCCTTCATCGCAGTGGCCGACGCGGGAGGCGTCACGCGGGCCGCGTCTTTTCTGAACCTGACGCAATCCGCCGTGTCGATGCAGATCAAGCGGCTGGAAGACAGCCTTGATCTGACCCTGCTCGACCGGCAGGGGCGGGGCGTGGCGCTCACCTCGGCGGGGGAGCAGCTTCTGGCCTATGCGCGGCGCATCGTCGATATGAATGACGAGGTCTATGGCAAGCTGACCAACACGGTCTGGGAAGGCGAGATCATCCTGGGCGTGCCGCATGACATCATCTACCCTGCGATCCCAAATGTGATGAAGGCGATGCAGCGCGATTTTCCGCGCGTGAAGGTCCAGCTTGTCAGCTCTTATACCAGCGACCTCAAGGATCAGTTTTCGCGCGGCGAGGTCGATGTGATCCTGACCACCGAGACACGGCCCGACAGCGCCGCCGAGGTCATGATGAAGGTGCCCCTGCGCTGGTACGGTGCGCCGGGCGGTCAGGCCTGGAAGGTCAGCCCCCTGCCCGTCGCCTTCTGCAACCATTGTTCGTTTCGCCCCGTGGCGCTGGGAACGCTGGAAAAGACCAGCACAGCGTGGGACCTGGTCCTGTCCTCGGACAGCGACCGCGCCATCGAAGTGGCGGTCTGCGCCGATCTGGCGATCACCTCGGTGCTCGAAGGCCACGAACCGCCGCAATTCGAAGCAATTCCCCTGAGCGCCAACCTGCCCGATCTCGGACAGCAGTCAGTTGCGCTTTATCGCGGGACGGCGCGGCCACAGATCATCGAGCCGCTCTGCGACCTGCTGCGCCGGGAATTCGCGGCGATCTCGGGCGTCGATCTGCGCGCGGCGGCAGAATAGCGCTCAGGCGTCGTCGGCCAGACGGATCACCACCTTGCCGGTGGAGGCCCGGCTGCGCAACAGTTCAAGCCCTTCGGCCACGGCATCCAGATCCAGAACGTGGCTGACATGCGGCTTCAGCTTGCCGTCGCAATACCAGTCCATGAGGGTGGCAAGGCTGCCCGTGACAACATCGGGCCGGAACTGCAGATAGCCGCCCCAGTAGACGCCCAGCACCGAGATGTTCTTGACCAGCAGATGATTCGACTTGATCTGCGGCACGTCCCCGCTGGCAAACCCGATGGGCAGAAGCCGCGCTTCGGGGTTGCAGGACCGGAACGCCGCGATGAACTGATCGCCGCCCACCGGATCATAGACCACGTCCGCGCCGCCCAGCGCCTTCATTTCGGTGCGGATGTCCTGCGTCTCGGCGTCGATCAGGTGATCCGCCCCCGCCGCCCGGGCCGCATCAAGCTTGGCCGCGCCGCGGGCGCAGGCAACCACCTTGGCGCCCATCAGCTTGCCGATCTCGACAGCCGTCAGCCCGACACCGCCCGCAGCCCCCAGCACAAGCAGCGTTTCGCCCGGCTGCAGCCGGGCCCGATGATCCAGTGCGACATGGCTGGTGCCATAGGCGATCTGGAACGCCGCCGCGTCGACCATCGACATTGCATCCGGCAGGCGCACCGCGCGGCGCGCATCGAAACAGCCATACTCGGCCAGCCCGCCCTGCCCGCCGAACACCGCAACACGGTCGCCCTCAGCAAGGCCCGTCACCCCGTCGCCCAGCGCATCCACCGTTCCAGACACCTCCATACCGAGAACGAAGGGAAGCTGCGGCGTGTCCTGATAGGTGCCTTTGACCATCAGAAGATCGGCGAAGTTCAAACCGCAGGCATAGATTCGCACCCGGATTTCACCCGCTGCCGGGTCAGGAACGGCCACTTCTTGAATGTCCGGTGCGGCGTCGTGACTCTGGACCTGAAATGCCTTCACAGCAGGCTCCTACGTTAAATTTTCATTTTGCCACTTTGGCTTACGTGCACGTCACTGTCACGCGCCGCACGCGTTTTCGAACGGCCGCTCCAAGCGAACACAGCGTCCTGTTACCATTTGTTAACCATTTTCCGATGCGACAGGCCAATTTTCTTGCCCTTATACCTGTCATGCTATAGCTTCCGGGCATCAATAACCGGATAGGTTGTTCTGCCCACGTCTCGCAAAGCTCTTGAGACCCGGTATTCTATCCGACAGAAAAAGACGCGAGATGCATTTGGCGAAAGGGAGCACGATGGCACATCCTGTTGACATCCATGTTGGAAAACGAGTTCGGCACCGGCGTTGGCTGGTTGGCATGACCCAGCAACAACTGGCTGAAAAAGTCGGAATCAAATTCCAGCAGATCCAGAAATATGAAACCGGTGCAAACCGCGTCAGCGCCTCCCGGCTCTGGGACATCGCGGACGCGCTGGACGTGCCCGTGGCCTTTTTCTTCGAAGGCATCGAAGACGCACAAAAGAAAGACGCTGCAACCTTCGGCACCGAAGCGATCCCGGCCGATCTTCTGGGCGACAAGGAAGCACTGGACCTGATCCGCTCGTACTACGCGATCCCGGAAAACCAGCGCCGTCGCCTGTTCGAACTGGCGCGCGTCCTGTCTGACGTCGCTTGAGCACGCCTGCCACCTGAGGTAGCCCTTGGCGGGCTGCGTTCAGGAGGCGTTTCATGACAGAGTTTACCCCCGACGATGCCGCTGACCTATGGTCAGTGGCCGAACGTATGGCAGATGCCGCCCGCGCGGCGATCCTGCCGCATTTCCGGTCGGGCGGGCTTGCCACCGACAACAAGCTGGCGGGCGGGTTCGATCCCGTCACCATCGCCGACCGCGCCGCCGAGACCGCGATGCGCGACGTGCTGGCCGACCTGCGGGCTGATGACGCTATTCTGGGCGAAGAACATGGCAGTCGCGCGGGCACCAGCGGCCTGACCTGGGTGCTCGATCCGATCGACGGCACACGCTCGTTTATCAGCGGCACGCCGACCTGGGGCGTCCTGATCGCGCTTTCGGATGACACCGGCCCCGTCATGGGCATGATCGACCAGCCCTATATCGGCGAACGCTTCATGGGGGGTCTGGGCCGCTGCAACTGGACCGGCCCCCGTGGCAAGGGCACGCTTTCCACGAAATCCACAACCGACCTGTCGCAGGCCATTCTGTTCTCCACCTTCCCCGAGATCGGAAGCGACGACCAGCGCACGGCTTTCCAGCGCGTCACCCGCGCGGTCCAGCTGACCCGCTATGGCTGTGACTGCTACGCCTATGCGCTGCTCGCCGCCGGGCAGATCGATCTGGTGATCGAGGCGGGGCTGAACGCCTACGACGTGCAGGCGCCCATTGCCGTGATCCAAGCAGCGGGCGGCATCGTCACCCAATGGGATGGCACGCCCGCACATGATGGCGGCACGACGCTCGCCGCGGCCACGCCAGAGCTGCATGCGGCTGCACTGGCCCTGCTCAACGGCTGACAAACCGCGCAAATCGCGCTACACCTTACCCCGCTTGGGTGAGTCCTTCCGCTCCTTTTCTGTCGCCCCGGCGGGTTATCCACACCGAAAAGGGCAGGATATGTGTGGAGCACGCGGCATGACCATTCTCATCAAGAATGCGACGACCCTTTTGACGATGGACAGGACACTGTCCGAACTGACAGGCGCGGATATCCGCATCGAACAGGGTGCCATCACCGAAATCGGGCATGGCCTGACCGGCGCGGACGAGACCATCGACGCCAAGGGCTGTGTGGTCACGCCCGGTCTGGTGAACACCCATCACCACCTCTACCAGACCCTGACCCGCGCGGTGCCGGGTGGGCAGGATGCGCTGCTCTTTGGCTGGCTCCAGACGCTCTACCCGATCTGGGCGCGGTTCGGTCCCGAAGAGATGTACATCTCGGCCCAGATCGGGCTGGCGGAACTGGCGCTGTCGGGCTGCACGCTGACCTCGGATCATCTCTACCTCTACCCCAACGGTGCGCGGCTGGATGACACGATTGCCGCCGCACGGGACATCGGCATGCGCTTTCACCCGACGCGCGGCGCCATGAGCATTGGCGAAAGCGATGGCGGCTTGCCGCCCGATGCGCTGGTCGAAAACGAGGCGGCGATCCTCGAGGACTGCATCCGCCTGATCGACGCACATCACGACACCAGCGACGGGTCGATGGTGCGGGTGGGCGTGGCCCCCTGTTCGCCCTTCTCGGTCAGCCGCGACCTGATGCGCGAGGCCGCCCTGCTGGCCCGCGACAAGGGGGTGATGCTGCATACGCATCTGGCCGAAAACGACGAGGACATCGCCTATTCTCTGGAAAAATTCGGCTGCCGCCCCGGTCAATATGCCGAAGACCTTGGCTGGACCGGACCGGATGTGTGGCACGCACATTGCGTGAAGCTCGACGGGCACGAGATTGATCTTTTTGCCAAATCCCGCACCGGCGTCGCCCATTGCCCCTGTTCCAACTGCCGTCTTGGATCGGGCATCGCGCCCGTGCGCGCCATGCGCGATGCCGGTGTTCCGGTCGGGCTTGGCGTTGACGGATCGGCCAGCAACGATGCGGGCAACCTCGTGGCCGAAGCCCGTCAGGCGATGCTGCTGCAACGGGTGGCGAACGGCGCAAACGCGATGAGCGCCCGCGAAGCGCTGTTCATCGCCACGCGCGGCGGGGCTGAGGTGCTCGGTCGTCCCGATTGCGGCCAGATCGCTGTGGGCAAACGCGCCGATATCGCCATCTGGGATGTCAGCGGCGTGGAAAGCGCCGGAAGCTGGGATCCGGCGGCGCTGTTGCTGGCGGGTCCGACGCGGGTGAAACACCTGCTGGTCGAGGGGCGGCAGGTGGTGCGCGACGGGCATGTCACCACCATCGACCTGCCCTGCGTGATCGAGCGTCAGAACGCGCTGGCGCACAGGCTCATGGGCTAGGCACCGCACAAACCCGCGCAAAAGAGTGCCGGATGCGCCGAAGCATCTGGCACGCGCGATTTGATTTGTTAGTGTCCCTGCAAACCTATGCAGAAACGGGGCCGAGCTTATGACACGCATCAAGACCACCCATGTCGGATCGCTACCACGCACGCAGAAAGTGGTTGATTTCATCTTTGCCCGCGAGAACCGGCAGGAGTATGACCCCGCGGCCTTTGACGCCGCCATGACCGAGGCCGCGTCAGCAACGGTACGCCGTCAGGTAGACGCGGGCATCGACCTCGTGTCGGATGGAGAGACCTCCAAGATCAGCTACGCCACTTACGTCAAGGATCGCTACACCGGCTTTGACGGTGACAGCCCGCGCAACGCGCCAGCCGATCTCAAGCTGTATCCGACCTTTCTCGAACGACTCAAGGACGACGGCGGCACCCCGAAATACGCCCGCCCGATGTGCGTGGGCGAGGTGAAATCCAAGGGTCAGGGCGAGTTGGAAACCGACATCGCCAACCTCAAGGCGGGGATGGCGGAGCATGGCGCGACCGAGGGCTTCATGAACGCAGCCTCGCCGGGTGTGATCTCGCTCTTCCTGCAGAACGATTTTTACCCCACGCGCGATGCCTATCTGGCCGCGCTGGCGGATGCGATGCGCGACGAATACCGCACCATCGTGGACAGCGGACTGATGCTGCAGCTTGACTGCCCCGACCTTGCCCTGTCGCGGCACATGCTGTTCAACGATCTGTCGGACGCGGAATTCGTAAAGATCGCGGACAGCCATGTCGAGGCTATGAACCACGCCCTGGACGGCATCGATCCGTCCCGCGTGCGGGTGCATATCTGCTGGGGCAATTACGAAGGCCCACATGTCTGCGACATCGACATGGACACGGTCTTCCCGACCCTGATGAAGGTCAGCGCAGGCCAAGTGCTGTTCGAGACCTCCAACCCCCGGCACGCCCATGAATGGACCGTGTTTCGCGACCGCAAATCCGAGATCCCCGAGGACATGGCGCTGGTCCCCGGCGTGATCGATTCGACCACCAATTTTGTCGAGCATCCCGAGGTTGTCGCCCAGCGGATCGAACGGTTCACCGACATCGTCGGCCCGGACCGGGTGATCGCGGGCAGCGATTGCGGCTTTGGCACCTTCGCGGGTTTCGGGGCCGTCGATCCCGAGATCGCCTATGCCAAGCTGGAAACGCTGGCCATGGGTGCCGCCCTGGCCTCGGGACGCCTCTGAGCCATGATCGAACCCGTCGTCTTTCTGCCTGGCATGATGTGCGACGCACGGTTGTTCGAGCCGCAGATCCGCGCCTTTTCCGCCACTCACCCGGTGATGGTCGCGCCGATCACACATGGTCAGCGGATGGAAGAGATCGCATCGGGCCTCCTGCCGCTCCTGCCGCATAAATTCGCGCTGGCAGGGCTCAGCATGGGGGGCATCGTCGCGATGGAGATCCTGCGCCGCGCACCCGAACGGGTGACCCGCGTGGCGCTGATGGACACCAATTGCCTTGCCGAAACGCCGCCTGTTGCCGCGAACCGCGAGCCGCAGATCGTCAAGGTCAAATCCGGCAAGCTGACCGAGGTGATGCGCGACGAGCTGAAACCCAACTACCTGGCCCCTGGCCCGCGCCGCCCCGCCGTGCTGCAGACGGTGATGGACATGGCGCACACGCTGGGGCCGGAGGTGTTCATCCACCAGTCCCGCGCCCTGCAACGCCGCCGCGATCAGCAATCCACGCTGCGCAAGATCCGCCAGCCCGCGCTGGTGCTCTGCGGCGCGCATGACGCGCTTTGCCCGGTCAAGCGGCACAGCTTCATGGCCGAACTGATCCCGCACGCGCGGCTGGTCGTACTCGAAGATGCCGGCCACCTGCCGACGCTGGAAACCCCGGACGAGACCAATGACGCGCTCTGGGAATGGCTGCACCAACCCTACGTGCTGCGATAGGGGCACGATGCGTCGACGCATCGCGGATGTTCCGTCAACAGAACATCTTGAGGGCTCTGCCCTCACACTCCCGAGGGTATTTTCAAACCAGAGAAGACAAGGGACCGCACTTCGCGCCATGGACGATTGACCGCGATGACGTCTTCGCCTACGCCACAGATCGCGCGGAGGGCTGGATGGCCGCCCCTTTCACAGGGGGAGGAAAGTCCGGACTCCCTGAAGCAATGGTGCCGGGTAACGCCCGGGCAGGGCAACCTGACGGATAGCGCCACAGAGAACAGACCGCCCCGATCTCGGTCGGGGTAAGGGTGAAACGGTGGGGTAAGAGCCCACCGGGGGGCTGGCAACAGCGCCCGCATGGCAAGCCCCACCGGGAGCAATGCCGAATAGGGGGATCGCGCCGCGTGTCGGCAGGGTCGCTTCAGCCCAGATCCCCGGGTTGGCAGCACGAGGCCGGTGGCGACATCGGTCCCAGAGGAATGGTCATCCATCTTCGGGGCAACCCGAGGGGGACAGAATCCGGCTTACAGGCCCTCCGCGCGTTTTTCTGGACCTTTGATGCAAAGAACCCCGCCTGGAGGGTTGACTCACCCGCGCGCGACGGTAGAAGGCAGCTTTCATACTGGAATTCACGGGCAGTCCTTGCCCGATGCAGGAGACGACCCATGGCGAAGCCGACCACAATCAAAATCCGCCTGAACTCGTCTGCGGGAACGGGTCATTTCTACGTGACCAAGAAAAACGCGCGGACGATGACGGAAAAGATGTCTGTTCGGAAGTACGACCCCGTCGCGCGCAAGCACGTCGAGTACAAAGAAGGCAAGATCAAGTAAGCCTTCCGGTCACACGGACAGTGAATAAAAAGCCGCGTCAGGGTGATCCTGGACGCGGTTTTTTTGTTTCGAGACGCAGGACGGCGGCTTTGATCGCTGCACGGACATCCTCAATCCCGCAGCATTCCGCGCCCCTGGGGTAACGGAAAGGTGATCGGCAAAACTGCGAATTGTGCGCATCGCGCGGATTAACACTCAGCGGAATCCGGTAGGCTCTTTCGGAAAGCATTCTTGGGACACCGCTTTGACTCGACTTCGTGCACTCACCGCTCTGCTCTCCATCGCAATGGTCTTGGCCATAGCAGTACCCGGCCATTCGCAAGGCTATGGCACAGAGCGCCGCTGGGGCGGCGCGTCGGAGGTACAGGTCGATGACCTCATTCGCGGCTTCACCGAGGGCGTGCAGGACTTATGCGGCAATATCCCTGACCCTGCTTTCGGAGTGGACTGCGTCGCCGACTATTTCGACTGGATTGCCGACCGGCTTCCTCGAACCAGTGAGTTTCGAGAGGCCGAACGCATCATCCGCGACGCAGCAAGCCAGTTGAACCGCGTTGCGCGCGAAAATGCCTCCACGACCAAACGCCCGGCAGTGTTCGGCCTCAGAAACGGCAGCAGGCAAACCAGCCGCGCCGTGATCCCTGTCGCACCCGAACGTCAGGCCAGAGCGCGCTCTGCAGCCATCGCAATCGTGGAAGAGACCGAGACAAGACTTCTGCGCTCCGCAGACAGATCGCAACGGAGCAGGGTCGCCTTTGCGAACATCGCAGCAGTCATCGGGGATTCGTCTGCCGTCCTGTTGCGAGCCGGCTAGGACAGACTGCCTGAGTGGCAGGCATTTGGAGTACAAGGACGGCAAGATCAAGTCAGCCCTCCGGTCTCACGGACAGTGAGGAATAGCCGCGTCGGGATTGGTCTTGAATCGGCGGTCGGCCCGATGACTGAGCGCTCATCTATGCCCTGTGTAGCACAAACAGCAGCCATGACGTCCGGAAGTTGTAATCTCTTCACCAAGGTTTAGGGTCCCGCGGATGGAACAGACTGGACCGAACAAAGACGTGAAGAAAGCCATGGGCCGCGGTGTCCTTGGCCGCTGCCCGAATTGTGGAACGGGCAAGGTGTTCACAGGGTACCTCGCAATCAGCGATCGCTGCCCGGACTGCGACGAGCCGTTGGGCGCCTACAAGACCGCCGACATGCCGGCAGTGTTCACGATCCTGCTTGTCGGTGTTCTGTTGGTGCCGATCCTGTGGGTGGGTTTCGCAGTGTTTCGGCCAGATCCGCTTGTGCTTTTCGGGTATATCAGCGGTTTGATGCTGGTCTTGGCGCTGGTGCTGCTGCGCTTGGTGAAGGGGGCCAACGTTGGCTATTTGTGGGCGATGGATGAACGGGATCGGGGGGCATAGACGGTCACGGTCTCCTGACGGCGTCTAGCCGGGGATCGTGTTCAAATGCCGCTCTCCCATCACCCAAACCCCCGACACCGCGCGGTCATCGCCCATCATGATCGTCGGGAACACCGCTTCCCAGAGGTCCGCCGCCCGGGAGCTGCGTTGGGCGATGGCGGGGGTTGATCCCAGATCGAGCGTGATGAAATCGGCCTCAGACCCCGGTGCCAGTGTGCCCACGCGGTCCGCGATTCCCAGCGACCAGGCAGACCCTTCGGTCGCCAGCCACAAGAGCGCCGATGGGTGCAGCGCCACACCGCGCAGTTGCGCCACCTCGTAGGCTGCCGCCATCGTGCGCAGCATCGAAAAGGACGACCCGCCGCCGGTATCGGTGGCAAGCCCGACGCGCTGCCCCTCACCCACAAGCCCGGCCATGTCAAAGAGGCCCGACCCGATGAACGTGTTGGAAGTCGGGCAATGCACCAAAGCCGCGCCCACCTCGCGCAGCCGGTCGCGTTCGCGGGGTTCGAGGTGGATCGCGTGGCCGTAAAGGCCGTTTGCGCCCAAGAGGCCGTGCGCCTCATAGGTGTCAAGGTAATCGCGCGCCTGCGGATACAGCCCACGCACCCATGCGATCTCGTCGGTCTGTTCGCTCAGATGGGTCTGCATCAGGCAATCGGGGTTCTCGGCCCACAACGCCCCCAGCGCCGACAGTTGGTCTGGCGTGGAGGTGGGTGAGAATCGCGGTGTGATGACGTAGGACGCCCTGCCCTTTCCGTGCCACCGCTCCAGCAGCGCCTTGCTGTCGTCATAGGCCGATTGCGCGGTATCCAGCAGCCCGTCGGGCGCATTGCGGTCCATGCAGGTCTTGCCCCCCAGCACGCGCATCCCGCGCGCGGCGGCTGCCGTAAAATAGGCGTCCACGCTTTGCGGATGAATGGTGCAATAGCTGCACATCGTCGTTGTGCCATGCGACAGCGCCAGATTCAGATACCGCCCCGCGATCTCGGCGGCATAGTCCGGATCGCCGAACTTCATCTCCTCGGGGAAGGTGTAGGTGTTCAGCCAGTCGATCAGCCGCTTGCCCCAGCTCGCGATCATCGCGGTCTGCGGGTAATGCACATGCGCGTCGATGAAGCCGGGCAGGATCAGCGCCTGCCCGTGATCCTCGACCACCGCCTGCGGATACTGGCGGCGCAGATCGTCGGCACTGCCGCGCGCCAGAACATGCCCGTGCTGCACCGCGATGGCCCCCCGCGCATCATGATGGGCGGCCTCCGGCCCGGTCGTCATGGGATTGTCGGTGAACCAGAGCGTCTGGCCGAGATAAAGCGTGATGTCTGACATGGAAGGCTCTTTGTGCATTGGCCGGATGACCCTATCCCGGCATGTGACTTTGGTAAATTGCGCGCATGCCCTGTTGTCTCCCGGTCAGATTGCGTAAACGTGAAACAAGCCATTCAGCAAGGGGGCAGCTGGCAAGATGAGCGACGACCAAACCATCGAGGCACCCGAAGTCGAGGACGCCGAAGACGCCTACAGCCTTGGCCGCAAGGCCGTGGCGCAGATCCTCTTTGCCGTGGACCGCGACGACCGAGACCAGCTTGTCGAGCTGATGGAGCCGCTGCACCCCGCCGACATCGCCGACCTTCTGGAGCAGATCAACGCCTTCGACCGGATGCGGCTGATCAAGCTCTATGACAAGGAATTCGACGGCGACATCCTGTCGGAACTCGACGAATCGATCCGCGAAGAGGTGATCGGCCTTCTGTCGCCGCAGGTTCTGGCCGACGCGGTGCGCGACCTTGACAGCGATGACGTGGTCGACCTTCTCGAAGACCTCGACCAGCCGCAGCAGGACGCGATCCTCGACGCGCTCGAAGACAGCGACAGGGTCGCGGTCCAGCAGTCCATGACCTACCCGGAATATTCCGCGGGCCGCCTCATGCAGCGTGAGGTGGTGATGGCGCCGGAACATTGGAATGTCGGCGAAGCCATTGATTACCTGCGCAATTCCGACGATCTGCCGGAACAGTTCTACCACATCGTGCTGGTCGATCCGCGCCTGCGCCCGGTGGGCAATGTCACCCTGGGCAAGCTGATGGCATCGCGCCGCGAAGTGATGCTGCAATCGCTCGTGTCCGACACGTTCCATGTCATCCCGGCCCTGCAATACGAAGGCGACGTGGCCTATGCCTTCAACCAGTACCACCTGATCTCGGCGCCCGTCGTGGATGAAAACGAACGGCTGGTGGGCGTCATCACCATCGACGACGCGATGGCCGTGCTCGACGAGGAACACGAGGAAGACGTGCTGCGCCTTGCCGGTGTGGACAGCGAAAGCTCGCTCTCGGACAAGGTGCGCGAAACCACCAAGCGCCGGTTTCCGTGGCTCTTCGTCAACCTCGTGACGGCGATCATGGCCAGCCTCGTGATCGCGCAGTTCGAAGACGCCATCGCCACCGTTGTGGCGCTTGCGGTGCTGATGCCGATCGTGGCTTCCATGGGCGGCAATGCAGGCACGCAGTCGCTGACCGTGGCGGTGCGCGCACTGGCCACCAAGGATTTGACGCGCTCGAACGTCTGGCGGGTGATCCGCCGCGAGGTGATGGTGGGGCTGATCAACGGTCTGGCTTTTGCCGTCATCATGGGCGCAGTGGGATTCATCTGGTTCGGTTCGCTGGAACTGGGCGGTGTGATCGCGGCGGCCATGGTGATCAACCTCGTGGTGGCAGGGCTTGCGGGCACCGGCATTCCCATCGTGCTGGAAAAGCTGGGTGTCGATCCGGCGCTGGCCTCTGGCGCCTTCGTGACCACCGTGACCGACGTGGTGGGCTTTTTCGCCTTCCTCGGGCTGGCCGTCGTGGTGCTTCTGTGACGCTGGACGCGCGCAAGGCCGACGCGCGCAAGGCCGCCTTTGCCCGACGCAAATTGGCGCATGAGGCAGGCCATCGCGGTGCTGCGGGCCATCTGAGCGCGGTGCTGGCAGGCTATCGCGGTGTGCCGCTGTCGGGCTACCTGCCGATCCGGACCGAGATCGACCCCCTGCCCGCCATGGCCGAGGCCGCAGCCCACGGGCCCGTCGGCGTGCCGGTGATCCGCGCCAAGGGACAGCCGCTCGTGTTCTCGCAGTGGCAACCGGACTGCGCGCTGGTCGACGGCCCGTTTGGCGCGTCCGTGCCTGCCGAGGAACGGCTGATCACCCCCGAAGTGCTGATCGTGCCGCTGGTCGCCTTTTCCCGCGCGGGAGGGCGGCTGGGCTATGGGGGCGGGTTCTACGACCGCACGCTCGAACGCCTGCGCGCCCAGCGTCCCACCCTTGCCATTGGCTTTGCCTACGCCGCTCAGGAAGCGGACGACCTGCCGCTGGAGGCGACGGACCAGCCGCTTGACCTGATCGTGACCGAACGCGAGGTGGTCGAGATCGGTCGGTGACCCGTACCTACCCAGCGCGCGGGGCGCTGTAATCCTCGTCCGACACATGCTCCATCCAATTGGCGGTCTTGCCCTCGACCGCAGTCTGCACCGCCAGATGGGTCATCGCGCAGTCGGGCGACGCGCCGTGCCAGTGCTTCTCTCCCGGTGCGAACCAGACCGTGTCACCAGGGCGCAGCACCTGCACAGGCTGCCCTTCGGACCCGGCCAGTCCCAGACCCGACACGATGTGCAGCGACTGACCGGCAGGATGGGTGTGCCACGCGGTCCGTGCGCCGGGCTCGAAGGTCACCATCAGGATCTTGACGGCGGACTCGTCGTCACCCGATACGACCGGGTCCATCCGCACGGTGCCGGTGAAATAATCGGGGCTTGGAGATTGCGAAGGCCGGTCTCCGGCACGGTGGATTTTCATGTCAGGCTCCTTTTTGACTGTGTTGTCCGGGGTATATCAGGCTTTCCCCGACACGCCCGAAAGAAAATGAGCCCGCATGCCGCAATCCCGGCGGTCACGCCATCCCGGTCTGCAGCCACGCTTCGGCCTGATCCCGATCTGTCAGTTCGAAGCCCTTGATGTCGATGCCGGGAAACAGCGCGCCCTCGAGCTCGGCGGCGTTCCTGATCCACCCGACATCGCACAGCACGGCGCATCGGTCGAACCGGCCCAGCAGCCCGAACATCTTGGGCAGGCGCGCCATCTCGACCGCCATCGCCCCCAGATCGGGAAAGGCGAAAGAGGTGATCGTGTACAGCATCTTGCCCGCGTTCACATCCTGCGCCTTGTCCAGCAGGTCATCGAGTCCCTTGGCCATTTCGTCGGAATCGATCTTGCCGGACAGTTCGATATCCACCCGGTTCGGTTCAGGTTTTGTGATGGTCAGCATGGTCGCCTCCTTTGACTGGAGGTCAAGTCGACACCAGAAACCGTGACACCACCATGACGCAGATCAACCTAAGCAAGAATCCGCCGCATGAAGACCGCAGGAAAGTCGATGCCGGGGCGCAGTGGCACAACAATGTCGCCCTGCGCCTCAAAACCCATCGCTTCGTAGAACGGAACGGCAGTGCGCGTGCTCTGGCAGTGCAGCTGCGACATGCCCGACGCCAGCGCGTGCAGCGCGATATGCTCCATCAGCGACCGCCCGATGCCCTGGCGCGTGCGGCGGTGATCGGTGACGACGTGGCGAATGTGCCCGATGCCGCGCGCTCCGGGCTTGCCGCCCGGTGCCTGCATCGTCCAGCCTCCGGCGCCGACGATCTCCTGCCCGTCACAGACGACGAAAAAACTGCCCGACGCGATCAGCGCGGGTTGCGCCCGCGAGATCAGAGGCACCGCCGTGACCAGAACCGATGGCGGGTAATCGTCCTTGAGCAGCGCCGGATAGCTTTGTCCAAAGAGTCGGTCCAGCGCCTCGAAATCCGATACGTCCGCAGGGCGCAATGTCAGCGTGCTTCCCATCATGTGGCCCTCCATCCTGCTGCTGCCTGTGAAGCAACATAGGCCGGAGGGCCACTGCCTCCAGTCACATTGCGGAACGATCTGCCCGGTCAGCCAGCGGTCCGGGTCGGCCCTGCCGGATCATCGGTCGACCGCACCCGGTACATCGACGCCTCACCGGTCATGGCGGGAATGACGCTATGGGCAAGGCCCGGCGGCACAGCGACCGTATCGCCGGGATTGAGCGCCGTGGTGCCGCCCTCCCAGCTCAGCCGCCAGTGACCACGCACCGGCATCAGCACCTCATGGTCAGCGACACTATACATGTCCTCGGGAATCGACCCGCGGGTGATGAAATCCACCTCGAAGCCCGGCCGGTCGCGCAGCTTGGCATCAGGTCCGATCACCTTGGCAGGCTGGCGGCCCGCCAACCCCATCAGGTCCCAGTACCGCGCCACGTGGCCGGGAATGACCTCTGCTGCTGTCGGTTCGGGAAACGCCTTGAGCTGGTCTTCGGTCAGGACGGGCATCGGCTTGACGCCCTCGGGCAGGGACTGCCCCGCCTTGGTGTCATAAAGCTTGCCGTTCTCGCCGAGCACCAGCCCGTGATCGCGCGCATCCTCGATCACCTGCGGTGCCCAGATCACGCCGCCCCCGGCATCATCACCACCGAGCACCGCCATGATCATCCCGTAATCGGTGCCGATATTCTCGAACCCGCGAAAGATGCCGGTGGGGATGTTGATGATGTCGCCCTGTTCCAGCACCACCTCGCCCGCGTTGCCCCAGCGCCCCCAGAAGAACCGCCAGCGCCCCGACAGCACAAAGAACACCTCTGCGGTGCGATGGCTGTGCAGCGAATTGCGGCACTTGGGCGGCTGGCCCGCCGCGCCGATGTTGAAGCCCGGCGTTTCGGTGATGTGCACGTGCTGGTCGGCGGATTCGGACACACCGCCACCGATGATGGTAAAGTTTTCCTTCTGATTGCTGCCCGGCGTATGGGCGTCGATAAAGGCGGTGCGGCAGGGGCGCAGATCGCCGTAACGGACGATGCGGGCTTCCATGTCTTGCGGGGTCATTGGTCTGTTCCCTTTGTGGTGTCAGCCCTGATGGGCCAGAATTTGCATCCAGATTGCGGTCTCGTCATAGAGCGTCCATTCGCGGCGCAGCCCGCGCGGGCCGAATTCGGCATGGGTGATCCCCATAACATGCACCTCGGCCCCGGTGGGCGCACCAAAGCTGCCCCACCCGTCATGTCTGCCGCTCAACGACCAGCGGATCGCGGCGCGCGGCGGCATGTTGGGCTCGTCCATGCCGATCATGTGCTGGACAGTGAACGCCGCCGACGGAAAGGCCGACCGCAGGCCAATCCAGAACGCATCGACCTCGGACGTGCCATGGACCGTCTGACCACCAGGATAGTCGGCCTGCACCGCGCGGTCGTACTGATCGGGGATCACGGACAATTCACCCGCCATGATCCGCGTCAGCAGCGCGGCAAGCCCCTGCCCCCACTGGTTGTCATTGCCCGTGCCCGTATAGGGCCCCTGCACGTCGATCTCGGGGCGGAACGGCTGGGTTTCGGGGTCGAGACCGGCAAGCCGGGCGCGCGCCCAGTCCTTCACGTCATAGCCCAGCTGCCGCAGCACCGCGCCATTGTCGCGGATCAGCCATTCGTCGCTGATCATGTTCGCCTTGGCATAACAATCGGCAATCGCGCGGTATCGCACCTTGCGCCCGGTCGCTGGCCCGAACATCCCGTCACGCATATGCGTCGCGGTGGACAGGATGCGATGCGACGACAGCATCCCCACCTCGGGCGTACCCGACCAGATCACGTCCTCGCCCAGCAGCACCCGGTCCGGAAATTCCACCAGCGTCGCCATCGTCGCCGCAGTCGAGGCGGGCTCGCCAAACGAGATCCCGCCGGGCATGCGCACGATCACCTCGGGGTGGTAATACTCCTTCATGCGCGCGCCCAGCCCACGGTCCTCCCAGATCTCCCTGGTGATCCCGAGGATGTAATCGGGGAAATCCGCAAAACGGTTGTCGAACCCTCTCATGCCAAGCCTTCCGGTATGCGGGCCGATCCGCGCAGGATCAGCGGCCCGTCGATTTCTGTCACCTCCGCTTGCGCGGATTTGTCTTCGATTTGGTTAACAAGCGCCGCAACCGTTGCCTTGACCATGCGTCCCACGGGTTGGCGCACGGTGGTCAGGTCGTAGGCCGCAAACCCCGCCATCGGCACATCGTCATAGCCCACGACCGACACGTCGCCGGGGATTTTGAGGCCCAGCGCAGAGCGCAGGTGATCCATCACCGCAAACGCCATGTGATCGTTGCCGACAAACAGCGCATCGACGCCCCTTGCGACCAGCACGTCCGTCGCCCGCACCGCCTCGGCATGGTCGTAGCGTCCATCCTCGACGCCAACGCAGTCCTGCCCCAACTCGGCCAGCCGCGCCAGAAACCCCTCGGTCCGGTCGCGCCCGGTGGACGATCCCTGCCAGCCCGCGACATGGCCGATGCGCGTGTGCCCACCCGCCACGAGAAACTCCGCCACCTTGGCTCCGCCCAGCCGGTTGGCCGAGGTGACCTGCGCCAGACCGCTGCCCGCCTGACCCCGGTTGAACAGCACCACGGGAATGCCAGCCGCCTCGCAGCGCGCCGCCAGCGCATCACCCAAGCCCACACTGGCCAGCACGATCCCATCGACCTGGTGATCCAGCATCTGCTGGATGATCCGGTCCGTGTCGGTGTCCCCCGCGCCCTCGGGCAGGGTAAACACCAGCGTATGATAACCCTCGTCCTGAAACTCCCGGCTGAACCGCTCCAGCGCGTCGGGATAGAACGGGTTGCCCAGATAGGCGACCACCATGCCGATGATCCGGCTGCGCCCGGTGATCAGCGACCGCGCGAGAACGTTGGGCCGGTAGCCCAGCGCCTCGGCCGCTTCGCGCACCTTGTCCGACGTGGCCTTGCTGGCCGATGCGCCGGAAAACACCCGGCTCACCGCCGACTGGCTGACTCCGGCGCGCGCCGCCACATCGAAAGAGGTGACGCGCCGTGTCATCCCGCCGTCCAGCCCCCATCGACCATAAGCGCCGTTCCCGTGACCAATGCGCTCGCATCCGAGGCCAGAAACAGGCACGCGCCCATCACATCCTCGACCTGTCCCACGCGCGGCAGCTTGATCTTGCCCTCGATCCATGCGCGCTTTTCCGGGTCCTCGAAGGTCGGCTTGGTCAGATCGGTCAGGATGAAGGTCGGGCAGATCGTGTTGACGCGGATGCTCTGCGGCCCCCATTCGATCGCCATCGCCTTGGTCATGCCCTCGACCGCATGTTTGGTGCTGCAATAGACCGCGCGGTCAATGCCGCCGACATGCGCCATCTGGCTGGAGATCTGGATGATCGACCCGCCGCGACCGACCATCTGCCGCGCCGCCGCCTGTGCCAGGAAATAGGCCGCCTTGATGTTGACGGCAGCCACTGCATCGAAATCCTCGGGCGTGGTCTCCAGCGCCGGGCTGTGCCGCGCGAGGCCCGCCGAATTGACCAGAATGTCGATGGGGCCAAGCGCATCGAACGCATCGCGCACTGCCGGAATGTCAGTCACATCCAGCACCAGCGCCTCGGCACTGAACCCGGCCTGCGCCATCTCGTTCACCGCCGCCTGCACCTGCACCGCACCCCGCGCCGCCACGATCACATGTGCCCCCGCTTCGGCCAGTGCCACCGCACAGCCAAGCCCGATACCCCGTGATCCGCCGGTGACCAGTGCCCACTTGCCATCCAGACGAAACGACGGGGTTCTGGGCAGGGTCATGGGGCATCTCCGTGGCTTTGCATAGGTGTGCAAAATCACGCTATCGCGGCACAGTGCCCCTGTCCAGCCCCCGCATCACGGATGGGTGATGCCCCGGAACGGTGGGAAATCGGCATAGCGCGCGGCGCGTTGCCCCGGCGTCTCCGACGGCTCCGCCCCCGCCCGCAGTAACGTCCCTTTTGGCGCGATATAGCTGGCAATGCGCCGCTGCGGATCAGGCCGCCACGCGATGTTGAACGCGCATAGCTTGGGAAAGAACCACGCCTCGGCAAAGGGCAGATGATCGTAGAGCCACCACGCCAGATCGCGCCAATCGCGGCCCTGATCGTAATGGTCGGCAAACCACGGGATCACGATGCTTGCCCCTGCGACCTCAACTTCCGGCCTGTCCCAGATATGGCATTCGAGCGGATAGTCGTTGCGCGCGCAGTTCAGCCCGTTCTCGTTGCCAAACGTATTTAGCATGGCCGACCGATAGCCTGACCGCACGGCGATGCGCCCAAAGGTCTCCTGCAGCGGATCGAGCAGCGTCTCGCAAAACGCCCGCCCCCGCGCGATGGCGAGATCGGGATGGTCGGGGATGTTCTGAAACCCGTGGAAATTCCCGTTCTCGGAATAGAGAAAGTCGCGCATGTAGAAATGCCGCGACAACCGGACCCGGCCCAGCGTCTCGAGGCTCCACATGCTTTGCGGGCGTTTCAATACCCGTTCCAGCGAAACGCGCCATCCTCTTCGCGCAAAGGCGAAAACGGATTGTGCGCCACCTCCCAGACATGGCCTTCCGGGTCGCGGAAATAGCCGTGATAGCCACCCCAGAACACCTCCTGCGGTGCTTTCAACACGGTGCCGCCCGCTGACTCGACCCGCGCCATCACGTCATCCACACCGGCCCGGTCCCGCGCATTGTAACCCAGCGTCAGCGCCCCGCGCCCCAGTTGCGCCACGTCGATCCCGATATCCTCGGCCAGCTTGTCCAGCGGATACAGCCCCAAGGTCTGTCCCAGCAAGTCATAGGCGATCACGCCGTCCTGCGTCTCGACCCGCACCCAGCCCAGCGCGTCGTAAAACGCCGCCGCCTTGTTCGCATCCGTCACGCCCAGCGTGATCAGCGATACCCTTTGCTCCATGCCAACTCCTTCATCCGGGCGAACACATCGAGCTTGATCTGAGCGTATACGTGCAGCAGGTCCACGAGAACCCAGTTTTCGCGGATCAACCCGTCTTCCAACCGCCAGAAATCGAGGCTCCGCAGGGTGATCTTCTGCCCGGTCGGCGGCAGGCCAAGCCAGCCATTCCCAGACAGCGTCTGCTGCATGTTGGGCCAGCCGGTGACCCCGACAAAGGCGCCTTCGGCCATGAAATGATGCGTTGTGCCCTCGGGATGCTGCCCCCGGTCCGGCATCGCGTTCAGGAACGGGATCTGGTGGAAGCGGCGAAACTCCTCGACCCCGCGCGCCGTGCCGATGCCGGCAGGCCCGTACCACATGAAGCGCGGATGCCAGAACCGCTCCAGCTCCATCACCTCCGGCCCACCCTGCGCCGGATGCCGCACCATCGCGGTCAGCATGTCGATCACATGCTGCGCACTGGCCCCAGACAAAGCCGGATCATGCGGTCCCAACCCGTCCTGAGTCATCGGCGCGGGCGCATGGGCAAACCGCCCCAGTTGCGGCGCCATCGGCCAGACGCCCGCCTGCATCATCATCTCGGGAATGTCCCAGATCGCCTGCATCTCGACGCAGGTGCCGCCTTCGATCCGGTAGAACTCGTGAAACCGCATCACCGCACTTCGCCCAGTCGGCGGAATGCCAAGCCACGGGTTTAGCCACCGCCCGGCATACTGACCACACGACCCGACCCAAAGCGCGCCATCCGCATCCCGCCCGGCAATCTGAATGAACTCCTGCCGTTCCAGATCGGGGATCGCCGCCTGCAAGGGCGCAAAGCACTCCCGCACGAAGGCCGCCACACCCTGCAAATCGCCAAACGGATGACACATCCGAAACAGAGCATCCGGCGCAACTTGTGCCAGCGCCGCCTCAACGCCATCGAAATCCCGCATCGCAGCAAACAATGGTGCCATCACAGCCTTGGCGTGCTCGGCCTCAGACATGCCGATCCCCTGCTTCTCTGGTTCCAAAATACCTCGGGGTCTGGGGCAGCGCCCCAGCGTTTCCGCGTGCGGAAACGCACGATGCATCGACGCATCGTCCCCCGTCCAAACTCACTCCGCCGCGTCCCGATAGGGCGCACCTTCGCCGTAAGGCACGTTCACCCCACCATAGCGCCGCACCCGGACGTTGCATTGCTCGGCATGGCCGACAAACCCCTCGAGAATGCACAGCCGCGATCCGTATTCCCCGATCAGCGTCGCCGCCTCGTCGGTTGTGATCTTCTGATAGGAATGCGTCTTGAGGAACTTGCCCACCCAAAGCCCGCCGGTATAGCGCCCGGCCTTCTTGGTCGGCAGGGTGTGGTTCGTCCCGATCACCTTGTCGCCATTCGACACGTTGGTCCGCGCCCCCAGAAACAACGCACCGTAAGAGGTCATGTGCTCCAGATACCAATCATCCCGGTCGGTCATCACCTGCACATGCTCCGAGGCAATCTCATTGGCGACCGCCAGCATTTCGTTGTGGTCGGCGCACAGGATCACCTCGCCGTAATCGCGCCAACTGACCGAGGCAGTGTCCCGTGTCGGCAGGATTTCCAGCAACCGGTCCACCTCGGCCAGTGTCTCTTCCGCCAACTTGCGCGAATGGGTCACCAGCACGGCGGGCGAATTGTAGCCGTGCTCGGCCTGCCCCAGCAGGTCCGTCGCGCAAATCTCGGCGTCCACCGTGTCATCGGCAATCACCATGGTCTCAGTCGGCCCGGCGAAGAGGTCGATCCCGACACGACCGTACAATTGCCGCTTCGCCTCGGCGACAAAGGCATTGCCCGGTCCCACCAGCATATGCACCGGGTCGATCGTTTCGGTCCCGATCGCCATCGCGCCCACGGCCTGAATGCCGCCAAGCACGTAGATCTCGTGCGCCCCACCCAGATGCATCGCGGCGATCACCGCCGGGTTGGGCTTGCCCTGCCACGGCGGCGTGCAGGCGATGATGCGCGGCACACCGGCCACGCTGGCCGTCGCAACCGACATATGGGCCGAGGCCACCATCGGGAACTTGCCCCCCGGAACGTAACAGCCGACGGACTGAACGGGGATGTTCTTGTGACCCAGGATCACCCCCGGCATCGTCTCAACTTCGATATCCAGCATCGAGTCGCGCTGCGCCTGGGCGAAATTCCGCACCTGCTCCTGCGCGAATTTGATGTCTGCCAGCTCCCGCGGCGAAAGCTCCGCGATCAGCGCGTCAATCTCGCCTTGTGTCAGGCGAAAACTGTCGGGCGTGTAATTGTCGAACTTCGCCGCCAGATCGCGCACCGCCGCGTCACCGCGCGCCTCGATATCGGCCAGCGTCGCCTCGACCACCGCGCGGGTCTTTGCGTCGTCTTCGGCGCGTTCTGTTTCGGGTTTTCCCCGCTTGAGATAGTCGGCCATGGTCCCTCCCCGGATGAGATGTCCGGCTCAGCATAGCGGGGCGCGCCGCCCTCTCAAGCGATTTTTGCATACGATTGCAACAATACCCCTCAGCCAAGAACCTCGAGGATCGCCTGTTCGATATGGCGTAGGTTCTCAGGCTCGGAAAACCGGTGATCGGTGCCCTTGACCAGCGTCAGGCGCAGGTCTGGGCTGTCGATATGGTCCAAGAGCCGCAATGCGGTTTCGCGGCTGACGGCGGTATCCTCCGTCCCCTGTATCAGCCGCACCGGGTAGGGCATCGACAAAGACGACCGAAGGACAAGGTGCTCACGTCCGTCCTCGATCAGGCGGCGCGTGACGATATAGGGATCGCCGTAATCCGAGGGCAGCGCGATCCGCCCCTCCTCCATGACCTGCCGGCGCTCTTCTTCGGAGAACCCGGCCCAGAACCCGTCTTCGGTAAAGTCAGGTGCGGCCGCGATGCCGACAAAGCCCACCACACGGTCCAGTCGCTGCGTCAGCAAGGACGCGATCCAACCGCCCATGGAGGAGCCGACCAGAACCACCGGGCCGTCGCAGGTGGCGTCGATCACCGCCTGCGCATCCCGCGCCCAATCGCCGATACAGCCGTCTTCGAACGCACCGCCCGACACGCCATGCCCCGAGTAATCGAACCGCAGGAACGCTCTTCCCTGCGCCTTGGCCCAGGCTTCCAGATGCACCGCCTTGGTGCCTTCCATGTCGGATTTGTACCCCGACAGGAACACGATGGCCGGCCCTTCGCCGTCGGTCTTGGCATAGGCCAGCGGGGGTCCATTGGGTCCGTCGATCTGCTGAATGGATGTCACGTCTGCCTCCGCTTGCGTTCGCGGCGCAGTTTACGCAAAGCGCACCGGAACCCAAGAGGCGTCAGCCGGTTTCGACCTCGTCCAGCCACAGGGCAAGAACCCCGCCCGCAAGCGACAGCACGACGAACCCGATCAGCGCAGCGACCGGGCCCGCCAGCGCAAGCAGCCCGCCGAACGCCCCGGTGACGAGCAACAGCACCCCGATGGCGGTGTTGGCCAAGGCCGCATAGGACGACCGTGCGTCTTCGGGCGACATGTCGACAAGGTAAACCGACCGCGCCGACCGCACGCCCTGATAGGACAGCATGAAGAAGAACAGGAGCACCGGGATCACCCAGACAGCCTGTGCCCATCCGCTCAGCTCTGCCAGCACGGCCAAGGTGGCGAACACTGCCGCCATCAGCCCCGACACCGCCAGAACCTTGCGCGACGACACATCCGACAACCGGCCCCAGACGTAAGACCCGGCAAAGGCCGCCGCCGCGGACGCCAGCAACAACGCACCAAGACCCTGCAAGGCAGATTGCCCGCCGCCCAGCAGCACGAAATAGGGCGGTGCCAGCGCCGTGACGGTCAGCAACCCGCGCACTGCAATGAACAAGCGGAACTGCCTGTCTTCCTTCAGCGGGGTCAGATCGAAGGTCGTGCGGTCTGTGTCCTCCGACGCCTGTTCCTCAAGCCGCGAAAACAGCGCCGCAGCCGCGAGCCAGAGCACGGAGGCCAGAGCGATGGCGACGATCACCGGCGTCACATCGCGCAACAGGCCGGACAGCAGCAGCCCCGCAAAGATCAGGACGGCAATCGACGCGGTGGACCCGGCCACACCCGTGACAGCCCCCCGGCGCGTTTTCTGCACCGTCTTGCCCAGAATATCCTTGTAGCTGACCGAACAGGCCGCCCGCGACACCGCCAGCACCGCCAGCGCACCACACAGAGCCAAGCCGGCGGCCAGCCCCTGCATCGTCAGCGCGATGATCACGATAGCCATTGCCGCGATGCCTTGTCCAAGCGATCCGAACACCCAGGCCCATTTGCGATGCTTCATCGCCTCGACCTGGCCCGCGAACAGGATCTGCGGCAGCAACGCCCCCGACTCGCGGATCGGAACCAAAAGCCCCGTCAGCGCGGCAGGCGCTCCCAGCGACCCGGCCAACCAGCTGAGCACCAGCTTTGGGTCAATCAACCCGTCCGCCACCTTGGTCAGCGACAGGCTCACCATGTGCCGCACCCCGTTGCGCGCCTCGCGATCCCGGACCGACGCGTCGGCCCCCGTGATCTCTTCGTAGACGTCGGTGACGGGATGGGTCATGCGGCACAGCTCCTTGGGTTTCGATCAGCCGCGTGCAAACGCTCGAGCGGTCAAAGAGTTCCGAATCGTAGACCGAGCTGCGCGAAATCTGCGCGGTGGAACCGTGGATGGATGTGTGCGAATCTTGTCAGGTCTCACGTCATGGCTGGACGCAGGCCAACTGGTGCAGCTGGACTGCGTCCATTTCTGGGATGATCCTGAGAAAGCGGCGCCGCAACGCGCCGAGTTGCACCTCCGACCTGTCTCAGCCAGAGGTGCAAAACGTGTAGCTTGGGTTTCTCAACCCACCTTCACCCGCCGATATAAGCGCCGGACTTGGGACGGTAAAAGTTCTTCTGGTTGTGCAGACGCCCCAGAAGGTCATTGATCTTCTTCATCGACGCATCCACCTCGCGGGTGCTTTCGCAGGGCCGCAGCGGGTCCGCGTCCTGTTCGAGCACTGCCGAGTTCAGCGACCGCTTGGTGGTGCGCAGCGCGTCCTCGATCAGCTCCATGTCGTCGACGGTCAATTCGAATTGCGTGTTGTATCCGGGCATTGTCTGCTCCCCCGTTCTGTATGACGCAAAAGTTTCCGATAATGGAATGTCGTTATACATATCAATTGCGTCGCTTTCGTCCACAGCAATCCGTAACAGCAAGCCCTTGATTCAAAACGCTTTCCAATAATACATTTGTATACCGCGAAAGAATCTTTCGTGGCCGCGTGCAAAACTCACGACTCAGCCGGTTGATCCACCATCCGCATCTTGACGCGCCGCACCCCCGCTGCCACAAGCCGCGCACGACACATAACCCGCAACCGGGCGTTCCGTGGGCGCCAAACTGACGAGGAGCTGCGCCAATGAGCCAGATTTCCCTGACCTTCCCCGATGGCACTGTGCGCGAGTTCGACAAGGGTGTGACCCCTGCCGACGTGGCCGAGAGCATTTCCAAATCCCTGTCCAAAAAGGCGATTTCCGCCACCGTGGACACCGCGCACTGGGACCTGCAATGGCCGATCGAGGCCGACAGCCGCATCGCCATCAACACGATGCAGGACGACGCGCCTGCGCTTGAACTGATCCGGCACGACCTTGCGCATATCATGGCCCGCGCCGTGCAGGAGATCTGGCCCGACGTTAAAGTGACCATCGGCCCGGTGCGCGACAATGGCTGGTTCTACGATTTCGACCGCAAGGAGCCGTTCACACCCGAAGACCTTGGCGCGATCGAAAAGCGGATGAAGGACATCATCAACGCGCGTGACGCGGTGCGGACAGAACTCTGGACGCGCGAGGAGGTGCGCCAGCATTACACTGACACGGGCGAGCCCTATAAGGTCGAAATCCTCGACCGAATTCCCGAGGGCGAAGACATCCGCATGTACTGGCATGGCGACTGGATGGATCTCTGCCGGGGTCCCCACTTGCAGCACACCGGTCAGGTGCCCGCCGATGCGTTCAAGCTGATGAACGTCTCCGCCGCCTATTTCCTCGGCGACAACACCCGCCCGATGCTGCAACGCATCTACGGCGTGGCGTTCAGGAACCGCGATGACCTGAAATCCTACCTCACCTTCCTCGAAGAAGCGGAAAAGCGCGACCACCGCCGTCTGGGCCGCGAGATGAGCCTGTTTCACATGCAGGAAGAAGCGCCCGGCCAGATCTTTTGGCACCCGAACGGCTGGACCATCTACACCCAGTTGCAGGATTACATGCGTCGCAAGCAGCAGCGCGGCGGCTATGTCGAGGTAAACACCCCGCAGGTGGTCGACCGCAAGCTGTGGGAAGCCTCGGGTCACTGGGAAAAGTACCAGGACCACATGTTCATCGTCGAAGTCGACGAAGAGCATGCCCGCGAAAAGGCCGTCAACGCGCTCAAGCCGATGAACTGTCCCTGCCACGTCCAGATTTTTAACCAGGGGTTAAAGTCTTACCGTGATCTTCCCTTGCGTATGGCCGAATTCGGCTCGTGCGCTAGATACGAGCCTTCCGGTGCGCTGCACGGTATCATGCGTGTCCGCGGGTTTACCCAGGACGACGCTCATATCTTCTGTAGAGAGGACCAGATCCAAGATGAAACGAAACGCTTTATCGACTTCCTGTCAGACATCTACCGCGACCTCGGGTTTGAGCAGTTCAAGATCAAGTTCTCCGACCGTCCGGACACCCGCGCCGGATCGGACGAAGTCTGGGACAAGTCCGAAAGCGCCCTCAAGGCGGCCACGGCTGCCGCGGGTAGCGAGTTCGAGCTGAACCCCGGCGAAGGCGCGTTTTACGGACCCAAGCTGGAATTCGTTCTGACAGATGCGATTGGTCGGGACTGGCAATGCGGCACCTTGCAGGTGGATTTCGTGCTGCCCGAACGGCTGGATGCCACTTATATTGGGCAGGACGGCGCAAGGCACCGCCCTGTCATGCTGCACCGCGCCTGTCTCGGCTCGTTCGAACGGTTCATCGGCATCCTGATCGAGGAACATGCCGGCAAGCTGCCGTTCTGGCTGGCCCCGCGTCAGGTGGTCGTCGCCTCCATCGTGTCCGAGGCGGATGACTACGTGCACGAGGTCGTGGCAGAATTGACCAAAGCCGGTGTGCGGGCCGAGGCGGATATCCGCAACGAGAAGATCAACTACAAGGTCCGCGAGCACAGCGTCGGCAAGGTTCCGGTGATTCTGGCCATCGGCCACCGCGAGGTCGAAGAGCGCACGGTGACCGTTCGGAGGCTCGGTGAGAAACAAACGGCTGTAACATCTCTGGCCGAAATCGTGAGCAGCCTTGGAACGGAGGCGACTCCTCCCGATCTTCTGTAACATTTGAACGCAGCAATCCTTCAAAAAGGCCCCGTTATCATGCGGGGCCTTTCTTATTTCCCCGATTCACAGCAACAATTCGCCTTCCGGACGTTCACCTAGCGTCACGCACGCGTGAAGCACACCGCCGTGAATAGCGCGGCAGCCTGCCGCAGGGCATGTTTGGTTCATCGGCGTCGCTGACGTTACGTCGACCCAGTTCAACTCGTAAGGTAACCAGAAGGACCATCTCATGTCGAAGACACTCAAGACCGCCGCAATCGTTGGTGCAGTTGCTGCCAGCTTCGCCGCCTACTCCACCACAGCAACAGCCCAAGCCAAGGAAAAGTGCTTTGGTATTGCGCTCGCCGGTGAAAACGACTGCGCCGCTGGCCCGGGCACAACCTGCGCCGGTTCCTCGACCGTCGATTACCAGGGCAACGCCTGGACCCTCGTTGACGCGGGCACATGTGTGACAATGGAAAAAGACGGCAACCGTATGGGGTCGCTCGAGGCGCTCGACCGCGACCTGCCGCAGGGCTGATTTTTCTGCCAGGTCGGTATACACTCCGGCCTGACCATCCAAATCGTAGGCCGGGCTTCTGCCCGGCTTACCCCCAAAGAGACCTGCCATGCCTGACGCCTCACATGCCTTCCCGCATCTGCCGCACCTGCCCGGTGTCGGCTACAAAGCGCAGCAATTCACCAATATCATGACCGACCCCGCACCGGTCGGCTGGCTGGAAATCCATGCCGAGAATTACATGGGCGATGGCGGACGGCCCTTGGCACAGCTGCGTGTGCTGTCCGAGCGCTTCCCCATGTCCGTCCACGGCGTCGGCCTGTCCATCGGCGGTGAAGGGCGGCTTGATCCCGACCACCTCGCGCGGCTCAAACACCTGTGTGACTGGCTCAACCCCGCCAGCTTTTCCGAACATCTGGCGTGGTCGACTCACGACAACCATTTCCTGAACGACCTGCTGCCCCTGCCCTACACGGGCGCGACCCTGACCCGCGTTGCCGATCACATCGACGAGGTACAGAGCCTACTGGGCCGCCGGATGCTGCTGGAGAACCCGTCTTCCTATCTGGCCTTTGCCGAAAGCACGTATTCTGAAACCGATTTCCTCGCCGAGATCGTGCGTCGCACTGGCTGTGGCCTGCTGATGGACGTCAACAACGTCTTCGTGTCGGCGACCAATCTCGACTATTCGCCGCAAGGCTATATCGACGCCTATCCGCTTGACGCTGTTGGAGAAATCCACCTTGGCGGTCATGACGAGGACGAGGATGACTTTGGTGCACCTTTGCTGATCGACAGCCATGGGCGCGAGGTGGTGGATCCGGTCTGGGCGCTGCTCGATTACGCGCTGGCCAAATCCGGATCGAAACCCGTGCTCGTGGAATGGGACACAGATGTACCCGACTGGCCGGTGCTCGCCGACGAGGCGCAGCGCGCGGCGCAGGCGCTTTCACGGGTGCTGGTGTGACCGGGCAGACCGCGTTTCGCGCCGGGCTGCTGAACCCGGCGCACCCGGTGCCCGAAGGGCTGACCGATGGTCACGCCCAGCCCGCCGGTCGCCGCTACGGCGTCTATCGCAACAATGTCACCGTGTCCCTGCGCGACGCGCTGGCCGCCGGGTTTCCGTCGCTGGTCAGCCTGATCGGCCGCGAGAATTTCGACCATGTCGCCCGCGCCCATCTGCGCCAGTCTCCGCCCACATCGCCGCTGATGATGCATTACGGTGCTGGTCTGCCGGATTTCGTGGCAACGCTGGAGCAGCTTGAACACCTGCCTTATCTCGCCGATGTCGCACGGATCGACGTGGCGATGCGGCAAAGCTACCACGCCGCCGACAGTTCGGGCATCGACCCCACGCTGTTGCAGGCGCTTGACGAGGAGAGCCTGCTGGCCGCGCGCTTTGGCTTTGCGCCGTCTATGTTCCTGCTGCGATCGCAATATTCCATCGGGTCGATCTGGCAGTACAGCCTGCGCGGCGGGGATAAACCCTCGGGCCAGCCGGAAGACGTGGTGATCCTGCGCGCCGAATATGATCCCGAGCCCTTTGTCCTTGGCCCCGGTGCGGGGGACGTGCTGCATGCGTTGCAGGGCGGCACCCCCTTTGGTGACGCCATCGAGTTGGGCGGTGAGGATTTCGACCTTGGCGTGCTTCTGAGCCTGCTGCTGTCACACCACGCCATCACCGCCGTTAACCATTGATTTCCTCAATCCGAAAGACCGCTGCCATGGACCGCCTTGCCCACCTGCACAACTCGATCTTCAACGCCATCGAACGCAACCTTGACGGTCTGGTTCCGCTGCTGGCGCGGTTTGTCTTTGCCGCGACGCTGCTGATGTATTTCTGGGCCTCGGGCCTGACCAAGCTGGGCGACGGGATCATGGGCATCTTCGCGCCTTCGACCGGCGCCTATGCGCAGATCTTCCCCAAGCAAATGGAAGCCGTGCTTTATGACGTGTCGCAGCTTGGCGTGTTTCACTGGGCGGTTGCTTTGGCGGGGACATGGGCCGAATTCATCCTGCCGCTGCTGATCGTGATCGGGCTTTTCACCCGGCTGGCGGCTTTGGGCATGATCGGGTTTGTCGTCGTGCAATCCCTGACCGATCTCTATGGCCATGGCGGCATTGCCCATGCTGAAACGCTGGGCGCATGGTTCGACCGGATACCGGACAGTACGATCCTCGACCAGCGCGCGTTCTGGGTGCTGATCCTTGTCACCTTGGTGATCAAGGGCGCAGGCGCGCTGTCGCTGGACCGCATCCTGTCGCGTCAGATCCTCGGGGCACCTGCAACCGTCTGACCCCTTGCACCCTGTCGCAGGGCCGTTATCTCTGACGGGAACACAGTCAGGGGGCGACATGTCGGATCGAACAGTATTTGGGATCAGCGGCACTGATGCGCGGGACTTCCTGCAGGGGCTTGTGACCAATGACGTGGCCAAGCTGGAGCATGGGCTTGTCTATGCCGCGATGCTGACGCCGCAGGGCAAGTACCGCGCGGATTTCTTTCTGGTGCCGAGGGGCGACGAGATCCTGCTCGATGTGGACAGCGCTCTTGCCCCCGGTCTGAAACAGGCGCTGACGATGTACAAGCTGCGCTCGAAGGTCGACATCACCGAGACCGACATTGTCGTGACGCGCGGACTGGGTGACGCGCCCGAGGGTGCCTTTGCCGATCCGCGCGACCCGGCACTGGGCTGGCGTGGGTATGACGGGCAGCCGGGAGATGACAGCGTCGACTGGGACGCGGTGCGCGTTGCTGCGGTTGTCCCGCAAGGCGGGGTCGAGTTGACGCCCGACAGTTTCATTCTTGAGATGGGGTTCGAGCGCCTGAACGGCGTCGATTTCCGCAAGGGCTGTTATGTCGGGCAGGAAGTCACCGCGCGGATGAAGCACAAGACCGAGCTGCGCAAAGGACTGGCCAAGGTGGCCGTCGAGGGCAGCGCGCCGGTGGGCACGGACATCACGGTGGGTGACAAACCCTCGGGCACGCTCTTCACGCAGGCGGGTGGCGCAGGGCTGGCCTATCTGCGTTTTGACCGTGCGGATAAGGACATGCGCGCAGGTGATGCGACGGTGCGGCTGGTCGAAAAGGGCTGAGCCGGGCTCAAGCCCGGCCTACGCGTTTGGGCCGGTCGGGAGACTGCCCGCCGGTTGGATTTTGTGTAGGCCGGGGCGTCAGCCCGGCACTCTGCGTCTGTTCACTGAAGAAGAAGCGGCGCCGCCCTTTTGGGCCTGACGGTTCTCTCTTCTGCCGGGGTGTCCCCCGTGACCTGTCTGAAACCGGTTTCTCGCGGTCGGGCCGTGTCAGAGCCCACGAGAGATCGTCAGTTCAAATGTCGCGGCATGGGAGTGACCCTTCCCGCTCGGTGCGCACCGTGGTCGGGGGTATGACCCTTGCAGGGTTAATGACGGGGAAACGGAGCGTTCGCAGACAAGCGCATCTGCACGCGCTTGTCGCTGATTGCGCCGGTTCAGGCGCGCTCCGAATATTCCATCGTTTCGGTGTTCACGATGATCATCTCGTCCTGACCGACGAAGGGCGGCACCATGACCTTGACCCCATTGTCGAGGATCGCGGGCTTGAAGCTGTTGGCGGCTGTCTGGCCTTTGACCACCGGTTCGGTCTCGGTGATCTTGCAGGTCACCTTCTGCGGCAGCGTCGCGTTCAGCGCTTCGGCTTCGTGGAATTCCACAAGAATGGTCATGCCGTCCTGCAGGAACGGGCGGCGTTCGCCAAGGATGTCGGCTTCGAGTTCGACCTGGTCGTAGGTCTCGGTGTCCATGAACACGAGCATGCCGTCGGTTTCATAAAGAAACTGCATGTCCTTCTGTTCCAGACGCACGCGTTCGACCTTGTCGGCCGAGCGGAACCGCTCGTTGAGCTTGGACCCGTTGCGCAGATTCTTCATTTCCACCTGTGCAAAGGCACCGCCCTTGCCGGGTTTCACATGGTCCACTTTTACGGCGGCCCAGAGACCACCGTTATGTTCCAGCACGTTACCGGGGCGGATTTCGTTACCGTTGATTTTGGGCATGGCTAAACTTTGTCAAAAGGTTGATCCAACTTTGCCAGACCCTATATCTGGGTGATGGTACACTGTCCAGACAACCAGATCTCGTTTCGCATACGCGGCAAGCCATGCAGTTTTTGCATAAAAGGTATGCAAAACTAGGGTATCCGAATCGTCTGGAATGCGCCATAAGCAACTCCACGCCGGAAAACACAAGAGCAATAATCACAGGACGGATCATGAAAGATTTCGTTGACGGTACCGCCTTCAATGCAGAACAAGGCAATCGCGCGCGCAAACTGTTTGCTGCCGTGGTGCTTGCTGCGTTGGATGACGCGATCGCAGATGACAAGAAATACGGAAATGGCCCCGAGCAGATCGCGCGTTGGGCGCGGTCGCGCGACGGCCGCGAAGTGCTGAGCTGCGCCGGGATCGACCCGAACGAGCGCGTGGTCTCTGGACTGATGGACTTTGTGGGAAAAGGTGTCCG
The DNA here is from genome assembly GCA_041725935.1 of Pelagibaca sp. GTDB lineage: Bacteria > Pseudomonadota > Alphaproteobacteria > Rhodobacterales > Rhodobacteraceae > Marivita. The sequence goes on from JBGRQD010000002.1 coordinate 217,934, forward strand.
CACCTCGGTCGCGCTGTCGCGCGAAGAGAGCGAACGCCGGAATGCTGCACAGCAGGCCGAAGCCGCTTAATCCAGTCCGCTATTTTCGGAAAGCGCGTCCAATCTGGGCGCGCTTTCCGTTTTTTCGACCACACCGATTTGTCCCCGCATGAATGCGGGCTCAGACGGTGCGGTTAATCAAAATCCTGTGAAATCAACATGCGGTGGATCTCGCGGCGCACCAGCTTGCGCACGTTCCGCGTGATTCTTTCACCCAGCGCGCCCTGCAGTTCCTGCCGGACGATATCGACCACCATCTGGCGCAGGGTCTCTTCGTCGATCTCAAGCGCAGAGGCATCGTCGTCGCGCACCTGCACCGCGCCAGTCGGGGTGGGTTCATCCTCTTCGGGCGCGCTGTAGGCTTGTGCCTGAGGCCAGGCATCCTGCGCATGCAGCACATTGGTTCCGGTCTCGACAGCCGCTTCCTCAACGTCCTCATAGGGCGCCTCTGGCCATGTCATCGGCTCTGACACGGAAGAAAGATCATCCGCATCGGGGCGATCCCGCTCTTCCTCGAAATCCTCGTTGCCACGCGCCACAAGACGGCCCAGAGCGGCGACCTTGTCTTCGAGTGTCTGAGGCGGAGACTGGACCGGCGCGGGGTCTTTGTGATGCTTGGCCTCGGGATCAACCCAATCGCTGGCGTCCGATGGATCTGGAGCGGTCTCGGGCGCGTCCTCGTCAGCGCGAGACTTAGGGTCGTCGGACTGTTCTTCGTCGATGTCCTGCCAGTCGTCGTCCGACAACTCGTCTGTCCAATCGGGCTCGTCGCTCAGCGCGTTTTTGTCGTCCGCCTCCGACAAGCTAAGAGCAGCAGACACTTCCTTCTCGATCAGCCTGTTCAATTCGCTCCGTGACGTGTCGTCCACAGCCTCGGACTGCATTTCATCCTCAGCCACGTCGTGTTCATGCGCATAATCCGCACGTTCGGAAGACTCCTCGGCCTTGTCCAGTTCGTCGATATCCGGGAACGCACCCTCGACCTTGCCGAACTCGGCAAGACGGGCATCGCCCGGGATCTCGTCGATCGCGCGTTCGCCTTGGGGGATGCCGGGCACAACGGGCTGCGTCAGCAGAACCGGACCAGACGCTCGCTGTGGTTCGGGTGCATCGTCCTTGACCCGCTGGGCGGCTGTGAGCACCAGCCGACCAGGCTTTTCACGACGGCGCGCCACCGGGGTCGCCCGAACCTCTTCGGCAACAAGCCTGCGTATGGACGACAGGACATCCTCGATTTCCACGTTTGTCACGGGATCAGACATGGTTCACCACTGCTACCTCGACCAAAGAGTAGCTTGGCGCGGCGTTGCACACAACAGATGAGGAAAAACTTAGTTTTTACCTAGGGACTTCAGAACACGGTCAAGCTGCTGGCCCTGCTGGCTTTTCTGAATCGGGCCGTCCTTGACCAAGTTGTAATAGGTCACGGGATCGTATTGCTGAACATTCAGCCGCAGATCGGTGGCGGTCAGCCGGCCCAATGTGGACAGGACGCGATAGGCCGCGATGCCCTCGTCCACCTCGGCAGAAATGCGGGCGGAGCGCGCATTAAGCAGTTCCTGTTCGGCGTTCAGCACATCCAGCGTGGTGCGTGCGCCCAAAGCCGCTTCTTCGCGAACGCCCTCGAACGCAACGGAGGCTGCGCGGACCTGCCGGTCCGTCGATTCGAGGCTCGCCTGTGCGATCCGCAGTTGGGCGTAAGCATTGCCAACATTCTGCGCGATCTGGTCGATCACCTGATGCAGCTGTCCCCGCGCCGAGTCGCGATTCGCCATCGACTGACGCACCAGCGAGGTCAGACGCCCCCCCTGGTAGATCGGGCCACCGGCCTCGATGCCGATAGAACCGCCGCGTGTGAACCGTTCGGTGTCGATCCCTTCGGTCACGCTCAAACGACCGGACAAACGAACCGTGGGCTTCATCGCCGCCTCGGCGCGCAGGATGCTGAGTTCCGCCGCCGCGACCTGGTGCTGGACCGACTTGACCTGCGGATGATTGCGGAGCGCGATGGCCTTGGCCGCATCCACCGAACCGGGCAGATCCGGCAATGTGCGCAGCGGATCGAGCCGACCGGGCAGACGCCCGACCACCGCCAGATACTGTTCGCGCGCAACGGTCAGCGCACCCTGCGCCGCAGCAAGCTGGCTGCGAGCCGCAGCCAGACGGGCCTCGGCCAGCGACGTGTCGGTGCGGGTGACTTCGCCCACTTCGAACCGTTCCTGCGCGGCGCGCAATTCCTGCGCAATCAGGCGCACGTTGTTTTCCCGCAGCGCCACGTTTTCGATTGCGCGGCGCACTTCGAGATAGGCTTCGACGGCAGACAGAAGCACCTGCTGCTCGACCGAGACAAGCTGCTGACGGGTGCCCAGCACGGCTTCCTTGGCGGTTTCGATGGCCAGTCTGCTCTGGCCGTTGTCGAAAACGGTCAATTCGGCGATCAGGCTGGCGGAAATGGTGTTCGACACCGCTGGCACGATGTTGTTGGCGGTCGAGGCGCTGCGCGTCGTGCCGAACTGCCGCGTCGCATCGGCGGACCACGAGATCACCGGGCGCAGCGACGACATGGCCTGCGCCACGTCTTCATCGGCGGCCCGCAGAACCGCGCGGTTCTGTTCGAGCAGCCCGCTGGTGTTATAGGCCCCGATCATCGCGTCGGCGAGCGTTTCTGCCTGTGCCATTGGTGCCGCGATCACCAGACCCAGCGCAACGGCCAGCCCCGCCAGTTTCATCCGTTTCGCCATCGCTGCTGTCCCCCAGACCTGTCGTTTCTTATCTGTTTCGGTGCTCTGCACCCGATCGGCACTCAAAAGGTAAACTCGGCGGTTTTGGCAAATCCCGGTAGAACCGGAGCGGATGCGTTGAACGCAAAGCGCCATGTCATGTCACCATCGATCTTGTATCCGATTCTGACAACGCCCAACGCCCCTTCCATGAACACACAGCCGATGCGGCCACCTTCCTTGAGCTGGTCTAGCAGGCTGTCGGGCACCTGCTCTACCCCGCCCTGGATCAAGATCGCGTCATAGGGGCCGTGCTGTGCGGCACCTTCGGTCAGCGGGCCGGTGTGCAGAACCACGTTGTCGGCACCCTGTTCGGACAGGATCGACTGCGCCTCGGAGGCCAGTGTCTCGTCTTCCTCGACCGCGATCACCGCCTCGGCCATCCGCGCCACCAGCGCCGAGGAATAGCCATAGCCCGCGCCGATATCGAGAACCAGCTCGTCCCCGTCGATGTTGAGTCCGTCCAGCAGCTTGCCCAGCGTGCGCGGCTCCAGAACGACGCGCCCCGGCGCAATCGGAACATTCTCGCTGATATAGGCCGCCTCGGCTTGCTCGCGCGGCACGAAAAGTTCCCGGGGGACGGCCAGCATGGCGTCAATGATCGGAAACTTGGTCACGTCGGAGGGTCGTACCTGCGTGTCGACCATCATGGTCCGGCGGGCAGCAAAGTCTGTCATGGGCTAAACTCATCCGTTCAGTTCACTGTTGGACTTCTGCCATAGCCGGCCGGTTTCAGCAATGCGCAGAACGCGCGAAATCCCGCCAAGCGATGTGAAGCAGCACACAGCCGATATCCGCTTGACGCGCGCAGCCCGAGCGCCTAATCAAACCGCCACTCAGGCGAGTTGGCGGAGTGGTTACGCAGCGGATTGCAAATCCGTGTACAGGAGTTCGATTCTCCTACTCGCCTCCATTTAAAATCAATGACTTAGCAGAAAATAGCCGATCAGGCAGATGCGAGTCTAAACAAATGTCTAAACATTCTGTTTTTGTTCTGTTCCGTTTTCGGTGATCAGAACGCATGTCTTGGATGCGTCAGAGAGCTGTTGCACACGTGGCCCCGCTTCGCGTCTCAGGTTCTGAGCAATCCATCGGTACACACCTCGCTCTCCGGCGAAAATCTATCGGGAAAGGGAATGGGAAAGGGGCCATCGCCCCTGTCCCTCTGCGCACCTACTCTGTGCGCTCCCAACCTCCTGTGGAACGGCCAACCTACCGCGGTGGGGTGGATCGAGACCCCCCGACATAAAAACCCCCTCTCACACTCCCGCATAGCGGGGGTAGAGGGGGTGCAACCCCCCTGAGCGAAGCGGCGTAACCCGGCAGTCAGCTTGCCCCGCAATCGCCCCGCGCGCGCTGCCACTCGCCCGCTATCTCAGCAAGGGACAACACTCATTCAATGTCGGAACCAAAATCAGCGTTTCGGAGGAACGCAACACCAACACTAAGCCTGGTTGAAGCCGAAGGCGGAAACCAAGCTGGCATTCTATGCCCCAGAGCCGGAGGCGATTGGTTGACGGGGTTCCCTGCGCCGCTTGCGGCGAAGGGGTGTCGGCCAAACCTGCTTGTCAGGGTAACACTGGTCTCCACGTGTCGGCCCTAAAGCGCTCCGTCAGCATTCATCGAACTGCTGACGGCGCGCCCTCTCCCCCCTCTTGATGCAATATCCTTTTAGTGACTAGACGGACAAAACCGTCCTGAAACTGAAGCATTCGTTCACATTGTGTTACGATTGTTTCAAATCTGTATATATGTTTAGTGACTGGAACCGTGAAGCGCGATTTGCGCGCTGTCCTGATGATCTCCAAGCTATGTCCAAGCGAGTTTGCATGGGTTTCCCATTCGTCACCTGACGCGCGAACTCGCTTCCAGACAGGAAGGTTGAGATGGCACAGCGCGGACAGAAAATTGGCGGCTTCTTGAACTCCAAGAGTTCAGTTGCGCCTACAGCGCTGAAAAGACTCCGCATTTCTGGTCGAATCGGTTCCCTGCCTCCCTTCAGACAATTGAGCCTGCGTTCTTCGCGTGTGCGAACGCGCACGATTTCTGCGGCTCCGCCTTCTGATCTTGCGGACTTCCGCCAAGGCGCATGGACCCCCTCTGTTCGAGGTGATTGCCATGCCAGCTAGTAGCATCGAAGAGCGTGCGCTACGTTTGTTGAAAGCGTTTGAGCACGCAGGACGGCCTGTCAGTCGGGTCACTATAGAAGGCAGAAAGATTGAGCTTGTCCTCGCAACGGAGCAAGCTGTTGACGAGTACGCGGGGATAGACATGCGGCATGACAAAACGTGAGCTTCCGAAACACGTCTACAAACAGCGCAACGGGCTGTACTTCCAGCGGCGCGGATGGTCGTCGCAGAAGTTTGAGAATGATTTCGGGACGCCAGAGTTTTGGAAAGAGTATGCGGACATTCTGGCTTCCAAGGACAAGCCGCGCGTCGTCACGTCCCGAACGTTCCGCGCTCTGATCAAGAGCTACCACAAGTCTCCAAGATATCGGAACCTCAAGCCCCGCACTGGGCTGGACTACGACAAGCATCTGTCCTTCTTCGTTTCGATCATGGGCGACAGGAACCCGGCAAAGCTCCAGCGCAAGGACGTCATTCGTCTGCGCGATGCTAACGCCGAAAAGGCGTATTTCGCGAACTACTCGCTGCGCGTGTTGCGGGTGCTGATGGAACACTGCGTCGATCTGGGCTGGACCGACACAAACCCGGCGCGGGGTGTGTCCGAGTTGAAAACCGACAAGACAGAGCGTGAGCCGTGGCCGCAAGAGCTTCTGGACGCCTATCGCGAAACCTGCCCCATCGGCACCAGAGAACGCCTCGTGATGGAGCTATGCGTCGGCACGGGTCAGCGGATCGGGGACGTTCTGGATATGCGCTGGTCCGACATTCAGGACGGCGCGGTTTTCGTGCGTCAGAGCAAAACCAAAAAGGAACTCTGGGTGCCTATCCTGAGTGACCTACAAACGGCGCTGGACGCGGCTAGCCGTCATTCGGTTTTCATCCTCACGAATGAGCGTGGGACCAACCGTTGGTCCTACAGAGGCGCGTCGGCAGCTGTACGAAACGTCAGGGAGCGCATTGGCGCTCTGGACTTCGATATCCATAGCTGGCGCTACAACGCCGCTTGTGAGCTTGTCGAGGCAGGCTGTAGCGATGATCTCGTGGCAGCTGTGACGGGTCAAAGTCCGGCCATGGTACTGCACTACACCAAAAAGGTTCGTCAGAGGATCAGGGCGCAGCAGGCTCAGCGAAAGCGGACAGAGCGCAACGAGTTGAAATAAGAACTCGGGTCGTCGATAGGTGTCAGCAAGGGTTTGCGGATAGAAAAAGAGCTGCAATTAAACTATTCCAACCATTACCGCGAAGCATTAATTGATAATTCCGTAAAGACCAATAAATAGACTTGAGCGCCAATCAATCTTCTTTTGCTGCAATTCTGAGGTGTAGAGGAGTCGGGGCATTGTTATACAGAAAATGGATGCAAAGCACCGAAAATCTTTTCAACATAATAGCTTGGCGCTTACTCAAATCGCATTTTAATGAAAACAGGAATTCTTAGCCCGACTTTATCGCCGCAATTAAACCGGAAAATTTCGAACGCAACGATGAATCGATCACAAAAATCAGCAGAGCAAATACTAATTTGCAACACCTCAATATCTATTAACATAGAAACAACAGAACAGCCCGCGCGATAATGAAAAATCGCAAGAGCTCCATTAGACACAAACTAAACTCATTAGCTCATCTACATTTTGCATTTCTTCGCAAGAAGAAGACGATCGATTATATGATTGCAGTCGTCATCGTAAAAGAAAGCCAAACCAAGTTCGCCGACTACTAAAAATCGTGACGCTATCTTCATTAGGCGATTTAATTATTATGGATAAAGCGCCTACGAAAAGCATTTAGCCGCGCTCTATCGCCTTCACGATAAGCCATGCGAGATAAATTGCTATCCAGTATAGCTAATTGATTATCACTCAATCGGGCTGCAATCCTAGTTGCAAGATCAAGCCCCAAATCAAATTCCTTTATTTGCAAAAACGCATTATCTAATGACAAAGCACCAGCAGCGCCACGATTGCCGTCTAGCCATTTCACTAGCTCCACAATACGCTTCTCTTTGCCTTGCGAAAGAATCTGCCGAAAGAGCGCGGTTTTTACACGGGGATGCGTTTTTGTTTCAAGAATGTTGGCGGTTTCCGTAGCGGCCCACTTTGCATTCACAACAGGTGCCGCCAAACGCTCGGCTTGATGGCTATTGCACTCGAACTCAGCAACTGAAAGGAATTCCAAAATAAACCTCCAATATTCAGGTAAACTGAGGAGTCGTTTTTCGATTGCTAACTCTACGGAACCGACATCTACAGATCGATTGATATTTATCTGCCTTGCAGCCTCAATTGGACTCACCACTTCATCTTTCAAAAGCCAATAACTATCCAACAGCCGATCGCGTCTAAGTAATCCAATCAGCTCTCCCAACTGCGCCCCATGCCATCCAAGCCACGACTCATCAAGAGCTTTGATTGCTTCCGGCGTTATCTCGCAGTCCAAATCATTAAATAAGGAGAAAAGTTTGGAGGTGAAATTAGTGCTTTGCGCAATCCTATTTCGCCCTAACACAAAAAGGGCGTCTGCCATGTAATTTTTTGGAACACGTTCATTTCGCCGCAAGTCTTCTAGCAATGGGAATAGCAATGTTTCACGCATTGTTAGAAGAATCGAATTCTCAGTAGCCATCTTGCCTGATCTAATATTTTCAGACTGGTTAATCACGTACAGGAAATTTTCAACTAATTGTATATTGGCTAACTTTTGATCTTCTCTCAACCTAACAGCGCGACGCTCGCGGTCGGCTTGCCGGAAGGCTCGAAGCTGATGGTCATTTAGTTTGGCGCCCAAGTAACTAACTTCTAGCGGTAAAAGGAAAGAAATATCTTGTCCTCTTAAATCGACGCCACTTAAATCGGCTCGCAAAAACAGAACTTCGGGCGCTACGTCGGCAATCTTTGCCAACTCACGCAAATCGCCAGTTTTTGCGTCCAGCACTCGCTCAACTGCTTCAAGCGCCTCGGTCAACGATTGTGATTGAGACATCGCAGATCATTACCTCCGCATAGGGATCGTTAGATAGGTCACCCGCAACTAAGCCTTCTCTTACAATTGCTTGCTTAAGCACTTCACGAGCTGCAGCCAATTTATTCTTGCTGAACGCACTTCGTTCAAACCAGCTTTGTTTTTCGCTGTCCTTGTAGGTAATTTCAAATATGTCAATGTCTTCACGCAAACATCGCACTTGAACGGACGCGACGGGATTCATATTTGTCGCTTCGTCCTTTATGCGACCCTCGTCATTTCTCTCATCAATTATTGTAAGACGTGGTTCCTCATGCGGATTAAACACAGGTCCAGCAAGGCGCTTATTGTTCAAATCACGACCGTCAACTGACCACGCATGATTACCTCGCACTCTCTTCCAAAGCTCGTGGTAATGGCTCTCGGTTTGCGCGGATTCAGCGGTTTTTTCGCGTTGCATTTCATGCCCTGCTTCAGCACTACCGCCACCAGAAAGACCTGTGGAATCAAGAGAAAGCTTTGCTCTCGCCGATGCATGTGTTTTGGACGAGTCCTTCTGATATACACTTCTTGGGTTCAATGGTCGCGGCGTTCGAACTGATGATGGATCAACACGAAATGGCGCTGTAGCCGGCAGGACGAATACAATATCGCACTTTTTGACAGCTAACTTGAAAGTTATGTTAGTATCTGGACCACCACCAAGCCGTGTTTCACTGAATGATACGTCAGCGTGGAGCGTGAAGCAGCTGGGTTTCTCGTTGTCTTGCTTAAACCAAGCATTAACGCTCACAAGTTCTGGGAGACTGCGGTGCGTGTTATCGTCATGGTCTCCAAGGTCACCAAAGCGTTGATTGCTCAAAAAACCGCCCTCATCCCGACTAGTTTTGTCTTCAGAAACCCCAAGTGAACATTTACTCGGTCAGAGACCAGAGTGGGGGCATAGCAGCGTCGGCCCTGAAGCTGCATCTCTGCGCAACTCTAGCGTGCTTGGACCACCAAGGAAAGCTATCTTTGATATTGTGCAGAGCACCCCAACCAATTGGAATTATTCGTCTAAACATTCACCCTATGTTCCGCGCAGAAAGGCGTCGCGTCTAAACATTTTATCCAAAAATATCAGAGATATGCCAGCTCTTGCAAATCCGTGTACAGGAGTTCGATTCTCCTACTCGCCTCCATTCAGTTTCGATGACTTAACAGACATCAGCCAGCCTGGGTGACGTCTACTTCAGCGATCCGGGGCCCCTTCGCTTCGTGATCTTGACGCTTCAAGAAAAATAGGCCGCCCGAGGGCGGCCATTTTTTGCGAAATCGGGGCGCCATTAGGCGATTACCGATAATAGGCGTCGCGGAAGACGAGGTGGACAATGTCCGTGCGCTTGATCGCCAGCGCTGACAGTTGCCTGTCACTCATAGCTTGAAGCATCCGCGCGCGGCGCAGGCGCGGGTTGTTCGCGCCGATCTTTTGCATCCGTGTGCTCACCCAGTCAGCGATGTGTTTGAACACTGTTGCCTTGGGGTGGAAGTCTGTCGTCGATATGGCGTGTGCCACTGGAAACCGTCCTGTTCATGTGTTTGCTGTTCCGAATGCACATGAAATAGGCGCTCTGTGAACGCGCTGAAACCGACAGCTTGGCAATGCCGCATTGCAGCATTTGCATGGCTTGACGACGGGGACGGTCTTGAAGTCGATGGTGGCGCAGCAGCTTCGCGGGGGATCGTGGCGTCGGAATCAACGCTTCACGCGCGACAGATCGCTCAGATGGCAACGCTGCCCGGCACCGGAGCTGCAGGAAACATCACGCGGATGTGGTCGGTCTGGAAATCCGCAAAGCTCTTTTTCCAGCTTCGGCCGGGCCAGCGCAGTTCCAGAGACCGCTCATCAGGTCTGTAGGCGGCGGTGTAGAGCGTGCCGAAACCCGAAGAAAACGCGGTTGAATACAGAGGTGGCTTGAGGAACGCGCCGATGAACCGTTCCTGTGTTTCGGGGTGCAACGTCAGACGCTGCAGCAGGAAACGCTCGCGCTCCACGGTGGCGGTGAACCGCGCGTGACTGGACCATTCGACCCGTTCCTGGTGATTGGTCGCAACCGCGGAATGCGTGACGATCGCCGGACGATCCGGCGCGAGGAACGCTGTCACGAAGCGTCGCTGCGCGTCGAGAGCGGTCACGTTGTAGCTCATGTGACAGGGGATCCGCTGCAGCACAGCCGCCGCCTCGTCCACGGTCGTGCAGGTTTGCAGGATATAGCGCAGGATCAGCGGGACACCGAAGCCGTCTCCGATCTCCTGACGTCCTCCAAAGGTCAGCGACAGCACGAGGCCCGCGTCGTTGATGCCATCCACCAGACCAAAGAGGCCGTCACTCGTGCCGATAACACCCCGCCCGTTCCAGTTTGTTTTCAACACGATGGCGTCAAAAGCCGCCGGGTCGTAATCGTAATTACGGACCAGCAGCGGCGTATCGCCCGGCCAGACGGCCTGGCTGCAGGCAGACAGATAGCGCGGCGGGCAGTAGAAACTCAGGAACCGCGCGGCCAAATCGCCGCCGCCCGACAACGCGCATAAACGGTCGTAGAGGTCTGCGATCTCGGGCATGTGCTGCACCAGCGCGCGTCGGCATTCCAGATATGTCGGACGTCCCGACATGCCATCCCTTGACCACCACGCTGCGTAGGCGGGCCAGTAGTCTTGGAAAAGCCCGGCCCAGACAGGACCGGGTTCATCCTCGGATATTGCGCGTATGACAAGACTCATGCCGGTCTACATGATCTTGAATGCCGGCTCCTGCAAGGCCTGCGCCGACGGCAGCGGCAGGGCCGAGAAAGCCGTCTTGATCCCGTCGATCCATTTCTTCGACTTGGCGGTCAGCTGGAACCCCTGGGTCATCGACCGCCCCCGCGTGACGAGGATGCCCAGATCAGCGCCTTCGTAACGGTAGTCGCCGGGGCTGAGGATGCGCAGGAAAAACGCCTCGTCTTCGGTCTCGACCGCGCGGCGGTGATAATCGAAGCGGTCGAACACGACGCGGCCGTCCGGCAACATCTTGTAGATGCCAGATTCCGGCGCGTCCGTGATGATGTCCACACTGTCATCGGTGTGCTTGATCACCATTTGCGACCAACTGTCGATCATGTCCGGATCGGACCAGCGGGAGTTCAGCTCCTCGACATCCAGCTTGAACGGCTTTTTCGAAAACTCCAACAGGTGGAACAGGAAAAGCGGCGCGTCCGCATGGGCAAATGCCGCGTGATTGGTCATGGAGGACGCACCGGTGATCCGCGGGTTCAGCTCTCCAAGCCAGATATCGCCGGATTTCTTTTCGATCAGGAAGTCGAGTTCGAAATAGCCCCGGTAGCCTTCCTTGCGCAGCTGCTCGCCAAATTTGAACGTCAATTCGCGCGCCTTCTGGCGGGTCTTTGGCGGGAAGGCGGTCGAGAAAATCTCATTGCCGCACCAGCCCCCGCGATAGGGCGTCAGATCGTTGAACCCCACCAGTTCGGTCATCAACGGGCCGACAATCGTGCCCTCGCTGGTCGCACAGGCCTCTATCGCAGAACCGCGGCAGTCGATCCGCTTCATGATCTTGATCTCGCCCTCTCCGATGATCTCGTGCTCGTGCTTGCGGAAATCAGCCTCGGACTTGATGAAGAAAGTGGTGTGACCGCTGTCGCCGAAGGCGGATTGCAGCACGAGGTCATGGCCGATGCCCGCTTCCTCGGTGATTTCGCGCAGATGGTTGTAGCTTCTGACTTCGCTCAGCGTGTTGGGCACAGAAGGCACGCCCGCCTTGTTGCCGATGCGCACGGTCTCGATCTTGTTGTCCATCGACGTGCGCAGTTTTGCCTTGGGAAACCAGACCTCGCCCCCCAGTTCCTTGACCAGCGCTTCGGTCTTTTCGTCGAACATCAGAAAGACGAATTTCGGATTCCCACCGCGCGACTTGACGTAATCGACAACTTCCTTGTGTTGCAGCAGATAGTTGTTGATGTCCTCGATGGACTGGAATTCGTCATGCGGCAATTCCGAAGGGCACAGCACGTTCGGGTGCCGACCATCAAAGCAATCCATGTAGCAGATATACTTGAAGTTCTTCACCCATTCGTCGAGCCCGAGCAGATTGAAATTCGTTGCGGACACGAAATAGAGGGGATCCTTGTTCGTGTGGAAATAACGACGGATTTCCGAGATGTTCTTGAGCGTCTTTTTCGGCATATCTAGTGTCCCTTCTTAGTTCCCGATGTCAAATTTTCCAAAGCGTTCTGCGTGAAAATCCGAAGCCCCAGATCGTGGCGGTATCCGTGGATCTCGCTGACATCCAACGCGCCCATGAATTCCATGATCTCGGGGCTGATGACCTGTCCCGGCACAAGAATTGGAAATCCCGGCGGATACGGGATGATGAAGGACGCGGAAACGAGTTCCTCCCCATTCCGCAGCCGTTCCAGCAAGGCTTCGCCCAGCGTCAGGTAATCGCAATTGTCTTCGTCGTAGGACAGGAAATAGGCGGAGCGGATATCGCCCTCGGGCGTGATCGCGCTTTCCCGGAACGCATCGTGGAAGCGGCTGAAATCCGGCAATGGCGGGACATCTTCGATCAGTGCCGTCACCCGGTTTTCAAACGACCGCCGTTCCATCTTTGACGCATCATCAAGCAGGTCATCCAGGTCATTGGCGATTTCCACCAAGACCTCGATCAAATAGGCGACCGAGGACCGTGTCGTCCCGATATTGGTCATGAACAAGACGGTGTTGCGCGATGTCTTGTTGATCTGGATGCCGTATTTATCCATCAGGATCTTCGTCTTGAACGTGTCGCCATCCCAGCCGGTGCCGCCCACGGCCAGCGTGACCCGCGTGGGATCAAGGACGAATTCGTCCTTTGCCCAGATTTCCCAGATGTCGGTCCAGCCCTTTCGGGGATCAAAATAGCTGTTCGCCCCGCTGTCCCGGTATTCGGCGGGGATCATGTCTGCGACGGTCAGGACCCGGAAATACTTTTGCAACAGCGGATGGCTGGCCACAGCCTTGCGGATCGCCATGGCGCTTTCGATCTGGCGCTGGACGAATTCGAACCCTTCGAGTTCCACCTGACGCCGCCCGACATCCAGCGATGCGATGATCTGGTAATTCGGAGAGGTAGAGGTGTGGGTCATGTAGGCCTCATGGAAGGCCTGTTCGACCTCGCCTTTGAAGTCCTGATCGTTGACGTGGATCATTGAACCCTGCCGCAGGGACGTGAGTGTCTTGTGGGTCGATTGCGTCGCGTAGGCGCGCACGCGGGCGTCCGGCGGTGGCACGAGGCGCGTGTTCAGCCAGACGTCTTCGTCGGCGTTTTCCAGCTCCTTCTGCTGTTCGGCATAGGCTGTGGCCGCTTCCTCGGTCCGCAATGTCTCGCGCAGAAGGTTCGCAACCCCCATCGCGGTGCGTTGCCGGTAGGTCGGTGTAAAGCGCGCAAAGGCGAACCATGCTTCGTCCCACAGGAACACGAGGTCCTTCTTGATGGCGAGGCATTCCTCCATCACCCGTTGGACATTGTAGACAAGCCCGTCGAAGGTGCAGTTGGTCAGCAGAACCATGCGCACCTTGTCCAGCTTTCCGGCGGCCTTGAGATTGAGCAGAGTGTGCTTGATTTCCCGTAGCGGCACGGCCCCGTACATCGAGTATTCGTGTAGCGGATAGCTGTCCATGTAGACGACGTTGGCGCCCGCCAGGACCATTCCGTAGTGGTGCGACTTGTGACAGTCCCGATCGACCAGAACGATGTCGCCGGGCCTGACCAGCGACTGCACCACGATCTTGTTGCAGGTGGATGTGCCGTTGGTGGCAAAGAATGTCTGCTTGGATCCGAAGGCCCGCGCGGCCATGTCCTGCGCTTCCTTGATAGGCCCGCGCGGCTCCAGAAGGCTGTCGAGACCGCCGGACGTGGCCGATGTTTCGGCCAGAAAGATATTTGGGCCGTAGAACGCGCCCATGTCCTGAATCCAGTGCGAGCGGCTGATCGACTTGCCCCGGCTGATCGGCATGGCGTGAAACACGCCGGTCGGCTGTTTTGAATATTCCTTGAGCGCCGTGAAGAACGGCGTTTTGTAGCGCCGGTTGACGCCGCGCAGGATGTTCAGGTGCAGTTCAAGAAAGTCTTCCTGATTGTAGAACACCCGGCGGCACCGCCCAAGGTCCATGACCGCGATGTCCTCGGCGGATCGGTCGGTGATCAGATAGGCGTCCAGTTCAGGCCGCACCTTGGCGATCAGTCGGCAAGCTTCGGGGCCGTAATCGCCCGGCGTCAGGGCTTCGACATCTTCCTCGTTCCCGATCCGGCTAAGAAACTGCTTCAGGATCGGCAGCGCGTTCTCTGATTTCAGCACAAGCCCGGGGCGAACGATGACGGCTTGAACATTGTGGTTGAAAAGAATGCCCATAAGCGCGTCTTCGAGGCTGGGCACGATGACGGGCTCATAGATGAACGGGTCTTCGGTCCGCCGGACCCGGTGCAGATTGTTGCGCAGGAACCGTTCCTGATGCTCGTTGACGCTGTCGACGATCAGGGCCTCGAAATAGGGGCGTCCAAGGGCGCGGTCCTCGGGGGCCAGCGCGCTTTCGTCCTCGTAATCCTCGTTGTCATACTCGTCGCCGCCAATCGGAATGGTTCTGCGGCGGTAGGCACCCGAGGTCAGCGCCCGCGCGACACGCCGCACCGAGGCCGACAGGTCCTCGATATTGCGCTGATCGAGCAGACGGCGCAGATGATCGAACGCATTGGCCCCCGGAAAAGCCCAGTAGACCTCGATCGGGGCCAAGGCGTCGAACAACGCCTCTGCGGCATGGATCAACGTCTTTCCGCGACGGCCCTCGATCCCCTGAAGCCTGAGCGACTCGGTTGTTTCACGCAGCGCGCTCCACCGGTCGGCCCGAAGTTGCGTGGCACTGTAGTAGTCGCCGATCGAAGGCAGCTTGTCGTCTGCGGATTGTACGTTCATTCTTCCGTCCTTTGCTGACGTCGGCACGAAGCGCGCGTGCTATGACCTGGAATTACTGTGTGCCGGACCTTCCCTTGAACATGGGCACTGCCGCTGCGGCCCCTTGATCCGTGCCCAGCGCGCTCCTCGGGTCCATCGTCTGGACCCCGGCGCGCGAGCCTTGACCGGGCGTCGTCAGGGGACCGAGGGTCTTGAGATAGGCATCCGCCCCGCTGGTCCGGTCATAGATCGAGAATTCGGCTTCCCGGTCGCGGAAACTCTTGAGGACCTGACCAAGCCCCTTCAGGCCCGTCTCGCGTTGACGGCGCACCACATCGAGGTCGATCTCGATCGGGAACATGTCTTCCTGCCCGCCGGATTGATGCAGCACCATGGCCGAGGGATCGACCACGATCGACTTGCCGACGCCCCCGGCGGCCAGACCGTTCACGGCAAAGACGTAGCACTGGAACTGGGCTGCGGTCGCGCGGGCGATGGCCAGTTCGGCATCCCGGTCGGTGGTGCCGGTCAGCACCGGGTTCAGCAGAACCTCGACCCCTTGACTGGTGAGCTGCCGTGTCGTTTCCGGGAACCAGATATCGTAGCAGATCGACAAACCGAACCGGCCCACGTCGGGCACATCGAAGATGCAGAACTCGGTTCCCGCCGATATCCCCGCCTCGTAGGGCCGGAAGGGAAACATCTTGGAATATTTCGCAACGATCTCACCCTGCGGATTGATCACAACCGAGGTGTTGAAAATGCGTCCGTCGGGCATTTTCTCGAACATGGACCCGGGGATGAGCCAGATCCCGTAGCGCCGCGCATCCTCCTGAAACTGCGACAGCACATCGTTCGGAAACGGCTGCGCGAACTGGTCCAGCGGACCGTAAGGCGCAAGTTCCGAAAACAGGACCATCTGGGTCCACGGGAACCGTGCCATGACGATGTCGATCCGGTGCCGCATCGCCTCGACATTCGAATTGAGCGCCGCAACATGCATCTGAATTCCGGCGATTGCAAAGGGTGTCATTCGTCTGAAAACTCCAAGTTCGAATATGCTGCCATCGGGCAGCCAGTGCTGGGTAAGATCACCGCACCACCAGCACGGGAAGTGTCGCGTGCCGCACGACCTTGTCGGCGTTCGATCCGATCAAGAGCGTCTTGAAATCGTTCGGCGGATGCGAGGACATCACGATCAGGTCGGCGTGTACATCGCCCGCAATTCTAAGGATCGTTTCGGCGATATGACCGTGACCAACATGGAGTTTCGCCTCGGGCAGTTCGGATGCCGCGAAGTCGCTGAGTTGCGATTTCAGCTTTTCCATTGCGGTTTTTTCGAAATCCTTGGGCAGATAGGAGGACACCATCGCGACCCCCAGATCGTGAAGGATGGCAAGCAGATGGATCTCTCCGTCCGGGCCAACACAACGCTTGGCCATCGGCAGCGCGGTTTTCCAGCTTTCGTCATGATTGAGGTCAATCGGCATCAGGATTTTGTCGAACATGGTCTTTCTCCTATGCCGCTGCCGTCTGACGACGCTCGGCCCTGCCCCGCTGAAGCATCACGACCAGCACGAGCAGGATCAATGCCGGGATGAACATGAAGTATCGCGACGGCTGCGAGACCGGTTTGCGCACAAGGTCGATTTCCTGATCCCAGTCCAGACCCGCCTCCGCCGCAGCGCTGCCGAAGGTCACGTTGTCGATGATCACCTCGTCGCCGTTCACGACATATTCCAGCCCGGACGCAATCAATCGGTCTGCACCGGTTTCCCCTTCGCCGACAGGCAACAAGGCGGAGAACGTCACCGGATCACCAACCGCGTTCAGTCCGCTGACCCGAAGCCTCAGGTTCTCACCCACCTCGGTATCCATCGCGGCCTGTTCGATTTGCGCGGGCGGCAGGTCTTCGAAGGGCGGTGCGATCATGTCCATCCAGAAGCCCGGACGGAACAATGTGAACGCGATCAGCAAGAGTGCGATGGTCTCGTAAAACCGGTTGCGCACGAGGAACCAGCCTTGGGTCGCAGCTGCGAAAAGCAGCATCGCAATCGTCGCCACGATGAAGACGAATATCCCCTGCCCCCATCCGACATTGATCAGCAACAGATCGGTGTTGAAGATAAAGAGGAACGGCAACGCCGCCGTCCGCAGCGAGTAAAAGAACGCCACCACACCCGTGCGGATCGGATCACCACCCGACACAGCCGCCGCTGCGAAACTGGCAAGCCCGACGGGCGGCGTCACATCGGCCATGATCCCGAAGTAGAAGACAAACAGGTGAACCGCGATCAACGGAACGATCAGGCCGTTCTGCTGGCCCAACGTCACGATCACTGGCGCCAATAGCGCTGACACGACGATGTAGTTTGCCGTAGTCGGCAGGCCCATCCCAAGGATCAGCGACAGCACCGCAGTCAGCAGCAGGATCGCCATGATATTGCCGCCCGACAGCACCTCGACCACATCCGCGAGGGCCGACCCGACGCCGGTCTGACTTACCGCACCAACGATGATACCGGCGGTGGCCGTGGCGATGCCGATGCCGATCATGTTGCGTGCACCGGCAACCAGACCTTCCAGCAGGTCCGCGAAGCCGGCCGAGACAGCCGCCGCGACCTTTCCCTCGCCACGCAGAAGCGCCATGAGCGGGCGTTGTGTGACAAGAATGAAGATCATGAAGGACGCGGCCCAGAAGGCCGACAGGCCGGGCGACAGGCGGTCGATCATCAGCGCCCAGATCAGGACAACCACCGGCAGGATGAAATGCAGACCGGAACGGACGGTCGGGCCGGGCAGCGGCAGCGATGTCACCGGCGCGTTCGGGTCCTCCATCTTGAGCGGCTCTTCGCGCGATGCGACCCAGAGCAGCCCGATATACACCGCGACAAGTAGGGCAAAGACCACGTAGCTCGCCGCATCGCCGAAGGCCGGGCGCATCCATCCCATCAGGAAATAAACCGCGAAGCTGAGCGCGCAGATTGCCGCGATCATGAACGACGTGCTGATGAGCCAGGCCACCAGCGGCTTGGGCTCGACCGCGCGCGGCAAACCCTCCATGCCCGCCTTCATCGCCTCGAGATGCACGATATAGACCAGCGCGATGTAGGAAATTACGGCAGGCACAAAGGCGGCCTTGACCACCTCGAAATAGGGAATGCCGACATATTCCACCATCAGGAAGGCCGCAGCCCCCATGACCGGCGGCATGATCTGGCCGTTGACGGAGCTTGCCACTTCCACCGCGCCCGCCTTTTCCGACGAAAAGCCGACCCGTTTCATGAGAGGGATCGTGAATGTGCCGGTGGTCACCACGTTGGCGATCGAGGACCCTGAAATCAGACCCGTCATCGCCGACGACACGACAGCCGCCTTTGCAGGCCCGCCGCGCATGTGACCCATCAGCGAAAACGCCACCTGAATGAAGTAATTGCCCGCCCCTGCCTTGTCGAGCAGCGACCCGAAGAGCACGAACAGGAACACGAACGAGGTCGAGACGCCCAGCGCAATGCCGAATACACCCTCGGTGGTGATCCACTGGTGATTGACGACCTCGGACAGGTTGTTGCCCTTGTGCGCGATGATGCCCGGCATGATGGCGCCAAGGAAGGTGTAGACCAGAAACACTGTGGCGACGATCATCAGCGCCGGCCCGAGCGCGCGGCGCGTCGCTTCGAGCAGAAGAAGGATGCCGATGACGGCGACGACGTAATCCTGCAGGATCGGTGCACCGACCCGCCCGGCAATCGCGTCGTAGAAGAAATAAAGATAGAGCGCAGAAAGCGCGCCAAAGACGGCAAGACCCCATTCCCAAAGCGGAATGCGGTCCTTGGGAGAGCCAAGCAGAATGGCCCCGATCAGGGCAATCGCCGGGATCGGAATCCACCAGATCGGCACACCTTCCTTGGCCCCGTAGATGAACAGGAAGGTCAGAACGATCGGAACGCCAACGCCAAGCCCGAGCTGAGCAGGTGTTCGCGCAGCGGGATAAGCCGTGAAGGCAAGCAGAAGTGCAAAGGCCAGATGGAACGACCGCGCCTCGGTGTCGTTGAAAACGCCAAAGCCGAACATGAACGGAAACGGGGACGCGATCCAAAGCTGGAACAGTGACCAGATCAGCGCCACGGCCACCATGAATTTGCCTACACCCCCCGAAGGAGATCGGCCCCCGGTGTCGGAGGACGCAACGAGTTCGTCCAACTCCTCCTGGCTCAGACCACCTTTTCCGGCTGCTGCGTTTTCGACGGCCGCGGCCTCGAACTGCTTGTCGTCACTCATGGATCGATGTCCTTCTCGTTGCACCGGTCGCGTCAAACCTGTCGTTTCGGAAAGGTCTTCGGCATTGGGTGGCGGCCCCGACCAAGCGGGACCGACCGGTTTCTCAATAGGACAGAATCATTCGATCCAGCCGCGCTCGCGGTAGTACTGCTCTGCGCCCGGATGCAGCGGTGCGCTGAGACCGGCCGAGATCATGTCTTCTTCAGCAAGATCGCCAAAGGCGGGGTGCAGCCCCTTGAAGCGGTCGAAATTGTCGAACACGGCCTTGACCACGGTATAAACCACATCATCCGGCACATCTGCCGATGTCACAAACGTCGCCTTGACGCCGAAGGTTTCGGTTGCTTCATCGTTGCCGGAATAAAGACCACCCGGAATGGTCGCCTTGGCGTAATAGGGGTTCTCTTCGACCAGCGTATCAATCGCCTCACCAGTCACGTCCACGAGCCGCGCATCGACAGTCGAGGTGGCTTCCTGGATCGACCCGTTCGGGTGGCCGACCGTGTAGATGATCGCATCGACCTTGTTGTCACCCAGCGCTGCCGACTGTTCGGCGGGCTTGAGTTCCGAGGCCAGCGCGAAATCGTCGCTGGAGCGCCCCATCGCCTCAAGCACGACATCCATCGTCGCGCGCTGTCCGGAACCGGGGTTGCCCACGTTGACCCGCTTGCCGAACAGGTCATCGAATTCGGTGATGTTGCTGTCGGCCCGGGCCACCACGGTGAACGGCTCGCCATGAACCGAGAATACGGCTCGCAAGTTTTCGAACCCGTCACCTTCGTATTCGGACGACCCGTTATAGGCATGGTACTGCCAGTCGGACTGGGCCACGCCCATATCCATGTCACCCGCCTTGATCGCGTTGATATTGGCGATCGACCCGCCCGTGGAGGGCGCTGTGCATTTCAGGTTGTGATCGGACGTGCCGCGGTTCACCAAGCGGCAAATGGACTGGCCCACGACATAGTAGACGCCGGTTTGCCCCCCTGTCCCAATGGTGATGAAACGCTCCTGCGCCGTTGCGGCTTGCGCGCAAAGCGCTGCCGTTGCCGCCAAAGCGGTTAATTTTAAATTGATCATGTCTTTCTCCCAGTTGGCTTTTTGTGTCGGTGTCTCTGTCGGTATTTCGGACAGGATACTCTTGAACAGGAACAGTTTACGGACGCCTTTCGGTCACTCGTGACGCGGTCGGCCGGAGCACCGTTATTGGTGCAACGTCAGAAGGACGGCGGCGTACACGCACTGACGACAACGCACGGAGTGTCGCCAAGGTTCCGAAATCTGTGCGGCAATCGGCTGTCGAACAGATATCCGTCCTTCGGGTTGAGCACCCGTACATGGTCACCCACTGTCACTTCGATGGTGCCGGATATGACGATTCCGGCTTCTTCACTCTCGTGAACCAACATGCCGGGTCCGGTGTCCGCTCCCGGCGGGTATGTTTCGTGCAACATCTGCAACGCATGTAGCGACGCGTTCCCAACCTGGCGCAGCGAAACACGTGCAGCACCTTCGCTCAGCCCGATCTCCTGCGGCGACAACTCGATAAACTCGTCGGCACCATAAAAGAACTTGGGTCCGTTCGTTTCCTCGATCTCCGAAAAGAACTCGGACATCGTCATCGAGACTGCATCAAGCAGCCGCTTCAACGATGCAACGGACGGGCTTGTCTTGTTTTGCTCGATCAGCGAAATCGCGCCACTTGTCATACCGGCCCGCATCGCAAGATCCCGTTGCGAGAGACCCTTGCTTCTTCGAGCTTCCTTCAACTTGCCGCCGACATCCATCCGGTCTGGTACGTTCGCTGTCATCATGTGCTTAGAATTCTAAGCGTCCGCTGACTGGAGGGTCAACCCTTGTATTCCAGTTTTTCTCATAAATACTCCGAATCAGGCCGAAACGATTAAGACGCAGCGGATAAAAGTACGAAAATACTAATCAAGCGCGGGCAATGAACGCACATGGCGAGACAATCAAGCGAGCACGGTGCGTTCTGTGTAACCCGCCAGCTTTTCGCTATCTTCGGACTAAGCTGCCCGCGCAAATACAGAACCGTACTCAAGATCAGGACCAAGCCGAGATGTCGCATATTTTCCCACGTCACTCCAAGCTGAACGCGCCTGTCGCCGTTGCGGGCGACGGGTGTTACCTGATCGACAAGTCGGGCAAGCGATATCTTGACGGATCAGGCGGGGCCGCCGTGTCCTGTCTAGGTCATGGCGACAGGATGGTTATCGACGCCATCAAGGCGCAGCTCGACACGCTGGCCTTCGCGCATACCGGGTTCTTCACTTCCGAACCTGCTGAGGAACTGGCCGATCTGCTGATCGAACACGCGCCAGCGTGGCTGGATCGCGTTTATCTTGTGTCGGGCGGATCAGAGGCGGCAGAGGCTGCAATCAAGCTCGCGCGACAGTATTTCGTCGAAAAGGGCGAACCCAGACGCGGCAAGCTGATTGCCCGCAAGCAAAGCTACCACGGCAACACGATCGGAGCGCTCAGCGCGGGCGGCAATGAATGGCGGCGGTCGCAATTCGGCCCGCTGCTGCTGGATGTGAGCCATATCGACCCGTGTTACGAATACCGCCTGCGTGAAGAAGGCGAGAGCCTCGAAGAATACGGGCAACGCGCCGCGCAAGCTCTGGAGGATGAAATCCTGCGCCTGGGACCGGATACGGTGATGGCGTTCATGGCCGAACCTGTGGTGGGGGCGACCGCCGGTGCTCTGGTCCCCGCCCCGGGGTATTTCGAGCGGATCCGCGAAATCTGCGACCAGTACGGCGTTCTTCTTATCCTTGACGAAGTGATGTGCGGCATGGGCCGGACCGGATCGCTGTTTGCCTGCGAACAGGACGGTGTGGCACCGGATATCGTGTGTATCGCCAAGGGTCTGGGCGCGGGCTATCAGCCCATCGGGGCCATGCTCTGCACCGCCGAGATTTACGAGACGATTGCGCAGGGCACGGGGTTTTTCCAGCATGGGCACACCTATGTCGGGCATCCTGCCGCGGCGGCGGGTGGGCTTGCCGTTGTGACAGCCTTGCTGGAGCGCAATCTAATCCCGCGCGTACAAGTCCAAGGCGAAGTGCTGCACGCACGGCTGGTCGACCGGTTTGGCCAGCATCCCCATGTCGGCGATATTCGGGGACGCGGGCTGTTCCGCGGCATCGAACTGGTGCGCGACCGCGAGACCAAGGCGCCGTTCGATCCGTCCGATGGCGTTGCGGGAAAGATCAAGAAGGCGGCGTTCGAGGCCGGTCTGATCTGCTACCCGATGTCCGGAACGATAGATGGGCGGAGGGGCGATCATATCCTGCTGGCCCCGCCCTTTATCATTGAGGATGCGCAGATCGACGAGCTGACCGACAAGCTGGACACGGCCATCGCCGCGGTGCTCTGACTACAGGTTCCGGCCCTGCCAGCCAGGATTGTCGCAAAACATTCGCACCGGCATCACACCCTCTTTGCAATCTTGCGCAAGCAAGGCGCGCATGTCCCGCGGCTGTCGTCGGGGCTTTCCCACGAACACCCCGAGGAATGTGACATGCTGAAGTTTCTGGTCCTGAGCGACCTGCATCTGGTTGACGAAAACGAAACATCCCACGGCCTGGACACGCATCTGCGGATGCAGAAGGCCGTGGAATGGATCAACACCTACCACAAGGACGCCGAGTTCTGCGTTCTGGCGGGCGATCTGGCGGATATCGGCTTCAAGGGCGCGATAGACCCCTATCACCGGCTCAAGGCGCTGGTCGATCAGTTGGACATGCCCTGTCACATCACCATCGGCAATCACGACAACCGCGACACCTTTGTGTCGATCTTCGGAGAGGAATGTCGCGCCGAGACCGGGTGCATAGACAAGGTTGTCGATGTAAAGGGCTACCGGGTGATCCTGCTCGACAGCGTTGTCGAAGATAAAGAGCACACCCATGGCGGGCAGCTGTCGCAGCGCCAGCTGGACTGGCTCGAGGCGCGGCTGGCCGAACATGACGGGCCGGTTGTCGTCATCCTGCACCACCACGCCAACCCGCTGCATGTGCGGGTCGACCGTATCATCCTCGAAGACGGCGCGGCCTTCGCCAAGGTGCTCAAGACCCACAAGGATGTGCGGCAGGTGATCGCCGGCCATGTGCATTTCACCTCTTGCGGGCTGTGGCACGGCGTTCCCTTCACCACGCTGGCGGGCAACCACTACAACGTGACGGTTCCCCTTGAGGTCAGCGCCAAGGTCGACCGGCTCTGGGGTCCGGCACAGATGGCGGTGGTTCTGGGCAACGCGGACCAGACGCTGGTGCATTTCGACAATTACCTCGAAGGCAACGCCGTCCTGGGATGACTGAACTCCGGCCTGTGCCCCGTTTGCGGGGCATGGGCCCTGCCCGGTTCGGGCACTGTCACGAATTTGAGTCAAAACTGTCTCGGTTCGGATTCGAAATGTTCCGACAACATTCATCTAAGCGTCAGATGACCGTCGCGTCCTCCCCATAGGTCACACCCGTGCGCCGCAAGCGCGACACGGATTTCTTTATGGGGAATGTCATGAAATCAACCTTCATCAGCGTCTTTGCCGTCGCAGCCGCCTTTGGTGGCGCTGCCTCTGCGCAGGACAGGATCGCGTTCGAATACTGGTACGGCCTTGGCGGGTATCTCGGCGAAGTGGTGGCGCAGACCTGCGACCGCTTCAACCAAAGCCAGACCACCTACGAAATCACCTGCGTCGGCCAGGACGGTTATGCAACTGCCGTGCAGAACACCATTGCCGCCTTCCGCGCCGGCAAGCACCCGACCATCGTGCAGGCCTATGATGCCGGAACCGCCGACCTGATGATGTCGGGAGAGTTTTACCCGGTCCAGCAGATGATGGCCGATTTCAACATCGACATCGACTGGGACAATTATTTCCCCGGCATCTCGAACTACTACGCCGCGTCGAATGGTGAACTCTTCTCGATGCCGTTCAACTCGTCCACGCCGGTGATGTATTACAACGTCGATGATCTGGCCGCCGCCGGTATCGAAGCACCCCAGACTTGGGAAGACTTCGAGGCAGGCCTACGCGCGCTCGAAGCCGCACAGCCCGAGAAGTGCAACTATGCGTACGAGCCGTCCACATGGATCGACCTCGAGCAGTTCTCGATGGCGCATGGCGTGCCGATCGCGACAAAGAACAACGGCTATGACGGTCTGGATGCGGAATACGTCTACAACACCACCCAGCACGTCACCCACATGGAAAACATCAAGACATGGCTGGACGAAGGCCTGCTTGAGATCAAGACCAGCCAGGGTGGTATGAATTCGCGCGACGCCTTCGCGCAAAACCAGTGCTCGATCTATTTTGGGTCGATCGCGTCGCACGCCACCGTGCATGCCTCGGCTGTCGACGGCCTGAACTGGGATGTCGCCATGATCCCGATCTATGAAGGGTTCGAGCGCACCAACACCGTTGTCGGCGGCGCATCGCTTTGGGTTCTGTCCGGCAAGACCGAGGACGAGTACCGCGGTGCGGCTGAATATCTGAAGTTCTTGGCCACTCCCGAAGAAGAGAAGTTCTGGGTGTCCAATACCGGCTACATCCCGGTGACCAAAGCCGCGTTCGAGCAGCTGACCGCCGAAGGCTTCTATGAAAACGCTCCCTACAAAGGCCGCGAAGTCGCGATGAAGTCGCTGACCTATACCGACCCGACACCGCTGACACGCGGCATCCGTCTGGGTGGCTTCATTCAGGCCCGTTCCGAATGGACCGCCGAAGTCGAAGCGGCCCTTGCCGGACAAAAGACCATGCAGGAAGCGCTCGACACCGCCGTGTCGCGTTCGAACGACGTACTGCGTCGCTTCGAGCGCACCTATCGCGGCAAGCAACTTCCCTGATCGCTGACATCCTGCCCGGTTGACGGGCTTTTACCACCGCTCCGTCCCGAGATTTTCGGGGCGGAGATGTCCTAACGGGGTCGAACCATGCGACGCGCCTATTTCAAGAACAACTGGATCGCCGCGCTGGTCGTGGCTCCGCAACTTCTGATCATCTTCGTTTTCTTCTACTGGCCCACCAGTCAGGCGCTTTACTGGGCGTTCACCTTCGAACAGCCCTGGGGCGGCGGCAATGAATGGGCCGGATTCGAGAACTTCCGCGCCATTCTGACCGACGACCGCTACTGGCAATCGATCCGTGTCTCTATCGTCTACGCCGCCGGTGCCACCATCCTGTCCATGGGGATGGCGCTGATCCTTGCGGTCTTTGCCGACCGGCAATTGCGCGGCTACAAATATTACCGCATCGGCGCGATCTGGCCCTACGCCGTCGCGGCCCCTGCGGTGGGTCTGGCATTCCGCTTCATCTTCAACCCGTCAGCCGGGATCATGTCCTACGTGAACGCGGCCTATCCGGGGTTCTGGGATCCGATCCTGAACGGCGATCACGCGCTGCTGATGGTCATCATCGCGGGCGCATGGAAGCAGGTGGCCTACAACTTCATCTTCTTCCTTGCCGGATTGCAGTCGATCCCGCGTTCGCTGATCGAGGCCGGCGCGATGGACGGGGCTACCGTGCTGCGCCGGATGCGCGACATCCAGTTGCCGCTGCTCGCGCCCACGTTCTTCTTTGTGCTGGTCATCAACATCACCGACAGCTTCACCGACAGTTTCGGCATCGTCGACACGATGACAGGCGGCGGCCCGGCCCGCGCCACCAACCTGATGGTCTACAAGATCTATGTCGATGGCTTTCAGGGGCTCGACTACTCGGGTGCGGCGGCACAGTCGATCATCCTGATGTTCCTCGTCATCGCGCTGACCGTGGTCCAGTTCCGCTACATCGAACGCAAGGTGCATTACACATGACCCAGGCAGATCTTCCTCTTGCGTCCGCGATCCGCGACCCCGAGGCCCGTGCAACCAATCCCCTGCGCAAACGGCGCATGCCCGGCATGGTCGAGAACACGCCGCTGTTGAATATCCTGACACACGTGATCCTGCTGTCAGGCATGATCATCCTGCTTTTCCCGATGTATCTGGTGTTCAATGCCGCGACACTGACCTTACAGGAGGTCAACGCCCAGCCCGCCCACCTGCTGCCCGGTGACCAGTTCTGGAACAACATGCGGGAGGCCTGGGTGACACGGGATTTCGGGCAGAAGTTCGTGAACTCCCTGATCGTGGCCGTGGGCGTTGTGACCGGCAAGATTGTCATCGCCTGCATCACCGCCTTCGGCCTTGTGTTCTTCGACCACAGGCTGCGGATGCCGATCTTCTGGGCGGTGTTCATCACGCTGATGCTGCCTTTGGAGGTTCGGATCGTCCCGACCTACGCGGTTGCCGCCAACGCGCTGCAGCCGTTTCAGATGATCCTGGACTGGACCGGCATCAGCTGGCTGATCCGGACCGTGTCCGGGATCGAGGTGGCGCTGGAATGGAACATGCTCAATTCCTACACCGGGCTAATCGTGCCGCTGATCGCCACGGCGACGGGCACGTTCCTCTATCGTCAGTTCTTCCTGACCATCCCCGACGAACTGGTCGAGGCGGCCAAGATGGACGGTGCCGGCCCGCTGCGGTTCCTCGGAGAAATCCTCGTGCCGCTGTCGCGCACCAATATCGCGGCGCTGGCCACGATCATGTTCGTCTACAGCTGGAACCAGTACCTCTGGCCGCTCCTGATCATAACCGACCCGAGCTACGGCGTCGTCGCGGTCGAGCTGGGCAAGCTGGTGCCCGACACCAATTCCACCGGCGGCGCCATTCCCAACTGGCACATCGCCATGGCGGGCACGCTCATCGTGACCGTGCCTCCGGTGATCGTCGTCATCTTCATGCAGCGCTGGTTCGTGCGCGGCCTGATCAACACCGATAAGTGAGGGCATCCCCATGGCCAATATCGACATCCGTCAAGTCCGCAAGTTCTACGGCAAGGACGAGATCATCCACGGCGTCGACCTGACCGTGAACAACGGTGAATTCGTTGTCATTCTCGGGCCGTCAGGCTGTGGCAAGTCCACGCTCCTGCGGATGATCGCCGGGCTCGAGGACATCTCGGACGGCGAGATCTCCATCGGTGGCACCGTGGTCAACGACCTCGAACCGCGCCAGCGCGGCTGCGCGATGGTGTTCCAGAACTACGCGCTGTATCCGCACATGACCGTCGCCGAAAACATCGGCTATGCGCTCAAGGTGGCGGGCATGAAGAAACCCGAGCGGCTGGAAAAGGTCCGCACGGTGGCAAAGTCCGTGGGCCTCGAAGAGTTCATGGACCGCAAGCCGGGCCAATTGTCCGGTGGCCAGCGCCAGCGCGTTGCAATGGCCCGTGCGATCATCCGCGAACCCAAGGTGTTCCTGTTCGACGAACCGCTGTCGAACCTCGACGCCAAGCTGCGCGTCCAGATGCGCCACGAGATCCGCCGTATCCACACGCGGATCAAGGCGACATCGGTTTTCGTGACCCATGACCAGCACGAAGGCATGACGCTGGCCGACCGCATGGTGATCATGAACAAGGGCACGATCGACCAGGTCGGCACCCCCGAAGAGGTCTACAACCGCCCCGCCACCGTCTATGTCGCGGGTTTCATCGGGTCGCCCGCGATGAATTTTCTGTCCGGCCAGGTGTCGGCGGAACAAAGTGCGATCCTGCTGGCCGATGACAGCCGCGTCGAGATCGCCAGCGAACACGCCCGCGCCCATGCCGGCGCGCTTGTTCAGCTCGGCCTGCGCCCCGAAGACCTGACGCTCTGTGCGCCCGGATCGGGGCATCTGACCGGAACTTTTGATTTCTACGAGGAACTGGGATCGGCCGGGCTGTATCACCTGATGATCGAAGACGTGCCCTTCTCTGTCCTGTCGCCGACCAAACCCCGCTTCCAGCACGGCGACCCGGTGGGTGTGCTGGCAGACCTCAACAAGTTGCATGTCTTTGCCGCCAAGGATGGCGTGCGGATCGACATGGATGCAAACGTCACTCGCCAGATGGAACCCGCAGAATGAAACTCGCCAGCTACAACATCCAGTATGGCAAGGGCAAAGACGGCCTGTTCGATCTGGACCGCATCGTGACGGAACTGGGCGATCCGGACCTGATCGCGCTGCAGGAGGTGGAGACCCACACCGCACGCTCCGGCATGGTGCATCAGGCCCACGAGATCGCGGCCCGCCTACCCCAAATGCACTGGGTCTACGGCCCCGGCATCGACCTTGATGCCTCCGAGATGGTGGACGGCACGCCGGTGCACCGCCGCCGTCAGTTCGGCAACATGGTGCTGTCGCGCTGGCCGATCCTGTCGATGATCAACCACACCCTGCCCAAGATCGCGCTGCGCAACACGTTTCATCTGCAACGCACGCTGGTGGAATGCGTGATCGACGCGCCCTCGGGTCCGCTGCGGTTCTGTTCGGTGCATTTGGACCATGTGTCCACCGACACACGCCGTGATCAGATCGACTACATGTGCGATCTGCTGCTGCGCGGTCATGAACGCGGCGCGAGCGCCGGGGGGCTGGTGAAGGACCCTGACTGGAATGACCGCCCGATGCCGCCGCAGCCGATGACCGCAATCATCATGGGCGACATGAATTTCGAACCCGGCGGCCCGGAATACACCCGTGTCGTCGGCGACCTGTCGCAGATGCATGGCCGCACGATCCGCGCGCACGGCTTGGCAGACGCATGGACCCTCGCCGGTCACCCCGAGGCCGAGGGTGACACCATCCCGCGCGAAGGGCGCGGCCCACGCCGCATAGACCATTGTTTTGTCACGACGGATTTGGCAGACAGGGTGCAGTCGATGGAGATCGGGAACACCGCGCAGGGGTCGGATCACCAGCCGATATTCGTGACACTCGCCCAATGAGGATCTGATGCGCGCCCATCCGCTCGAAGCCGTCCGTGCGCGCATCGCCGATTTCAAAGCGGTCTTTGCCATCCCGGCTTTCGCCACCTATCAGGCGGGCAACCTGACCATGACCACCGGCTTCTGGATGCAGCGCATCGCGGTGGGCTGGGTCACGTGGGAACTGACCGGGTCCGAGGCGTGGCTGGGGACAGTGGCTTTTGCAGAGCTGTTTCCGTCGCTGCTGACGGCCCTTTGGGGCGGATCGCTGGCCGACAAGCACGATGCACCCAAGATCATGTATTGGGGCCAGATCGCCAGCGCCGCAGTGTCGGTCGCTTTGGCGCTTTTGTATTTCACAGGCAGTCTGACACCTTGGGCAATGGCGGGCATGATGGCGATACTGGGCGCGGTGTCGGGCGTGCTCTTGCCCGCCCGCCTGTCGATGGCACGGCACCTTGCGCCGCCCAAACTGCTGTCCTCGGCACTGGCGGTCAATTCGACCGGGTTCAACCTGTCGCGCTTTCTTGGACCGGCATTGGCGGCGGGCCTTCTCGTGCTCGGATCCGCCGGACTGGTGTTCACCGTGTCGGCGGTGGGGTTCCTTGCCCTGTCTGTCGCGCTCTACCGCATCCGCAACGTTCCCTCGCAGACCGAACGGGTGCCGTCCAGCCAGCCGGTGAACATGGTCGACGTAATGCGCGACCTGATGCACACGCCGCTGATCCTTGGGGTATTGATGCTGCAACTCGCACAAGGCCTGCTGATCCGACCGGCGAGCGAGCTGTTCCCTGCCTATGCCGAGGTGGCCTTTGGGCGCGGCGAGGTCGGACTTGGCCTGCTGAACGCGGCGCTTGGGATCGGAGCGATCATCGGCGCGCTTTTGATGTCCAAGGCGCAGGATGGGCGCGCGGCCCTGTTGCAGATCCTGACCACCTCGGCGGTCTTCGCGCTGTCGCTGCTGGTCTTTGCCATGACCTCGATCTTCTGGCTGGCGCTGGCGGTGCTGCTTCTGCACGGCGCAACCATGTCGTCGTCCAACATCGCGGCGCTGGCCTATGTGCAGCTCGAGGCACCGCAGGACAGGCTGGGCCGCATCCTGAGCCTCTACACGATCATCTTCCGCGTTGGCCCAGCCCTTGGCGCGTTCCTCTTCGGGATCACCGCCGAAGCGAACGGGCTGATGGTCACCGGGGTCGGCTTTGCCCTTGCCGGGTTGTTGGCCACCGGAGGGCTTGCGCTTTTCATTCTCAAACCACGGGATCAATACCAATGACCGAAGCCAGCCGTGCTTTCGCCTACCTGACTGGCGCCTTGAGCGAGGGTGACAGACCCGACGCCGTGGGCCGGAAATTCACTCCAGACGGCCAGCCCGTGACCTGCCGGGGCAACACGGCGATCTGCCATGTCGCCAAGGGATCAGACGCTTTTGCGGCGCTGATCGCGGCGCAGGACAGGCTCAAGGCCGGTCCACTGGCGGATGGCTTCACCTTTCTGCCGCCCGAGAGTTTTCACATGACGATCTTCGAGGGGGTCATCGACTACACGCGCAGCGCCGACCGCTGGCCGGGGCATCTGCCGACCGACACGCCGATTGACACGGTGACCGAGGATTTTGCCGCACGGCTGCGCAATATCGGCCTCGCGCAACGGCTGCAGGCCAGCCCCACCGGCATTTTCGGCGGCTTCAGCGTGCGGATGACAGGTACAGATGCCAGCGAAGAGGCGTTGCTGCGCCTGACCCGAGACCAGTTGCAGGAAGCGACCAACCTGATCCGCACAGACCACGAAGCCTACGGTTTCCACATCACGCTGGGCTACAACCTGCGCTGGTTCTCACCCGACGAGGCAGACGCGATCATCGCGTTGTCGGATGAGGTGGCACGCGAGTTGGCAGCGCGTGTCCCGCGGATCACGCTCGGCCCGGTGGAGTTCTGCGCTTTCGACACGATGCACCATTTCGAGACGCTCCAGCGGATCGACTAGGCATTCGGATTTGCGCAGCCGTGAACAGTGCCCGCACTGTCAGCTTTGCGCGACAAGCTGGTAGCCCGGAGCGGCGACGGATTGCACGGTGGTGATCGGATCGGCCCCGATCCATGTCGTGCGCTCGATGACGAATAGCGCGCTGCCCAGCGGTGCTGCCAGGTACTCGGCCGTCACTCCTTCGGCAGTGATGGCTGAAAACCGGACATCCACGCGGGAATAGGGTTTGTTACGCACCAGCCATTCATTGGCGCTTTGCTGTGCCAGATCGACCTTCAGGATCTCGGGAGTCGAGGTGGTGTCGACCCAGCGATCCTCGAGGATATAGGGCCGGTTGTCGGCGAGGTGCAGCGCCCTGACCCGCAGCATCTGCGCCGGAGTCTGAAGGCCGAAGCGTGCCATGACGGCGCGTGGCGTCTGGTCCATCGCGCGGCTGATCAGCTGGTAATTGTACTTGGCGCCCCGGTCTTCCACCTCGCGCCGGGTGATCGGGATGTCAAAGGTGGCGCGGGTGACCGGATCGGCCCTGACATGGGTGCCGCCCTTGCGCTTGCGTTCCACGAGCCCGGCCAGTGCCAGATCCTGCATCGCGCGGTGCACCGTCGTGCGGGCGCATCCCAGTTCCGTCGCGATGTCCTCGTCGCGCGGCAGCCGGTCACCGGGCGCGTAGGTCCGGTTCAGGATACGGGCGCGAACTTGGTCACGGACATCTGTCCAGGAAAGGCGCGTGTCGGGGGTCAAATCTCGGTCTCCAGCCGGTTCATCGTTGCTTTGTACCGTGTCACGATGGCGTCGCGATGGACATGGCGACCGTCCTGAACGACATGGCGTCCGGCGCTCCAGACATCTCGGATACTGGCCGCCCCACCGCCGCCGAAGACCAGCGAGTCGAGCAGCGCATCCCCCCGGCGGTTGCAGAGCCGTTCGGTGTCATCGTCCACTCCGATCAAATCCGCAATAGCGCCCCGTGCGATCCGGCCGCTATCGCGTCCACCCGCCTGCGCCCCGCCAAAGTTGGCCGCTTCGAACAGCACGCGCCCGGTTGACCTGTCCCGTGTCGCCAAGGCCGCCCGCGAGCGGTCGCGCAGGCGCTGCGAATATTCCAGCGTCTTCAATTCGTCGAAGAGCGAGATATGAACGTTTGAATCGGAGCCAAAGCCCAACCGCCCCCCAGCGCCCAGATAACCCGTGCCATTAAAAATACCGTCACCAAGGTTCGACTCCGTGATCGGGCACAGCCCCGCAACCGCGCCGGATCGGGCAAGGGCCGTGGTCTCGGCATCCGTCATCTGCGTGCAATGGATCAGGCACCAGCGCGCATCGACCGCGTGGTTGTCCAGCAGCCATTCGGTCGGACGCGCACCAAGATGGGCCAGCACCTCGTCCACCTCGGCCACCTGTTCGGCCAGATGCATGTGGATCGGACCCGTCTTGGCCTGCTCCACAACAGCCCGCAGACCAACCGGATCAACGGCGCGCAGCGAATGGGGCGCGATGCCGATGGTATGATCCGCCGGCCCCTTGGCAATCGCCGCCGCTGCATCGGCATGCAGCCGCAGGAACCGGTCGGGCTCATTTCCGAACCGTTGCTGACCGCCGTTCAAGGGGCGCAGGTCGCAGCCGCCATACCGGTAGAGCACCGGCAACAGGGTCAGGCCTATGCCCGCCGTCAGGGCTGCGGCAATGATCCTGTCCGACATTTCGCCAAGGCTATCATAAGATACCCCGCCAACGGCATGGTGCAGGTAATGAAACTCCGCAACGGCACCATAACCCGCTTCGAGCATTTCCATGAACACCTGGGCGGCAATCGCCTCCACATCCTCGGGCGTCAACTGGTCGAGGAATGTGTACATCAAGCCCCGCCAGCTCCAGAAGCTGTCGCGCGGATCGGGGCCGCGCGCTTCGGTCAGACCGGCCATGGCGCGTTGAAAGGCGTGGCTGTGAAGGTTGAGCGGCGCGGGCAGCAGGACACGGGTCCGATGCGTTGGCGGTTGAGTGAACGGACCGACCGACTCGATTCGACCGTCAGGAGTGATCGTGACCTGCAGATCAGCGTGCCAGCCATTTGGGGTAAGAGCCTGATTTGCGTGGAGAACCTGCACGCCAATCCCTCCATTGACATTTTTATGTAGCTACATATTAATTTTATACAGGATTTAAGGCAAGGGGAACCGATGCCGGCGCATCACGTGATTTCCGGGGGGCCTGCCGCTACCATGACGGGTGCGGACTATGGCCTTGTCGAAGACGCCGCCATCGTCATCGCCGGTGACAGGATCGCATGGGTCGGGCCTGCCGCCGATCTGCCGAACGAGCATACCGCACATCCGCGGCGCGACTTTTCCGGCCGCCTGATCACACCTGCGCTGATCGACTGTCATACGCATATCGTGCACGGCGGAAACCGCGCGCGTGAATTCGAGATGCGGTTGACCGGTGCCAGCTATGAAGAGATCGCCCGCGCCGGGGGCGGCATCGTGTCGACCGTTGCGGCGACCCGCGCGGCGTCAGAGGATGCGTTGCTGCAAAGCGCCCTGCCTCGCATCGACGCGCTGATCGCCCAAGGGGTCGGCACCGTCGAGATTAAGTCCGGCTACGGACTGGACCGGGAGACCGAACTGAAAATGCTGCGTGTTGCCCGCGCCTTGGGAAAGGCGCGTGAGGTCCGGGTTGTGACCAGTTTCCTTGGGGCGCATGCGGTGCCTGCCGGGATCGAAGCAGATGCGTATATCGACGAGATCTGCATCCCGACGCTGAGGGCCGCGCATTCCGAAGGGCTGGTCGATGCGGTGGACGGGTTCTGCGAGGGCATCGCCTTTGACACGACCCAGATCGCGCGGGTGTTCGACGTGGCGCAAGAACTGGGCCTGCCAGTCAAACTACATGCCGAACAGCTGAGCCATCTCGGCGGCACGTCCCTCGCCGCGCGATACGGCGCGCTGTCCGCCGACCATGTCGAATACGCGACCGAGGCGGACGCCAAGGCACTGGCATCATCGGGAACGGTCGCCGTTCTGTTGCCCGGCGCGTTCTACACGATCCACGAAACGCAGGCGCCGCCCGTTCAGGCCTTCCGCGACCACGGCGTGCCGATGGCGGTGGGCACCGACTGGAACCCCGGATCGTCGCCTCTGGGGTCGATCCTGCTGGCAATGAACATGGCGTGCACGCTCTTCCGCCTCACCCCGGCCGAGGCGCTGGCCGGGACAACCCGCAACGCCGCCCGCGCGCTTGGTCTGACCGATTGCGGGGTGATCGCCCCCGGCATGCGCGCCGATCTCGCGATCTGGAACGTGACCGATCCAGCGGAACTGTCCTATGGCATCGGGATCAACCCGCTGCATGCCCGCATCTTCGGAGGTGCCCTGTGACCCAAACCCTCATCCCCGGAGCGGTGACACTGGCGCAGTTGGAAACGCTCTGGCGCGGGACCGACGCGATCACGCTGGACCCGTCCGCCCGCAGTGGCATCGACGCCTCGGCAGCGGTGGTCGCAAGGGCGGCGAAAGGCGATGCGCCGGTCTATGGCGTCAACACCGGCTTCGGCAAACTCGCCTCGGTCCGCATCGCGCCCGAGGACACCGAGACCCTGCAACGCAACCTGATCCTGTCGCATTGCTGCGGCGTCGGCGAGGCGTTGGAGCCTGCGACCGTGCGGCTGATGATGGCGCTCAAGCTCTTGTCGCTCGGGCGCGGCGCGTCTGGCGTGCGCTGGGGCATCTGCGCGCTCATCGAGGCGATGCTGGCGAAGGGCGTGTTGCCGGTGATCCCGGTGCAGGGCTCGGTCGGCGCGTCGGGTGACCTTGCCCCGCTGGCCCATATGGCCGCCGTGATGATCGGCGAGGGCGAAGCGACCCTTGACGGAGAGACCCTGCCCGGCGGCACGGCGCTTGAGAAAGCCGGGCTGACACCCGTGGTGCTTGGCCCCAAGGAAGGTCTGGCGCTGATCAACGGCACGCAGTTCTCCACCGCCTGCGCGCTCACCGGGCTGTTCGAGGCGTGGCGCGGGGCTCGGGCGGCGATTGTCACCTCGGCCCTCTCCACCGACGCAATCATGGGATCGACCGCGCCGCTGAACCCGGCGATCCACGCTTTGCGCGGCCACCAGGGCCAGATCGACGTGGCCACCGCGATGGCGCATCTGCTGGACGGCAGCGCGATCCGGGAAAGCCACCGCGACGGCGACACCCGCGTGCAGGACCCCTATTGCATCCGCTGCCAGCCGCAGGTCACGGGTGCTGCTATCGACCTGTTGCGCTTTGCCGGGCGCACGCTCGAGATCGAAGCGAACGCCGTCACCGACAATCCGCTCGTGATCGCGGAGACAGGCGAGATCCTGTCAGGCGGTAATTTCCACGCCGAGCCCGTCGCCTTTGCCGCCGACCAGATCGCTCTGGCCGTGGCCGAGATCGGCGCGATCGCCCAGCGCCGCGTCGCGCTGATGGTCGACCCGACGCTGTCGTTTGACCTGCCACCGTTTCTGACGCCGGAGCCGGGCCTGAATTCGGGCCTGATGATCGCGGAAGTCACAACCGCCGCCTTGATGAGCGAAAACAAGCATTTGGCAAACCCCTGCTCGACAGACAGCACACCCACCTCCGCCAACCAAGAGGACCATGTGAGCATGGCCGCCCACGGCGCGCGGCGCTTGGGGCGGATGACGACGAACCTGTCGGTGATCCTTGGCATCGAGGCGATGTGCGCCGCGCAAGGCATCGAGGAACGCGCACCGTTGGTCACGTCAGGGCCGTTGCAGTCGGTTCTCACATGCCTGCGCGCTCAGGTGCCGCGTCTGGAACAGGACCGCTATCTCGCGCCGGACATCCAACGCGCCGCCGCTTGCGTCACCGGCGACCAACTGGCCCAAGCCGCCGGGGTGGAGCTGTCGTTATGAGCCTCATCGAAGTCACACGCGGCGACAGCCCTCTGGTGCTGGGCCTGCCCCACACCGGCACCGACATTCCAGATGATTGCCTTGCCCGATTGAACAACACCGGGCGCGCGATGGCGGATACCGATTGGCATATCGACCGGCTGTATGCGGGCCTCGTGCCGGATGTCACAACCGTACGGACGCCGATCCACCGCTACGTCATCGACGTGAACCGTGATCCTTCAGGGCAAAGCCTCTATCCCGGTCAGAACACCACCGGGCTGTGCCCATTGACCGATTTCGACGGGGTGCCGATTTATCGTGACGGCCAGGAACCGGATGCGACCGAGGTGGAGCGGCGGCGCGAGACCTATCACGCGCCCTACCATGCCGCACTGTCGGCGGAACTGGACCGGGTGAAGGCAATCCTCGGGTTTGCGGTGCTGTATGATTGCCATTCGATCCGATCGGAGATCCCGTTCCTCTTCGACGGCACCCTGCCTGATTTCAACATCGGCACCAATCTGGGCAAGACCTGCGATTTGCAAATTCAGGAAAGCGTTCTGCAAATTTGCAAAGTCGCCGAGGGCTACAGCACCGTTCTGAATGGACGCTTCAAGGGCGGCTGGACGACGCGGCACTACGGGCGGCCTGCACAGGGCGTTCACGCGATCCAGATGGAACTGGCGCAGTCCACCTACCTTACCTCGGAAACCCCACCCTGGACCTATGACGCCACCCGCGCTGACCACCTGCGCAGGCATCTCAGGACCATCCTTCACACCCTGTCCGACTGGAGGCCCACATGAGCGACCCCCGCAAGAACACCCGCGATGTCTATCCGCCGACCGGCCCGGAACTGAACGCCAAAAGCTGGCAGACCGAGGCGCCGCTGCGGATGCTGATGAACAACCTGCACCCCGACGTGGCCGAGAACCCGCATGAACTGGTGGTCTATGGCGGCATTGGGCGCGCCGCGCGCACTTGGGAGGATTTCGATTGCATCGTCGCCAGCCTGAAGGATCTCGAGGCGGATGAGACGCTGGTGGTACAATCCGGCAAGCCCATCGCCATCGTCAAGACCCACGCAGACGCGCCCCGCGTTCTGATCGCCAATTCCAACCTCGTGCCGCATTGGGCGAATTGGGACCATTTCAACGAGTTGGATAAAAAGGGTCTGGCCATGTACGGCCAGATGACCGCCGGGTCGTGGATCTATATCGGCACGCAGGGCATCGTTCAGGGCACCTTCGAGACCTTCGCCGAGGCGGGCCGCCAACACTACGGCGGCGACCTGACAGGCAAGTGGATCCTGACTGGGGGCCTTGGAGGCATGGGCGGCGCGCAGCCCTTGGCGGCGGTGATGGCGGGGGCCTGTTGCCTTGCGGTCGAATGCAACCCCGACAGCATCGCGTTCCGCTTGCGCACCCGCTACGTCGACGAACAGACCGATGATCTGAACGAGGCGCTGGCGATGATCGACCGCTGGACCAAGGCGGGTGAAGCGAAATCCGTGGCGCTGCTGGGCAATGCCGCCGATGTCTTCCCCGAGCTTGTTAAGCGCGGCGTGCGGCCCGACATGGTCACCGACCAGACCAGCGCGCATGACCCGACCAACGGCTACCTGCCGCAGGGCTGGAGCATGGCGGAATGGCGCGCGAAACGGGAAAGCGACCCCAAGGCGGTGGAAAAGGCCGCCCGTGCAAGCATGAAAACCCACGTCGCCGCGATGGTGGATTTCTGGAACGCCGGTGTGCCTACGCTGGATTACGGCAACAACATCCGGCAGGTGGCGCTCGACGAAGGGCTGGAAAACGCTTTTGCCTTCCCCGGTTTCGTGCCCGCCTATATCCGCCCGCTCTTTTGTCGCGGGATCGGTCCGTTCCGCTGGTGCGCCTTGTCCGGCGACCCCGAGGACATCTACAAGACCGACGCCAAGATGAAGGAGCTGTTCCCCGACAACGCCCATCTGCACACCTGGCTCGACATGGCGCGCGACCGGATTTCGTTCCAGGGCCTGCCCGCGCGCATCTGCTGGATCGGGCTGGGCGACCGGCACAAGGCGGGGCTTGCCTTCAACGAGATGGTGGCGAGCGGTGAATTGAAAGCGCCCGTGGTGATCGGGCGCGATCATCTGGATGCCGGGTCTGTGGCGAGCCCCAACCGCGAAACCGAGGCGATGAAGGACGGATCGGACGCGGTGTCGGACTGGCCGTTGCTGAATGCGCTGGTGAACACCGCCAGCGGGGCGACATGGGTCAGCATCCACCACGGCGGCGGCGTCGGCATGGGCTTCAGCCAGCATGCGGGCGTGG
This sequence comes from Pelagibaca sp., assembly GCA_041725935.1. Classification (GTDB taxonomy): domain Bacteria; phylum Pseudomonadota; class Alphaproteobacteria; order Rhodobacterales; family Rhodobacteraceae; genus Marivita. The sequence goes on from JBGRQD010000002.1 coordinate 256,084, forward strand.
TGATCTGCGCCGACGGCACACCCGAGGCGGCAAAACGGCTGGAGCGGGTGCTGTGGAACGATCCGGCCAGCGGCGTCTGGCGACATGCGGATGCGGGCTATGACGATGCCATCGACTGCGCCCGCGAACACGGGCTGCGGCTGCCACGTATCCTTGGCTGAGGAACGCGTGCGCACGGGAATTTGTCAGGAAACCTTCATGGAACCCCTGCACGGCTGACACACTCTGCGGGTATTCGTTCGAATGAATGACTGCTCCAAGGGGGTCTTTTGACCATGACACCGCTCAAGATCGGCGCCTGCCTGAAATCCACCGAGATCGCGGACCACCGCGACTGGTTGTTCGACTCTGCCCGCGACATCGAAATTCAGGATTTCATGTCGCACGAGGCGCTCTCGACCGAGTTCGAGGATCGGATCGCCGCCGCAAAGGCCGCGCTGGACGGTCATTCGAGTCGTGTCGGCATTCACGGCCCGTTCGAGGGTCTGGACCTCGACAACAAGGACGCGGAGCTGCGCCCGTTGATCACCGCGCGGTTTCTCAAGGCGCTTGAGGCGGCGGACCGCATCGGAGCCCGCCAGATGGTGATGCATTCTCCGTTCACGCTCTGGTATCAGAATAACCTGTTCAGCATGCCGGGCTACGCCGACACCAAGCTGGCGCGCATCCATGACAGTCTTGGCCCGGTCGTGAAAGCGGCCGAGGAGATGGGCATCACGCTGGTGATCGAGAACATCCAGGACGTGCGCCCCGAAACGCGCCGCGCCATGGTCGACAGTTTCGACAGTGGTGCCATCGCCCTGTCCATCGACACCGGCCATGCGCAACTGGCGCGCCGTATGTCAGGCGCGCCGCCCGTCGCGGATTTCGTACGCGATGCCGCCAACCAGCTGGCCCATGTGCATGTGCAGGACGTTGACGGGCATGCCGACCGCCATTGGGCGCCCGGCGAAGGCGAGATCGAATGGACCGCCGTGTTCCGTGCGCTGGCCGAGTGCGACGCGGCACCGCATGTCGTGCTGGAACTGCGCGACAAGAGTCATATCCCGGCCGGGTTTGCCCATCTTCAGGGGCTGGGCCTCGTGGTCTGAGCCCGTGATCCGCGACCGGCGCTAAGTCTGGACGATATAGGTCAGACCATTGGGCATCCAATCGCGCGGGGTCGCGGTGATATCGCGCTGCGCACCGATCCGGTCCGCCAGACGTTGCGACCGGATGTTGTCCGGCGCGATGCGGATGAGCATGTGATCCGCGCCGGTCGCATCCGCTGCGTGTTCGAGATAGGCCTGTGCCGCCTCGTACGCATAGCCCTGCCCCTCGACGCCGTCGTGCCAAAGTGTCCATGTCATTTCCGGTGGACCCACATCGTGGATCTGCAACGCGCCGACATGGCCGATAGGCTGGCCCGTGGTCTTGAGCGTGATCACATAGCGACCGAACCCGCGCAGCGTCCAGTGCCCGGCCATCGAACAGAGCTTTTCGAACGCCTTGGCCGCGTCGAACGGACCACCCACGAATTGGCTGCGGCCGCTGGCGCAATAGTGATGGTAGGCGGCAAGGTGCCCGGCCTGCGGTTTCACCAGCAGCAGCCGGTCGGTTTCGAGTGTCATGTCGGTCCTCGTGTCTTTGGCCTGTGTTACAGCAGGATCCGGTAGAGCGCATCGGTCACACCGCCCAGCGCCTCGGGCGGGGTAAAGGTGCCCACATATCCAGCCCCGGCCCTTTCCATCACGCGAATGGACGCGATGTTGTCCGGATCGGCGGTCAGGTCGACATGGCGCAACCCGATGCTGCGGGCGATGGGCAGGATTTCCAGCACTGCTGCCGTCGCCAGTCCTTCGCCCCGCCGCTTTGGGACGACGGCATACCCGATATGCCCGAGGCAGGTTGGCGGCAGGTCTTCGGTTCCGGGCTGCCAGCGCAATCCGATGCTGCCGCAGAACCCGTCGGACCAAATCCAACGACGCAGGCTGGGCAATCGGGGCACGAAGGACCCATCCGGCAGAATGACAGGCGCACCCTTGGCATCGCGATCTTCCATCCGCGCGAGGAAAAGGTCCGCATCCGCCGCGATTTCGGCAAGCTCCTCATTCGCCGCTTCGGGCCGCAGGTTGTTCGGTGACCAGCCCGTCCGCAGCGCCTCTTGGTAAGACGCCAGATGCTGCTTCGCGGGGCGCACCAGCAGGGTCGTGTTGGAGGGGTCGGCGCGAGACATGGTCAGGACCAGGGATGAGGGGGATCAGGGGCGATACTTTTCGATGAAGGCGTCGATGTCCAGCGCCCGTATGTCCGGCAAGGCCGTCTTGTAGGCCTCGCGCGTCCAGTCCCAGACGGCGATCTCTGTCAGCGCGTCGGCTTGGTCGGGTGTAAAGCGACGCTTGATCTCGCGGGCGGGCACACCTCCGACAACGGTATAGGGGGCAACGTCGCGCGTCACCACGGCCCCTGCCCCGATCACGGCGCCTGTTCCGATGGACACGCCAGCCGTGATGGTCACGCCATGCCCGATCCAGACATCGTGGCCGATGGTGACCCAGTCGGCCTTGCGCCACGCAAAGAATTCGGCGTCGTCCTCGCCCAACCCGTAGGCCTCGGCGCGGTAGACGCTGTGGTGCTGCACCGCGCGCCATGTCGGGTGGTTGCCGGGATTGATCCGCGCGCCGTTGGCGATGGAGCACATCTTGCCGATGCTGGTCCAGACCACATGACAGTCCTGCGTGATGTAGGACCAGTCACCCATCGACGAGGCGCGCATGGACGTGCCGCGACCGACCTCGGTCCAGGCCCCCAGCTCGCAATCGACCACATGGGCTTCGGGGTGGATATTGGGCTGTTCCGTCAGCTGTTTTTTCGTACCTGCACCGCTCATGGTGGTCTCCTTATGCAAAACTGTTGCGCAGGGTCGGTATCGGTACCCCATGCATGATGATCACATCCCGTCCGACCCGGACCTCGTGCGCGCGCTGATCGTCGATCAGGTGCCGCATCTGGCGCATCTGCCGGTCACGCCGGTTGTATCGAGTGGCACGGACAACGCGATGTACCGGCTGGGGGATCGGCTGGCCGTACGGTTGCCCCGCCGGATTGAGGCCGTGCCGCTGATCGCAAAGGAACAGCGCATCCTGCCGGGCCTGTCCGGTCTGCCGCTGGCGGTTCCCCTGCCGCGCCATTTCGGCGCGCCCAGCGTGCGGTTCCCCTATCCGTTCACGGTGGTGGATTGGATCGAGGGCGCGCCTGCGGACATTGCGCATCTGTCGGATCCGGTCGCTGCGGCGCAAAGCCTTGCGGCGTTCCTCGCGGCGCTGCGGGACACCGACACGCAAAACGGCCCCATGGCGGGTCCGGCGAACCACAATCGCGGCGTGCCGCTGTCCGAGATGTGCGCTGTGACACGCCGTTGCATCGACGCGCTGGCCGACGAGATCGACGCGCCGCTGGCTCATGAGGTTTGGCAGGCAGCACGCGAGGCGCCCCCGCACGCTGGTCCGCCGCACTGGCTGCATGGTGATCTCAAGGCCGACAACCTGCTGGCCCGCGACGGTCGGCTGGTTGCAGTCCTCGACTGGGGGCTTGCGGCGGTAGGTGATCCCGCGGTTGATCTGGCCGTGCTCTGGACCTGGCTGGAGGGGGACAGCGCCACCGCGTTTCGCGCAGTCACCGACCTGCCGCCCGCGGCATGGGAGCGCGCACGGGGATGGGCCCTGTACGGTGCTGTGATCGCGCTGGAATATTACCGCGATACCGCAGACAGGCCATGCCGGAACGCGGCCTTGTGTGCCAATTCGCGTCGAACCTTGGTACAGCTGGGTCTGCGTCAGGCGCATCGGCCCAATCCTGCAACAAAAGCCTCGACCTCGGACACCGAGCGCAGGCGGTAACGTATCAGGCGTGTACTTTCGAAGAACGCGCTTTGTTTGCTCCGGCCGCTGCGCGCGGTGGACAGGATGAACCACAGGAAGTCCGGCAGCATCGACAGCCGTTCCGGGCAATCGCGAGCCATGTCGGAACGGGTCTGGCCATTTTGCCGGATGCTGCGCCGGATCACCCGGACGAGCCGCAGCCAGAGCGGTATATCCAGCCAGACCAGCATGTCCGCCCGCGCCTCGCGAAGTGCGAAACTGCTGGAATGGTTGCCCTCGAACACCCATGCATCAAGCGCGACGATCCGTGCGATCTGCACGGTCTGTTCATCCTTGGCGCGTTCGTGCCAGCCCGGCAGCCAGAACACCTCGCGGTCCATGTGATAGACGGGCAGGTCAAGCGTGGCACCCATCCGCATGGCCAGCGTGCTTTTGCCGGACCCGGGGCCGCCGATGATCATCACCCGTTTGGGGATCACTTGGCGAGGTCCGTCTTTCCGATCAGTCGCGTGCGGATCAGGCCCGAGAGCCAGTCGATGACATAGACCATGAAGATGATCAGGAAGATGATCGACCACGCCTCGTCCCACCTGTAGGCCGAGATCCGGTCAGCCAACAGGAACCCGATCCCACCTGCGCCGACGATCCCGAGAATGGTGCCGGATCGGACGTTGGATTCGAAATTGTAGAGCAGGATCGACAGGATCACCGGGTTGACCTGCGGCATCAGGCCAAACCGGATCTGCTGCAGCCGTGATCCGCCCGAGGCCTTGACGCCCTCGATCGGCTTTTCAGACGTGTTCTCGATGGCTTCGGAAAAGAGCTTGGCAAAGGTGCCGATCTCGCTCACGGCGATGGCGAGGATACCGGGCAACGGGCCAAGACCGAAGGCGCGGATGAAGATCAGCGCAAGGATCAGGGTTTCGAAGGCGCGGATGACATCATAGCCGCGCCGCGTGCTGAGGCGCAGGAAATTCAGCCGGTTGATGTTCTTGGCGCCCAGAAAGGACAGCGGGAAAGCAAAGACCGCACCCAGAACCGTGCCCAGGAAGGCGATGGCCAGCGTTTCGCCCAGACCATCTAGGATTGGCAGGAACTCTTCCCAACTTGTCCAGACATGCGGCGGAAACATGAAGCTGGCCACGTTGCCGAACCGGCCGATGCCGATCCAGATGCGCTCCGGCGTGATGTCGAAATCGTAAAGGCACCAGATGAAGAGCCCGATGAAAAACGCCCAAAGCGCGGTCCGACGCAGGCGCACCTCCAACGGGGCCTGGAAGGCGAGAGGGACGCGCGCGCGCGCCTGAGCGATCTGATCGGGCGTCATGGTCATGGCCGTGCCTCCATTCCGATAATGCGATGGCGGAGTTTTTCGGAACCGTAGTCGATGACCATCACGGTCACGAAGATGATGACGAAGAGCGCCGAGAGGTCGGTATATTCCTGCAGGCTCATCGCGGTGCGGAATTCCTGCCCCAGACCGCCCGCGCCAACATAGCCGATGATCGACGACGCGCGCACGTTGATCTCGAAGCGCAGGAGCGTGTAGCTGATGATGTTGGGCAGAACCTGCGGCACCGCGCCATAGCGGATCTGGTCGAACCACGACCCACCCGCCGCCTTGACGCCCTCAAGCGGGCGCATGTCGATGTTCTCGTTCACTTCGGAATAGAGCTTGCCCAGCGCGCCGGTGGAGTGCAGCCCGATGGCCAGCACCCCGGCCATCGGCCCCACGGAAAAGCAGAAGACCAAGATCAGCGCCCAGACCAGTTCGGGGACGGTTCGCGCGATCTCGAGGTAGCGGCGCGTGATCCACAGCACCCGGTTGTTCGGGGTCAGGTTGCGCGCTGCCGGAAAGGACAGGAGAAATCCGCCAATCACACCCAGAACCGTGGCCATGAAGGCGATAAGGATAGTTTCGACCAGCAGTTCGAGCCAGACACGCCAGCGCCAGAACCATTCCCCCAGATCGCTGCCAAGGCTTTCCCAGCGCAAGGTCGGGATCGTGTTGACGATGTAGTCGCCAAGGCGCGGAATTCCCACGGGAATGATCCAACGCCAATCGCGCGATCCATCCGGCAGCGTGACCTGCGTCACCTTGAAGAAATCACCAAGCCATGCGGTGAACAGGAAGACGACGAAAAAAACGCCGCTTCCGATCATCCAAGCCATGCGGGCGGTGCGACGTTGCTCGGCGTAGTCGGCCTCGAACCGGGTGATGTCGTCCGATACGTGGGTCGGCGCATCGCGAAAATCTGCGGTGGCGGTCATGATATCCCCGAAGCGTAGATGGGGGCGGACCCGTTCAAGGCCCACCCCTGTCTTGCGGAAGTCCAGTTAGGATTTGCGGCGCTGTTCGCGAAGCCAGGCGCGCATGTCGATGATCCACTGGTAACGATCATGATCGACACGCACGTAACCGACGGTCGGGTTCTCATCGGCCGGATCGAAGGATGTGTAGAAGTTCCAGCCTTCGGGATCGGCTGTCGGGAACGTCTCGACGGCGGATGCCACGGCTTCGATCATGTCTTCGGGCAGGTTCTTGCGTGCGGTCAGCGGGCCGGACGTGATCTCGGGCGATTCCCAGATTGCGCAGACCTGGCCGGGCTCGATCATGCCCTTCATTTCCATGCGCTGGAACACGCCGTTGATGTCGTTGTCCTGCCACGTGGCGGCGGCATCGAACGTGCCGTTGACAACTCCGGAGACGCCGGATTCGTGGCTACCCGAGAACGGAACCGCGCCGAAGAATTCGTTTGGCGTGTAGCCCTGCTGGACAAGGTTGTAGAACGGGACGGCGTAGCCGCTGGTGGAATCCGGATCGGCAAAGGCCAGTGTCTTGCCAGCGAGGTCATCAAGCGTGGTCAGGCCACTGTCGCAGCGGGTGACGATGATCGAGTAGTACCCGGTCGTGCCATCCTTGTTCTGCGTGGTCAGAAGCGGAACCACGTTGCCATCTGTCGCCGTGTAAGCTGCCGCATAGGAGGACGAGCCGTAGAACGCGAATTCGATCTGATCGGCGGCCATCGCCTGGATCACACCATCATAGCTGCCGGCGAGGAAGATCTCGACATTGACGCCAAGGGTCTCTTCGAGGTGCTTCTTGAGCGGTTCGGTCCGCGTCAGGCGGTCCTGTTCGTTTTCGCCCGACAGGAAACCGATATTGACGGTCTGGTAGTCTGCTTGCCACCCTTCGGCGAGCGCCGGGGCTGCAATCAGGGCCGCAAGAGCGGTGGCGGTGATGAAACGCATTTTGGTATCCCCTTTGGTTGCGTTGTCAGTGGTTTCAGGCCGGTTCGTTCACACGCCCCGTGGCGCGTGCGGCCGTCGAGGTGACGGCTTCGTTGAACTCGGCCAGCCCTTCGAGCCCGTAGATGTCGCGCACGACATCATCGGTCAGCTGTTGCGCGGTGCCGTCGAACATGACGCGCCCGGCCCGCATCGCGACGATGCGGTCGCAATAGGCGCGCGCGGTGTCCAGCGTGTGCAGGTTGACCAGAACGGTCAGGCCATCTTCGGTGTTGATCTGTTTCAGCCCGTCCATCACGCGGGTCGCGTTGGCGGGATCGAGGCTCGCGATGGGCTCATCCGCCAGCATGATCTTGGGCTGCTGCACGAGCGCCTTGGCAATCGCCACACGCTGCTGCTGGCCACCGGACAGGGTGCCCGCGCGTTGCAGCGCCTGTGGGACGAGGTCCAAACGGTCAAGCGCCTGAATGGCCATTGCGCGCTCTTCTTCGGTGAACCGCATTGCCATCGAGCTGAGAAAGCCGTGTTCTGCAAGACGCCCGATCAGCACGTTGGTCAACACGTCGAGGCGGTCGACAAGGTTGAACTGCTGGAAGATCATCGCGCAGTCACGCCGCCAGGCCCGCAGTGCCTTGCCCTTGAGCGCGGTCACTTCGACCCCGTCAAACGAAACCGACCCCGAACTGGGGTCGATCAATCGATTGATGAGGCGCAGGAGGGTGGATTTGCCCGCGCCGGAGCGTCCGATCACCCCCACGAACTGCCCCGGCTCGATCGACAGCGACACGCGGTCGACAGCCGTGGTTTCACCGAACTGGCGGCTTACGTTTGAGAGGATCAGGTTTCCGGTCATGGCGATTCATCCGAATGAATGTGTCGCCCCGAGTCGTAGTGATGTTCAGTGACAGGAACCTAACTGATATGTGACATTTCCTTAACGGTTGTCAGGCCGGGACTGCTTGGGGCACCGTGCTGAGCGCGAGCGTGCCATTGGAATGAATCAGAGCACCGCGCCGCAGGCACAGCGCCACGCGGTCCTGCCCGTCAACGATGACCAGATCCGCCAGTTTGCCGACCGAGATCTCGCCGCGGTCCGACAGGCCCAGCGCCTTCGCTGGGTTGCGTGTCGCAAGTCGCGTCGCGCCAGCCAGACCATCGGGATCATTGCCCGCCAACGCGCGAATAGCCGGCAGGATCGCCGCCGGGTGGTAATCGGCGGCAAGGATCGACAGCAGCCCGGCATCATGCGCCTCGCGGGCGGACAGGTTGCCGGAATAGCTTTGACCGCGCATGGCGTTCGGGGCCCCCATCGCAGTCATCAGACCGCGCTGAACTGCGACCTGCGCCGCCTCCATCGTGACCGGGAATTCGGCGATCACTGCACCAAGGTCAGCCATCAGGTTGGCCTTCGCGCGGGTGTCGTCGTCATGGCTGGCGAGCGGCACGCCGTGGTCGCGGCATTTCTGCGCCACCGACTGCATGTTGTTCAGCAGCACTTCCTGCGGCCGCGACCGGATGGCGATCGCGTTGCTGACCATCTGCCGCGCTTCGGTTTCAGAAATCCCGTGATGCGCGGCCTTGTTCTTGATGTGGATCTCGAGGTTGCGGTACTGGCCCTGCCCCGGCGTGTGATCCATCAGCGACACCAGATCGACGCGGCCTTCGTCCAACAGGTGAGACAAGATCTCGACCGCGTTGTCGAAGGTGATGTCGAACCGGGCATGGATGCGGTGATCGACTCGCGCGGTCTTGCGCGTCTCGGAGAGTTCGCGGATCACCCGGCTGGTGTGGTCGAACGACCGGCGTTCGCCGTCCCGAACCCCGCGCGAGAACGACACGGACGCATAGGCGGTGGTCACCCCCGCCGCCGCAAGCCGCGTGTCCAGCGCGTTCAACGCGACCGACATCGGAAAATCGACCCGCGCGCGCGGTGCAAGCTCCTGTTCGATCATGTCGCCATGCATGTCGATGAAGCCCGGAAACAGCGTATGGCCGCGCCCGTGAACGCCGTGCCCGACCGGGCCTTCGACGATCTCGGCGATCAGTCCATTCTCGATGCGGACAGAGCCGCGCGGCAGCACACGGTCCGGCAGGACCAGCGAAAAATCAGACAACCACATCATGACGATCCTCTGTTGCAGGGGCGTTGGGGCTCAGATCGACCACTCGGTCGATCAGTTGTTCCACGTCGCCCGGATGGTGAAAGACGCCGATCATGGCGGTGCCCTGCGCCTTGAGATCGGCCAGACGCTGCACAAGAGCGGCGCGGGCATTGGCATCGAGCGATGCCGTGGGTTCGTCCAGCAAGAGCAGCTTTTGCGGACGGATGAGCGCGCGGGCCAGGTTGACCTTCTGCTGCTCGCCGCCCGAAAATGTTGTCGGATAGGCGGGCCAGAGGTTTTCCTTGACGCCGAATGTCCTGAGCCAGTGGCGTGCCTCGGTCAGCGCTTCGTCGGCAGGCACACCTGCCACACGCAGAGGTTCGGCCACCAGTGCCTCGGCGCTGATCCGGGGGCGCGCGACAAGGAACTGCGTGACAAAGCCGATTTCGGTGCGGCGCAGATGGGTGATGTCGACATCCGCCGCGCGGGCAAGGTCGATCTGACCGTGATCGGACTGGAAGAGCACTTGTCCCGCCTGTGGCAGGTAGCTGCGATACAGCGTGCGCAGAAGCGTGGATTTGCCCGCGCCATTGGCCCCCTTCAGCAGCACGAATTCCCCCGCCGCCACCGCAAACGAGATGTCATCGAACGCAGCAAAGCCCTGCCCCAGATGATGCATGGTAAAGCCCTTGGTCAGGCCGCGAATGTCCAGAACGGGGGTCATAGTTTTGCATGCACCAATTGTTGCGTGTAGGCGTGTTGCGGATCCTGGAAGATCTGGTCGGCCAACCCGGCCTCGACCACCTCTCCGCGACGCATCACCATAACGCGGTCCGCGAGCGTGCGAATGACACCCAGATCGTGGCTGACGATCACCATGGTGATCTTGCGATCCTGTTGCAGCCGCTTCAGCGTGTCCAGCACCAGCGCCTGCACGCTGACATCGAGGCCGGTCGTCGGTTCGTCCAAAAGCAACAGCGCCGGTTCTAGCGCGATGGCCTTGGCCAGCTGAACACGCTGCTGCATGCCACCGGACAGTTCGATCGGCGGTGCATCCAGACGTTCGAGCGGAAACTCGGACGCGGCCAGTGCATCTTTTGCCTTTTCGCGCAGCACGGCAAAGCGGCGTTCACCCGCGACAAGCAGGCGCTCAGCCACGTTGCCCGAACTGGAATGCTTCATCAACAAGCCCAGATGCGGGTTCTGGTAGACGATGCCGATCCGCGTGGCACAGAGCATGCGGCGGGCAAAGCGGTCCAGTTCGAACAGGTTGCCATCCACATCCGGCAGATCGAGCGCGTAGCTGCCGCTGTCGGGCGTTTCCTCGAGGTTCATCATCCGCAGAAGCGTGGATTTGCCCGACCCGCTTTCACCAACAATGCCCAGCACTTCGCCGGGAAAGACGGTGGCGTGGACGTTGCGCAAGGCCACGACAGGTCCGTAGGATTTGTTCACGCCGTGCAGTTCCAGCAGCGGATCGACGGTGACGATGCGCGGGGCATCCAGTGTCAGGGTCATTTCGTCAACTCCCCGTTGCGGTACCATGTATCGCCCAGATCGACAGGTTCACCCTCGGCCCGGCGAATGGATTTTACACCATATTCGCTGTCCGACAGCTCGAAGGCGGAAGTTCCGTCATCCTGCGGGATCTCGTTCATGAAAAACCCCTTTGCACCCGAGCGCGAACAGGTCAGCCCGGCGTGATCCTCGACCCGGTAGGGCACATCGTCAAAGACCAGCGGTTCGACCCGGCAATAGGGCGGCACGGCGAAGATGCGTTTCTCGCGCCCCGCCGACAGGATCGTCAGGTGCTTGACCATATGCAGCTTGGGTACGTCCCAGCGCGGGATCGGCGAGGGCGTCATCACATGGCGGCCATTGACCATCGAGGGATAGCTGGCCCCCTGCATCACGCGGCCCGAGCGCACGATCTGTTCGTAAAGCTGCAACCACATCCGCCCGTAATCGGCATCGCCATGCATCTGGCGCGCGATGGACATGTTGGGTTGCACGGACCGCAAGGGTTCGGGGTTCGGCACCTGAAGCACCAGCACCTGATCCTCGCGCAGGATTTCCTCGGGGATGCGGTGGCGGGACTGGATCAGATCGGCCTCAAGCGTATCCAGCGTGACCGGCGCCCCCGACACGCGCGACAGGAACCGCCGGATCGACGCGGCGTTGACGCTGTCATCGGCGCCCTGATCGATCACCTTGACGCAGGTTTGCGGGTTGATCAGCGTCAGCGAGACCTGCAGCCCGCCGGTGCCCCAGCCACGCGCCATCGGCACTTCGCGACTAGCATAGGGCATCTGGCAGCCCGGCACGCAGACCGCCTTTACCATCTTGCGGCGCAATTCGCGCTTGGCCGAGGCATCGAGGAAGCCGTAGCTCATCGGTGCCCAGGGTTTGGTGAGGCTCGCAAGTGTCATTCCGCTGGCTCCTGTTCCGCCGCGCGGGTGGCCTTGGCGTCGCGCATTGCGTCCAGCGATGACTGGAAGGTGACATAATGGGGAAGTTTGAAGTGGATGCAGAAGCCCGACGCCTCGACCCCTTCGGTGTGGTAGAGGAAGAATTCCTCTTCCGTGGGCGAACCCTTGGGCGCACCCTTGCTGTTGAGATCCAGCGTCGCGGCCGAGATGCATTTGACCTCGTTCCAGCCCAGTGTGGCGGCAAAGCCGAGGCCCAGCCGTTCGCCCTTTTTCGACACGACCTCGGCCTGCGAGACCTTGACGCGACCGGCGGAAAACTCGGTGCCGTTGGGGTGCTTGACCACGATCTCCGCCTCGGCCAGCCGCAATTCGTTGACCGTCGGGTGCGCCTGTCCGTAGCCGCGCATCGCGGCATATCCCAAGGCCAGAACGCCACCGGTTTCCGCGCGGGCAAGGCTTTGCAGCGTGTGCGCGCGTTTCGACGGAAACAGGAGCGGTTCGCGGGTCAGGTCCGGGATCGCCTCGCCGGTTGCGGCGTCAGGTTTCGGCAGATCGACCAGATCATTCGCCGCCTGCCACGCGCTGACCGACGGCTGATGCGCCGGGGCCGGGTCTGCGGCGGGCTCGACCGCGGGCGGATCATAGGGCGTGCCGGTCAACACATCCGTGGCCAGCACCCGGTGCGAGTAGTCGAGCGTCGGCCCAAGAACCTGACCGCCGGGAATGTCCTTGAACGCAGCCGAAATACGGCGATGGGTGAATAGATCTTCCTGTTCGATCGGTGCGGCCACCGTCAAACGTGGCTGCGTCGTGCGCCATGCCCGAAGGACCAGCACCGCTTCGTAAAGTTCCCCGCCGGTCTGCGCCAGCGCCAGCGCGGCCAGGTCTTCGTCATAAAGCGACGCCTCACCCATCACGCGGTCCACGAGATAGGGCAGTGCCTGTTTCACCTCTGCAACGCGGGCCGCATCGATCCGGCCCAGTTCGGCGCGGAACAGGCGTTCGGATTGTTCGATGGCGCGTTCACCGCCACGGGTTGCGACATAGGCCATCAGAGCACCTCGACCTTGGTGGAGCGCGGCAGACCGATCAGGCGGTCGCCGTCCAGAAACAGCAGATCAAAGCCCATTGGATATCGGATGAGCCGCGCGCGTTCCTGCCAGAACCCTGAGGGCAGACCGTCAAGCTGCAGCTCGACCGCACCGTCCACACCCGGCCCGGTCAGGCGCACAGCCGGCCCCTGCCCGATCCGCGCCCGGATGACGAGCGTGGCGCCATCGTCCGGATAAAGGTCGGACCCGACACGGCATTGGCGCAGGCGTTCCGCGTCAAGCAAGCGTCCGAAAAACACGTGATCCGCCTCTGGCAGATCGACCAGCCGCGCGCCGCTTTGCGCCAGCACGGGGATCAGAAGAGGATCTCCGGCATAGGCGGCGCATTCGCGGTCCAGCAGCGCCTCGATCAACGCGGCTTCGCCCGGTCCGGGCAAGCTGCGCGGCAGACCGGGGCGGCTGAGCGCCCAGAGGATGGCGTCGAACGTGGCATTGGCCCGCGTTTCTGCCGCATTCGGAATGGGAGTGGTCAACATCAGAAAGTCTCCATATCGACGCGGGTCGCCTGAACGCGGCGCAGGGTGTCGCGGTCGGCTTGCGCCTGTCGGGTCGCCTCGTCCGCGCAGAACGCGTCACAGCGCGCGGTCTCGATCCCGCACGCCAGCGCAAGATCGATCAGCGCCATCGCCATCGCCGCCTCCAGATCACGCCCGCGCCGCATGCCGTAGCCATTGATCCCGTCGCGGGTCACATGGGCCTCGCTGACCAGAACTTCGCCAAGGTGAAAGGTGGCACCGCCCGCCGTATCGCGCATCGGCAGCATCACCAGCCCGGTGCGGCTTTGCAGCACGTCGATCTCGCCCAAGGGGGCGATCAGGGTTTCTGCGAAGGGCTTGATCCGCGCGGCATCGGCCCGTGCAAGGACCGTCAGCATGTCGCTCTGTTTGGGCTTGGTCTTCATTCGCCACTCACCACGCTGAACCGGACCCGCGAGGCGGCCCAGATGACTTCGGAAAAGGAAATCGGCTGCCCGCACGGCAGCGCGTCTATCGCGCGGATGATCGTGACCGACAGGTCCGGGTGCTGGTGCAGCATGCGCGCCTCGTCAGGGCGGGCCTGACGCGAGTAGAAGGTGGTTTCCTTACGAATGTAATCGTCGATCCCGTAGGATCGGTAGGTTTCCGTGGTCGACCCGAAGACGGCACGCCGTTCCTGGAAAGACGGGAACCGTTGGACGGAATGATAGATCGAACCAAACGCGATCGGCAGGCCATCGGCAGTGGTCAGGCGGCGGGAATGATGCACCTCTTCCTGTCCGGCGATGTCGAGCGCCTGGGCAACACGATTCGGGGCGGCAATCACCTCTGCCTCCAGCAATTCGCGCGAGATCTCGACGGTCTGGTCGGCAAGGTTCTGCCGCAGCCGTGTCCGCTTGCCCAGTTCGTAATGCAGCATTTTGGGCGCACTGACGAAGGTTCCGCGCCCCTGCTCAACACTCAGTTTGCCTTGCTTGGCCAAGGCTGAGATGGCACGACGCAGACTGTGACGCCCTACGCCGTACTGCTTTACAAGCTCAGGCTCGGTGGGCAACCGATCACCCGGCGCAAGATGCCCGTCAAGGATGTCCCTATCGATGGCGTCCTTCACAAATGTCCAATCCACAGTTGTCATGCGGCCCTCAATTCATTCGAATGAATCTCTGCTACCGCAGCCACCTCACAGCAATATGACAGATTTGGAAGTTCCACGAAGATAAGGGCACGGCATGACCCCGGCCGCCAGCAGGCGCTTTGCGATCTGGGGGGAGCGCATCGCCGGGTCAGCCAAACAGTGCGAGCACGGTTTTCGAAAACGTGCAAAGCCGATGGCTTTGGTGTGTGCCGCGCCTACAACGTCGGGTAAACGATGCACCGACGCGCAAGTGCGGTCTGGATTTGGGACACATTGCAGGATCTGCCAGCAGCAAAACTGCGTCTGTTCCGAAAGGCACCTCAGCCCGGCATCGTGTAATCGCCCAGCATATCCTTGAGCGTCAGGTTCGAGGTATCGCCTACGTCGAAGCGCAGGGCCGAATGAAGCTCGACGAGATGGCTGCGCATCAGTTCCTCGGCCTCGGTGGCATCATTGCGTTCAAGCGCGTCGATCAGCGCGTTGTGGCAACCCTCGTCGCAGCGCGTGCTCGACCGGGTCCAGTACAGGGCGATGATCAGCGATGACCGTGACACAAGGTTTTCGATCATCTCGGCGATCGTGCGCTGGTTCGCGATTTGCGCGATCATCACGTGAAATCGCCCCGAAAGGCGTAGTGCGCGGCCTGACTCGTTGTCGCGCATGGCGTCGTGCTCTTCCTGCGCGTGCGCCCGCAGCGCCCGGACATCGGCACGCCCCGCGCGCATCGCCGCTTCTCGGGCCGACCGGGGTTCGAGCAGTTCGCGCGCCTCGAACACTTCGCGGGCTTCGCGCGGCGACGGGTTGGCGACACTGGCCCCACGATTCGGGCGCAACGTGACCAGGTGCGAATGGGCGAGCGCCTGCAGCCCCGTGCGCACAATGGTGCGCGAGACGCCATAGAACTCCGCGAGATCGGTTTCGGCAAGCCGCATGCCCGGCGGCAGGCGCTGTTCGAGAATGGCACGTTCAACGCCTGTATACACAGGGTTCTGCACCATATCCGCCTGAAGTCCGCGGATGAAACTCGCCTCTTGCTGGGTGATGCTCATGTTTGGACTTCTCACGTTTGTATACAGTTTTCGTCTTCCTTTGTCCCCTGTTCGGGCCAGAATGTCATCCCCAGTTTGCCGGTTTTCCACACGGTCATTTCTGTTGCCATCAATCATGAAAATTGCGCCGGGAGTGAGTGGATTTCAGGCTATTGTGAATATTTTTCAATTCACAACGCGTACAACCCTACGCTCGTTTGTCGACGTCATATTGTCGGCTGCTGGTACAAGGCTGGGCTGAATGGCTTGGTCCCGATGGTCAAGGGGACTACTGAATTGAGAAATCTCGTGCAGCGATCCTCTTCGATCGCACGCGTCGCGGCAATGCTGGCCGTGGGACTGCACCGTGCGCCCGGCGCGGCGGGTATCTTTGGATAGTTCAATTACCGAAATTAATTAATAAAGATCAATTATTTAGACCCAAATCCCCACATCAGGACACTTTGACAAACCACCTCGGACGTACCCGCGCCTAAAAGGATGCGACCCCTGTTCGTTATGCTTCGTTACAGTACAGATAACGAGGAATTCCTTTATGGTGTCCGTTCCAACATATGATCTGCCGACCAAGGCCACGATGTCCGAATGTGCGCAGGTTCACGCGTCCTTGCGGCAGATGATCGAAGACCATGATGCAGTTGTCGTCACATGTGGTCAGGTCGCGCAAACCGATCTTGCGATGCTCCAACTTCTGATCAGCGCCCAAAAGACCGCAGCGCGCGATGCCAAGTCGTTTTCCGTCCTGTCCCAAGGGAATGGCACATTTGATGCACAGCTCGAAGCGTTCGGCATCTGTTTTTCCCCGAAACACTGACCGGTTCTGATCAACAAGGAAGACATGACATGGCAAAAACCATTCTCGTCGTGGACGACTCCCCGTCTGTTCGCATGATGGTGCAGATGACCCTATCGGCTGCCGGGTATGACATCATCGAAGCGGTGGACGGCCAGGATGCGCTTGAAAAAGCAGCCTCGGTTCATGTCGATGCGGTCCTGACCGACCAGAACATGCCGCGGCTGGACGGTCTGGGCTTTATCCGCAAGTACCGCGAAACGCCGCACTCCGTGGGTGTGCCCGTCGTCTTCCTGTCCACGGACAGCGACGCGGCGCTGAAAGCACAGGCCAAGGAAGCAGGTGCGACGGGGTGGATGGTCAAACCGTTTGACCAGACCCAGATCCTTGCCGTCGTGAAAAAGATCGTCGGCGCATGAGCGGAATTGACGACATCGGTGCCGCGATCTTCAGGCAGGAGGCCACAGAGCTTCTGCACTCTATCGAGAAAGGCCTGATGGATCTTGAGGCACGGCCCTCGGATACGGAGCTGATCAATTCGATTTTCCGCAGCATGCACACGATCAAGGGATCGGGTGCGATGTTCGGGTTCACTGAGCTGTCGCAGTTCGTGCACGAATTCGAAACGGCTTTTGACGACCTGCGCAATGGGCGCGCGGTGGTGACCTACGATTTGATTGGGCTGTCGCTTCAGGCCTGCGACCAGATCGGCAAGCTGATGCAGAGCACCGAGGGCACCGAGGCGGAAAACCGGCGCATCCTTGCCAGTCTTGGCCGTCTGATGCGCAATGTTAACGCGGATGCCCCTGCCACAACCGAAGACATCGCGCAGAGCCCGCAACCGGTCGAAAACGGCCCCTCTGGAGATGTGACCACGATTGTCCGCTTCTGGCTGTGCACGGATGCCTTGCGACTTGGCACCAACCCCGCCCTGCTGATCGATGAACTGCGCGGGTTCGGCGACACCAAGGTACGCGCCCTCGAAGACCGGGTTCCGACGTTGGGCGATCTGAACCCGACCGATTGCCATGTCGGCTGGGAAGTCGAAATCGCTGCCGACCTGTCCGACGCCGATATCGACATGGTGTTCCTCTTCGTGCGCGATGACATGGACCTGACGGTCGAACGCCGTGTCGCAGAGCCATCCGTTGCCCCCGAGCCGCACGCCTTGCAGGTCCTGACCGCGGCCCCTGCGACCGAGATGCCCGCACCGCCGAAGGCCCAAGCAGCAAATACCCCGAGTGCGGGCGAAACCATGCGGGTCGCCACCGAACGGCTGGACGAATTGATGGACCGCGTTGGAGAGCTGGTCATCGCCGACGCGCGTTTGCAAGCCCTAACCGAGGCGACGAGCGATCCCGCGATGATGGCCGTGGCCGAAGACATCCAACGCCTTGTGGCCAGTCTGCGGGATGCCACGATGTCCATGCGGATGGTGCCCATCGACAGTATTCTGGGACGGTTCCGACGTCTGATGCGCGATCTGTCGGCGTCGCTGAACAAGCCGCTGAACTTTGTCACGCTTGGCGAAGACACCGAACTGGACAAGACGGTCATCGAACTGCTGGCCGACCCGCTTGTGCACATCCTGCGCAATGCCGTGGACCACGGGCTGGAAACACCGCAGGACCGGCGCGCTGCAGGCAAACCGGAAACCGGCATGATTGAACTCGGCGCGCGCTATTCGGGTGCCGAAGTGCTGATCACCGTGCGCGACGATGGCCGCGGGTTGAACCCTGCGAAAATCCGCGAACGGGCGATCAGCCGGGGTCTGATCTCGGCCAAGGACGATCTGAGCGAAAGCGAGATCTTCCGCATGATCTTTCAACCTGGGTTTTCCACCGTGGACACTGTCACCGAACTGTCGGGACGCGGTGTCGGGATGGATGTTGTCATGCGCACTATAGCATCGCTGCGCGGCGAGATCGATCTGACCTCCGAGCAGGGGCAAGGCACGACCCTGACCCTGCGCCTGCCGCTGACCCTTGCGATCATCGACGGCATGCTGATCGACGTGGGTGGCGAACGCTACACCATCCCGCTAGCCGCGGTCGAGGAATGCGTCGAGCTTCCGGCGCAGCATGTGATAAGCAGTGGCGGGTCGTCCTACCTGAACATTCGCGGCGACCTTGTGCCTTTCCTGCGCTTGCGGCACCTGTTCGACATCGACGGCACTCCGCCTGAATTCCAGAAGGTTGTTGTGGTCTCTTCGACCGGGGGGCGTGTCGGACTGGTCGTTGATCGCATCATCGGCAATTACCAGACCGTCATCAAACAACTGTCACAGTTCCACGCCGACCTTAAGTTCTTTTCCGGGGCCACGATCCTTGGCGACGGTACGGTCGCGCTGATCCTCGACGCGACCCAGCTTGTCATGCTTGGCCGCGACCTCGAATTGCGCGCCAGACGCGGGGTCGCCGCATGAAACGCGATCATCCAATCGACATCCTCACCTTCCGGCTTGGCAGCGAAAAGCTGGCCATTCCGGCAGAATACCTGCGCGAGATCCTCGAGATGGTGCCGATCACCCGCGTGCCGCAATCCGGGCGTTTCGCCACCGCGCTGATCAATGTGCGCGGCGTGGTGGTTCCGCTGACCGATCTGCGGGTCGCACTGCGCATTCCCGTCAGTCCGGCGACCGAGGACACCCGCGTACTGGTGCTCGACCTGCGCATCGGCGACGAAAAATCGACCGTGGCCGTCCTGGCGGATCAGGTCGAAGAGGTCACAACCATGAACCCGGCCGATATCGGCGATGTCCCTCCTGTCGGCTCTCCTTGGCCACCGGAATTCGTTCTGGGCATCGGCCAGCACAGAGGGGCTTTCGTGATGTTCCCCGATCTCGACATGATTTTCAAAACATACAGTGCCGCAGACGCGGTGAATGAAAAGGTATCCGCGTGATGACACAGCAAACCTTCGCCCCGAAAGGCTTTCTTCGCAGCCTTTCGTCCAAGATCATCGCTCTGCAGACATTGACCTTTGCCGCCATGATCGTCGTCGGGCTGGCGGGGCTGTTCGGGATGGAAAGAATCCTCGACCGCATGGAGACAATCTTTGCGGATCGCATCGTTCCGGTTCAGCAACTCAAGGAAATCAACGACCTTTACGTCACCGAGACCCGCATCATGGTCGATGCGGTCTGGGGAGGGGAAATGAGCTGGCAGGAAGCAAAAGCGATTCTCGAACGCAAGCAGGCCCGCATCGAAGAGCTATGGGGTGCGTATCTGCTGACCTATCTGACACCGGAAGAGGTGATCCTGAAGGATGCCGTTGCCGCCAACAAGGGCGCTGCCGACCGCGCGATGGATCAGTTGGCAACCCTGATCGAAACCGAAAACCGGGGTATTGTCCGCGATTACATGCGCGAGTCGTTTTACGTCGCCATCGACCCGATCTACCAGTCGCTGGGCGACCTGACCGAATACCAGCTTGGCGAAGCAGACCGCCAGACCGTTGCGGGCCAGACAATCGCTCGGCAGACGCAAATGGTGATCGGAACAATCAGCCTTCTCGTGATCCTCACCTCGCTTGTGATTGTCTGGGTGTTCACAAACCGAATGAAACGCGCGCTCGCTTCGGCTGTTCGACTGGCCGAGGGCGTTGCGAATGGCGACCTGCGCAGAACCATCGAGAAAAGAAGCAATGACGAAATCGGCGAATTGCTCTCGGTTCTGAATACCATGGTCCTGCGTTTGCGTGACGTGGTGGCCAACGTATCGACCGCGTCCCGCGACGTGGCATCTGGTGCGGCGGAAATGTCTTCGACCTCCGAAGCGCTCAGCCAGGGTGCCACCGAACAGGCCAGCGCGACCGAAGAGGCCTCGGCGTCGATGGAACAGATGGCCGCCAACATCAAGCAAAGCGCGAAGAACGCCTCCGACACCGAGAAAATGGCGCTCAAATCCGCGGCGGATGCGCGCGAGAGTGGAGAAGCGGTGGCCCGTGCCGTCACGGCCATGCAGACCATCGCCGAGAAAATCCTCGTGGTGCAGGAAATCGCGCGCCAGACCGATCTGCTGGCCCTCAACGCAGCGGTCGAAGCTGCCCGCGCCGGTGAACATGGGCGCGGTTTCGCGGTTGTGGCCTCCGAAGTGCGCAAGTTGGCCGAACGCAGCCAGTCTGCAGCAGGCGAGATTTCAAACCTATCAGGAAACACCGTGCGGGCGGCACGCGAAGCGGGTGAAATGCTCGAAGACCTCGTGCCCGATATCGAACGTACATCGCATCTCGTGGCCGAGATTTCCCGCGCCAGTCAGGAACAGGATGCCGGTGCCACGCAGGTCAATATCGCCATCCAGCAGCTTGACAAGGTCACCCAGGAAAACACCTCAGCCGCCGACGAGATGTCCACCACCGCCGAAGCGCTGGCCAGTCAGGCCGAACAGCTGCAGGCCGCGATCAAGTTCTTTCTTGTCTCGGACGACGCGCAGACCGACGCCCCTCTCTTCATGCGCGCCCCGGCCCAGGCCTCTATCCGACTTGTCGCCAGCAGGGATCGAAAGCCCCAGGGCGGCTTTGATTTCGACTTGCGCAACACCGAAGACGATCTGGACAGCAATTTCCGTCCCCGGAGTGCCCAGTGATGTCCACGCTCGGTTTCGTTCTGACACTGGCCTGTGACGACGAGACCTTCGCGCTGCCGGTCGAGCGGGTTCAGGAAATCCTTGACCTGCGGCCCATCACCCGGCTGCCGAACGCGCCGCAGCACCTTTTTGGAATGATCGATGTCAGAGGCAGCGGCGTCATGGTCGCCGATCTGCGGGCGTTGTTGGGCATGGCACCGACAGCCGACACCGAGATGTCGCGCATCGTCGTCCTGTGGGTCGAGAGCGAAGGGCGTCGGACAGTGGTCGCGTTCCGCGCCGACCGCGTGATCGAGGTCACGGCGCTGGACAATGACGATCTGGAGGACCTCCCGGTCGCCGGGCTCTTCAACTGGCGGGACCGGATGATCGCGGGCATCGGGCGTCGTCACGGCGCCATTGTCACCGTGCTCGACATGGACCGGATCTTTGCCGGTCTGGCCCCCGAACTCGGCGTGGCGTGATCTAATCATGACTTCAACACCAAAGGCCGAAGCGCAATTCGGCTTCGACAGTTTCACGCGCATGGTGCACGACACGATCGGAATCTGCATTCCACAAACCAAGCGCGGCATGATCGAAGCGCGGTTGGGCAGCCGTGTGCATGCTCTTGGCCTTCGGGACATCCAGGACTATTTCCGCCACCTTTTCGTCGAGGGCAGGCTGAGATCCGAGATGGCCCATATCGAAGAGACGGTCACGACCAACAAGACCGATTTCTTTCGCGAGAATGACCATTTCGACTACCTTCGGGACATCATTCTTGCGGGCCGGACGCAGCAAAACGGCACCGCGATGTTCAGGGCTTGGAGTGCTGCATCCTCGACCGGCGCAGAATCCTACAGCATGGCGATGCTTCTCGCGGAACACGCCCTGATCTGGCCCGGTTTCAATTGGGGAGTTCTTGGCACGGATATCTCGGGCCGGGTCCTCGAACATGCACGCCGTGGCATCTATTCCGGAACGGTGATCGACCCGGTGCCGGCAGCGTTGCGTGCGCGCTACCTCTTCGAGGGGCAGAAGGAATGGCAAGGCAAATGGCGCATCGCGCCACTTCTGCGCAACCGCGTCCATTTCAAGAAACTGAACCTCATGAACGACGAGTACGAGGTCGACACCAATCTTGATGTCATCTTCCTGCGCAACGTCCTGATCTATTTCGATCCCGAAGATCAGCTTGCCGTGCTGCGCAAGGTCGGCCGGCATGTTGCGCCGGGCGGGCATCTCTTTGTCGGTAATTCCGAAAGCATGATCGTGCGCATGCCACATTTCCGCCAGGTCGCACCGGCGATCTATCGCAAGGAACCATAGATATGCCCAAACCCATAAGCGTTCTGATCGTCGATGACAGCGTTGCCGTCAGAACGGCGTTTTCGGCGATCATCAACGCCGATCCGGGCCTGACGTTGTTCGGCACTGCCAGTGATCCCTTCGTCGCTGTCGAGCGCATGCGCGACGATCTGCCGGACGCGATCCTGCTTGACATCGAGATGCCCCGAATGGACGGCCTCACTTTCCTGAAAAAGATCATGGCGCAATGCCCGGTGCCGGTCATCGTCTGCTCCAGCCATTCGCAGACAGGGTCTATCGCCGCGATGACCGCGCTCGACCTTGGCGCGGCCGAAGTGCTGGCCAAGCCCGATCTCACCACGATGGACGCACGCGCGCGGGCGGGGTTGCGCATCGGTCAGGCAGTGCGCACGGCGATCGGCGAGAAACCTGGCGTGACACATCGTGGAAGCAACACAGACGAGGGACGTAGCGACGGGCGCTTGTCACCGGACAAGATACTGCTCCCGCAACCAGCCATCCGCAAGGCTGCGCCAACGCCTCTGGTCGTGATCGGATCGTCAACTGGTGGGCCGGACGCGCTGCGTCAGGTTCTGACGGGGCTTCCAGGGAACGCTCCGGCCATTGCCATCGTCCAACACATGCCTGCGGAATTCACCGGTCCGCTGGCCCGCCGGCTGAACGGGCGCTGCAAGATCGACGTGGCCGAGGCCCGCACGGGGGATGTGCTGCGGCCCGGTTGCGCCCTGATCGCGCCCGGCGATCAGCACCTCGTGGTGCACCGCGAGGGCCGTGGCTACGTGGTCGAGGTCGTCGGTGGGCCGTACGTGTCGCGTCACCGGCCTTCGGTCGATGTGCTGTTCCGCTCTGCCGCGCAGGCCGCTGGTGAGAACGCCATGGGCGTGCTGCTGACAGGCATGGGCGACGATGGTGCAACCTGTCTTGCCGAGATCCAGCAATGCGGCGGCTATACCGTGGCGCAGGACGAGGAAAGCTGCGTGGTCTTCGGCATGCCCCGCTCGGCCATCGAAGCCGGGGTCGTCGACAAGATTGCCGCCCTTTCGGACATGCCTGGAGAAATCATGGGCTGGTTCGGCGGCAAACTTCGAAAGGTGGGCTGATCCGATGAAAGACATGCGGTCCGAGCCTTATATCACCCCGGTTGGGTCAGCGACTGGCGTTGCGGATCGCGCAGCGCGTGGACAGGCGGTTGCAGAGCTGTGCCGGAAGACCGAGGATGTGTTTCTGGAGGCAGGCGATCACCTCGTGGCCATCTCGGGTGCCCTGGGTCAGACGCAGAGCGTGCTTGCCCTCTTCGAAGATGTGAATGCAAAGGGTACTCTGACCGAACTTCGCCAGCACGGCCAATGGCATGACAGCGAGCTGCGGGCGCTGTCGGACGATGTGTTCAAAGCGCTCGGAGTCCTGACGACGCTGATGCAGCGTGCGCGCGGCGTTGACGGTCAGGTGCGCGACCTGCGCGACAGCCTCAAGATGATGAACATTGTTGTTCTGAATGCGCGGATCGCCGTTGCCGCGACCACGGTTGGACCTCAGGACAACCAGTCGAACCTGACCGGCTTCACCGAGGACGCCACCCGCCTTGTCGCTGAACTGGGAACGATCCTTGGCGGGCTGGACGAGGCGATGCAACGTATCAAGGCCGAGAGTGGAGATGCGCTGGAACATGCGCGCCTTCTGGGTGATCTGCTGACATCCAGCCTCAAAGGCCCGGTGGCCTCTCTGAACGGCGCGCTTGGCACGTTCGAGTCCCATATCATGGCACTGGGATCAGCCAGCGCAGAGATCGCTGACCGTTCCAAGTCACTGTTGGGCGCATCTGCCACCGCTGTCGCCGGGTTGCAGATCGGCGACACCACGCGCCAGCGGCTGGAGCATGTTCAGATCATTCTCGAACATATCCCCGACGCACCGGGCGAGGCTCACGCGCTCACTGCCTTGGCGGCGCATCAGATGCAGGACATCGCGACGGCGCATGTCGATGCGGTGGGGGCTGTCCGCGACGGATCAACGGCATTGCAGAATGGCATCTTGATGCTGCTGCGCGACCACCTGATGATCTTTGATCACGGCAACGGGTCGCGCCGACTGAAGGCCGGCCTTCAAGACATCGAGGACAGGATCGGGCAAGCCGTGGGGATACAGGGCATGCTCATGCAATTCGCGCGGACCCTGTCACAGGAATTCGATGCCCTGACCAAGATCATCGCAGCGGGCGAACTTTTCGAGATGCACATGCGCATGATCGGCATCAATGCCGTGATTGCCTGCGCCCGCTTGGGTCGGCGCGGTTTTGCTTTGCGCGAAATTGCCGGGCAGTTGCAGCAGCTTGCCCGCGACGTCTCGGACCGCCTGCCTGTCGTAAAGTCCGAACTGGCCGAGATGACGCTTCTGGCCAGTGAGGTGATCGACCTTCTCGAGGCGGCATGCCAGCGCGCAAACGCTCTCCCCGAAGGCGCGGTTCGTCCCTTGTCGGAAGGTGTCCGCGAGATCGGTGATGCCGCCGCCCGGAGCAGCGACATCGTCTCCGCGATCCGCAAAAAACTCGACGGGTCACGCGGATGGCTTGGACCGGTAACGAACCACACTCATCTGATCGAAAGAACCGCCCGGCTTTTTGCGATCGATCTTCAGGACGACAGTTTCCCGGAAAAGACACCCGGCGTCGCGGCCGACATGGTCAACATCTACACGATGGAGCGCGAGCGCCTGATCCATCGCAAGCTCTTTCATGCCGCCGGGGGTGTCGCAAAGATCGCAGCCCCCTCACCCGAGGCCACTCAGCCATCTTCAGGCGAGGAGACGTTGGACGACATCTTTTTCTGAAGCAACTGCTTTCAAACCGACCTCCTCGCAGATCAGGAAGGCGCCATGCCCGCAGGGGTGACGTCCGCTTCCAGCATATGCCGAAAGAACGCGTCCCGCTCCTGCTCTCCCTCCGGCAGGTCGATATAGCCTGACAGGATCAGGTCAGCCAAACCATGCGCCCGCGTCCAGCAGGCCAGAACAAGGATGCGTTCCTGCGGGTGCTGCATCGGATCGCAACCGCGCACTGCGCCCACCGCCTTGGCCAGATGCAGGAAAGCCCCAAGGGCGGCGACCTGAAGATCGGACCCGTCCTTGGGCGGTTCGCGCGAGCCGAAGAGCAGCCGGAACATGGCCGAATTGGACAGGGCGAAATCCAGATAGCCCTGCCCGGTGGCGATCAGCTGTTCATAGGGTGCCGCCGCAGCGCGATCCTGCCGCGCCCGCATGCAATCGACCAGCCGCAGGAAACCTCGCTCTGCCAAGGCATCCAGCAAGCCCGCCGTATCGCCAAAATGATGCGATGGGGCCGTATGGCTGACATCTACGCGAGTCGCGACATGGCGCAGCGAAAACCCACGAACGCCTTTCTCGGACAGCTCCGCCTCACCGGCGTCCAGAATCGCGCGGCGCAAATCACCGTGGTGATAGGGTTTCGGAGGGGCCGGGCCGCGCATCTCACGAGACTTTCGTACAGGTCGGGAAACAAATCTTGACAGTGTAAAGATGAAAACTAAAGATGCGGAAGTGAAAAGTAAAGATTGCCCTGGGGCAAGCAAGGTGTCCGAGACCGTGTTTTCCAACGCAAATGCCGCCCTGCTCGGATCCTCGACTACGTCAGCCCATGCGATTTTCGCTCGCGCAACCGTGTCGCTGGGCCTGGCGAAAGCTCATCGCAACAACGAAATGGCACCTCAACCGATTTGCGACATACCATACGCGACGGGTCGCGCTGATACTGTCGCAAACCGATACCTTGGCCATGGGTGCCACCGGACCATGGCGCATGGGCTTCGACATAACGGATCTCGAGGTCTCGGGCTGCGGCATCGGGATCTGTCGAACATAGACATGGCGGCGGGTGCAATGCTCCCCTGACCGCTTTGGAATCCCTGTCCTTGATTGGTATGTCAGTAAGAGTGTGACAGGGAGCCCTGCCCCGCGTAGCAACGCGGGGCAGGGTTTTTTCTTCGCCGGATCGGCGTCGAACCTCAGTTGGTCGGCGCGTTCGGGAAGAACAGCTGCTGATCGGCGACCGTGTATTCGGCAATCGCCTCCTGACCTTCGGCAGAGACCAACCAATCGGCAAAGGTCTGTGCAGCGTCGGTATTCACGTTCGGGCATTTTTCCGGGCTGACCGGAATCACGCCGTACTGGTTGAACAGGTCGTCATCGCCTTGGACGCTGATCTGGTAATCCTGCTTGTTGCCAAAGCTGATCCATGTGGCGCGGTCGGTCAGAACATAAGCGCCCATGCCGATCCCCGCGTTCAGCGTGGCGCCCATGCCTGATCCGGTCTCGCGATACCATTCACCGCTCGCCGAAGTCGGGTCGACATCCGAACTGGCCCAGAGAGACAGCTCTTTCTTGTGCGTGCCGCTGTCATCGCCGCGCGACGCGAACATCGCGCCCTCGTCTGCGATCTTGGCCAGAGCGGCCTGCACATCGGTCATGCCGGCAACACCTGCCGGATCAGAGGCGGGACCGACGACGACAAAATCGTTGTACATCAGGTCCGTGCGTTCCGTTCCAAAGCCGTCAGCGACGAACTTTTCCTCGGACGCCTTGGCATGGACCAGAAGCACGTCGCCATCGCAGTTCTCGGCATTCTTGATCGCCTGCCCGGTGCCCACGGCAACCACGTTCACCTGAATGCCGGTTTCCTCTTGAAAGAGCGGCAGAAGATAATCGTATAGTCCCGAATTGGCCGTGGAGGTGGTGGATTGCACGATGATGGACGTGTCCTGCGCCGATGCGGCACCGGCAAGGATCATCGCAACAGCGGTCGCAGCAAAGGGTTTCGAATACATGGGGGTTCCTCCTTGGTTTGGGAATCAGACGACTATTCTGCCGTTCAGGTAATCCCGCGCCGCATCGCATCGCGGTTCGGGGAAAAAGTCGGATGCCGGGCTGTGTTCCGCGATGCGGCCCCGGTGCAGGAACACGACATCATCCGCCATCCGGCGCGCCTGTCCGACGTCATGCGTGACCAGCACGATGCGCACACCGCGCTGGCGGGCGTCGGACATGATGCGTTCGATGGCCAGCACCGATGCGGGATCAAGGCTGGCGGTGGGTTCGTCGAGAAACAGAACTTCGGGATCAGTGGCCAGCGCCCGCGCCAATGCGAGGCGCTGCGCCTCGCCGCCCGACAACAGTCGCGCGGGCTGGTCCGCCTTGTGCAGCAGACCCACATGCTCCAGCAGCGCGGTCCGCTGCGCGCGGTCCTTGCGCCGCGCCTTGAGCACGAAGTCGATATTCGCCGCCACAGAGCGCCGCAAAAGAACCGGCTTCTGGAACACCAGCGCCTGCCGCGACATCACCTCGGACGGGCGCGCACCGCTCCACAGGATGTCACCCGACCCCGGCGCGATCAATCCGTGCATCAGCTTGAGCAACAGGCTCTTTCCAGCCCCGTTCGGCCCCATGATGACGGTGCAGCCGCGCGGACCAAGGTCCAACGACAGTCGGTCCAGCACCACAGCATCCCCAAACCGCAGCATCACGTCCCGCATCTTCAAAGGCAGGATCGGTGTCGCCTGTGTCGCGCGGCTGTCAGGTGCAAGAGTCATCGTCGATGCGTCAAACATAGGCTTGCCGCGCGGCCGTCATGCGCACGGACTGGACCGCCGCATTCACAC
Organism: Pelagibaca sp.; assembly: GCA_041725935.1. Lineage (GTDB taxonomy): Bacteria > Pseudomonadota > Alphaproteobacteria > Rhodobacterales > Rhodobacteraceae > Marivita. Next base: position 283,852 of record JBGRQD010000002.1, read on the forward strand.
CAAGTGCAATGACCAGAAGAATCATGCCCAACGCCAACGCCAGGCCCAGCTCGCCCTTGGAGGTCTCAAGCGCGATGGCCGTCGTCATCACCCGCGTCAGATGGTCGATATTGCCGCCGACGATGATCACCGCGCCCACCTCGGCCACGGCGCGCCCGAATCCCGCCAGGCCCACGGTCAGAAGCGAATAGCGGGCATCCCATAGCAATGCCTGTATCGTCTGTAGTCGCGTCAGGCACAGGGACCGGAACTGGTCGGCATATTCGGTGTGCAAATCCTCGATCACCTGCCGCGACAGGGCGGCAATGATCGGTGCGATCAGGATGGTCTGCGCAATGATCATCGCAGTCGGCGTATAGAGCAGCCCGAGAAAGCCAAGCGGCCCGGATCGCGACAGGTAAAGATAGACCAAAAGTCCCACAACGACGGGCGGCAACCCCATCAAAGCATTCATCAGGATCAGCACCGCATTGCGCCCGCGGAACCGGCCAATCGCGACAAGCGCACCAATCGGCAGTCCGATCAGGCAGGCAATCGCGGTGGCGGTCAGGCTGACCTGCAACGACAGCAGGACGATTTCCAGCAGGTCGGGATCACCGGACAGCACCAGTGTGACAGCTAGACCAAGAGCGTCTCCGATACTTTGCAAAATTTCCCCTGACCTGCAGAAATTACAGAACTTGCGAAGTTATGCAGTTTATTTCGGCGACTTCAAGGCCATCGCGCTTCAAACCACTTCCCTCACGGGTATATTTGCGGCCTTGGACGAACGCCGTTTGTACTTAACTGCAGAAATTCCCAACGGGGGAACCTATGTCCTAATATATCCAAGCCCTTCTGGACTGGCCTTCGGGCTGGGCTTCACCCTGCCCTCCGCGCGCCTGACCTGATAAGATCGGGCGAAATCCACGGATGAACACAGGAAACTGACCCGATGTACCTTGCTATGAACCGATTTACCGTCCCGCTTGAAAACGCCTCGGAGTTTGAAGACCTCTGGCTGTCGCGCGAAAGCCGCCTGCAGGACATGGACGGCTTTGTCTCGTTCCACATGCTCAGGGGACCGGAAGAGGCGGGCAGCGTGCTTTATGCTTCACACACGATCTGGGCCACCGAAGCGCATTTCCGCGCCTGGACCACAAGTGCGGAATTCCGCGCATCCCACGCCCGTGCAGGCGACACAAAAACGCTTTACGTGGGCACTCCGAAGTTCGAAGGCTTCACCTCGATTCAGGAAATCGACGCGCTTCAGACGACCTGACGCCTGCAAGCCCCTCCGCCCCCGACCAACGCACAGCCTGTGATCCCTGGCGGGGTTGCAGGTGGCAGAGTCTCTTTGGCGTCGCGGTTTTTTTCTTGACTAAAAAAGTCGGATAACGATATTCAGAGTTATATCTGACTTAATTGATCGGCTTTATAGACCAAACCAAATCGCACTCATCCCAGCCACCACGCGGCAGCCCGGATGTCAAAGAAAGGAATGACCCATGATGACACCCGAGCCGAAAACCCCGACCGGGCCGACGCAGCAAAGCGCACTCGGATGGCGCGACCTGATCCAGTCCAACAGCGACACTGGCACCATCGAAGGCTTTGCGCTTGAACAGCTGATCGACATGCAGCGCGACCGAAGCCTCAAGTCAGGAGAGTCACGATGAGCCTGATGCAGAACCTCCCGAGGCCGCGCAACATCGACGATATCGACGGCACTGCCAGCTATGACGCGCGCGATCTAATCGTAAACGGGCTCAAGGCGGAAATCGTGCTGGACGGGCAAACCTATACGCTGCGCATCACGCGCGCCGGCAAGCTGATTTTGACCAAATGAAGGATAGGCTGGACAGAGCGGGCAGCACCGGTCTGGGTCAGGCGGGAGTATATCGCGCCTTGGGAGGCAGCGCTGATCGTGTCGGTGCCACGATAAGAGACGTAGCCCGGCCCGCCCCGCATCCGAACCACATTTCTTCAACGCGCAGGATCCACTGACCCTGCCCCAGCCAGACAAAGACAGCCGTCTTTCTTCAAGCGAGGACACCATGGCCAAAGTACCCAGCCCGTGCATCGGCGTTTGCAAATTCAAACGCGAAGGCCATTGCATCGGATGCTCGATGACCAAAGCGCAGAAATCTTCTTTCAAGGCGCTCAAGAAGAATTCGCATCGCGAAGCGTTTGTCGAACTCGTCATTGCACAACAGACCTGCATGGGCCGCTACAAGCACTGGGAAAACGCCTACGCCAAACGATGCGGCAAGAAGAATGTGAAGCTCGAACTTCTGAAGGGCGGCAAGGCGGCATGATTTTGGCTGCACCTAATCAACGCCCTGCTGCCAATCAAAGACCAACAGGCACGCAATGACCGCAGCACAACGTGATATTTCAAAACTTCAGACCCGTGATCCGGCCATCCGCACGGATACAGAGCCTTTTCTGGATCACCTGCGATTCACCGCCAGCGCGGCACGGTGCAAAAGCTATGTCGATCTCTTCGGGGCCTGCGCGTCGCTGTCCCGCGAGCCCCATATCGCCTTTCAGGCCGCCTCGGACCTGCTGATGCGATGCCTGTCGCAGGCACTAGGGCACCGACCTGTCTGGCTCCGTCCTGGCGAGACAGAAACAACCTTTGACGAGGACTGGCTGCTGGCCCTTGCCCGAGCCCTCAAGCGCGAGGACCTGTCCAGCGCTACCTTTTTGCTGCACTCAAGGGTGCCAAAACATGCAAGGCGCACGCTGATTTCGCTGCTGCGCAGCGTGGTCGACAATTTTGTTAGGATTTAGAAAGATTCTAAAACGACTTGTTGTCCCCCAACCGGGGACTTATCTTGGAAGTGCAAGCCAGCTCGCCGCCAGCCAGCACCCGATTCATTCATGCAGGAGGTGAACAATGACACAAACGGCACAATCCCTATCGACCGACGCATCCACGCAGATCGCGGACGCCCTCAACCAATGTGTGGCGGAAACCGCGGTGACCACGATGCTGGCACAGAATTTCCATTGGAACGTGACAGGCATGGCTTTCGGCCCCCTGCATGACCTGTTCCAGACAATCTACGAAGATCACTTTGTCGCTCAGGATGATCTGGCCGAGCGGATCAAGGCGCTCGATGCCCATGCCGAAGGCACGCTGGCCGGAATGCTCAAACGCTCCAAAGTGACCGAGACCGATGGCGCGCCATCGGCGCAGGACATGATCCGCCTTATGAAAGAGGCTCAGGAAACGCTGGCCGAAACCATCGCGGGTGCAGGCGAACTGGCCGCAAAACATGGCGATACGCTGACCGAGGACCTGTGCATCGCGCGGGGCCAGACCCACGAGAAATTCGCCTGGATGCTGCGTTCACATCTTGCGTAACACATAAGGCCGCGTCCGGTTTACGGAGGCGGCCTTGTCTTAATCTGGCTGATCCTCAGCGGGACCGACGGAACAGCGACCAGCCACCTCCGGCCGTACCGACCAGTTGGAACCCTGCCTTTCCCAACACGCGCCGCGACGCCATATTGCCGTCTTTGACCCGCGCGATGAGCGTATTCAATGATGCATCCTCGTCAAAGCTCTGGTTGACAAACGCGACCACGGCAGCACCGGCCATGCCCTGCCCCCAATACGGGCGCCCGATCCAATAGCTGAGTTCAGACACACCGGCATGCGGGCCACCCGCATTACGGAGCAGCCGTACCTGTCCAACCGGCACATCGTCATGAAGAACCGCGAAGACATGGTGATGAGCGCCCTCATTCGCGATCTCAATCAGCGTTTCGGCAAGATCGACTGTGAACGGGTCGGGATAGGGTTCTGGCAAGGTTTCCCAAAGCACCCGATCGGCCAAAAGTTCAGTCAGACGCGGCGCATCGCTGGCCTCCCAAGGCCGCAGATGCAGATGAAGCGCAATATCCCGATGGTCCCGCTTCGATCGGGGATGCCGGGGGTCAATCACCTCTTTGGGATTAAGATCGTCGATCCCGTCGGCCAAAATCCATCCGCTCTGCAGCGGATCATAAGCGACGGGGATGGCTTCAGATTTGCAGTACGCCAATTCCTCTGGGGTCAGGATGCCGTCGGATCGCAGCCGGTCCAACCGCAACAGGCGACCGCTTGGCAGGGTGCGTACCTTGTCGATCGGCGACATCGCTCATCCTCCACATAACTAAAGATATGTGGGGACGATTTTCGGAGTTGCAACAAACGGACAGCCTGAAAAGTGCGCCTCAGCGCATCACGAACGGATTGGCCATCGGCGCGTCCGACGTGCTGATCCAGACCGTCTTGGTGCGGGTGTAGTCATGGATCGCCTCGATACCCGCCTCGCGCCCATAGCCCGATTGGTTGAAACCGCCAAAAGGCGCGATCGGCGACACCGCGCGATACGTGTTGACCCAGCAAATCCCCGCCTTGATCCGCGCCGACACACGGTGCGCACGGGCGATGTTCTGGGTGAACACGCCTGACCCAAGCCCGAATTCCGTGGCATTGGCCAGCGCGATGGCCTCATCCTCAGTGTCGAACGGCAAGAGTGACATGACGGGGCCAAACATCTCGACCTTCAGCGTTTCGGTATTGGCATCAGCACATTCGACCAGTGTCGGCGCCATGTAATTGCCGGGTCCGTCGATCCGGGCACCGCCGAAACGGACACGCGCACCGCCCTCGACAGCGGCGGCCAGCGTCGCTTCGATCCGGCGGACCTGCGCGTCGGTGCATAAAGGGCCGACATGAGTCGCGGCCTCAAGGGGATCACCAATGACGACATGGGCCATCTTTTCTTCGATCCGCGCAATCAAGGCCTCTAGCACAGACCGGTGTACCAGCCCGCGACTGCCCGCGACGCAGCTTTGCCCGGACGCGCCGAAATTGCCCGCGATCAATCCGTTCGCGGCACCGTCAAGATCGGCATCCTCGAAGACGAGGATCGGGGATTTGCCACCCAGTTCCAATGTTGTAACGGCAAAGTTTTCCGCCGAGTTACGCACCACGTGGCGGGCCGTTTCAGGCCCGCCGGTGAAGGCGATCCGGTCTACATCGGGGTGACGCGTCAGCGGGATGGCGCAGTTCTCGGCGTCGCCGGTGATCAACGACACCACGCCCGGCGGAAAACCCGCCTCTTCGATCAACCGCGCGAATTCAAGCATCGGCGCGGGGGCGATTTCCGACGCCTTCAGAACAACGCTGCATCCCGCCGCCAGCGCCGGTCCCAGCTTGGTGGCGGTCAGGAACATCTGCGCGTTCCATGGCACAATGGCAACGACAACCCCGATGGGGTTGCGGCGGGTGAAGACATGCATGTCCGGCTTGTCGATGGGCAGGACCGCGCCTTCGATCTTGTCGGCCAGTCCGGCATAATAGCGGTAATACTCCGCAACATAGGCGGTCTGGCTTGCGGTTTCGGCCAGAAGTTTGCCACTGTCGGTGGTCTCGACCCGGCCGATCCGTTCGGCGTTCTTCTCGATTAGGTCGGCCAGGCGGTAGAGCAGCTTGCCGCGCCGGGTTTGGGTCATGTCCCGCCAAGCCGGATCGCCCAGCGCCCGCCGCGCCGCTTTGATCGCGCGATCCACGTCAGAGGCATCGGCACAGGCAAAGGTTGCCCAATCCGCGCCCGTGGCCGGGTTTTGCGAGGTCATGACCTGCCCGCTGCCCCCTTCAGTCCAGGAGCCGTCGATGAAAAGCGGGTAGTGCGGAAGCTGGGTCATAGGGTCACTCATTGAAAGGCTGGCATCACATCGTCGATGAATCGCTGCAGGGATGCGCGCTTGCGGTCGAAACTCATGCCACTGTCGATCCAAAAGGAATACTCGTCATAGCCTAAATCCTCGTACCGTTTGATCCGGTCGATCACCTGATCCGCCGTTCCGATGGTCAGGTCGCGTGCCATATTCTCGGGTGCCATCAGAGTGTTCGCCGCCATCTCGTCCTCGGTCAGCGGCGCGATCAAGCCCTGTGCCACGGGCCGCTTGTTCTGGAACCATGCCCCGAAATAGCAATAAAAGCGCGACAATTCACTGGCGGCAACCGCCACATCAGCCTCATCCGCGCCGACATAGGTGTGGTGCAGCAGCATGATCTTGGGGCGTGGCCCCGCGTGGCTGTCGCAGGCATCGTTGAAGCGGCCCATCAGGGTCTCAATCTCGCTCATCCCCATCCAGAGCGGTGTGACCTGAATGTTGAACCCGTTGTGAACGCCAAACTCGTGGCTGTTCGGATCACGTGCCGCTATCCAGATCGGTGGGCCATCGGGCTGCACCGGCTTGGGGGCCGAGGTGGTGGCGGGGAACTGGAAGTATTCACCCTCATGCGCGCAGTCCCCGGCCCAGAGCTGGCGCAGAAGCGGCGTGATCTCCCGCATCCGCTGTCCGGCCTCCCAGGCATCCATGCCGGGCCGCAGCCGTTCGTATTCATAGGAATAGGCCCCCCGCGCAATGCCCAGCTCGATCCGCCCGCCAGTCAACAGATCCGCCGACGCCGCCTCGCCCGCCAGCTTGATCGGATGCCAGAAGGGCGCAATCACGGTGCCCGTCCCCAGACGCACGTTCTTGGTGTGATGCGCGATATTCACCAACGACATCAACGGGTTCGGCGCGATGGTGAATTCCATCCCGTGATGTTCGCCAGTCCAGATCGCCCGCATCCCGGCTTCGTCCGCCATCTTGCACAGTGCGATGAACTCTTCGTTCAACTGGTCATGCGGCTGGTCCGGCGTCAGCCGTTCCATATGCACGAAGAGCGAGAACTCCATCTTTCAAGTCCTTTCAAACAGGGGGCAAGAGTGGTCGGGAAGGTCCGGGCATGGGTCATGCAAAGACCTCTTCGGCGAATTCGAGAAGGGCTGCGTTGACCGCCTCGGCATGGGTCATGGGCATCATGTGGGCGGCATTATCGACGATGATCGACCGCCCGTCCGGAGCAAGCGCAGCCATCGCGTGTGACATGGCCGGGGTCGAGTTTGGCTCCAGTGCGCCGGTCATGAAGAGCGCGGGACAGGCCAAAGCGGCCAGGGCATCACGGCGCGGGCCGGGATCATGGGCAAAGGCGGTATAGGCCGCCTTGTATCCCGCCGGAGTCACCGCGCACAGCCAGTCGCGGCAGGTATCCCGCTCTTCGGATTGCCCTGTCCCGAACCAGCGCTCCAGCGCGACAGACGGGTCGGCCAAACTCTTGCCGTCGAGGTCCGCCGCACGCCGCTGCACCGCGCGCGCCGCCTCTTGGCTGCGTTCGAACACCGCGTTCAGCGCAACGACACCGCGCACGAGTTCAGGCGCGCGGGACGCAAGGTCCAGCGCGATCATCGCCCCCATCGAATGCCCGACCACCAGCGCAGGCTCGGTCAGATCGCCAAGCACGGCATCGGCATAATCGGACACGCTGGTCATCTCGGGGCGCACAGCGCTTTCCCCATGCCCCGGCATGTCGAACGCGGTCACGTGATACGACCCGGCCAGCACGTCGATCTGGCGGTTCCACGCCTCGGCGCGCAGCCCGACGCCGTGCAGCAGCACGATCCGCGCGCCTGAGCCTGCCTCGATCGCGGCCAGCCCGGACCGCTCAGACCGCCGCCGGGTTGTCCAGGTCATGCCCGAGGTCCTTGAGATCCTGATACCGGTCCCCGATGCGGTGGTGCGGACGGCCCGACATGGCAGCACCCAGCACAACAACGACCTCGTCCGCCCGGGGCGCATCAGGAATCGCGAACTGGATGGTCAGGTAATGCGACCGCCGACCGGCATCGTTCTTGTCCATCAGCGGCACCATGATCGGCGCATTGGCCGGGCCGCGCGTGTTGGTGAAGGCGAGATAAGACTTGGCCCCGACCGCCTGCCGGTAGTGATTGCCGAACCGCAGCGTGTGGATCAGCCCGGAGGCGTGTTCGACCTCACCGTCCAGTCCGACCACCGCGGCCTTGCCATAGGCTTCGATTGCCTCGCCGCTTCCGGCCAGACGCAGCATTCGGTCGGTCAGCATTTCGCCCAGCACCGGGCCGTAAGCACGAATTTTCGGGGTCAGGTCTTCGACATAGCGCCCGGCCCACGGGTTGCGCACGACAGCAGCCACCGCGAACATGCGCCACGGGGTTTCGGCCACGCGAAACCCCTCGATCAGAACCTCTTCGTCATAGGTCACGATCTTGCGGATATCTGGTGTCATGGCGGTCTCCTGTGGGCTGAGCGAGACCGTAGGAACCGACAAAATTTTTGACAAATGAATGTATTTCGGACTCAGGTATTACAAACATTAATGGCTGGCTTGATCCATGGCGAAATCGCTTCCTCCGCTGACCTGGTTCCGCTCGTTCGAGGCGGCAGCCCGGCATCTGAGCTTCACCGTCGCCGCCGGGGAAATCGGCCTGACGCAATCGGCGGTCAGCCAGCAGGTCAAATCGCTTGAGATTCGAATGGGTGTGCCGCTGTTCGTCCGTCAGGCGCGCGGCCTGGCGCTCACCGATGAAGGGCGACGGCTCCTACCGGAAATCAGCGGCGCGCTGGGATCGCTGGCTGCGGCTGCCAGCCGGTTCGATGCGGGTCCGGTGAGCAACATGCTGACTGTCGCCACCTCGGTCAGCGTGGCGCAATGGGTCATCGCGCCCCGCCTGCCCGACTTCACCGCACGCCATCCCGACATCCGCCTGCGATTCCTGAGTGCGATCTGGCCCGACGATTTCCAGTCGGCCCGCGCCGATGTCGAGATCCGGTTCGGATCGGTCAGACAGGCCGGTCCCAATGCCGATGCCCTGACCCCCAGCAACCTTGTCGCGCTGAAATCCCCCGACCTTGACGGCACGCTGGACACGCTGCCGCTGATCGAAACGGTCGGCACATCAAGCGGCTGGCGCGCCTGGTCGGAAACCCATGGCGGCCCCCATGTCCCACAGCTTTATGCGGACACCTTCGGCATGGCGCTGCAACTGGCCGCGCATGGCAACGGCATCGCCCTTGTCAGCGAGGTGCTGACCGCGCACGCCATCCAGTCCGGCGCCGTCGAACGGGCGCATCCCGCGTCCATCCCAAGCCGGGAAGGCTTTTATCTTTCGATCACCGAACCCAGCGACGCGGCATCGCGGTTCCGGTCATGGCTGCTCGACCAGCTGCCCAAATGATCACCTTGGATCGAAGGGCACAATCAGGACGGCTTGCGCGACCGACATGATCCAACTAACCCTGCGCAATCAACGATCACGATCCGTCCGACATCGTTGATGCTGCGATGCGGTTGATCCCTTGGAGGAATGGCTTGGACGCATTTGATTTCGTGATCGTCGGAGCGGGGTCTGCCGGGTCCGTTCTGGCAAACCGCCTATCCGCATCAGGCAAATACCGGGTGCTTGTTCTGGAGGCGGGCGGAGCCGACCGGTCCCCGTGGATTCATCTTCCCATCGGATATGGCAAGGTATTCTATGACGCCGGGGTGAATTGGAAATACGTAACCGAACCCGATCCCAACCTCGACGGTCGCCCGATCTACTGGCCACGCGGCAAGGTGCTGGGCGGGTCCAGTTCGATCAACGCGATGGTCTATGTGCGCGGCCACCACAACGATTACGCCGAATGGAACGCCACCGCCCCCGGCTGGGGCTGGAGCGACGTGGAACCGATCTTTCGCCGGATGGAAGACTGGGACGGCCCGGCGCATTCGAGCCGAGGCAAAGGCGGTCCTCTGTCCGTGCATGACGTGTCGAACGATATCCACCCCCTGACGCGGGTCTACCTTGCCGCAGCGGCAGAGGCCGGGTTTCCGACAAACCCCGATTACAACGGCCCCGACATGGAAGGCGCATCGCTCTACCAGATCACCACCAAGGGCGGGTATCGGGCGTCGGCAGCGCGCTGCTACCTTGCCCCCGCGCGGCGTCGCGCCAATCTCGAAATGCGCACCGGCGCACAGGTCACCCGCATCCTGTTCGAGGGCAGGCGCGCGGTTGGCGTGCAATACCGCCAAAAGGGCAAGATCAGGACCGTGCGCGCCCGCGCCGAGGTGATCCTGTCCGGCGGCGCGATCAACTCGCCGCAAGTGTTGCAACTGTCCGGCATCGGACCGGGCAAGCTCTTGCAGGATCACGGCATCGAAACGTTGCTGGATGCGCCGCAGGTCGGTCGCAACCTGCAGGACCATCTGGGCAGCGACAACCATTATGTGTCGCGTGTGCCCAGCCTGAACCAGCAGCTTGGCCCGCTTCTGGGCAAGATGAGGGTCGCGCTGAATTACGCCTATAACCGCAAGGGACCGCTGTCGCTCAGCCTCAATCAGGGGGGCGGTTTCGTCAAACTTTCGGAGCAATCGACCGGCCCGGACCTACAGCTCTATTTCTCGCCGGTCAGCTATACCCGCGCGCCGGTGGGAGTGCGCCCGCTGATGAGCCCGGACCCCTTTCCCGGCATGCTCATGGGCTTCAACCCGTGCAAGCCAACCAGCGTCGGACATCTGCAAATCCGGTCGCCCGATCCGTTCGTTGCGCCGGAACTGCACCCCAATTACCTGTCGACCGATCATGACCGCGCCATGATGCTGGCGGGCACGAAACTGATGCGCCGTATCGCCAACACCTCGGCCATGCGCGCGGTCATCGACCGGGAACTTCATCCCGGCCCCGACATCGACAGCGACGAGGACATCGCGGCTTATGCCCGCAAGACCGGCTGGACGGTATTTCACCAATGCTCGACCTGCCGCATGGGCAGCGATCCGGCCAGTTCGGTTGTGGATCCGCGCCTGCGGGTGCGTGGGATCGACGGCTTGCGGGTGGCGGATGCGTCGATCTTTCCGACCATCCCCACCGGCAACACCAACGCCCCCGCGATCATGGTGGGCGAAAAGGCGTCGGACCTCATTCTCGAAGACGCCCTTGGTTGAAAGGACTGCGCATGAAGCTGAAATCCATCGAGACGTTCACCAACGAGGCCGTGGGTTTCGTGCGTGTCACCGCCGAGGATGGCGCGCAGGGATGGGGTCAGGTGTCGACCTATCATTCGGACATCACCTGTCAGGTGCTGCACCGGCAGGTGGCGCCGTGGACGCTGGGACAGGACACCACCGATCTGGATGACCTTCTGGATTTCGTGACCGAGCGTGAACACAAGTTTCCGGGGTCCTACCTGCGCCGGGCGATGGCCGGGCTCGACACCGCGATCTGGGATCTGCGCGGCAAGCAGCAGGGCAAGCCTGTGGTCGAACTTCTGGGTGGCACACCCGGACTGATCCGCGCCTATGCATCCTCGATGAAGCGCGACATCACGCCCGCCGATGAGGCCACCCGGCTCAAGCATCTGCGCGACACCCAAGGGTTTGACGCCTTCAAGGTCCGCGCCGGTGCGGAGGTTGGCCGCAACAGGGACGAATGGCCCGGTCGCACCGAAGAGATCATCCCGACCATGCGCCGCGAACTGGGGCCGGATGTGGACCTGCTGATCGACGCCAACAGCTGTTATTCACCGGACCGCGCCATCGAGGTCGGCCATATGCTTCAGGACAACGGGTTCTGCCATTTCGAGGAACCCTGCCCCTATTGGGAGTTGGAGCAGACCAAGCGCGTGACCGATGCCTTGCTGATCGACGTGACCGGCGGCGAACAGGATTGCGACCTGCCGACTTGGAAACGGATGATCGACATGCGCGCGGTGGATATCGTGCAGCCCGACATCCTCTATCTGGGCGGTATCTGCCGCACCCTGCGCGTGGTGCGGATGGCCGAAGCGGCGGGCCTGCCGGTGACGCCGCATTGCGCGAACTGGTCGATGGTGACGCTGTTCACCATGCACCTGCTGCGGGCGATCCCGAATGCGGGCAAGTACCTCGAGTTTTCGATCGAAGGCCCGGATTACTACCCTTGGCAGGAGGGGTTGTTCGTGCAATCGCCCTACACCATCGAAGACGGTCATGCCCGCGTCACCGACGCACCGGGCTGGGGGATCGAGGTCAGCCCGGACTGGCTGGCAAAGTCATCCTACCAGATCAGTGAGGTCTAGACCGCACCTCGCTTTTCGACACTCCACCTGCGTATACTTGCGCCAGTCCCCCGAAATAGGAGCCTTCGCATGACAGCCTGGATCGACATGATCGCCGACGAAGACGCATCGCCACGTTTGAAAGAGCTTCTGGATCAGGCCCGCACCCCGCATGGCACGGTGGACACCGTGATGCGCGTGCATTCGCTGCGCCCAGAAACCATGCACGGGCATGTGACGCTTTATCGGTCGGTGCTGCATTCCGACGACAACAAGCTGCCCTTCTGGTTTCTCGAAGTGGTGGCCAGCTACACATCCATCCTGAACGATTGCACCTATTCGCTGACGCATCATTTCATGAACGTCCGCAACCTGCTCAAGGATCAGCCCCGGTCGGACCGCATCTTCACCGCGCTCAAGGCGCATCGCCCCGAGGATGAATTCGACGGCAAGGAGCTGGCCCTGCTGCGCTACGCGGCCAAGCTCACGGTGTCGGTGGGCAAGATGGTCAAGTCGGATTTCGAGGCGCTGAAGATCGCGGGCTGCGATGACGGTGAGATCCTGGAGGTCAACCAGGTCTGCGCTTACTTCAACTATTCCAACCGCTTGCTGAACGGTCTTGGCGCAACGACTGAAGGTGACGTGGTGGGCTACTACAAGGCCTGATCCACGTCCTGCACCACCAAGAGCAGCATCTCGCCCCTTTTGACCAGACCGCGATTGGTGTGAGCGAGGATGATCCCGTCCTTCGGTACATTCAGCCGGACCGAGGGACGTTCGGGTTCGGTGACATGGTGAAACCACCCGGCGAAATCACCCGCTTTCACGTCCTGCCCGGCGACCAGCGCCCGGTCGAACAGGCCTTCGGACGTGGCATAAAGAGATGCAGCAGGATCGCGGATCTCGACAACGCGAGGGGCTACGGCGCGCGTCATATTGCCGTCGATCATACCCAGATGACGCAGGACGTTCAGGATGCCCGCCTCTGCCTGATCGGTGATCGCCGGATCGACACCACCCCCGCCGCCAAGTTCGGTGGCAATCATCGGCACGCCAGCGCGTTCGGCCGCCGCATTGACCGACCGATTGTCGTTATGCGCGCCCAGACGCCAGATCAGTGGCAGGCCGAACACTTGCGCCAACTCCATGTTGCGCGCAGCAAGCGCCGGGTCGGCGGTATTCGTGGGCAGCGCGCAGGGCTGAAAGAACGACGCCTTGCCGCCGGAATGCAGATCGATCGCGGCATCGCAGCGCGGCAGGATCTCGGACTCGAGGAATTGCGCGATCATCGCGGTCGGCCCGCCGTCGCGGTCGCCGGGAAAGGCGCGATTCAGGTTGCCCCCGTCCAGTGGCGACACCCGCGAGGACGCGGCAAAAGCTGGCATGTTGAGTGCCGGGAACGCGATCACCTGCCCCCGCAGCCTCGCCGCATCCAGCGCTCCGACCACCCGCATGATGGCGGATGGTCCCTCGAATTCGTCCCCATGCGTGCCGCCCGTCAGCAAAAGCACCGGCCCGTCCGTCCCTTTGACGGACACAACCGGAATCGGATGATAGCCCAACGGATTGGCGTTGTCGGACCAGCGCAGCATCGCGTCCCCCACGTGACGGCCGGGCTGCGACAGGTCGATCGTCAGGGATATTCTGCTGGCGTTGCTCATGGTCCGGTCTTGCCTCTGCCTGTCCTGCGTCTAACTGAAACGTGAATGAGACAAACCGCAACAGGCCTTCCGCCCGAATGCGTCCAGTTTCGCGGCACTCCTGTCGGGACGACACATCGCGGCCCGCTGAAACAAAACTTTGCCTTGCATCTCCAAGGGCTTCCTTGGTTTGATGACTGCGACCCGGGGGATGACAGACAGATGACTTTTTCGCATGTCACGTGACAGGCCGATCATCACGTTCGACAATGTCGACAAGTTCTATGGCGATTTTCAGGCGCTGAAGAACATCTCGATCAGCGTCCGTGAAGGCGAACGCATGGTCGTGTGCGGCCCGTCCGGGTCGGGCAAATCCACCCTGATCCGCTGCATCAATGGGCTGGAGTTCCACAACTCCGGCGTTCTGACCGTCGACGGGGTCGAGGTTTACGAGGAGTCCAAGCACATCTTTCGTCTACGGCAGGAAGTCGGGATGGTGTTCCAGCAATTCAACCTGTTCCCGCACCTGACGGTTCTGGAAAATCTGACCATCGGTCCGATCAAGGTGCGCAAGGTGTCCCCCTCCGAGGCCGAACGCACCGCGCGCAAATACCTTGAGCGCGTCCGTATTCCGGAACAGGCCGACAAATTCCCCTCGGCCCTGTCCGGTGGGCAGCAACAGCGCGTGGCGATTGCCCGCTCGCTTTGCATGGAAAGCCGGATCATGCTGTTCGACGAGCCGACATCCGCGCTCGATCCCGAGATGATCAACGAGGTGCTCGACGTCATGGTCGAACTTGCCGACACCGGCATGACGATGGTGGTGGTCACCCACGAGATGGGATTTGCCCGCAAGGTCGCCGACACGATGGTGTTCATGGACGAGGGCGAGATCGTCGAGACAGCACCGCCCGAGACCTTTTTCACCAACCCCGCCAGTAGCCGCTGTCGCGCGTTCCTCGACCAGATCCTGGACCACTAGATGAGCTTGGCAGACACCCCCTACTCCCCCAAGGGCCGCGCCCTACCGCAGCGACAGCCGCTGGCCAAGGTGATCGACTCCGTCACGTTTTCGGTTATCGTCTACGCGGTCATCGTGGGCGGCATCGTGTGGCTGTCCTACAGCGGCGCGCAGGCGATGGGCTATAACTGGCAGTGGTACCGCATCCCGCAATACTTCTACACCGTGACCGAAGACGGGTTTCAATGGGGTGAAATCAGCGTCGGGCTGGTCAAGACACTGACCCTGTCCTCGCTCGCCTTTGCACTGGCGGTGGTGATGGGGCTGATCGTGGCGCTGCTCCGCCTCTCGGGGCTGGTGGTCTGCACGGCCGTGTCGATCGGGTTCCTTGAACTGGTGCGCAACATCCCGCTTCTCGTGCTGCTTTACCTGTTTTACTACGTGCTCGGGCCGATCTTCAGCTTTGACCGCTACTGGGCAAGCATCCTGTGCCTTGCCGTCTTCCACTCGGTCTTGATTTCCGAAATTTTCCGCGCCGCGATCAATTCGGTCGCCAAGGGCCAGTGGGAGGCCGCGACCTCGATCGGAATGTCGCGGGGGCAGGCCTATCGCTACATCATCCTGCCGCAATCGGTGCGCTTCATGCTGCCGCCGATGACCGGCGAGGCCGTGCACATGGTCAAATCCTCGGCCATCGTCAGCGTGATCGCGGTGGCCGAGCTGACCACGATCGGCAGGAACATCATCTCGGACACCTACATGAGCTTCGAGATCTGGTTCACCATCGCCGCCGTCTACATGGCGGTGACTCTGATGTTGTCCGTCGGCGTGTCCTTCGTCGAGAAACGCTATGCCGTCGACACTTAACCCGCGTGGCACCCCGCCCCGCATCCACTGGAAGAGGGAAATCCGAAATGACCATCACCAGACGATTCATGGGAGCCGCGCTTGGCGTGGCTCTTGCGGCGACCGCGGGTCTGCCCGCGTTTGCTCAAAACACCTCGCAAGAGATCGCGCAGGCCAGCGTGATCGAAACCATCAAGGAGCGCGGTGTCATCAAGATCGGCCTGTCGCTGTTCAAGCCGTGGTCGATGCGCGACCTGAACGGTGAACTGATCGGTTTTGAACTCGACGTGGGCCGTCAATTGGCCGAGGATATGGGCGTCGAGGTCGAGTTTGTCCCGACGTCGTGGGACGGCATCATCCCTGCCCTCGTGTCCGGCAATTTCGACACGATCATCAGCGGCATGACCGTCACACCGCAGCGGAACCTGACGGTCAACTTCACGATCCCCTACGCCTATTCCGGCATGACCATCCTTGCCAACACGGCGATGACCGAAGGCTTCACGCTTGAGGACTACAACAGCCCAGACGTGACCTTTGCCGCCCGCCGCGGCGCGACGCCGGCCACCGTGATCGCGGACATGTTCCCCGAAGCCGAATTGCTGCTGTTCGACGAGGACGGCGCCGCGACACAGGAAGTGCTGAACGGCAACGCCCATGCCACGATGGCGTCCGAGCCGACACCGTCCAGCGAAGCGCGCCGCTATCCCGATGTGCTCAGCGTGCCGTTCAACGAGGCGTTCCAGGCAGGCGGCGAAGGCTTTGCCGTGCGCAAGGGCGACCCCGATGCGCTCGCCTTCTTCAACAGCTGGATCACCGCAAAAGCCAACACCGGCTGGCTCAAGGAACGTCACGACTACTGGTTCCGCGGCGATGACTGGGCCGATCAGGTTCCGGAATAACACCTGCCCTGCCCCTTGGTGACAGACCGAGGGGCAGCCACCTCGAAAGGCGGACGTGTGCTGAAACGACTGAAAAAACTCCACTGGCTCGACTGGCTTGTGCTGGCCGTTGTCATGGGCTTTTTCGGCTATATCTGGTGGAAGATCGAAGGCACGCTGAACTACAACTGGCGCTGGCACCTGATCCCGAACTACATCTTCCGCTACCACACCGAACGCGAGGTCTGGTTCGCCAACGTGCTCATGCAGGGTCTCATCACCACGATCCGCATTTCCATCTACGCGAGCATCCTTGCCGTCATTCTCGGCACGATCCTCGGCATCGCGCGCTGTGCCAGGAACCTGACCATCCGCATGTTGGCACGCACCTATCTTGAAGTGCTGCGCAACATCCCGCCCGTGGTGGTGATTTTCATATTCTTCTTCTTCCTGTCACAGCAATTGATCACCGCGCTGAACATCGAAAGCTGGGCGCGCGAGATCGCCCGCTCCGACAATCGCGCGGTCTGGGAATTCTTCTTCGGCGACATGCGCCGCTTTCCGTCGCTGGTGTCGGGTGTGATCGTGCTGGCGCTGTTCGAAAGCGCCTTCGTGGGCGAGATTGTCCGCGCGGGCATCCAGTCCATTCCCAAGGGCCAGCGCGAAGCGGCGCGGTCCATCGGCATGAACCGGATGCAGGAAATGCGCTACATCGTGCTGCCACAGGCGCTGCAAAAGGTCATGCCGCCGATGGCCAACCAATTCATCACCCTGATCAAGGACAGCGCCATCATCTCGCTGATCTCGGTGCAGGAACTGACCTTCAAGACCGTCGAACTGGTCGCCTCGACCCGCCTGATCTTCGAGGCGTGGATCACCACGGCGGCGTTCTATTTCGTCATCTGTTTCGGGCTGTCGATGCTGTTCCGCAGACTGGAAAACCGCAAGTCCTAGGGCAAGACCGGAAGCGCGACCGTCGCGGCATGGGCGCCGCACCAGTCCGGCAACCCCACATGTGCGTCCGGGTGCGCAAAGATGCGCGCGGCGTCAGGATAGCGCCGCAACACAGCTTGCCCGCCCTTGAGCCGCGAGGGGTGGAACACACCGTTTTCCCATACCGCAACTCCGTCGATCCAGATGGTCGGGTCCAGCACGTTCCACGAAATCTCGCCGGGCGCATAGGCCCCGCAGGTGTGGAAATGCAGGATGCGCGGATTGCCAAAGGCCGCCCCGCCCCAACGCTCGTAATTGCTGCGCGCCTCTTGCAGATAACCGCAGCCCGGATGGATGCCAGCATGCCAGGAATGCACGCAGTTCCGATCAATCCCCAGGATCGAGGAAATCCGGTCGTAATGCGCGTTGGCCGCCACCACATCCCGCGCGGCCCCGTCGAACCCGAGCAGCCGCCCCTGTTCAAGATAGGCCAGCACCTGACCGTCGAATTCCAGCGTGTAGCCCTCGTAATACCGTGATCCGGTGCCGGTCAGGAAACCGCACAGCGCCACGCAACCGGAAAAGCTCTGCGCCGGGACCGGTTTGAACACCGACATCGGAAAGCGCTGCACCCGCGTATCACCTTGATCCGCATGGGGCATGTCGGGCCTGCCGCTGAAATCCGTACCGTTCGGACAAGTCACCCGTACGGTTGCGGCGCTGGCAAAGGTGTCGGTGATCAAATCCTTAAGCTCGACAAAAGCGCCGTAGGAGGTGGTGCCAAACCCCGACCCCAGCAAGCCCTCATCCAGCGCGAAGCAGACGATGATACGCTTGTCCTCGGGCATATCGCGGAACCGCAACTGATCACCCAGCCGCGCGAGAAAAATAACGATATCGGCCTCGTAGAACCGGGCGCGCAGGTCATCGGGCAACCGGGTCGCATAGGGGCTGAAACCCACGTTCACCGCGCTGATCCGCAGCCCCAGGTCCTGTGCCGTCGCCATGACCGCATTCAGCACATGTGCGTCGAAATACCCGAATTCCGAAGGCTCATAGGCCACCAGCAGACGTTCACCCCGCCGCGCCCCTGCGCAATTCACCAGCATGTTCCGAGCACCTGCCAAAGCCTTCATGACCGCGCCTCCTGTTACAAAAAGGTTAATTTCCACAGCCGCGTTCCACCAATTGAAAGGAAGCATGAATGGCATTAGTCTGGCTAATATGATCCTGAACCTGCCCTTTGCCGCGCTCAGAGCCTTCGAAGCGGTTGCCCGCCACGGCAGCTTTTCCGAAGCGGCAGACGAACTCGGCGTTGGTCAAAGCGCGGTCAGCCAGCATGTCAAATCGCTCGAGGAATGGCTGGGCCATGACCTGATCACCCGCGGGCCGAAACGGTCGCTCCCGACGCGCGACGGATCACGGCTCGCGCTCAGCATCGCGGACGGGCTGGGGCAGATCTCGGAAGTCTGCGAAGACATTCGAGACAAGCGCCGCGACGACACCACTATCGTGATCAGCTGCCATCCCGGCTTTGCCTTCATCTGGCTGTTCCCCCGGCTTCTGAGCTTTGATCAGGCGCATCCCGAATTCGCCATCTCGATCACCACCGACACCGGGTTGCGCGGTGTGGCCCGTGCCGAAGCCGATATCGCCATCCGCTATGGCACCGGTGACTTTCCCGGCTTCACCGCTGTGCCGCTGATGCGCGAAACGCTGTCCCCGGTCTGTGCGCCGCGCCTGCTGAAAGGGCCCAAACCCCTGCGCAGCATCGCGGATCTGGCCTTTCACACCCAGATCCGGGACGATTTCGCCCCCACCACAACCGAACTTCCGACATGGGAATACTGGGCGCGTGAGACCGGGCAGAGCCTGCCAACCCCTGCGCGCATCCGCAGTTTCAGCCAGTCCAACATGGTCGTGCAATCCACGCTTCAGGGCGACGGGATCGCGATGGGGCGCAGCCCGCTGGTGATGGACGCGCTGCGGGATGGCCGACTGGTGCAGCCCTTTCCGCAAAGCGTGCCGTCGCCGCTCAACTACTGGCTGGTCTATCCCGACGATCAACGCCGCGCACGCAAGATCGCGCTGTTCCTTGACTGGATCACAACCGAAGCCCGCGAACAGGTGCGCCAGCATGCCCTGACGCAATCGGGTCCACAGACCGATTAGCCTGGGTAATCCGGTCAATCAGTTGTTCTCACTGGTGCCTTTGCCCGAACCGGTGCAGTCTTGAACCGGCGGCTTCCGAGGAACGAAAGGCAGCACATGTTCATCAGAAATGCATGGTACGTCGCGGGCTGGTCGAAAGACTATGGCAGATCGCTGTCTGCCGAGACGTACCTGGGCGAAAACATCGTCATCTACCGGACCGAGGCCGGGGATCCCGTCGCCTTGGAGGATGCCTGCCCGCATCGCAAGCTGCCGCTGTCCGAGGGCAAGCTCAAGGGCGACACGGTGGAATGCGGCTATCACGGCCTGACCTTTGACTGTTCCGGAAAATGCGTCGATGCGCCCACCCAGCGCGGGCAAATCCCGCGCCGCGCGGTGGTCAGATCCTATCCCGTGGTCGACCGCTACCGGCTGCTCTGGATCTGGATGGGCGATCCTGAAAAGGCCGACCCCGATCTGATCTTTCCGGTCGAGAATTTTGACAGCCCCGACTGGGGCTACACCGATGGCGGCGTTCTGGACATCGACTGCCACTACCTTTGGATCTGTGACAACCTGCTCGACCCAAGCCATGTGGCCTGGGTCCATGTGACCTCGTTTGCAGGTGCCGGGACCGATGATGGCTTGCTCGACGTGAGCAAGACCGACAACGGTGTGATCGTCGCGCGCTGGATCTATGGCCAGCCGCCCTCGCCCTACTATGCCAGCCTCGTGAAGTTCGACGGGATCTGCGACCGGCTCCAGCATTACGAGATGTGCTTGCCGGGGATCGCGCTGAACAAGTCGATTTACACGCCTCCGGGTACTGGCGGGCCGGACAGCACGCCGGTTGAAAACACGCTGATCAACATCTCCTACAACTTCATGACCCCGATCACCGAGGACAGAACACGTTATTTCTGGTTCCAGCACCGCAACACCGATCCGCATGACACAGCGGTGTCGGAACGCATGAATGCAGGCGCGCGCATGGCCTTTGAAGAGGATCGCGCGGTTCTGGAAAAGGTCCATGTGGGCATGAAGAACCCGGCCACGCCCCATATCGACCTTGGGCTGGATGCGGGGGCCAAGCTGTTCCGGCAGATGGTGTCGCTGACCATTGATGCCGAGCAGACCGCCTGAGCTCAGATCAGGATCTGCACCATCCCGTCCACCACCCGCGCCTCGAACATCCGCAGCGACACGCGGGCAGGTGCCGCCTTGGGCGCGCCGGTACGGACATCGAACAGGCCCTGATGCAACGGGCATTCGATATGGGTGCCATCGAAATGCCCGTCACACAGATTGGCCGCGCCATGGGTGCAGCGGGCAAGGCTGACAAATATGCCGTCGGCGGCGTCGAACACAGCCAGTTCGCGCGAACCCAGCGTCACCGGCGTCGCATCACCCGGCTCAAGATCGCGGACCGCGATCACATCGGTCCAAGCATTGTCCCGCGCCGTCACGCCTTGCGGGCCTCACCATCGCTCCGGGGTTTGCGGCCGATCAACTGGCTGACGATATCGACATGCGCGCCAAGATAGCCGCGCTGCTCGACATGGACGTAGCCGCGCAGTTTCTCGTGCAGCTTGGGCAGCGCGTGGAACGGAACCGATGCCGCATAATGGTGTTCGGCATGGTAGTTCATGTTCCAGCACAGGAACCGCATGGGCGCCGACACCAGCGAAGTGCGGGTGTTTTCGGTCATGTCGTCCACATTGGGTCTGCCCACATGTTCGGTCAGGCGGATCGCCCGCATCACCGGCTCGCCCAGAAACAGCGGGATGATCCAGTACCAAAGCGGCGCGGTCCAACCCATCGTCACCGACACCACTGCCACAACGGCATAAAACCCAAGCATAAGCCGCGCTTCGCGGATGATGATCGGCGCTTCGTGTTTGGTCAGAAAGGTGCGGTCCTCGTCATTTAAGCGCCCTGACGCATTGCGCAGGATCTGGGAAAACTTGTTGCGCCAATAGGGCACGGACGAGATGTACCAGAGATATTTCCAGACCGAGATCGGCAGCTCGATCAGTTCGGGGTCCTGCCCCTTGAGCTGCGTATAGGTGTGGTGATTGCAGTGCTCGTAGCGGAATTGCTGGAACGGCAGGATGATCGCATAGCCGCAGAGATTGCCGAAAACATCATTGAGTTTCCGGGTCTTGAACACGGTGTAATGCACACATTCATGCTGAAGCGAGAACAGGTGCACGATCACCACGCCCTGCACGAACATCGCGGGCCAGATCCACCAGCTGCCCTGCGCGAGGAAGATCAACCCCGACGTGACGCCCAATAGCACAGCGAAAGCCGCGACCCTAAGCAGCGCAGGACCATCGGATCGGACCATCAACGCCTTGAGTTCGCGGCGCGTTAACGCGCCTTCCTGCATGGCTTGGGTGATCGGGGTGCGCACGTCTGTCATGAATGCTCCTGGGATGGGTGCAGGCAAACTATGCCCCCAAGGCGCGCTTCGCAATTCCCGAAGTTGGCGCATCGAGTCACTGCCACTTGATCTGCTCTGACACGGGGCACAGACGCAAAAACGCGCGGCGGGGAATACCCTGCCGCGCGTGAAGTGCTCATGGAAAGCAGATCAGACCCTGTCTAGAATCCGGTCAACCGTCTGCCTGACCTCTTCTTTCGACTTGCCCAGCTTCTGCTGAAGAACGCCTTCCATGTTTTGTTCCGTGGATGTCCTTCACCTTGACGAAGTCTCGTCTCCAACGGACGGCACATCCCAAAGCGCAGACAGAAAGACTTTGCGCTTTCCGCCGACGAACGTTCAAAGCGTCGAGGTGATGCTTCTTGCTATCAAAACGCCAACAGGGACATCGCCGGGATGGTTCCGTACCAACCTCAACTGTCAGCCATTTCCTTGCTCAGCAGGGCTTCGATTTCGTCGATCGGGTGATTGGTCAGCACTTTGGGCACATCCAGCCGTACACAGTCCGCCACTTCGGGATGCATCTCCTTGCGCAGTTCGCTAAGAACAGGGCGGCTGGCGATGATGATCAGGTCCTTGAACCGGCCCTTGTGCACGTCTTGATAAAGCTGATCCGCCAAGTCCTTGGCAAAGCGCTCTTTCTCCAGCTGGTGCCAATCGGTATCATCAACCGACGACCGTTGAACGGACGGCCCGTCATTGAAACGACCGGGCTTGTTTGCCGCCCAGTCCTGCGCCTGCGGATTGTCTTGTTCTTCCTTGTCTCGGACGACAAGGTTCATGTCCATGTCGTCGCCTTTGTTGACCAGATAGAGCGCCTTTTCACCGTCGGCGATCAGCACCCATGCGTCCTGCGGCACACCCGATTTATGCGTCATTGTCGCTCTCCTCGTCTTCCAGACTTTTCGTTACGCGCGTTGCACCTGCCGGACGCTCGGTGCTGCGCTTCTCTTCGTCCTTGGTGCCGACCGTGCGCGACAGCCGTCCACCACTGCGCCCCTTCTGGTCAATGTCGTCGGATGTGCCGAAGACCTCTTCGGTTTCGCGGCGTCCGTCTTTCGATCTGTATCGTTCGGCCATGTGCCACCTCCTGAGAGCTTGCGTGAATGGTCCTTGGCTGCGGGATGGTCCCGGTCAGCGCGCGGATCTTTTTCGTGAGATTTTAAGGTAATAGCGGCGGGACATCAGGCTGTGATGTCACCGGTTTGATCCTTCCTCACTTGCGTGAAGGATCAACGTCCGGTCAGCTTGACAGTTCCGTCATTTCCTCACCGCGGGCAGGACCGAGGTTATCGGCCTTGACCGCACCGCGCTCTCCCATCGGGCGGTCTTCGCCGATGGTGCTGTCGCGTTTGGTCTGCGCTTCAAGTTCGGCATCCAGCAGCGCCCCCAGTAAAACGATGAAGGCGGACAGCCACAGCCAGGTCAGCAGAATGATCACCCCGCCCAGCGCGCCGAAGGTTTCGTTATACGAGCCGAAGGATTGCACATAGAGGCTGAAGCCGAAGCTGCCCGAGACCCAGAGCGCACAGGCAGTAAATGCACCGGGCGTCAGCCAGCGCCACCTGGCCGAGCGCCTGTTCGGCCCCAACCGGTAAAGCACCGCAATGCCAAACGCGCCCATCAGGAAGAGAAACGGCCAGCGCAGGAACATCACGAGGTCATCTACCAGACCGAAATCCCCGAAGATCGCGGCCACCACCGGGATCGCAGCCACAACGATAATCGCGGTCAGGAGCCCTATGATCAGGAAGGCGGTCAGAACGATGGTGAGCGCCTTAACCAGGAAAAAGTTCCGGGTCTCTTTCTCGTCGTAGATCACATTCAGCCCGGCGATAAAATTCGCTACCGCCTTGGACGCCGAATAAAGCGCGATGCCCAAACTGAAGAGCGCGGCGAAACTGAGCGTGGAGCTGTCAGCATTGGCGACATCGCGCAACTGACCCATCACGATGGTGCGCGCCGCATCCGGAAGCAAGGTGGTGATTTCATCGCTGTTCTCGACAAGCATGTCGGGATCAAGGAATGTCCCGGCAAAGGCCACGGCGGCTGTGATCCCGGGAAAAAGGGACAGCAATCCATAGAAGGCGATGCCCGCCGCGATCAGGCCAAGGTTCAGATGCGCCTGACGGTGCCACATGCGTACAAGCACGTCCAGCATCCCCTTGGCCGGGATCTGGGTCGGCCGAAGGGCTGACCTTCCGCGACTCATGATGTCACCGCGCCAATGGTGAAAATCTCGCTTGCCGGATAAGGACGCCGCTCAAACCGCATGACCGGACGGGTCTGTGATGCATTAAGTGACTCAAATACAGGAACGAACAGGGCAATGCCTTTCTGCCTGCCCAACGGATCGACGTTGGATCAGGCGACGTTTTTCTGGTTGCTCACGATTCCGGTGGTGACGAGATCGGTCGCCTCCATGACCTCGTCATCGCTCATCTGGAGCAATTCGACCAGTTGTTTGCGCGCGCGGTTCACGCGGCTCTTGATGGTGCCAACGGCTACACCGCAGGTTTCTGCAGCCTCTTCGTATGAAAAGCCGCCTGCACCCACCAAGACCAAAGCCTCGCGCTGCTCGTCATTCAACTGATCAAAGGCGCGGTTGAAATCACGCATCTGCAAACGACCATCGTGATCGGGTTTCTGTGCCAAGGACGCCGCCATCTCGCCGTCTACATCCGCAACCTCGCGACGCGCCTTCCGGTGATGCGAGTAATATGTGTTGCGCAGGATCGTGAACAGCCATGCCCGCATATTTGTGCCCGGTTGGTAAGAGTCAATCTTGGTCCAAGCCTTCACCAAGGCGTCCTGAACCATATCATCCGCCAACGCGGAATTGCGCGTCAAGCTCATGGCAAAGGCGCGCATCGCACTCAAGTGTTCAACGATTTCGTCTTTTGGATCAACCATTGGACGCCTCCGGCGATGGCTTGTCGGCCTCGCGGAGCTGTTCGAGAAGTTGAGTAAATCGATCCGGCACATCCTGTTTTGCAACGTCCTCGTAGACGCGCTTGAGGTTGGCTTCGATTTCCTGCTCAAGGCTTGATAATTTCCGATCCTGTTTCATGTAGCCCTTCAGATGATTTTTTCACTTAAGTCGCGCATTGGCCGGAACCTAACGCAATTTGGGGCGTTCGGTTCCCATAAAGTCCAAAAAAATTGGGAGCTATTCTCTATGCCGACCGACCAAACCCAGGATCTTACCTCGAAGATCGGATCGAACCTGCCATTTTTGCGCCGATATGCGAGGGCTCTGACCGGGTCGCAGGTCGAAGGCGACAAATACGCGGTCGCCACACTCGAAGCGATCCTGAGCGACACCTCCATCTTCGACCACGAGGCGTCCAACAAGGTGGCTTTGTTCAAAGTTTTCCATACGATCTGGTCAACATCGGGCGCCACGTTCAGCGCGGGTGAAACGGGTGTTGCTGCAAAAGCGCAGAAACATCTGTCGCGCCTTACCTCTGATACACGCGAGGCACTACTTCTTCACACGGTAGAAGAACTGTCGTTCGAAGATGTGGGCAGCGTGCTTGATATATCGGCGCATGAGGCGGAACATCTTGTCGATATTGCTTATACCGAGATGGCCAAGTCGCTTGCCGGTCGGGTGATGATCATCGAAGACGAAGCGATCATCGCCATGGACCTGGAAGCGATCGTGTCGGACATGGGGCACACCGTGACAGGAATCGCCCGGACCGCTGATGCGGCAGTGCACCTTTACCACACTGAAAAGCCACATCTCATCATGTCGGATATCCAGTTGGCCGATGGATCAAGCGGAGTGGATGCGGTGAACAAAATTGTTGAAGGCGATCCGGATATCCCAGTCATCTTCATAACCGCATTCCCAGAGCGGCTGCTGACGGGCGAAGGGCCAGAACCGGCATTCCTTATTTCCAAACCCTATACCGAGGAACAGGTTCGCTCTGCGGTGAGCCAAGCGATGTTCTTCTCATCGACTGAAACGCTGAAAGCGTGACAGGTAAATCCAAGAAACCGGAGCGGGTCCCGCTCCGGTTTTCTTTCACGACCGCACGGCCCGCATGATGAGCGTTGCGACGAACAGTACAAGGAATACCACGAACAGGATTTGTGCAATTCCCGCCGACGCCGACGCGATGCCGCCAAATCCGAACACAGCGGCGATCAGTGCGATCACCAAAAAGATGGCTGCCCAGTAAAGCATGTCTAAGTCCTTCCATTGTTGGCTTTAACTGCCTGACCAACCACCATTCCCGACGATGGTTCCGAGGAACTTTGACCCGGTCGCAGCGTTGGGGATGAGATAAAAGGAGACACACAATGGCATCGACACTGAAAGCCCGTCACTCGAAATCAGACGACAATGCAGGCCTTGAGGGCCGCGCCGCAGAGAAGCTGCGTGACGCAGTTTTCCACGCTCAAGACAATGTGCAGGATGCGGCTGACACGATGCGCGACACGACCGTAAAGGCCGTCGAACGCACCGCTGATCACGCGCAGAACATGCAGGGCGAGTTCGACAGCGCCGTGCGTCGCAATCCGACCCTCGCAGTTCTTGGAGCCTTGGGTGTCGGGATGGTTCTCGGCCTTGCACTCACGCGGCGCACCTAGTTCGGCAAGCCCAGACGTGACAGGGCAGCCATGACATCCCGCGTCGAGAAGGGGCGTAGCAACACGCCCGCTCCTTCTCTCTCGGAGAATTCGGCCGGCCCGTCGATCACCACCAGCGACAATCCAGGCAAGTTGATTTCAGCCAAGAATTCGTTGACCTCGTGCAGATGCAATGACAATCCGCACATCACCAACTTCAGGTTGTTACCAGCCTCGGTCAGCACCTTCGACGCATCATCCAGATCCCGCGCGTGAAGCACTGGGCCCAGACCTTGGTCGGTCAGCATCTCGGTCAAATCATCCGCTTCGATCACGTTGTTTGAGACAATCAAGGTCTTTGGACCAAACGTCGTCACTTCGGTCATGTCGCAAAGCCCCCTGAGCGTTTCACCATGTATGCCATCCCCCAATTTTTTCTGCATTAATCTATGACATAGCGAGGTGCCATGACAACGATGTGCGAAAACTGCCCGCTTCGGCAGCTCGATATTTTCGAGGACATGTCGAATGAAGAAGTCCAGTTCATGTCCAGGTTCAAAACTGGCGAATTTGTTGCGCAACCGGGGTCTGAAATTCTTGCCGAAGGCGCATCCTCGACGCAGCTTTATACCGCGCTCCAAGGAATGGGCCTGCGCCACAAGACGCTTGAGGATGGACGCCGACAGGTGGTCGGTTTCGTCCTGCCCGGTGATTTCATCGGCCTGCAAAGTGGCGTCATGGGCGAAATGAAACACTCGGTCGAAGCAACGACCCGCATGACGATGTGCGTGTTCAACCGGTCAGAGCTGTGGGAGCTTTTCAGAAGTCATCCCCGCCGGTCCTTCAGTCTGACCAATCTTGCCGCCACCGAGGAATTTCTGCTTGGCGAGATGCTTGCCGCCGTGGGACAAATGGATGGGCTGGCCAAGATTGCCTGGGTCTTGAACCGGTTTTACAAGCGCCTGACCGCACTTGGCCTGAACGAAAACGATCAGGTGCCCATGCCATATAAGCAGCAGGATATCGCCGACGCGATGGGCCTGTCACTTGTTCACACCAACAAGACTCTGGCAAAATTGCGTATCGAAGGGCTCGCGACTTGGTCGGGTGATACCCTGACGGTGCACCGCCCTGAAGAACTTGCGGAACTGGGCTATGCCAAGGGTGCGACTGTGGTGAAGCGCCCGCTCATCTGACGATGTGTCTTGAAACGCCTGACACCAGAGAGCCGGGCATATCAATGACGTAGCATTTTTCAGACTGCCTGATGTCCTGCCTGAACGCGCCTAGACGGCTGAGGCGATGTGGCAACATCCGCCCCAGTGCATCACCGCAATCCCCATTCGGGAACTTTGCCCCCTCCCACGTGTTCTATCCACAACCGGGGAGATCAGAATGCCCAACACATCATCACACAGGCTGCACGATCGTGTGCAGGCCTTGTTCGACCGATTGGTCGATATCGGCCACGGGTATGATCTGATTACCGATCAGGCGCCTGCCTCGATCCGCAGCCTTGTGGTTGAGATCGCGGAGCAGCACCTTCGGGATATCGAAGACATCGACCGCCTCGCGTCCGACCGTGACATCTCTTTGGACCGAGACTGTACAGACCAGATCGCGGGCGACCAGATCGCGCTTCGTTTGCGGGACGTGTTCGCGGACGACGACCGAAACACGCTCGATTCCATCGTGATCGGAGAAGAGATGGTTGTGAAACGCTACGACGAGGCCATCGCGTGCCTGTCGCCCGACGATGAATTGCACACCGTCCTGACGGGCCAGCGCGACGCATTGCGCCAAAAGGTCGCCCAAATTTTCGAAGCCGTGTGACCCGGTACATCAAGGAGGCTGACATGAGCACCAATCCAAAGGCACTGCATGCCGCCAGCGAAAGCACGCCCGATACTGCGCATGACGCGCGGATGCGTTTGGCTGCTTCAGCCCGCGAACAGGCCGAAACCGCACGCGAACGCACCGTCGGCACCGAAGATGCGGAAACCACCGATCACGGCAGTCTCCCCGACACGCTTCAGGATGCCGCCCTTGCGCAGCTTGGCGCGCAGATCAACGGCATCGCCGCCCGCCTTCAGGACACCTCCGTCGACGAAATGGTCGATGATGTCGCCCTCTTCGCCCGCAGGAATCCACTGCTGTTTCTCGGTGGTGCTGCGCTTGCCGGATTCGCCGCCGCGCGGTTCCTGAAATCGGGGGGCGGCTCGCAGACATCCCACGAAGACGAGTTTGACCCATGGTCTGGCCACCTCCAGCCATCCGAGGAGGCGCACCAGTGACACAACCGAACCCCGGACCCGGTGATCTGCCCGGCCTTATCGGCAGCATCGTCGCAGAAGCCCGTGCGCTTTTGAGGACCGAATTGCAATTGGCCCGCCGCGAGTTGGCCGACAGCGCCAGCCGCGCAGGATCAGGACTTATGCTGTTCGGCCTTGCGGCACTTGTCGCCTTTGTCGGCCTCAGCGCGCTGGCCGTGGCCGCTGTTCTCGGCGCGGCAGCATTTGGCGTGGCCTACCATTGGGCGGCTGTGATCGTGGCCGGGGTCTTTCTCGCTATCGCCCTGACCCTCGCCCTGATGGGGAAATCACGTCTGTCAGCAACATCACTGGCCCCCAAACGTGCGATCAACCAGGTCAAGAGCGACCTCGACACCATCAAGGAGGCCGCCCGTGCCTGACGTAGAAGAACTGGAACGTAACGCCGAAGCCCACCGCGCGCAGCTGACCGACCGCATCAGCGCGCTCGCCGCATCGGTTAATCCGCAGGCCGCAGCACAGCGTGCCGTCGGACAGACCACCGATCTGGGCCAGACCGTCACCAAGGCGCTGATGGATGGGGCCAAGAACGCGCCTTCAGGCTTTGTTCTGGTCGGCATCGGCGCGGCGATGATCGCCCTCAACACTGGGCGCACGGGAACGGCGAAGCCCAAAGAACGCGACCAGATGGAGGCGCAACAGGACCGCACGGCCCGTCTGACGCGGCCTGCGCAACCCGGTGTAGAGGTGCAATCCGCCTCGACTCTGCGCAAGTCGCTGGACAAGGGGCTGGACAAGCTGCCGCCCGAGGCCCGCGCCCGTGTGACCGAGGCGCGGCTCAAGGTGATCGAAGCGCAGGAAAAGCTGGACCGTCAGGCCCGGCGCAGCGCTGAACAGGCGCGCAAGGCGCATCAGGGTCAGCCCTTGCTGACCGGCGTGATCGCGGCTGGAATCGGGGCTTTGATCGGTTCCCTGCTGCCGTCGACCAAGGCCGAGACCGATCTGATGGGGGCGACGCGCGACAGGATGATGCGCGATGCCGAGGCGCTTTTCCACGCCGAACTTGCGCAGCTTGAGCGTCAGGGCAAGGATGCCGTCGAAACCGGCCTGCGCAAGGTCGGCGCTGAAGTGTCCGACCCCTCCAAAGCTGTCAGATGAACACCACTCCTGAAACCCTTGCCCGCGTGCAGACCCTCTGCATCGCGCTCTTGGCGCTTGTGACCACTGTTGCAGCCATGCAGCTGGCCAAGGGGCTGCTTGCCCCGGTGGCACTTGGACTTGTCGTGGCGATTGTCGCCGCTCCGGGAATGCGCCTGCTGGCGCGTCTGGGCATTCCCCGTGCGGTCAGCGCGAGCATCAGCCTTGTCTGCGTCGGCGCGGTCACCGTGCTGTTGATCGCCGGTCTTGGCCCCATCGTCATGGACCTGATCGCGCAGGTGCCCCGCATCGAAGCCGAGATCCGCTGGTGGGTGATCGAGGCGACCCGTGCCATCCGGGGGCTGGAAACCATGCAGTCCGAGCTCGCAGAACATCTGGCCGAGGAAGGCGATGCCGTGGAAGACGCGATGCCAACCCTGCTCGACGCGCTCTGGGTGGCGCCCAACTTTGCCGCGCAACTTCTGACCTTTGCAGGGACATTCTTCTTTTTCACCCTGACCCAGAACGAGATTTACGGCACCTTCAAGAAACAGTCAGCCGCGCTGCGGCACGCAGACAAGGCGGTGTCGCATTATTTTGTAACCGTAACCGCGATCAATGGCGGGCTGGGCCTTGCCGTATTTGCCGCGATGACCCTGATCGGGGTGCCCAACCCGATCCTTTGGGGTACGGCGGCGTTCATTTTGAACTTCGTGCTGTATCTCGGGCCGGTCCTGCTGCTGTTGGCATTTGCAGTTGTCGGCTTTGCCGAATTCAACGGGGCATATTCGCTTTTACCTGTACTGAGCTACCTGTTGATGAATATGACCGAAGCCCAGTTCGTTACGCCGACCCTCGTGGGACAACGCCTGCAACTGAATCCGCTCGTGGTGTTCCTCGCGATCCTGTTTGGCCTGTGGCTCTGGGGGCCGATCGGAGGGATCATCTCTCTGCCGATGCTGGTTTGGGTGGTAGCCTACCTTTCACATCGACCACAGCCGCAACCGCAATCCAACACCGATTTGGCCCCAACACAGGCGTGACATGATCCAGACCAAACCCACCTTTCCCGCCCTGCCGATGGAACAGACCGCCGAGGGCGAGGAACGTCTTTGCGGCATCGAAATTGAATTTGCCGGTCCGACGGAACTGGAGACCGGCAGCCTGATCGCCAAGGAATTCGGTGGCACAGCCGAGGACCGCGGCGATCACAGTGTGGTCGTCAGCGGCACCCGCTTTGGCGATATCGAGGTGGAACTGGACATCTCCCTGCGCAAACGCGACGACCTGCCCTTTCTCAATGAGGGGCTGGACGCCGTGCGCGGCCTGATCCCCGTCGAGGTGGTGACCCCACCTCTGAGCCGGGAGCAGCTGGAAGAATTCAACTCCATCTGCGCCGGTCTGCGCCGTATCGGGGCCATGGGGTCGCGCAGCGGTGTGCTGCTGGGCTTTGGCGTGCATGTCAATCCAGAGGTCGTGGCCCCCGATCACCGCTTCACCCTCGACACGATCACCGCCTACGCGCTGCTGGAACGGTGGCTGCGCGACAAAGAGAAAATCGATACGACCCGCCGCATGATGCCCTTCATCGGCGCGTGGCCCAAGGCGCTGATCTCGGATCTGGCGAATAGCAGCTATGACAGCCTTGCCGATGTGATGCGTATGAGTGCCGCGCATATCCAGAGCCGCAACCTCAGCCTAGATCTGCTGCCACTGTTCAAACACGCGGAACCCGATCTTTTTGACGACCTGTTCGACATCGACGACAAGACAGCCGCGCGCCCGACCTTTCACTTCCGCCTGCCAGACAGTCGCATCGACGAGGCTGACTGGTCGCTGTGGCAACCCTGGCAGCTTTGGCGGCAGGTCGAACTGGTGGCCGCGAACCGCACCTTGCTGGCGGCGCTTCAGGACGCGTGGAACACCCACGATGCCGCGTGGTTCGAACGCGGGTCGGTCTGGGTCAACACGATCGACACGCTGCTGCAGGAGCACGATGCAAGGGCCGACTTATGAGCCGTCCACTGATCGCCGTTACCACGTCGTCCCGCAGCGGGTGGCGCGTCTACCCTCTAGTCAACCTGAACCTCTGGATCACCGGTGGCCGGGGTGTCCGTTGGGGTGTCGGGCGCTTTGCCGATCTTGAATATGTGGACGGGCTGATCATCGGTGGCGGTGACGATATCGGCCCGGATCTCTATGGCGGCAAACTGGGCATCTCGCTGCGGCTTGACCACGAACGCGACGACCTTGAGCGCGGTCTCGCCGAAGCGGCGCTGGAGCGCAACATCCCCGTGCTGGGCATCTGCCGAGGGTCACAGATGCTCAACGTCGCGCTTGGCGGCACCCTTGATCAGGACGCCTGGGCGACCTTCGGTGTCGAAGGCAAGATCAAGACCATCCTGCCCAAGCGTGAAATCTGCGTAGAGGAAGACACCCACCTGTCGCTGATCAGCGGCGATGAGCCGATGAAGGTCAACGCGCTGCACACGCAGGCGGTCGACCGTCTGGGGCAAGGACTGCGGGTCTCGGCGCGGGACACGAGCGGCATGGTGCAGGCCATTGAACGCGTGCGCGATCCGTTTGCACTGGGCGTGCAATGGCACCCTGAACACCTATTCTATGCGCACCGACAACGCGCCATTTTCCGCGCGCTGGTGAGTGCCGCGAACGCCTATCGCAACGAACGCAACCAGACCCGGGCCATGCAAGACGAATTGGCCTGACAGGCGCGACACCAACCCGACAAGGGAACCGGGTCCCCGAAAACGGGGAACCCCTGCCCGATCCATGCGTTGAGCGGATGAAACCGTCACTATTAGAGGTTAGGTATGTCCGCTCCATCAACGAACGTCAAAAAGCAGAAGAAGCGCCATCGCCCCGCCATCTGGGGAATGATCGCAGGCGGCATCTTCGCGGCGGCCCTGTTCCTCGCCTACCTCGCCAATCTCGCGGCCCAAGGCAACGAGCCGGGCGAGGCTTCCGCCGAAGAACCCGCCGCAGAGACTGCGACGGACGGATGACGCAGCCACGTGCCTAGCGCGCGTATCTTCGTGAAACCACCAGCGTGACGACGCGTCGCGTCCGGCACCGCAAGGAGATTACCATGGGTATTGAAATCACGGGCATCGGAGGCCTGATCCTTCTTGTCCTCAACGTCTGGGCCTTCGTGTCGATCATCGGCTCGAACAATTCCACCGGATCAAAGGTACTCTGGTGCCTCTTGGTTTTGTTACTGCCCATCATTGGCTTCATCATCTGGCTGATTGCGGGTCCCCGCTCCGCTTCGGCCAAGGCCTGAGCCAGACACGTCAAAGCCCCACGCCAACGCGCGGGGCTTTTTTCGTGCATAATTGTAACGGCCTAGGGCGTGGCCTGAATGCTCTCGATATATTCGACAAGCGCCACCAGCTTGCGCGGCGTCGGTGTCAGGATACCGTCGCCGGTGTCCAACGGCACCAGATCCCCTTCCAGAAGCGCGCCGAATTCCGGCATGTTCGGCCCCGATGGGCTGGCCTTGGTATAGCCGTCGATGGTCGACAGAACCTCGACCGTGGGAAAGGTCCCGCCACTGCGCTGTGCGATCAGGGTCAGGTCCGCCGGTTCCGTTTCCATCACCCGCGCCATCGGACCGTTGCCCTTGGCATCGGCACCGTGGCACACCGCGCAGTTTTCCATAAACAACGCCCGGCCATCGCTGGCCTCGGGCATCTCTTCCGGGGTACAGGCCGCCATCAGACCAACGGCGATGGCACCGATGGTAAGGCTGACTAGGGTTGGGCGCATTCCGGCCTCCTTGCTCGATTGCGCTTAGAGTGCCTGTCTTTGTGCGCCCACGCAACCATCCGAAACGCGCTACACGGCCTTGGCCGTGACAATCGGCCAAACCCGGCGCAGTCTGCGCGCGAATCGTGTCACATAAAGGTGCCCCATGCCGATCTATGCCCTGACCATGCTGGCCGCCGGGATCGGCATTCCGCTTCTGGCCGCCCTGAACTCTGCCCTGGGTGTGCGGATCGGATCACCGGCCGCGGCAGCGCTGGTGCTCTTTTGCGTGGCGCTTCTAGCGACAAGCGCGGTGACGCTGATCACCGGGCCAAGGGCGCTTCTGAGTATACATCTGGCCCCCCGGCACCTGTTGCTGGCGGGGCTCTTCGTGGCGTTCTATGTGCTCTCGGTGACCTATATCGCGCCGCATTTCGGCGTCGGCAACGCGGTCTTCTTTGTGCTTCTGGGGCAGCTCATATCAGCCGCGCTGATCGACCATTTTGGGCTGTTCGGCGCACGGGTCAGTCCGCTGACGCTGACCCGCAGCACCGGCATTGCGGTGATGGCGCTGGGTGTCTGGATCACGCAGCGGGCGTGACGCTCAGTTGATGTTCAGCCCACTGATCGACGCGCGGATGCGGGTGTCCGTGTCGTCGCTATCCCCCGAAAGCGCGAGGCCCACAAGCGCCGCGCCGCTTCCGCCAAAGGCATTGGCGTAGTCCCGCGCAAGGTTGACGTTTTCGTTGGCGTTACCCGTGCCCGACCCGCGCAGCACGATCGTCTTGCCACGATTGCCCAGATACGGGCTGCCCAGAACAGCACCCCGATCATGCGCGCCGCCCCAGACATAGACCAGCACCCGCGCCGCGTCATTTGTCAGCAATTGCCGGACGCTGGCCCCCTTGAGAGACTGCGCCTCGGCTGCAGGCAGGAACACAAAATAAAGCGCGAGGTTGCGGTCATCGCCGCCCTTCTGGCGCAGATCGGTGG
Organism: Pelagibaca sp.; assembly: GCA_041725935.1. GTDB lineage: Bacteria > Pseudomonadota > Alphaproteobacteria > Rhodobacterales > Rhodobacteraceae > Marivita. The sequence goes on from JBGRQD010000002.1 coordinate 318,381, forward strand.
GTGGCACTCCTTCCTGAACGCTCCACGACCATGTCGCCGAGGACGCATCCCAATAGCTTTCGGGCAAAGGCCGATAGGCCAACGACACCGATCCGTTCGAGGCCACGCTCACCGATCCACCGTTGAACCCGTAGGTGTTCGATGAGAACAGCGAGAATTTCTGCGTCTTCCAGGTTCCGTCAAACGACACGGGCGCTGCCACACCAGGGGCGCTGGTCAGGCAAAGCAAAGTGGCAGCGGTGGCTATCAAACGCATCAGGGGACACCTTTCCAAGTTACCCCGTGCCTATCAGCCCCACCTCCTCACCTGCATCAAACGTTCGCGTGATCTGGCTTTTCGTTGGATCGGGATCGTCAGGTGGGCACCACCATGCCCTGCTCCAGCCGCAACTGCCGGTCCATACGCGCCGCAAGCTGCATGTTGTGCGTGGCGATCAGCGCCGACATCCCGGTTTCGCGCACCAGCGTCATCAGCGCTTCGAACACTGTGTCCGATGTCGCGGGATCGAGGTTCCCCGTCGGCTCGTCCGCCAGAAGCACCGCAGGTCCGTTCGCAAGCGCCCGGCAGAACGCCACCCGCTGCTGTTCGCCACCGGACAGCGCGGCAGGACGGTGATGGGCACGCGGTGTGATGCCGACGATCCCCAGAAGCTCCCGCGCCCGTGCATCGGCCTGCGCGCGAGGAACTCCGGAGGCCAGTTGTGGCAGCACGATGTTCTCCTGCGCGCTGAACTCTGGCAGCAGGTGGTGAAACTGGTAGACAAACCCCACCTCGTCGCGGCGCATCACCGTGCGCTTGCGATCGGACGCGCCGGTCATGTCGGCCCCGGCAATCTCGACCCGACCCCCATCGGGTGTGTCGAGCAGCCCGGCGATGTGCAGCAGCGTGGACTTGCCCGCGCCCGATGGTGCCACCAGCGCCACCACTTCGCCCTTGCTCAGCGCAATATCCAGCCCGCGCAGCACCTCGACCGCCGCCGGAGTGCCCGCATTGTAGGCCTTGGTGACCCCGGTCAAGCGCAGCGTGACCTCACTCATACCGCAGCGCCTCGACCGGGTTCATGCGTGCGGCCCGCCGCGCCGGGAAGATCGTCACGATGAAACTCAGCCCCAGCGACAGCGCCACAGCGCTCAGCACATCGGGCAGGCGCAATTGGGCGGGCAACTCGTAGATGCCCCGCACCGCCGGGTCCCAGACGCCACCCCCCGCGACATAGTTCACGAAGGAAAAGATCGGGTCGATATACAGTGCGAAGAGACAGCCAAGCACCACACCCGCGACCGTACCAAGGATGCCGGTGAACGCGCCGCAGATGAAGAACACCCGCAGCACCGCGCCCTCGGTCAGGCCCATGGTGCGCAGGATACCGATGTCCCGGCCCTTGTTCTTAACCAGCATGATAAGCCCAGACACGATGTTCATCGCCGCGATCAGCACGAGGATCGACAGGATGATGAACATCACGTTGTCCTCGATCTCGAGCGCCCGCAGGAACCCGCCGCTGGCGTCCTGCCAGGTCCAGACCAGCGCGCGCTGTCCCCCGGCCTGCACGATAGGCAGGGTCATGCGCTCCACCCGGTCAGGATCGGCGACCATTACCTCGATTTCGTCAGCAACCCCCTCGCGGTTGAAATAGAGCTGCGCCTCTTCAAACGGCATGTAGACCCGCGTGCGGTCAATGTCGTAGCGCCCGGCGGTGAACACATAGACCACCTCGTAGGCCTTGACCCGAGGGCTGGTGCCAAAAGCGGTGCGCACCCCGTCCGGCGAGATCAGCCTGACGCGATCGCCCAGCGCGACCCCCAACTCGCGCGCCACACCTGAGCCGATGGCAATGCCCTCGGAAAACCGGCTCAGATCGCCCTGCGCCGTCTCGGGATCGGCGATGCGCGGAATGGTGGCAAGGTCCTCGGGCGAGATGCCGAACACCTCGACCCCGGCATTGCGGCTGTTTGCGGTGGCCATGACCTGCCCTTTGACCAGCGGCGCGGCGCGGGTGACGCCGGGAACCGCGCGCAGGCTTTGCGCCAAGGTCTCGTAATCGAGGATGGCCCGCGAGGACCGGCCGAACTCATCGACCTGCTGCGTGTAATAGACGGTGACATGGGCATTGGAGCCAAGGATCGTGTCGACGAATTCGGCACGAAACCCCGAGCGCACGGCAAGGGTCGCGATCAACGCAAAGACCGCCAAAGTGATGCCGATCAGGCTGATCCAGGTCATCACGCTGACCCCACCCTCGGCACGGCGCGCGCGCAGGTAGCGCCACGCGATCATCCATTCGAACGGGGCAAAGGGCGGTGGGGTCTGGGCCATGTCGGTCTCTTGCTGCTCTGGGGGATAAGTGGCCGTTTGCCCCCGGCGGGTCAAGCCGAGCGGAGCAGGTCGGGGTGCAGTGCGGTTGGTGCGGCGTGGAAGATCAGGTCAGGCGGGTTGACCTTTCTGGGCTTCATCAGGTTTGCACGTTCCTTACTGCCCCACCGATTTTTCCAACACAACACATGGTTTCTTAACGCTTTCCCAGCATTTTCTGGCGGGGGGCAAAGATTTTTCGTACGAAAAATCTGATGGCACGAAAACTGCGTCGGAAAAATCTTCGTGGCTTGTCCAACCGCCGCGCGCTTGGCATAGACAGGGGATGACCGGACCCAGATATCCCGACCTGATCGCCAAGCTTCCCTCCTCTGTGCCCTTCGTCGGCCCCGAAGTGCAGGAGCGCCAACGTGGCGCGCCGTTCCGCGCGCGACTTGGGGCCAATGAAAGCGTCTTTGGTCCTTCCCCCTTTGCCGTGGCGGCAATGCAGGATGCCGCGGGCCTTTGCTGGCAATATGCCGATGCCACCAATCACGACCTGATCCGCACCATCGCCGGTCGCTTGGATGTCCGTCCCGAGAACATCATCATCGGCGAAGGCATCGACGGTCTGCTGGGCTATCTGGTGCGCCTGCTGGTTGCCCCCGGCGATCCCGTGGTCACTTCGGACGGCGCGTATCCGACGTTCAACTACCATGTGGTGGGCTTTGGCGGCACGCTGCACAAGGTGCCCTTCCACAAAGATCGCGAAGACATCGACGCGCTCATGGCCAAGGCCGCAGAGGTTCAGGCCAAGCTTGTCTACCTGTCGAACCCCGACAATCCGATGGGAAGCTGGCACAGCGGTGCCAAGATCGAAAAGGCGCTCGATGCCCTGCCCGACGGCACGCTGCTGCTGCTGGACGAGGCTTATATCGAATTCGCCCCCGAGGGCACCGCGCCCAATATCGATGCCGACGATCCGCGCGTGATCCGCATGCGCACCTTTTCCAAGGCGATGGGCATGGCCGGTGCGCGCGTGGGCTACGGGATCGGCGCGCCCGCGCTGATCAAGAGCTTCGACAAGGTGCGTAACCATTTCGGCATGTCCCGGATCTCGCAGGCCGGTGCCCTTGCCGCGTTCGAAGACACCGCATGGCTGGACGAGGTGGTGGCGCTGGTCGCCGACGCGCGCAGCCGGATCGCCTCAATCGCGCGCGCCAATGGCCTGACGCCCCTGCCGTCGGCCACGAATTTCGTCACCGTGGATTGCGGCCGCGACGGGGATTTTGCCAAAGCCGTGCTTGCGGCCCTGATCGACGAGGGCGTGTTTGTTCGGATGCCGTTTGTCTCGCCGGGTAATCGCGCGATTCGCATCAGCGCGGGCCGCCCCGCCGATCTCGACATCCTCGCAGAGGCGCTGCCACGGGCATTGGAAACGGCGCGCGGTTAGGCGCGGCACCTGCATCTTCACGAAAAGTTTGCCGCTTTCCTTCAATTTGACGCTGACGGCATGCCGATCTGCGTTATTCTGACGCGGATGGGTCAGGAAACAGGCGTGGAGAGGCAGATGGACGAGCATCACCCCAAACAGGTCGCGGATTACACGATCGCCGCGCTGGTCCTGATCTTCATCAATCTTTTGTGGATTTTCGGGTTGATCTGGATCCAGTTCGGGCTGGCAGCCGTGATCCTCACCGGCTGGGCGCTCAACCAGGGGATCCACTGGCTGGCCCGGTTCAAGGCCAGCCGCGCGATCCAATGGCCACGGGGTTCAGACGCCTGAGATCACTTTGGCCGCGGCACTGGCCCCACCGGAGCGGTGCGGAATGCCCAGCGCCCCCAAACCCGCCTCGACCGCGCCGAGCAGCCCAAGGATCATGTGAACGTTCACATGGCCCATATGCCCGAACCGGAAGAACCCGTCGCTTTTGGGGTCGTCCTCGCTCCCCATGCCCAGCCCGATGCCCAACGTCACCCCGGCTTCATCGGCGCACCAGCGGCGCAGTCGGGCGCCATTAGGCTTGCCGATGGACATCGCGGTCACCGCATGGCTGCGCACCGCCGGATCAGCGATATTGAGCCGCAGCGGCCCGTCCTGCCCCCAATGCTCCACCGCGGTCCAGATCGCCCGCGCCAGCGTTTCATGCCGCTGCCAGATCGCCTCCATCCCTTCGGCATGGATGATGTCGAGCGCGGCACGCAATCCGTAGATGTGATGCGTCGGCGCGGTGCCGCTGAAATACTGGTAGAATGCTTCGGGTGCGGCACGCTGGGTCCAGTCCCAATAGGTGCTGACATGCGTGAGCCGCCGACGCCCCTCTGCCGCCTTGTCGTTGAAGAACAGGAACGCCAGACCCGGCGGGCACATCAGCCCCTTTTGCGATCCGGTCAGCGCAACGTCGACCCCCCAGCCATCCATCTCGAACCTGTCGCAGCCCATCGCCGCGATGCAATCGGCCATCAACAGCGCCGGGTGCCCAAGATCGTCGAGGAGTTTCCGCAGCGGGGCAAATTCGTTGCGGTTCGAACTCGACGTGTCGACATGCACGGTCATCACGGCCTTGTAGGCATGCCCGCTATCGGCCCGCAGCGCCGCCTCCACCCGCTCCAGATCGAACGTCCCGCCATTGGGGAACGCCAGCAGATCGACCTCGATCCCGCGCGCCTCGGCGATGCGGGCCCAGCCGATGGCAAAATGCCCCGTGGACAGAACCAGCACCTTTTCACCAACCGCCACAGTGTTGGCGAGCGCCGCTTCCCAGGCGCCGTGCCCGTTGCTGATATAGATCGCCACCTGTCCGTCGGTCCGCGCCACACGCTTCAGATCGCTGACGAGTCCCGGCATCATATCGGGCAATTCGCCTTCGTAGATGTTGGGCGACGCGCGGTGCATGGCCCGCAGAACGGCGTCCGGAACCACGGAGGGACCGGGAATGGCAAGATAGGTGCGACCATTGGCAAGCGACATGAGCAACCTCGGCAGGATGGGGAACGCCTGCCGAACCGACAGGTCGGCGCACCCTAGCCTGCCCAGCCGCACCGTCAATGACCCACGGTGCTTGCCACCGCGGCCTGCAGTCTCTACATCCGCGCCTGACGCGAAAGGGACCGGATGCTGGGACGACTTTGGACAAAGATCGAAGATGCAGAACGCAAGCTGCGTCGGTCCTTTGGCAAGGACATCACCGATCCGCAGGCGCGGCGCTGGTCGTCGTTCCACTACCACGTGTTCGACCACGCTTTTTTGCGCACCTTCTGGACGAATTTCTTTGAAATCGCACCTGGCGTCTACCGATCGAACCAGCCGACCCATGCGCGGTTCGAGAAATACAAGGCGATGGGCATCAAGACCGTCGTGAACCTTCGCGGCGAAGACAAGTACGCGCATTACCTCTTCGAGGTGGAAACCTGCCAGGCCTTGGGCCTGCGCCTCCTGAACGCCAAGCTGCAGGCGCGCAACGCGGTCAGCCGCAAGAAGATCGAGCATGTGATCGACACGCTGCGCATGGCCGAAAAGCCCTTTGTTTTTCATTGCAAATCCGGCGCGGACCGTGCCGGATTTGTCGCGGCCCTCTACCTGATGGTGTTCGAGAACCAGCCGGTCGAGGTGGCGCGCAAGCAACTGTCGCTGAAATACATCCATCTCGATTTCACCGCGACCGGCGTGCAGGACTACATCCTCGCGGTCTATGCCGCGCGCAATGCCCGCCAGCCCATCGGTTTCGAGGACTGGATTCGCACCGAATACGACGCCACTGCCATTCAGGCCGGGTTTGACGGCAAGACACCCGCCGACAAGCTGACCCTGCCCGCGGCCTGCGTCACGTGACCGAAGCCGCGGTCAATCCGCGGGGCCTGCTGCTCTGGGTCTGGCGCGGCTATCTTGCCAGACACTGGCGGCTGCTGATCGTGGCAATGGTGTTCATGGCGCTCGAGGGCGGCATGTTCGGTGCGCTGTCCTACATGATGAAGCCGATGTTCGACCGTGTGTTCGTCGGCGGCGATGCGGACGCGATTGTCTGGGTTGGGCTGGTGTTTCTTGGCATTTTCGTGACCCGTGCCGTGGCCAGCATCGTGCAGAAAGTGCTGCTGACCCGCATTTCGCAACTGTCGGTGGCCGATATCCGGCAGGATCTGCTGGCACATCTGATGGTGCTCGACACGGCCTATCACCAGACCCATTCGCCGGGCTACCTGATGCAGCGCGTCGAAGGCGATGTGGATGCGATTTCAAAGGTCTGGCGCACGATCATCACTGGTGCGGGGCGTGACGTGATCGCCCTGATCTCGCTGTTCGCTGTGGCGATTTCCGTCGATTGGCGCTGGACCGCCATCGCGCTTCTGGGGGCGCCGATCCTGATTGCGCCCTCGCTGTTCCTGCAACGCTATGTCCGCAACGAAGCCCGCCGCGCCCGTGACGTGGCCGCGAAACTGTCGGTGCGGCTCAACGAGGCATTCCACGGCATCGTTCCGGTCAAGCTCAACGCGCTCGAACGCTACCAATCCGACCGCTACCGGACCCTGACCGAAGAGCGCGTGAGCGTCGAAACCCGCAGCGCGCTGGGTCAGGCGACGATTCCGGGGCTGATCGACATCATGGCCGGTCTCGGCTTCATGGGAGTGCTGTTCTACGGCGGCAACGAAATCCTGTCGGGCGAGAAAACAGTGGGCGATTTCATGGCCTTCTTCACCGCGCTTGGTCTGGCCTTCGAACCGCTGCGGCGGCTGGGCAACGTCGCGGGCGTCTGGCAAGTGGCGGCTGCCGGGATTGAACGCATCCGGCAGATCCTCGACACCGAACCGGCTCTGCGCAGCCCGGCACAGCCAAAGCCCGCACCTGCCGATGTGCCTCGGATCATGCTTGAGAATGTGTCGCTCACCTACGGGGATACAGGGGTTTTGAACGGGTGCGTCTTTACCGCTGAGGCTGGACAGACAACCGCGCTGGTTGGTCCGTCCGGTGCGGGAAAATCCACGATTTTCAACGTCCTGACCCGGCTTGTTGACCCGTCACATGGACACGTCGCCATAGGCGGCGTCCCTGTCACGGAAATGGCACTTGCCGATCTGCGCGGGCTCTTTTCCGTCGTGTCACAAGAGGCGCTGTTGTTCGATGATACGGTGCTGGAAAACATCCTGCTCGGTCAGGCCGATGTCTCCGAAGCCGATCTGAAACGCGCGCTCGACGCGGCGCATGTGTCCGATTTCCTGCCTCACCTGTCGGACGGGCTGAACACACATGTTGGCCCGCGCGGATCGGCCCTGTCGGGGGGGCAGCGTCAACGCGTTGCGATTGCCCGCGCGCTGTTGCGCAACCGCCCCATCCTGCTGCTGGACGAGGCGACCTCCGCGCTTGACACCGGATCAGAGGCCAAGGTGCAGGCGGCGCTGGACGAATTGTCCAAGGGCCGCACCACGCTCGTGATCGCGCACCGGCTTTCCACCATCCGCGATGCTCACAAGATCGTCGTGATGGACCGCGGTCGTGTGATCGAAGAAGGCACACATGACGCATTGCTGGCGCGTGCCGGCACCTATGCCGCGCTGCACCAGATGCAGATGCGCGACTAGGCCGACAGCGCCGCCTGCGTCTCCGCGCCCCAGCCAAGATAAAGCGTCTCTCCATCTTCGATCAGCGGGCGTTTCATCAGTTTGGGATGTGCGATCAGCAGGGCCTTGGGATCATTTTCCCGCTCTGCCGCATCCAGACCGCGCCAAGTCGTGGACTTGGTGTTGAGAATTTTGTCACCAAACTGCGCCAATGCGCGGTCCAGCACGGTATCCGGTACCGGCGTGACCGACACATCCACCAAGTCCGCGTTTGGCAACGCCTTCAAAGCCTTACGGCACGTATCGCAGTTTTTCAGCCCATAGAGGATCATATCGTCTTTCCCTTGCCAGCGCGTCGCGTCCCAGGACACCGTCTTAAAATATACCTCACAGACTTGTCTTTAGGCCGGGAAGGTCAATCTTTTACTGTCAGGTCGGGTGTTGCAAATTGCATCCCCAGCCGCAACTGAAACGGCCCGCAGAGGCCAGACATGACGACAGAAGGAGACACGGGATCATGCCGAACGGTACCGTGAAATGGTTCAACGCAACCAAGGGTTATGGTTTCATTTCCCCCGAAGATGGCGGCAAGGACGTGTTTGTCCATATCTCTGCCGTACAGCAATCCGGGATGGACAGCCTCAGCGACAACCAGAAGGTCAGTTTTGACATGACCGAAGGCCGCGATGGCCGCTTGATGGCGTCGAACATCACCGCCCAATAGCCGCTCAGGCAGATTGCAGCCGCTGCGCCTCTTGCCGCGCCAGCCGGATCAATTCGGCCACAAATGGCTTGTCTGTGTCTATTGTCCGCGTGGCTGCATAGAGCCGTCGCGTCACACCTGATGCGGTCAAGGGTCGGGTCACGTAGTCCGAACTGTACTTGACTTCGCGCACCACCCAGTCAGGCAGCACAGACACGCCTCGGTTTGATGCGACCAACAACAGGATGACCGCCGTCAGTTCAACCTGCCGGACGGCAGCCGGTTCGACTTTGGCCGGGATCAGCAACTGGCTGAACACATCCAGCCGCGACCGCTCCACCGGGTAGGTGATGAGCGTCTGGCCCCGGAAATCCTCGGCATCGACAAACGGTTTTTCCGCCAGCGGATGCGCCGCAGAGGCGACGAAAACCGCATTGTAGTCAAAGAGCTCCGTGAACGTGATGCCGGGAATGTCTTCGGGGTCCGATGACACGACCAGATCAACCTCTTCTTTTTGCAGCGCCGGCAGCGCGTCAAAGGCCAGACCGGGTCGGATATCCACGTCCACATCCGGCCAAGACTTGCGAAATGCCTCCAGCACAGGAAACAGCCACTCGAAACAGGCGTGGCATTCGATGGCGATGTGCATCCGCCCGGTTGATCCACCGCGCAGCCCCTCGAATTCTGCAGCCAGTGCTTCGACCTGTGGCAAGACCTGATTGGCCAGCCGCAAGAGCCGCATCCCCGCCGCCGACAACCGCATCGGCTTGGACCGCCGCACGAAAAGCTCCACCCCGGCCTGATCCTCGAGCGCCTTGATCTGGTGGCTGAGTGCGGATTGCGTGATGTTCAACTGGTCCGCAGCCTTGGCCACGCCGCCATATTCATGGATGGCCTTGACCGTCCGCAGATGACGAAACTCGATATGCATTATCAACCATTCTCATGTTGAAGATTAGATTTATGAGTTTGTCTCACAATGCATCACATGCGACAAGAGGGTCAACGCCATCAAGGATCATGACGATGACAGCTCCGTCCGTATCATTCGAATTCTTCCCGCCGCAGTCGCTCGAGGCCTCGTTCCGGCTTTGGGACACCGTTCAGGTGCTTGCCCCGCTGCAGCCGCGCTTCGTGTCCGTGACCTACGGCGCAGGCGGTACAACCCGCGACCTGACCCGCGAGGCGGTGGCGACACTGCACAAATCCTCCGGCCTGCCAGTGGCGGCGCACCTGACCTGCGTAAACGCCACACGAACTGAGACCCTTGCCATCGCGCAGGATTTCGCTGCTGCGGGCGTGACCGACATCGTGGCCCTGCGCGGCGATCCGCCCAAGGGATCGAACGGCTTCGTGCCCCACGCGGACGGCTTTGCGTCCAGCGTCGACCTGATCGAAGGGCTGCGCGAGGCGGGTGATTTCAACATCCGCGTCGGTGCCTATCCCGACACGCATCCCGAAGCCGCCGATTCAACGGCCGATGTGTCCTATCTCAAGCGCAAGTTCGACGCCGGTGCGTCCGAAGCGCTGACGCAGTTCTTCTTCGAGGCCGAAACCTTCTTCCGCTTCCTCGATGCCTGCGAAAAGGCCGGGATCGACAAGCAGGTCACACCAGGCATCCTGCCGATCGAAAACTGGAAAGGGGCAGCGCGCTTTGCAAAGAAGTGCGGCACACATATCCCGTCCTGGGTCGTCGATGCCTTCGAAAAGGCCGAGCGTGATGGCCGCGAAGACCTGCTCGCCACCGCGATCTGTGCCGAGCTCTGCTCTGACCTGCTCGACGGTGGCGTCGACACGCTGCATTTCTATACGCTCAACCGTCCCGAACTGACGCGCGACGTGTGCCATGCGCTTGGCGTCACACCCAAGCTGAAGCTCAAGAACGTCGCTTAATCCGACGCACCCCCCAAAGCGGCGGTCAATTTGGCCGCCGTTTCACTGACCGAAGCACCCAGGTCGTCGATCCGGTCATCTGGAATGCGCGCTGAAGGACCCGAAATCGACACACCTGCGATAGGCTCGCCGTGCATGTCGAAGACTGGCGCTGCGATACAGCGCATTCCGTCGTTTTTCTCTTCCGCGTCAAAGGCATAGCCTCGCTTGCGGGTCGCCTCCAGATCGGCGGAAAGCGCCTCGGGCGTGACCAGCGTGTGATCGGTAAAGGCGGTCAGCTTGTGCTTGCGGATGATCGCCGCGACCTCCTTGTCGTCCATCTGCGCCAACAGTGCCTTGCCGATCCCCGACGAATGCATCGGAGACATGGTGCCCGGCGGGAAAAACGCGCGGATGTTGTGATGGGTCTCGACCTGGCTCAGGAACAGCACCAGCCCGTCGCGCGACACCCCCAGATTGGCCGTTTCTTCGGTCTTCTGCATCAGTTCCCGTAGAAACGGCCGGGCGCGTTCGACAAGCGACGTTCGGCGCAGGAACCGCGACCCGATGTGAAACGCGCCGGCCCCGATGTGCCAAGTTTGCGCCACGGGGTCGAAATCCACCATGCCGCGCCCCTCGAACGTGGACAGCACCCTGTAGACCGTCGCGGGCGATTGCTTGAGATCTTCCGACAGATCGGTCAGGGTGGCACCGCCCCATTCGCTGAGCCGTTCAAGGATGATCAGCGCGCGATCCAGCGATTTGATCTTGTTCTGCTCGCTTGTATCGCCCCATGCGCGGGGCCGTCCCCGTGCCCGCCGCTCTGGCCCCGTCTCTACATTCATGGCTGTTCCCGCGCCCTTTATTGTCTCGATACAAAAAACATTTTTACAATGTGAAAAAATCAGAGTTGAAATGCAAGCGATAACGCTCAGGTATGGCGTCAACGGATAAAGGACAGTCTCATGCGCATCGTCATCCACGGGTTTGGGCGGATCGGCCGCGTCATCCTGCGGCAGATCCTCACTATTCCGGACCACGCGGATATCGAGGTGGTGGCGGTCAATGACCTCGCCCAGCCGGCCACCTGCGCGTATCTGTTCAAATATGACAGCGTGTTCGGCCCCCTGCCCGGCGGTGTGACGCTGTCAGACGGACAACTGCATGCCGGGGGCCGGTCGATCCCGCTTCTGACCGGGGTCAAGATGGCGGACCTGCCACTAGACGGCGTCGATCTGCTGCTCGACTGCACCGGGGCCACCAACGACCGCGCCACCGCCGAAGCCGCTCTGACCGCAGGTGCGCGGGCCGTCCTGATCTCGGGTCCTTCCGACATTGCCGACATCACCATCGTCAAAGGAGCCAACCAAGACCGCATCGACGACCATCGCATCGTGTCCAACGCGTCCTGCACCACAAATGCAATGGCGCCACTTTTACGGGATCTGGACGCGAGATACGGCCTCATCCAGGGCCACATGACCACGATCCATTGCTACACCGGCAGCCAGCCGATGGTGGACGCGCCGCGCGGACCGGACCTTGCCCGCAACCGCGCGGGCGCCGTCAGCATGGTCCCCACCACCACAAGTGCAGCCAAGCTGATCGACCGCGTCCTGCCCGATCTGGCCGGTCGCGTCACCGGGGCCGCCGTGCGCGTGCCCGCCATCAGCGTGTCTGCGGTGGACCTTGTCGTGCGCCTGAGCAACCCGCCCAAGGACGCTGCAAACGCCTTGCGCAGCTTGGCCGATGAAAACCCGGTGGTGGGTCTGGTCGAAGACCCCTGCGTGTCAGTCGATCTGCGCGCGCGCACGGAATCGCTGGTGATCGCGCCGAACGAGACAATGGAAACCGGGGACCAGATCCGCATTTTCGGCTGGTACGACAACGAATGGGGGTTTTCCGCCCGCATGCTGGATGTCGCGCGAATGATGCACAAACGCGGCATGTGACGCGGAATTCTTGCCAGATCGCTTCGTTTGGACTCTAATACTCTGCAAAGAACAGGCAGACATGCCGACCCGAGGCCATCGGAGCAGCAGATGGGCGCAGAGACCGACATAACCGTCACCGACGGCGTTGCGCAGATCGCGCTGACGGCCGGACCATCGGCGCGGCTCACCGTTGCAACGCTGATCGCCCTCGGCGCGGCGCTGGATCACCTGATCAGGGACGACACCGCGCAGGTGATCGTGTTGCGTGGCAAGGGCACCGTCTTTCCCTCGGGCATCACGGCTCCCCAAGGCGGTGGCGACGACCGTGACAACCTGCTGTCGGACCTTTGCCGCCGGATCGAGCTGTTCCCCAAACCCGTAATCATCCTCCTGACCGGGGCCGTGGCCGGCGCTGGGGTGGAGCTGGCGCTGGCAGCGCATTACCGGCTGGTCCACCGCCAGACCCGCATCGGATTTCCCAACGCCCGCCTCGGTCTTGTCCCCAGCGCCGGTGCCACGCAGCGCCTTCCCCGTCTGATCGGCGCCGAGGCGGCGCTTGATTTGCTGATCGGTGGTGCGCTCATGCCGGTATCAGCGCCCAAACTCGCCCCGCTGGCGGACATGCTCTTTGACGACGCACCGGACGACGCGCTTGACCGCTACGTGACCGACCTGGGCAGCACCGACGCCAAACCCAGACCCACCGCCGATCTGCGCACCGGTTTTGCCGACGCCACCGCCTATCAAGCCGCGATCAACCGAACGCGAACAGCCATCGACGCCTCTCCCGAAATCGCGCCGCGCAAGATCCTTGCGGCGATCGAGGCGGCCATGCTCCTGCCCATCGACGCCGGGCTCGCCTTCGAGGCGGCGGCTGCCGAAGATTGCGCAGATACCGAACAATCCAAGGCGCTGTCCCACCTCTTTCACGCAGAACAACGGGTCACCGCGCAGATACGGCGCAACGACCTGCCCGACATCTCGGCCATCGGCGTTCTGGGCGGCAGCGCAATCGCCAGCCAGATCGTGCTTGCCGCGCTCGACGCCGGGGTGGCGGTGCAGTGGTTCATCAAGGATCCGGCCCAGCAGCGCGATGCGGTCGGCCATGTGCGCAGCGTCCTGCAACAGGCGGTCCAGACCGGGCGGATGAGCAGCGAACGCGCCCAGCGCGGCCTTCAGACCCTGCGCCATGGCGACGCGCCGGATGTGCTGGAGGGTGTGCAGATTGTCCTGCGGGCGACACGCGGCCAACGCGGCGCGCCCGTGCCCGAGGGCATCACAGTGGCGCATTGCCTGCCCGGCACCGATCCGCACCTGTCGTTGCAATTCGCCGCCCCCGCCGCCACATCCCGGCTGGTCGAGGTGATCCTCGGCCCGGAGGCCACAGAGGATCACCGTCGCCTCGGTCTTTCCCTCGCCCGGCGGCTGAACAAGCTGGCCGTGGTGCAAACCACCCCCGGCACAGGCCTGCACGACCGGCTTCTCCAGACGCTCTGGCGCGCTGCCGATGCGCTCGTCGATCTGGGGCAATCCCCCTACACCATCGACGCCGCCCTGCGCGACTGGGGCATGGTCCATCCGCCGTTCGAACTGGCCGACAGGGCTGGCCTCGACGTGGTCTCGCGCCATGCCCGTGCAGATGGCGCGCAGAACTGGTCCGGGCTGCTCTTGCAACTGGGGCGGCAAGGCCGGGTCACCGGACGCGGCTTTTACCATTACGCAGGCACCGACGCCACGCGCGATGCCGAAATCGAACACAAGATCAACGAGCGCCGCGCCCCGCAATCGACTCTACCCGCGGCTCAGGTCACGCGGCTGGTGATCGGCGCCATGGCCAATGAAGGTGCCAAGGCGCTGCGCGACGGGGGTGTGCCCCGCACCGCCGAGATCGACGTGCTGTCTGTCTTCGCACATCTCGTCCCCAACTGGCGCGGCGGTGTGATGCACGCGGCAGCCCATGGCGGCCTGCTTGCCACGACCCGCGCCATGCAGGCGCTGGACCATCCCGACCGCGATCTCTGGACACCCGATCCGGTCTTTGCAGAACTGATCAAATACGGGCGGACATTCGATGACCTGTAGGATCAGCTGAGGAAGATCCCCACGATCACCAGCATCAGACCCAGCACCGACACGAAGAGCGAACCGAGGTTGATCGGCATCACCTTTTTGACCTCGTCCCGCAGCGCTTCGTCGCTCAGCCCGGCCTTGCGGGATTTGTTGACCCGCAGGATGCAATAGACCAGCCCGCACAATCCCGCAAAGGACAGGGCTGCGCCCGACCAGATCAGTATGTCCATGATGTGCTCCCGTGATGGTCTTTGCGCCAGAGCGCGGTAATTCATCCCCCGCCCGCTGACAAGCCCTTGAAGGCTCGCGCCGCCCTCGCTACGACGACGCACAAACCGGACAGGAGCCCCGACATGGACGACAGCGCACTCGAAGCCAATTACCGCGTCACCGCTGATGAGCTGCGCCAGTTCATCGAACGGATCGAACGGCTGGACGCGGAAAAGAAAGACATCGCCGAGCAGCAGAAAGAGGTCATGGCCGAAGCCAAGGGCCGTGGATACGATACCAAGGTGATGCGCAAGGTCATCGCGCTGCGCAAGCGCGAACCCGATGACATCGCCGAGGAAGAGGCAGTCATGGAAATGTACAAGGAAGCGCTTGGAATGACCTGAGCGGACCGGCGGCGCACCTCTTCAGGTGTGCCGCCAAATCAATTCCGGGCTTCGCGAGGGTCCGGCGCTGGCAGATAGTGCTTACTCGCCCAGCAGCCCGCCGAACAAGCCTCCGAACGTGTCGCGCAGGGCGTACATGACGCCCACAAGCATCAACCCGCCGACAATCATCGCGACCGTCCACGCAAAGAGCTGCAAAGCCATCGCAAGGCCGCCCAGCGCAATGCCGGACATCGCCGCGCGCTTCTGCTCGTGCCGGACAAAGGCGGCAACGCCGATCAGGATGGCCAGCCCCGACAACACACTCACGGCAATCTCCAGATAATCGTCGATGGTCCGCGGTGCCACGACCGGTGCAGGCTGCTCCTGCCCCGCCACCGACCGCGCCGCGGCCTTGGCAATGTCGGCCGCAAGCTCGCCCAGCGTGACGCCCGCGGCCTGTTGCGGTGCAAACGGCCCTGCCCAGAAGGTGACAAGCGTCAGGACCAGTGCCACCGCGCCGACGGCAAATCCGATCCAGCCAAAGGTTGCGTCTTGTGTCGGTGCCGTTTCAGTCATGTCTGACCCTCCGGTTGCGTCATCCCCCGGTCAATCCACCTCTTTGGCCGAAGTGGGGCACAAATGTGCAGCCGTGTCCGTGCGGTTCAGGGCGCGATCAGTGTGACGCCGGGAATCCGGCCCAGATCAAACAGGTCTTCCTCGTATTGCTCGGTCAGATCCTGCACCAGATGCGCGTCCCAACCGGGCAGATCGAACACGTCATCGACCTTCGACGCATCGGCATATTTGTCGAGAAACGCCACCATCACCCGTCGAATCTGCACTTCGGTCAGCTCGGGCTTTTCGGCGATGTAGGCGCGGAAGCGGGTCATGCCCTCCTGCGACGTGATGTCGGCCATGCGCGAATAGGCCCCGATGATCGGATAGGTTGGTTCGACCCCGGCGAATTCGCGGATCAGCTCTCCCCAGATCAACGGGCTGTCCTCGTCGCACCACACCGTCACCGGCACACCGGGTAGAGCCTCCGTGATGCGGACGATCAGGTCCGACCAGCGGATCTGCGCCGGGTCCAGCCCGTGCAGAAGCTGCGCGATATCGCCATGAGGCGTTGCCTTGAGAAGCGCCGGCAGAAAACTCGCCGGATTGCGCAGCCCGATGAAGACCTCGATGGAATCCTGCCTGAAAATGTTGCGCAAGGTTCGCAGGCGCTGTTCCGCCTTGCGATAGACGGCCCCCCCCTGGAACGCGATCTTGGGCACCGAGAACAGATGCTCATGCGACAGGATCAGCCGGTCCACATGCCCCGTCGCATCATCAAGGATGCTGTCGAGCAGGATCTCCCGCGTATCGGGCGCAGGCGGCGCATCCCCGAGCGAGTTCAGCATCTCCGAAATCAGCTGCCGGTACTTGCCCGGCCCGGGAATCGCGATCCCCTCACCGCGCAGCGCCTCGCGGTTGCGCAAGAGTGTCTTGAACAGCCGGTCGCTGTCGGTCTCGTGAAGGCCCGTGTGAAGGACAAGCTGCATGTGTTTTCAATGGTCTCGCTGACTGGTCTCAGTATACGCCCGCTGACCCAGATGGAAACCGTGTTTGCACGCCGGATGCAATTCGCAAATTTTCCCCAGATTGCCTCTTGCACAGCCGCGCGACACTCAGTAATCACGCCTCCGGAGCCCCTATAGCTCAGCTGGTAGAGCAACTGATTTGTAATCAGTAGGTCCGCGGTTCGAGTCCGTGTGGGGGCACCATTTCTTTTGATATCTGATTTGAATGACGCTGGCGTTATATGTGAGCCTTGGAGCCTGAGCGCCGGTTCACATTCAAGCTAGACAGGGTTCTCCGCGAAAGCCGCCCTTTCCTAGATAAGCCAAACCAATCTTATTTGTCCGCACGGATCGCAGTATCGCCGCGCACCAAATCAGCCAGGACCGCTGAAGCCCGGGCAAGAAGAGCGGCGGTACAGCTTGAAACGCATTGCTGCCTTCGAAGGACGTGCCTCAGGATTGGGCAAACTGAATTTAAGGGCCATGCAAAAACCGGTTTACCATAGGTAAACCGTTTGACTGTGTGCTACTTCAGAAGTGCTTTTTAAACGTTCGGAATTTCCCATGCTTTTCAAATTGAATGCTCGTTTTGCCCTGTCGTTCGCCATTGGCACTTTGATCCTGTCGGTTCTCGTCACACCAGTCTTGGCGTTCCCGGACATGCCGATCCTCGAATTTCCTCCGTCAGACCCGTCGGAAGAGGCCGATGTGACGCGCACCTGTTCAGGGATGACTCAGGTCTGTCCAGAGCAAAGCTGACGCCCCGCCTGCGTCACGCAGGCACGCTGTTCCGCCGCGCCTCGCGCTTGAAGAACGCGTAGTAGAACACGGGGGCCGCAACCAGTGTCAGCACAGACGCAAAGGCGAGGCCGCCCATGATCGTCACCGCCATCGACCGGAAGAACGCGTCCCAGATCAGCGGCAGCATCCCGAGAATCGTTGTCGCCGCCGCCAGAACCACGGGGCGCAGACGTGACGTCGACGCCTCAACGATCGCATCGGTCAATGACTGGCCCGGCTTTTCTTCGCGCACGAGGTCGATCTCCTCGACCAGAACGATCCCGTTCTTGATCAGCATGCCCGACAGCGACAGCAGCCCCAGAAGCGCCGTGAAGGTGAACGGAAAGCCCGTGCCCAGCAACGCAAGGCTGACCCCGTTGACGGACATCGGCACCAGCAGCCAGATGATCAGCGGTTGCCGCAACGCGTTGAACAGCAACACGGAAATGACCACCATGATGATCAGGCTCATCGGCAATTGCCGCCCCAGGCTGGCCTGTGCCTCGGACGAGCTTTCCAGTTCACCACCCCATTCCATCTTGTAGCCGGGGGGCAGGTCCATCGCCTCGATGGTGTCGGTCACCTCGGCCTGGACCTGTGCGGCGGTCAGACCTTTGACCACATCCGCGCCCACCGTGATCGTCAGCAGCCGGTCGCGCCGCATCAGCAGCGTGTTCTGTGCCTCGAATGTCAGGCCATCGGTGACCTGTTCCAGCGGCACAAAGGCCTGCGCGTTCTGCGAATAGACCACGTGATCGGTGAGCGCCATGTCCGCCTCCGGGGCGACACGCAACACGATGGGAATCTGCCGATCCCCCTCGCGATACACCCCGGCGTCGATGCCCGTGGTCGCAAAGCGCAGGATGGTCGTGATCTCGTCACGGGTGATCCCCGCCTCCTGCGCGCGGTCGGTGGCATAGACGGGCTTGAGCACAAGCTCCTGTTCCCGCCAGTCGATGCGCGGCGCCACGATATTGCCCGACGCGTCGATCAGCCGTTGCATCGCCTGATCCGCCAGATCGCGCAGCACGTCCGGGTCCGACCCCGAGAACCGCACCTGGATCGGATCGCCGCCACCGGGGCCAAAGGCCAGACGTTTGGCGCGGAACTCGCCCTGCGGCAGGGTCTGCGCGGCAAAGGTTTCCAGCTCGGCGATCAGCGGCGCGATCTCGTCGATGGTGTTTGTCCGAACGATGATGTGCCCATAGCTCGGGTTCGGGTCTTCGGCCTGATAGGTCAGCATGAACCGATCCGCACCGCGTCCGACAAAGGCTGTGGCGGACACTACGTCCTCCTGCCCGGCCAGCCAATCCTCGAACACTACCAGATCGCGCGAGGTTTCCTCGATCGAGGCCCCCTGCTCCAGCTTATAATGCACAAAGAAAAGCGGCGTGTTGCTGTCGGGAAAGAACTGCTGCTTGATCTGCCCGAAGAGCATCAGACAGACCACCGTGATCCCGGCCAGACCGACGATCACCAGCCACCACACCCGCAACGCACCGCGCAAGATGCTGCCATACATTCGGAACAGGAATCCGCCATAGGCGTCATCCTCGCCCCCGGTGCCGCGCTTGAAAAAGTAATGCCCCAGAAGCGGCGTTGCCGTCAGCGCCAGCACCCAGGACAGCAGCAGCGAGATCCCGATCACCGCGAAGAGCGAGAACAGGAATTCCCCGGTCGCATCCGGGCTGAGACCGATCCCGGCAAAGGCCATGATGCCGATGACCGTCGCCCCCAACAGCGGGATCTGCGTCTTGCTTGCCGCCTCGTCCGCCGCAGCGCGTGAATCCTTGCCACGTCGCATGGCGATCTGCATGCCCTCGGCCACCACGATGGCGTTGTCCACCAGCATCCCCATGGCGATGATCAGCGCGCCCAGGGAAATCCGCTCCATCTCGATGGAAAAAATCGCCATGAAGAACAGCGTGCCCACGACCGTCAGCAGGAGCGTCACCCCGACGACGACAGCCGCACGCCAGCCCATGAACAGCGCCAGCACGACAACCACGATGCTCACCGACATGGCTAGGTTGATCAGGAACGCGTTCGACGCTTCCTCGACCACGACGTGCTGCTGGTAGATCGGCTGCAACTCGACGCCCACGGGGATTTGCGGCGACAGTTCCGCCAGCTTGGCATCGGCGCGTTTGCCGACATCGACAATGTTTTCCGACCCGATTCCCGCGATGCCCAGCGTGAACGCCTCGACCCCGTTGTGGCGGATGATCAGGTCCGGCGTGTCCTCGCGGGCGCGCCGCACCTCGGCGAAATCGAACAGGTTGAGGATCTCTCCACCGACCCCGACAGTCAGCCCGGCGATCTCCTGAACCGTGTCATAGCCATCCGGGCCCTGAATGAGCGTGCGCCCGTCCACGTCCTGCAAGGACCCGCCATCGACCACCGTATTGGCGTTCGCCAGCGCGCCCTGAATGGCGGCGGGCGGAATGTTGAGATTGGTGCTCAGAACGAGGTTCGGCTCCACGTAGATGACCTCGTCGGGCACGCCGGACAGCGCCACATCCGCCACGCCCTCCACCGTCAGCAATTCGCGCCGCAGGAAGGTGGACAGCTCATACAGCTCCGCATCCGAAAAGCCCGGCGCAGTCACGGCATAGTAGATGCCGTAGACATCGCCGAACCCGTCATTGACAAAGGGCCGCCCCACTCCGGTCGGCAACCGGGCTGCGCTCACCCGATTGCGCAGCTTGGTCCAGATCTCGGGCAGTTCGTCGCCGTCATACTGATCCTTCATGTCCACCGTGACGCGCGACAGGCCGGGCTGGTTGACCGACCGGACCTCCTTGACCTCGGACATCTTCTGGATCTCGGATTCCAGCGGTTCCGAAACTTCGCGCGCCACCTGTTGCGCACTGGCGCCGGGGTATTCGGTGATCACCACGGCCGTCTTGATGGTAAAGGCCGGATCTTCCAATCGGCCAAGGGAAAAGAAACCCCAGATGCCCCCCAGAAGGGCCGCCAGCATGATCAGCCATGTGAGGATCGGGCGGTCGATGGACGCTTTTGCGATGTTCATGGCGCGGCGCTCAGTTCGAGAACCCGGTGAACCGCCGGACGCGGTCCCCGTCGTCCAGTCGGCTGGCCCCGCTGGCAACAATCTCTTCGCCCGGCGCCAAACCTTCAGTCACACGGACATCGCCGCGCAGGGTCGGTTCCACCGTCACCGGGCGGCGGGCCACCGTGCCTTCGTCTGCCCCGGTGGGCGTGAACACCATCACGTTGGGGCTGCCGTCATTGCTGATATTCACCGCCGAGGCCGGGATGAGGATATCCGACACCCCGGCGTCCAGAGTGGCATAGACCGTCACCGATGAGCCCGGCAGGATCGTCCGTCCCTCGGGCGGCGCCATGCCTAGCGTGATCCGGTAGGTCTGCCCCACCTGCGAGGTTTCCGCGTTGAATTCCCGTGGCGTCACGGGGTAGCGCCGGTCATCGGTGGGAAACTGCGCCGACAGCACGACGCTCGGGTCGGTGCCCGCGCGCTGGAACAGCACTTCGGGTACGTCGATCTCGATGCGCAATTCCGACATGTCATGCAGACGCGCCACCGGTGTGCCTGCCGCGATGGTCGAAAAATTCGCCACGTTCCGCGCCGCCACAAGCGCGTCGAACGGGGCCAGCAGCGTGGCATTGTTCAACTCGCGCGTCGCATTGCGCACCGCAAGGTCCGCCAGTTGCAGCGCCGTCTCGGCATCGTCCACCGACACCTGGCTCACCGTGCTGCCCTGCAATCTCTGCAAGCGTTCCAGGGTGCGTTCAGCCTGATCCTTGCGCACCCGCGCCTGATCCAGCGCCAGTTGGAACGGCTCGAGGTCAAGCTGCGCCACCACCGTGCCTTCGGCGATCCGTTCGCCCTCGATCAACGGCAACTCGACAATCTGCCCGCCCACCTGGAACGCGAGGTCAACAGTCTCCTTGGCCACCACATGACCGAAAAACTGCCGCGTCACATCGCCATCCGCAGATTGCACCGCAATGATCTTGGCCAGCGGCACATCCTGCGCAACAGCGATCACCGGGGCAAACATCACCAAAAAAACTGCAAAAAGACGGCGCATCACGACACTCCAAAACTGGCTCCGGGCGGACGGGGGAATCGTCTTTCAAAGACAATCCCCGCCCGATGCGTGCAATCTAAACTGATCGGTTCAGTTTTCCAGACCAAATCTTGTGCGACCGCACAGACCCCGCTGTGCGATGCCCGTCAATACAGCCAGAACAGCGTGATCGCCGGGAAAAGCACCAACAGCACAACCCGCACCAGATCAGAGGCCACGAACCAGATCACCGCCTTGTAGGTCTCCATCATCGGGGTGTTGCGATCCATCGAGTTGATTATGAAGAGGTTCATCCCCACCGGCGGTGTGATCAGCCCGACCTCGACAACGATCAGCACGAGGATACCGAACCAGATCGCAACCCATTCCGCCTCGATCCGGTTGGCCATGCCCTGCGTCACGCGGATGTCGAGGGCCTGCATCTGCTCGCGGGTCAACTCGATGCCGCTGGCAATCGCCGCGTTGATGCTTTGCAGCATGTCCTGAGTCATGCCTTCAGTAATGCCCGTTGCCAACACCTCGCGCGCCGCATCCGCCTGCATCACCGCCAGGTCGACAAACCCGAAATCCATGACCGAGATCACCGGGAAAAAGATCGGGATGGTCAGCAGGATCATCGACAGGCTGTCCATCAGACAGCCGAACACAAGGTAAAACAGCAGGATCAGCGTCAGCACCATGAACGGGCTGAGGCCCATCTCGACCACCCAGTTGGACAATTCCTGCGGCACCTGCGTCAGTGCAAGGAACCCGTTGTAAAACGCCGCCCCCAGCACGATGAAAAAGATCATGGCTGTGCTCACGGCGGTCTGGATGATGCTCTGCTTGAACACGGACCATGTCAGGTTGCCCGACACCAGGGCGATCAACCCGGTGCCCGCAGCCCCCACGGCAGCCCCTTCGGTCGGCGTGAACCAACCAAGGTAGATGCCGCCCACGACCAACCCGAAGACCAAAAGCACCGGCCATACGTCGATCAGCGCGCGAAACCGGTCTGCATAAGGCACGGGGTCACGATGCCCCGCCGCCTCGGGATGACGGCGCACATATAGCGAAATGGTGATCATATAGCCCAGCGCCGCCAACAGGCCGGGAATGAACGCCGCCAGAAACAGCTTGGCGATGTTCTGCTCCGTCAGGATGGCGTAGATCACAAGGATCACCGATGGCGGGATAAGAATGCCCAGCGTGCCACCCGCCGCCAGAGTGGCGGTCGAAAATCCGCCGGAATAACCCGCGCGCCGCAACTCGGGCAACGCCACCCGGCTCATCGTGGCGGCAGTGGCCAAGGACGATCCGCAGATCGCCCCGAACCCAGCACAGGCTCCGACCGAGGCCATGGCCACCCCGCCCCGGCGATGGCCCAGACAGGATTCCGCCGCCCGGAACAGCGCCTGCGACATGCCCGACAGGGTCGCGAACTGGCCCATCAGCAGGAAGATCGGAATGATCGACAGGGAATAGCTGGAAAAGGTCGAATAGGTCTCGGATTTCAACCGCGCGAGGATCACGTCCGGGCTACCCAGCGCCAGCCACAGCCCGCCGATCCCACAGAGCATCATCGCAAGCCCGATGGGCGCGCGCAGAAAGATCAGCACCAACAGGACCGGAAAGGACCAGATGCCCAGCTCGAGCATGCTCATGTCGCGTCAGCCCCCGGCACCGGAAGGATCGACCGTCCGGTCGCGGCCTGACCGACGCGCCCAACCGAGCAGTAAAGCGCCGTCACCGACGCCACGAGCGCTGCAACAAAACTGGCCGCATAGGCCCACCAGATCGGGAATTGCAGGAGGAACGACGTCTCGCCATTGCCGAACTTGTCGGTCAATCCCGCAAAGAGCCGCCACGTGATCAGCCAGATCACCAGTGTCAGCACCACGTCCCAGAACGCCACCAGCCAGGCATTGGCCCGGTCCGACAGGCGCGACGTGAACACATCCACCGTCGCATGACCCGCATAAAGCTGACAGATCGGCAGGAAGGCGAAGATCGCAAAGGCAATTCCCGCCTCGACCAGTTCGAAATCACCCGTCACCGGCCCCACACCCGAGGCGATCAGCCCGTCGGCAAGGCTTTGCGACAGCCCGGTCAACCAGCCGCTATGGCCGATGGAATTGAGCCCCCGGCCCAGAACCGACACACAGGTCAGCAGCACAAGCCCGGTCAGCACAAGACCGCCAAGAATGGCCATCGCCCGCGCAAGGCGCTCAATCGCCGTGGTCATGCCGCTCTGCCCCCTGTTATGTCGCGTCGTCCGGATCGCAGCCGGACGACGCATCACGCCTTACTGCGTGTTGTGCTTTTCCAAAAGCTCATTCGCACGCGACAGCAGCGCCGCGCCATCCATACCCTTGGCATCCATCTCGGCGATCCACTCGGCGGTGGTCGCTTCGGCTGCAACGCGCCAGGGTGCTGCATCCGCTTCGGAAATGGTGATCACGTTATTGCCCATGTCCAGCGCCAGATCGCGCGACGGTCCGTCATCCGCCTGCATCTGCGTGCCCGCCAAGCGGCTGAACGCCGCGCCCGACTGCCCATCGATGGCCGCCTTGAGATCGTCCGGCAGGCTGTCGTATTTCGCCTTGTTCATCGCAAAGATGAAGGTGGTGGTGTAGATCGCGTTGCCCTCGAACTCGGTGTGGTTCTCAACCAGCTCCGCCACCTTGAGAGCACCTGTCACCTCCCACGGGATCACAGCCCCGTCCACGACGCCTTTCGACAGCGATTCCGGAATCGCCGGAACCGGCATGCCCACGGTTGTCGCGCCCAAATTGGTGAACAGCTTGTTGGTCACCCGCGTCGGCGCGCGCAGCTTGACCCCGTTCAGGTCATCCGGCGAGGTGATCGGATCGGCGGAATGGATCACGCCGGGGCCATGCACCCAGACGCCCAGAACCTTGAAATCGGCAAAATCCTGATCGAGCATCTGCTCTTCGACCAGATCCCAATAGGCCGCCGACATGTCGCCCGCATCGCTCATCAGGAACGGCAGTTCGAACACCTCCGCGCGCGGAAAGCGCCCCGGCGTATAGCCCGCCACCGTCCAGACGATATCGGCCACACCATCGATTGCCTGATCGATCAACTGCGGCGGCGTGCCACCCAGCTGCATCGACGGGAAATGCTGGATCTCGATCCGGCCTCCCGAGGCCTCCATCACCCGGTCCGCCCAGGGGACCAGAACGTTCTTAGGCACGTTGGCCTGCGCGGGCAGAAACTGGTGCATCCGCAGCGTGACCTCCTGTGCAAATGCACTGGTGGCCAACATCGTCGCCAGCGCCGTGGTTCCGGCGAGCTTGAGAAAGGCGCGCTTGATCATGGTAAAATCCTCCCTGATTTTCTACCGCCATAAACGCACAAAGCGTCCGCCGAATCCAAGCGGTTTCTAGCCGCGCCCGATATAGGGCATGGTGGTCGCCATCACCGTCATGAACTGCACGTTTGCGTCCAGAGGCAGGCTCGCCATATGCAGCACGGATGCGGCGACATGCGCCACATCCATCACCGGCTCCACCTGCTGGCCCGCCTCCTCGGCCTGTTTTCGCAACCCGTGCACGATCTCGGTCTCGGCATTGCCGATGTCTATCTGACCACAGGCGATGTTGAACGGCCGACCATCCAGCGAGATCGACCGCGTCAGCCCGGTGATCGCATGTTTCGACGCAGTATAAGGCGCCGATCCCCAGCGCGGCACATGGGCCGACACCGACCCATTGTTGATGATCCGCCCACCCTGCGGGTCCTGCGCCCGCATCCGGGCAAAGGCCGCCTGAGCACAGAGAAAGCTGCCAGTCAGGTTCACGTCAATGCAACGCCGCCAATCAGCGAGCGGGATCTCGTCGATGGTCGCGCCGAACACACCCGCCCCCGCGTTGTTGAACAGCGCATCGAGCCGCCCCCACCGCTCCATCACCATGCCAAACGCCGCCGCCACCTGCGCCTCGTCGGTTACATCGCATGGCAGGGGCAGCGAATTTGCCGAAGCCGCCGCGATCTGCTCCAGCGGTTCGGCCCGGCGCCCGATCAACCCGACACACCAGCCCGCCTCCAGAAACGCCTCCGCACAGGCCTTGCCGATCCCGCTGCCCGCCCCGGTGATGATGATGCTCTGTGTCATGTCGCTGTCCCGTGCTTCTCTGGTTTCCAAATACCGCGGGGCAGTCCGCCGCAGGCGGGCGGGGGCAGAGCCCCCTCACCCCCTCAGTGATTGTCCCGCGGCAAATCCTTGGCAATCCGCCGATACGCCGTCGCCAACTCGAGGCACCCGCCATCGGCCAACTGGCCGACATGCTGGCGATACATCTCCTGCCACGGCGTCTGGTTGACGGTCTCGGGCGGCTCCCACGCCGCCTTGCGCGCCTCCCACTCCGCCTCATCCACCAAGGCGTTCAGGGTCGAGGCGTTCAGATCCAGCCGCACCCGGTCGCCCGTTTGCAGATAGGCCAGACCGCCTCCCACAACCGCCTCGGGCGACGCGTTCAGGATGGACGGGCTTTCAGATGTACCCGATTGCCGCCCATCGCCGACGGTGGGCAAATGGTTCACCCCTGCGCGGACCAGAGCATCGGGCGGCTGCATGTTCACCACCTCGGCCGACCCGGGATACCCGACACAGCCGACATTGCGGATGAACAGCATGCAGGTCTCATCAATGCTTAACTCCGGATCGTTGATCCGGTCGTGGTAATCCTCCGGCCCTTCAAAGACGATGGCCCGCGCCTCGAACACACCCTCCGCGCCGGGTGTGGACAGGAACCGCTTGCGGAAATCCGGTGAAATCACCGACGTCTTCATCAAGGCAGACTCGAACAGGTTCCCCGACAACACCTTGAACCCCGCCTTGTCGCGCAGCGGCGCGTCATAGGTCGTGACCACATCCCGATCCAGGCTCTCCCAAGACGCCAGAACCTCCCCCAATCGCTGGCCCGAGGCGGTCATCACCCCCTCGTGCAGCCGCCCGGCCTTGCGCAACTCGCCCATCACCGCAGGCACTCCCCCCGCGCGAAAGAAACTCTCGCCGAGGAATTCGCCCGCAGGCTGCATGTTCACCATCAACGGCACATCGAACCCGATGGTCTCCCAATCGGTCACGTCCAGTTCGACCCCCGCATGCCGCGCAATCGCCTGCAAATGCGGCGGCGCGTTGGTCGACCCTCCGATGGCCGCATTGACCACAATCGCATTCTCGAACGCCTCGCGGGTCAGGATGTCCGACGGTTTCAAATCGTCCAGCACCATCTGCACACAGCGTTTCCCGGTCTCATAGGCCATCGCCATGCGTTCGCGGAACGGTGCCGGGATTGCGGCATTGCCAGGCAGGGACATGCCCAGCGCCTCGGCCATTGCGTTCATCGTGCTCGCAGTCCCCATCGTGTTGCAATGGCCCAAAGACGGGGACGACGCGCAGGCCAGTTCCATGAACTCGTCATAACCGATCTCGCCCCGCGCCATCAGACGCCGCCCTTCCCAGATCGTCGTGCCCGACCCCGCGCGCTTGCCCTTGTACCAACCATCCAGCATCGGCCCGCCATTCAGCGCAATCGCCGGAATATCCATCGTCGCCGCCCCCATGAGCTGCGCCGGCGTGGTCTTGTCACAGCCCGTGGTCAGCACGACCCCGTCGATGGGATAGCCATGCAGCACCTCGACAAGGCTCAGATAGGCCAGGTTCCGGTCCAGCGCCGCGGTGGGCCGCTTGCCGGTCTCCTGAATGGGATGCACCGGAAATTCCATAGGAATTCCACCGCCATCGCGAATCCCCGCCTTGATCCGGTCCATCAGGAACACATGGATCTTGTTGCAGGGTGCCAGATCCGACCCGGTATTGGCGATCCCGATGATCGGCTTTTCCGCCTGCAACTCCCCTTGGGTGAAGGACTGGTTCTGATAGCGTTCGAGATAGAGCGCCGTCATGCCCGGATTGTTGGGATTGTCGAACCATTCCTGCGACCGGAACCGTTTGCGCGCGCGCGTGTCGGACATCTGATCTCTCCCCTCATCTGTCCCAAGCGTTCTGGACAATCCGCGCCGCAACGGCAAGTGTCAGCGCTATCAATTCACAGGAGAGACCCCATGATCGAACGGCAGGACATCGGCCAGCGGATGAGCAAGATCGTCAAACACAACGGCACCGTCTATCTTTGCGGTCAGGTCGGCGCAGGCGACACGGTCACCGAACAGACGCAGGACTGCCTCGCCCGCGTCGATGCTCTTCTGGAACAAGCCGGATCGTCCCGAGAACAAATCCTTCAAGCCATCATCTGGGTGGCCGACATGGCCGATTTTGCCGAAATGAACGCCGTCTGGGATTCTTGGGTGCCCGAAGGCCACGCCCCTGCCCGCGCCTGTGGGGAGGCCAAGCTGGCCCGCCCCGAGCTTAAGGTCGAAGTGATCGTGACTGCCGCTTACGAATAAAGCCCGGCCGTCCGCGCCCGAAGCTGCACCAGCGCCAGCACCGTATCGATCGTCGGTGTTGGCACCCCAACCACGCGGCCCAGCTCCTGCACCGATCCCACCAGCGCGTCGATTTCCATCGGACGGCCCTGATCCAGATCCTGCAACATCGACGTGCGATGCGCACCCACGGCGGCCCCACCATCAATCCGCCGCTCCACGTCGATGGGGAACTTCACGCCCAGCGCCTCGGCAATCTCTTGGGCCTCCAGCATCATTCCCCGCGCCACACCCCGCGTGCCGGGATCGGTGCAGAGCACATCCAGCGTCGCATGGGTCAGCGCCGAGATCGGGTTGAACGACAGGTTCCCCCAAAGCTTCACCCAGATCTCGTCCCGCAGCCGCGGCCGCACCGGCGCCTTGAGCCCAGCAGACGACAAGGCCTGCGACAGCGCCGTGGCCCGCTCCGATTTCGACCCGTCAGGTTCCCCCAGCGAAAAGCGGTTGCCCTCGATATGCTTGACCACACCCGGCTCGATCACCTCGGCGGCCGGATAGACGACGCAGCCCAGCACCCGGTCCGGCCCGAACCCGTCCCATTGCGCATTGCCCGGATCGACAGATTCCAGCCGCGTGCCTTCATGCTCTCCACCGATCTTGTGGAAATACCACCACGGCACGCCATTGACGCCCGACACGATGGTGGTGTTCGGCCCGATCAGCGGCGCCATCTTGTCCACGATGGGCGGCACCGAATGCGCCTTGAGCGTGACGATGATGTAATCCTGAACACCCAGATCCGCGGGATTGTCGGACGCGGTGACAGACACAACCGTCTCTTCGCCACCCTCTTCGATCAGCTTCAGACCATTGGATTTCATTGCCGCCAGATGCGGCCCGCGTGCGACAAGGCTCACATCCGCCCCGGCTTGCGCCAGCTTCACACCCATATAGCCGCCAATGGCGCCTGCTCCGAACACACAGATTTTCATGATGTCTCCCTGATGCGCCCGACCCGGTCAGCGCGCATCCCCTGCTTCTTCTCTTCAAAAATACGCCATGCCAACGATGCCCCACAAGGCAACGTTCGGCAAAGCCGTAGGCCGGGCTTCAGCCCGGCACTCCCGACCTCCAATTACGCAGGCTCCACCAGCCCCAGCTTTTCCGCCAGACCGATCCGCTGCATCTTGCCGGTCGCCCCTTTGGGGATCTCGTCAAGGATGATGACCTTGCGCGGCACCTTGAAATCGGCCATCCGCTCGGCGGCAAAATCGCGGATCTCGCGCTCGGTCACCTCGGAGCCTTCGGTCAGGACCACAGCCGCCGCCACTTCCTCGCCCAGCTTTGGATGCGGCACCGCAAAGGTCACAACCTGCGCGACGCCCGGGTGATCCAGCAGCACGCCATCCACCTCGAGCGGCGAGACCTTCTCGCCGCCACGATTGATGATCTCCTTCAATCGTCCCGTCAGATGCAGGAAACCGTCCTCGTCGAATGCGCCCTGGTCGCCGGTGCGGAACCAGCGCTGTCCGTCCGCCTCGAAGAAGTTCTTGGCATTGGCCTCGGGGTTGCTCTCGTAACCCGGTGTCACGTTCGGGCCGGAGATGACAACTTCGCCCGTGCCTTCGATCAGGTGGTTCTCGGTCTCATGCGCGATCTTCACTTCCGGACCCGCCGCAATGCCCACCGCACCCGGCTTCTGCCGGTCGAACGGGTTGCAGCACATCTGGTGCGCCGCTTCGGTCATGCCGTAAGCCTCGATCACCGGCACGTTGAAGGTCTCGCGCAGCGCTTCCATCACCTGTGCGGGCAGCGATGCCGACGAGGACCGCAGGAACCGCAAAGGCACCTCTTCGATCACATCCGCATTGCGCCCCGCCCGGCTCAGGATCGCCTGGTGCATGGTCGGCACGGCGGTGTACCAGGTCGGCTGCGCATCGCGCATCCAGCCGAAGAACTTCAGCGCGTCAAAGCCCGGCGCGCACCAGATCGACGCGCCCACCGACAGCGATGCCGAAACCGCCGCGATCAGACCGTGAATGTGGAACAAGGGCATCACGTTCAGGCAGCGATCCTCCGACGACAGCTTGAGCGAGGCCGCGATGTTATGCGCCGACGCGGCCACGTTCGATTGCAGCAGCGGCACGATCTTGGGTCGCGACGTGGTCCCCGACGTGTGCAGGATCAGCGCTACGTCATCGTCCGTCGGGTCGCTTGCCGGCAGCGCCGCGCCCGTCGCGCCATCGGCGGTCAGGGTGAACGATCCCGCGGGCGCGCCTTCGGCCACAACCGTGCGCAGCACCATCAGCCCCAGCGTGTTGGCCGCCGCCAGCGCCGGGCCGTCATAGCCCTCTGCCAGCACAATCGCCTTGGCCCCCAGATCGTCGAGGTAGAACGCGTATTCGTCCTCGCGGTAGGCCGGGTTCAGCGGGGCCGTGGTTGCCGCCTGCGCGATGGTGACAAAGGCCGCCGCCATCTCCGGACCGTTGGGCAGCACGATGGCCACCCGGTCCGCCGCTCCGATCCCGAAGCCGCGCAAGCTCGCGCTCACTTCGGTCGACAGGTCGCGCAGCCCGCCATAGCTGAGCCAATCCCGTCCCGGCGCACCCAATGCCTGTGCATCCGACGCGTGTCCCTCCAGCAGTGCCTTGACGTTAGTTGCCATTGCCCTGTCCCCTTCTTCAGTCAGTGTTGTTCAGTTCATTCCGCCGGAGCGACGCTCCGGGAACCACCCTTGCGCAGATACTTAACCAAAGGGAGGACAAAGAAAAGCGCGGCAATGGCAATAAATGTCCCCGAGAGCGGTCTTTCGATGAAGGCAAAGATATTTCCCTGCTCCGAAATCAGCGTCTGACGAAAGCTTTTTTCCATCAGCGGACCAAGCACCAGCGCCAGAACCAGCGGCGCCAGAGGGTAATCCGCCTTGCGCAGCAGGTAACCCACAACACCGAAGCCCGCGATCAGCCAGACGTCATGCATCTTCTGGCTCGGGGCAAATCCACCCACGATGCACAGCACGATCACCAGCGAACAGAGCACGGTAAACGGCATCCGCAACGCCCAGACGAAGAGCGGGATCAGCGCGATGTTGATCGCCACAGCCGCAAAGTTCGCGGTGTAAAGCGACGAGATCAGACCCCAGACGAAATCCGGCTGCTCGATGAACAGCATCGGCCCCGGCATCAGCCCCCACATCACCATACCGCCCAACAGCAGCGCGGTGGTCGGTGAGCCCGGAATCCCCAGCGTCAGCATCGGCAGCAGCGACCCGGTCGAGGCGGCGTTGTTCGCGGTCTCCGGTGCTGCAACACCTTCGATATTGCCCTTGCCGAAACTCTTGGGGTCCTTCGACGTGGATCGCGCGATCCCGTAGGCCATCAGCGCGGCAGGCGTCGCCCCGGCAGCGGGCAACATGCCCACGAAAAACCCAAGGAACGACCCAAGGCTCATCGTGCGCCACATCTTGTTCATTGTCCGGATGCCGTCGCCCAGATCGCGCAGCGTGATCTTGGCCGGTGTCACCTGCGGCGCGGTGCGCGAGGATTCGATCGTATAAAGGATCTCGCCGATGCCGTAGACACCGATCGCCAGCACAAGAAAACTGATCCCGGAATAGAATCCCGGCAGATCCCCGAAGATCAGGCGTGGCTGGCCGGAAATCAGGTCAAGCCCGACCGTGCTCAGCACCAGACCGAGACAGATCATGATGATCGTCTTCAGCTTGTCATCGCCCCCAAGTCCCACAAACGTGGTGAAGGCCATCAGCACCAGCGCAAATTCCTCGGCCGGACCAAAGGCCAGCGCCAGATCCGCCAGCGGCACGGCAAAAAGCGTGAATAGCAGGACCGAGATCGTCCCCCCCACAAATGACGCCACCGCGGCCGCGATCAGCGCCAGACCCGCCTTGCCTTGCTGCGCCATCGGTCGCCCGTCGAATGTCGTGGCAACGGCAGTCGATGCGCCGGGAATGCCCAGCAGGATCGATGAAATCGCGCCGCCATACATGGCGCCGTAGTAGATGGCGCACAACAGGATGATGGCCGAACTCGGCGGCACGATAAAGGTGAGCGGCAGTACGATGGCCACCCCGTTGACCGACCCCAAACCCGGCATCGCGCCAATGAACAGCCCGGCGGTCACGCCAAGGATCACGATCATCAGGTTGAGCGGGGACAGCGAGGTCGCGAAACCTTCGCCAAGAAGTGCAAGCGTTTCCATATCTCAGACCCCGATCAAAAGAACATTGCGTAAAGCGGAAAGAAGAGAGGCTCCGTCACCCCTTTGGGCAACAGGATTTTCAGCGTCACTTCGAAGAAGAAAAACAGGAATACCGGCGTGCACAGCGTCAGCGATGCGGTCAGCACCCATCCGTGCCCGCCATAGATGCGCAGGTACCAGAACAGGAACAGCGGCAGCGCCACATAGGCCCCGACCACCGGGATCAGCGCGATTGTGACAAAGATCGACGCGATCACCAGCAACACCTTGCGCACCATCAGGCTGTCGAAGAAATGCTGCGATGATTGTTTCTGCCCGAGGCTGCGGATCAACACGCCGCCTGCCGACAGAAGCATGACCAGCGACAGCCAGAACGGAAACGCACCACCTCCCGGCCCACCTGTCATGCCGTTCCACCCGATAGGCAAAGCCGTGGCGTGCCACATGAAATAGGCGGAAAATGCCATGATGGTGATGGCGATCACTCTGTCTGCAACGAGCATCCCTGTCTCCCCGTGAAATGTGGTTGGTCTGTGCCGAACCCCCGGTTCGGTCGTCAAAACAGGCCGGGGCACAATGCACCCCGGCCCGGCACCATTTCAGTGGTGCGTCTTTTCTTCGGTGTCAGGACGAGCCGTTGCTGCCCATCGCCGCAAGGACCGCCGCGTGCTTTTCACGCTCTTCCAGGAAATAGGCCTGAAGCGCGTCGCCGGTCAGGAAATCCGCGACCAGCGCATTGTCCGCCGTGTAGGTCTTCCACTCTTCGGTCTCAGCAACCTGGCGGAACATCTCGGTGTAATAGGCAACTGCCTCGGCCGGCATGCCCTTGGGCGCCACGAAAGACCGCTGCATCGAATAGACGATATCGTGCCCCAGCTCGCGCGCGGTCGGTGTGTCCGGGAAAGCAGCGATCCGGTCGGGCGTCATCGCCATGATCGGGCGCATCTTGCCCGCGTTGTAAAAGCCCATCGCCTCTGACGGGTTGTTCACCGAGCTGTCGACATGCCCGCCCACCACGTTCTTGGCCACGTCACCGCCGCCACCGAAGGGAACGTAGGTGACCTTGATGCCGAATTCCTTTTCCAGCATCGCGGTCACAAGGCTGTCTTCCT
This sequence comes from Pelagibaca sp., assembly GCA_041725935.1. GTDB lineage: Bacteria > Pseudomonadota > Alphaproteobacteria > Rhodobacterales > Rhodobacteraceae > Marivita. The sequence continues at coordinate 351,543 of JBGRQD010000002.1, forward strand.
GCCCGGTGCCGGTGCCGCCCATCTTCCACGCGCCGTCCGCCGCTTTGACCGCAGCTACGTAATCGTCCAGCGTCTGGATATCGCTGTCCGCATTGACCCAAAGCACAAACGTGTCGATCGCCATGCGCGCCAGAGGCTGGAACTCTTCGATATCGACGCCGATATCGGTCTGCAGCGGCGTGGTGTAATAGCTGTTCAGCGTCGCCATGATCTTGTGCGCATCGCCTTCGCTGTCCTTGAGGTAGCGCAGCGCTTCGGCACCCGAACCGCCACCCTTGTTCACCGGCAGGACCGGCATGGAGGCAAGGTTCTCTTTCTGGATGATCGACTGGAACAGGCGCGCGATGCGATCCGCACCACCGCCCTGACCGGCCATGATGACCATTTCGATCGGCTTCTGCGGCTTCCAGCCTTCGGCCAGCGCGGATGTCGCCCCGGCTGCAATCATGGCGATGGACGCAACACCTGCAAGCGCTGCACGACGTGTCATTTTGTAGATCATGTAATATCCTCCCGATTAAAAAGCCCGCTCCCGTCAGCCGCTTACGCCGCCACTCCTCCTTCGGACTTGGGAGTTAGATACTCCGACGAAATATAATTACACGCTTAATGCGGTCGTGATGTTAATTCTTGCTATTACAATTTGTTTATTTGTAATGTTGTTTATATGAGCAAGACCTTCGTTGGCCCCCAATTGCGGCAGTTGCGCCGCCAGATGAAGCACACGCAGGCCCAGATGGCCCAGCGGCTCGGCATCTCTGCGGCCTATGTCAACCTGTTGGAAAACAACCAGCGCAGCCTGTCCGTGCAGGTGCTTGTCGCCCTGACCGAAGCCTACGGCGTCGACATGCGCAGCCTTGTCACCAACACCGAGGCAACCAAACTGGCCGATCTGCGCGCCGCCGTGCGTGACCCGGTCTTTGGCGACGACCCGCCCGATCTGACCGAACTGCGCGGCGCACTCGATCATGCGCCTACGCTGGTCGAACGATTCCTGCACCTGCACCAGACGCACCGCGCCATGGCCGACCAGTTCAGACGGCTCGCCGGGCAGACCGCGGGCGGCGACCTGCGGTTCAAGACGCCGGAAACCGCGATCCATGACGTGTTCCGCGCGCACGAAAACCATTTCGATCCGCTCGAACGGCAGGCCGAAGACCTGCGCGCCCGCCTGGGTGGATCCCATGACGACATGTACGCCCTGCTCAAGCGTCACCTGCGGCTCGAACACAATGTCACCTGCACGGTCAAGAAACTCTCGGACATGCCCGGCGCGCTGCGACTCTTTCGCGAAACCGACGGCATCGTGCATCTGTCCGAGGCGCTCGATCACCCCAACCGCGTCTTCCAGCTGGCCCATGTCATCGGCCTGCTCGAGGCGCGCGAGGCGGTACAAGGCTACGTTGCCGCCTCCGGCATCACCGCCGACGCGGGCCGCGCGCGGCTCACCGTCGAGCTCACCAACTACTTCGCCGCCGCCCTGCTCATGCCCTATGCCGAATTCCTGACCCTGGCCGAAGCCACCCGGTATGACATAGACCGCATCATCGCGGGCTTTGGCGTCAGCTTCGAAATGGTCTGCCAGCGCCTCACCACCCTGCAACGTGACGGCCAGCGCGGCATCCCGTTCTTCTTCCTGCGCGTCGATCGCGCCGGCAACGTGTCCAAACGCTTCAACGCAACGACGATCACGTTGGCCGAAGAGGGCGGCGCCTGCCCCGTCTGGGACATCCACGGCGCCTTTCAGGTGCCGAGCCAGCTGCTGCCGCAATTCGTCGAAATGCCCGATGGCGGGCGCTTCTTCACCCTCTCGCGCACCTCCGACCGGCCCGTTGTGGGCGCACGCCTGCAGGACCGCCGCCTTGTCGTCGCCATCGGCTGCGACATCGACCAGGCCCACCTCATCGGCTATGCGAAACGCTTCAATATGGAGGACACCAGCCTGATCGCCCAGATCGGCACAAGCTGCCATGTCTGCCCCCGCACCGCTTGCCCGCAACGCGCGCATCAACCTCTGCACGTGACCCTACCTGTCGACGCCAACCGGCGCGGACAAACACGCTACGAAAGTTGATCACGCGCCGCATGGGCGCAACCGCCCGACCATGCTAAACCCGGTCCGACCGCCAAAAGGACCACCCCGATGCACCAACAGCCGTTGCCCCTGACCCGCGACCTCGTTCTGATCGGCGGCGGCCACACCCATGCGCTGGTGCTGCGCAAATGGGCGATGAACCCACTGCCCGGCGCACGCCTGACGCTCATCAACCCCGGCCCGACCGCGCCCTATTCCGGCATGCTGCCCGGTTTCGTCGCCGGTCACTACAGCCGCGATCAGCTGGACATCGACCTCGTCCGTCTTGCTCAGGCCGCCAATGCCCGCCTCATCATCGGATCGGCCACAGGCATCGACCCCGACAGCAGCACCATCCGGATTGACACCCACCCGCCGGTGGGGTTCGACATCTGCTCGGTCGATGTGGGCATCACCTCTGACATGCCCGCGCTGCCGGGCTTCACAGACCACGCTGTTCCCGCCAAACCGCTCGGCCCCTTTGCCGCCAAATGGGATGCGTTCCGCAACACCGACGGCCCGGCCAGCGTCGCGATCATCGGCGGCGGTGTCGCCGGGGTCGAACTGGCCATGGCGATGGCGCACGCGCTGAAAAAGCGCAACCGCCCCGCCACGATCCACCTGATCGACAACGCCACCGCCCTGTCGGCCCTGCCCACCAAAAGTGCCCGCGCCCTGCGCGACGCGATGACGGCGCAAAACGTCATCCTGCACGAACAGATCGCGATCACACATCTGAGCGCCAACACACTCCACCTGCAAAACGGCACAACCATCACCGCCGATTTCATCACCGGCGCTGCGGGCGCGCGGCCATACCCGTGGCTGGCCGACACGGGCCTCAAGACGCAAAACGGCTTTCTCACCGTCAACGAACGCCTCCAAACCAGCGATCCGCGTATCTTTGCCGTCGGCGATTGCGCACACATGTCCCACGCCCCCCGGCCCAAGGCAGGCGTCTATGCCGTGCGTCAGGCGCCTGTGCTAACCCATAACCTCGTCTCCTCTCTCTCCGGTGGCCCGCTCAAACCCTACATCCCACAAAAAGATTACCTGAAGCTTATCTCGCTCGGAAAAAAATCCGCCCTCGGAGATCGCTTCGGCCTGACCTTCACCGGCCCCTGGGTCTGGGATTGGAAAGACCGGATCGACCGCAAATTCATGCGGCAATTCAATGATTTGCCCAAGATGCCGACACCAGCACTGCCCTATCCACGGGCCAAGGGCGTCACTGAGGCGATGGGGCCCAAACCGCTGTGCGGCGGCTGCGGCGCGAAACTCGGCCGCGACGCGCTTTCAAACGCGCTCGCCTCGCTGAAACCGGTACACCGCGCCGACATCACGCCCCTGCCCGGCGATGATGCGGCACTCCTGCACACGGGCGGCGCGCGGCAGGTCTTCACCACCGATCACCTGCGCAGCTTTTGGCCTGACCCGGCGGTCATGGCGCGCATCGCCACCCATCACGCACTGGGTGATATCTGGGCGATGGGCGCCGATCCGCAGGCCGCAACCCTGTCGATCACCCTGCCCCGCCTGTCGGACCCCCTTGCCCAACGCACCCTGTCCGAGATTCTGACCGCCGCCCAAACCATCCTGCAGGAAGCAGGCGCGGATATCGTCGGCGGCCACAGCACCCTCGGCGATGAAATGACCATCGGTCTGGCCGTCACCGGCCTCTGCGACCGCGATCCCATCACGCTGACCGGCGCCAAACCGGGCAACGCGCTGATCCTGACCAAACCCATCGGCACCGGCGTGATCATGGCCGCGCTCATGTCGGGCAAGGCGCGCGGGGCGGATGTGGCGGGCGCTTTGGACGCGATGCAGCACGGCCAGAAAACCGCAGCCGGAATCCTGCGCGGCGCAGCACAGGCGATGACGGACCTGACCGGCTTCGGCCTTGCCGGGCACATGCAGAACATCTGCACCGCCTCGAGTGTCTCGGCGAGCCTGAACCTGCGTGCGATCCCGGTGCTGCCGGGCGCGCTGGACCTGTCGGACCGCGGCGAACATTCTTCGCTTTATGCAAACAATCGCGCCGGATTTTCAAACATCCCCGACAGCCCGCACACCCGCCTGCTCTTTGACCCGCAAACCGGCGGCGGGCTTCTGGCGGCGGTTCCAGCGGGTCAGGCAGACAAGATCGTCAAAGACCTCCGCCAAAACGGCCATCCTCACGCCGCCATCATCGGCCATGTACACGCAGGCCCGGTCGGTCAGGTGTCCATCACCTGAAGCGCCGCCTCGATCCGTGCCGCGACCTGCTCCAGATGCGCAGGCGACAGACCCTCCGTCTCGACGCGGGCCATCACCTTTGGCGACATCGCCTTCATCGACTTGGCATAGGCCAGATCGTAATGATCCTCCATCAGGGACCGCGTGAGCGCGCGTTTGTCACCCGCCGCACTCAGGCCAGTCCACTGTGCAACCAACGCCTCACCGCGATGCGCCTTCAACGGGGCCAGCTTGGCCTGAAGCGACACCGTGTCCGACAGGATGTCGTCATAGGCCCGTACAAGATACTCGGTCCGCGCCTCCAACGGCGCCGACACCTCGATCCACGGTGCAACCTTCATCCCCTCCCAGACCGAGGGCGGGACAAGGATTTGCCCGATCTTGCTGCTTTCGGCCTCCACCAGAACGGGCCGCGCGGGATCAAGACGGCACAAAAACCCGGCCACAGCCGTTTCAAACGCCTTTTGCGAGGGCTGCTCCCCCATCGCTCCAAGAAGCGAGCCGCGATGGTTCGCCAACCCTTCGAGGTCGATCACCTGTACACCCCGCGCCGCCAGAAGCGGCAGCAATTCGGTCTTGGCCGTGCCGGTATAGCCGCCCAGTTGCACGAACCGGAACGGCAGCGCATCGCGATGCAGCATATCGACAACCAACCGCCGATAGGACTTGTACCCGCCTTTGACCACGTCGGACCGCCAGCCGATCTCCTTGAGCAGCCAGGCAAACGACCCAGACCTTTGCCCACCGCGCCAGCAATAGACCAAGGGTCGCCACCCACCCTCATGATGGGACAGAGAGGTTTCGATATGGTTAGCGGCATTGCGGAACACGAGCGCCGCACCCAGCTTGCGCGCATCGAACGGGCTCACCTGCTTGTAGATCGTGCCCACCCGCGCGCGTTCAGCGTTGTCGAGAACCGGAAGGTTAATCGCGCCGGGCACATGGTCCTCGGCAAATTCCGCCGGGCTGCGCACGTCGATCACGGTATCGAACCCGTGATCCAGAAGGTCGGGCAGCGTGGTCGGACTGACGGGCATCGGCGTTAGCGCAAGAGCCCGATCATCGCGTCGGACAGCACCACCAAGGCGCGGCCCTGCGCCTCCGTCACGCCAGCCGCGCTGATTTCGGTGATCGGCACGGAAATGGCGAACCGCTCGACCCGTTCGCGCGGGCTTCCATCGACCGCACTGATCGCCGCCTGACCGGTGATCTCGAACACGCCAGACGCGTCGGCCAGCATCTTGTCGACCCGCACATCCAGACGCGCGGTCGGCCCGTCCCGCAAGGGCCACGGCTCTGCCGACACGGTTGCACTGCTGCGGGAATCGAGCAATTGCGCCAAAGTGCCGGTGACCGCGCGCTCGGGGTCATCCGCCCATTCGGCGTCGCCCAAGGGGCGCAGCCCGCCATCCGCCTCGCGCAGGAAAATCGACGTGCCGGACGCATGGGTGGGCAGGGACACGTCGCGCAACTCGACGGTCTGCACGGACACCCGCGTTTGCGCATCCGCCACTGCGGGCGCGTCGATCAGGTAGCGCGCGCTGTCCGTGCCGCTGCAGGCCGAAAGCGGCAACGCCATCACAAAAGCCACGCCGCGCCAGTTCAATCCCGTCATCATCCTTGTCCTTCCTCAGCGTCCGAAGATCAGCGAATTCGGGCTGCGCTCGATCGCACGCGACAGCTCCGAGATCGCCTTTGCCGCATTCTGTACCTCGCGCAGCGCCGACAGCGTCTGCGTATTGAAATCCGACCGCGCCCCATAAGACGTGATCACGGTCTCCGTCTCCGCCACGAGCCGCTCCAGCCGTGCGGTCAGCTGCGGCAGGTCTTCCACCGACTCCGCCACCGATCCGGCGGCATCCGAGGCTGATTGCAGCGTCGCGTTCAGGTTCTCGACCACCCCACCCTCGCGCAGTTCGACCAACGCCAGCCGCAGCTCGGTCAGCGCGTCGTTCAGCGTACCCGGCAATTCCAGCGTCTCTTCCGACCCAACCAAGGCATCGACCCGGTTGAGCGTGCTGGTCGCACTGTCCACAAGCGCCTGCAATTCCAGCTCTTTCGCAGTGGTCGCCACTGACTCGATCTCGGCCAGCAGCTCCGGAATGTCGGACTCGGTGATCTGCCGCAGGTTCGCGGTCAGCGCGGGCGCATCCTGCGAGGCCACGCTGATATCCGCCATCGCCCGGTCGAGGTTGCGCAGCGACGATCCCAGCGCCTCGACCGCGCCCTCTTCGCGCACTTCGGCCACGATCGACCGCACATCCTCGATCGCCGCGGTCACCGCCGCCGGTATGCCCTGCACGGCCTCCTGCGCGATCAGCGCGTCAACGCTGTTCAGCGTTGCCGTGGCGCTCGCCACCAACGCGTCCAGCTCCAGGTCCTGCGCGGTCTGCGCGACCCCCTGCAATTCCGCGAGCACCGCCGGGATGTCTTCCTCGGTCAACCTTGCAAGGTTCTGCGTCAGGGCGGGCGCCGTTTTCGACGCCTCGTTGATCCCCACCATTGCCTCGTCAAGGCTGGCAAGCGCGCTGTTGAGCGAGGCCACCGCGCCGCCTTCACGCACCTCGGCCACCAGTGCCGTCAGGTCGTTGACCGCCGTCTCGATCTGCGCCGGGATCGCCTGGATCGCCTCGTTGCCCACCAACGCGCGGGTGTCATCCAGCAACGCCACCGCCGATCCGGGCACGCGCTGCAAATCCTCGTTGCGCGCCAACTGCTCGAACGCGTTCATCAGGTTGATCGCCTGCTGCATCACCTCTTCGATGGGCAGCGCGTTGATCCGCTCCAGCACCCCTTCGGCCGTTGCGGTGAAATCCGACAGGTTCGATTCCACACTCGGCAGACGCGGCGGCTCACCCTCGACCTCGCGCAGCGTGGTCGGGCCGACATCGTTCAGAACCACCAGTTCCACTCGCAGATCGCTGCTCAAAAGGCTTTCGGTCGCCAGCCGCGCGCGCATCCCGGTCTCGACCGCGAAGCGAAAGAATTCAATCGTTTCCTCGGCCCCCGCATCCGCAGGAAGCCCCATGCGCTGCGGGTCGACCGACACGCTCACCAGCAATGAAAGCTCCGGCCCGAACTGTGTCTCGACAATCCGCGACCGGATGTCGGTGACCACGCCGACCTCCAACCCCTGGTAGGTCACGTCGTCCCCCGCCTCGAGCCCTTCAACCGATTCCGAAAACTGGACCGTGAACGGCACGCCCTGCGACGGGCCGCGCACCAGCGTGTTGCGCCGTGCAACGCTTTCGTCGTCAAACAGGGTAAAAACATAGCCGGGCGGCAAGGCTTCGCCATCTTCGTAGACATTGTCGAACGACACGCCCCCGGTGACCAATGACGCAAGCGAGTCGAAATCCACCGAAAAGCCGGATGCACCAAAGGAAAGTTCGAATCCAGATGTGTCCCAGAACCGAGTCGCCATGGTCAGCCGCGCGTCATGCGGCGCGTCGATGAACGCATCCACCAGCACCGTCCGACCATCCGCAGACAGGCGCGGCGTCTCCAGCCGCCCCACTTCGACACCCCGGAACAGCACTGGCGATCCGTAGGAAATCGTCGTGCCATCATCGGTGGCCAGCGTGATCCGCTGCCCCGGACGCCCCGGTTGGTTCAGCGGCGGCGTACCCGAGCCGACAAAACTCTGCGCAGGATCGCCCGGCACATTGTCCCATGCGCCCTCGATGTAAACACCCGAAAGCACGGTCGACAGCCCGCTGATCCCGCGCGCCGACACCTCGGGCCGCACCACCCAAAACATCGCCTCGGCGTCGATATAGGGCGCGACATCATTGTCCACGCGCACCGCCACAACGACTTGGTCCAGATCCTCGGTAAACCGCACGTCTTCCACTGTGCCCACGACCACTTCGCGGTAGCGCAGCGTGGTTTCCCCAGCGACAACGCCCGACGCGTTCTCGAACGACACTTCGATCAACGCGCCGCGATCCGCAAAGCTCTGCCACGCGATCCCAAGAGACACCGCCAGTGCCAGGAAAGGCACAAGCCAGACGAAGGACAGGTTGCGCCAGATCGACTTCTTGGGCGGGGTGACGTTCATGTCGGCGGGGGTCGGATCACTCAAACCGGGTTTCCTTCAGGCGCGTCCCAGATCAGCCTGGGATCGAAGCTATTGGCCGAAATCATGGTGAATGCAACCGAAAGAGCAAAGCTCACGGCGGCGATCCCGGGATTGATCGACGCCACGAAATTCAGCTGCACAAGTGCAGACAGGATCGCCACGACGAACACGTCGATCATCGACCAACGTCCAATGAATTCGACAATTTCATACAGGTGGAAATGGGTCGATGTTCCCGGTTTTCCACGTTGAACCCGCAGGGCAAGATACGCAATCGCGATAAATTTGCTGACGGGGATGATGACAGAGGCCACAAAAACGATCAGCGCGACACCGATCGAGCCATGATTGACAAGGTCGATCACGCCGCCGACGATCGTGCTTTCCTGCGTTGAGCCCAAGGTCGTGGTGCGCAGCATCGGATAGACGTTGGCCGGGATATATATGACCATCCCGGCGATCAGCCACGCCCAGACCCTTTGCAGGCTCGCAGAATCGCGGCTGGCCAGACCGCTGCCGCAGACCGAACAGGTCGGCGTGCCCTTCGGGTGGACATGACCGCATTCGGCACATCCCACCAGACCGGCCTTGCGGGCGGTCAGGACGGGCTGCGCGCGTTCAGCGTTTGCCATACCGTCACCCGACACATGAAATTATCCTTCAGGACGGTGATGATCACCAGTCCCACGAAGGCCCAAAACGCCGGACCCAGAGTCACCTGCGCAAGTCCCGCCACCTTGACCAGCGCAACCGCCACACCGATGATGAAAATCTCGGCCATCGCCCAGGGCCGGACGGATTCCGCCAGCTTGAACACCGTTTTTGCCCGTGGCGCCGGTGCCCAACCCAAGGCCATCGGCGCGAAGACGTAGATCAGCGCAAGAAAGCGGAACACCGGCAACACAACGATCAGTGCCGCCACCGCGACTGAAAGCGGCAACATCAACCCGTCCGAAAACGCGAGCACCGCGTCAAAGACCGAGCTTTTGCGCCCCAACCCCTGAACGCTCAGCTCCAGGAACGGAAAGAACACCGCCGCCACCATCAGGATCAAAGCCGTGACCGACAGCATCACGATCCGCGTCATCGCCCCTTCTTTGGGGGCCATCAGGACCGTCCCGCAGCGCACGCAACGCGCCTGCGCTCCGATGTCCACGTCCGGCACGCGGTGGAGCGCGTCACATTTCGGACACGCGATCAAGTCGGATACTGAGTCGCTCATCCCGCACTGATACGCCATCCTCGAGCAAGGTTACAGGAGGTAGCCGCGATCGCCCCGTTGCCGCCACGGAAGCTCCAGAAGACCAAAGTCCCGATCCTGACCCGAAGCACCGCTTTCTGAATCCGCTGGGCCACGGGTTGCAGAACGTGATGCCATGGCAAAAGTGACTAGGGCCTGTGGACAATCATCTTGATGCTATGAGTGCTGCTACGAGGTTCCAACACGCTGCGTAGCTGCAATCGGTT
>JBGRQD010000003.1:0-355733 GCA_041725935.1 Pelagibaca sp.
CATTGTTTCAATGCAAACACCGGAGCGAGAGCATCCGCGACCCGTGGCGTGAGGCATGTGTCGGTGTTTTGTGACGCGGGGTTCGGCGCGTTTGGTCGGGGATTTGGCGAATGCGCCGGGGATGATCATGAACGTAGGTCATCGTCCTCCTCGGGCTTGGCCCGAGGATCTCTTTGGGATGAGGTCCTCGGGTCTTCGCCCGAGGATGACGGTGCTGTTGGAGAAGAAGCGGCGCCGCCCCATTGGGCCTGACGGTTCTCTCAAATCCCCGATTCAACGGGTGACCTGTACTCCGGGGAAGCCGGAGCCTCTTAAGACCGGTCTCTCAAGGTCAGCCTTCCGGCATATGAGAGAAGTGTCAGTTCTGTGGTGTCGCGGTATGGGAGTGACCCTCGCCGCTCAAAGCGCTTTGTGTGAGGGAAGGTGCCTCCGGAGCGTTAAGGCTTTGCAAACCTTGCGCGCGATGGGGGAAGGCCGTTCGAGGGGGCGTTCTCCAAGCGGTCAGGACACCGCTTGGAGCAGTCTGTCAAACGCGGTCGGCAAGCCCGTTTGACCGGGCTTGCAGCGCTTCATGTTTGCCGTCAGCCGATGATGGCGTTCAGCGTTGCGGAAGGGCGCATCACACTTTCGGTCTTTGTCGCATCGGTGTGGTAGTAGCCGCCGAGGTCCGCCGCTTGGCCCTGCGCTGCTGCCAGTTCCGACAGGATCGCCCCTTCGTTGTCTGCCAGAGCCTTTGCGATGGGCGCGAAATGCGCAGCAAGCTCGGCTTCTTCGGATTGCGCGGCCAAGGCCTCGGCCCAGTAGCGGGCGAACCAGTAATGGCTGTCGCGGTTGTCGGGCTCACCGACCTTGCGCGACGGCGACCGGTCATTGTCGAGAATGCCTTGCGTTGCGGCATCCACCGCCTTGCCCAGCACGCGCGCCTTCTCGTTCGACCGGACATCCGCGAGGAATTGCAGGCTTTCGCCCAGAGCGCAGAATTCGCCAAGGCTGTCCCAGCGTAGGTGGTTCTGTTCCACCAACTGCTGCACGTGCTTGGGGGCAGACCCGCCAGCGCCGGTCTCGAACAGGCCGCCGCCGTTCATCAGCTTGACGATGGACAGCATCTTGGCCGAGGTGGCGAGCTCGAGGATCGGGAAGAGGTCGGTCAGGTAGTCGCGCAGCACGTTGCCGGTGATGGCGATGGAGGTGTTGCCGGACCGGATGGTTTCCAGCGAGGCGCGGGTCGCTTCGCGCGGGGCCATGATCTTGAATTTGTCGGCCACGCCCTTGGCGTCAAGGATAGGCTTCACGTATTCGATCAGCTCGGCGTCATGCGCACGGGTCTCGTCCAGCCAGAAGATCGCTTCGCAGCCTTCGGCTTTCTGCCGGTCGATGGCCAATTGTACCCAGTCTTCGATCGGGGCCTTGCGGGTCGAGGCAGAGCGCCAGATATCACCCGCTTCGACAACATGTTCATGCAGAACCGTCCCGTCGCCCAGCACCATCCGTACGGTTCCGTCGTGCGGGATTTCGAACGTTGTCGGGTGCGAGCCGTATTCCTCGGCCTTCTGGGCCATCAGGCCGATATTCTGCACCGTGCCCGCAGTCGCCGGATCAAGCTTGCCGGTGTCCTTGAAGTAGTTGATCGCCTCGTCATAGACCGGCGCGTAGGAATTGTCGGGGATGACGCAGTTGGAATCGTGTTCCTTGCCGTCGGGACCCCAACCCTTGCCACCGGCGCGGATCAGCGCGGGCATCGAGGCGTCGATGATCACGTCGGAGGGCACGTGCAGGTTTGTCAGTCCCTTGTCGCTGTCCACCATATAGAGCGGTGCGCGCTCCGCGATGATCTTTTCGATGGCCGCCTTGATCTCGGGCTTGTCTTTGACGCGGGCCATCAAATCACCCAGACCGGAGTTCGGGTTCACGCCAGCAGCGTCCAGTTCCGCGCCATAGGTGTCGAATACCGGCTGCAGGAACGCCTTGACCGCGTGGCCAAAGATGATCGGGTCGGAGACTTTCATCATCGTCGCCTTGAGGTGCAGCGAGAACAGCGTGCCCTCGTCCTTGGTCTTGGCGATTTCGTCGGCAAGGAACGCATCCAGCGCCTTGGCCGACATGAAGGTCGCGTCGATCACGGTGCCTGCGGGGTAGCTGAGCCCGTCCTTGAGCACGGTTTCGTTGCCGTCTTCCGCGATCAGGACGATCTTTGCCGTCGCCTCGTCTGGCAGGGTGGCAGATGTCTCGTTCGAGCGGAAATCGCCGGAAGTCATTGAGGACACGCGCGTCTTGCTGTCGGCTGACCAGTCGCCCATGCGGTGCGGGTTGCTCTGGGCATAGGCCTTGACCGCCTTGGCGGCGCGGCGGTCGGAGTTGCCTTCGCGCAGGACGGGATTCACGGCAGAGCCCTTGATGGTGTCGTACTTGGCGCGGATCGCCTTGGCTTCATCTGTCTCCGGCGCATCGGGATAGTCGGGGAGCGCATAGCCCTGGGCCTGCAATTCCTTGACCGCTGCGACCAGCTGCGGCACCGAGGCCGAGATGTTCGGCAGCTTGATCACGTTCGCTTCCGGCGTTTTCACCAGCTGGCCCAGTTCGGCCAGATCATCGGACTGCCGCTGATCTTCGGTCAGGAACTCGGGGAAGGTGGCAAGGATGCGACCCGCGAGCGAGATGTCCCGTGTGCCGACCGTCACGCCGGCAGCGCTTGCGAATTTCTGAATGATCGGCAGGAACGACGCCGATGCGAGCTCGGGCGCTTCGTCTACCTTGGTATAGATGATGTCTGGATTGGTGCTGTCAGCCATGGGTCACGCCTTTCATGTTTCGCCCATTCCATAGGCCAAACCAAGCGAGTCGTAAACAGCATACAGTGGTATACATTGCCGCAATGGGCGATCAGGTCGAAATGAATTCCACACCGTCGGGGGAAAACACGGCGGCGGTCAATTGCCCGGTGGCATAGGCGCCCGTGTCGATCGAGATGCGCCCATCCTGCATCTTGGGTTGATCGACGATCGTGTGCCCGTGGACGACCCAGAACCCGTCGGTGCGCGGCGTTTTGCGGAATTCGGGGTGGCCCCAGATGAACGTGTCGGGCGCATGGTCTTCCAATGGGGTATTGGGATCGGCCCCGGCATGCACAACCGCGATATTGCCCGACCACGCGATACATTCGAGGCTGGCGAGCCATGTCAGCATCTCGTCGCCCATCGCGTCGAAAAGATTGTCGCGCGCCCGCATCAGTGCGTCTGCGCCAGAGGATTCGGTGACGCCGGACACGCCAAAGCTGGCCAGCGTCTGCAACCCGCCGTTGCGCAGCCATCTGCGGCCTTGCGTGTCCGGTGATTTCAGAAAGTTCAGTAAGAGCTGTTCGTGATTGCCCATGATCGGCGTGATCCTGTCGTGGCGCATCACGAAGTCCAGCACATCCTTGCTGTGATCGCCACGGTCGATCATGTCACCGACGGAAATGATGTCAGCGTCTTCGGGCAGCGCGTCGACAAGGGACGTCAGCAGGTCGATGCGTCCATGGATGTCTCCGATCACGCAAAACAGCGAGTCCGCGCGGACGGGGTCAAAGGCAACCTTGGGCGCAGGGATTTTGCGTTTGCCGAAGAGATTGGAGAACATCAGGCGGGCTTCTTTTTGTGACGTTTGGCGTTTGCCGGTTTTTTGGGCGAACCTACAGGGGAATATGGGACCTGAATCGTCAATACAAACCTTTGCGGGCGATTTCCTTTGGTGGTCGTGGCTTGGGTTTCGTGCTAGCGCGTTGGCATCCACGACGACAACATGAGCGAAATGGCTTTATGAAACGTGTGCTTGTCACCGGAACCGCAGGGTTCATCGGCTTTTACCTTGCGCGTTTGTTGCTGGACGAGGGCATGGTTGTGCATGGCTATGACGCGATCACGGACTATTATGATGTGACGCTGAAAGAGCGGCGCAACCAGATGCTGCTGCAATCGCCCGGATACAGCTTTACCCACGCGACGCTTGAGTATAAAGGCACGTTCGAGCGGGTTGCGGCGGAGTTTGCGCCTGACATTATCGTGCATCTCGCGGGTCAGGCGGGTGTGCGCTATTCGCTCGAAAACCCGCGTGCCTATCTCGACAGCAACCTTGTCGGCACCTTCAACGTGATGGAGGCCGCGCGGCAGGTGCAGGTGGCGCATCTGCTCATGGCATCCACCTCTTCGGTCTATGGCGCGAACGAGGAGATGCCGTTCAAGGAGACCGACAAGGCGGACACGCCTCTGACCTTCTATGCGGCGACGAAAAAGGCGAACGAGGCGATGGCGCATTCCTATGCGCATCTGTGGCAGATCCCGACGACGATGTTCCGGTTCTTCACCGTCTATGGCCCGTGGGGGCGGCCGGACATGGCGCTGTTCAAGTTCACCAAGGGGATCTTCGACGGCACACCCATCGACATCTACAATCATGGCGACATGTATCGTGACTTTACCTATGTCGAGGATCTGGTGCGCGGTATCCGGTTGTTGATGGATGCGGTGCCCGGTGGGCCGGAGACAGCGGTTGAGGACGACACGCTCAGCCCCGCCGCACCTTACCGCGTGGTCAATATCGGCAACTCGGACAAGGTGCGCCTGATGGATTTCATCGAAGCGATCGAGGCCGAGACCGGGATTGCGGCCAAGCGCAATTACATGGAGATGCAGAAAGGCGATGTGTTCGCCACCTGGGCCGATGCATCCCTGTTGCGGAACCTGACGGGATATGCGCCGCAGACAGATGTGCGCGATGGCGTGGCGAAGTTTGTCGAATGGTACCGGGACTATTATCGCATCTGACGATTGATCGTCGTTTCAAGGCAATCGCGCGGAATTATCAAGGAAAGCCGAAAAGTGTTGATTGCCGATAGGCATGGTCGCTTGGGCGTTGCGGCGCGATACTTGTGCATCATCACAAGAAGGCATCGCGCATGACCAATTCCTATTTTGCCCCCAAGGGCGGGCATCCCGGCCAGGATCAGCTTTTGACGGATCGTGCCATGTTCACTGACGCCTATGCGGTGATTCCCAAGGGGACGATGCGCGACATCACCACCAGCTTTCTGCCGTTTTGGGACAACACGCGCCTTTGGGTGATTGCCCGGCCCTTGACCGGCTTTGCCGAGACGTTTTCCCATTACATCATGGAGGTCGGTCCCGGTGGTGGATCGGATCGTGCCGAAACCGATCCTGAAGCGCAGGGCGTTCTGTTTGTGGTCGAAGGGTCTCTGAGCCTGACGGTCGAAGGTGACACGCACCAGATGACCGCTGGGGGCTATGCCTACCTGCCGCCGCAATCGGGCTGGACGCTGCGCAACACCGGGTCGGAGCCCGTGCGCTTTCATTGGCTGCGCAAGGCGTATCAGGCGGTCGATGGCCTTGATCATCCGCAGGTGATCGTGACGAACGAGGCTGATGTCGCGCCGACGCCGATGCCGGGAACGGATGGCAAATGGGCGACGACGCGGTTTGTCGACCCGAGTGATCTGCGCCATGACATGCATGTCACCGTTGTGACCTTTAAGCCGGGTGCGGTGATCCCGTTTGCCGAAACCCATGTGATGGAACACGGGCTTTACGTGCTTGAGGGCAAGGCGGTGTACCGGCTCAATCAGGATTGGGTCGAGGTCGAGGCGGGCGATTACATGTGGCTGCGCGCGTTCTGCCCGCAGGCCTGTTATGCTGGAGGGCCGGGGCGGTTCCGCTATCTGCTCTACAAGGATGTGAACCGGCACATGCCGCTGCGATTGGGCGCGGCGCGCTGACGGTCAGTGCCGATTCTGAGGGATTTCATCGAAGAAGCGCACCCTGAAGGGGGTGCGCTTTTTGATTTCAAAAAATGTTTTCATATGGTGAAAAATCTATCCCATTGATCTAAATCGCTTTCCTGCTTTCCAAGAAAATGAAAAATAATTTCGAAAAAATTGCCATGGGCGTGTTGGTCGCGTAGTTTGTTCTCAATTGGAGGAGAGACACCATGAGTTTCCAGAACCCCGTTTTCATTCCCGGCCCGACGAATATTCCAGAATCGCTGCGCAAGGCGTGCGATATGCCGACCATCGACCACCGGTCGCCGTTGTTTGGCCAGATCCTGCACCCGGCCCGCAAGGCGGTTCAGCAGATCCTGAAAAGCACCAGCGCCGAGGTTTTCATCTTTCCGGCGTCTGGCACAGGTGGCTGGGAAACCGCGCTGACCAACACGCTGTGCGCCGGTGACAGCGTTCTGGTGGCGCGCAACGGCATGTTCTCGCATCGCTGGATCGACATGTGCCAGCGCTTTGGCCTCGATGTTCAGATCGTCGATGTCGCCTGGGGCAAGGGTATTCCGGCGGACCGCTACGAAGAGGTTCTGGCCAACGATACGGAGCACCGGATCAAGGCGGTTCTGGCCACGCATAACGAGACAGCGACGGGCGTGAAGTCCGACATCGCTGCGGTGCGCCGCGCGATGGATGCGGCCAAGCACCCGGCGCTGTTGTTCGTCGATGGCGTGTCGTCAATCGCGTCGATGGATTTCCGCTTTGATGAATGGGGCGTCGATGTTGCCGTGACCGGGTCGCAGAAGGGCTTCATGCTGCCTGCCGGTCTGGCAATCTGCGGGTTCAGCACCAAGGCGATGGAGGCGACGAACACCGCCGATCTGCACCGGACGTTCTTTGACGTGCGCGACATGATGAAGGGCTACGCCAACAACGCCTATCCCTACACACCCGCGGTTGGCCTGATGAATGGCCTGAACGAGGCGTGCCGGATGTTGCAGGCCGAAGGTCTGGAAAACGTGTTTGCGCGCCACACCCGGATCGCTTCGGGTGTCCGTGCAGCTGTGGATGCCTGGGGTCTGCGCCTTTGTGCGGAAACGCCAGATCTCTATTCCGACACGGTCTCCGCGATCCGCACGCCGGAAGGGTTCAATGCGACCGATATCGTGACCCATGCCGCCAGCAATTATGGCGTGGCGTTCGGCGTTGGCCTGGGTGAGGTTGCGGGCAAGGTGTTCCGCATCGGTCACCTTGGCAGTCTCACGGATGTGATGGCCCTGTCTGGGATCGCCACGGCCGAGATGTGCATGGTCGACCTGGGTCTGGACATCAAGCTGGGGTCCGGTGTTGCCGCGGCGCAGGAGTTCTACCGCCACGGATCGCAGATCGAGCAGAAGGTTGCAGCGCAATGAAAGACAACGCACTGATCATCCCGACCTATGACGACATGCTGGCCGCGCATGAGCGGATCAAGCCGCATATCAACCGCACGCCAGTCATCCAGTCCGCCTATCTGAACGACCTGACCGGCGCGCAGATTTTCTTCAAATGCGAGAACTTCCAGGAGCCGGGCGCCTTCAAGGTGCGCGGTGGGTCCAACGCGGTGTTCGGATTGAGCGATGAAGAGGCCGAGCGCGGTGTCTGCACTCATTCTTCGGGCAACCATGCGCTGTGTCTGAGCTATGCCGCCGGACGTCGGGGCATCCCGTGCAACGTGGTCATGCCGCGCACCGCACCGCAGGCCAAGAAGGACGCGGTGCGCCGCTATGGGGGCACGATCACCGAATGCGAGCCCTCGACCACATCGCGTGAAGCGGTTTTTGCCGAGGTGCAGGCGCGCACCGGGGGCGAGTTTGTGCACCCCTATAATGATCCGCGGGTCATTGCCGGTCAGGGTACCTGTTCCAAGGAATTCATGGAACAAGTTGACGGACTGGACATGATGGTCGCGCCCATCGGTGGCGGTGGCATGATTTCGGGCACCTGCCTGACGCTGTCGACGCTGGCGCCCGAGGTGAAGATCATCGCGGCCGAACCGGAACAGGCGGATGACGCCTATCGCAGCTTCAAGGCGGGGCACATCATCGCCGATGACGCGCCCGAGACGATTGCCGATGGTCTCAAGGTGCCGCTCAAGGATCTGACATGGCATTTCGTGTCGAACCACGTGTCTGACATCATGACCGCGACGGAGCAGGAAATTATCGACGCGATGAAGATCACCTGGAAATACCTGCGCATCGTGATGGAGCCGTCCTGTGCCGTGCCGCTGGCGGTGATCCTCAAGAACAAGGGCGCGTTTGCAGGCAAGCGCGTTGGCGTGATCGTGACGGGTGGCAACGTGGATCTCGACAAATTGCCATGGATGATGAGCTGAAGGCTCTTCCCATAGCGCTGAGTTTCCGATAGGAAACTTTTGGAATTATACGACACACGCCGATCCCGCACGCCATTCGGGACGCGTTTACATTCGGAGAGACGCAATGAAAGACATGACCGTATTCGACGATTACGAAGTTGGCTTCGACATTCCGGCCAAGCCGGGCATGGCGGAAGCGGATGTGCAGACGCCGTGCCTCGTGCTTGATCTCGATGCGCTGGAGCGAAACATCAAGAAGATGGGCGACTACGCCAAGGCGCATGGCATGCGTCACCGCGTGCATGGCAAGATGCACAAGTCGGTGGACGTGGCGCTGCTGCAGGTCGAACTGGGCGGTGCCTGTGGCGTTTGCTGCCAGAAAGTGTCCGAGGCCGAAGTGTTCGCCCGTGGCGGCATCAAGGACGTGCTGGTGTCGAACCAGGTGCGTGACCCGGCCAAGATCGACCGCCTTGCCCGCATGCCCAAGCTGGGCGCGCGGACGATCTGCTGTGTGGATGATCTGGCCAACGTGGCCGACCTGTCGGCTGCTGCTGTGAAGCATGGCACACAGATCGAATGTCTGGTGGAAATCGACTGCGGCGCGGGGCGTTGCGGTGTGACCACAACTCCTGCGGTTGTCGAGATTGCCAAAGCGATCGACGCGGCAGAGGGTCTCAAGTTTGCGGGCATCCAGGCCTATCAGGGCGCGATGCAGCACATGGACAGCTATGAAGAGCGCAAGGCCAAGATCGCCATCGCGGTCGCTCAGGTGAAGGACGCGGTCGATACGCTCAAGGCCGAGGGCATCGAGTGCGATATCGTCGGCGGTGGCGGCACCGGATCGTATTACTTCGAGTCGAACTCTGGTGTTTATAACGAACTGCAGTGCGGATCCTATGCCTTCATGGACGCCGATTACGGCCGTATCCTCGATAAGGACGGCAAGCGGATCGACCAGGGCGAGTGGGAAAACGCGTTGTTCATCCTGACCTCGGTCATGAGCCACGCGAAGGCGGACAAGGCCATCGTCGATGCCGGTCTCAAGGCGCAGTCTGTGGACTCCGGTCTGCCGGTGATCTTTGGCCGCGACGATGTTCAGTACGTCAAATGCTCGGACGAGCATGGCGTCGTGATGGACACCGGCGGTGTTCTCAAGGTCAACGACAAGCTCAAGCTGGTGCCGGGCCATTGTGACCCGACCTGCAACGTGCACGATTGGTATGTCGGTGTGCGGAACGGTGTCGTCGAGACCGTGTGGCCGGTTTCGGCACGCGGCCGCGCGTATTGATCTGGTTTCGGATCGGGCGTGCCCGATCCGAC
The DNA here is from genome assembly GCA_041725935.1 of Pelagibaca sp. GTDB lineage: Bacteria > Pseudomonadota > Alphaproteobacteria > Rhodobacterales > Rhodobacteraceae > Marivita. Next base: position 9,438 of record JBGRQD010000003.1, read on the forward strand.
CGATTGGGGGGCCAGCCCCCCAAACCCCCCGAGATATTTGAAAACCAGAGAAGAAAAGGACGGTGCGCAGTGAGGACTGTCGCACCGTTTTTGCGAGGGAGAGACCATGTATATTGTTCCTGAAGCCCGGATTGCCGATCTTGTGTCGCGCGAGGCGTCGTTCGAAGCGGTCGAACAGGTGTTCGCTGCGATGGCGTCCAAGGACGCCTATAACTTTCCGGTGGTGCGCGAGGCGATTGGCCATGAGGATGCGCTTTACGGCTTCAAGGGCGGGTTTGATCGCGCGGGCGGATCGCTTGGTCTGAAGGCGGGCGGGTACTGGCCGCACAACCTCGAGAAGCGCGGGTTGATCAATCACCAATCAACGGTGTTCCTGTTCGATCCCGATACTGGCAAGGTCCACGCGATGGTGGGCGGTAACCTGTTGACTGCGCTGCGTACGGCGGCGGCGTCTTCGGTGTCGATCAAACATCTGGCGCGGGCGGATGCCAAGGTCATGGGGATGGTCGGCGCGGGCCATCAGGCGACATTCCAGCTGCGCGCGGCATTGGAGCAGCGGTCCTTCGAAAAGGTGATCGGCTGGAACTACCATCCCGAGATGCTGCCAAATATTGAAAAGGTCGCGCATGAGGCCGGTGTGCCGTTCGAGGCGGTGGATCTGCCGGGGATGCAAGAGGCGGATGTGATCATCTCGATTACCTCGGCTTTTGCGCCGTCGCTGATGGCCGATCATGTCAGCCCGGGCACTCATCTGGCCTGCATGGGCACCGACACCAAGGGCAAGCAGGAGGTCGAGGCGGCGCTTCTGGCGCGGGCGAAGGTGTTCACCGACGAGGTTGCTCAGTCGATCAGCATCGGTGAGGCACAGCACGCGGTGGCCTCCGGCCTGATTGCGGAGTCGGACGTGATCGAGATCGGTGCGGTGATCAACGGCACACATCCGGGGCGCACATCGGACGATGACATCACGCTGTTTGATGGCACGGGTGTCGGGCTTCAGGATCTGGCGGTTGCATCGCGGGTCGTGGAGCTTGCCATCGAACGGGGTGTGGCGATCGAAGTGGAGTTCTGAGCGCCATCAGGTCCGTCACAGGCGTGGTTTGACGCGGACTGTCCGGAACGGGTGCAAAGTTTAAGTGTTGGTCTCCTGTCTACAAGAGAAAGGAGGACATCATGTCCGTTGCTCGAGTAACAGAGATTTCCGCAACATCACCCGACAGTTTTGATGAGGCCACCCAAATGGGTGTCGAACGCGCCTCGAAGACGCTGCGCGGCATGACAAGCGCCTGGGTCAAAGACCAGAACGTGATGATCGAAGGCGGCAAGATCACCGAATTCAAGGTCAACCTTGCCGTGACATTCGTTCTGGACGACTGAGCCAGATCGTGAGGGCGGGTCTTTTGCAAGACGCGCCCTGCCGGGTTCGGCGGAGACCATATCATCCGCCCTGAAAAAGCTCCCGCGCATCACGCCGGGAGCTTTTTTGTGTGGTGGTTTGTCGAGGCCAACACATCGCACAAAAAAAATCCCGCACCCGCAGTGAACCGGGTACGGGAAGAACCGCCTTGTAAGGTCGCCTTACTGCGAGCGGGGCTGGAGTTGTGTGTAGTCGAAATTCTCGAGCGTATCGATTTCGGTCGTGTCATAGGGCAGATCGTACCGTGTGCTGTCCATCGGTGCGGTGCCATTGACGTTGTAGGGATAGGCGTAATACCCCGCGCGACCATAGGCCCGAGCGTCTGTCACGATGGCCGAAACCATCCCGTCCTGCACGAGAACGTCAGCGACATAGCCATAGCGGACGTCATCGCTCAGATACACGTAGTCACCAATCAGGTCCGTTGCCTTGAACACGCCGGGACCGGAGGCCAAGTCATCGTTGACTGGGCTGACTTCGGATGTTGCCTCCTGATTGATCTGTTCTTCACCGGAGTAGCCGCCGAACACGTCGAAATCATCGACCGTTTCTTCGGTCACCGGAACCTCGATTTGGTCAATGCCGTCACCGACCACCACATCTCCCCAAGGGACGTGAACATGGGTGTCGCCGATATCCCAGAAGCCGCCGACCTCTGCGATCACGCCGAGCAATTCACCTTCATTGCTGAAGAGGACGTTTTCCACGTCACCGATCACCTCGCCGTTGGAATCCACGACCTCGGTGATGTTGAACATGCTTTCGGTGCTCCAGCCGCTTTCATAGATCGGATCATACGTCCAGCTGGACAGGAGCTTGACGGAGTCGCCATCGGATTGCTGGGTTTCCTGTGCAATCGCGGGAGCGGCGACGGCCAATGCCAGTGCGCTTGCGGTTGTCAATGTGCGTGAGAACGTCTTCATATCTGCCTCCTTTGGCTGCGCGTGCCGCACGGCACGTCTTCAGCAAGAAAACGCAAAAGCAGGGGTTTCGTTCCGGTTGGGCGTTCTGGCGGAGAGGTCCAAGTTTGCGGGATCACCGCATTCTGTACATGAAAAAAGGCCCCCGACGCCGTGCCGGAGGCCTCTTGGTGTCACGTCTGGACGCGGTTATTCGCCGGGCATCGTGCCCTTTCCGTGACCGGACATGCCGCCCGAGACTTCCTCGGTCGATTCACCGGCCAGTTCTTCGGGCAGGACAAGGTTCAGCACGATGGCGATCAGTGCGGCGGGCAGGATGCCCGAGGTGGCCAGCACCTTGAGCGTTTGCGGCAGGTATTGCAGCGCATCGGGTTCCAGTTGCAGGCCCAGCCCCAGCGACAGGGCGATGGCGAAGATCACCATGTTGCGGCGGTTCCAGTTGACGTCGGATAGCATGGAGATGCCTGCCGCGACCACCATGCCGAACATGACGATGACACCGCCGCCCAGCACTTCGATGGGCACCGACGAGATCACGGCACCGACCTTGGGGACCAGCCCGCACAGGATCAGGAACAGCGCGCCGATGGTGACGACACCCCGGCTCATCACTCCGGTCATGGCGATGAGGCCCACGTTCTGGCTGAAGGAGGTGTTGGGCAGTGCGCCAAAGAGGCCGGAGACTGCCGTACCAATCCCGTCCGCATAGGTTGCGCCCTCGATTTCCTTGTCTGTCGCCTCGCGGCCTGCGCCACCTTTGGTGATGCCCGACACGTCGCCCACGGTTTCCACCGCCGACACGAAGGACATGGCACAGAAGCCGACAATGGCCGCAACCGAGAATTCCAGCCCGAAATGCAGCGGGTTCGGGAGTGCAAAGCTGGCTGCGCGACCCACGTTGCCAAAGCTCACCTGACCCAGTGCAAAGGCCACAGCGTAGCCTGCCAGCAGACCGACCAGAACGGCGGACACCGACAGCATGCCCCGGGTGAAGAACTTGAGGCCGAGCGTCACAAGGATCACAGTGCCCGCCATCGCCCAGTTGAGCAGCGAGCCGTATTCCGGTGTGCCGATGGCGGGAACGCCCCCAGCGGCATATTGCACGCCCACCCGCACCAGCGCGAGGCCGATCATGGTGACCACAAGCCCGGTGACCAGCGGTGGCAGGGCAAAGCGCAGTTTGCCGATGAAGAGGCCAAGGAAGGCGTGGAAGAGGCCACCTACAAGAATACCGCCCATCAGCACCGCGATGGCATCAACGCCTTGGCCCGCAACCAGCGGGATCATGATCGGGATGAAGGCAAAGCTGGTGCCCTGCACAATGGGCAGGCGCGCGCCGACCGGGCCCATGCCGATGGTCTGGAACAGCGTGGCGATGCCTGCAAAGAACATCGACATCTGGATCATGTAGATCATCTGCGGGAAATCGGGGCTGTTGGAGCCAAAGCCGAAACCAGCCGCGCCACAGACGATGATCGCCGGGGTGACGTTGGAGACGAACATGGCCAGAACGTGCTGGATGCCCAGCGGCACCGCCTTGATGAGCGGGGGTGTGTAATTCGGATCGCGGAGCTGCTCCGGCGTGCCGATGGATGCGTCAGACATGGTTCTCTCTCCCTCGTAACCATTGGTTATTGCCGGGCGCCTCTCCTCAAAGGCATCCGGATCGTATTTCAGCCGTCGATCACCTCGTACGGTGTGTCGAGCCAGTGTTCCTCAAGGTTGGCGCCGTCCCCGATGCGGTCGATGACGGCGAACAGGCCGGTTCCGGACAGCGGAGTGAGAACGCCGTGCCACGTGTTGCGGTGAAAGTTGATCGCCTGTCCGGCTTGGGTCAGGAAGGCGCGGGGTGTGCCGGGTTTGCCGTTATCGTCGGGGGCGACGATCACCAGAAAGGGATCGTGGCTCATGGGCACGAAGGCCTGACTGCCCATTGGGTGCCGTTCCAGCAGGTCGAGCCTGTAGGGCAGGCTGCGGAGGTCTGCCTTGAACAGGCTGACCCCGGCGCGGCCATCGGCGAAGTCGAGCGTTGCGCGGTCGTGGTAGCGGCCGCAGAGACCTCGGTTGATGAGCTTGTCGGGGTCACCCGCGCAATCGAGCAGGTCGCCGAAGGGGGCGAAGGCGTCTGCCGTCATCGGCTCTATGATGATCTGACGGCTCATGCGCCCAGCTTCTCGATCAGGCGCAGTTCCGCGATGCGTTCGACCTGACGGCAGGCCTCGGCAAACTCGGTGTCGCGGTCGTTTTCGATGCGGCGCTGGAAGGCTTCGAGGATCGACGCCTTGGTGTTGTCCTTCACCGCGATGATGAACGGAAAGCCGTGGCGTGCGACGTAGTCGGCGTTCAACTTCTGGAACGTGGCGCGTTCTTCGTCGGTCAGCATGTCGAGGCCCGCGCCTGCCTGTTCGGCAGTGGATTCGGCGGTCAGGCGTCCGGCGGCGGCCAGTTTGCCGGCAAGGTCGGGGTGCGCGTTCAGCACGCCAAGCCGTTCTTCGTCTGTCGCAGTACGGAAGGCGCGGCAGAGCAGGCTATGCACGCCACGGGCGGTGTCATGGGTGGGACCGGATTCGTAGGCGCAGGCACGATCCGCGATCCATGGGGAATGCTCGAAAATGCCGCCGAATTCCTGAACGAAGTCTTCGCGCGTCATGGTGGAGGGGTGCCGGGCTGAAGCCCGGCCTACGCCTGTGGGCGCGGGGTGTTCCTTGGCCCAGTGCTGAGCGATCTGCTGGCGGGTGGCGAACCAGACGCCCTCGTGACCTGCCATGTAATCCAGCGCCCGTTTGAGCGCGGCAGCGCGACCGGGGCGACCGGCGATACGGCAATGCAGGCCGATGGATAGCATCTTGGGCGATCCTTCGACTCCTTCTGCATAGAGGTAATCGAAGCTGTCCTTGAGATAGCTTTCGAACTGGTCGCCGGTGGTAAAGCCCGCCTGAATGCCGAACCGCATGTCGTTGCAATCCATTGTGTAGGGCATGATCAGTTGGTCGATGTCGCCGAAGCGCATCCAATAGGGCAGGTCATCGGCATAGCTGTCGGCGACGTAGTCGAACCCGCCGCGCTCTGCGACCAGCCGAACCGTGTTGTTCGAGCACCGCCCGGTGTACCAGCCTTTGGGCGGTTCACCGACGATTTCGGTGTGCAGGCGGATCGCCTCGGCAATCTGGGCGCGTTCCTCGTCCTTGGGCATGTCCTTGTGTTCAACCCATTTCAGGCCGTGCGACGCGATTTCCCAACCGGCATCCTTCATCGCGGCCACCTGTTCGGGCGCGCGGGCCAGCGCGGTGGTGACGGCGTAGACCGTGATCGGCAGATCCTTCATCATCCGGTGCAGACGCCAGAACCCGGCGCGACTTCCGTACTCGTAGAGCGACTCCATGTTCCAATGGCGCTGACCCGGCCAGGGCTGTGCGCCGGTGATCTCGGACAGGAACGCCTCGGAGGCGGCATCGCCATGCAGGATATTGTTCTCGCCACCTTCTTCGTAGTTCATCACGATCTGAACGGCGATCTTGGCCCCACCGGGCCAATTGGCGTTGGGCGGGGTCGCACCATATCCTGTCATGTCGCGGGGGTAGCGTTGCACGTCTGTGTCCTCCTGAGTGGTCGTCGTTATATTCCGAATAATGCAATCCGTTTTTCAAGAAATCCCGAAAGGTGTCTCAAACGGCTTATCGTTTGCGCCTTTCTGGCGGTTGGCTGCATAAAGAGGCAATCAGGCAAGAGGAGAGCGCGATGTCAGGCTATTTGACCACCCATGTTCTGGACACGGCCAAGGGCTGCCCGGCGGCAGGTCTGAATATCGTTCTGTATCGCGTGACAGGTGAAGGGTCAGAAAAGATCGCCGAGACCGAGACCAATGAAGACGGGCGGACCAACAGCCCGATCCTGCCTGCTGATGCGTTCAAGACCGGGACATATGAGCTGGTGTTCTTTGCTGGCGATTACCTGAGGGCGTCAGGTCAGGCGGGGGATGATCCGCTGTTTCTGGATCAGGTGCCGATCCGGTTCGGGATGTCGGACCCCGAGGCGCATTACCATGTGCCGCTCTTGCTCTCGCCTTTTGGGTATTCGACTTATCGGGGGAGTTGAGGCTCCGCTGGCCCGATCAGGCTCACAGAATTTTATGGGGGTGGACAAGAAACTTCGTACGAAGTTTCTTTCAGCTGTAGATTAAATTCTGGTTATGGCGTCCGGATTCTTCATTTGCGTTCATCGCAGGACGTGATCGCTCCGGCGGCATATCGCCCTCCTGACGGCTTCAGGCGTTCTTGATTGCGGTTCCGATGCGACCGACGACGAAATCCATGAAAAGCCGAGTCTTGGGGTCTTGCCTGCGCCTGTGGGTAAAGAGGCAGGCCATCTGAACGGGGACCGGCGGGGTGTCCTTGGCCACCGCGATCAGGCGTCCGGCGCGCAGATGATCGGCCACTTCGAACACGGGTTTGAGCGCGATGCCATGCCCGTCGAGCGCCCAGTCGGTCAGAACATCGCCATCGTCGGATTCGTAGCGCCCTTTGACCTTGAACCGTTTTGGCCCGTCGGGGGTTTGCAGCCGCCACTGGAACTCTGTCGCGCCCGGAAAGCGGAGGTTCAGGCATTCGTGGTTCTGGCTGAGCAAGTCGTCCCCCGAATTCGGCATGCTCCGCGACTTGATATAGCTCGGCGCGGCGCAGAGCACGCGGGTCACATCGGCGATCTTGCGAATGCGCAGCGTGCTGTCTTCGGGTTCGCCCAGAAAGAACGCCAGATCCAGCCCTTCGGTGGTCAGGTCAACCTTACGGTCTGTCAGGCGCAACCGTACGGAGACTTCTGGATATTGTTCGATGAAGGCCGGCACCTGCGGCGCGACCAGTCGGCGGCCGACACCCAAGGGTGCTGCGACATAGAGCGACCCGCGCGGGTTCTCGGTGATGTTGACCACCTGCGCCTCGGCCACTTCCACCGCTTCCAGCACCTCGACCGCTCCTGCGTAGAACAGCCGACCCTGTTCGGTGGGCGTCAGGTTGCGCGTGGTGCGTTGGAACAGTCGAACCGACAGATGCTCTTCAAGCTGCGCGATCCGGGTCGACGTCACGGCAGGTGAAATGCGCAAATCCCGACCAGCGGCGGACATGCTGCCCAATTCGTAGACACGAACGAAGGTTCTGATGTTGTCGAGATAGGACATTATTCGCAGATTTTTGATACAGCTTGGAGTTTCATCGGAATAGCAGAAGAATGTCCCTGCCGCTAGTCTGGTGCAAACCTGCCAACAGGAGCCTTTCGCCATGTATGATTTTGCCGTTCTCTGGGACTGGTTCGCGTTTGCGGTGCGCTGGCTGCATGTCATCACCGCAATGGCGTGGATCGGGGCCAGCTTTTACTTCATCGCGCTCGACCTGATGCTGAAACCGGCGCCCGGCATGCCCGAGGGCGCCTATGGCGAAGAGTGGGAGGTGCATGGCGGCGGGTTTTATCACACGACCAAATATCTTGTTGCGCCCGACCGGTTGCCCGAGCATCTGACCTGGCACAAGTGGCAGAGCTACACGACTTGGCTGTCGGGTGCCGCGCTATTGATGATCATCTACTGGGTTGGCGGAGAGCTGTACCTGCTCGACCCGACCAAGGCCGATCTGGCGCTGTGGCAGGGCGTTTTGATCTCGGCGCTGTCGCTGACGATCGGCTGGCTGCTCTACGACTTCCTCTGCAAATCCGCGCTGGGCGAACAGCCGACGGTGTTGATGCTGCTGTTGTTTGCCATCCTCGTGGTGATGGCCTGGGGCTATGACCAGGTCTTCACCGGTCGCGCGGCGCTGCTGCATCTGGGGGCGTTCACGGCGACGATCATGACGGCCAACGTGTTCTTCATCATCATGCCGAACCAGCGGATTGTCGTGGCCGACCTGAAGGCGGGGCGCACGCCGGACTCCAAATATGGCAAGATCGCCAAGCTGCGCTCGACGCACAACAACTACCTGACGCTGCCGGTGATCTTCCTGATGCTGTCAAACCACTACCCGCTGGCGTTCGGCACCGAGTTCGCGTGGATCATCGCGTCGCTGGTGTTCCTGATGGGGGTCACGATCCGGCATTACTTCAACTCCATGCATGCGGGCAAAGGCCAGCCCAACTGGACTTGGGCGGTCACGGCGGTGATCTTCGTGACCATCGCATGGCTGTCGACGCTGGGCGGGGCCGAGACCTATGACGAGGCGGCAGAGCGTCCGATGACCGAGTTCGAGATGCGCTTTGCCTCGGCCGACGGGTTCGAAGACGCGTATAACGTGGTGCAGGGCAATTGCTCGATGTGCCACGCGCGGGAGCCGCTTTGGGATGGCATCCGATGGGCCCCAAAAGGCGTGTACCTGGAAACCGAAGGCGACGTGGCGCAGCACGCGGAGCAGATCTACCTGCAAGCCGGGCGGTCGCACGCGATGCCACCGCCGAATGCGATCCAGATGGATGCCGATCAGAGGGCGCAGATTGTGGCCTGGTATCGGGCGGCTGAGTAGGGGCGAGAGGCATTTGGTAAAGCCCCTCGCCGACCTTCGTTAAACGCGGCTTTAGAGGACGGACTCAAACAACGCCCGTGTGTTCACCTCGGTCATCTTGACCGGGTTGCCGCCCGTCGACGGATCGTTCAGCGCGTCGCGGACCAGCACGTCTAGGTCGGGATCCCTCACCCCCAGATCCCGCAGCGTTTTCGGGATCGCAAAACCGTCGTTGAACTGATCGACAAAGGCGCAGAAGCCGTCGAACCCGCCGTCGATGCCCAGATAGCCCGCCGCGCGGTCAAAGCGGTCGCGGATGGCTTCGGCGTTGAACTTGAGCACGGTGGGCATGAAGACGGCATTGGTGGTGCCGTGGTGGGTGTGGTGATGCGCGCCGATGGGGTGCGACAGGGCGTGGATCGCGCCAAGGCCCTTTTGGAACGCGGTCGCACCCATGGCGGCGGCGCTCATCATGTTGGCGCGGGCTTCGATGTCGGTGCCGTCGGAATAGGCGCGGGGCAGGTTGTCGACGACAAGGCGCATGCCTTCGAGCGCGATGCCCTGGCTCATCGGGTGGTAATGCCGGCTGGAATAGGCCTCGACGCAATGGGCAAAGGCATCAAGCCCGGTGCCTGCGGTGATGAACTTGGGCATGCCCACGGTCAGCTCTGGGTCGCAGATCACCACGGCGGGCAGCATCTTGGGGTGGAAGATGATCTTTTTCTCGTGGCTTTCCGAATTGGTGATGACACTGGCGCGGCCCACCTCTGATCCGGTGCCCGCTGTTGTCGGCACGGCGACGATGGGGTGAATTCCAGCGGGGTCCGCACGCGTCCACCAGTCGCCGATGTCTTCGAAATCCCAGAGCGGGCGGGCCTGACCGGCCATGAAGGCGAGCGTCTTGGCAAGGTCGAGTCCGGAGCCGCCGCCAAAGGCGATGACACCGTCAAAGCCGCCTTCGCGGTAGACCTTGAGGCCTTCCTCGACGTTCTTTTCGTTCGGGTTGGGATCAACATCCGAGAACATCGCGCGACCCAGACCTGCCTGTTCGACAAGGTTCAGGGTCTTGGTGGTGATTTCCATGTCCGCGAGGCCCCGGTCGGTGACCAGCAGGGGCTTGGTGATGCCCGCGGCAAGGCAGGCTTCGGCGATTTCCGAGATGCGGCCTGCGCCGAAGCGGATGGCGGTGGGGTAGGACCAGTTTCCAGTAAGCGACATCGGCTTATGCTTTCTTGAGGTGGTAGGATTTGGGGCGTGTCAGAGCCTGATACGCCAGTTTCGACAGACCTTGCCCGCGCCCGGTGTCCTTGCAGCCGGTCCAGCAGAGTGCGGGGTCAAGGTAGTCGCAGCGGTTGAGGAAGACGGTGCCGGTTTCAAGACGGTCGGCGATGGTTTCGACAGCATCCGCATCGGTAGAGAAGATCGCTGCGGTTAGGCCGAACTGGCTGTCATTCATCAGCGCGATAGCTTCCTCGTCGTCCTTGACCGGCATGATGCCGACAACGGGGCCGAAGCTTTCGTCGCGCATGACGCGCATATTATGGGTGACATTGGTGAGGATCTGCGGCGTCAGGTAGGCGCCGCCGTCATCGGCGGGCATGGTGTCGATATGCGCTTTTGCACCATCGGCCAGCGCTTCGTCGATCTGGGCGCGGACTTCGCGGGCAAAGCGGACATTGGCCATCGGGCCCATGGTGGTTTCGGGGTCTAGCGGGTTTCCCAGTTTTTGAGCGTTTACCCAAGCCACAGCTTTTTCGACGAACTGATCAAAGTGGCTTTCATGCACGTAGATGCGTTCGATCCCGCAGCAGCATTGCCCGGCGTTGAACATCGCACCGTCCATCAGGCCATCAACTGCTGCATCAAGATCGGCATCGGCGCGGACATAGCCGGGGTCCTTGCCACCCAATTCCGTCGAGACGGGAATAAAGGTGCCCACCGCGGCGCGTTCCATCGCCTGGCCGCCGCCGACCGAGCCGGTGAAGTTGACGAAGTCCACAGCGCGTTCAGACAGCAAAGCCGAGGTGGTGTCATGATCCAGCACAAGGTTCTGGAACACGTTCTCGGGCACACCCGCCGCATGGAACGCCTCGGCCAGATGATCGCCCACGGCGAGTGTCTGGCCTGCGTGTTTGAGGATCACGGTGTTGCCTGCGATCAGGGCAGGGGCCACGGTGTTGATCGCGGTCATGTAGGGGTAGTTCCACGGTGCGACGACCAGAACGGTGCCCCACGGCACGCGCTTGATGACGCGGCGGGCGGTGGTGCTGTCCTCGATCTGCATCGGGGCGAGGCTCTCTTCAGCCACGTCGGCCATGTAGGTCAGCCGTTCGTTGAAGCCGCCATATTCGCCGCCATAGCGAACCGGGCGGCCCATCTGGTGCGCCAGTTCGGTGGCCATGCGGTCTTTCTGCTGGCCGATGATCCGGCCTGCCTTGCGCACAAGTTCGATGCGTTCGGCGACAGGGCGCGCGGCCCAGTCGGCTTGCGCTGCCTTGGCGCGCTTGGTGGCGTCAAAGGCGGCGTCGCGGGTCAGGACGTCGCGCGTGAGGTATACCGATCCGTCGATCGGGGAAATCAGGTCTACAGTCTTGGTCATGTCTCAGGCTCTTTCAAATCCGCGCTGGAGTTCCCAGTCGGTGACAACGGCGTCAAAGGCTTCTTGTTCCACCTCTGCGGCGCGCGTGTAATGGTCGATCACATCATCCCCCATCGCGCTGCGCAACATGGCAGAGCCGCGCAACGATTCCGTGGCGGCGCGCAGGGTGTTCGGGATCTCGGGGATACTTGTCATGTTGTAGACGTCCCCCGACACCGGCTCTTCGAGCGTCAGGCCTTCTTCCATCCCGGCGATGCCAGCCGCAAGTTGCGCGGCGCAGGCGAGGTAAGGGTTGATGTCGCTGCCGGGGATGCGGCATTCGATCCGCACGCCCTTGGTGCCGTCGCCGACAAGGCGGTAGCCTGCTGTGCGGTTGTCCACGGACCAAGCGATCTTGGTGGGAGCAAAAGTGCCGGGCAGGAAGCGTTTGTAGCTGTTCACGTAAGGCGCAAGAAAGACCGTCATGTCGGGAGCGTATTTGATGAGGCCCGCGACATAGGATTTCATCGTGCCGGACATGCTCAGCTTGGCGTCCGGGTCATGGAACACGTTGGTGTCGTCCTTGAAGAGCGACTGGTGCACATGAGCGGCACTTCCGACCCGGCTGTGGTGCCATTTCGGCAGGAAGCTGGCGGCATGGCCCTGCATGTTGGCGATTTCCTTCACCGCGTGTTTGGCGATCGTGTGGTTGTCGGCACAGGCCAGCGCATCGGCGTAGCGGATGTTGAGCTCTTCCTGACCGGCCTCGGCCTCGCCCTTGGTGTTTTCCACGGGCACACCGGCAGCCACAAGGTGGTTGCGGATCGGGCGCATCACATGTTCTTCGCGGGTGGTCTGGAGGATGTTGTAGTCCTCGTTATAACCACTGATCGGCGTCAGGGTGCGGTAGCCGTTCTTGCGGATCTCTTCGTAGCTTTTCTCGAACAGGAAGAATTCCAGTTCGGTCGCCATCATCGGCGTCAGGCCCATCTCGGTCAGGCGCGCGACCTGTTTCTTGAGCATCTGGCGCGGCGCATGCGGCACGGGTTCATGGGTGTGGTGGTCGATCAGATCGCACAGCACCATCACCGTGCCGTCGAGCCACGGCATCGGGCGCAGCGTGGTCAGGTCGGGCTTCATCACGTAGTCGCCATAGCCCGCTTCCCAACTGGTGGACTTGTACCCGTCCGGCGTGGCCATTTCGAGGTCGGTCGCCAGGAGGTAGTTGCAGCAATGGGTTTCTTTCCATGCGGACTCGAGGAAATTCGAGACATGGAAACGCTTGCCCATCAGCCGGCCCTGCATGTCGACCATGCAGACGAGAACAGTGTCGATTGCGCCGGTTTCGGCTTTGGCGTGCAGGTCATCAAGGGTCATGTTGGCCATTGTCTCGTCCTTATTATTCACGGTCAAAGCGACCCCCCGCAGGGGATCGCCTCGAAGTTCTGTCGCTTCGATTACTCGAAGGTGTAGGGTGCGCCAGCCTGGTTGATGACGCTGTTATACTCGCGGAAGATGCTGATGATCTTTGCCTCGATTTCACCTTCCTGGGCAACCTCGTCCCAGAATTCCTTGGCGGCATTTTCGACCTCGGCCCATTCGCTTGGCGGAACCTGGCGCAGTTCGAGCTTGTCGCCATTTGCGCGCAGCGCTGCTTCGCCGCCCCAGTACCACTGGTTGCGGTAAGTGTGGCCCGCCTCGGTGGCGGCCATGACGACCGACTTCAGGTGATCCGGCAGTTCAGCCCAGCGTTGCTGGTTGACGAACCACGACCCGATCCACGCGCCCGAGATGTTGTTGGTCAGGAAATAGTCGGTCACGTCGGCCCAGCCCACGGTGTAGTCTTCGGTGATGCCGGACCACGCCATTCCGTCCAGTTCGCCTGTCTGCACGGCAACTTCGGCGTCCTCGTAGGGGATCGACACGGGCACGACGCCGAATTTCGACAGGAAGCGCCCGGCGGTCGGGAAGGTGTAGAGGCGCAGGCCGTCAAGGTCCGCGACCGAGGTGATTTCCTTGGTGGTGTTGAAGTTGCACGGATCCTGACCTGCGGCAGAGAGCCATTTGACGCCGACCTTGGCATATTCCTCTTCCCAGATTTCCTTGAGGCCGTACTGGTTGAACAGCACCGGCACGTCGAGGATGTGCTTGGTCGCGAAGGGGAAATAGCCGCCGAACTGGCGCAGCGGGGTGGGCGAGGCCATGGAATCGTCGTCCGAGTGCACGCCGTCGATGGTGCCGCGCTGAAGCGCCTGGAACAGTTCGCCGGTCGGGACGATCTGGTCGGCGTAGAACAGTTCGACCTGAAGCTCGCCGTTGGAGTTGGCGTTGATGTAGTCGATGACCGGCTTGGTCACGTGTTCACCCAAAGCGGCACCTGCATAGGTCTGGAACCGCCATGTGATTGCGGATTGCGCCTTGACGACTGCGGGTGCGGCAAGGCTGCCGACACCGGCGATGCCGGCGGTTTTTAGAAACTTGCGTCTTGTGGTCATGTCATTTCCTCTCAGTTGGGTTGCGAAACGCTCCGTTGCCGGAGTCTTGGTTGTTGTCATTTGCCGTAGACGTATTCCGGCAGCCATAGGGCGATTTGCGGGAACATCATCACGAGCGCGAGTGCAGCGACCATCACCAGAACGAAGGGCAGGATGGACACGTAGATGTCGCGCAGGCTGATCTCCGGCGGAGCCATCGCGCGCATCAGGAACAGGTTATAGCCGAAGGGCGGGGTCATGTAGGCGATCTGGGTCGTGATCGTGTAGAGAATGCCGTACCAGATCAGGTCAAAGCCAAGCGCCCCCACCAGTGGCACATACAAGGGTGCCACGATCACCAGCATTGCGGTGTCGTCCAGGAACGTGCCCATGACGATAAAGCTGAGTTGCATCAGAATCAGGATCACCCACGGGCTGAGGCCAAGCTGATCGGTGAACAGGTTCTCGATGGCCTTCACTGCGCCAAGCCCGTCGAACACCGCACCGAAGGCCAGTGCGGCGAGGATGATCCACATGAACATGCAGGAGATGCCCAACGTGTTGCGGACCGAGTTCTCGAATACTTCGCGTGTCATGCGCCCCTTGAGCACCGCCGCGCCAAAGGCCGCCAGCGCCCCGATGGCCGAGCTTTCGACAAGCGATGTCCAGCCGTTGATGAAGGGCACCATCATGATGAAGAAGATCGCCAGCGGCAGCAGGCCCGCGCGCAGAAGTCGGAGTTTCTCGGCACGGGGCATGTCGCGTTCGGCGGCGGGCAGAATCGGGCCAAGCGCCGGGTTCATCTTGCAGCGGATGACGATGTAGAGGACGAACATCGTCGCCATCATCAGGCCGGGGATCACACCTGCGAGCCAAAGCTGGCCCACGGGCTGTCGCGCGATCATCGCGTAGAGCACCAGCACCACAGAAGGGGGCACAAGGATGCCAAGCGATGATCCCGCCTGGATCACACCTGTCACCATGCGTTTGTCGTATCCTCGCCTGAGGAGTTCCGGCAGCGCGATGGTGGCTCCGATGGCCATGCCCGCGACACTGAGACCGTTCATGGCTGAGATCAGGACCATCAGGCCGATGGTGCCCACGGCCAGACCCCCGGACAGACCGCCCATCCAGACATGGAACATCTTGTAGAGATCGTCTGCGATGCGGCTTTCTGACAGCACGTAGCCCATGAAGATGAACATCGGCAGGGTCAGCAGCGGATACCATTTCATCAGCTTCATTGCGGCCGAGAAGCCGAGGTCGAAACCGCCCCGATCTCCCCAAAGGAAGAACGCGGCGACAACCGCGACAAAACCGATCGCGCCGAACACGCGCTGGCCAGTCAGCAGCATCAGCATCATGGTCGAGAACATGAGCGCCGCGATCAGTTCATACGGCATCAGACCTTGGCCCCCATGTCGTGTCCCTTGAGGCGCAGGATGTCCTTGGCCAGTTCACACAGCACTTGCAGCAGCATCAGGAATATGCCGATCACCATGATCGTCTTGATCGGCCAGAGATAGGGTCGCCACGCCGTTGGGCTGCGTTCGAGGAAACCAAGCTCTTCGGAGCCAGTGGCAAGACCGGCGAAAAAGCTGATTGGCTCGGACCCGAAATAGCCCAGCGAATAGGCCGTGGAGGCGATGCCGCCATAGAGAAGGAAGCCAAGGTAGATCAGCAGGAACACCACTGTCATCGCGTCAATGCCAGCTTTGCGGCGGTCGCTCATCTCGCCGTAGATCAGGTCCATCCGCACGTTCGATCCCATCTGGATCGAGTACGGCCCACCAAGGATGTAGTAGGCGACCATCGCAAATTGCGCCATCTCCAGCGTCCAGAGCGAGGGCAGGAAGAAAACCTTGCTTACGGACGACCACAGCAGGATGCCCATCATCACGAAGATGCCGTACATCACGATGCGCCCGATCATCCGGTTGAACGGTTCGATCACGGCGACATAGGCCTTGAGCGCGCGGATCATGTGACCCCCTGTGTCGCCAGTGCGCGGGTCAGCATGGTGTCGAGGATGCCTGCGAACCGGGCAACGCCTGCGGAGTCGGAAATCAGGTCGTTGCGCACTTCGACCATTACGTTCTGCACGTTGCGCGGGATCGCGTGTTCGCGCAGGGTGTGGGTGACGCCATCGGTCACCGAATAGGGCGCGTTCAGCCTTGCGTCCAAGCTGTCAGGTGCTTCGGCCAGCATCGCACGGGCCAGCCGGTCGTCCCTGTCATGCAGGAGGCCAAGTTCCACCTCGCGGAGCTGGCCGAACCAGACAGGCGTGAAGGAGTGGATGGTGACAAGGACCGGAGGCTCAGCAAATCCGTCAAGTGTGGCTTTCAGCAAAGTGCGGAAGGGATCATAAATTTCCGTAACCCGGGCCGCGCGGGCGGCGTCGGGCAGATCGACATTGCCGGGCACTTCCACCACTTCGGATTTTTCGGGGATCGCACCGGGCGCATTCGGGGGGCGGTTGCAGTCATAGACCAGCCGCGAGACACGCGATGCCACGAGCGGGGCGTTCAGCCGTTGCGACAAGGCAATCGCCAGATCAATCCCGCCAATATCCCATGCCGCATGGCTCTGGCGGTGTTCTGGGGCGACACCCAAATCCGCCAGTGTGGCTGGGATAAATGCGCTCGCATGTTCGCAGACAAGGCAGATCGGAGCGGTCCCGCGAGGGTTTGTCACCTCGGCAGCGGGCCCGTCACCGGGACGCAGAATCGTATGATCTTTGGCTGTGCTCACGGGGTCATTAGGGTTGGGGCACCAAGACCTGTCAAGATATTTTCGTTGATTATTGTACCAAGATGGCTACCAATGTAGCGATTGCTACAAAAGGCGTCAGGCGATGGCAAAGCCCCCTTCGGTCAAGGACAAGCTGCATGAACAGGCCGGTGCGCTGACGCCTGCGGAACGGCAATTGTCGAGCGTTCTCATGCGCGATTACCCGGTGGGAGGGCTGCAATCCATCACCCGCATCGCCGAAGCTGCGGGGGTCTCGACGCCCACGGTGATCCGGCTTGCGCGCAAGCTTGGCTTTGACGGGTTTCCCGAATTGCAGGCCGCGATGCGCGATGAGGCGTCCGAGCAGTTCAAGACCCCCATCCGCAAACGCGACGGCTGGGGCGACACCAAGCCAGGATCGGCTGCGTTCACCGCCTTTGCCGAAGCGGTGTTCGACAATCTGAGCCGCACCATTGACCGGCTTGAGCCCGGGACGCTGGATGCCATCGCGGGGGTTCTGGCGGATCGGCAACGGCCGGTCTACCTGTCGGGTGGGCGGATCACGCGGTCGAACGCCGATTACTTCTATAACCACCTTCAGATCATCCGCCCCGGTGTGACGCTTCTGGGGGCGTCGCCGAATGTCTGGCCGCAATACATCCTCGATATGGACCGCGCCTCTGTCCTGATCCTGTTCGACATCCGACGGTATGAGCGTGATCTCGAACGTCTGGCCGAACTCGCCAAGGAGCGCGGAGCGGCGATCATCCTTTTTACCGATCAATGGGGGTCGCCGATTTCGGGGCTGGCCGACCACGTCGTCAATGCGATGATCGAAGTGCCGTCGAGTTGGGATTCGACCCTGGCCATTAACCTGATCATCGAGGCGCTGATCGCCGAGGTTCAGACCCGCGTGTCCGATACGGCGCGCGCCCGGATCGAAGCCTTGGAAGACATGTTCCGCTCGACCCGGATTTTCCGAAAGCCCTGAGCCTTCGGGTGCATGATGCGTTGACGCTTCACGGTGTTTCGGTTGACCGAAACATTGCGGCCCTGCGTCAAACCCCGAGATATTTACGAGACAGCGAAGATCAGGACAGGGCGAGGATCATCACCCCGAGCGCCACGACGGAGGCGGCGACGAGGCGGCGGTTGGCTGGTCCTTCGCGCAGCCAGAAAACTCCGATCAGAGCGGCAAAGATCACCGAGGTTTCGCGCACTGCCGATACGATCCCGATGGGAGCGAGCGTCTTGGCGAACAAAGCCAGCGCATAGGCAAGGCCCGAAATCACGCCGCCGGACAACCCAAGGATCAATGCCCTGCCGCTTATCGCACGAGCCCTGTCAAACCGTGTTGCGATGACGAACACCGCAACAAAGATCTCGGCTGCGAACAGCCAGACGACATAGCCGATGGGCGTGCCCGAGACGCGGATGCCGATCCCGTCCACGACCGAATAGGCGGCAATGATCCCCGAAGTGACAAGAGCCGCGCCGACCCCGCGTTTGTCGGCATATTTGATCGCGGCAAGGATCAGGATGCCTGCCGACACGGTCAGAATGCCGATCCAGGCCCAGAGCGACAGGATTTCGTCGGCCCATATCATCGCGCCAAGGGCGACCATCACCGGGGCGGTGCCGCGCGCGATGGGATAGATCAGCGACAGGTCACCAAAGCGGTAGGAGATGTTGAGGAAATAATAGTAGCCCCAGTGGATCACCGTCGAGGCGATGATAAACGGAAACGCCGCCGCAACGGGGACCGGGACGAAGGGCATCAACGCCAGTGCGGGAATGCAATGACCGGCAGCCACGAGGCCCAGCGTGATCGCCCGGTCGCTCGAGGTTTTGACCAGCGCATTCCACAGTGCATGCAGAACTGCGGCCAACAGGACGATGGCAAGGACGGGCGCTGTCACGCGTCCACGGCTCTTTGTGCAGTCACGCCGACGGCCCCAAGTCCGGCATTGTTCACGGCCAAGGCAGGGAGTAGGTCTTGACGTTGGTGAAGAACTTCATCGCTTCGATGACACCTTCCTTCACGCCATTGCCGCTGTCCTTGATGCCACCGAAGGGCGACATCTCGATCCGGTAACCGGGTTGTTCCCAGATGTTGCAGGTGCCGACATCGAGCCCATTGATATACGCAATCGCCCGGTTCAGGTCGTTGGTGCAGACCCCCGAGGACAGACCAAAGGCGGTGCTGTTCGAAATGCGCATCACCTCTGTGTCGTCGTCAGGCACGCGCACGATGGGGATGATGGGTCCGAAGGTTTCCTGCATCACCAATTCGCTGTCATGCGGCACATGATCGACCACGATTGGGGGGAGCAGCGCGCCCTTGCGTTCGGGGTGGTAAAGGATCTTTGCGCCCTGTTCAGCGGCCATCAGAACGCGCTTTTCGAAAAGCTCTGCGGCCTGGGCATGGATCACGCAGCCCAGTTGCGTTTCAGGATCCTGCGGGTCGCCGAATTTGATCTTCTTCGCCTTCTCGACCACCAGTGGCACGAACCTGTCGGCGATGCTTTCCTGCACGAGGATGCGCTTGATCGCGGTGCAACGCTGGCCGGAATTGCCGGTGGCACCCGCAACGGCGATGGTCGCTGCCTTGTCGAGATCGGCATCGCTCAGATCGTTGCAGACGATCAGCGGATCGTTCCCGCCCAGTTCCAGTGCGGTGCGCTTGTAGCCCGCCTTGGTCGCGATCATCTTGCCCACAGGCACACCGCCTGTGAAGGTGATGATATCAATGTTCTCGTTGGTGATCATCTCGTCGCCGATATCGGCGGGCATGCCGGTCACGACCTGGAACATCTCGGGCGGCAGGCCCGCTTCGTAGAGGATATCGGCGAGGGTCAGCGCCGTCAGCGGCGTGAGTTCGGTCGGCTTGCACACCATGCAATTGTTGGTGGCAATCGACGGCGCGATCTTGTGGCTGACCATGTTGAGCGGGTGATTGAACGGGGTGATCGCGCTGATGGCGCGCACGGGTTCGCGCATGGTGAAGATCTTGCGCGCCTTGCCGTTGTGGGTCAGGTCACACGAGAACACCTCGCCATCGTCCTTGAGCGCTTCGGCGGCGGCGAATTGGTAGACATCCTGCGCGCGCTTGGTCTCGTAGATCGCGTGCTGGTGGCAGATGCCCAGTTCCAGCACCAGCCATTTCGCGAGGTATTCGCGTTTTTCGCCGATGAGTTCGCCCGCGCGTTGGAGGATCTGGCTGCGTTCGTAGCGGGTGAGTTTCGACTGATAGTTCGCTGCAATCTCGAACGCGCGGCGCGCGTGTTCGGCGGTGCCCATCGGGACGGTGCCGATCACTTCGTTCGTGTAGGGGTAGCGGACTTCGAGCCGTGCGTCGGTGTCGACCCGTTCGCCGCCGATCCGCATCTGTTCGTGGCGGATTTCAGTCATGCGGTCACCTCTTCAAGTGCTGCGGCGGTCGTTGCGTAGAAGAACGCGTCGAAGTTCCGCAGGGTCGGTGCGTCGGGCAGGTCGATCTTGCGGTTCACGATGAACGGCACCTCTTGTTCGGTCAGACCACCATGCGACCGCAGCGGTTCTTTCAGGGCTGCAAGGTCATGCCGGTGGGCGCTGGTGCCGATGGTCATGTTCTCTGTCGAGACCATGACGATGTCGCCGATGCGGTCGGCGGGCAGTTCGTATTTCTGGACGGCTGTCGCTTTGTCCACAACTTCGAGCATTTCCGGAAGCGCGCGCAGGCGGGCTATGATATCGGCATGATCCGCGCCAGTGGGCAGGTAGGCCGTGGCAAATGATCCCAGCGCGCCGTGGTGTACGACGTAAGGGTCGGTGATCGGCAGGATAACACGTGCCGCAGCCTCACCCAGCCAATCGTCGAGCAGGTCCTGCACGTAGATCACCGCTGGATCGCCATTGGCGTCGTGCTTGGGCTTCATGCCGTGATCAGCCGTCACAACAATGGCGGCGCCCATAGCGTCGAGTTCGGTCAGATAGCGGTCGAACATCGCGTAGAAGTCCTTGGCGCCCTGTTCGTCGGGGGCGAACTTGTGCTGGATGTAGTCGGTCGTGGACAGGTACATCACGTCCGGTTTCCACTCCTTCAGGAGCTTTACACCCGCGGCGAAGACGAATTCCGACAGGTCGGCGGAATAGACCTCGGGCACTGGCATCCCGAGCCAATCGCTGGCCATGTCGATACCGTGCTCGGCTTTGGTGGTGTCGCCGGAGCGTTCCGAGGAAAACGCGATGGCGCGGTCTTCGTCGAACTTCAAACCCGCCCCAAGAAGCGCCCGCAGCTTGTCCTTGGCGGTGACGACGGCGACCCGCGCACCGGCCTCGTAGAACTTGGAGAACACGGTCGGCGCACGCAGGAAGCGGACGTCGTTCATCATCACCTCTTCACCGGTTTCCGGCTCATACAGGAAGTTGCCGCATATGCCGTGAACGGCGGGTGGGCGGCCCGTGGCGATGCTCATGTTGTTGGGATTGGTGAAGGACGGGATCACCGAATGGGCCAGACGGTCTGTCCCGGTTTCGCGGATGCGTTCGAGTGTCGGCATCAGCCCTTCGGCAATCGCCACCTCGAGGTATTCCGGCTCGCAGCCATCCAGACAGATCGCGATCGCGCAGGTTTTGGGCGCGGGGTAGGTGCGGTCATTGGCGACCACGGGGCTCTTAATCGGCATATCTCTTCCTTCAGGCGGCGAGTTTCTTGCGTTCTTCCAAGGCAGCGGCGGGCGGAGCCGCGCTGCTTACGTTCATGTCAGTCAGGGCATCGCGCGCGGCGTCCACCACGCGGCGCATCACGTGTTCATCCATTTGCCCGATCACTCCGATACGGAAAGACTCCACCACGGTCAGCTTGCCGGGATAGATGATGAAGCCTCGTGCCTTCATCGCTTCATAGAAGGCCTGAAAGCTGAAGTTCGGATCGGCGGGGCAGAAAAAGGTCACGATGATCGGGCTGAGCCAGCGGTCTGCCAGCAATGTCTCGAAGCCCAGATCGCGCATGCCGGCCACCACCGCGTCGCGGTTGCGGGTATACCGCGCGCCACGGGCGGGCACACCGCCTTCGGCTTCGTGCAGGTCCAGCGCTTTGAGGAAAGCCGCAACCACATGAGTCGGGGGCGTGAACCGCCACTGGCCAGTTTTCTCCATCGTCGCCCATTGGGCATGCACATCGAGCGACAGGGAGTGGGAATTGCCCTTGGAGGCTTCGATCTCGTCCTTGCGGGCAACGACAAATCCGAAGCCGGGCACACCTTCGATGCATTTGTTGGCCGAGGACACGAAGGCGGTGCAGTTCAACGCGACCGGATCGAGCGGCAGGGCGCCGAAGGCTGACATGCTGTCGATAAGAAGCTTGCGCCCCGCGGCCTGCGTCGCCTGCGCGATTTCCTCGACCGGGTTCAGGATGCCGCTGGAGGTTTCGCAATGGATCGCCAGCACATGGGTGATGGCAGGATCACCCGCGAGGATCGCAGCAACCTCGTCCCCGCGCGGGGGCAGGTAATCGCCCTTGTCCAGAAGGTGACAGGCGCGGCCAAGATACTCCAGCGTTTGCGCCGCGCGCAGCCCGTAGGCTCCATTGGCGAGCACAAGAACCTTGCCATTGCGGGGCACGAAACTGCCCAGCATCGCCTCGACGCAATAGCTGCCCGAGCCCTGGATGGGCACGCAATCATAGGTCTCTGCGCCGTCGCCGATCAGCGCCAGAAGGCGGGACCTAAGCGTGCGCGTCATGGCGCGAAAATCATCGTCCCAACTGCCCCAGTCCCGCAGCATCGCCTGCTTGACGGCATAGGCCGTGGTCAGCGGGCCGGGCGTGAGCAGGTAGGGTTCACCAAGTTCAGGAGCGGGCAGGGGCGTGGCGGGCATGGCACGGTTCCATAGGAGGTCTGCCATCGGATATGCGATGCTGCCTGACATATGTAAAATCTTTGTTTTGTATTGATTGATAGGTTAGGCTTATAGCGGCTGACCAGAACACGAGGGCAAGATGCGCTATAGCCAGTTACGCGCCTTTCATCATGTCGCCCTGCATGGCGGATTTTCTCGTGCCGCGCGCGCTTTGAACATTTCGCAGCCTTCGGTGTCGGACCAGGTGCGGCAGCTCGAACAGCGGCATGATGTACTGTTGTTCACACGCGAAGCGCGGCAGGTGCGCATGACCGATGCCGGAGAGGCGCTGTTCCGGCTCACGAGCGAGATGTTCGAGGTTGAAGAGCGTATTGGGGCGTTGTTCGATGAAAACCGTGCGGCTTTGTCCGGGCATCTGCGGATCATGGCGGATTCCGCGATGCATATCACAGAGGCCGTGCGCCTGTTCCGCGAAGCCAGCCCCGAAGTGTTCGTGACCATCCGCACCGGCAATACCGAGGATCTGTTGCGCCGCTTGCGGAATTACGAGGCCGAAATCGGGGTGGTCGGCAATACGGTCTCTGCCCCCGATCTGGATAGCATCGACCTTGGGCGCACGCCGATCCTGGCGCTTGTGGCCAAGGGATATCTGCCGCAGGGCACACGCAAGCTGCGGTTTCGCGATCTTGCGCAATATCCTTTGATCTACCGCGAAGTGGGGTCGCGCACCCGTGCGCAGGTCGAAGAAGAGGCGGGGCGCCTGAAGCTGTCGCTGACGCCGGCGATCGAGGTTGAGGGCCGCGAGGCCATGCGCGAGGTTGTGGCATCCGGCGCGGGCATCGGCTTCATCAGCGAAGCCGAGTTCGGGCATGACCGGCGGCTCAAGGCCATTCCTTTCGAGGATGTCGATATCGGCATGCCGGAATCGCTGGTGACGCTGTCTGCGCGCCGCGACGTGCCGTTGATCCGGGGCTTTGTGAAAGCTGTGCAGAAGACACTCGTATCAAGCGTGGTGTGATTGGATAGGTTTTACCTATGGACCTATACAAAACACGGGTCTTTACAGATGATAGGTGCTTGGCATGATTGAATGAATTTTGGGATGTCTTGTGTCTGAGTCCAAGCCGAATACGTTGTTCATCGTGATCGACCAATTGCGCGCGGATTGTGTGTTCGGGGCGCTGGCGCAGCATATCGACCTTCCCAACATCCGCGCCCTTTCCGAAGATGCGGTGTGCTTCCGGAACCATTATTCGGTCACATCGCCCTGCGGTCCGTCCCGCGTGTCCCTGCTGACGGGGCAATATGCATCGAACCACGGGGCCACGCGCAACGGAACACCGCTCAAGCGCGATACGCCGAACCTTGCCACTGTGGCGCGGGCGCACGGCTTCGATCCGCTGCTTTTCGGCTATACCGACACGTCCCATGACCCGCGGTTTCTGTCGCCAGATGACCCGAGGCTGTTCTCCTACGAGGAGCTTGCACCCGGTTTTGATGAGGTGCTGCGTATGCGGCTCGAAGGGGATTCGAGCGCTTGGGAGCAGCATCTGCGAGACAAGGGCTACGACGTGCCATCCTATCCCGAGATGTACCGCCCCGTTGGTGATACACCGGATGCCCCGGCGCTTTACGCTGCCGAACACAGCGACACAGCATTTCTGACAGACCGGGTGATCGACGATCTGGGCAAGCGTTCGCAAGGCTGGTTCGCGCTGGTGACCTATATCCGCCCGCACCCGCCGTTTGTGGCCCCGGCGCCCTATAACGCGATGTATGATGCGGCAGACATGCCTTCGGCGCTTGAGACGCCGGACCCGGAGTGGCACCCATATGTCACCACCGCGCGGCGCAAGAGCAATGTCGCGTCGACGGTTGTCGGGTTTCCCGAACTGGAGGCGTCTGATGCAACGACGCGGATGATCCGAAAGCTGTATTTCGGGCTGGCCACCGAGGTGGATCATCATATCGGGCGCATCTTGACGTGGCTCAAGGAGACCGGCCAATACGAAGACACTCTGATCGTCCTGACGGCGGATCATGGCGAAATGCTGGGCGATTACGGTCTTTTGGGCAAGATGACGTTTCACGACGCCGCGTTCCATGTGCCCCTGATTATCCGGCAGCCACAGGCGAGCCTGCGGGGCATGGTGGTGACGCAGCCGACGGAATCCATCGACATTACGCCGACGATCCTGAACTGCCTTGGTCTGGACGCGCCGCATGCGATGGACGGCAAAAGCCTGAAGCCGTTTCTGAACGGCGAGACTTCGCAGGATTGGCGGGAGGTGTCGGTGTCCGAGTTGGATTTCGGTGATCCGATCAATCCCACGTTGTGGCAGACCGACCATAACCTGTCGGTGGACACTGCGAATCTCGCAGTGCTGCGTCGCGGGCCGTTGCGATTCGTGCAGTTCGCCGGAGGGTTGCCGCCGATCCTTTTGGATGCGTCCAGCGGCATCGAAGGTCGCAATCTGGCGAAAAACCCGGCGCACATGCAGACAATGCTTGATTTGATGCAGGATATGCTTTGCCATCACATGTCAAATGGCGATGGCACATTTTCAAGGACATTGATTACCGAAACCGGCGTTAAGGTGGCTTCGTGAACCCGAACCCTGTCACGGACCTGTCATGTTCGCCAGAGATACAAATCCCGGCTGTTTCGACCGGGCTGACCACAAGAAGGAGGCGTCACGCCGAAGTTCCGTCCTGACCACGTCGAGATCTGCCGAAATGCGGCGTGAAACCATGGACACCCGAAATGACCGGACTAACGACGAACCGGGAAAAAAGGGGGAACAGCCCCCGTACACCACTTGGAACCAACAGGAGATAAAATGAAACGACTTCTACTTTCAGGCGTGGCCCTGATTGCCCTTCCGGCAGCGGCCTATGCCAATTGCCCGGCAGTCACCGTCGCCGACATGCAGGGCGTTGCCTCTGGTGAATTCCCGCAGCAGTTCGAGCTGAGCGCTTTCCAGGATGCTGCCGGTTGCACCATGGAGTTCACGACAAACCCCGAGATCGAGGCGCTGAACGCGATGATCAAGGGCAACCCGGACCTTCCGCCGCTGGCAGAGCGTCTGCCTGCCGAGCCGCTGGTTGTCGTGCCCTATGACAGCATCGGCCAGTACGGTGGCGAACTGAACGTCTTGTCCAACGCGACAGAAGCCGGTACATCGGATTTCCTGTCGGTGCGTCACGTGAACCTCGTGCGCTATTCCGACGATCTCCAGACCATCGTCCCCAACATCGCGAAATCGTGGTCCTGGAACGACGATTACACGCAGCTGACGTTCACCCTGCGTGAAGGTCACAAGTGGTCGGACGGTGCGCCGTTCACATCCGCCGACGTGGCGTTCTGGCATGACAATATCATGCTCGACACCAACATCTTTGAACAGCCGCGGGATTACGTCACCGTGGGTGGCGAGACGATGACCGTCGAGACCCCGGATGACGTGACCGTCATCTTCAACCTGCCCGCACCCAAGCCAGGCCTGTTGGCTCACTTCGCCACGTCCTATGCCCAAGGCTTCCAGCCCCGGCATTTCCTTGGACAGTTCCATCCGGACATCAACCCGGACGCGGACAGCTATGCCCAGAGCCTCGGCTTTGAAAACGGTTACGATGCGATCCTTGCCTATTACGGAAACTCCGACTGGACCGACACACCGACACCGATGCTGTCGCGTGCCGATATCGTCGATGGATTGCCAAAAGCGACCGTGCCGACGCTGGAATCGCATATCTACATCACCGACACGACCGAAGGTCGGAAACTGGTTGCGAACCCGTATTTCCACCAGGTCGACACCACCGGTCAGCAGCTTCCCTACATCTCGACGCAGGACGAGCTGTACATCAACGACAACGAAGTGCGTATCCTCAAGCTGGTGAACGGCGAAGTGGATTACAAATCGCAGTCCGTGCGTCTTGAATCCGCGCCGCTGCTTCTGGAGAACCAGGAAAAGGGCAACTATTCGATCCAGCTCAAGCCGACGGTCGGCATGCCCGCTTTCAGCTTCAACTTTACCATCGAAGACGAAGCCAAGCGCGCCGTGTACAACGATCTGCGCTTCCGCGAAGCCATGTCTCTGGCCATCAATCGTGAGGAACTGAACGAGATCGCGTATTTCGGTCAAGGCACCGTCAGCCAGATCGCACCGTTCAACCCGGCACCCGACTTTGTCGATCCGAGCTGGGAAACCTACAAGGCCGAATTCGATCCGGAGACCTCGAAGGCGCTGCTGGATGAAGTCGGCATGGTCGACGTCGACGGTGACGGCTTCCGCGAACTGCCGAACGGGGAAAAGATCACGCTGAACCTGCAATTCACCACACAGGGTATTGCAGGCAGCGTTGTGGAACTGGTTGGCCAGAACTGGGCCGATGTCGGGATCCAGACCCAGGTCAAGGAAGTGACGCCGGATGAATACCGCTCTGCACAATCCGCCAACAACCTCGATGTGGGTCTGTGGCAGTACGGTGCGCCCCTGGCGATCCATCTGGGTCTGAACAGCTTCTTCCGTCCGCCGTTCGGGACATATTTCGAACACCGCACCGGGATGCTCTGGGCGGAATGGCTGGACACCAATGGTGCGTCTGGCGTTGAGCCGCCGGAATGGGCCAAGAAGCTGGCCGCAGATATCGACGCGTTCCAGTCGGCCGTTCCGGGCACTGCAGAGTCCGACGCGCTGGGCGCCGGTCTGGTCGAGAACTTCGTGAGCAACATGGTCATGATCGGTACAGTCAAGGCGCCGGAACCGATCTATGCCAGCAACGACCTCAAGAACTTCACCGAGTTCAAGACGTGGTCCTACGAATATTACCGGACCTACCCCTACCGCGCGACGCAGTGGTGGCTGGACGAGTAAAGGTCTTTGACCGGGACGCGGGCGACCGAAGACCGCCCGCGTCTTCCCAAAGAAATAACGGCTGTCTGACGAATACACCGGATCAACCGGGCACAGACGCAAAGCAGGGGCATGCTTCATGTTGAATTTCGCGCGCTTCGTGGCGACTCGGGCAGTGCTTGCGATGATCACACTGATCATCGTGTCGCTGGTCGTGTTCTCGCTCATGGAGCTGGTGCCGGGAGATTGCGCCGAGCGATACCTTGCCTTCAAGAACACCCAGGGATCAGGCATTTCCGCCGCCGATATCGAGAACGAGCGCATTCGCCTTGGCCTTGACCGGCCGTTTCTGGAGCGTTGGGGCAAGTGGATCGTCGGCGCGTTTCAGGGTGAATTCGGTGACAGCTGCATCCTGCGGGTGAACATTGCACAGCTTCTGGGCGATAAGTTCTGGATTTCGCTGGGCCTGTGCCTTGCGTCCTTGATGCTGGCCTATGCGATTGCGCTGCCCGTGGGGATCATCGCCGCAGCGTCGGACAACGCTGTTCTGAACAATTCGCTGCGTCTGTTCAGCTATCTGGGCCTTGCCCTGCCGAACTTCCTGCTGGCGCTGATGATCATGCTGTTTTCGACGGTCTATTTCGGCGACACGTTGACGGGGCTTTTTTCCGCCGAATACCGCGATGCGGACTGGAGTTGGGGGCGGGTGACAGACCTGCTTAGCAATGCGTGGCTGCCGATCTTTATCTTGGGCTGGTCGGCCACCGCTTTCGCCTTGCAGACGGTGCGGGCGTTGATGTCGGACGAGATTGGCAAGCTTTATGTGACCGCCGCCTCTGCGCGTGGGGTACATGGGCGCAAGCTGCTGTGGAACTATCCGGCCCGCCACGCGCTGGGCCCCATCGTCAACAGCCTTGGCTTCGACCTCAATCGCATCTTCAACGAACTGCCCATCGTCGCGCTGATCCTGACGCTGACCGAAGCGGGGGCCCTGTTGATCGAAGCGTTGGCGCGGTCGAATGACCAGCAGCTGGCGGGCGCGATCATCTTTCTTCTCACCGCGTCCATCGTGACGCTTAATTTTCTGACGGACGTCATGCTTGCGGCTCTTGATCCGCGCGTCCGCAAGAGCATCGTGAGGTGACGCCATGACGACGACACCCGATCCCCTCAAGCCGAACATGGCCGAAACCACCGGTCCGCATGTGCAGGTCGTCGAGACCGACGCAGCGGTCGAACGCCGGTCGAAAGAGGCGTATTTTACAGCGTCGCAGGGCCAGTTGATCTGGGCACGGTTCAAGCGTCAACGCTCTGCAATGATCGCGGCATGCGTGTTGCTGTTCCTCGTCCTGTCGGGAATTTTCGCGCCGTTCCTGTCGCCCTACAATCCGACGATTGCGGGCAAGAACGACGAATACACCAACGGCGCGCCGCAGATCCCGCAATTCTGCGATGTTAACGGCTGTTCCCTGCGCCCCTTCGTGCATGGGGTCGAACGCGAAAGGTCGATGGCCACGAATTTCCGTTGGGTCACGACCATCAACGAGGACGAGCGGAACTACATCTATTTCTTCGTCGAAGGTTGGGAGTACAAGCTGTTCGGCTTCATCCCGATGGACACACATCTGTTCGGCACGCAGGAAGGGTTCGTGCATGTCTTCGGCACGGATGACGCGGGCAAGGACATATTTTCGCGCACCTTCCACGCCATCTGGACCTCGTTGCAGGTGGGCACCATCGGCGTCTTGATCGCCTTTGTGCTGGCGCTCGTGATCGGGGGGGTGTCCGGCTATTACGGAGGCTGGATCGATTCCGTTCTGCAGATGATCACGGACGCGGTGCGAACCGTGCCTGCGATCCCGCTGTTCATGGCGGTGGCCGCCTTCATGCCGCCCGAATTATCGGCAGAGCAACGGTTCTTCTACATCTCGCTCATCCTGGGTTTGATCGGTTGGCCGACGCTGGCCCGCCGCGTGCGCACGCATCTGCTGACCGAACGCAATCAGGAATACGTGCTTGCCGCTCAGCTTTGCGGGGCATCTTCCGGCCACGTGATCCGGCGCCACCTGCTGCCCAGCTTCACCAGCTATATCATCGTCGATCTGGTGATCTCGTTCCCCTACATGGTGCTGTCGGAAACCGCGCTGTCGTTCATCGGTCTTGGCCTAAAGGATCCGGTGAACAGCCTTGGCGTGATGCTTCAGAACGTGACCAGTGCGGATGTGCTTCTCAACTACCAATGGTACTTCATCCCGGTGATCTTCTTCATTGCACTGGTGATGGCGTTCGTGTTTGTCGGTGACGGCCTGCGCGACGCGGCAGACCCCTATTCGGACAACAACAAATGACGGCCCTGATCGACGTACAGAACCTGACGCTGAAATTCCGCACCGACGAAGGGCTGATCACTGCCGTCGACAATGTCAGCTTTTCGCTGAACAAGGGCGAGGTGATGGGGCTCGTGGGGGAATCCGGGTCGGGCAAATCGGTGACGGCCAAGGCGCTGATGCATCTCAATGCGCGCAACGCGGTCTACACGCCGGAAAGCCGGATCACGCTACACACCGACACAGGGCCGGTGGATGTGCTGTCTCTCAAGACGCATCGCGAGTTGAACATCGTGCGCGGTGGGGCGGTGTCGATGATCTTTCAGGAACCGATGGCCAGCTTTGCACCCGCCATCACTATCGGCAAACAGATGGTCGAACAGCTTCAACTGCATGGTGATTACAGCCGTGATCAGGCCAAGCGCTGGTCGATCGAAATGCTGGACCGCGTCGGGATTTCGGACGCCGCCAAGCGGTTTGATCAATACGCGTTCGAACTGTCCGGCGGAATGCGGCAGCGCGCGATGATCGCGATGGCGTTGTCGACCCAGCCCAAGCTGCTGATCGCGGATGAGCCGACCACCGCGCTTGACGTGACAATTCAGGCGCAGGTGATCGACCTGATGAAAGACCTCGTGGCCGAGTTCCAGATGGGGATCGTGTTCATCACCCACGATTTGGGTGTCGTGGCGCAGACCGCCGACAAGGTGAACGTGATGTATCTGGGCCGCATGATCGAGGAAGGCCCGGTGCGCGAGGTGATCCGCAACCCCAAACATCCCTACACCCAAGGTCTGCTTGCCGCGCTACCGAAACTCGACGATCTGGATTCGCCGCTGACCCCAGTGCCCGGAGACATCCCGTCGCCGCTTGAGCGCCCGTCCGGCTGTGTCTTTCACACGCGCTGTTCCAAGATGGTCGGGGATGTCTGCAAGACCGCTGATCCGAGGGATCGCCTGATCGACGCGACCCACAAGGTGGCCTGCCATATCTATGACGAGGTGCCGGCATGAGTGATGTCCTGATCCGCGCCAAAGGTCTGTCTGTCGGTTTTCCCATCGGTGGCGGGCTCTTCAACAAGCAGATCCTCAAGGCAGTGGACAATGTTTCGCTGGATATCGAGACAGGATCGTTCTTTGGCCTTGTCGGTGAAAGCGGGTCGGGCAAGACAACGCTGGGGCGTGCACTTCTGAAGGCGGCACCGATCACCGCCGGTGGCGCGCAATATTCCGATGGCGAGGTGAACTACGACCTCGAAAACATCACCAATGACCAGCTCAAGGATTACCGCAAACGCGCGCAGCTCATCTTTCAGGATCCCTATGCGGCGCTCAGCCCGCGCATGACGGTGCGGGACATCATCGCGGAACCGCTCGAGGTGATGAGGCTGACAAAGTCGCGCGCCGAAACAGACGCCCGCGTGCGCGAGATCGCGGCAAAATGCCGGTTGAACCTGGAACATCTGCGCCGTTTCCCGCACGCCTTTTCGGGCGGTCAGCGCCAGCGTATCTCGATTGCCCGCGCATTGGTTTCTGCGCCCAAGTTCATCGTTGCGGATGAAAGCGTGGCGGCGTTGGACGTATCCATTCAGGCCGACGTTCTGAACCTGCTCAAACAAATCCAGAGCGACATGGGCCTGACCTTCATGTTCATCAGCCACGACCTGTCCGTGGTGGCGCATACCTGCGATCATGTCGCGGTGATGTATCTGGGGCGGCTGGTGGAAACCGCACCCACGCGCAAGCTCTTCGCGGCACCGCGCCACCCCTACACCAAGGCGCTGTTTTCGGCGATCCCGTCGCTTGATCCGGATGATCGGGGATCGGCACAAAAACTGACGGGCGAAATCCCGTCGCCGACAAATCAGCCGCCGGGATGCAAGTTCCACACGCGCTGTCCCTTCGCCATCGACCATTGCAAGCAGGTCGAGCCAAAGCTGGAAAGCGACGGCACCGGGCACGATGTGTCCTGCCATCGCTGGCGGGAACTCATGGCGCCGCAAGCGGCCTGATCAACTGTCGAGCAATCGTCGATAGGGCGCATGTGTCAGCGCCCGCGCAAGGTCTGCGGCCAGCTTGGGCGTCAGCGCCAGAGCACCGCTCGGGCTCAGCCTCGTGGACGAGATGTAGTCGCTTGCCAGCCCGCCGCGGGTCTCGCAGCGCGTGCGCGAACAGAACGCGCCCCAAGTGTCCACATAGGTCATCTTTCCGGTCTGCGCGAGGTTGCGGAACAGCATATCGATCGGTGCGTGCCGGTCGGTCACGTCTTTCAGGGGCACGGAGTTCGAAAGTTCCGGCATCCCGAAATAGAGGCCGGCACCGGGCAAGCTGGCCCTTGCCGCCAATTCCGCGTCGAAGCGGGGATGTGTCGGGACTTGCCGCACCACGGAGACCAGCAATCCCCTGTCCACCAAGGCCCGGATCGTGCTTTCAGCGGAATCCGCGACGTAATCCGCTTGACGGTTTACGTCAAAGGGGCTTCCATCCATCGGTCCCAGCCTAACCTTCGCGCGTTGGAACAGCTCGGCTCTCGGCACTTCGAGGTAATGGGCCCAGTCGGCGACCAGCGTGACCTGGAGGATGCTTTTCAGGTGGGGAAGCGCCTGCAGGACCTGCGATGAGTGCCGGTCACATTCCTGCCCGGACATGTCAGAACTTGCCGACAAACGGCTTTGCAAGCCATCCAAGGGAATACAGTTGGCCTTCGCGATCAGAAGCGTCGGCACCTCAGCGCGGCGGGCCGCCTCGGCAAACCCGGTGCGGATCGCGTCAAGCTGGTGATCCCCCCAGACAAGCACCTTGGGTGGCCCATCGGGGCCAAGCTTGCACACCTCAAGCCCGGCAAGCGGCCCTTTGGTGGCGCGCGGACAGTCAAAGGCGGGCTGATCGGACTCCAGAGCATGAATATAGGCCTGTGCCTGATTGGGAAAGCGCATCTGCAGACCCTCGCTCATCAGTCCGATCAGACCGTTGATCAGAATCAAGAACGCGACGACCGCGCTGATCACGATCTGGTTCGTGCCGTTGCGCTGTTCGAAATGCTGCCAGATCGTCCAGGAAAAGATCGCAAACAGCAAGCAGGGCACGATCAGCGGCAAAAAGTTCGTCTGCGGTGATCCGGTGATGCTCAGCGCGGCGTTCAGGTGCGTCAACGGCACCGCCCAGAGAAACGTGTGCAGGACCATTCCGAACCAACGTCGACGCAGGTCAGACATTTCGGGGTGCGATGTGCGGGGGCGACTGCCGAGGTACAGAAACGCCAGCCCCAGGGCGACAAGCGCGCGGGCAATCAGCGTGTCCCCGGCAGCAGTGATGACAAGGACACCTGCCAAGAAGTTCAGAACGCCAACCAGGGTCGCATATTCGAGAACGCGAAAGCGGTTGGTGATGATGAAAGGAAGCGCCCCGAAGAGGAATGCCCAGAGCGCGCCAATCGGCAATAGCTGAACCATGCGGCTGTCAATCAGGGACAGGATCAGAGATGCGAGCGCCAGCAGGCCCAGCACCGTCAAGAGGCGCAAAGGGCGCGCGGCGAAGGCCCAATACAGCAGAGCCAGGATCACGCTGCACTGCGCGATCAGGGCGGGAATCCAAAGATGATCGAACAGCCCGTCAAACCGCATGCCCGTATCGACCGGGAAAAACACGAGGCCGACATTCGTGGTGAACGTTGCCGCCAGCATCAGGGCATGGCCCAGATGCATGTATTCTTCGGGCAGGAAGATCATCCATCCCACGACAAACAAAAGGACCGCACAGCAGAGCACGCCGATGAAATAGGCCTGCAGGACACTGATCACCTGTGACCTGAAAATACCGGGGCCGCGGATCAGCTGGTTGGCACACCATCCACCACAGAAAACCAGGATGATGTCCTTGGCAAACGCATCCGCGCCGACCTGGCCTGCACCCAGTGCCGCAAGCACAAAGGCAAGGCAGGCCATTGAAAGAAGAAACTGCCGGACCTCGGATCGGGCGGAGTCCGAGTCCCTGAAGACAAGGACATCCGACATGTGAAGGCGGCTTGGCACGTTATTTCAATTCTGCAACTACGGCCCCCACCGTTCAAGGGTGATACCCGCATCGGCCCTGCTCGCGCAACCTGCGTCTCGGAAACAGTCTGTTGGAGCAATCAGGGTATTGTTGCGGCAACTGGCCTTAATGCCGCCCTGAAAATGTCGGGTTTTTCTGCTCTCTTTCGACCCAACGTCCAGTCATAGACCTGTCTGATCTGGTCTGCCTTGCGCGACCAGAGGAAATACGCATCCACCCGGGCCTTGGCCGCCTGCGCCATTGAGGCCAGTGCTTCGGGGTTGCCGGACAGGCGATCAGACAGGTTTGTCAAGGTTCCACCAAAGGCCGCTATGATCTCGTCGCGGCTGCCGCAGGGCACCTTGAAGCCGGTCTCCTCCGTCACAAGCTCTCCGGGTCCCGCGTAGTCGACAATGACAGGCACGACCCCAAGTGCCATCGCCTCAAGAACGACACCGCCGCCGAACTCCCGGATCGACGGAAAGCTCAGGATATGGGACTGGCTGAGGATAGACTGCACCTCGGCATGAGGGATCCACTTGTGGAATGTCAGCCCGGTCTCGCAGTTCAGCGATTTGGCCTGTGCCGTCAGATGCCCCAGCATCGGCCCGTCCCCGATGACATCGAGCGTCATCCGACCGCTCCGCAACAGCTCTGCGGAGGCCGCGATCAGCATGTCCGCACCCTTGTAGGGCACCAGACGCCCAACGAAACTTGCCTTGAGTACGTCACCTTTGGGTTGAGCTGTCTGGTTGAACCGTGCCGGATCGATGCCGTTTTCGGGGATATAAAGCGTCTTGTCCTGAAACGCGTTCGGAATCTCGCTCTGGGTGTGGCGCGATCCGACCATGATGGCCGAGGCGTGATTCAGCGTGCTGTGGCGTCCGGGCAGGTGTTTGTAGGCGCTACGCAAATAGCTCAGCCACTCCTTTTCCGCCCGGCGTTCAGCATCGAAATGCTTGGGCCAGGGCACCCCGCCATTGAGCGGTCCGAGGACAAAAGGCACACCGGCGCGGTTCACTTTGGGTGCAATCGGAGAGTTGATCGTTGGGCTCAGCGGCGTGATGCGATGCACGATGTCAAACTCACCCGCCTTGATCGCCGGGCCGAACTCTTTCCAGACAAGATGTTCGAACCATGGGTAGATCAGCGCATTGATTGCCTGCAAGGTCGTCCAGCCCTTGCCCTCACCCATTCGCAGCTTTTCCGCCAGCGCCCAGAGCGGGCGGGCAACAGACTCGGAATCTATGGCTGTGAAATCGCGCCCTTCGATCAGGCCTGCGCGCAAGATCGCGTCGCGATTGCGAACCTGGGTGACCAGATGCACATCGGCCACATCGCGCAACGCTTGCGCCAATGACCAGCCGACCAGTGGCACACTGACCCATTCGGGGTTCGCAGCCTCGGCAATGGCCAGCACCCGTGGGCGGGAGGTATTCAAGGACGTCATATTGATACGAATTACCTACAAAACAGGACGCCATGCGAGACGATGGCTGGATTGATACGCCCCACGGCCATCCCTGAGGTTTTCCGCATAGCCGGTCAAGGCCCCGGCCATCAACCAGGTCAGTGGCGTGAGCGTCGCATTGGGCAACATGTCGAACACGTTGACGGCCAGCAAAAGGGACATCGGAACGATCAGGAGCGAATAATCCCCCGGATCGCGGTACCGCGTTTCCCGCCAAAGGAAGAAAATTGGCGTGACCAGCAGACCGAATTCGGCAAGGAACCCAAACCATCCCAACTGACCGATCAGAATGATCCACCGTCCGTCGGTGATGGTTTCGATCACACCATTTGCCGGGTTCATGATCTGGTTGCGGTCGTAATTGCCCCAGCCGAAAAAAGGTTTGGCCTGAGCGCGTTCCAGAAGCTGGTTCTCGTTGTTGAAGCGGAAATCAAGCGATGCAGCACGGTCCGGGTCGATGCTTTCGGCGAATTCAAGGATCCGCGTTTCGGGAACAAGCCCGGCACCCTTCAGCGCCGGGTAGGTCATCGCAAAGGCGGCGATGCAAACGGCCAAACGCATCTGCCACCGCATTCCGAACAACAGGATCACAGGGATCAGCACCGCAGCAAACAGCCATGCGCCCAGCGATTTGGCCAGAATCAGAACGCCGGTCAGGTAGACCGCGATCGCCAGGAATTTCCAGTTCGACTTGAATGCGCGGGTTTTCCAAAGTGCGCAGGCCGCGACGATCGCCATAAGCAGAAAGAAGGCGGCCCAGAGGCCATGATAGAGGAACACCATCGGACGGAAGCCGCCGAACCGTATCGTCTGAATGAAATCGTGCTGGTAATAGCCATAAATCCACAGGTTCAGCTGCGGTGACAGGCGCACTTCGATCAACATCGGCACGGAATAGACCAGCCCACCTATCATGAAGGCCACCATCAGGTCGCGCTGATCCTCGGCATGTGCGAGGAATCTGCGCGCCAGAAGAAACGGCAGGACCAGCAGGCACTGCTGGATGACAAAGGCAATCGCATCACGAATGCTCATGCCTTGGATGTAGAACTCGCCCCAGTACACCGGGGCTGTGTTCAGAATTGCCGTTGCGACGGGCGAAAAGATGAACAGCAGCAGAAGGCCGACCGTAAAAGGTGATCGCGGCAACGGATTGAAGTCTCGCGAATACAGCACGTACCACATGGCCAGCGCGCTGAGCGCCGGGATCGTGTGTTTCGTCAGGGGTGGAATGAGCGGAAAGTCAAACGCCGCAGGAGGTTCAGGCAGGAAAAGGAACCCCAGCAACAAGGTCGCAATCACAGCACGGCCGGGCGGCAGTTTCTTGAAAAAAACTACTGTCACCAATGGCCATACAGCCAATACGAGGAGTGCCAAGGCATTTGGCATTCAGGGTCCTGCCGTTAGCGTGCGGTTCAGTGCGCGTTATATCATTCAATCGATCAGTCACAGCCCAAAGCTGAGCCTGTTTCACGATGCGTTCATCAATACTGCCCTTCAAATACGGCGCAAATGCTGCCGGATTGTAACAAAACCATGTTTCCCGCGTCCGGCCTGTTCTCCGCGATGGAAGTCATATGCGGTGATTTGGCTATAAGCGGCGGTTCAAAGTGGCCCTATTGGCTGTGGCGACTCACCGCTACTGTCCGGCCAACCGCGCCGGTCCTCTGGCCTGCGCCCTTCCCAGGGAGAGCCACCATGAAAATGACCACCGAAGAAGCTTTTGTCAAAGTCCTCCAGATGCACGGAATCGAACATGCGTTCGGGATCATCGGGTCTGCCTTCATGCCGATTTCGGATATTTTCCCCAAAGCCGGCATCACCTTCTGGGACTGCGCGCATGAAGGTTCGGGCGGCATGATGGCCGATGGCTACACCCGCGCGTCTGGCAAGATGTCGATGATGATCGCCCAGAACGGCCCCGGCATCACGAATTTCGTCACAGCCGTAAAGACCGCCTATTGGAACCACACGCCGCTTCTGCTGGTCACGCCGCAGGCCGCAAACAAGACCATCGGTCAGGGCGGGTTCCAGGAAGTCGAACAGATGAAGCTGTTCGAAGACATGGTCGCCTATCAGGAAGAGGTGCGCGATGCCTCCCGCGTGGCCGAAGTGCTGAACCGCGTGATCCTGAACGCCAAGCGCGCTTCGGCCCCGGCACAGATCAACATGCCGCGCGATTTCTGGACGCAGGTGATCGACATCGATCTGCCCGAAGTGGTCGAATTCGAACGCCCCTCTGGCGGTGACAGTGCAATCCAGCAGGCGGCGGAACTTCTCTCGAACGCCAAGAACCCGGTGATCCTGAACGGTGCGGGCGTCGTTCTGGCAGGCGCAATCCCCGCGTCGATCGCGCTAGCGGAACGGCTGACGGCGCCGGTCTGTGTGGGCTACCAGCACAACGATGCCTTCCCCGGCTCGCATCCTCTGTTCGCTGGACCTCTCGGTTACAACGGGTCCAAGGCCGGGATGGAGCTGATCTCCAAGGCCGATGTCGTGCTCTGCCTCGGCACACGCCTCAACCCGTTCTCGACCCTGCCCGGCTATGGCATCGACTACTGGCCCAAAGACGCGAAGATCATACAGGTCGATATCAACCCCGACCGCATCGGACTGACCAAAAAAGTCAGCGTCGGCATCGTCGGTGACGCGAAAAAGGTGGCCGATGGCATCCTCGCGCGGCTCTCCGACACCGCGGGCGATGAGGGCCGTGAGGACCGAAAAGCCACAATCGCGAAAACCAAATCCACATGGGCGCAGCAGCTGTCCAGCATGGACCACGAACAGGACGATCCCGGCACCACGTGGAACGAACGCGCCCGTGCGTCCAAACCGGACTGGATGAGCCCGCGCATGGCATGGCGCGCGATCCAGTCGGCGTTGCCGAAAGACGCGATCATCTCGTCCGACATCGGCAACAATTGCGCCATCGGCAACGCTTACCCGTCCTTCGAAGAAGGTCGCAAATACCTCGCTCCGGGTCTCTTCGGCCCCTGCGGCTACGGTCTGCCGTCGATCGTCGGCGCCAAGATCGGCTGCCCGGATGTGCCGGTGGTCGGCTTTGCCGGTGACGGTGCCTTTGGCATCGCGGTCACCGAACTCACCGCCATCGGTCGCCCGGAATGGCCCGCGATCACACAAGTGGTGTTCCGCAACTACCAATGGGGTGCGGAAAAGCGTAATTCGACGCTGTGGTACGACGACAATTTCGTCGGCACGGAACTCGACGAGGGCGTGAGCTACGCCGCCATCGCAAAGGCCTGTGGTCTCAAGGGTGTCGTTGCACGCACGATGGACGAACTGCGCGATGCGCTGGATACCGCGATCAAGGACCAGATGGAGCACGGCAAGACCACGCTGATCGAAGCCATGATCAACCAGGAACTTGGTGAACCGTTCCGCCGCGACGCGATGAAGCCGCCGGTTGCGGTGGCGGGAATCGACCCGGCGGACATGCGCCCGCAGCAGGTCGCCTGACATGGCTGACCCCGCAGAGGAGGGACCAATCCTGGTTCTCAATGCGGGGTCTTCCTCGATCAAGTTCGCGCTGTTCGATGCGGATTTGAGGCAGACATTGTCCGGCATGGCCGATGCAATCGGTGGTGCATCGTCTTTGCGCATCGGTACTGACACGACCAAGGTCTCGTTTGCAGACCATAGCACGGCACTTGAAGCTATTCTGGCTGCATTGGGCAGGCGCGGGATTTCGCCTGCAAGCCTGCGTGCTGTTGGTCATCGCGTTGTGCATGGTGGACGTCACTTGACCAAACCGGTGCGCGTCACCGACGAGGTGCGCGCCGAGATCGCCAATTGCACGCCACTAGCGCCACTGCACAATCCGCACAACCTTGCCCCTATCGACATTCTGGCACGGATCGTACCCGACCTGCCACAATTCGCCAGTTTTGATACCTCGTTTCACGCCACCAACCCCGAGGTCGCCACACGTTATGCGATCCCCAAGATGATGGAGACAAAAGGCATTCGCCGCTACGGTTTCCACGGGCTAAGCTATGCATCTCTTGTGCGTCGCTTGCCCGAAATCTCGGGCGAGGCGTTGCCCTCCCGGCTCTTGGCGTTTCACCTCGGCAATGGTGCGTCGCTGTGTGCGATCCACAACGGGCAATCCATCGCCACCACGATGGGCTACTCGCCGCTCGATGGTCTGACCATGGGCACACGGTCCGGCGGGATCGACGCCAATGCGGTGCTGCGGCTGGTCGAAGAAAACGGGCTGGACCGGACCAAGGCGATCCTGAACCACGAAAGCGGCTTGCTCGGCCTGTCCGGCGGCAAGTCAGACATGCGCAAGCTGATGATCGATGCATCAGCCGAAAGCGCCTTTGCGGTTGAACATTTCTGTTATTGGACGCTGCGCCATGCGGGGTCGCTGATCGTCGCACTCGAAGGGTTGGACGGTATCGCCTTCACAGGCGGTATCGGCGAGAACGCCGTTGGTGTCCGGGCGCGCATTTTGCAAGGTTTGGAATGGGCCGGTGTGCGGACCAATCCGGACTTCAATCACCGCTCCGGGCCACGCTTGCATGCGGCCAGCTCCAAGGTTTCCGTCTGGGTCATCCCCGCAGAGGAAGAGCGCATGATCGCAACGGATGCCGCGACCTTGCTGGAGGCAGGATGACCCTGGATCAGCCACGATGTGCGAGGGCGATTGTCACGAGCGTCGACGCGACGATATCGTCCACTGTGGCCCCCCGGCTCAGGTCACAGACCGGGCGGGCAAAGCCTTGCAGCAAGGGACCGATGGCTTGCGCGCCAGCCAGTTCCTGGCAGAGCTTGTACGCGATGTTGCCCGCGTCGAGCGACGGAAAGACCAGAACGTTCGCATCGCCGCTGCCCAGACCCTTCTTGGCGGCAATGGTGGCGTTCAAAGCGGCGTCTGCCTGCACAGGTCCGATGAATCCGGTGGCGTCGGCCACGGCGCGCACCGTGGCAACACTGTCGCCCGATCCGCTCGTTCCGGTGGAAAAAGACAAAAGCGCGACGCGCGCCGAGCCAAAAAGCGCCGTTGCCGTATCAGCCGAGGCGCGCGCAATCGCTTCCAGCGTCGATGCGTCCGGAGCGACGTTCACCGCGCAGTCGGCAAAGATGAATTCCCGGCCATCCGGGAACACCATCAGGAAATACGATGACGGGATCTTCACATCTTTGGCCAGACCGATGGCCATGCTTGTCGCTTCTATGACCCGCCGCGTCGGGCTGTCGGCCCCCGCAACCATTGCATCCGCTTCGCCGGCGGCAACCATCGCTGCGGCGCGGTATAGGGGCTTTTGCAATATCCGTCGGGCCATCGCGTCTGTCAGTCCGCGTGCCTTGACCAACGCCGCAATCTGCGCATCGCTGATGGTGTCGCTGACCGGCAGCGGCGTGCACAAACCATCTGTCTTCAGCCGATGTGCCGCCTCTGCCACGCGCGGATCGTCGAGTTCGGGAAACACCACCCTTGCATGTGCCCGTTTGGCGATTGCACGGGCTCTTTCCAGGACACTCATAAAAACCTCCGGACGCTCCTCGCAACGGATCCTGACATGACACGAACGTCAAGGTCCGGGAATGGTGAAACGGATATGTAAGCGCTTGCACAATGCGCCTTTACCATCGGCGCAGAAACATG
Source organism: Pelagibaca sp. (assembly GCA_041725935.1). Lineage (GTDB taxonomy): Bacteria > Pseudomonadota > Alphaproteobacteria > Rhodobacterales > Rhodobacteraceae > Marivita. Next base: position 50,197 of record JBGRQD010000003.1, read on the forward strand.
AACACTATCGCCAAATCTGACCGGGGGTACATCCGGTCAGGAGAGGGAGGAAACCTATGGGCCATGTCCAGCCAGAGCTGAACCTGTCACCGAAAGTCTCGGACGAGGTGCGCAAGACCACATGCTACATGTGCGCCTGCCGCTGCGGGATCAACGTGCACATGAAGGACGGCAAGGTCGCCTATATCGAGGGCAACCGCGATCATCCGGTCAACAAGGGTGTTCTGTGTGCCAAGGGCAGTGCAGGCATTATGCAGCACAATGCGCCCTCGCGCCTGCGTGCGCCGCTGAAACGTGTCGGCCCGCGCGGTTCGGGAGAGTTCGAGGAAATCTCCTGGGACGAGGCGCTGGACATCGCAACCGGCTGGCTCAAGCCGATCCGCGACACCGCGCCGGAAAAGCTTGCCTTCTTTACCGGACGCGACCAGTCGCAATCCTTCACCAGCTTCTGGGCACAGAATTTCGGCACGCCGAACTATGCCGCCCATGGCGGGTTCTGTTCCGTCAACATGGCAGCGGCTGGCATCTACACAATGGGTGGCGCGTTCTGGGAATTCGGCCAGCCCGATTGGGACCACACAAAACTGTTTATGCTTTTCGGCGTGGCCGAGGACCACGACAGCAACCCGATCAAGATGGGACTGGGCAAGATCAAGGCGCGTGGGGCCAAGGTGATTGGAGTCAACCCGATCCGCACCGGCTATAACGCCATTGCCGATGACTGGGTCGGGATCACGCCCGGCACGGATGGTCTGTTTATCCTCGCGCTGGTGCACGAGTTGCTGAAGGCCGGAAAGATCGACCTCGATTACCTTGCCCGCTACACCAACGCGCCCGTGCTGGTAAACAGCGATCCGAAATCGCCCGAACACGGCCTGTTCCTCAAGGACGACAACGGCAAGCCGCTGGTCATGGACCGCGTGACAGGCAAACTGACCGCCTTTGACGAACCGGGTGTGAAACCCGATCTGGCAGCCAGCTACCGTCACGCCGGGATCACGCACAAGCCGGTGATGCACCTTCTGGCCGAACGCTATCTCGATCCGCAATACGCCCCCGACGCGGTTGCCGACACCTGCGGTGTGTCTGCTACCAAGATCAAACGCATCGCGGCGGAAATTGCCCGCGTCGCCTTTGAAGAGGCCATCGAGATCGACCAGCCCTGGACGGATTTCCGGGGCGAAACGCATGAAAAGATGGTCGGCCGTCCGGTCAGCTTCCATGCGATGCGCGGGATCTCTGCGCACTCCAACGGCTTCCAGACCTGCCGTGCGCTGCATGTTTTGCAAATTCTGCTCGGCTCCGTCGAAACCCCCGGCGGGTTCCGGTTCAAACCGCCCTATCCGAAACCGGCGACAGCGCATCCCAAACCGCATTGCAAGGTGACCCCCGGCAAGCCGCTGGACGGCCCGCATCTGGGCTTCGTGCATGGCCCCGATGATCTGTGCCTCAAGGACGACGGCACGCCTGCCCGTATCGACAAGGCATTCACCTGGGAAAACCCCATGAGTGCACATGGCCTGATGCACATGGTCATCTCGAACGCCTATGCGGGCGACCCCTACAAGATCGACACGCTGTTCATGTATATGGCCAACATGTCGTGGAATTCGTCGATGAACACGTCGGGCGTCATGAAGATGCTGACGGACAAAGACGAGAACGGCGATTACGTCATCCCGCGCATCATCTATTCCGATGCCTATTCCTCTGAGATGGTCGCCTATGCCGACCTGATCCTGCCTGACACGACCTATCTTGAACGGCATGACTGTATCTCTCTGCTCGACCGCCCGATCTGCGAGGCGGATGCGGCGGCGGATGCGATCCGCTGGCCTGTAGTGCAGCCGGATCGCGATGTGCGCGGCTTCCAGTCGGTGCTCTGCGAGTTGGGCGCAAAGCTCGACCTGCCCGGTTTCGTCAACGAGGACGGCACCCAGAAATACGCCGATTACGCCGATTACATCACCAACCACCAACGCCGCCCCGGTATCGGGCCGCTTGCTGGGTGGCGCATGGGCGAAGAGGGGGTGACCGGCGGACGCGGCGACGTGAACGAGGCGCAGATCGACAGCTATATCGCCAATGGCGGCTTCTGGTCTTCGCATGTGCCGGACGAGGGGCTGTACTACAAACCGTGGAACAAAGCCTATCAGGACTGGGCGGTCGAGATTGGCCTCTACGATGCGCCTGCGCCCTATATCTTTCAGCTTTACGTCGAACCGATGCGCAAGTTCCAACTGGCCGCCGAAGGGCAGGGCGACCGACAGCCGCCGGATCACCTGCGCGACCGCATCAAGTACACGCTGGATCCGCTGCCGATCTGGTACGCGCCCTTCGAGGACGACCGCGTCGATACCGATGAATTCGCGATCCACGCGCTGACCCAGCGTCCGATGGCGATGTATCACAGCTGGGGCACCCAGAACGCGTGGCTGCGGCAGATCCACGGCCACAACCCGCTCTACCTGCCGACCAAGCTGTGGGAGAAACATGGCTTCAAGACCGGCGAATGGGCCAAGGTCACCTCGGCGCATGGTGACATCACCGTGCCGGTCGCGCATATGGCTGCGCTCAACGAAAACACTGTCTGGACATGGAACGCTATCGGCAAGCGCAAGGGTGCGTGGGCCTTGGACAAGGACGCGCCCGAAGCGACCAAGGGCTTCCTGCTGAACCACCTGATCCACGAACTCCTGCCGCCCAAGGGTGACGGTCTGCGCTGGGCCAATTCCGACCCGGTGACAGGGCAGGCGGCGTGGTTCGACCTGCGGGTGAAGATCGAAAAGGTCGATGGCCCATCTGAATCGCATCCGGTGTTCGAAGAACTGGCGTCACCCGTGGGCAAGGGCCCGGATGAGCTGCGCTGGAAGGTGGACACATGAATACGGCAATGAAAGCCACTCTGATCGCGATTGCCGTGGTTCTGATCGGCATGGCCGGATCGTTCATCTGGTTTGTCGCCACTTGGGACAAAGAAGCAGAGCAGCCTGTTGGGTTCCACCAGACGCCTGAACACTCGATGACGGAGGACCGCCGCACATGACGCAGCTTCCCGAAAAAACTGAACGCAAGATGGGGCTGGTGATCGACCTTGACACCTGTGTCGGCTGTCACGCCTGTGTCGTGTCCTGCAAAGGCTGGAACACCGAAAACTACGGCGCGCCTCTCTCTGATCAGGACCCCTATGGCGCGGATCCGTCTGGCACATTCCTCAACCGCATCCACTCCTACGAGGTGCAGCCCGAAACCGGCCCGGCGCAGCTTGTTCATTTTCCGAAATCCTGCCTGCATTGCGAAGACGCGCCCTGCGTGACCGTCTGCCCGACCGGGGCGAGCTACAAACGCACCGAGGACGGCATTGTTCTGGTCAACGAGACAGACTGCATCGGCTGCGGGTTGTGTGCTTGGGCCTGTCCCTATGGCGCGCGGGAGCTGGACAAGGCGGAAGGGGTGATGAAGAAATGCACCCTCTGCGTCGACCGCATCTATAACGACAACCTCCCCGAGGAAGACCGCGTGCCCGCCTGCGTGCGCACGTGTCCGTCGAATGCCCGTCACTTTGGCGATCTGGGCGATCCCGACAGTGAAGTGAGCCAGCTGGTGGCCGAACGTGGCGGCATGGACCTTATGCCCGAACAGGGCACCAAGCCGGTGAACAAGTACCTGCCTCCGCGCCCCAAGGACCGGCTGAACGAAGAGATCGACATTCTCGCCCCGCTGCTGGCCCCCGTCGCCGAAGAACCGAAGGGCTTTCTTGGCTGGCTCGACAAAGCGCTGGAGAAACTCTGATGCATCCGGCTCCGTCCATCATCGCCTTCAGCACGTTTTCCGGGCTTGGTCTTGGCCTCCTGTTCTGGCTGGGCATCGACCAGACACCGCCGACCGGCTGGGTTGCCTTTGCTTTCTTTGCAATCGGCTATGCGCTTGCCGTGGGCGGATTGGTGTCATCCACCTTCCACCTTGGCCGTCCTGAACGCGCGCTAAAGGCGTTCACCCAATGGCAGACAAGCTGGCTCAGCCGCGAGGCGTGGGCTGCTGTGGCGGCCCTCGTAACGATGGGGATCTACGCCTTCATGCTGGTTTTTGTGAACATCCACCTCGCCATCCTCGGCCAGATCGGCGCGTTTTTCTGCCTTGTGACGGTCTACACCACCTCCATGATCTATGCGCAGCTCAAGACGGTGCCGCGCTGGAACACCGGGCTGACCTCGGCGCTCTTCATCGCGCTTTCGGTTGCGGGCGGTGCGCTTTTGTCGGGGCGGGTGACCATCGGCCTGATTCTGATCCTCGTGGCGGGCGGCATTCAGGCATTGTGGTGGAAAACCGGCGACACGCGGTTCGGCAAAAGCGGGACCGATCTCAAGACCGCAACAGGGCTCGGCAGCATCGGTAAGGTACGCGCCTTCGAGCCGCCCCATACCGGCACGAACTACCTGCTCAACGAGATGGTCTACACGGTCGGTCGCCGCCACGCGCTCAAGCTGCGCATGATCGCCTTCCTGCTGATGCTGGTGGTGCCTGTCCTGCTGCTGCTTCTGCCCTATCCACACATCTTCGGGGTGCTGGCCCTGCTCAGCCACATCGCCGGGGTGCTGGTGTCCCGCTGGCTGTTCTTTGCCGAAGCCGAACATGTCGTCGGGCTCTATTACGGGATGCGCTGAACGATGCCGTTTCTGCCGGGGTTCGAGGATCGTTGGTCGGATGTGCCCGATTTCATCCTCGGGATCACCAGGGACATCTGGGAAGACCGAGGCATTCATACGCTGCACGAGTATTACGGACCCGAACTTGTCGTGCGGTCGCCCGCGTCGGTGATCACCGGCAACACCGGGATCATCGCCGCGACCCAGGCGACATTGGCCGAATTTCCGGATCGGGCATTGCTGGGCGAAGACGTGATCTGGTGCCCGACGGGCCAAGACAGCTTTCTGTCCTCGCACAGGCTCTATTGCACCGCGACCCATGAGGGCGCGGGTGTCTACGGCGCTCCGACCGGGCGCAGGCTGGCCTACCGCATTCTTGCCGACTGCTGGTGCCGCGACAACGGGGTCCACGACGAATGGCTGGTCCGCGATCAGGGCGCGATTGTCCGGCAGATGGGGATGGATGTGGTGGACTGGACGCGTGACCTTATCGCACGGGAAGGCGGACCGGAGGCCTGCGTCAAACCGATGACGCCCGCCAGTGATCTGCCGGGGTCGTATACCGGAACCGGCAATGAAAACGCATGGGGTCAGGAATTAGCCGACATCCTGACACGGATCGCAACCGCGGAATTTTCCGTCATTCCCCAAGCCTATCACCGGGCTGCCGAACTGGCCTATCCGGGCCATATCACCGGGGCAGGGCACCGCGATGCTGACCGGTTCTGGATGCAGTTGCACGCGGCCATCCCGAACGCGCGCTTTTCCGTCGATCACCAGATCGGGATGGAGGAACCGCTCAGTCCCGCCCGCGCTGCGGTGCGCTGGTCGTTGCAGGGCACGCATTCCGGTTGGGGTATGTTCGGCACGCCGACGGGGGCCGACATCTACATCATGGGCATCACCCAGGCCGAGTTCGGGCGAAACGGCCTGCGCCGCGAATGGACCTTGATCGACGAAACCGCGATCTGGAAGCAGATCCTGCTGGCCTCCGGAAACCTCTAGGCGTTACGCCGTGGCACGACGGACCAGGGTGACGGGCAGCGGATCGGGGGGCATGACATCCGTCCCTCCGATCTCCGACAGCAAAGCCTCGACCGTGGTGGTCACCATCGCCTGCGCGTCCTGCCGAATGGTGGTGAGCGCATAGGCGGGCCAGGCGGCACTTGGCACATCATCGAACCCGATGAGCGCAACGTCGCCAGGCACAGACAGCCCGAGTTCGGACCGCAGCACATCCATCACGCCAAACGCCATGTAGTCATTGGCCACGAACACCGCATCCGGGCGGTCCGGTGTGTCGAACATCCGCCGCGTCGCGTCCTTGGCGCGGGGCAGGCGGAAATCACCGACCTCCCGCGCGAACAGACCAAGCCCCGCCGCGCGCAGCCCGTCCATCAACCCGGCCTCGCGGTCGCGCTGCGTGCTGGCGCCTTCCCATCCGGCGATATGCCCGATGCGCGTGCGTCCCAGCGCAATCAGATGCTCTGCCGCCAAACGACCACCCATGCGATTGTCCGACACCACCGCCAGTTCGCCCTCGGTCTCCAGCTTGCGGTTGAACAGCACCACGGGCACGCCGGACGCGCGACAGCGCTTGGCCAGATCGGAACTCAGCGCCACCGAGGCCAGAACCAGCCCGTCCACTTGGTAGTCAAGGATCTGGCTCACGATATCTTCGATATCTTCCGCCCCATGCGCGGCCATGAAGACCAGAACGTGATAGCCCTCACGCTCCAGCGCCTCGGACAAGAGCTCCAGCACGGTCGGATAGAAATGGTTGTCGAGATAGGCCACCACCAGCCCGATGATCTTGCTTTTCCCGGTCAGCATCGCGCGCGCCAGAACGTTGGGCCTGTAGCCAAGCGCATTCGCCGCCTCGCGCACTTTCACGGCTGTGCGTTCGCTCACCGACGCGCCCGGCGTGAACACGCGGCTGACGGCGGACCGACTGACCCCCGCCCGGTTCGCTACGTCAAGCGAGGTCACCTTGCGTGTCGTCGTCATGGGGCAGGTGGGGTCTTGTCCCCGCGATCAAACGCTTCCCACCCTTCGCCACCAAACACGTCGACACCCAGTTGCGCCAGAACATGCGGAAAATCGACCATCACGTAATTGTCGACGATCTTGCCATCGACGACTTTCCAGAAATCCATGTAGCGGATCGTGATGCGCTTGCCCGTCGGTTCCACCCCCATGAACTGCCCGGAATGCACAGCCTCTTGTCGCCCGAAGGCGGCCGCCCATTCCCCCATGTAAAGTCGCGCCTCGTCGACACAGACCTTGTCGGAAAACGCCGCCTGGAAAGGCTTCTGCCAATTGTCCTGGAATGCGCGCAGACCCGCCTTTGTCCCGCAGCCGGTATTGCCCATCCAGCGAAAGCCCTCGGCGAAGAACTCGCCGATATCGCTGATGCGATGGTCGTTCAGCCCGTCCACCATGCCTTCGATCACGCGTCGCGTGTCCTCGGTCTTGGACAAATCCGTATCGCGGGTAAGGACCGCCTGTTCTGGTCGTGCGCCTGCCATGATCCCTCGCTGCATGCGTTTGCAAGAGACTGGCCGAAACCGCCCCGCTTTGGCAAGCACGCGCTTACTTGGACCGCCAGCTGTCGAACCAACGACGCAACCCGCTGCGGCGTCGGGCAATGCCATCACCAACCGACTCGAACCCTTCTTCCACGTCCTCAAGCACCGGGTCGATGCGCGCGATCCGGAACCGCCGCCAGCGCACCCAGACCGCCCAGAGGAACGCGGCCAGCAAAGAAAGGATGATGATGTTGACCCACGGGATGATCCGCACATCGGGGCTGTCCACCGGGCGTACGTTCAACGCATTTGGAAAGATCGTCAGGAATTCGTTGCGCCAGCCGTAATGCTTGATCACCACCCATTGCGGGTCTGCCGAGGTGCTGCGCAAATCCGCGGCCTCGGCCTGAAGGTTCGAGGTGTCGAACTTGAAATAGGGCGGCCAGCCCCAGCCCGTGTCCTCGTTGCGGTAGACCATGACCCGGCCGTTGTCGCGCACCACCGAGATGAAGAACACGTCCCGGTTCGGCAGGCTGCCATCACTTCCGACATCTGCTGAAGCCCAGAACCAGCGGTTCTCACCCGGATCGACCCGCCGCACTTCGGTGTCGGTGATCCGCACGATATCGTGCTGCGGCAGCGTGTAATGCAGGAACGACACGAACAGGACCCAGAAGGTCAGGATCACAGCCCATTTGATATAGCCCATTGCGGCGTCCCCTCAGTAGAAATTCGTAAAGTAGATGATCGCAGAAATAACCGTCATCGGCACGATATACACCCCCAGAATGAGCTTGCGCCGCAGCGATCCGTCATATTCGCGCAGCCCGTCCTTCACAAAGGTCTCGCGGTCGCCTTCGCGGATCTCCTCGTCCCATTCCTGTTCCAGCTTGTCCCGTCGCACCGCCCGCGAATAGAGCGACAGGCAGATATAGACCACGCTCAGGACAAGAAACCCGACAACCAACAGACGCCCAAGTGCCAACATAACCTACCTCCGAACCGCGCCCCAGGGACCCACGCGCGCGATCACATCGTCGCGGATTGGCGCCGGTTCTTCAAGCGGCGCGTCGTGCCCGAACAGCGCCTCGCGCGCCCCGGCCTTGTCGGCCACGTATTCACGCGTCAGGAAATCCACCAGATAGGCGCGTTTCGTATCTGTCCAACCCCGGTAGGCGGCGTAGAACGCTTCCTTGTGGCAGATGTACAGCTGCCGGATGTCCTTGGGCGACAGCTCTGACAGCAGCATGTTCACCAGGCTCGCATCGGGCGTCGCGCTGGCCCGCAACGTATAGAAATAGGCCGGATGGTCACTGGCGATCCGCGGCCATGTCGCGTCCCCCTCGGCCCATTGCACCAGCTGGTTCAGCGCGTGCCATTCGGGCGGCAACCGGTCCGAGAATTTGCGCGCCAGCCCTCGAATGTCGCGCCGCGTGGCACCAGTAAGATCGATCTCGGCCTCCTGCGCGATATCGACAACGATAAAGTCCATCTTCTGCCGCAGGATCGCGCCCGCGTCGATGCCGCGCGCCTTGACGATCGGCTCTACCAGCCCGTTCAGGTCGAGAAACTTCGCCACCTTGTTCCGGTCTTGCAGCGTGAACGTGTACGCAATCGGCAAGCCCGGCACAGCGTCCCCGGCACAGATCGCGGCCGGGTGCGCGACGCTGCGAAACACGTAGATCCCGCCGAAATGGCTGGTGTGGAAATTCTCCTGCCGGAACTCCATCTGGCGCAGCCGCACCGGGTTGCGCACCACGTCGCCCGTGCGTTTGGCAAGGGTGATCATCTCGGCGATCAGCACATCATCATGCCAGCCGTCCGGTTCCGTCTTGAACCGATCCACCAACGCACCCAGCTTTTCGGCATCTCGCACCGTGCCCTGCGTCGTGTCCGCCTCGATCCGGATTTTCGAGATGTCGAACAGCCGCTCGGGATTGGACACGTCGAACACCGTGTTCACCAACTCCCCCGCCACCGCATCCTTGGCGGTGAGCGCGAACAACTGGCTTTCGTTCGCTTCGATGAACTGCCGCAGAATATCCCGCGAGGTCGAGAATTTCGCATCGAGCAGCGGTGCCGTCTTCTGCTGCGTCGTCAGCAGAATGAATTGCCGGTTCACCCCGTTGTGGTTGAGGTAGAGCGGATCGTCCAACTCGTCCCCCACCTCGGGCGAGAAGCCGGAAATGTCGATGTGGAAATCGGTCAGGGTCGTGGTCTTGCCAGTGAGATGCATGAGCGCCCGGTTGTATCGCTCAATGAGCGCCGGTGAGGCCACATGGATCAGGTTGCCGAACATCAGGCCGGATTGGATGAGGCGGTTCATTTACTGTCTGGGCTTTCCACTATCGAACCAGAGCAGCATGCCGTCCAACAATTCGGGGGTTTGAGTGTCTAAAAGGTCTTGATCGTCTGCGCCGTCGTCACGACGTTTCTCCAAAAACCATTCCTGAAAGTCTTCGTACTCACTTATGACTTTGGCAGCCTGATCGCTTCCGAACCCCCCCATTTCCACGAGCCAGTGGCGTACTTTTCGGATCGCGCCCTGGTAGGTTCCCCCATGAACGACGATATCCCGTCCAGCCAAGTCCGAGAGCGCAGCCTGATACTTGTAGGGTTCGGATGCCAATACGAGAATCTTTTTCCCGGAGTACTTCTCTGGGCCAAATTTCCGACAGCCATAGTCGAGGCCAAGTTCAAATGGCATGTTGAGGCGATAGTATTCGCCATCAGAGGATGCTTGGACCCTGCTAAGATCATGCAAAGAATACTTGGAGGAAAGGATAAGCTCCTCGATCTTCTCCAATCGGGACTCGCCACTATCGAACCGTTCAGTCGCTATTCTTGGTCTAAGCCCAAAGCGAACCAAACAGAACAACATAGCTTGAAGTATTGGTTCAAATTCACGGTCGAATGGGCAGTTAACGAAGACACTTTTTTCAAAGTCTGTTTCCGGCACACCTAGCCTTTCGGAGGGAACGGATCGGTCCCGTAGGAACTTCTCTCGCGTATCCGGCCATCTCGACCGTGGATATAGAGTTCGGTCCCTTGGTTCCGCGCGATCTTCCGAGCCTCTGCTTCAGCTTCCCGTTGTGTCTCAAAGGTACGAGTAGCCTTGTCAGAACCGGCTTTGCGCACGGCCCATCGTCCGTCCCGGGGAACTACGTGTTGCCCTTTTTTTGCTGACATCGGTTAGGATCCTCCGATCGATCGTGGTTTGAATATAAGCAAACATCTTCCTTCATTCCAGAAGAATGATAGCAAATCACTAATTGCTCACCCCTTCCCCTCCAACCACCGCCGCTTCGCCTCTTCCTGACGCCCCATATTCCGCACCATCCCCTCAATCGCCACCTCATCCGACTTGTCCGCATAGCGGAACTCGGAATCCGCGTAGCGGTTGATCTCCTGGATCACCATCTCGACCGTGATCGGCCGCCGCAACTCCTCGATCATCGCCGCCTTCTCGTCATAGGGCTTGAACAGGAACAGATCCGGCTGCTCCATCCATTCATCCGGCAGTTCAAAATCCATCGCGCGGACCTTTACCGCGTCGGTGATGTTCTTGATCGCGCGGCCCGTAAAGCGCGGGTCGGCCTCCTGAATGGCCTTGAGGTAGGTGCCCATCTTGGCAATCGTGTCCAGATCGCCGATCTGCGACGACACCCGGTCGAACACCTCCAACAACCCCGGCTCCTTGGGCCGGTTGTGCGATTCAAACGACGCCGCCACCGCCTTCTGGATGGCTTGTGCCGCGTACAACTCATGGTCCCCCAGCGGAATGTCGTGCTTGCGCCCCATCAGCAGCGCAAGGATGTCGATGTAATCCTCCCGCGTCTGCGGCCCGTCCACAAGGAACCGCGCGCCCGCCCTCTGCCGCAGGGCATCGTCCACGTTCTCCGGAAAGTTCGAGAACATCCCGAACGTGCAGTTCCCCCGCACCACCGTGTTCGCCCCGGCAAACGCCTCCATGAACACAGCCGTGACCTCCTGCTGGCCCGCGCTGGATTGCCGGTCCCCCCGCTTGCCCGCGATCTGGTCGATGTCGTCAATCGTCCCGAACCCGATCACCGACGGGTCCAGCACGTTGTTGATGAACGCCTTGGCGTTCTGCCCCGACTTGCCCTGATAGCTGTCGATATTGTCGATGCCGAAATTCTGATACCGGAACGTGTAGCCCGCGTTCTGGCAGTATTCGTGGATCATCCCCGCCATCATCTGGATCAGCGTCGTCTTCCCCGTCCCCGGCGCGCCGTCGCCCATGAAGGTGAAGATGAAGCCTCCCAGTTCTGCAAACGGGTTCAATCGCCGTTCAAAATCATACGCCATCAGCATCTTCGCCAGCCGCATCGCCTGGTACTTGGCGATATGGTTGCCCACCACCTGGTGCGGCTTCTTGAATTGCATCGTGAGCGTGGTGCTTTTCGCCTTGGTCGCAGGCGTGAAGCCCCGAAGCGTCAGATCATCCGCCTCGATGCGCCAATTGGCCGAGGTAAACGTCCCTGTCCGCGCCCCGTTCTGCGCCCGCAGCGCGATCCGCTCCATCAGCTGCTCAGCGAACGCCAAAACGGTGGCCACCATGCGCGGTTCGTCCGTGGCGTGCAAAGCCAGCTTCTGGTCCAGTTCCCAAAGCGCCCCGTGCAAGGCAAGCTGCGCATTGTCGGTCAGCACCTCCTGCACCTCGCCCACATCGACCGTCACTTCCGACGTCTGCGCCGCCAAAAGAAACGCCGTCGCATTGGCAAACACATACCCAACCGCCAGCGCTTCCCCCTCCAGCAAAGCCGAAAACTCCGCCTTCCGATCCGCCCCCAGCGACCCCTGCAAATTCGCCCGCTTCATCTCGCCCAACAGTGTCGCATCCGAAAACGCCTCCCCCATCGCCAGCGCGATCCCAAGCGCCCGCCGCAGCCCATGCATCACCGCGGCCTGCGAAGGCGAAACGAGCGGATCATCTCCATCCGCCCCGGCAATCCGCTCCAGCAGATGCACCCCCTCGGGCCGGGCGGTCGACCGCGTCACCAATCCCGGCGTGGTCGACCGAAACCGCCGCCGCGTTCCGATCCCCGAAGACCGCTCCGACGCAACAGGCTCACCCCCAGACGCAACCCGAGGCGTATGATCGAACCCCTCCAGCATCGCATTCGCCGCCGGGTAATGTTTGCGGATCGCCTCTTCGCGCAGCTCCATCAAATCGGACGTTACGGACATCTTGCGACGCTCCTATGCTTCATCTTGCCAAATAAACTCCCGCCGGAGGCTCCCGAACCCATCGAAAGCGCGACGGTCAATAACTCAACACCCGCCCCGCATCGTTCACCACGAACTTGCGCACCGACGCAAAACCGGGAGGGTTCAATTCTGCCAAGGCCTGAAATGGCCGCTCCGGCAGGATCACCATGCGCTCGGTCGCCGTTGTCCCGGTCTCAGCCCCGCGCCCGGCGAAGGGATCAAGCGCGAACACCTCGCGGTCCACTTTCGAAAACCACCCCGATTTCTCCTGCCGCACCCGTTCGCTTTCCAACTCTTCCAAAGTCCAGGCCAACGCCCAATCCTGCCCCTCTGGCGCGCGCGCCTGTTCCAGCACGTCATGGATCGGCCCTGACTGCTGTGTGAAGGATTGCGAATACATCGGCCCGATGTGAAACCGCCGCAGCCGTTTGGGGTGCAGATCGTCAAAGGTCTCGTCGAACCCTTGGGCAATGGTCAGCAATTTCAAACCGCCAAGCGACTGCGCCATCAGATGCGCCTGCGCTTCAGGCCAGCGGCGGTCGTCCTTGGGCAGAGCCTCGCGCCCGCTGTCCTCGACCTCCATCAGGTAGATCACCGGCAGGTTCACCTGGCTGTCATAGACCGACCAGTGCAGCAGATAGCGCCGTCGCTCCTCGCCCGACAACCACAGGCATTGCGGATCGTTGCGCGCCCAGAACAGCTTGCCGCGCGCCAGTTCCTCGTAATAAAGCCGCTGGCTCAGGGTGAATTGCAGCCGCGTAGGGATCGCCTGATCGCCGATGATCTCGGCCACCATCCGGTCCTTGAGCGCATCGACCGAGGGCATCGACCGCAGATGCTGGTCCGCCTGCGCGGCATCATTCGCCATGACCAGCAATTCGGTCGTCGTGGGAAACCCGCTGTCTTTCACATCCATGGTGAGAGAGCCGAAAAACTGCCCGGTATCGCGCCCCACCAGCAGGTACTTCATCGACAGCGCCCGGAACGTCAGGTTGAGCGCCAGTACGTATCGGGTCAGTACCTCGACCTCGATCTTGGAGAGCCGCTTTTCCACATGCAGCATCGCCGCGACCCGGCCCAGATGGGTCAGGATCCTGTCAAATTTGGCAAAGTACCGGCGGCTGGCCAGCGTGTCGGGCAAGCCGCGATGGTCATTGGCGGGGGTGGTCATGAACCATACAGGTTCTTGTCGTGTTTCTCGACGATCGCCTGGAACCGGCGTGCAAAGCGTTCGTCTGCCTTGGCCTTGGCTTCCAACACCTCGCGGGCGAAGACCATGTGATCCTCGTGGCTCTCGAGCATGTCGGCCATTCGCTGATTGGTCGCGGCACCGATCCCGGCCATGGCGGATTGCGCTTCCTGATCGGTCTTCACACCGATCTCGTTGATCCGGTGCGCGACGTCCTGCTGCTGCGCGGTCTTGAGTGACTTGGACAAGGCATCGTACAGCACAACCCGCTGCTTGGTGTCGGTCTGCAATTTGTTGATCAGCACCATCTGCGTCGCCGCCTGGTTCTGAAGGCTGTCGATCCAGGTCTTGCCCTTCTCGATATAGCGCTCAAGCGTCTGGCTTTTGGCCAGCTTGACCTGCTCGTCCTGCACCATCGCGTTGTAGGCGGCGTTCAGCTCGGCCAGTTCGGTCTCCAGCTTGGTACGCGCGGCAGCGTCCTGTTCGACGCTGATCTTGTTCTCGAGCTCGATGATCTTCGGGTCCATCGTCAGGATCTCGGCCCGGACCGATTCCAGCTCACCCACCGTCGCCTCGCGCTCGTCCAGTGTTTCGGACAGGTTCACCTCGACCTTGTCCTTCTGTTCGTTGAGCAGGTTCAACTGCCCCTGCAAGAGCGTCACGATCACATCCGATTTGGCAATCAGGTCCTGCAACTTGTCGTCGATGGAGGCGGTCTTCATCCGCTCCTGCCGCAGCGACTCGGACTTGCCCTTGGAAAAGATGCCAACAAAGCTTTCCCAGCCGGTCTTTGACCGCATTTCGTCGAAATCCTTGGAAAACGCCGAGGTCACGTCATCCAGACCCATGATCAGTTCCGCGATATTCGCGTTCATCACATCCGTATGGGCATGCACGTCATCAAGCGTCGCGTTCTCGATGTCGAAGGTGATGTCATCACCCGTTTTCATCTTGCTCCGGGCGGTTTCGATCCGGCCTGTCAGCTCTGCGATCTTGGCCTGTGCTTCGGCCACCTGCGCCTGGCTTTCGCGGACCTGCGTGTCAAAATCAGCCATTCAAAACTCTCCGATCAATCTGTTCGGTCTGAAAACAAGGGATACCCGCTCCGGGACAAGGCGAGCTTGGTGAAACAATCGCAAAACCCCGGTTGAAAGGGAAGCACAGATCGCGCTTAAAGGTGTTTGGGGCTTGGCTCGGCATCCAGCACAGACCACCTTTATAAGGAGATTTTGAAATGTTCAGATTTACGACTTTGACGTTTGTCGCGGCGCTGTCCCTGCCGCTTGTCGCGCAGGCTGATGAAATCACCGACACGCTCCAGGCGGCCATCGACGCCTACAACGAGGGCGACGTGACCTATGCGCTCGAAGAGCTTGATTTCGCGCGCCAGAAACTGATGGCGCTGCGCGCCGAGGCGTTCCAGCAATTCCTGCCCGAAGCCCCCGATGGCTGGACCCGTGAGGTCGAATCCGAAATGCAGGCCGGGCTTGCCATGATGGGCGGTGGCATGGGCGCCAGCGCTGAGTACAGTGCGCCGGATGGGTCGCAGTATTACTCGATCACCATGATGGCCGACAACGCGATGGTTGCGAGCATGGGTGCGATGGTGGCCAATGCTGCCGCCATGGGCATGAAGGTCGAACGTGTCGGCCGTCAGCGGGTGGCCCTGAACGATGGTCAGGCGATGGCCATGGTCAACAACCGTATCCTCATTACCGTCGAAGGCGGTGACGAGGCTCTGCTCATGGAAGCGATGGAGCGGATCGACTTCGATGCGCTGTCGAATTTCGGCAATTGAGAATTTTTACCATGCGGTAAAATTCGTAAAATCGGCAGGCTTGCCCCGCGCAGGCTGTTTTACCGATCCGAACCGTACGATCAGCCAATACGATTTGTACGGTCCAGCAAATCAACGCCCTGCTGTGCCCAGAGGTGCAGCAGGTCGATGAAGACCCAGTTCTCGGCCAGCTTGTCGTCCTCGCGGCGGTAAAAGTCGATCACTCTGAAATCGACCCTCTGACCGGTGGACGGCATCCCCATGAACCCGCCGATGAATTCGGCGGTGAAGTTGGGCCAGCCAAAGAAACCTCCGAAATTACCCTCCGCCATGCGGCACAGATGGCCGGTTCTTGACCGATTGGTAAAACTTGCGCGGAACGGCGCGGAATGCTGTTCGGCATATCGTGGAATGGTATATGTTGCACCGATCCCGGCAGGTCCCCACCAGATCATGTTTTCATGCCACGTGCGGCGCAGTTCTTCTTCCAAAGGCAAGCCAAGGTTCCAGTCGCCCAGATCACCCACCATCTCGTTGATCGCGTGCAGGGTCGCCGCGCCTTCGGCTTCGGGCGCGTCATGGTACAACAGCCCTTGATGCGTTACCGGCCCGGGCTGTACCAGATGCGCGCCGGTTTGCGGCCCAAACGGGTTTTGCCCGGCCTGCATCATCAGGTGAGGCAGGTCGAAATACATCACCTCTTCAATGACTTGCCCGTCGAGAACCTTGTGAAACGCCCCGTATCGCAGCATCCCGATCTTGCGATTTGGCCGCACACCCCACAGGGACGCATCGAAAAGTCCCATCAGATGCCCCATCGACGCTACCCAGACCGCGCCATCGTCGGCCATGTGGTTGCGCCCTGCAAAGAACAGGTCTGTGCGCCGTTGCAATGACGTCAACGCTGTTTTGACGGGGTGCCAGAACCCGGTCGCAACAGCCTCCGGACCAGTCAGCAAACCCACCGGATGATAACCGCGCCAGATCAGGTCTGGGTGACAGAAACGCTGCAACACTTCAGCCGTGCTGTCTGCGGAAGCCTCTGATAATGCGTCATAATAATCTCGGACAAGCTGTTTCTCGGATTGGAAGCCGGACATAAGAGGCCTTTTTGCAATCGTATGCATTCACGCTGCACATTGCCCGAAATCCGGAATTCGGCAAGCCGAAATTCAAATGTCCAGCGTGTTGTCTTTCTCCCACTGGGTGAAGTGCGACACGTAGGAATTCCATTCCTGCATCTTGAGGTTCAGAAACGCAGCAGAGAATTCCTCGCCCATTGCTGCCTTCAGGTCCTTGTCCTTGCCGTAGGCCCGCAACGCGTCCAGCATGTTGAGCGGAAGCTGCGGCGCGCCCCGAACCTTGTGACCTTCGGCGTACATGTCGATGTCATGACGCTTGCCCGGGTCGGCCTTGGAACGGATGCCGGACAGCCCTGCTGCAATGATAACCGCTTGTAAAAGATAGGGGTTCGCCGCGCCATCCGCGAGCCGCAGTTCGAACCTTCCGGGGCCGGGGACGCGCACCATGTGGGTGCGGTTGTTCCCGGTCCATGTGACGGTGTTGGGTGCCCACGTCGCCCCTGAGACTGTTCGTGGCGCGTTGATCCGCTTATAGCTGTTGACCGTCGGATTGGTGATCGCGGCCAAGGCGCTGGCGTGTTTCATGATCCCGCCAAGGAAATGCTTGCCGCGTTCCGAAAGGCCCACCTCACCGGTTGGGCCATCGCCTTCGCCTGCAAAGACATTGGTCTTGGCCTTGTCGCCCGGCGCATCCCAGACCGAGATATGCGCGTGGCAGCCATTGCCGGTCAGGCCCTCGATGGGCTTGGGCATGAACGTGGCGCGAAAGCCGTGTTTCTCGGCGACGGATTTCACCATGAACTTGAAGAACGAATGTTTGTCGGCAGTCTTCAACGCATCGTCAAAGTCCCAATTCATCTCGAACTGGCCATTCGCGTCCTCGTGGTCATTCTGGTACGGTCCCCAGCCCAGATCGAGCATGTAGTCGCAAATCTCGCGGACCACGTCATAGCGGCGCATCACCGCCTGTTGGTCGTAGCAGGGCTTTTCCGCGGTATCGAACGGGTCACTGGTCTGGTCGCCTTCGGGGGTGAGCAGGAAAAACTCTGCCTCAACGCCTGTCTTCACATGCAGCCCTTCGCCCGCCGCCTCGTCGATGAGGCGGCGCAGGACGTTGCGCGGGGCCTGGGCCACGTCTTCGCCTTCCATGATGCAATTGCTGGCAACCCAAGCGACCTCGGGTTTCCACGGCAGTTGTATGACCGAAGCCGGATCAGGAACCGCCAGCATATCTGGATGGGCGGGTGTCATGTCGAGCCACGTCGCAAAGCCCGCAAAGCCAGCGCCATCTTTCTGCATGTCGGCAATAGCCTGTGCCGGGACCAGTTTGGCGCGTTGCCCGCCAAAGAGGTCGGTAAACGAAATCATGAAATACTTGACGCCGTTGTCCTTGGCGAATGTGGCGAGATCCGTGGTCATGCGATCTGTTCCCCGTTGTTACTTAATCCATTGAAAAAGGCGCAGCCTCGGGGCCGCGCCTTTGAAAGTCCTAGAATGTCGTCCCCGGCTTTCCGGGCCACCAGTCGGTTCCGGCGAGAGGCACCTTGGCCATGGCGGCGGCCTCCATCGTCAGTGCGCAGAGATCCTCTGGCTCGAGGTTGTGCAGCTTGTTCTTGCCGCAGGCCCGCGCGATGGTCTGGGCTTCCAGTGCCATCACCTTGAGGTAGTTGCGCAAGCGACGGCCGCCTTCGACCGGATCAAGACGGGCGGACAACTCCGGGTTCTGGGTGCTGATGCCCGCAGGGTCATTGCCCTCGTGCCAATCGTCATAGGCCCCGGCGGTGGTGCCCAGCTTTTGATACTCGGCTTCCCATTTCGGATCATTGTCGCCGAGCGCAATCAGGGCGGCGGTGCCAATCGATACCGCATCCGCACCAAGCGCCATGCATTTCGCCACATCCGCGCCAGTGCGCACGCCGCCAGACACGATCAGCTGCACCTCGCGGTGCATGCCCAAATCTTCGAGCGCACGCACGGCTTCGCGGATGCAGGCGAGGGTCGGCATCCCGACATGTTCGATGAACACGTCCTGCGTCGCTGCGGTGCCGCCCTGCATGCCGTCCAGTACCACAACATCAGCGCCCGCCTTGACCGCCAGAGTGGTGTCGAAATAGGGCCGCGCGCCACCGATCTTGATGTAGATCGGCACCCGCCAGCCGGTGATTTCGCGCAACTCGAGGATCTTGATCTCAAGATCGTCCGGCCCGGTCCAATCCGGGTGACGACAGGCCGAGCGTTGGTCGATCCCCTTGGGCAGATTGCGCATGTTGGCGACACGGTCGGTGATCTTTTGGCCCAAAAGCATACCGCCGCCGCCGGGTTTCGCGCCTTGGCCAACGACCACTTCGATGGCGTCCGCTTTGCGTAGGTCGTCGGGGTTCATGCCATAGCGCGACGGCAGGTACTGGTAGACCAGCGTCTTGGAATGGCCGCGTTCTTCGGGCGTCATGCCGCCATCGCCAGTGGTGGTGGAGGTGCCAGCGAGCGTGGCACCGCGA
This sequence comes from Pelagibaca sp., assembly GCA_041725935.1. Classification (GTDB taxonomy): domain Bacteria; phylum Pseudomonadota; class Alphaproteobacteria; order Rhodobacterales; family Rhodobacteraceae; genus Marivita. Next base: position 69,149 of record JBGRQD010000003.1, read on the forward strand.
CCGAGAGCCTCTTTTGCGGCACCGGACAGAGCACCAAAGGACATGCCCGCGATGGTGATCGGGATGTCCAGCGTGATCGGGTTCTTGGCGTAGCGCGTTCCAAGGATGACGGAGGTGTCGCACGCCTCGCGGTAGCCTTCGAGCGGGTAGCGCGAGATCGACGCGCCGAGGAACAGCAGGTCGTCGAAATGCGGAACCTTGCGCTTCGCCCCGCCGCCGCGAATGTCATAGATGCCGGTGGCTGCAGCGCGCCTTATCTCGGCGTTTACCGGGTTCGAAAAGGTGGCGGATTGGATCGGAACCGTGCGCGGGGCGCTGGTCTGGTCGTCTTTCATCTGTCCGGCCCTCAATACGCGTTGTCGATGTTGAAGTTGTAAAGCTGCCGGGCCGAGCCATAGCGCTTGAACTCTTCGGGTTTCGCGTCGCAGCCGCCGCGTTCCAGCAGGTCGGTCAGCAATGCGATATGTTCGGGGCGCATCTCTTTCTCGATGCAGTCCGCTCCCAAAGATTTGACTGAGCCGCGCACGAAAAGCCGCGCTTCGTAGATCGAGTCGCCCAGCGCATCACCCGCATCCCCACAGACAACCAAGTTGCCCGATTGCGCCATGAAGGCGGACATATGCCCGACATTGCCGTGCACGATGATGTCGATGCCCTTCATCGAAATCCCGCAGCGCGACGAGGCGTTGCCCTTGATGATAAGCGTGCCACCGTGGCCGGTCGCACCTGCATATTGCGACGCGTCGCCGTCGATCACCACAGTGCCTGACATCATGTTCTCGGCCACGCCCGGCCCGACAGAGCCGTGTACATTGATCGTCGCCAGCTTGTTCATGCCGCCGCAGTAATAGCCGGTCGAACCTTTGACCGTCACTTCGATCTCTGCGTCGAGTCCAACTGCAATCGCGTGGCTGCCTTTGGGGTTCACGATTTCCCACGCGGTCTGGTTCGTTGCCTCGGCCTGCGCCTGAAGCGTGGCGTTCAGGTCGCGCAGTGCGGTTGTTTCCATGTCGATGGTCTGCATCTCAGGCGGCTTTCTCGGTGGGAGCCTTCGCGTCGGTGTGGCTCCAGAAATAGACGGTGGCAGGTTCCGGTTCCCAGACGCGGGCTTGTTCGATCCCCGGCAGATTGACCAGCGCGCGGTATTCGGACCCAAAGGCCACGTATTGATCGGTTTCGGCCATCACGGCGGGTTTGCAGGCGATGGGATCACGGACCACGCCAAATCCATCCTTGGTGCCGACAAGAAAGGTAAAGAACCCGTCCAGATCGTTCAGCGAACTTTCCAGCGCTTCGCCGAGAGTCGCGCCATTCTGCATGCGCCATGTGAGGTAGGCGGCACCCACCTCTGTGTCGTTCTCGGTTTCGATATGGATACCCTCGCGCTGCAGCTTGCGGCGCAGGCGGTTGTGGTTGGACAGCGACCCGTTATGGACAAGGCACTGGTCCGGCCCGGTGTTGAACGGATGTGCGCCCATGGTCGTGACCATCGATTCCGTCGCCATGCGCGTGTGACCGATGCCATGGGTGCCGGACATGGCGCGCAGGTCGAACCGATCGGCGACATCCTTGGGCAGGCCGACTTCCTTGTAGATTTCCACCGTGTCACCCGAGGACATGACGCGGATGTCGGGATTGATGGCGGCAAGGGCAGCGCGGGCGGCAGTCAGTTGGCCGCGCGGGATGTGCAGCACTGCATGCGTGTCCTTGTGGCGCATATGCACCTTGCTGCCGAGCGCAGTGCTCAGGTCTGCGTCGAGCGTGGCATAAGCGGTATCGGGAGTATCGGACTGGACCGTAAGCTTGGAAATGGAGGGGTCTTCCGTACCGTAGATCGCGATGCCTGCGCTGTCGGGGCCGCGATCGGTCATGGTGATCAGCATGTCGGTCAGCATCGGCCCCAGCTGTGGTTCAAGTGCGCTGTCCTTGAGGAATAATCCGACGATTCCACACATCCCGCGTTCCTTTTGCGTTGTCGGGGTTCAAGACGATGGCGTTGGATAGCATTGCCCAATTGCGCCGACAATAAGGGGAATTAAATTTTCCCCTAAGGAAAGATATTCTGCTTCTTTTTTCAGCTCTGGGCGTAGCTGATGATCGACAAGTACCGGGCCGGCAGTTCGACCAGAGTTTCCGGGCCGTGCGGTGCATCTGCTTCGAAAAACAGCGTGTCGCCGGGGCGCAGCGGATAGATGCCCGACCCGTGCCGATAGTCGATGGCTCCTTCGAGCATGAAGATGGTTTCGATCCCATCATGCTGAAAGGTCTGGAACGTATCCGATTCCGAGTTCAGCACGATCAGGTAGGGCTCTACGATCACACCGCTGGTATTCGCGCCGATATGGCCCAGAAGATTGTATTGATGACCGGCGCGGGTGCCTTCGCGTTCGATGGTCACGCCCTGACCCGCAGGCGTGTGCACGACACCGCGCTTTTCCTCGAAGCCGCGAAAGAAGGCGGTCAGGGGCACGGACAGCGCATTCGCCAGGGTCTGCAAAGTCGTCAGCGACGGCGAGGTGTTGCCGTTCTCGATCTTGGACAGCATCCCCACCGAGATGTCCGTCTGTTTCGACAAATCGGCAACGGTCAGGTTCTGCTGCTTGCGGAAGGTCCGCAGTTCGCGGCCGATGGCAACCTCGAGAACGTTCTCCTGAATGCCCGAAATCCGGTGCGGGTTCTGTGTGAGTTTGGCCAAGGATCACCCTCTGAACGACACGATGTCTTCTAATGTGTTAGAGACAGAGTCACGGAAAGGCCAGCGTGGCCATGTATGTGACATTTTTGACGCAACATGGAGGCAAGCCGCGGCTTTCCAGGGGATCTGCCCTTTATTGTTCCAGCAACTGGAACCGGTCGCTGGCTGAGGCGTTTCGCGATGGCAATTGGTTTTATCACTCGGATTTACGTGCCATGTCAGCGACGACTTCAGCGGCGATTACAGGATGGACCAAGCCGTCCCGGAAAAGACGTGCGTCGGTGCTAGACGGCGTTTTGGCAATGTAGATTTCATGGACGTCCCGGAACCAGAAAGGTCAGTGCCCCGTGACAAGGAGGGCGGAGTGACATCGCTTCGCAAGATGCTTGTCGTCCGGATCGCGTTTTTACTGTCTTTGGCACTGCTGCCGATCGGTCTTGTGGCGATGGGGCAAAGCTGGCGGGCGCTGAACATCACCCATGACAATCTAGAAGCGTCCATTCATGCGCGCACCAGTGCGCTGGTCGAACCCGAACGCCGTGACCTCCTGACCAAGATGGGAACCGCGGCCGCACTTGCAGATACGCTGGGCGCGACGGATCTGAGTATCGAGGAATGCACTGCCATCATGCAGCGCGTGCGCGAAACCAATCCGCAGCTGTCCTTTGCCGGACTGTTGGAGGCCGGTTCGGTCTCGCGGTGCAACAGCATGGGGCGCACCCTTGATGTCTTGCCCAGCACACGTGCGAACGACCTTTTTGCCGCACCAGAGCCTTATATCACGTTCAATCCACAGGGGTCCGTCACGGGCTTGCCTGTGATCATCGTGGCCTATCCCAGCTTTTCGGCGGACGACACGCTTAAGGGGTTCGTGACGATTTCCTTTGAGACCGAGGAACTGCTACAGCCCGACAGTGTCACCGGACAGAACGGGGCTGTGGCCTTGGTGACGTTCAACTCCTACGGCGACATCCTGTCCAGCGTGACACCCGAGGGCCCGATCGAGGACTACCTGCCCGAGGGGCTGTCTTTCGAAGGGTTCGTCAATCAATCGGATTCGTTTTTCACCGCAACCACACGGTTGGGGGACACGCGGCTGATCTCAGTTGTTCCGATCCTGCCCGGAGAGGTCTATGCATTGGGTAGCTGGGGTCGCACGGCGTTGCAGCGCACAAGTGCGCCGTGGTTTGCGATATCCACGCTCCTGTTTCCGTTCCTGATGTGGATGGTCGGGATCATCGTTGCGGTGATCTCGCTGAACCGTCTGGTGCTGCGGCACATCAGTGATCTTGGCCGCCGGATGCGCAGATTCGCGACCTATCGTGATGTCGAATCCTCGGAAAACATCAACGATGCGCCAAGCGAGATCCAGACCATCAATGCCACGTTCGAAGAGATGGCCGACCAGCTCTTGCGGGATGAGGCGGATCTGGAAAATGCGGTGTTCGAACGCGAGGTGCTGCTCAAGGAGGTGCACCACCGGGTCAAGAACAACCTTCAGCTTATCTCGTCGATCATCAACATGCAGGTGCGCCAGGTCGCCAGCCCCGAAGCGGTGACGGCGCTGCGGCAGTTCCAGGATCGCGTCACCAGCCTCGCGTCGGTGCACCGCGCGCTGTATCAGGAGCCATCGCTGACGCACATCCGTTTTGACGTGCTGCTGGGAGATCTGGTGGCGCAGGTCAATGCGGTTGGGGCCGGTGACCAGAAGCCGGTCGAGATCGAACTTGATATGGATGCGGTGACGCTCCTGCCCGATCAGACCAGCCCCTTGGCGATGGTGACGACCGAGGCGCTGTCGAACGCCTTCAAATACGGCGGGCCGGGGCATGATGGCGTGTTCCGTCTGAAAGTGCATCTCAAGGAGATGCAGGACGGCGATACCACACGCGTGCGTCTGACCATTGAAAACAGTGTGAACCCAGAGGTACATACCCCGGCTGGAACCGGGCTGGGCAAGCGCCTCATCCTTGCCTTTGCAAGCCAGCTTGACGCGGATCTGAAGCAGATCGACGAAGAGGATTGCCACGGGCTGACGATCACGTTCGAGTACCAACCGTTCTCACCCGACTGACTTGTCGGACCGCAGGGCAAAATAAAAACGCACTCCAATGAGATGGAGCGCGCTTCTTGACTGTTAGCTTGTAGAGGCTCGAACTCAGTGGTTCGGGGCATCCTTTGCCAGACGCGATTTCTTTGCCTCAGGATCCTTGATCTTCTCTTCGGTTCGCTTTTTGCTCACCAATGCGAAGATAATGAACGCGAGCATCGTCATGAGTGCGAGAAGCGGTAGGAAAAATTCAATTGTCATTTAGGCCTCCTTTCAACGACCCAACCCGTCGGGAAACCCTGTGTTCCACCAAACGCACCTCACGATCCTGTCATGCTGAACAGCTTTAGCAGGGCGTCCACCTGATCCCGGCCAGCTGCGAAAACAATCGAATTGCCGGCTGACAGGGTCTCGTCATCATTCAGCAGGTGCTCCGTCTTGTCGTCGATCAGGGCGATCCCGCGCACTTCGTTAGGCAGGTCGATGTCACCGAACTTTTTGCCTTCCATCTCGTCAGGCACGTTCACGCGCACCATCTGTAACTGGTGCTGAAGAACCGGCTCGCTGTCGAGCGCGGCCTTGTCCTCAAGCGCCTCGGCGATGCTTTCAGCCACCGTGGCGTGCGGGTTGATGACGTCGTCCAGCCCCAGCTGATGGCAGACATTGAGCAGTTGCGACGACACGATCTGCGGGATCACCCGTCCAAATCCGATGGACCGCGCAACCAGCGACGCGAGGATGTTGTCTTCCGACGCGTTCGTGACGGCGACAAAGGCGTCTTTCTTGTCGCGGAAGGTGTCTTCGAGGACCGAGGGCATGGTACCGTCGCCTTCAATCATGCCGCAGTCCAACTGTTCAGACAGCTTTTCAAGCCGGTCGCGATCTTTGTCGATCAGAACGACTTCGTGGTTTTCCTCGATCAGTTTCTCGGCAATGGCGGCGCCAAAACGCGACGCGCCCAGAATGACTACCCGCATGGGTCAGCTCCTTTTCAGCCAGGTGGACGGGGCCAGCAGAACCAGCACCGCGATGAATTCCAGTCGGCCCAACCACATTGCAAAGGTCAGCGACAGGATCACGTCTGGCGGCAAATCCGCATTCACGATGCCGCTGGACAAACCGACGGTCGAAAGGGTCGAAATGATGTCGAACAGTGCGGGCAGCGCGGGCAGGCCATGCGCGAGGCATTGCAGCCACAGCAAGATCACTGTCGCCGAATAGAGCACCAGCAGTGCCAGCAGGCTGATCAGGGTGCCCGATTCAACCTTCTTGCCGTTCTCCATCAGCGGGTTGACCGCCCGTTTGGGCAATCGCACGTCGCGCATGGCGTGAACGACGGCGCGCAGCAGGATGCCGAAGCGTGCGATCTTGAAGCCACCGGCGGTCGATCCGACATCGCCGCCCAGCAGCATCGCCATCAGAAAGATGATTATTGCCGGTTCATAGACGGGCATCGCGCCGGTCGAATACCCCGCCGTTGTCATGCCCGAGATCAGGTTGAGCATCTCGCCATAGATCGCTTGCGCCGAGGTGATTCCGGTTGCCAGTAGGATCAGTGCATATGCGGCGCACAGCAGGACCAGAGCGGTCATCACCCGACGGACGGACCCAAGCCACCATGCATCGCGCGGTTTTCTCTGCCCCAGCAGAACGAAGGTCAGGAGAGACACCGATCCCAGAACGCAGGTCAACATTACGATACCCTGGCCGGCGGCGGAATAGGATGCGAGGCTGTCAGGCCGGGGCGCAAACCCGCCGGTCGAGATCGCCGACAGGGTCAGCACGAACCCTTCGCGCCAATCCGGGATGATCAGCATCGTCGGGATCGTCATGATCACAGTCAGGCCCAGATAGACGCTCAGCAATTGCCGCGCCTGTACCCGTGTCGATGCAATCCGGTCACCTTGGTCGATACCCGCGCGGCCCAAGCGCTGGGTCGGCACGCCCGCTGGCAGCAGAAGTGCCAGCACCGCTGTCGCCATCACCAGCCCGCCACACCATTGCAACCACGCCCGCAAGAAATGCGCGGCAAAGGGCCAGTCTTGCGCATTCGCTGCAACGGAGTGCCCGGTCGTTGTGATTCCGCTCATGGCTTCGAACAGGGCCGCGTGGAGCGGCATGCCAAGTGTCATCAAGGCAGGCACCGCAAAGACAGCGCCGATCAACATGATGAGAGCAACCGTCACCATCGCCTCGATCCGCCGCAGGTCTCCTGGCAGGGCAATACGATAAGTGAATGCAAAGAGGCCAAGCGCAATCGCTGACGGTGCCCCAAGGGCAATCACCAATGCCCAGTCATGATCGACACTGGCCCAAAGTGCCGGTGGAACAACAAGAATAAGAAAGATGGGCGCGTGTTTTGCGATGGTCAGCGCGATCACCCGAGGGCGGGCACGCTGCGCAATGCTGTTTGCACCTGAGGCAAACGCCGACGCAGGCCGGATGGACATGATACGTTTTTAAGAACACCGTTATTTCTGACCGACCAGATAACGCTGTGGGCGGGGAAAGGTTCCCCTGTCGCTAGAGCGCGGCCCGCATCGCGGTCAGCAGGGCGTGATGCAGCGATCCCGCAGAGGACCGCCCCCCAAGGATCGTCAGCGCGTCCTTTGCGGTGCGGATGACGTAAACGCCCATGTAGTGGATCACGCTCCGTGCCGCTGCGCCGACTTGCATCTGTTCAATGTCGATATTGGCGCAAAGTTGCATCACCTGTTCAACGCCGTCGCCCTGCATGTCGAAACAGACCCACGCGTCGGTCTGGTCGGTGATCGACGCAGTCTTGCCAAAGCGCGCGGTCAGCTGTGTGGCAAGGTCTTCATGCGTGTCGAAGGGGGCGCTGATCATCCACTGATCCGGGCCGATCCAGAAGGCCATGTGGGTGTCGGTGCTGACCATCGCGCCAACTTTCGGAGCAGCCCCGCCCAGAAGCGTGGCAAGTTGTGCGGCGCACGCGGTCTCTTGTCCGAGCCGTGCCGCGATGGACGCGAAGGCATGGCCGGGATGTTCGGTCAGGGTAACCCCGGCGACGGTGTCGGTTCGGGGAGCGTTGTCGCCAAGGGCGCAAAGGGGAGCCAGATCATGCACGGAGGCGGTCTCCTTCCGGGTCGATGAAATGCGGGCTGACGACTTCGACATCGTGATCGACCCCGGTCAGCGGGCTGACCAGACGAATGGTCTCACCGATGCGGGTGTCGCCGGATTTCAGGAACCCGAGCGCGATGTGGTGACCAAGGTTCGGTGAATAGCAGGCCGAGGTCACGTAGCCCTGATCGTTGGAGGCCGTGACCTTGGTGCCCTTGGTCATCAGGTGCGCACCTGCGGGGACGGTGTGATCCCGGTTCACCGGCTTCAACCCGACCAGCTTCAGCGCATTGGGTTCGTTCAGGCCCGGACGCTCGGACAGTTTCGATCCGATGGAGTCCTTGGCCTTGGACACCATCTTGCCCATCCCAAGGTTCAGCGCGGTTGTCGTGCCGTTCAGTTCGTTCGCCGTCGCGTGGCCCTTTTCGATCCGCATGACGTTGAGCGCCTCGAGCCCGTAGGGCACCACGTCGAATTCCTCACCCGCCTGCATCAACCGTCGCACCAGCGCGTCGCCATATCGCGTCGGGACCGCGATCTCGTAGGCGAGTTCGCCCGAGAACGAGATGCGGAAGAGCCGCGCGCGCAACCCGCCGCAGATGGTGATTCCCCCGCAGGCCATGAAGGGGAAGGCCTCGTTGGACAGGTTCACACCGTCGTCCACGATCTTTTCCAGCAGCTTGCGGGAATTCGGACCGGCGACGGCAAACTGTGCCCAGGCGTCGGTGGTCGAAATAATCTGCACGTCCATGTCCGGGTAGAGACACTGACGCACGAATTCGAGGTGGCGATAGACCGGAACCGCCTTGGCCGTGGTGGTGGTGACGACGAAGTGATCCTCGGCCAGACGCGCAGCGGTGCCGTCATCCATGACGATCCCGTCCTCGCGCAGCATCAGGCCATAGCGGACCTTGCCGACGGGCAGCTTGGCAAAGCCATTGCAGTAGACTTTGTTCAGGAACGCCGCCGCATCCGCGCCCTGCACGTCGATCTTCCCTAAAGAAGTGACGTCGCAGATGCCCACGGATTTGCGCGTCTGGATCACCTCGCGGTCGCAACTCTGCCGCCAGTGTGTTTCACCCGGTTTCGGATACCATTGCGCGCGCAGCCAAAGCCCCGCTTCGGTGAAGACCGCGCCCTGTTCCTCGGCCCATTTGTGGCTGGGGGTCAGGCGTGTGGGTTTGGTGTCCATGCCCCAGGCGCGCCCTGCAAACACGCCCATCGCCGTCGGTGTATAGGGTGGGCGGAACATGGTGGTGCCGACTTCGGGGATCGCCTTGTCCGCCACCTCGGCCATGATCGCGAGGCCAGCGATGTTGGAGGTCTTGCCCTGATCGGTCGCCATGCCCAGCGTCGTATACCGCTTGAGGTGTTCGACCGAGACATAATTTTCCTGATGCGCCAGCTTGATGTCCTTGGCGGTGACGTCGTTCTGCTGATCGACCCATGCGCGTTTGGCGGTTTTGACGTGCCAGAATGGCGTGATGTTGACCGGAGTATCTTCGGCTTCGGGCAGCGCGGGCGCGCTGGCTTTGATGCCCAGATCGCTCAGGATCGCTTTGGCCTGATCCGCGCCGGAGTGCAGCGCGCCGTGGGTCGAGAAGATGCCGCGTGCGGCACCCGCGACAGTCATGCCGGGGGGGAGGGTGCCACCGGGGACAAAGTCAGCAAGCGCCTCATCCCAGACCGGGCGACCGCCTTGATGGCAGGTCAGATGCACGTTCGGGTTCCAGCCACCGGACACACCCAGCGCACCGCACTTGATCCGGCGGATGCCGCCCTTGGGCATCTTGACCTCGATCTGGGACAGGCCAAGCCGTCCCCATGTCTGGTCGATCACGCCACCTGCGATAACATCATAATTCGACGAGGTCGGCGCATCGGCGCGGGTGTCGATCACCGACACGACCTCAACGCCTTTTGCCATCAGATCAGAGGCGGTGCGGTGCCCGTCATCATTGTTGGTGAAGATCGCCACTTGTTGCGCGGGCGTTGTCGCCCAGCGGTTCGCATAGGCGCGAATGGCGCTGGCCTGCATGATGCCAGGGCGGTCATTGTTCTCGAACACGATGGGGCGTTCCGTGGCCCCGGCGCACAGCAATGCGCGTTTCGAGGTGATGCGCCAGAGGATTTGCCTCGGCTTGCCCTCTTCGGGCACGGCAAGGTGATCGCTCACCCGCTCTACCGCGCCGTAGATGCCGTGATCGAACGCACCAATAACGGTCGTGCGGGGCATGACGCGGACATTGGGCATGGCGCGCAAGCGTGCCACGGTTTCCGCCGCCCAAGCCGCGCCCGACATGCCACCAATAGCATAGGTCTCAAGGTTCAGACGCCCGCCGATCAGAAAATCCTCGTCACACAGGATCACCCGTGCGCCACTTTCGCCTGCGGTCAGCGCTGCGGCAAGTCCAGCAGGGCCACCACCTATGATCAGCAGATCGCAATGCAGAAAGCCCTTGTCATAGGCATCGGGATCGTCCTGAAGGCTCAGGGATCCCAGACCAGCGGCATGGCGAATGATCGGCTCGTAAACCTTCTCCCAGAACGCGGCGGGCCACATGAAGGTCTTGTAATAGAAACCGGCGGCAAAGAAGTTCGACAGCAGGTCGTTCACCTGCATCGCGTCGAATTTCAAAGAGGGCCAGCGGTTCTGCGAATTGGCGCGCAGCCCGTCATAGAGTTCTGCCGTGGTCGCCCGCGTATTCGGCTCCTTGCGTGCCCCTTCGCGCAGTTCGACAATCGCGTTGGGCTCTTCCGACCCGGCGGTCATCGGCCCGCGTGGGCGGTGGTACTTGAACGACCGCCCCATCAACCGCACGCCATTTGCCAACAACGCGGATGCCAGCGTGTCGCCCTTGTGACCCTTGTAATACTGGCTGTCGAAGCGGAAGGACAAGGTCTCGGATCGGTCGATCAAGCCGCCGTCCAATCGGTTTTTCTGGCTCATTTCGACCGCCCCTTTGCCCGTGCCACATCGCGAGCAAGCTCCACCGATGTGATCTCATGTGTGACCGTGTTGCGGGTCACGACCAGCCAGGATCGGTCGCCCTGTTCGTGATACCAAAGCTCGTGATGCAGACCCGCAGGGTTGTCACGGGTGTGGCCGTAGTCAATGAACTGATCAAGCGCGTCGTCGGCCTGCCAGTCGGGCCGGTTGAGGAGCGTGGCATCGCCCAGATAGGCAAATTCGCTAAGGTCGCGCGGGCCAAGAAGGGGGTGGTTGAGGATCATCAGTGCAGATTGGGCTGATTGCCCATCCCTTTTTCGTCGATCATATGTCCGGTGTGGAACCGGTCCAGACGGAACGCAGTGGCGGTCTTGTGCGGCGTGTCGGTGGCCAGCAGATGCGCGTAAACAAAGCCCGACGCAGGCGTCGCCTTGAAGCCGCCGTAACACCAGCCGCCGTTGAAATAGAGCCCGTCGATATGGGTCTTGTCGATGATGGGTGAGCCGTCCATCGACATATCCATGATGCCGCCCCAGGACCGCAGCAGACGCGCGCGGCCCATCATCGGGAACATGGCAATCGCCTCTTCCATCACGTCCTCGACCATCGGCAGGTTGCCGCGCGATGCGTAGGAATTGTAGCCGTCGATATTGCCACCGAAGACCAGCCCGCCCTTGTCGGACTGGCTGACATAGAAATGGCCTGCGCCAAAGGTGATGACACCGGGCAGCACGGGCTTGAGCCCTTCGGACACGAAGGCCTGCAAGACATGGCTTTCGATTGGCAGGCGCATCCCGGCATAGGCCATCACCTTGGACGATGACCCGGCCACGCATGCCCCGACCTTTTTCGCGCCGATATAGCCGCGCGAGGTCTCAACGCCGAGGATCTTGCCGCCTTCGATCTTGAAGCCGGTTACTTCGCAGTTCTGGATGATGTCCACCCCGCGCTGGTCGGCGGCACGGGCATAGCCCCAGGCCACCGCATCATGCCGCGCGGTGCCCGCACGCGCCTGCAACAGCCCGCCCATGACAGGGAAGCGGGCGTTCTTCACGTTGAGGAACGGGTACTTCTCCAACACCTGCTTTTGCGACAGCAATTCGGCATCCGCGCCGTTCAGGATCATCGCGTTGCCGCGCCGGATATAGGCGTCGCGCTGAGCGTCGGAATGCATCAGATTGATGATCCCGCGCTGGCTCATCATTGCGTTGTAGTTCAGGTCCTGCTCCAACCCTTCCCACAGCTTGAGCGAGAATTCGTAGAATGGCTCGTTTCCGTCGAGCATGTAGTTCGACCGGACAATGGTGGTGTTCCGCCCCACATTGCCGCCGCCGATCCAGCCTTTCTCGAGCACTGCGATGCGTGACTGCTTGTATTCCTTGGCAAGGTAATAGGCTGTCGCCAGACCATGCCCGCCGCCGCCGATAATGACATAGTCATATTCCGGCTGAGGTTCGGGATCACGCCATGCAGGCCCCCAGCCGCGATGGCCGGTGAGCGCTTCCTTGATCACCCGAAAGCCTGAATATCGCATGTCAGTCGACTCCTTTCCGGCGACCCTCGCACGGGGCAAAGCGGTGCAGCCTGCCTCTTTCAGTCATCTGACGGTCTGAAACAGACATTGTGCGTCGGAAGCTCTTGCCGAATTCCGCGCAGTGTCAAGTCGGGCTCTCGAGAATTGCCCGCATCAGGGGGCTGTCGGCACGGGTCATGCCATTTATGACGTCAAAATGATGGGTGCCCGGGTCGATCACATGGTCACAGCCCCATGCGTCGGCCAGCCACTGCGCCTGATCCAGAAAGGCTGGGCGTTCGGCGCTGCCGACCCAGACGGTCACTGGAATGTCCGGCACCTCCATGGCAATCGGGCTTTCGGCAAGGGCCGAGGCCTCGTCCAGCTTGAAGTCGGCATTCATCGAGGTTTGCATCAACGGGCGCAGGTCCGAGAGTGGCGAGATCGGCACGCATTTGGCAATCCGGGCCCGAATATCTTCTGGCAACATGCCGGGGGCCAGCATCCGTGCCACAAGGTGCCCACCCGCCGAATGTCCGGCAAGGCGGATTGGACCGGCGACATCGCGGGCGATGACGGAAATCGCGGTCGCCACCTGACGGGTGATGTCGGCGATGCGCACGCGTGGACACAGGTCATAGGTCGGCATTGCGACCGCCCAGCCCTTGTCCAGCGCCCCTTGCGCGTAATGTGACCAGACCGATCCGTCGGTCTGCCGCCAGAAGCCGCCGTGCACGAACACGAAAAGCCCCTTGGGCACGCCGTCGGGCAGGAACAGATCGACGATCTCGCGCGTTCCGTGCCCGTACATCACGCCCAGTCGGGCGCGACCGAGCACGGACATCCTTTGACGAAACGCATCCGCATCGGCGCGCCATATGGCTGGGAAGCCGTCACCATTGGGGATATGCTTGCTATTGGCGTAGGCGTCATCCAATTCCACGTCGCTGCTCCGAAACGTCAACACTTGTCATTGCATGTAGCAAGTGTTCCATCTTTGTCAGCACAAATCCGGAGGGACTCCATGCTCGACCAGACAACAAACCTCGCCAGCCTGCTCAACGACCCATCGCTTCTGGAAACCCGCGCCTATGTCAACGGTGCGTGGATCGACGGAGACAAGGGCACGTTCGCTGTCGACAACCCCGCACGCGGCGACACGATTGCCGATGTGGCCGACCTGTCGCGCGAACAGGTCGCCGATGCGATTGCCGCTGCCGAAAAGGCACAGAAGGACTGGGCCAAGTGGACCGGCAAGGAACGCGCAGGCGTGCTGCGCAAATGGTTCGACCTGATGATGGAACATCAGGATGACCTTGCCACGATCCTGACCGCCGAACAGGGTAAGCCCCTGACCGAAGCCAAGGGCGAGATCGCCTATGGCGCATCCTTCATCGAGTTCTTCGCCGAAGAGGCCAAGCGCATCTACGGCGAAACCATTCCCGGCCACCAGCGCGACAAGCGCATCATGGTGATGAAGCAGCCGATCGGGGTGGTAGGGTCGATCACGCCGTGGAATTTCCCCAACGCGATGATCACCCGCAAGGCAGGTCCGGCGCTGGCTGCCGGGTGCAGCTTCGTCGCGCGACCGGCGTCCGAAACACCGCTCTCGGCGATCGTTCTGGGTGTGCTGGCCGAACGTGCGGGCATCCCTGCGGGTGTGCTGAACATCGTCCCGTCGTCTTCCGCGTCCGAGATCGGCAAGGAAATGTGCGAGAACCCGGCAGTGCGCAAGATCACCTTTACCGGCTCGACCGAGGTGGGGCGCATCCTGCTGCGTCAGGCTGCCGATCAGGTGATGAAATGCTCGATGGAGCTGGGCGGCAACGCGCCGTTCATCGTGTTTGACGATGCCGATCTGGACGCCGCCGTAGACGGTGCGATCCTGTGCAAATTCCGCAACAACGGTCAGACCTGCGTCTGCGCCAACCGCATCTATGTGCAGGCCGGTGTCTATGACGCCTTCGCGGAAAAGCTGAAAGACAAGGTCTCCAAGATGAAGGTGGGCGACGGGCTTGAAGCGGGCACCGACCTTGGCCCGCTGATAAATGCCGAAGCGCTGGACAAGGTGCAGGAGCATATCGCGGATGCGAAATCCAAAGGGGCCGAGGTGATCCTTGGCGAGAGGGAACAGAACCTCAGCGGCAATTTCTTTGCCCCGACCATCGTCACCGGCGCGACCCGCGACATGGCGTTCTCGACCGAGGAAACCTTTGGCCCGCTTGCCCCGCTCTTCAAGTTCGAGACCGAGGATGACGTGATCGTGCTGGCGAATGATACAATTTTCGGTCTGGCCAGCTATTTCTACGCCAAGGACCTCAGCCGCGTCTACAAAGTGGCCGAGGCGCTGGAATACGGCATCGTCGGCGTGAACACCGGCATCATCTCGACCGAGGTGGCCCCCTTCGGTGGCGTCAAGCAGTCGGGTTTGGGGCGCGAAGGCAGCCACCACGGCATCGAGGAATTCCTCGAGATGAAATATGTCTGCATGAGCGTGTGACAGGACGCCGGGCAAAAACCCGGATTACCATAGGGTAAGTGTAGGCCGGGCTTCTGCCCGGCCTTTTTAGTTCACACAGCCAGACCCTCTGAACACCGCGCGCCACAAGTTCACAAAACTGAATCAAAACTGTCATACTCCTGTCGCGCCTGCGCGGCACGTCACTCCTTGTCCATCCAAGGGGGATTTCCATGACATATCGTGCGCTGTGCCTGACATCGGCCATAGCTCTGACCGCCTCTGCCGCTGCGGCAGAGATGAATTTCAACCGCGTCGCTTCTTTCCCTGTCGTAGCAAACATGGCCGAGGGCGAAGACACCGCCCGCGTGTCCAGCGCCGAGATCATTTCGGCCAGCGCTGACGGCATGACGCTTGTCTATTCCGACAGCCCGCTCGGCGTGATCGGCATGATCGACATCACCGATCCCGCGAACCCGCAGCCCAAGGGCAATGTGGCGCTTGAGGGCGGTGAACCCACAGCCGTGTCCGCGCTGGGCAACACCGTGTTCGTCGGCGTGAACTCCTCGGAAAGCTTCACCAACCCGTCGGGCTACCTGCTCCATCTGGACATGGCGACAGGCGCCGAGGCCGGACGTTGCGATCTGGGCGGTCAGCCCGATTCCACCGCCGTAGCACCTGATGGGTCTTTCGTAACCGTCGCCATCGAAAACGAGCGTGACGAAGATGCAGGCGATGGTCGCGTGCCGCAGATGCCGGCGGGCTATGTCGCGATCATCCCGCTTGATGCGAACGGCATGATGCAGTGCGACGCGCAAATCCGTGCCGATGTGACCGGCCTTGCCGAGATCGCCCCCGAAGACCCCGAGCCCGAATTCGTGGACGTGAACGCCAATGGCGAAATCGTCGTGACGATGCAGGAGAACAACCACATCGTCGTTCTGTCCTCCAACGGTGACGTGCTCAGCCACTTCTCCGCTGGTTCGGTTGACCTCGAAGGCGTCGATGCCACCGATGAACAGGCGGCTCTGATTTTTGACGAGACCCTGTCGGCCATTCCGCGTGAACCCGATGGCATCCAGTGGATCGACAATGACCATGTCGTGACCGCCAACGAAGGGGACATGGACGGTGGCTCGCGCGGCTTTACCGTGTTCAACAAGGACGGCACGGTCGTCTACGAAAGCGGCGCGTCGTTCGAACATGCCGTGGTCCAGATCGGCCACTATCCCGACCGTCGCTCCGACGCCAAGGGTGTGGAGCCCGAAGGCATGGAGTTCGCAGTATTCGGTGACACGCCCTATGTGTTCCTGCTGGCAGAGCGCGCATCGGTCATCGGTGTGTACGACATGACCGACCCGGCAAACCCGGTTCTCAAGCAGCTGCTGCCGTCGGGCATTTCGCCTGAGGGCGCCGTTGCCATCCCCGGACGCAACCTGCTGGCGACCGCAAATGAATTCGACGGGATCGAAGACGGTGCGGCCCGCGCGCATGTCATGATCTACGAATACCAGGATGCGCCCGCTGTCTATCCGCACATCACGTCCGCCGGTATGGAAGACCTGACCGGCTGGGGTGCAAATTCCGGCATGGTGGCCGACACTGACGGCACGCTCTGGGCCGTCAATGACAGCTTCTATGGTTACCAGCCGACCATCTTCCACATCGATCCGAGCCAGACTCCGGCACAGATCGTCAAGGCGATCCCGGTGACCCGCAAGGGCCTTCCGGCACAGCTCATGGACATGGAAGGCATCACGCTGGACGGCGAAGGCAACTTTTACGTTGTCTCCGAAGGCCGTCTGGACCGCGGCATTCTGCACGCGATCTACCACGTCGAAGCTGACGGCGAGATCGCCAAGATCATCCCGTTCCCGAAAGAGGTCATGGCGGTCGAGCGCCGCTGGGCCGCCGAAGGTATTGCCAAGGTTGGCGACACACTCTGGGTCGCGATCCAGCGCGAATTCGACGACGATCCCGCCAACCATGTCAAACTGCTGGCCTACAACCTCGAGACCGAAGAGTGGGGCGCGGTTCACTACGAAAAAGCCGAACCGGCAACCGGTTGGGTCGGCCTGTCGGAAATCACAGCACACGGCGATCACGTCTACATCATCGAGCGGGACAACCAGCTGGGCGATGACGCCGTGACCAAAAAGGTCTACCGTGTCGCGCTGTCCGAAATGGTGCCCGCAGCCTTGGGTGGCGACCTTCCGGTCGTAGCCAAGGAAGAGGTCGTCGACCTGCTGCCCTACTTGACATCGACAGGCGGCTACGTGCTGGACAAGGTCGAAGGCCTTGCCATCACCGAAGACGGCACGATGTGGGTGTCCACCGACAATGACGGCGTCGATGACCACTCCGGCGAAACGATGCTGTTCTCGATCGAGGGCGCGCTCTGATCCAAAAACGAAAGCCCCTGCTGGCCAACGCGGGCGGGGGCATTTGTCTGGATTGCGACGAAAACAAATAAGGCGCGGGATGACCCGCGCCTTTTGTCGTCTTGACTGGACCCGTGTTTAGTTCACGGCCTTCGCGTCAAGAACGTCTTTCTCGGTTGCGTCGGACTTCGCGATCTCGATCCGGCGCGGTTTCAGCGCTTCGGGGATCTCGCGTTGCAGGTCGATATGCAGCATGCCGTTCTCGTGGCTGGCCCCGACAACACGCACGTGGTCGGCGAGGTGAAAGCGGCGCTGGAACGCGCGCGTCGCGATCCCGCGATGCAGGAAGGTGCGGCCTTCGTCGTCGTCGCCCCTGCGGGCAGAGACATGCAGCGCGCCCTCCTTGACTTCGACGTTCAGGTCGTCATCCGAAAAACCGGCGACGGCAATAGAGATGCGATAGGCATCATCGGCGGTCTTTTCGATATTGCAGGGCGGGTAGGTGGGTTGACTGACCTCGTTGGTCATCACCCGGTCCATCAGATCGGCGATTTGATCAAAGCCGACAGTTGCGCGGTAAAGCGGTGCGAAATCATATCCTCGCATAGGTCATCCTCCATTGAGCGATACCAGATGTAAAAGCCTTCCGTCATGGACAGGCTCGGTGCTTGGTGTCGGGCCCCGTTTGGGCATCCCGACGATCAAGATTTGGGAAGACCGGATCAGGGTTTCAAGAGGCCGCTTGGCGCGTCCTGCGGGCGCACGAATTTCGCCCCGGTATCCTTGCGGATCTCCTGATCGGCGCGCTGCGGCCGGAACACCGATCCTTCGGGAAATCCCGCACCACGCTCCATCATGCCAAGGATCATGTCGATCTGCGTTTCCAGCGGTGCTCCGAGCGAGACAGGTTGATCGCCGCTTTTGGCCTTGGAGGACACGACTGACACGATCCGCGTTCCCTCGGAACCAAAGGCAAAGACCGGCGATCCGGAGCTGCCGAAATCGACGGAACAGGACATCACGAGAACGGTTTTCTGCGCCGACATGACCTGACAGGTGTCCTGCATCGACGGCGCTTCGGACCGGTTATGCGCATAGGACACGACGCCGACACTTTCACCGACGCTCGGGCGCGCGCCGGTCACGAAGGGAATGATCGTCGTGTTTCGGATCGGGTGCTGCAATTCGATCAGGGCGATGTCGTTAAACACGCGGTCGGGGTTTGGCTCTGCAGTGAAATCGTAATCGGGATGCGCCACGGCCCGGCGCACCCGGCGATAGGCCGCAGCCCTCCCGTTGCGCCAACCGGCAAGGAACTGGATATCCTCCGGAGCCAGCAAAGCGCCGTCGTCGTTGTAGAGGCAATGCGCCGCCGTCAGAACAAGATCAGGAGTGATCAGCGAGCCTGTGCAGAAAGCCGTTGCGGCCAGTTCAAGCCGCCCGACCGCTTCCCAAGCGCGGCCATCCTGGCGGCTCTCCATCGAGAACAGCCCGGTGCTTTGCGCACCAGCCACGGCCGGCAGCAACGAAATCAATGCCCCCCAGAGCATATGGCGCACAGGTCACCTCCGTTTGGGCTATCCGAATATGCGCCAATTTCGTCAAAACTATGACTGACCGCCAGCTTTATGTCTCTTGCAAGGCGGCTGGTTTAGGCCCGCCCGTCGCCCAATCCAAAAGCTCCACCGTGTGCACGATGGGGATCTGCGTCCCCGACCCGATCTGCATCATGCAGCCGATATTGCCCGCCGCGATGATATCGGGCTGTTTGGCCTCCAGCGTCTGCACCTTGCGCGCCTTCAACTGCTTTGAGATCTCGGGCTGCATCAGATTGTAGGTGCCCGCTGATCCACAGCACAGATGACTGTCCTTCGGTTCAACGACCTCGAACCCCGCCGCCTTGAGCAGCGTCTTGGGGTGCGTCTTGATCTGCTGTCCGTGCTGAAGGCTGCAGGCCGCGTGATAGGCCACTTTCATCCCGCCATGATACTGACGTGCATCCGCGACACTGGCCTCGTCGATCAGCTCCACCAGCACTTCGCTGACATCTTTGGCAATCGCAGACACCCGCGCCGCATCGGTCGCCAGCGCGTCGTTGCGGAACATGTGTCCGTAATCCTTGACCGTGGTCCCGCAGCCGCTGGTGTTGATGACGATGGCATCGAGGCCTTCGCCATCCATCTCGCGCGCCCATGCCCTGATATTGGCCGCCGCCGATCCGTGGCTTTCGTCGACCTTGCCCATGTGATGCGTCAGCGCCCCACAACAGCCTGCGCCCTTCGCCACCACGACTTCGCAGCCCAGCCGCGTCAGCAACCGGATTGTGGCGTCGTTGATATCGGTGTTCAGCGCCTTCTGCGCACAGCCGGTCATCAGTGCCACCCGCTTCTTGCGTGGCTGAACGGGTGCAAAGCTTTGCGGATCGTCGTTGCGCGATACGGGCGGGATGCGCTTAGGGGCCATCTCCAGCATCGCCTGCAGACGAGCATCCGGGATCAGCGGTGCAAACGGCTTGCCGATCTTGGCCAAAAGCAGCGCCACGCGGAACCGCGTCGGATAGGGCAGGATGCGCGCCAAGGTCCAGCGCAGCGCCTTTTCATGCCAGGGGCGGTCATAGTTCTTCTCGATATAGGCCCGCGCGTGATCGACCAAGTGCATGTAATGCACGCCCGAGGGGCAGGTCGTCATACAGGCCAGACACGACAGACACCTGTCGATATGGGTAACCGTCTTTGCGTCCGGCACCCGCTCGTTCTCCAGCATGTCCTTGATGAGGTAAATCCGCCCCCGAGGGCTGTCCAACTCGTCGCCCAGCACCTGGTAGGTCGGGCAGGTCGCGGTACAGAACCCGCAATGCACGCAGGACCGCAGGATCTCGTTCGAGCGCTTGATCTCGGGATCGCGCAGCTGGTCTTCGGTGAATGTCGTCTGCATGTCCTACCCCATCAACCCGGCGTTCAGGATGCCTTTCGGATCGAATTTCTGCCGCAACCCGCGCGACAACGCGGCCACTTCCGGTGGTTCCGGCTGGAACTTCGGCTGACCTGTTCCACGAACAAGCGTGGCATGGCCGTCGAATTTTCCCAGCCGCGCCCGCAGGTCCGTGCCCTTTGGCACACGCGCCCAGATCAGCCCGCCACCCCAATCGTAAACCAGAGCATCGGCGTTCACCTTGGCCCCAAGATCGGCAGCCTCCGAAGGCGTACAGGAGATGCGCCAGACATCTCCATTGGTACCATGAAAGCTCCCAACATCGCGCACCGCGATCCAACTCTCGGCAACGGCCGCCGGATCATCCTCGACCCGGACATCCAGATCGCCGAACAGTCCCGCAAGCTGATCGGCGCGATAGGCGACGGACCCGGCAAAGCCCTCGACCCGCAGCATCGTGACCGCCTGTCCCTCGGGACCTTCGGGCAGATGCGCTGCACCTGACACCTCGAACGGTGATCCAAGCGCCTTGGCCATGGCACGCACAGCCTCCGCATCGCTCAAGCCGGTGATCAGGATGCAAGCCGAGGTTTCCGGTTTCGGCAGCACCTTCAGGCTGACCTCGCTCAGCACACCCAAGGTTCCCCAAGAGCCGCTCATCAGTTTCACCAGATCATAGCCCGTGACGTTCTTCATCACGCGCCCGCCGTTCTTGACCACGGTCGCGGTGCCATCGACGTACCGCACACCCAGCATGAAATCGCGACAGGCCCCCACCGCGACCCGGCGCGGCCCGCTGACATTGGCCGCAACCACGCCGCCAATCGTTGGCGCACCAGAAGTGTCCATCAGCCCGCGATGATCCATCGGCTCGAACGCAAGTCGCTGGCTTTCGGCGTCCAGCGCGGACTCGATCTCGGCCAAGGGTGTGCCCGCCTGCGCCACCAGCGTCAGTGATCCCGGCTCGTAGAGCGTGATCCCCGACAGCCCGCCAGTTTCAAGCACGTCGCCCTTGAGGTCAACGCCCCGTGTTCCCCCGCCGCGCACTCGAATCGCCCCGTTTGCCGCAGCGATCATCTCGGCCAGCTCGGCCTCTGTTTCAGGTCTCATGATCTTCTCTGGTTCAAAAATATCTCGGGGGGTTTGGGGGGCTGGCCCCCCAATATTCACTCCGCCGCAAGCGCCACGCTGCGACGGCTCTCGGACGCGGCCAGCGGAAACACCTTGGCCGGGTTCAACAGCCATGCCGGATCGAAAACGTCCTTCACCGCCATCTGCGCCTCCAGATCGGCAGGAGCGAACTGGTCTACCATGAGGTCACGCTTCTCGATGCCGACACCATGTTCGCCGGTCAGGCATCCGCCCACCTCGACACAAAGCCTCAGGATATCCGCGCCAAGCGCCTCGCACAGCTCAAGGTCACCCTCCTTGTTCGCATCGAACAGGATCAGCGGATGCATGTTGCCGTCACCGGCATGGAACACGTTGGCCACGTCCAGCCCGTATTCCTTGGACATCTCGCCGATGCGCCGCAGCACATAAGGCAGTTCGGACACCGGGATCGTCCCATCAAGACACATGTAATCGTTGATCTGCCCCATCGCGCCAAAGGCCGATTTGCGGCCCAGCCAGATGCGCCCGGCCTCATCCGCGTCCTTGGCCTCGCGCAGTTCCACCGGATTGTGCCGGCGTGCGATCTCAAGGATCAGCGCAAGTTGTTCGTCGATCTCGGCCGGGCTGCCTTCGACCTCGACGATCAGCAGCGCCTCGCACATCGGATAGCCTGCCTTGGCAAAAGCCTCGGTCGCCTCGATACAGGGGCGGTCCATGAATTCGATGGCCACGGGCAACACGCCCGCCTTGATGATGTCGGCGACACAGGCACCGGCCACCTCGTTCGAATCGAAGCCCATCAGAACAGGACGCGCGCCTTCGGGTTTCGGCAGGATGCGCAGGGTGGCCTCGGTGACAACGCCCAACTGGCCTTCCGATCCGCAGATCAGACCCAGCAGGTCATAACCGCCTGCATCCAGATGCGCGCCGCCGATCTCCATCACCGTGCCGTCCATCTGCACCATGGTAACGCCAAGCAGGTTGTTGGTGGTCACGCCGTATTTCAGGCAATGTGCGCCGCCCGAATTCATCGCGATGTTGCCCGCGATGGCACAGGCCAGCTGGCTGGAGGGGTCGGGGGCATAGAAGAACCCGTCTTCTTCGACAGCGCCTGTCACGCTCAGATTGGTGCGCCCGGTCTGCACGCGGATGAAGCGGTTGTCGTAATTAGTCTCGATCACGTCATTCATCCGCGCCACACCCAGCAACACGCAATCGGCTGTGGGCAATGCTCCGCCGGCAAGCGATGTGCCGGACCCGCGCGGCACGACAGGAACGCCCATCTGGTGACAGGCCTTGAGCACCGCTGCCACCTCTTCCGTGGACGAGGGCAGGACCACCGCAAGCGGCGCGCACTTGTAGGCGGTCAGCGCGTCACATTCATACGCGCGGGTTTCCATCTCGTCCGAGATCACCGCATCCTGCGGGATCACCTCGCGCAGGCGGGCGACGATCTGGGCCTTGCGTGACAGCACGCTGGCACTGGGCTGGGGCATCTGCATAGCGTTTCCTCCAAATTGGTAAGAAGATATAACCAATCTTGCAAAATAAGCCAGAGAAATTTCGCCGCACGCGGCATCTGTGCCTCTTGCCTTTGCTCGAAAGCCCGGTCACCAAGCGTTTATGGACTGGGTCAAGATCATTCATCTGTTATGCGTCATGGGGTGGATGACCTCGATTTTCGCGGTGCCGCGCGCGCTCATCTACTGGAAGCGCGAACATGACCGCATCGGCGAATTCGGCCCTTTGGGCGATCTGACGATTAGACTCTACCGGTTTTCCGCAGGGTTGGGTGTGATTGCCTTGATAACGGGCATCTGGCTCGGGGCGCTCTGGCAGTTCCCGACATGGGTCTGGGTCAAGCTGTCTCTCGTGGTGCTGCTGACGCTGCATTACGCCTGGACCGGGCGGCTGGTGTTGCGTGCGAAACGCGGGGTGTTCACCGAATCCGATCGCTACCTGCGCATCTTCAACGAAATAAGCGTTTTTGGCGTCATCGCGATCTTGTGGGTTGTCGTCGTCAAACCGTTCTGACCGATGGATTGGTTCGACCGCCTCTACCTGTTCACACTCCTCGACGCGGTGGGTCTCGGGCTGCTGATCCTCAGTTGGGTTGGCAGTTCTCTGATCATCGAAAACGCCCCGAAATCGCGGCCCTCCACATCACAGATCATGGCCGAGTTTCGCCGCGACTGGATGCGGCAATTCGTGCGGCGCGATCCGCGCATCTTCGACAGCCAGATTATCTCGAGCTTGCGACAGGGCACGGCCTTCTTTGCTTCGGCCAGCATGATCGCAATCGGCGGTGGTTTCGCGCTTCTGGGCAATGCCGAGCGGCTGCGCGGCGTGGCGCAGGACCTGACCTTGGAAAGCGACCCGATCTTCCTGCTCGAGGTCAAGCTTCTGGTTCTCTTGCTGTTCGCAGCGAACGCGTTTTTGAAATTCGTCTGGTCGCACAGATTGTTCGGCTATTGTTCGGTCATCATGGCCGCAGTGCCGAACGATCCCGAAGACCCCAAGGCGCTGCCCATTGCGTTGCAGGCGGGCGAGATCAACATCACCGCTGCGCGCGGTTACAATCGCGGGCTGAGATCGGTGTATTTCGGCATCGCGTCCTCGGCCTGGTTGTTGGGGGCGGGGCCGCTCATTCTGACCACGTTGGTGACCTTGCTGGTGATCCTGCGTCGGGAATTTGCATCCCAATCGCGGCATGTTCTGCTGCACGGGGCGCCAGACGCGAAAACGTGACTTCGGAGGCGCTGCCGGTCTGATAGGGTTACGTCATGTTGAACCGACTTCTGACCTGTGTGTCCTGTTTCGCAACGCCCCTTTGGGCGGACCCGCCTGACATCGTCGGGGCCGAGATTGTCGGATCGCGCGTGTCGGTCACTCTTGCGCATGCGGATACGGGCTGGGACCACCATGCCGATGGCTGGCGGATCGAGGCAGAGGACGGCACCATCATCGGCACACGTGAGCTGTTGCATCCGCATGTTGAGGAACAGCCCTTTACCCGCAGCCTGACCGTAGGCGACGTGCCGGGTGGACCGCTTTACATTCGGGCGAAATGTTCGGTCGAGGGATGGTCAGAGACCCGTGTCCTGCTGCAGCGCTAAGATTCTTCGTACGAAGAATCTTAAGCCCCGGCGTATTGAAAAAAGGTGAAGACGGCTGGGAAATTGTTTCGCGCGCGAAACAATTGGTCCGCTTCGGCCCTATTTACCCTTCGTCAACCACATCCGCATGCAGATGCCGTTCTCCCCGCGCTTCTGCCAAACGAATCTGTTTTTGCCGTTCGCGAAACCGCGTCTTGTCCTCGTCAGACGTCTCGTCAACACAGAGGTGGCAGGACACGCCGTGTTCATACGTGGCCCGGTCACGATCCTCGGGCAGGATCGGACGGCGGCAGGCATGGCACAACAGATGTGGCCCTTCCCTGAGCCCGTGTCCGACAGACACGCGGCCGTCAAACACAAAGCACTCGCCCTGCCACGTGCTTTGCTCCTGCGGCACCTCTTCGAGGTATTTGAGGATGCCACCCTTGAGGTGATACACCTCATCAACTCCCTGACTGATCAGGTAGTTGGTGGATTTTTCGCAGCGAATGCCCCCCGTGCAGAACATCGCGATGCGCTTGTTGTGAAAGCGCTCCTTGTTCTGTTCCCACCACTCGGGAAAGTCGCGGAAGCTGTCGGTCTTCGGATCGACCGCGCCTTGAAAGGTGCCAATGGCGACCTCGTAATCGTTGCGGGTGTCGATCACCGCCACGTCCGGGCTTTGGATCAATGCGTTCCAGTCCGCAGGTTGCACGTAATGCCCCACTTTTGCGCGTGGATCGACATCGGGCACACCCATGGTGACGATCTCTTTCTTCAACCGCACCTTCATGCGGGCAAAGGGGCGGTCCTGCGCGGTCGACAGTTTCCACTCCAGATCGGCGCAGCCGGGCAGGGCGCGCAGATGGATTAACAAAGCGTTAATGCCGTTCTCCGGGCCAGCCACCGTGCCATTGATGCCTTCTCGCGCCAAAAGCAGCGTTCCGGTGATCGCGTTGTCGCGACACACTGCAAGCAATGGCTCCCGCAGGGCTGCGGGATCTTCGAAGCGGGTAAAGTGATAGAGTGCGCAAACCGTAAACATGGGCGCGGAATTACGCCCGCGCGGCGGCGTGCGCAAGGTTTCTGAATGCCGCAACCCTTGACCGCCTTGCCCAGTGTTCCTACCCAAGAGACATCCAACAGGAGGCTGGCCCATGTCCGCGCTGATCGTCATCGACGTGCAAAACGATTTCTGTCCCGGAGGCGCGCTGGCCGTGCCCGAAGGTGACGTGATCGTGCCGGGGATCAATGCGTTGATGGCCGACGCCAAAGCGGTGGTTCTGACGCAGGACTGGCACCCGGCGGGACATTCGAGCTTTGCTTCGCAGCATGCGGGACAGGATCCGTACGGAATGATCGAGATGCCGTACGGTTCGCAGGTTCTGTGGCCGGACCATTGCGTGATCGGGTCGGACGGCGCTGCGTTTCACCCGGAGCTCGACACGAATCGTGCCGAGATGGTGATCCGCAAGGGGTTTCGCCGCGACATCGACAGCTATTCCGCGTTCTTCGAGAATGATCACAAGACACCGACCGGGCTCGACGGCTACCTGCGCACGCGAGGGATTTCGGCGCTGACTCTGGTGGGCCTCGCAACGGACTTTTGTGTCGCCTATTCCGCCATCGATGCGGCGAAGCTCGGTTTTGACGTGACCGTGCAGCTTGACCTGTGCCGGGCGATTGATCTGAACGGATCTCTCGACACCGCCAAGCAGGACATGGCGCAGGCCGGTGTGACCCTCGCATGAGCAGGGTTCCGTCGCTGGCAGACCGTTTGCACAAGGCCCGTGCGGTCAGCACGCCCGAGGTGAGCGATCGCGCCAAGCGGGGCTTGTTGGCCTATCTGGGTGCACAATCCGACGCGGCGCATGCAAACAGTGACCTGGCCGATGGCACCGCTGCGACGGGGATCGGTCGTGTGGCGCTGTCGGGACCTGAACCCAAGGGCCTAGCCTGTTCCGATGGTTGTGCCTTTTGCTGTATCCTGTCCGGCGCGGATGGTGGCACGATCACCGAGACCGAGGCCACCGCCTTGCACACCGCGCTTGCCCCATTGGCCGGACAGCCGGACGGTCGCGCGTGGCATCCCAAGGCCTGTCCGTCGCTTGATCCCGAAACGCGCTGTTGCCGTGCCTATGAGGCGCGTCCGATGATCTGCCGGGCCTATGTGTCGACCGATGTGGAGGCGTGCAAATCGGTGTCCGAAGGGCAGGCGGCGCCGGGGCCGGGGACGCTTGGCCCCTATCACACCTACCTTGCGGCCATCGGGCTGAGCCGTGCGGTGTTGAAAGGCACCAAGCGCGTGTCGACCTATGCTCTGTCGCGCGTTGCCGCCGCGGCGGTCGAGGGCGTGTCCCTGGACGAGGCTCTGGCGGCGTCGCGTCACAAGCCAACCGAACTGGATGCCGAACTCAAGCGCAGCAAGCGGGATCTGTCACGGACCTGAAAGACGTATCTTTCCCCCTTTGAGTGCGCGCCCGAGTTGCGTAGGTTGCAGTATACACCTTGTCTGAAGGCCTCCCAGAATGCATGCCATGTTCGACCGTATCCTAGCCCTGTTCGACACGACCGTGCCGACGACGCCGCTCCCGCCTGCGGATGCGAAATACGCGCTGGGGGCGCTGATGGTGCGCACGGCCATGGCGGACAAGGCCTACCTTTTTCAGGAGGTCGAGGAGATCGACCGCGTTCTGGCCAAGATGTACGGCCTCAAACCGCTGGAGGCAGCAAAGATGCGTGCGCAATGCGAAAAGCTGGAACATGAACTGCCGCGCACAGCCGATCTGGCCGCGATCCTGACAGAGAACATCAGCCAGGAGAAACGCGAGGCGGCGGTGGCCGCTCTTTGGGACGTGGTCTATGCCGATGGCAATCGCCACGCCAAGGAAGACCTGCTCTTGGGGGAAATTGTGGGGCTTCTTGGTGTGGATGCCGCGACCTGCGAGCGTATTCGCGATGAAGAGCTCGCCAATTGGTCCAAGAACCACTGACACTGGACAAGTCCAAACCGGGTTGGTCTAAGCGACACGCCTGCGCCTTGGGAGACCACAATGGTTGATATCGCCACCCGTGTCTGGAACCACAAATGGAAGATCGACCCCATCGTGCGGTCGCTCATCGACACGGATTTCTACAAGCTCTTGATGTGCCAATCGGTGTTCCGCAACAAGCGCGACACGCAGGTGACATTCAGTCTCATCAACCGGTCGTCCCACGTTCCTCTGGCAAAGCTGATCGACGAGGGCGAGTTGCGCGAGCAGTTGGATCATATCAGGTCCCTGTCGCTGCGGCGCAACGAAAGCACCTGGCTGCGCGGGAACACGTTTTACGGCAAGCGCCAGATGTTCCGCCCCGACTTCATGGAGTGGTTCGAGCAGTTGCGCCTGCCGCCCTATCATCTGGAACGTGTCGGCGATCAGTACGAACTGACCTTCGAGGGCGCGTGGCCCGAGGTGATGCTGTGGGAGATTCCGGCGCTGGCCGTGTTGATGGAGTTGCGCGGGCGCGCGGTGTTGAACGACATGGGGCGGTTCGAATTGCAGGTCCTTTATGCGCGCGCGATGACCAAGCTGTGGGAAAAGATCGAAAAGCTCCGCGAGGTGCCGGAGTTGCGCATTGCCGATTTCGGCACACGGCGGAGGCATTCGTTCCTCTGGCAGGACTGGTGCGTGCAGGCAATGTACGAAGGGCTGGGCAACAGTTTCGTCGGCACCTCGAACTGTCTGATCGCCAAGAACCGCGACCTCGAGGCGATCGGCACCAACGCGCATGAGTTGCCGATGGTCTATGCCGCGCTGGCGAAGGATGACGCGTCACTGGCCAAAGCGCCATATGACGTTCTGGCCGACTGGCACGAAGAGCACGAGGGCAACCTGAGGATGATCCTGCCCGACACCTATGGCACCGAGGGGTTCCTGAAGAACGCGCCGGATTGGTTGGCAGGCTGGACAGGCATGCGGATCGATTCGGGCGATCCGGCGGCCGGGGCGGAGACGGCGATCAGGTGGTGGAAGGAACGGGGCGAAGACCCGACCAAGAAGCTGGTGATCTTTTCGGACGGGCTCGATGTGGACAAGATCCTCGAATTGCAGCAGCAGTTTAAGGGGCGTGTTCGGATCTCGTTCGGTTGGGGGACTTTACTGACCAATGATTTCCGGGGGCTGACCCCGGATGATCGGCTGGCCCCGTTCAGCCTTGTGTGCAAGGCGGTGGAGGCCGATGGCCATCCGACGGTCAAGCTGTCCGACAACCCCAACAAGGCGATGGGTCCGCAGGATCAGATCGACCGTTACAAACGGGTGTTTGGCGTCGGCGATCAAGATCGTCTTGAGGTGGTGGTCTGACGAGTTTGATGCGTCGATGATCGCCCGTCGAAGGCCGGGGGCGACCAAAGTCTAAAGATGCATCTTGAATATTGATTACGTGGCTAAGGAACCTATGGTTGAGTCTGTCCAGCTGACGCAGCGTCAATTCGCTGCGTTATCGGAGGAAGTTGGACCTACCATAAATCAGGGAGGATATTATGGGTTATCTATCTCGTTCCACGGCGATCTTTGCCGTTCTGCCATTTGTGACGGGTGCTTTCGTTGCCGCTTCTTCGGCTCCGGCGCAGGCCATGAACACGACCAGCCTACAGCATACCGTCGTTCTCGATGATCTGGACGAGCCGTGGGACATGTCGTTCCTTGGTGACGGAACGATGTTCTTCACCGAAAAATGCGATGGCCTGTCGGTCATGATGCCATCCGGCGACGTGAACGCGCTGCTGGGCATGTCCGGCGCCGAAGGCTACGCCAGCTCGGCAGAGGACCTGTTCTGTGACGGACAGGCCGGGATGATGGGCGTGGCCGTGGATCCGGATTTCGCCAACAACCGCCAGATCTATGTCTATTCGACATCCAACATGGCGACACCGCACACGAACCGGCTGATGCGTCTGGTGGTGAACGAGGATTTCACCAATGTGTCTGACCGCACCGATATCGTGGCCGACGTGCCTTACAAGATGAATCCGAGCGATCATCCCTTCGGTGGCTCTGGCGCGCATAATGGCGGGCGGGTCCGGTTCGGGCCGGATGGCTATATCTACCTGACCACAGGCGACACGCATAACGGGGAAGTGCCGCAAAGCCCGACGATGATGGGCAGCAAGGTGCTGCGCATCGACCGCGACGGCAATGCCGCTGCCGAGAATACGCCGCCCGAAGGGTTTGACACGCGGACCTTCACCTATGGTCACCGCAACGTTCAGGGCATCGCGTTCCATCCGGCAACCGGCACCGCGATCACGGCAGAGCATGGACCCTGGCATTCGGACGAGATCACTGTCCTGCGCAACGGCGGCAATGCCGGTTGGGACCCGCGCCCGAACATTGCGGGTCGGGGTGACTGTCCGGACAACTACTGTGGCTACAGCCCGAACCAGATGGATGGGATGGACCGCTACGAGCGGGCGTCCTTCATGCCGATGACGGACCTCGAAACCTATCCCGACGCAATGCCCCCGATCTGGGACAACAACGGCTGGTCACAGGGCACCTCCTCGGCAGCGTTCCTTGAGGGCGAGCAGTGGGGCGACTGGAATGGTGCCATGGTCGTCGGCATCATGGGGATCGGCTTTGGCGGCACACCGCTGGGCCAGCGCATTGACGTGATCGAGCTGACCGAAGACCTGACGGTCGAAGATGTCACCGAGATGACCCTGCCGATGGAGCCGGGCCGGTTCCGCTCGGTGGTGTTGGGGCCGGATGGCAGCCTTTACACGGCCACCGATGAGGGCGCCATTCACAAGATGACGCCGTCCAACTGATGAAAAAGCCCTGCGCCGAATGTCTCGGCGCAGGGCTCATTTCGCGTTAATCAGCAAAGCTGTGGCGCGACGGCGTCAGCCCTTCTTGAGCGCGTCGCGAATTTCCAGCAGGACATCCAGCTCGCTCGGGCCGGTTGCGACTTCCGGAGCAACTTCCTCGGGCTTTTCGGCAGATGCCTTGATCCGGTTGACCATTTTGACAAGCATGAACACCACGAAGGCGATGATCAGGAAGTTGATCACGGCCATGATGAAATTCCCGATCGCAAAGACGGCTGCGCCCGCCTCCTGCGCGGCGGCCAATGACGCATGCGTGCTGCCATCCAGCGTGTAGAACCAGCCGGAGAAATCAATCCCGCCGGTGAACAAGGCGATGATCGGATTGATCAGGTCACCGACCAATGAGGTCACGATTGCCGTGAATGCGGCTCCGACGATGATGCCAACAGCCATGTCCATGACATTGCCCTTGGCGATGAAGTCCTTGAATTCTTGAATCATTACTTGATTTCCCTCGTGTTGGCTTGAGGCCGGACAAAAATCCGTGGCCGTGGTTTTGATACCATTGCCACGCTCATTGTCACGC
The DNA here is from genome assembly GCA_041725935.1 of Pelagibaca sp. GTDB lineage: Bacteria > Pseudomonadota > Alphaproteobacteria > Rhodobacterales > Rhodobacteraceae > Marivita. The sequence continues at coordinate 99,817 of JBGRQD010000003.1, forward strand.
GCCCGGTGACAATCCACGGGGAAAATGCAACCGCTTGCCGCAAAAATACTGCAAGCTTACCCGATCCTTTATCCGGGCAATTTACCAGTCAGGACGTAGCGCAGGATCTGCGCCACCTCTTGCGGGGTGCGGGTCATGGCGAGGGCCGCTGCATCGACCTCTTTGAGGGCGTGATCGTGGTCGGGCTGTTGCAGGATGATCAGCGACTTGTTCAAGGCAGCGGCAAACCCTGCGTCAAAGGCGGCGTTCCACTGCTTGTACTTCTCACCGAAGCGGACAACCACGACATCCGCCTCTTCGATGCCCTTTCGGGTGCGGATCGCGTTGACCATCGCGCCTTTATGGTCGTGCCAGTACTTGTTGTCTTCCGCGCCAAGGATCGCCACACCGCAATCATCGCTGGCCGCATGGTCGGTGACGGGGCCGTCAAAGCTGACATCCAGCCCGTCGCAGGCGTCGATGATCTGGTCACGCCAATCGGTGTGAATCTCTCCGGACAGGTAAACGCGCAATCCCATGTGTCTCTCCTTCTGTTTGACCAAAGGGGTAGCGCAGATCGGCGCAAAGGCCAATCAATCGGCTCGTCGGGCAAACACCGTGCGGCGCGGGTCCTTGCCCGGAGCCATCTGCGTCTCGACTATGGTGAACCCAGCGCGGGTGATCGCTGCGTCAAGATCAGCGGTCGACAGCTTGGCGAAATAGGGTGCCTTGCCGATGACCTGCATCACCGGCAGTCCGATCTGGATGAACCACCAGATCACGTTGCGCCGGTCCGGCATGCAGAAGGTCTTGGAGACGAACACACCGCCCGGTTTGGTGCGCTTGGCGATCTCGGCCAGAGCGCTGTCCATATCCTCGATCAGGTGGAGAAGGTTGAAGGCCAGCACCGCGTCGAACGGGCCTTCGGGTGCATCTGCCGCGTCCGCCTGAACAAAGTCGATATTGCCGATGTTCTGATCACGCGCCTTGTCCCGACCCTTGGCCAGCATCGCCTCGGACACGTCGGTTGCGATGATCAGGCTGACATCGGGCGCAAGGGCGATGGCAGTGGTCCCGGTGCCACAGCCGAGTTCGAGCACCGTATCCGACGCATTCACGACCGCGCGCACGTGGTCCAGTGTTGCCCTGTACGCGTCTTCGTTTCGGATGGGGGCGGCGGCGTATTTGTCTGCGATCTTGTCCCAGAATTTTGCAGATTGATACATACACTGCCCCTTGTTGATCTACCCGCGCAGGACGCCGCCGGTGGCTTTCTCGACCTTCTCGATGATCTTCTTGCCGACCGCCTCGATATCCGCGTCCTTGAGCGTGGTGTCGGTGGGCTGAAGCCGAACCGTGATGGCCAGGGATTTCTTGCCCTCGCCAAGGCTGCCGCCGATGAATTCGTCGAAGAGCCTTACGTCGGAAATCAGCGCCTTGTCGGCCCCGGCAGCGGCGTTCATCAGGTCCAGAGCGGCCACTTGGGCATCAACGACAAAGGCGAAGTCCCGTTCGACCGGTTGCAGGTCGTTCAGCACCAAGGCGGGGCGGGTTGCGCCGGTTTTGCGCGGCAGAGGGATTTCCTGCGGCCAGAGGGTAAAGCCGACGGCCGGGCCTTTGACATCCATCGCCTTGAGCACCTTGGGATGCAATTCACCGAACACGCCCAGCACTTTTTTCGGGCCGAGGCAGATCATGCCGTGACGGCCCGGATGCCACCACTCGCTCGCGCCGCGCAGGATCTGCGTCTTGGCAGGTGCACCCATCGCGGCAAGGATCGCCTCGGCATCGGCCTTGACGTCGAACACATCGACCGCGCGGGATGTGCCATGCACATCCTTGGGGCCGGTACGCCCGATCAGCAGACCGGCGAGCATCAGGTGCTGTTCCTCGGGCTCGCCGCCGTGGAAGGCGTGGCCCAGTTCGAACAGCGCAAGGTCCATGAACCCGCGCGCCTGATTGCGGGCGGCGGCCTGCAGCAGACCGGGCAGCAGGGCAGGGCGCATGTGGCTCATGTCCGTGCTGATTGGATTGGCGAGCATGGTTGCGTCATCACCGCCGCCGAACAGCTCTGCAGCCGCTTTGTCGATGAAGCTGTAGGTCACGCATTCGTTGTAGCCGAGCGCTGCCGCTGTCCGGCGTGCCGCGCGTTCGCGGCGCTGCATCGGCGACAGGATCGGCTTGGGCACACCGGGATCCATGCGGCGCATCGGCTTGCCTTGCAGCTTGGTCAGGGACGCGATGCGCGCGACCTCTTCCACCAGATCGGCCTCGCCCATGACGTCCGGGCGCCAGGACGGAACGTGTGCCATGTTGCCTTCGAGCCGGAAACCAAGGGCGGTCAGCGTCTGGCGCTGTTCGGCCTCGGGGATTTCCATGCCAACGAGCGAGATCACCCGTGCAGGTTCAAGCTTGTAGGCGCGGGAGGTGTCGGGAACCGCACCCGCGATGATCATTTCGGACGCTTCGCCGCCTGCGTGATCGACGATCATGCGCACAGCGAGGTCCAGCCCTTCGGGTGTGAAGGCCGGATCGACGCCACGCTCGAACCGGTAACGCGCGTCGGAGTTGATCTTGAGCGCGCGGCCCGTATAGGCAATCTGGATCGGGTCCCAATAGGCGCTTTCGACAAAGACATCGGTGGTCTCGTCGGTGCAGCCGGTTTCTTCGCCACCCATGATACCGGCGATGCTTTCCGGGCCCTTGGCGTCGGAGATCACCATTTGACCGGGCTGGAGCGCATAGGTCTTGCCGTCGAGCGCCAGCAACTCCTCACCACCCGTTGCGCGGTGCACGCGCAGGTCGCCTGTCACCTTGGCCATGTCGAAGACGTGCAAGGGGCGGTTGCGGTCGTAGGTGAAGAAGTTGGTCACATCGACAAGAAAGTTGATCGGGCGCAGGCCAATGGCGCGCAGGGCGTCTTGCAGCCATTGCGGGCTGGGGCCGTTGGTGACGCCGCGAATGATGCGACCACAGAAAAGCGGGCAGCCGTCCAGCGTATCTTCGTCGATCACCACCTTGGTGTCATCCGCGAAGGACGCAGGCACTGGTTCGAAGGGGCGGGGCTTGAGCGTGCCTAGACCGCGCGCCGCCAGATCGCGGGCGATGCCCTGCACACCCAGCGCGTCAGGGCGGTTGGGGGTGATGGCGATCTCGATCACCGGGTCCACCTTGGACGGATCGTTTTCGGCCAGCCAGTCGATGAATTTCTGACCCACCTCGCCCGAGGGCAGTTCAATGATGCCGTCATGTTCGTCCGACAGTTCCAGTTCGCGTTCCGAGGCCATCATGCCGTGGCTTTCGACACCGCGGATGTTGCCGACGCTGAGCGTGACGTCGATGCCGGGGACATAGTCACCCGGTTTCGCCAGAACGACCGTGATCCCCGCGCGGGCGTTCGGGGCGCCGCAGACGATCTGCTTGTCGCCCTCGTTCGTCTCGACCGTGCAGACGCGAAGGCGATCGGCATCGGGGTGCTGTTCGGCGTGTTTCACCTTGGCCAGCGTAAAGGTCTTGAGCTTGTCCGCCGGGTTTTCGACGCCTTCGACCTCGAGACCCAGATCGGTCAGGGCATAGGTGATCTCGTCCACGGTCGCCGTGGTGTCGAGGTGCTTTTTCAGCCAGGAGAGGGTGAATTTCATCGTTTCGTCTTCCTGTAGGCCGGGCTTGAGCCCGGCAATCCAGTGGTGAGCCGGGCTCAAGCCCGGCCTACGAATATCTTGTCAGCTCAATCCGCCATGCAGCGTCGGCACATCCAAACTCGCAAACCCGTAATGGCGCAGCCAGCGGAGGTCTGAATCGAAGAAGGCGCGCAGGTCGGGGATGCCGTATTTCAGCATCGCGATGCGGTCGATGCCCATGCCGAAGGCAAAGCCCTGCCATTCGTTCGGATCGACGCCTGCGCTTTGCAGCACCTTCGGATGCACCATGCCGGAACCGAGGATTTCGAGCCAGTCGTCGCCTTCGCCCACTTTCAGCGTGCCGCCTTCCCACGAACAGCGAATGTCGACTTCGGCAGACGGTTCGGTGAAGGGGAAGTGCGAGGCGCGGAAGCGGAGTTCCACATCGTCGACCTCGAAATACGCCTTCACGAATTCCTCCAGCACCCATTTCAGGTTCGCCATGCTGATGTCCTTGTCGATGGCAAGGCCTTCGACCTGGTGGAACATCGGCGTGTGGGTCTGGTCGTAATCGGCGCGGTAGACGCGACCGGGGGCGATGATGCGAATGGGCGCGCCGGTCTTTTCCATGGAGCGGATCTGAACCGGGCTGGTATGCGTGCGCAGCACATGCGGCGGGCGATTGTCGCCCTCGGCGCGGTGCATGTAGAACGTGTCCATCTCGGCGCGGGCCGGGTGGTGGCCCGGAATGTTGAGCGCGTCGAAATTGTACCAGTCGGTGTCGATCTGTGGGCCTTCGGCAACGGCAAAGCCCATGTCGGCGAAGATCGCGGTGACCTCTTCGGTGACCTGGCTGATCGGGTGGATGGTGCCCATGCGGCGCCCTCGACCGGGCAGCGTCACGTCCAGCCATTCACCACGCAGACGTTCATCCAGCGCCGCATCTTCAAGTGCGGCTTTCTTCGCGGACAGGGCCGAATTGATCTCGTCCTTGAGCGCGTTCAGAGCAGGACCAGCGGTCTGGCGCTCCTCGGGGCTCATCTTGCCCAGTTCGCGCATCATGAGGCTGATCTCACCCTTCTTGCCGACCGCCTGCACGCGCAGGTCCTCGAGCGCGGATTCATCACCCGCTGCCGCAATCAGCCCAATGTACTTGTCGCGCAGATCGTCCATATCACCCTCCGGCCCGTGTCGTGCTTTCCCTAGCCGCGACCGTGCGAGGACGCAAGGCAACCCAAAAGCCAAGCCGGATTCTTTCGATTTGGCGCGGGAAAGCGACAGGCGAAAAGAAATTCTATGTCTCAGCGCACGGTTGCCACATAGATGTTGACCCAAACCCCAAATTGAGCAGTATCTTAAGATATCATTGCCAAGATGTTGGGCGAAACAACGCTCACGATGCTGCTTAGACTGGGGGAAGAGCATGTCGTTTAGAATTTTGAAAGAACATTTGCCGTGGATTGCACCAACCACGGCGATCGTCCTCGCTGCCACGGGGGTCATCAATTTCGGACCAAGGGATGCGGCACCGGTCGATGCCGTGTCGGGTTTCGACACGGTCGAGGTGTCGCGCAACATCACGCAGAATCCGGTCGCATTCGGCGAGCAGGGGATCGGCCTGGTTCCGCAGGGATCGGGAAGCATCGACGCGGTGCAGGCCGCAGTTCTGCAAGCGCCACAACCGCCCGAAGTCACCGTGGCCCCGACCCCGGCCGCGCCAGCCGTGGTGACCCCGGCCCAGCCGCCGGTCGCGCCGCAGACAGTGTCGATCGAACCGGAGCCGAGAGTCAGCCGAACGGTCGATCCAAGCTTTTTTGCCGCCGCTCAGGCCAATCTGGCGCAGGGCCAATCCTGCATCGAGGATCTGAGGGTGCTGGCAAGCGAGGCGCGGATTTATTTTCCAAGCGGAGGTCTGACTGCCGAAGAGGCGGGTATGGCGCAGGCGCGTCTGATCGGGCTGGTTGCGCAGGATTGTCCGAATGTCGAGATCGTGGTCGAGGGTCATTCCGACCCGTCCGGAGATCCGGCGGTCAATCAGCGTCTGAGCCAGCAACGCGCCGACGAGGTGCTCAAGCGGATCGGCGCGTCCGGGATCGACGTGACGCGGTTCCGGTCGGTCGGGCTTGGCAGCCAGCAACCCTCGCGGATCACGGGCAGCGAGTCGGCGGCCTATTACGATCGCCGTGTGGAATTCGAAATTCGGGATATCACGCAGCGCGCGGGTTTGAGTGAAGTTACCCGCCCGGTGTCTGTGGCTACTTCGGCCTGTGCGGCGCAGCTTCAGGCGCAAGTGGCTCAGATCAAGCTGTTCTATTCGCCGCGCTCGATCACCGCCCCGTCCGACGGGATGCCCGCCGTGGTCGATCTTGCCGCCAAGGCCAGTGCGTGCCCCGAGGCCCGGCTGCGCGTCGTCGGTCAGTTCTCGGATGACCTTGGTTCGGGCGAAACTCCGGCAACCGCGCGGCTGCGCGCCGTGGCCCTGATGAGCTCATTGGTCGCCGCCGGGTTCGACCCCGAGCAGATCATCATTGCCGCACACTCAAAACCGCAGGTTCTTGCTGGTCAACCAAGCCTGAGCGAACGCCGCGTGGATTTCGACGTAATCCTCGAAAACTAGACGACTCAATCATCTCGTTATCAACCGGGCGGTCCGAGGGGCCGCCCGTTTTTTTTGGGGCATTAGGCTTTGATCGTAAAGACGCGGTTTACTGGAAATGCTGCATGCCTGATCAGGCTAGGAACGGGCTGTCCAGCACTCCGATGACCTGCAACAGAAAATCGCCATCATTCGGATCGAGGGCCTCACGGTAGAAGGCGTCGATCGCATCTACAGATGCGATGATGCTTCCAGACGTGCCGTCATAGAGGTCCATCACGAACTCGGCGTTCGCGACGTCGGACATTCCCCGGTGAACAGCGAAAAAGGCACCGATGTCGATTTTGTTCTCAAGATAGGTTCGGTCCGCCAGTTGTTGCGTGACGAAATCCAGCCCACGTTCGATTTTCAATGACGCGCGGGCACCTTCGAGCACCCGGAGAATGAACTCGTCTCGTGAGACCGCAGCTGTGTCCAACGCATCGGTCCAGAATGTAAGCCCAGTCTGGTCCGGTGTTCTGCCAAGAACGTTGGTGTAGACGCTGGTCGCAAAATCTGAATTCGTTGTGCCATCCGGATAAGTGGCGCGGGTTTCGTTCTGATCCGCAAAGAGAACGGCCATTTCGCTCAGCGAAACGCCATTGGCGAACGCGGTGCCCCAGAAATTGAGGCCAATCGCATCCGGCGCGCGATTGAAATAGGCGATGTAAAGTTCGATGATGGATGCAGCATCCTGCTGGCCGAGTTTCGCAAGGCCGCTGACGCTGTCGAGATCAAGCGGACCGTCGAATGACGGTTCCGTGGTCGCAAATTGGATCAATTCGACATTGTCGAGTGTGATGGCCCCAAGCCCAAAAGCCCGATGATCCGAAACGGTGACACTGTCTTCGGCAATGACCACCTTGTAGGCCGACTGTTTTCCTTGGAACACCACCGTGTCCGAGCCGCTGAACCCGTTTATATTCGTCAGGCCGAACGAGGCTTGAAGAATATCGGCGTCCATCGTTCCGTCTAGGATATGGTCGTCGGATTCCCTAGGCTGCGGAGCGGGTGGCTGCACTTCGTCGATGGGGTCCGCAACCGGAGGTCTTGGGTTGCTGGTCAACGTCTTGGCAGTGCCAAACATGTCCAAATAAGAAAACTGTACTGTCAATTGCGCGTCGATGTCAGCACCACTCACCGCATAGGTCTGTGCGGTGGCTCCCGAAATTGGTGTGCCGTCGCGAAGCCATTGATAGGTGATCGTGCTGGGGTTGATCCCGTTGGCGTCGGTAACGGCGTTGGGGCGGGCTATCAGATTTTCACCCACCAGCGCGTCACCCAGAACGATCAACGGATTATAAGGGCCGGTGTCCGTAGGGACCGGAGTCCCGGCCTCGGGAACGACCGGCTCCTGATCGCTGATCAGGATTTCCAGCGTTCCGCCGAAATCGACATAGGTATAGCGGATGCTCAGACGTGCACCGACGTCGTCTTGGGTCACATCATAGGTGCGGTTGGTTGCGTCCTGAATGATCTGACCGTCCCGCAGCCATTGAAAGCTGATCGTGGACGTGTCGATGCCATCGGCGTCGCCGACGCCGTTCGGGCGCGCGATCAGGGTTTGTCCGACATACGCTTCGCCCAGAATGGTCACGGGGCCTTTCGGTGTGTGGTTGGTGCCTGTGGTTGTCGACATGACGTTGTCTTTAACCTGCCGTCTCATTCAGGGACCGCACGGTCCCGGTGTTCATCCGATACCGCATCAATGCGGTTCATTTCTCGAAGTGCTGCTCATTGCCTGAGCTTGTCTTGCGCCGCCAAATAACCCTTATTGGCGACGCGCGTATCACGTCCTTCCTTCGCTGCAACCCGCATTTGGCAGGGTTCGGCAGTATTTGGCCGATGGTGTCTCCGTTGCAATCAGGCGAATTGTGCACCCGATCTTATGCGTCTGACGACGTTTCTCTACGCCGTGGCAAAGAGGTGGTTTGGACTCTGGCGTGCCAGCAGGATAAACACGCAAAGATACGTACGGGCCTGTAAGCGCAACGGCATGCGCCTGATCCCGATGAAGACCCGACAAGGAGAGACCATGACGCAGAAGCATCCAATCTACGGGCGTATCGACGGTCCGATCGTGATGATCGGCTTTGGTTCCATCGGCAAAGGCACATGGCCCCTGATCGAGCGGCATTTTGAATATGATGCTGATGCATTTACCGTCATCGAACCGGACGCAGGCAAGGCGAATTTCCTGCGGCAGCACAAGATCAACCATCTGCAAGTCGCCCTGACGCCGGAGAATTACCGCGAGATCCTTGGTGGGATTTTTGCCGAAGGCAAAGGCTTCTGTGTAAATCTGTCGGTGGACACGTCGTCCCTTGACCTCATGAAGCTGTGCCGCGAACTGGGGGTTCTGTATATCGACACGGTGGTCGAGCCTTGGGCCGGCTATTACTTCGACACGACCGACAACGCCGCGCGGACGAATTACGCGCTGCGGCAGGCGGTGCGGAACGAGAAGGCGGCCCATCCTGGCGGGCCCACCGCGGTCAGTTGCTGCGGCGCCAATCCTGGCATGGTGTCCTGGTTCGTCAAGGATGCTCTGCTTACGCTGGCCAAGGACACCGGCAATGACGTTGCTGTGCCGCAGGACCGGAACGGGTGGGCGGCGCTGATGCAGTCGCTGGGCGTCAAGGGCGTGCATATCGCGGAGCGTGATACGCAGGCCCGCCGACAGCCACGTCCGCGCGACGTGTTCGTGAACACCTGGTCGGTGGAAGGCTTCATTGCCGAAGGATTCCAGCCCGCCGAACTGGGGTGGGGCACGCATGAAACATGGTTTCCCGAAAACGGCCATTCTTACGACACCGGATGCCAATCCGCGATCTGGCTGGAGCGTCCCGGCGCGATCACGCGGGTGCATACGTGGTGCCCGACACCCGGTCCGCAATTCGGGTTTCTGGTGACCCATAACGAAGCGATCTCGATCTCGGATTACTACACGGTTGGTGCGGCTGATGCGCCCGAATATCGCCCGACCTGTCACTATGCCTATCACCCCTGTGACGATGCGGTTCTGTCGCTGCACGAGATGTTCGGATCGGGGAAGCAACAGAGGGTGCATCACATCCTGACCGAGGACGAGATTGTCGAAGGCATCGATGAATTGGGCGTGCTGCTTTACGGGCACGAGAAGAACGCGCTTTGGTACGGATCGCGCCTGTCGAACGCCGAAACCCGCGATCTGGCCCCGTTTCAGAATGCCACCGGGATGCAGGTGACCAGCGCTGTTCTGGCGGGCATGGTCTGGGCGCTGGAAAACCCAGCGGTCGGGATCGTCGAAACCGACGAGATGGATCACGCGCGCTGTCTTGAGGTGCAGCGCCCTTATCTTGGACCAGTCGAAGCACATTACACGGACTGGACTCCGCTTCAGGACAGGTGGGAGCATTTTCCCGAAGATATCGACGAAAGCGATCCCTGGCTGTTCCGGAACGTTCTGGCCAGTTGAGGGCCAATGCACGGCGCCGGTTCTGACTGGTTGTCCTGTAGCAAAACAGGCGTGCGATCCGGCCAATGCATAAATCACCTTAAGGGTGCATTTTCGCTATACACATCACCTCCACGACGTTACCTTTTGAAGTGGTTCAGGTAAAAGCTGTAACAATTGGATCGCAACATGGTGACACATATCTCGGAGCGCGACGTTCTGGATAATTTCAGGTTCAATCTGAAAAGCATCATGCAGTCACAAAACCTCACCGAGACCGAACTTTCGGTGCGCGCCGGGTTCGATCAGGACCAAGTTCTGACGGATATCCTGCGCGGTGCAGCACTGCCCAACATGGCGGCACCCGTGCGGCTGGCTGATGCGTTGGGTGTTCCGGTCGATGTCCTGTTGCGGGACAGGAACGACCATCTGCGGCAGGATTTCGAGGCGCTTCCGGTGCAGGAAGTCGACAGGCAGGCCGCGCGGCTTTTGTCGGCGGTGTTCAAGGCGACCGAACGGTCGCTGGACCGGATCGGAGACCGGCCCACGCTGGATTCGATCATTTCCTGGTGGAAGGACACCGGTGGTGACCTGTCCCAAAGTGATCAGATCGCCCCGCATTTCGATCTTGTGAGCGCGGCGGAGGCGCTGACCTCGGTTCCGCGGATTCACCATGTCGGGGCGCTGGGCCTGTCCGCAACCACGCTTGGATCCGCCGAGAATTCCCGGCTGGAAAATTTCCTCGAAACGCTGAGCACGTCTGATCTGGCCGAACTCAACGGGCAGATCAGGTCGGTCGCGCATTCCGGCGTCGGGATGATCACGCCCCTGAAGAGGATCGTGACATTCCCCGAGACGAACGAAACCGCCGAAGTCAGCTTCGTTCGCCTCATGCTCCCCGTCAAGGATGCCTCGGGCACCCTCTTCGTGTTGAATTATTCGACTCTCTTGAGCGAATCGACACCCAGAAGGCAGGACGGGTGATGATTGAAATACCGCGCCATGTCGGCCAATTCGCCTGATTTGAGAGCCACGAGGTATTCGCCGGTCGCCCGTCCCTTTGGCAAGACGCCCCAGACATGCGCACCGGGGTATTGACGGGTAAACCCGTATTCGGTCGCATAGCCCAACCGTGCATCATCCGCCCGGACAAAGGCATAGAGCCAGTCGGGCTGCCAGCGGATGTGGCAATAGGCGAACAGCAGATGCGTGTAGAGCGACAGCAGGTGCCGCGAGCCGCGCATCTTTTCTGCGATGAAGAATTCGCCCATGTAGATCACGCTCCCGGCGATCTCGTCACAGGGCCGCGGCGCATCGGTGACAAGGCGCAGATGCCCCTGTCCCTTGTAGAGCCTGCCATAGCTGCGCGCCCAGAAGCTCGACAGGGTTTCGGACACCAGCATGTCATGCCGCGCGGCGACTCCGCCGATATCCTGCCCGTCCTTGCGCAGGATCAGCCAACCGGCATTGTCCTTTGACAGGTCGTTATGTTCGGACGAGATCATCGGGGTGATGGAATTCTTCCCAATCGCCCGCATCCGGTCTTCGCATTCTTCGAAGTCCGAGGAATCCTCGACGGTGATCCCTTTTTCCTCGAGTGTCAGCAGGCAGGTGCTGAAGAACTTCATCACGTCTAGAACTGCAGATTTGGCCACGTGTTTTCTCCATAACAGGGGTTTGAACAACATTTCCAGACCATCGCATTCTTGGTCCCGCGCCAAGCCTTAAGGTTGTTTTGTGGGGCCGAGAACAATTTAGACTGGCGCAATTTCAGGCGTGTGGTGGATTTGCAGGGTGACCGGACCCCGGCTCACCATACAAAATTGCCATCACGATGCTGTGGGTGGGCCTGTTCGGGCCAACGATCCGCTGCAATTTCTGATACACCATATGCGTGCAGCTCAGGGCGCTGCGAGCATCGATTTTTGGCGACGCCCTTCCGTTTCGCAAAGGAGGTTTGACATGACCATCTCTGGAATGACCCGTCGGAAGGTTGTGACCACCGGCAGCGCCGCGCTTTTGACGGCAGCGTCGGGGCTGATCATGCCGGCTCGCGCTGCTGGCGTAGCGCCTACTCCGTCCATGCGTGGTGGATCGAACAATTATCGACCCGGGGCGCCCATCGTGGACCGTATCGGGGGCGGTGGGTTCTGGATGACCGGAACCGTACGCCGGGCCGGGGATGGTGCACCGCTGCCCGGACAACGCATCCAGATCTGGGCCCACACCACCGAAGGCCACGAACGCGACTGGGACAGCCACGGCGCGACCCTGACCGATGCCAATGGCGAATACAGGCTCGAGATGCCGCAGATCGTGCCCGCGTTTGGACAGGCGCACGGCCATTTGGCCTATGATGGCGATTCGTTCGAAACCGTGTTCCTGCGTCCGCTCATGGCAAGTCCAAACGACACCAGCCTGAGCGCCCATTTCGTGTTGCAGCCGGCCTGATCTTCGGTCGAGGCATCATGCGCGGCATTGTAATCTGGGCCGCAATTCTGGGCGCGGTCGTGGTGCCTGCGGCGTATGCGCTGACCAGTCCACAGCTGCAATGGCGTGATCCGGTCTACATCGTGGCCGGTTTCGCGGGGGTCATCGGCATGGCCCTCTTGTTGTTTCAGCCCCTCCTGGTTGGAGGACATCTGCCGGGTTTGACGGGCAGGCGCGGACGCTTTGCGCACCGTGCCGTGGGGGTTGTGCTGGTTGTGACCGTAGTGGTGCATGTGGCTGGTCTCTGGATCACCAGCCCGCCTGACGTTGTGGATGCCCTGCTGTTCGTGTCGCCGACGCCGTTTTCGGCATGGGGCGTGATCGCGATGTGGGCGGTGTTTGCTGCTGCCGTGCTTGGGGTTGTGCGGCGCAGGATGGGGTCAAAGCTGCGTTTGTGGCGCATGCTCCACAGTGCTCTGGCGGTGGTGATTGTGGTCGGAACCGTTGTTCATGCTGTGCAGATCCAAGGTACGATGGAGTCCGTGTCGAAATGGCTTCTCGCCGGTGCGATTGTGTTCGTCCTTGGTCGCGTTCTCTTGGACCGGCGTGTCTGGGCCTTGCTTCCTGTTTTGCGTCAACGCTGACGCACAGCGCTGCGCCAAGAAAAGCCCGGTCGCGGTCAATGCTGCCCGGTCGCAAGATCGCTCAGGATCGGACAGTCCGGACGGTTATCCCCCGCGCAACTGTGAACCAGTTCCGACAGCGTGTCGCGCATGGATTGGAGCTGCGCGATCTTGTCTTCGATCTTGGTCAGATGCGCCTGCGCCAGATCCTTCACATCCGCACTGGCGCGGGTGTTGTCCTCGTAGAGCGCGAGCAACGTCCGGCAATCTTCGATGGTGAAGCCAAGAGCGCGCGCGCGACCCAGAAAGGCCAGCTTGTGCAAATCGCTTTCGCGGAACAGCCGGTAGCCGTTGGTGTCGCGCAGCGGCGTGATCAGCCCGATATCCTCGTAATACCGGATTGTCTTTGGCGGCAGGCCGGCGCGCTGGGCGACGTCTCCAATATTCATACCGTGGCCTCCGTGTAGCGGGATGCAGGCGCATCCTCTTGCACCGGTGCGATCCTGCGCAAGCGCAGCGCGTTGGTCAGCACGAAGACCGAACTGAAGGCCATCGCGCCCGCGCCCAGCATAGGGGACAACAGGATGCCGAAGGCGGGGTAAAGGACCCCAGCCGCCACTGGAATGAGCGCCGTGTTGTAGGCGAAGGCCCAGAACAGGTTTTGCCGGATGTTGCGCATGGTGTGTTTCGACACATCCACCGCGTTGACCACACCCGACACCCGACCCGAGGACAGCACGATATCCGCCGCTTCGATGGCGACATCCGTGCCGGTCCCGATAGCCAGCCCGATATCGGCCTCTGCGAGCGCGGGCGCATCGTTGATCCCGTCGCCGACAAAGGCCACCGCGCCGAACTGGTCGCGCAGCGCCTTGATCGCGTCGACCTTGCCATCAGGACGCACACCTGCGGTGACATGGTCGATCCCGAGTTGGCGTGCGATGGCCTCGGCGGCGGCCGCGTTGTCGCCAGAGATCATCGCGACCTTCAGGCCCGCGGCATGCAGCGCGTCGATGGCAGGTTTCGCGCTTGGCTTGATCCGGTCGGCCACGGCAAAAACAGCCACCGCCTGACCGTCAAGCGCAAGGCACACCAGCGTGTGTCCCTTTTCGGCATAGTGCGAGATCGCGTCCTTGAGCGGCGCGGTGTCCACGCCCTGCTCGGACAGGTGCGACTCTGAGCCCACCAGAGCTGATTGGCCGTTGACCGACGCGATCAGGCCATAGCCGGGCACTGTTTCACTGTCCGTCACCTTGGGCAGCAGATCGGACGGGGCCGCCACCAAAATGGCCCGCGCAATCGGGTGATCGGACCCCTGTTCCACCGCAGCGGTCAGGCGCAGCATCTCGGTCGGATCGAAACCGGGTACGACGTGGTGATCGACAAGCGTTGGGCGCCCTTCGGTCAGGGTGCCGGTTTTGTCGAAGGCCACCACCTTGGCGCTGTCGAGCCGTTGCAGCGCGTCGCCCTTGCGGAACAGCACACCCAGCTCCGCAGCACGCCCTGTGCCGACCATGATCGAGGTGGGCGTGGCGAGACCCATGGCGCAAGGACAAGCGATGATAAGCACAGCGACTCCGGCGACAAGCGCGTAGCCAAGCGATGGCTGTGGCCCGAAGATCAGCCAGACCGCAACCGTCATCGCGGCGATCCCCAGAACCACGGGCACGAAGATGCGCACAACCTTGTCGGCCAGAGCCTGGATCGGCAGCTTTGCACCCTGCGCGGTCTGAACCATGTCGATGATCCGCGCCAGAACCGTGTCGGATCCCACTGCAGTCGCCCGGTAAATCAGCGCCTTGCGCCCGTTGATCGTGCCGCCGGTTACGGGATCGTCGGTGGTTTTTGCAACAGGCACCGGTTCCCCGGTGATCATGGATTCGTCGACAAAGGCATCACCCTCGATCACGACGCCATCCACCGCGATGCGGCCACCGGGCAGCACCTTGATCACGTCACCGACGGCAATCTCGGCCAACGGGACTTCGGTGAAAATGCCGTCCCGCGACAGCAGAACCGTGTCCGGGCGCAGCCCGATCAGGTGACGGATAGCAGCGCCGGTGCGCCCCTTGGCGCGGGCCTCCATCCAGCGACCGGCGAGGATCAGGGTGACGATCACACCCGCCGCCTCGAAATAGACCGCACGGGTGCCTTCGGGCAGCAGGGCAGGTGCAAAGGTGGCAATGGTGGAATAGCTCCACGCCGCCAGCGTCCCAAGTGCAACAAGGCTGTTCATATCGGGGCTGCCCTTGGCCAGCAGCGGCAGACCGATGCGGAAAAACCGAAGGCCGGGCCAAGCTAGGACCAGCGTGATCAACACGAATTGCAGCACCCAGAAGCTTTGCATCCCGAGGCTGCCCATGATCGCGTGATGGATCGGTGGGTAAAGGTGGCCCCCCATTTCCGTCAGGAACACCGGCAGCGTGAGTGCTGCGGCGATCATCGTGTCGCGGCGCAGCGGTTCGATTTCGGAGGGTGGCTCGGTCTGGGCATCCGTATCGACCGGCTTGGCCGGGTAGCCTGCATCGGTCACGGTCTGTGCCAGCGTTTCGACCGATACTGCACCGTCAAGGCTGACCACCGTGGCGGTCTGCGTGGCGAGGTTCACCTGTGCCGAAAGAACACCGGGCAGCGCCGCGAGTGCGCGCTCGACGCGCCCGGTGCAGGAGGCGCAGGTCATGCCCGAAATCGACAGGCGGTGCGTGGCTTCCTTTGCCGGGTAGCCTGCGGTCTTGAGTGCGTCGCGGAGGGATTCGGGCGATGCGTCGCCTGTGACCTGTGCGACATGGTTGGCGATGTTGACCGAGGCTTCCGTCACGCCGGGGGCTGCCGCAAGCGCACGTTCGGCACGCCCTGCGCAGCCTGCACAGCTCATGTTGTCGACGGAAAAGCGAAGCGTGGTCATGGGGAGATCCTTGTTGCGTAAGGACCACATAGGGCTTCCAGTCACTGGAAGGTCAAGGGTCGAGCTTCAAGAAAGACTGCGGCGGTTTGGCCACGCGATCAGTGGGTCGGCGTCCTGACCGATTGCGGACGGATCCGCGACCTGCATTCCTCGCACAAAAGCGGCAGTCCGAATTTCGATGCGGCACACAGCAGTGGCAAAAGCCCCGCGGGCGACACGAAGAACCCTGCCTCGGCCAGTGCGGCGTCCCTGCGCTGTTCGGTCGATGCCATCACGAACCGTGCCAATGCGGCCTCGTCAGGTGATACACCCTTTGTGCCGATGGGCATGACTGCCAGCGATTGCCAGCCATGGAGGTTCAACAAGCCGAGCATCTGTTCGAAGGCCTGAAGGCAGGATTTGGCCCGCAGATCACCCATGGAGGAGGAAAGATCCTCCCACATTCCGTGTTGCGCTTCGGCACCGGTGTTCCACGCGCGCAACAGCGAGATCACACGTTTTTCGGCAGATCTCAGGTCATCGTCGGGCATTAGGATGGGCATGTGTTGCATCTGCGGGCCTTTGAAAGGAGACGAGTCTGTGCGAATGAGTTCTTAAGCCTGATAAAAAGAATCAGGTATCTGTCAATATCGATGATTTTCGCTGCTGTTCAATCCTCGGAATCCGACTAGGCACGCAAAAGCATGTTTTCTGGCCGAATTTTCTGAAGGTTGATCGAAAATAAACCGAAATTGGTTCAGGCTGTGCCGCTCTCTGCCGCGATCTGCGCGCGACTTTTGCGCTCGCGTTCCGTGGCCGACTTCAACTGGCCACAGGCGGCCATGATGTCCTCGCCGCGCGGGGTGCGGATGGGGGAGGCGTAGCCGGCCTTGTAGATGATGTCGGCAAAAGATTCGATCCGGCTCCAGTCCGACCGCTGGTAGGGCGCACCGGGCCATTCGTTGAACGGGATAAGGTTGATCTTGGCCGGGATGCCTTGGATCAGCTTGACCAGACGCCGCGCGTCGGCATCGCTGTCGTTCACGTCCTTCAACATCACGTATTCAAACGTGATGCGTTCGGAGTTCGAGTTCTTCGGGTATTCCCGCAGAGCGTTCAACAGCGTTTCGATGTTCCAGCGCTTATTGATCGGCACCAGCGTGTCACGCACCTCGTCTGTCGTGGCGTGGAACGACACGGCCAGAAGACAGCCGATCTCCTCGGCGGTCTTGGCGATCTCGGGGACGACACCCGACGTGGACAGCGTGATGCGGCGGCGCGACAGGGCGATGCCCTCACCATCCATCGCGATCTTCATAGCGTCGCGGACATTGTCGAAATTGTAAAGCGGCTCACCCATGCCCATCAGCACGATGTTCGACAACAGGCGCGGGCCGTTCTCGCCGGTGCCGACACCGGGTTCGGGCCATTCGCCCAGATCGTCGCGGGCCAACATGACCTGACCGATGATTTCCCCGGCGGTCAGGTTCCGAACCAGCTTTTGCGTGCCGGTGTGGCAGAACGAACAGGTGAGCGTGCAGCCGACCTGAGACGAGATGCAGAGCGTGCCCCGGTCGGTTTCGGGGATATAGACCACCTCGACCTCGTGCCCGCCTGCGATACGGACAAGGTACTTGCGCGTGCCATCTGCCGAGACCTGTTTCGATACGATCTCGGGCAGGGCAATCTCGAAATGATCGTCCAGCTGCGCCCGGTAGCCCTTGGCAAGGTTGGTCATAGCGTGGAAATCGCGCACGCCCCATTGGTAGACCCATTGCCAGATCTGATTGACCCGCATTTTGGCCTGCTTATCCGGTGTGCCGATGGCGATCAGCGCATCACGCAGCTTGTCACGGGTCAGGCCCACGATATTCGTCTTGCCCCCCTCCGGCAGCTTGCGCGGGATGGTCAGAACGTCTTGCGTGATCGGTGCAGCGCCGGTCATGAGGTCAGCCTTTCTCGAAAAGAGTAGGCAACATATAGGATTCTTTGGACTTTGCCAAAGGGGTTATCGCCCGACAACACCAAACTGTCCGACAGGACTAGTCCGAAACATCAGATCAGGACACGCAGCGTTTCTCGGCGTCTTCGACCGCAGCGGTGAACCCCAAGAGCGAGAATGTGTCTTTTGTCGTTGTCCCGCGCGCAGATCGGGCGGTTACAACCGCATCCGCCCCACGCTTCATCGCGGTGACGATCTTGGAATCGTCCTGCGGTGTTGCGGGCCATGCCCATTCACCCTCGGTGAACAGCTCGAACTCGGTGCCGCCGATATTGACGTTGACGGTCGATCCCGGTGCAAACGGATAGCCGCCGGTAAACGCCAACTGGCCCTGTACCTCGGCTCCGGGACGGTAAAACACCATCAGCAGAATTTCACCGCGTGTCACAGCCACAACGCGGCCATCCTTCGTGTTCACGCTTTCCTTGTAGGTCGTCACCGCCCAGCATTCGCGGGGTTCCTGACCTTCGAAAACGCTCCAGTCCGTGATGGCGTTCACGCGGTTCGTGCTAGTTTCCTGCGCTACGCCCGCACCAGCCGATAACAGTGCCAGCGCACCGATCACCGTACCACCAATCCATGATTTCATGCGTCCAGCCTCCAGACTGTCCTTAGCCTCAACTCGTTTCTGCGCCACAGTATGGGGTTCGACCCTCTTATGTCACTGCAACTTTGCCCTCGACGGCGTGAGAATAGCCTGATTTACCGGGGTCTTCAAAGCCCAATTGGCAGTTTTTTGCCCACACACAAAGGAGCGAACCCATGGCACACCCTGTGTCGCTGGCAGAAGTCTGGCGCGGTCCATTTCTGGAAAGCCACCACAGCGGTCACGCGGTGATCTGCGACGGGTCCGGACAGATCGTTTCGGCCTGGGGCGATCCGGAAGCGGTCGTGCTGCCGCGCAGTTCGTCCAAGATGATTCAGGCGCTCCCGCTGGTGATGTCCGGTGCCGCCGATGCCCGTGCGCTGACCAGTGAACAGCTTGCCCTCGCTTGTGCGTCGCACCAGGGCGCACCGATCCATGTCGAACGGGTGAACCGCTGGCTTGCGGATCTCGGCCTAGATGATGCGGCACTCTGCTGTGGCCCGCAGGTGAGTCGGGACACCGACCTCAAGCTGTCGATGATCCGCGCCGACGAATCGCCCTGTCGGGTGCACAACAACTGTTCGGGCAAACATGCCGGCTTCCTTACACTGACACAGCATCTTGAGGCGGGACCGGATTATGTCGATCCAGATCACCCGGTGCAGCGCGCCTGCCTCGATGCCTTTGAAACGGTGACGGACCTGACCAGCCCGGGTTTCGGGATCGACGGCTGTTCCGCGCCGAATTTTGCCACCACGATGCACGGGATGGCCCGCGCGATGGCGTGGTTCGCAACCGCCGCCCAGCGTTCGGACACGATGAGCACCGCCGCCGTGCGGCTGGTCGAGGCGATGCACACACATCCCGAACTGGTGGCCGGGGAAGGCCGTGCATGTACCCGGCTGATGCGTGCGGCCAAGGAGCCCGTCGCACTCAAGACCGGGGCCGAAGGTTACTTCATCGCCATTCTGACGACCCGCGGTCTTGGCGTGGCCCTCAAGGCGGCGGATGGTGCGACCCGGGCTGCCGAGTGCGCGATTGCCGCGATCCTCGTGCGGCTTGATGTGCTGGATGCGGCTCATCCCGACGTCAAGGCGTTCCTGAACCCCGGCATTCACAACTGGGACGGATTGGTGACCGGCGAGATCAGACCAGCGCCCGGGCTTCTGGCGTGACGAAATCATCCCGGCCATAGCCCTGAAGGAACAGAAGCGCGGTCAGATCGCCGTGGTTGATTCGCAGTTTTGCCTGCGCCTGCACGCTGGGTTTGGCGTGCAGCGCCACACCGGCGCCAGCGCGTTGCAGCATGCCAAGGTCATTGGCCCCGTCGCCCACGGCCATCACGTCGGCCTCGCGGATGCCAAGCCGCGCCGAGATTTCCTCGAGCGCGTCCACCTTGGCGTCGCTACCCAGAATCGGGCGCGCCACATCCCCGGTCAGGGCGCCGCTCTCGGCAAGGAGCGTATTGGCGCGGTTCTCGTCGAATCCCAATGCGGTTGCCACCGGCCCGGTGAACGCGGTGAACCCACCCGACACAAGGGCCGCATGCGCGCCATGCGCCTTCATCGTCGCCAGAAGGGTTGCGCCGCCGGGCATCAGGGTGATCCGGCTGCCCAGCACCTCGGTGATGACATTCGCGGACACTCCCTTGAGCAAACCGACCCTCTCGATCAGCGCGTCTTCGAAATTCAGCTCGCCATTCATCGCCCGCGCCGTGATGTCCCTGACATGTGCCCCAACGCCTGCGACCTCGGCCAATTCATCGATGCATTCCTGCTCAATCATGGTGCTGTCCATATCCGCCAGCAGCATCTTCTTGCGCCGTCCCGCACTGGCCTGCACGGCCAGATCGACACCCTGATCCTGCAGCGCGGTCCAGCTTCCGCCGGCCGTGTCCGGCACTTCGGCCATGTCGAATTCCGCGGCCTCGTCCGGCGAGAGCCAGACAAGATCGCCACCGCCCCACGCATTGCGCAGAGCTTCGGCAAGGGCCGGATCAAGCGTTCCCGGTCGGGCGATCAGCGTGGTGGTGTACATGGCGCGCGTCCTTTTAGCCGTCGTGGCGATGTAGCGAGGGTGGCGCAGAAACGCCAGATGGAACAACCGCACAGGTCCGGTCTTCTTCTCTTCACAAATATCGCCCGCCGGAGGCATCCGGCACCGCCACGCGCGCGGCATTCGGCAAAGTTTCCGATCCGCAACACGCGCTCTGCGGCGCGCCTCAAATGCGTCACATCGGTCGCATTTTCCGACTTGCGCGGCACGCGGCGCCCCCTTAAACGCAGCGGTGGGACACCCCTCCCCAACGAGGGGCGCTTATCTGGAAGGATAGCATCAATGGCTATTGCACAACCGGCAACGCGGCCGGCTAACCCGCGTTTTTCCTCTGGCCCCTGTGCCAAACCCCCCGTTTTCAAATTGGACAATCTCGCCGACGCACCTCTTGGGCGGTCGCATCGGGCCGGCGTTGGCAAGGCCAAGCTGAAGGCCGCGATCGAAGAGACGCGTGACCTGCTCGGCGTGCCTGCTGATTACCGCATCGGCATCGTGCCTGCGTCCGACACCGGTGCGGTCGAAATGGCCATGTGGTCTCTGCTGGGCGCACGCAAAGCCACGATGGTCGCATGGGAATCTTTCGGCGCAGGCTGGGTCACGGATGTGGTCAAGCAGCTCAAGATCGATGCCGAGGTTAAGACTGCTGAATATGGGCAGATCGTCGACATGGCCGCGCTCGATTACGACACCGATGTCGTCTTCACTTGGAACGGCACGACTTCGGGCGTGCGGATGCCGAACGGTGATGCGATCCCGTCAGACCGTGGCGGGCTGACCATCTGCGACGCTACATCGGCAGCCTTTGCGCAGGACCTGCCGTGGGACAAGCTGGATGTGACGACTTTCTCCTGGCAGAAAGTGCTGGGTGGCGAGGCGGCGCATGGCATGCTGATCCTCAGCCCGCGCGCGGTGGAACGGCTTGAGTCGTACACGCCCGCATGGCCGCTTCCCAAGGTCTTCCGCATGACCAAGGGCGGCAAGCTGATCGAGGGGATCTTTGTCGGCGAAACGATCAACACGCCGTCGATGCTCGCGGTCGAGGATTACTTGCAGGCGCTGGACTGGGCGCGCTCCGTCGGAGGCCTTAAGGGCTTGATGGCGCGGGCGGATGCCAATGCGCAGGCGATCTGGGATTTCTGCGATGCAAATGGCTGGATCGCGAATCTTGCCGATGAACCGGCAACGCGCTCGAACACCTCGGTCTGTCTCAAGTTCACTGATGACCGGATCACCGATGGTGCTGCCTTTGCCAAGGCGGTTGCCAAGCGGCTCGAGGCCGAAGGTGTGGCGCTGGATATCGGGGCCTATCGCGACGCGCCTGCCGGACTGCGCATATGGTGCGGTGGCACGGTCGAAACCTCGGACATCGAAGCGCTGCTGCCGTGGCTCGACTGGGCCTTCCATGCCGAGATCGAAGCGCTGGCCCAAGCCGCTTAACCCAAACATTTCCGGCGCTCATCAAGCCTGACGGCTTTCTTCGCGAAGAGAGGCGTGAGCCTCGATGAGCGCCCCTTTTCAAAGGACCAAAACAATGGCCCCCCGTGTACTCATTTCCGACAAACTCTCCGACGCCGCCGTTCAGATTTTCAAAGACCGTGGCATCGACGTGGATTTCCAGCCCGATCTGGGCAAGGACAAGGACAAGCTGGCCGAGGTGATCGGCCAATATGACGGCCTTGCGATCCGTTCGGCGACCAAGGTGACACAGACGATCCTCGACAATGCCGCCAACCTCAAGGTGATCGGTCGCGCCGGGATCGGCACCGACAATATCGACAAGGACGCCGCCTCCAAGAAAGGCGTGATCGTCATGAACACGCCTTTCGGCAACATGATCACCACTGCCGAACATGCCATCGCGATGATGTTCGCCTGTGCGCGGCAGATCCCCGAGGCGTCCGCATCGACCCATGCGGGCAAATGGGAAAAGTCCAAGTTCATGGGTGTCGAACTGACCGGAAAAACGCTGGGTGTGATCGGTGCGGGCAATATCGGAGGCATCGTCTGTGATCGGGCGCGCGGTCTCAAGATGAAGGTCGTCGCCTACGATCCGTTCCTCGGCGAAGAGAAGGCCAAGCAGATGCAGGTGGAAAAGGTCGAACTCGACGACCTGCTCAAGCGCGCCGATTTCATCACCCTGCACGTGCCGCTGACCGACCAGACCAAGAACATCCTGTCGGCAGAAAACCTTGCAAAGACCAAGAAGGGCGTGCGGATCATCAACTGCGCGCGGGGCGGTCTGGTCGATGAGGCGGCTCTGGCCGAGATGCTGAAATCCGGCCACGTCGCCGGGGCAGCCTTTGACGTGTTCGCCGAGGAACCCGCCACCGACAACCCGCTCTTTAACCTGCCCAACGTCGTCTGCACGCCGCATCTGGGGGCCGCCACAACCGAAGCGCAGGAAAACGTCGCGCTTCAGGTGGCGGAACAGATGGCCAATTACCTGCTGACCGGTGCCGTGGAAAACGCGCTCAACATGCCGTCCGTGACCGCCGAAGAGGCCAAGATCATGGGCCCCTGGATCAAGCTTGCCGATCATCTGGGCAGCTTCATTGGCCAGATGACCGACGAGCCGATCAAGGCGATCAACATCCTCTATGACGGCTCGGTGTCAGAGATGAACCTCGAGGCGCTGAACTGTTCGGCGATCTCGGGCATCATGAAGCGGGTCAACCCCGATGTGAACATGGTCAGTGCGCCGCTGATCGCCAAGGAACGCGGTATCAAGATCAGCACGACCAACCAGGCCAAATCGGGTGCGTTCGACGGCTATATCAAGGTCACCGTCGTCACCGCCGAACGGGAGCGGTCGATCGCGGGCACGGTGTTCAGCGATGGCAAGCCGCGGTTCATTCAGATCAAGGGCATCAATATCGACGCCGAGATCGGGGCGCATATGGTCTACACCACCAACGAAGACGTGCCGGGCATCATCGGTACACTGGGCATGACGATGGGCCAGAACAACGTGAACATCGCAAACTTCACGCTGGGCCGGTCCGTTGCCAAGGGTGAGGCGATTGCGCTGCTCTACGTCGACGAGGCGGTGCCCGCCAGCGTGGTGGACAAGCTCAAGGAAACCGGCATGTTCCGGCAGGTCAAGCCGCTGCAGTTCGACGTGGCTTGATCCGTTTCGAATTGGCTTCGCCAATCCGATCAAAGCGAGAGGGCAAAGCCCTCTCGCGTTTTTTTCGCGTATTTGAAAAGAGAAGAAAACGCAGTCAGGCGTCAGTCATAGCTGAGCGCCGTCGCCTTGCCACGGAACACCGTGTAGGCAAGCGCGGTGTAGCCAAGGATCATCGGAAGCACGAAGAGCGTCCCGATCAGGATGATGAACAGGCTTTCCGGTGCGCTCGCGGCTTCGTAGATCGTGATCTGATCCGGCACGATGAACGGGTAGAACGAATAGGCCATCCCGAAAAAGCCCAATACGAACAGCACGATTGTTGCGGCAAACGGAAACCACGCAAAGCTGTCATCGCTGGTGGGCAGTCGGCGCAGCGCGAGCCACAGCAGCACGATCAGCGCTCCTGACATTAGCGGCAACGGCAGGAGCAGGAAAAACTCGGGCATCGAGAACCATTTGTCAAAGATGCGTGGACTGACCAGCGGCGAGGCGAGGGAAATTGCCCCAAGGCCCAGTACGACGCCCCAGATTCCACCTTTCGACCATGTCACGGCCTTGCGCTGCAAATCGCCCTCTGTTTTCAGGATAAGCCATGTTGCTCCGATAAAGCTGTAGGCAACGGTCAGGAACACAGCAGTCACCGCCGAAAACGCCAGCGTGAACGCGGTCACTTCAAGGCCCATGATGTACATGCCCAGCATGTAGCCCTGGCTGAGCGAGGTCATCATGGAGCCGATATAGAACGTCCAGTCCCATGCGGCCTTGTGGCTGATCGGAGCCTTGACGCGAAACTCGAAGGACACGCCGCGCAGGATCAGGCCGACCAGCATCACAGCAACCGGTAGGTATAGCGCCGTCAGAATGGTGCCGTGGGCACTTGGAAAGGCCACCAGAAGGATGCCGATGGCCAGGACCAGCCATGTCTCGTTGGCGTCCCAGAAAGGGCCGATCGAGGCAATCATGCGGTCTTTCTCGTCCTTGTCCGCAAAAGGGAACAGGACACCGACGCCCAGATCGAACCCATCCAGAACAACGTAGATCAGGATGGACAGGCCAAGCAATGCCGCGAACGCAAGGGGCAGCCAGATGGCGGGATCTCCGAACAGGGTCATGGCTTACTCCGCAGCGACTGTGACGGCGGCCTCTTCGGCAACCGGCATGCGTGGCCCGATCGGTTCACCTTTGGTGGCTTTCCGGGCGAGGTAGAACAACACGCCGATATAGGCTGACAAAAGAGCTGCGTAGATCACAAGATACACGATCAGCGTCGAGGCCACCATCGGTGCCGGCACATCGGCCACAGCGGCTTCGGTGGTCAGCACACCGTGGACCAGCCACGGCTGACGCCCGATCTCGGTGGTGTACCAGCCCGCCAGGGTTGCGATCCAGCCCGAGAACGCCATCGGCACCATCGCCCAGAGCATCGGCTTGGGCAGCCCTTCGACTCCGCGCCGTTTGCGCGCCATAAAGAACACGGCGGCCCAGCTGAGCAGCAGCATCGCCATGCCGGTCGCCACCATGATACGGAAGCTGAAGAAGACAGGCGCGACAGGCGGGTGTTTCACCGTGCCATCTTCGAGAACGAAATCATTGAGCCCCGGAACCACGCCATCCAGCGAATGCTTGAGGATCAGCGATGCGCCGTTCGGGATTGCGATCTCGAAATCGTTGGAGCGGGTTTCCTCGTTGGGTATGGCGAACAGGACAAGCGGCACATTCGGCCCAGTTTCCCAATTGCCCTCCATCGCCGCGACTTTCTGCGGCTGGTGCTCCAGCGTGTTCAGCCCGTGAAAGTCGCCCGCGAGGATTTGTAGCGGGATCAGAACGGCACCAATGGTCATGCCTGTCTTGATCGTTGCGCGCACACCATCCGACCGATCCCCGATCAGCCAGCGGAAGGCGCTAAGACCAGCCAGAAGGAAGGCCACTGTCAGGCCCGATGCCAGCAGCATGTGCACAAGGCGATACGGCATCGACGGGTTGAAGATGATCGCCCACCAATCGGTCG
The DNA here is from genome assembly GCA_041725935.1 of Pelagibaca sp. Taxonomy (GTDB): domain Bacteria; phylum Pseudomonadota; class Alphaproteobacteria; order Rhodobacterales; family Rhodobacteraceae; genus Marivita. The sequence continues at coordinate 125,202 of JBGRQD010000003.1, forward strand.
CAAAAGCCACGCCATCGCGCATCTCGAACCCTGCGGGAGTGTGCATCCAGCTGTTGAGCGCGAGGATCCAGAACGCCGACATGGTTGTCCCGAAGGCCACGAGGAATGTGGACAGCGTGTGCAACCAGCTTGGCACCTTGGACATCCCGAAGAGCATGATCCCGAGGAACACCGCTTCGAGGAAGAACGCGGTCATCACCTCGTAGGCCAATAGCGGGCCTGCGATGTTGCCGACGCTTTCCATGAAGCCTGGCCAGTTGGTCCCGAACTGGAAGGACATGGTGATGCCCGACACGACACCCATCGCAAAGCTCAGTGCGAAGACCTTGACCCAGAAGCGATAGGCCTCGAGCCATTTCTGGTCACCTGTCCCGGCAAAGCGCAGCTTGAAGAAAAGCAGCACCCAACCCAACGCGATGGTGATCGTGGGGAATAGAATGTGAAACGAGATATTTGCACCGAACTGGATGCGCGAAAGGATGAGTGTGTCCATGTTTCGACGACCTTTGAACAAAACCTTTTCTGTTGTCACAAGACATAGGTTTGAAATGCCGGTTTCCCGCATCCTGCGACAGCATTGCACACCGGGCCGGTTTTGATCGTCTGAAGCCGATTCTCCTGCAGGTTGTGCATATGCGGAAATTCCTGCATGTTGGGTCAAGTTTGCCCTAATCGGCTGATATGGCAGGCGTCTTTGCGGCGTTCACCTCTCTTTAAGAGGCAAATGAGGCAATTTGACTTCTTGCGGGGTGATACATTGTCCAGACCGGCGCCGAGACCGGGAACACACCAAAAGGGGGACAGTATGTCCGAGAAATTCGTCGTTGGATATGACGGCAGCGATGTCGCAAAACGCGCTCTCGATTTCGCGGTGTCGCGCGCCAAGGCCCAGGGCGGCAGCATCCTGATCGTTCACGTGCTGGAATGGTCGCCGTATTCCTTCCTCACACCCGAAGAGATCGAGGAACGTCACGCGCGCCGCACCGAAGAACTTGAGCGGGCGGAAACAGCGCTCATGACACCGCTGAAATCCACCATCGCCGCAGCAGGTGTGCCGGTCGAAACCCGGATCAAGTACGGGCATGTGGCAAAGACGCTGTGCGATGTCGCCAAGAAGGAAGGCGCGACGCAGATGGTCATTGGCCGAGATGGCGATGGCGGGCTGTCCAGCCGCGTCTTCGGCTCTGTTGCCGGGTCGCTGGTTCAGGTTGCCCCTGTGCCCTGCACGATCGTTCCCTAACCGCAAAGGAATTTTATAGATGACACGTCTTGTTCCAACGGCGGTTCTTGCCGCCTGCCTTACATTTCTGGCCACGCTGTCGGCCTCGGCCCAATCCATCGACGAAACCATCAACGGCATCTTCGCCAGTTCGACCGGCTGGTTCGTCAACCTGATTTTCAGCAATTTCCCTGGCACCAACTTTCCGTGGATCGTCGCATGGCTGGTGATCGCGGCAACGGTGTTCACCGTCTATTTCGGGGTGATCCAGTTCCGCGCCTTCGGCCACGCCATCGCACTTGTCCGGGGGGATTACTCCGATCCCGACGACGCGGGTGAGGTCAGCCACTTTCAGGCGCTGGCAACCGCGCTGTCGGGCACTGTCGGCCTTGGCAACATTGCAGGTGTGGCGGTGGCCATCGGCATCGGTGGGCCCGGGGCGACGTTCTGGATGATCCTTGCGGGACTTCTCGGCATGGCGTCGAAATTCACCGAATGTACGCTGGGGGTGAAATACCGCAACGAATACGCCAACGGCAAAGTGTCGGGCGGTCCGATGTATTACCTGACCAAGGGCTTTGCCGAACGCGGCGTGCCGGGCGGTCGGTTCCTTGCGGTTATGTTCTCGATCTTCTGTATCCTTGGCGCGCTGGGTGGCGGCAACATGTTCCAGGCCAACCAGGCCCATGCACAGCTGACCAATGTCTTTGGTGTGTATCCGGGCTGGATCACCGGAATTGTCTTCGCGCTGATCGTCTTTGCAGTCATCGTCGGCGGGATCAAGTCCATCGCGCGGGTGACGGAAAAGGTCGTGCCGATCATGGGCGTGATCTATGTCGGCACCGCGCTGATCATCATCCTGATGAATTACGACATGATTGGCTGGGCCTTCGGCCAGATCTTCGCGGGTGCCTTCACCGGGCTTGGCGTTGCGGGCGGCTTTGTCGGTGCGTTGATCCAGGGCTTCCGTCGCGCGGCCTTTTCGAACGAGGCGGGGGTCGGGTCTGCCGCCATCGCCCACTCGGCGGTCCGCACGAAAGAGCCGATCACCGAAGGCTTCGTGTCCCTGCTCGAGCCGCTGATCGACACCGTTGTCGTCTGCACCATGACCGCGCTGGTGATCATCATCACCGGTCAGCTGATCTCCGATCCGAACACCGGTCTCTACCTGCTCAATGAAGCCGGCACGGCGATCCGGACCGTCGGGGACACATCCGGTGTCGCGCTGACATCGGCGGCGTTCTCATCGTCCATCGGTGGCTTCAAATATGTGCTGGCGCTTGCCGTGATCCTCTTTGCCTTCTCCACCATGATCTCGTGGTCCTATTACGGTCTCAAGGCGTGGACGTACCTTTTCGGGGAAGGCAAGACGCAGGAACTGGTCTTCAAGTCGATCTTCTGCCTGTTCGTCGTGATCGGTGCATCGGCCAGCCTTGGCCCGGTCATCGACTTCTCGGACGCGGCGATCTTTGCGATGGCTGTGGTCAACATCATCGGCCTCTATGTGCTGATGCCCATCGTGAAGCGCGAGCTGAACAGCTACTGGTCGCGCCTCAAGTCGGGTGAGATCAAGAAATATACTTGATACATCCGACGGACCTGAAAAGCGAAAGGGCGGGCCACATGGTCCGCCCTTTTCCGTGACCGCCACGCAAAAGCGGTTTCAAAAACCCCGAGACATCTTATATCTACCCCTCTCGCGGGCCAAAGGAGACCGCAGCGATGGCAAAGCCGAAGGACAACCCGAACTACAAGGTGATCGCCGACAACCGTCGCGCGCGGTTCGACTATGCCATCGAGGACGATCTTGAAGCGGGGATGATCCTGCAAGGCTCCGAAGTGAAATCCCTCCGCGAGAACAGCGCCAACATCACCGAATGTTACGCCGCTGTCGAAGATGGCGAGCTGTGGCTCGTGAACTCGTATATCGCGCCCTACAACCGTGCGATGTTCCCGCACGAGGAACGCCGCCGCCGCAAACTTCTGGTGTCACGCAAGGAATTGTCGCGCCTGTGGAACGAGACCCAGCGCAAGGGCATGACCCTTGTGCCCTTGGTGATGTATTTCAACGACAAGGGCATGGTGAAGATGAAGATCGGCATCGCGAAGGGCAAGAAGAACCACGACAAGCGCGAAACCGAGGCCAAGCGCGACTGGAGCCGCCAGAAGCAGCGCTTGCTCAAGAACGCGGGCTGATCCGGGCGGGCTTTCCGTTGACGGAAAGCGGACGATGCGTCAACGCATCGTCCATGGCGCACGAGGTCAATCGCTTGCGCGTCGATCCTCCGGGTTCTATGCAGGACCCACCTTGGCAACTTCGGTGGTATGTATGGCACAGGACGACCCGAAAACCCTCGTTTCGACTGACTGGCTCGCGTCGCATATGCGCGACCCCGATCTGCGTATCCTCGATGCATCGTGGCACATGCCAAGCACGGGCCGCGATGCCAAAGCCGAATATACCGCCGGACATATCCCCGGAGCGCGGTTCTTCGACATCGACGATGTCTCGGACAGCCGGTCCGACTTGCCGCACATGGCCCCGCCGATTGAAAAGTTCATGTCGCGGATGCGGGCGATGGGTGTGGGCGACGGTCACCAGGTTGTGGTGTACGATGGAGCCGGAATCTTTTCCGCCGCCCGCGTCTGGTGGCTGTTCAAGCTGATGGGACAAAACGATATCGCGGTACTGGACGGCGGGCTGCCGAAATGGGTGGCCGAGGGCCGTGCGCTCGAAGACCTTCCGCCGATTGTGCGCGACCGGCACATGACCGTGCGGCGTCAGGCGCATCTGATCAAGGACGTCACACAGGTCTCGGCCGCGTCCAAGCTGCGGGATCAGGAAATCATCGACGCGCGGTCTCCGGGTCGGTTCCGTGGCGAAGAGCCCGAGCCTCGTCCCGGCATGCGCGGCGGGCATATCCCGGGCTCGAAGAACGTCCATTACTCCAGCCTGCTGAACGCCGACAAGACGATGAAATCGCCCGAGGAAACCCGCGCGATCTTCGAGGCGGCGGGCGTGGACCTGTCGAAGCCCGCAATCACCACATGCGGCTCTGGCGTCACGGCTGCGATCCTCTCCTTGGCCATGGCGCGCATGGGCAAGGACGACCATTCCCTTTACGACGGCTCGTGGTGCGAATGGGGAATGTTCCCCACAGTACCCGTGGCCACAGGAGACAACTGATGTTCGAAACCCTCAAGGAACAACCCGCGGACAAGATCCTCGCGCTGGTACAGACCTATCGCGAGGATCCGCGCGATCCCAAGATCGACCTTGGCGTCGGCGTCTACAAGGACGCGTCGGGCAACACGCCGATCATGGGAGCGGTCAAAAACGCGGAACAGCAGCTCTGGGAGGCCGAGACCACCAAAGCCTACACCGGGCTTGCCGGTGATCCGGCCTTTGCCGACGCGATGATCGCGATGGTTCTGGGCGATGCCGTGCCGCGTGCCAATGTGGCTGCTGCAGCAACGCCGGGTGGCACCGGCGCGGTGCGTCAGGGGTTCGATCTGGTGAAGATGGCCAACCCCAAAGCCCGCGTGTTCGTCAGCGATCCGACATGGCCGAACCACCTGTCGATCCTCAAGCACATGGGCATGGAAATGGTGCCCTATCGCTATTTCGACGACGAAAGCCGCGGCGTCGATTTCGATGGCATGATGGCCGATATTGCAAAAGCCGGCCCGGGCGATGTGGTGCTGGTGCATGGCTGTTGCCACAATCCCACAGGTGCAAACCTGAACATGACCGAATGGAAGGCGCTGGTCGATCTGCTGCTCAAGACCGGCGCGACCCCGATGGTCGACATCGCCTATCAAGGCTTTGGTGATGGCCTAGAGGAAGACGCGGCGGCCACCCGCCTGATCGCGTCGTCTGTGCCGGAAACCATCATCGCGGCAAGCTGTTCGAAGAACTTCGGCATCTACCGCGAACGCACCGGCCTGCTGATGGCGGTGTCGCAGAACGCCGCGGCCCAAAAGCTTAATCAGGGGACATTGGCTTATCTGAACCGGCAGAACTTTTCCTTCCCGCCCGACCACGGCGCGCGGCTTGTGACCATGGTTCTGAGCGACGACGCCTTGCGTGCGGAGTGGAAGAAAGAGTTGGAAGACATGCGCACCGGCATGCTGGCGCTGCGCGAACAGCTGGCGTCTGAGTTGCAACGCCTGTCCGGGTCGGATCGTTTCGGCTTTATCGCGCAGCACCGGGGCATGTTCTCGAGGCTGGGGGCGACACCCGAACAGGTGGACCGCCTGCGCGACGAGCACGCGATCTATCTGGTCGGGGATTCCCGGTTGAACATCGCCGGTCTGAACAAGGACTCGGTGCCGATCCTGGCCAAGGCGATGATCGACGTCGGGATTTGATGGCATGGGCACCATGTTGGTGCCCTTCCTGTCCTTGCGCCACGCGACGTTTGCAAAGTCACGTTTGCATATTTGCAAAAAGAAGACGCCGCTAACCGTGCACCTTGACGCTGTCTTCGGGTGCTTGGTCACGGTCGAACATGCCGTAGTTGCGCATCACATGGCAGACGCGCAGGCGGTAGTCTGAAAAGATCCCGTTGCGGCCCTTGGACTGGGCATTGCGGTGCGCGGCCAGTTTGCGCCAGCGCAGGACGGCGTCCTCGTCTTCGAAAAAGCTGATGGATAGCAGCTTGTCGGGGTTCGTAAGGCTCTGGAAGCGTTCGACCGAGATGAAGCCTTCGACCTCTTCCACCATTGGGCGCATGGTGGCGGCGATGTCGAGATAGGCGTCTTTCTGGCCGTCTGCCGGTGTGAGTTCGAAAATGATGGCGATCATTTGGGGTCCCTTTTTGGGGAACAATGGCGATGTTGGCGCGGCTTGGCAATCAATCCGGGTTCGCGCGGGTGAACGGCAGCGGCATCGGCGGCTTGTACGGTTTGGTCGTTGAAACGTACGGTTGCACCGTACGGGACGGATCAGGCGTCAGGATGTGCCGTAAAAGCGCAACCGGGTGGCGGCGCAGGGTGAGGCGCAGGGCGACGTAGTCTTCGACCACCTGTTCGCCTTCGGTCATCTGCGGCAGGAGGGCCGCGGGTTCATGGATCGCCTCACCGTCGATATCTCCATCGAAAAGCGGCAGGGTCTTGCGGGTGGTCAGCGCCTTGGCCTCCCACAGGGCCTGACGGCGGGTGAGGCGCAGATCGCTGAAGGTGTCGGCCTCGGCCAGACGGGCGATGGTGGCCGGGTCCAGCCCGGCACGGCGCCACAGGTCTTGCACGCTTTGGTAGCCATTGCCGCGCCCGGCGGCGATCCAGGCGGCGTCTTCTTCGTTCAGGCCCTTGATCTGGCGGAAGCCCAGCCGCAGGGCGAGGCCTCCCTTGGCGTCGGGCTCCATCACGTTGTCCCAGAAGCTGGCGTTGATGCAGACGGGCAGGACAGTCACGCCATGTTCGCGGGCATCGCGCACGATCTGCGCGGGGGCGTAAAAGCCCATCGGCTGGGAGTTCAGCAGCGCGCAGGCGAAGATGCCGGGGTGGTGGTGTTTGATCCATGCAGAGGCATAGACCAGCAGCGCAAAGCTGGCGGCGTGGCTTTCGGGAAAGCCGTAAGATCCGAAACCTTCGATCTGCGAGAAACAGCGTTCGGCGAAATCGTCGTCATAGCCCTTGTTGCGCATGCCGCGCAGGAAGAGAGTGCGGAACTCTGACACGTTGCCGTGTTTCTTGAAGGTGGCCAGAGAGCGGCGCAACCGGTCGGCCTGTTCTGGGGTGAAGCCCGCGCCGACGATGGCGATCTGCATCGCCTGTTCCTGAAAAAGTGGCACGCCTAGGGTCTTGCCCAGCACCGCGCCCAGTTCGTCGGATGGAAAGCTGACCGCCTCTTCGCCGTTGCGGCGGCGGATATAGGGGTGGACCATGTCGCCCTGGATGGGGCCGGGACGGATGATGGCGACCTCGATCACCAGATCATAGAAGGTGCGCGGTTTCATACGCGGCAGGAAGTTCATCTGCGCGCGTGATTCGACCTGAAAGACACCGACGCTGTCGGCCTTGCAGAGCATGTCATAGACCGCCGGGTCTTCGGGCGGCAGGGTGGCGAGGTTGTAGCTTTGGCCGTGATGCAGTTTCAGAAGATCAAAGCTCTTGCGGATGCAGGAGAGCATGCCAAGCGCCAGCACATCGACCTTGAGGATACCCAGCGCGTCGATATCGTCCTTGTCCCAGCAGATGACGGTGCGGTCCTCCATCGTGGCGTTTTCGATGGGCACGAGTTCATCAAGCCGCCCTTCGGTGATGATGAAGCCGCCGACATGCTGGCTCAGGTGGCGCGGGAAGCCGATGATCTCGAAGATCAGCTCCATCGTCAGCTTGAGGCGGTGGTCGTTCGGGTCGAGGCCGATCTCGCGCATGCGCTGGTCTTCGAGGCCGTTGGTCGAGAAAAAGCCCCAGAGTTGCGAGGACAGCGCGCCGATGGTGTCCTGGCTGAGGCCCATCGCGCTGCCCACCTCGCGGATGGCGCGTTTGCCGCGATAGTGGATCACGGTGGCGCAAAGGCCCGCGCGGTGGCGGCCGTAGCGGTCATAGATGTGCTGGATCACCTCTTCGCGGCGTTCATGTTCGAAATCGACGTCGATGTCCGGGGGTTCGTCGCGTGCCTCGGAGACGAATCGCTCAAAAACCATCGTGCCGATTTCGGGGGAGACCGAGGTCACGCCGAGGCAATAACAGACCACCGAGTTGGCAGCGGACCCGCGCCCTTGGCAGAGGATGCCCCGGTCGCGGGCAAAGGCCACGATGTCACGCACGGTGAGGAAATAGGGCTCATATTTCAGCTTGCCGATCAGGGTGAGCTCATGCGCCAGCAGCTTTTTCACCTTGTCCGGCGCGCCATAGGGGTAGCGCCATTTCAGCCCTTCATGGGCGAGGCGGAACAGGCGTTGCGATGCGGTCTCGGTCCCGGTGATTTCGCTTGGGTATTCGTAGCGGAGTTCGCCAAGATCGAATTGGCAGGTGTCGGCCAATTGGGCCGTGCGGTCCACCGCATCGGCATGGGGGCCAAGCAGGCGGCGCATCTCGGCATCAGAGCGCAGGCGCTGTTCGCCATTGGCGAGGGCCTTGGTGCCCAATTCATCGACCCGGCAACCCTGCCGGATGGCGGTGACCACATCGGCCAGTTTGCGGCGGCGGCCATGGTGCATGATCGGTGTGGCGGAGGCGATGGTGGGCAGCTTCAGTTCTTTGGCCAGTTTCGCGATCCGGTCGAAGCGAGGTCCGTCCTGACCGTCATAAAGCGGGCTGAGCAGGAGATGGGTTTGCCCGGGGAAGCGGCGCGACAATCGTTCTGCCTGTGACAGCCAGTCCCCCGCGCCGCGCTGCGCCGTGTGCGCTTGTGTTGGCGGATGCAGGAGCCAGATGAGACCGTCCGTGCAGTGCAGCAGATCGTCGAGTGTCAGGTGACAGTCGCCCTTGGGGGCACGCCGCCGTCCGGTGGTGATCAGGCGGCAGAGCTGTGCCCAGCCTTGCCGTGTGCTGGCCAGCGCCGTGGCCGTGAAGCCCGTGTCGGTGACGATCTTTGCGCCGGGGATCAGCTGGGGGACATGTGTGAGAATATGGCTGCGCTGGTGGTCGATGTGATCCGGCACCGGTGGGCCGATGGGGCCGTTTTTGGCCTCGAGTTCGGTGCGTTCGAGGATCAGGCGGGTGAGGGTTTTTGCCTCGGACCAAGCGCGGACAATGCCTGCCACGGAATTGGTGTCGGTGATGGCGATGGCCGAGAGGCCCAGAGTGGCGGCACGCTCCATGTACTCCTCGGGGTGGGAGGCCCCGGTGAGGAAGGTGAAATTGGAGGTGATCGACAACTCTGCGAACATAGCCCTCTTTTATGTTCCACTTTTGTTCTTTTTCAAATGATTCGAGTCCTTCGCGCGATATGCCCTGTGGGGCGGTCGCGCTGGCGTATTTGGAAAGAGAAGAAGATCAGGCGGTGGGCACGGACAGCCATGTCAGCACATGGGTGCTGCTCAGGCGGTGATGGATGTCGAAGGGCCGACCCTTTGGCAGCTCTTCGGTAAGGTCGGTGGTCAGTGTCAGTGTCAGACTGTCCGGGCGGGGGGCACTGGTCAGTTCGGCGGCGGCAAAGCCGAAGTGATGGCCGACGCTTGGGTAGAGCGCCTTGAACAGCGCCTCCTTGGCGGAAAAGGCGAGCGTGGCATTGGTGGCAGCGGGCAACGGGCCTTCGGCAATCATGTCGCGCTCGGTGGCGGTCAGCGTTTCGGTCACGATCGCCGTCAGGCTTTGGCCCGAGGCGATGGCTTCGGTATCGACGCCGTAGCTGTGGCTTGTGTCGCGCGACAGCAGGCAGGCGCAACGGCCGCGGGCGTGACTGATCGAGCCGGCAAGGCCATCAGGCCAGAGTGGCGCGCGGCCGGGTGTGGTTGTGACAGGTGCCGACGGATGGTCCAGCAGCGCCATTGCGGCAGATGCCACAGCCCGGCCTGCAAGGTAATCGGCACGGCGTTTGTCCACTGCGCGGTCCAGAGTATCGGGGCAGGGGACGTCCAGCGCTTCGAAGAGGTATTGCGAGAATGCGGCGGTGTCGTAACTGGCGGTCACAAGCACGGCGCCCGGGATCAGGCTGTCCCCGGCTCCGATGTCGGAGAGGAAGCCGTTGGACCGGGACTGCATGGCGATGAGGGGCTTGTGGGTCATGGACGCGTGAGATCCCTGCAAGCCTGCGATTGGTCAAGCAAAATCCACCGGGGCGGATTTACTTGGTCTGGAGGCGGCGCTAGGGCTTTGAGGGCAGAAGGAGTGATGACATGTCGGAGCAGGGTCGCAGCCGAGGCGTTATGTACGTGGCCTGGGGCAGGGCGCATGTGGATGTGGCACGGCGGTCGGCGGCGTCTGTCAAGAAGCACAACCCGGACCTGCCCTGTGCGATCTGGTGTGCCGAAGATGACGATACCTCCGGGTTCGATCAGGCTTTCGTCATACCTGCAGACATGTCGCGCCCCAAGGTGGGGGCGTTGAAACTCAGCCCGTTCGACGAGACCTTGTATCTCGACAATGACACGATGATCCGCGCCGATCTGTCCTCGCTCTTTGATCTGTTGCAAAAGTTTGATCTCTGCGGGGCGCATGTGATGCTGTGGCACCGCCCGAGACATCGGAGGAAGTGGAAAACCGACGTGCCCGAGAGCTTTCCCGAGATCAATTGCGGGGTGCTTTTGTACCTCAAGAACGCCGAGACGGATGCCTTTTTCGACGACTGGCAGGCGGCGTATAATGCGGCGGGCTTCAAGATCGACCAGCCAACCTTTCGGGAGACCTTGTGGAACTCGGACCTGCGATTCTATGTGTTCCCGCCGCAGTTCAACAAGCGGATTTTTGAGGCGTCGGAGCTGATCTATTCGGACCAGCCGAAGCCGCGCATTCTGCATCTGCCGATCCTGCGTCCGCAGAAAAGCGCGTTCAAGCGGTGGTTTTCCAACCTGATCCGATAGGGAAGATGCCGCGCTGAAGCCCGGCCTACGCGGCGTCGTGGCTTGTGCGCGCGCTGTGCCCGTGCCAGCATCGATGCAGCAGAACGAGGGTGCCATGCAGACGACGCAGACAGACAATGTGCATTTGCCGCAGACGCTGGAGCCGCGCAATCCCGGCATGGCGCTGGATCTCGATTGGGTGATGCGGGCGACAGCGAACCGGTCGGCGATCGAGCGGCGGGCGGCGACACTGCCGGGGCGTCGGTCGGTCAAGAAGGATCATCAGGCGGCGTGGCTGTGTCGGGCGGTGACCTGCATCGACCTGACAACGCTGGCAGGCGACGACACGGTGGGCCGGGTGAACCGTCTGTGCTCCAAGGCGCGGCAGCCGGTGCGGATGGACCTGTTGCAAACGCTAGGCATGGAAGGGCTGAAAGTCGGTGCGGTCTGTGTCTATCACGACATGGTCGAGGCGGCGGTTCATGCGCTGGACGGGTCGGGGATTCCGGTGGCGGCGGTGAGCACAGGCTTTCCAGCCGGTTTGTCGCCGTTTCACCTGCGGGTGGCCGAGATCGAGGAAAGCGTCAAAGCCGGTGCTGCCGAGATCGACATCGTGATTTCGCGGCGCCATGTTCTGACCGGGAACTGGCAGGCGCTGTATGACGAGATGCGCGCGTTTCACGCTGCCTGCGGCGAGGCGCATGTGAAGGCGATCCTTGCCACCGGCGAGCTTGGGACATTGCAGAACGTGGCGCGGGCGTCGCTTGTCTGCATGATGGCGGGAGCGGATTTCATCAAGACCTCGACCGGCAAGGAAAGTGTGAACGCGACATTGCCGGTGTCGCTCGTGATGATCCGGGCGATCCGGGATTTCTACGAGGCGACGGGATACCGCGTCGGCTACAAACCTGCGGGCGGCATCTCCAAGGCGAAGGACGCGCTCGTGTATCTTGCGCTGATGAAGGAAGAACTGGGTGACCGGTGGGTGCAGAACGACCTGTTCCGCTTTGGCGCATCGTCCCTGCTGGGCGACATCGAGCGGCAGTTGGAGCATCATGTAACGGGCGCCTATTCGGCATCTTGGCGGCATGCCATTGGCTGATGTCGCATTTGCGTATTTTTGAAGAGAAGAAGCCATGACTGTGCGAGAGAAATTCGAGAGTATGGAGTACGGGACTGCGCCCGAGTCCGCTGCTGACGCGTTGGCGTGGCTGGTCGATCAGGGCGACCGGTTCGGGCATTTTATCGGTGGCGCGATGACCGAGCCGGGCGACGTGTTCGAGAGCCGCAACCCCGCGACGGGTGAGGTGCTGGCGCATGTCTCGCAAGCCACCCAAGCCGATGTGGATGCCGCCGTTGCCGCAGCGCGCAAGGCGCAGAAGGTATGGGCCAAGCTGGGTGGTGCCGGACGTGCGAGGTACATCTATGCGCTGGCGCGGCTGATGCAGAAACACGCGAGGCTGTTCGCGGTGCTGGAAAGCCTCGACAACGGCAAGCCGATCCGCGAGAGCCGGGATATCGATATCCCCCTGGCGCAGCGGCATTTCTACTATCACGCAGGGCAGGCGCAGCTGTTTGACAGTGAATTTGCCGGGCGCGACGCGCATGGCGTTTGTGGTCAGGTGGTGCCGTGGAACTTCCCCCTGCTCATGCTGGCGTGGAAGGTCGCACCAGCGCTGGCAGCGGGCAATACCGTGGTGTTGAAACCGGCGGAATATACGTCGCTGACGGCGCTTTTGTTTGCGGACATCTGTCGTCAGGCGGGGCTGCCGAAAGGTGTTGTGAACATCGTCACCGGTGATGGCAGCGTGGGCGAAATGATTGTCACCCACCCGGATGTGGACAAGGTGGCCTTTACCGGGTCCACCGCCGTGGGGCGACGCATCCGCGAGGCGACCGCCGGTTCTGGCAAGGCGCTGACGCTCGAGCTGGGGGGCAAGTCGCCCTACATCGTGTTCGAGGATGCGGATCTCGACAGCGCCATTGAAGGTCTCGTCGATGCGATCTGGTTCAACCAGGGGCAGGTCTGCTGTGCGGGATCGCGGCTCTTGGTGCAGGAAGGTGTCGCGGAGCGGTTCCATGCCAAGCTGCGGGCACGGATGGACAAGCTGCGGGTCGGGTCGCCGTTGGACAAATCAGTGGATGTGGGGGCGATTGTCGATCCCAAGCAGTTGGAAACCATCACGCGACTGGTTGACGGCAACACCGCAGGTGAGACTTATCGCGCGAATTGCGACATGCCGGAAACAGGCTGCTTCTACCCGCCGACGCTGATCACCGGGCTGAGCACCGCTGATCCCCTGATGCAGGAAGAAATCTTTGGCCCGGTACTGGTGGGCACCACCTTCCGCACGCCGTCGGAAGCGGTCGAGTTGGCGAACAATACGCGCTACGGATTGGCGGCGACGTTGTGGTCGGAGAATATCAATGTCGCTCTGGATATCGCGCCCAAGCTGGCTGCGGGTGTGGTCTGGATCAACGGCACCAACATGTTCGACGCGGCAGCGCCATTTGGCGGTGTGCGCGAAAGCGGGTTCGGGCGCGAAGGCGGGCCGGAAGGGATGATGGCCTATACGCGGCCAGCGCACACCGGCAAGGCGCTGGGCAAGATGGCAGGGTTCAGCAGCGGGCCGGATGCGGAACCGCAGGCGGTGGACCGGACCGCAAAGCTCTATGTCGGGGGCAAGCAGGCGCGGCCGGATGGTGGCTATGCCTACGAGGTGTTCACCAAGGCAGGCAAGCTGATCGGGCAGGCGCCTTTGGCGAACCGAAAGGATGTGCGCAACGCGGTCGAAGCGGCGCGGGGGGCGTCCGGTTGGGCCGGGACAACGGCGCATCTGAGGGCGCAGATCCTCTATTACATCGCCGAGAATCTTGCGGCGCGGAAAGACGAGTTCGCCACGCGGATCAATCAGATGACCGGTGCAAAGACCGGCGCGAAAGAGCTGGATGTGGCGGTGAACCGGCTCTTCACCTATGCCGCCTGGGCCGACAAGTTCGACGGGCGCGTGGCGCAGGTGCCGATGCGCGGAGTTGCCTTGGCGATGCGGGAACCCTGCGGTGTGATCGGCGCGCTATGCCCGGACGATCATCCGCTTTTGGGACTGGTGTCGGTGATGGCGCCTGCGATTGCGATGGGCAATCGCGTGGTGTTGGTGGCTTCGGAACCGTTCCCGCTGGCGGCGACGGATTTCTACCAGGTGCTGGACACGTCCGATGTGCCGGGCGGGGTGGTCAATATCCTGACCGGGCGGCACGCGGAACTGGCGCCGACACTGGCGCAGCATATGGATGTAGAGGCGGTCTGGTCGTTCTCGTCCTCAGACCTGTCCGCCGAGATCGAACGTGGCGCGGCAGGCAATCTCAAGCGGACATGGGTCAACAACGGGCGCAGCCGCGACTGGATGGGGGCCGAGGGTGAGGGCCGCGCCTTCCTTGATGCAGCGACCGAAACCAAGACAGTGTGGGTTCCTTACGGCGCATGATTGCCAATTTTCGCGCAGGTCATTGAGAATTCGGCAATGCGGTGTTATTTTCGGTATACCCAGCGCCGGGGCGGAACGGCGTTTATACTTAGGAGGACGATGTCCTGTCTTTTCAAGCGGATGTGGCCCATGCCACTGACGGGGGTCTGCCCATGACCGGCACACCCGGAACCGGATCAGCCAGCGAAGCGACGCTCGCGGTGATTCTCTCTGAACTCGACGACAACAAAGCCGAAGACATCGTGCAAATTGATCTGCGCGGCAAAACGTCCATCGGCGACTATATGGTTGTGTGCTCGGGTCGCTCGACCCGCCAGGTGTCGGCATTGGCCGAAAAGCTGGTGGAAACGCTGAAAACCGAGCGCGGTATCCTGTCCAAGATCGAGGGCAAGGAAACCGGCGACTGGGTGCTGATCGACACGGGCGACGTGATCGTTCACATCTTCCGGCCCGAAGTGCGGGAATTTTACCAGTTGGAAAAAATGTGGCTCCCGGCAGGGACTGCACTGACCAACTAGGATGCGGGTTCATCTTCGCGCGGTCGGGCGGCTGGGAGGCCGCTCGGAGGAACGCGCGCTGACCGACGATTACCTGTCTCGCTTCGGCCAGACAGGGCGCGCTCTTGGTTGGCGCTTCGAGGGCGAGACCGAGGTCGAGGACAAGAAGAACGGCGGGATGGTGTCAGAGGCCGCATTGCTGAGGGCGGCGATCCCGGCTGGTGCCTTGCTGGTCTGTCTCGATGAGCGGGGCAGCGTGATGTCCTCTCCGGAATTTGCAAAAAAGCTGCAGGGATGGGCCGACCAAGGTCGTGCGGATGTCTGTTTCGTCATCGGTGGTGCGGACGGGATCGACCCGTCGCTGCGGGCCGAGGCGGAGTTTCTGCTGTCCTTCGGCAAGATGGTCTGGCCGCACAAGCTGGTGCGGGTGATGATCGCGGAACAGCTTTATCGGGCTGCGTCGATCATCGCGGGGACGCCATATCATCGGGACTAGGCGGATGATGCGTCGACGCATCACGGCTTTCCGTCGACGGAAAGCGGCGCGGGTTGTCAGGTGTAGGCGATGACCAGCAGGACAACACCAAGGATCACCCGGTATATCACGTAGGGCGTGAAGCTTACCGATTTCAGCAGTTTGAACATAAATTTCAGGGCCAGCAGGGCCGAGAAAAAGGCGAAGACCGCAGCGATTGCAGCGTCTTTGAACAGCGCCATATTCGCGTCTTGCGCCACTTCGACCGACAGAAGGGCTCCCGAGGCAAGGATCGTCGGGATGGACATCAGCATCGACAGGCGTGCGGCGCTTTCGCGGTCATATCCCAATTGCCGACCTGCGGTGATGGTGATGCCGGATCTCGATGTGCCCGGGATCAGGGCGAGCGCCTGCCACAGGCCCATGATCGTGGCGTCCCTGAGGCTCCAGTTCCCGGCGCGTTTCGTCACCGGGCCGGTTTGGTCGGCCCAGTAAAGCACGATGCCGAACAGCAGCATCATCCAGCCGATCACGGCGGTCGAGCGCAAGAAGTCGTTCAGGCCCGAGAGTTTGAGCGCAAGCCCCACGAGCACCACCGGGATCGTCGCGATGATGAGGCAGAGCGCCCAGAACGCGCCCTGGGTGTCAATGCGGCCCTGGACGAGCCGTCCGAGACCGAGGCTCACCACCTTCACGTCGGACCAGAAATACAGGATCACGGCAAGCAGCGTTCCGACATGCACCGCCACGTCCAGTGTCTGCCCCTGATCAGTCAGCCCGGTCAGATTCGGCAGCAGAATCAGGTGGCCGGACGAGGAAATTGGCAAAAATTCGGTAATGCCCTGAATCAAAGCCAAGATAAGCAGATGGGTCAGGGCCATGGTCGGAGTCCAGAAACGAATGTCGCCTCGGGTATAACCCGTTAAAAACCAAGAGAAAGGTTTATTTTAGGACCGTATCGGACCTAAAATAGCTGCATTGCAGCATGGTCTTGGCGGCTCAGGCTGAAAAATCGTAAAAATAGGTCAGCATAAGTGACTTTTCTTTCTCTCCGCTCTTCTATAATCAGTGCCGACCACATGAATGGAGGGACGTGAGCCATGGCCAAGCAGCCGATGTTGAAGTTCGTCAAAGTTGAACGCGACATGCCCACCAAGCGTGCCGCAGAAGAACGGCGCGTGGACTTCCAGGAAATCTACGCGGAATACGCCGACGAAAAGGCCAAGGAGCAGTCCAGCCGCTGTTCGCAATGCGGCGTGCCCTATTGCCAGTCGCACTGCCCGCTGCACAACAACATTCCCGATTGGCTGCGCCTGACCGCAGAAGGCCGGTTGCAGGAGGCTTACGAAGTCAGCCAGGCAACCAACACCTTCCCCGAGATCTGTGGCCGCATCTGCCCGCAGGACCGTCTGTGCGAAGGCAATTGTGTCATCGAGAAGTCGGGCCACGGCACCGTGACAATTGGCTCGGTCGAGAAATACATCACTGACACCGCGTGGGAAGAAGGCTGGGTTCAGCCTGTCAAACCCGCGCAGGAGCGCAAGGAAAGCGTCGGCATCATTGGCGCCGGCCCCGGTGGTCTGGCCGCTGCCGATATGCTGCGCCGTCAGGGTGTGCAGGTCACGGTCTATGACCGGTATGATCGCGCCGGCGGTTTGATGACCTACGGCATTCCGGGCTTCAAACTCGAGAAGCCGGTTGTCACCCGCCGCAATGACCAGCTGGAAAAGGGCGGTGTCCGCTTTGTCCTGAACTGCAATATCGGTGAGGACATGTCATTCGAGGAGATTCGTGATCAGCATGACGCCGTGATCATCGCCACAGGTGTCTACAAGTCGCGCGATCTTGCCGGGCCGGGCTCGGGCGCGAATGGCATCATCAAGGCGCTGGATTACCTGACCTCCTCGAACCGCAAGAGCTTTGGCGATGCGGATGACGGGTTCGACAGCGGCAAGCTGAATGCCGAAGGAAAGAAGGTTGTCGTGATCGGTGGCGGCGACACCGCGATGGATTGCGTGCGCACGGCGATCCGGCAGGGTGCCACTTCGGTGAAATGCCTGTACCGCCGTGACCGGGCCAACATGCCGGGATCGCAGCGCGAGGTGCAGAACGCCGAGGAAGAGGGCGTGCAGTTCGAATGGCTGACCGCGCCCAAGGGCTTTACCGGTGATCCGGTGGATGGCGTGATCGTCGAGCGGATGCGGCTTGGCCTGCCCGATGCGACTGGTCGCCAGATGCCCGAGGTGATCGAAGGGTCGGATTACGTCGAGCCTGCGGATATCGTGATCAAGGCGCTGGGTTTCGAGCCCGAGGATTTGCCGACGCTCTGGGGCGTGCCCGAACTGGCCGTGACCCGCTGGGGCACGATCAAGGCCGAATTCACCACGGGTGCCACTGCATTGCCCGGTGTGTATGCTGTCGGTGACATCGTACGCGGCGCGTCGCTTGTCGTCTGGGCGATCCGCGACGGGCGCGATTGTGCCGAAGCGGTGCTGCGCCAGTTAAACGGTGCCAGCGCCGTCGCTGCGGAATAAGAAGCGTGGGCGTCAGGGTCGGGCAGTGTCTGTGTGGAGCTATCACCGTAAAAGGTGATGTCGCTGACACGGCGCAGGCCTGTCATTGTCAGCAGTGCCAGCGCTGGACTGGTGGAGGGCCACTTTTCGCGGTGCGCATCCGTGACCTGGAGTTGACGGGCGAGAATATGATCCGCGCCTACAATCACAGTGACTGGGGACAGCGTGCGGTCTGCGGCTCGTGCGGATCGACGCTTTATTGGAAGATGCAGGATCGTCCGATCGCTTTTGTCGCGCTGGGGTTGTTGGACGACCAAAGCGGCATCGCGATCACTGAAGAAATTTTTGTAGATGCACGGCCCGACTGGTTTCCGCCCTTCGCGGGTGCGGCTCAGCGGACCGAAGCAGAGATGAAGGCGCAGCTTGCTGCGTTTCTTGAAAAGGGAGACACGCCATGACCAAGTATGATGCAGAATGGGTCCGCGCCGAGGAAGCCAAACGCAAGTGGATGGCCGAGAATGGTCTCTACTCGGAAGAGGATGAGCATTCGTCCTGTGGCGTCGGCCTTGTGGTCAGCCTTGATGGCAAGCCGTCCCGGAAGGTGGTCGCGGCAGGGATCGACGCGCTCAAGGCGATCTGGCACCGGGGGGCTGTAGATGCCGATGGCAAGACCGGCGATGGCGCTGGCATTCACGTGCAGATCCCGGCGCCGTTTTTCTACGATCAGATCGAACGGACCGGCCACACGCCGCGCATGAACGAGCTGATGGCGATTGGTCAGGTGTTCCTGCCGCGTACCGATTTTGGCGCGCAGGAAACATGCCGGACCATCGTCGAGACCGAAGTCCTGCGCATGGGCTATTACATCTACGGCTGGCGGCACGTGCCGGTGAGCGTCGGATGCCTTGGCGAAAAGGCCAATGCGACACGTCCCGAGATCGAACAGATCCTGATTTCGAACTCCAAGGGTGTGGACGAAGAAACCTTCGAACGCGAGCTTTACGTGATCCGTCGTCGCATCGAAAAGGCGGCTGCTGCGGCAGGGATTGGTCAGTTGTACATCGCGTCGCTGTCCTGCCGGTCGATCATCTACAAAGGCATGATGCTGGCCGAACAGGTCGCTGAATTCTATCCCGACCTGCAGGACGAGCGGTTCGAGAGCGCCTTTGCCATCTACCACCAGCGCTATTCGACCAACACCTTCCCGCAGTGGTGGCTCGCACAGCCCTTCCGCATGCTGGCGCATAACGGCGAGATCAACACGCTCAAGGGCAACGTCAACTGGATGAAGAGCCACGAGATCCGCATGGCCTCGTCGGCCTTCGGTGACATGGCCGAGGACATCAAGCCGATCATCGCCAATGGCGCGTCGGATTCCGCCGCTTTGGACGCCGTGTTCGAAGTGTTGGTGCGCGCGGGTCGCAATGCCCCGATGGCCAAGACCATGCTGGTGCCCGAGTCGTGGTCCAAGCAGGCGATCGAACTGCCTGAAGCATGGCGCGACATGTATTCCTACTGCAACTCCGTAATGGAGCCGTGGGACGGACCCGCAGCACTTGCGATGACCGATGGCCGCTGGGTCTGCGCCGGTCTTGACCGGAACGGCTTGCGTCCGATGCGCTATGTCGTGACTGGCGACGGCATGCTGATTGCCGGCTCCGAAGCAGGTATGGTGCCGATCGACGAAGGCACGGTGCGGGAAAAGGGCGCGCTTGGACCGGGGCAATTGCTGGCCGTCGATATGAAAGAGGGCAAGCTGTACCACGACGTCGAGATCAAGAACAAACTGGCCGCCAGCCAGCCGTTCGGGGAATGGGTCGGCAAGATCAACGAGCTTGACGAAGAGCTGGGCAGGGTGACCGAGACCGCGATGCACGAGGGCGCTGAACTGCGCCGTCGCCAGATTGCGGCGGGGTATACCATCGAGGAACTGGAGCAGGTGCTCGCCCCGATGGCCGAGGATGGCAAGGAAACACTGGCGTCAATGGGCGATGATACGCCGTCTGCGGTTCTGTCCAAGAAGTACCGCCCGCTGTCGCATTACTTCCGCCAGAACTTCAGCCAGGTGACGAACCCGCCGATCGACAGCCTGCGTGAATTCCGCGTGATGAGCCTCAAGACGCGGTTCGGCAACCTCAAGAACGTGCTGGACGAGTCGAGCGCGCAGACCGAGATCCTTGTTCTGGACAGCCCGTTTGTGGGCAATGCGCAGTTCAAGGAGCTGGCCAACCACTTCAACGCAGGCCTGTGCGAGATTGATTGTACCTTCCCGGCAACAGGCGAACAGGGCGCGTTGCAGCTCGCGTTGGAGCGTGTGCGCTCCGAAGCCGAAGACGCGGTGCGCTCCGGTGCAGGACACATTACCCTGACGGATGAGTATTGCGGTGAAGGCAAGGTCGCGATGCCGATGATCCTTGCCACCAGCGCGGTGCACAGCCACCTGACGCGCAAGGGCTTGCGGACCTTCTGTTCGCTGAACGTGCGGTCCGCCGAATGTATCGACCCGCATTATTTTGCGGTTCTGATCGGTGCCGGTGCGACCGTGGTGAACGCCTATCTGGCCGAGGATTCTCTGGCCGACCGCATCAAGCGGGGACTGCTTGACCTGACGCTGACCGAGGCGGTGGCCAAGTACCGCGAGGCGGTGGATCAGGGCTTGCTCAAGATCATGTCGAAGATGGGCATTTCCGTCATCTCGTCCTATCGCGGCGGCCTGAACTTCGAGGCTGTCGGCCTGAGCCGTGCCATGTGCGCGGAATATTTCCCCGGCATGCTGAGCCGTATTTCGGGCATCGGCCTGAATGGGCTTCAGCGCAAGGCCGAGGAAATCCACGCTCTGGGCTTCCGCGGTGGTCAGGACGTTCTGCCCATCGGTGGGTTCTACAAGGCGCGGAAATCTGGCGAAACGCACGCTTGGGGGGCGCAAACGATGCACCTCATGCAGATGGCGTGCAATAAAGCGTCATACGAGATCTGGAAGACCTATTCCAAGGCGATGCAGGCCAACCCGCCGATCCATCTGCGCGACCTGCTGGCGATCAAGCCACTGGGCGAGCCGATCCCACTGGAGCAGGTGGAAAGCATCACGTCGATCCGCAAGCGGTTCGTTACCCCGGGCATGTCGCTGGGCGCGCTGTCGCCCGAGGCGCACAAGACGCTGAACGTAGCGATGAACCGGATCGGGGCAAAGTCCGACTCCGGTGAAGGTGGCGAAGACCCGGCGCATTTCGTGCCGGAACCGAACGGCGACAATCCCTCTGCCAAGATCAAGCAGGTGGCATCGGGCCGCTTTGGCGTGACCGCCGAATACCTGAACCAGTGCGAAGAGCTTGAGATCAAGGTCGCACAGGGTGCCAAGCCCGGTGAGGGTGGTCAGCTGCCGGGGATGAAGGTCACCGACCTGATCGCCCGTCTGCGCCATTCGACCAAGGGTGTGACGCTGATTTCACCGCCGCCGCACCATGACATCTATTCGATCGAAGACCTCGCGCAGCTGATCTACGATCTCAAGCAGATCAACCCGCGCTGCAAGGTGACGGTCAAGCTGGTCGCGTCGTCGGGCGTTGGTACGATTGCCGCCGGTGTCGCCAAGGCCAAGGCGGACGTGATCCTGATTTCGGGTCACAACGGTGGTACAGGGGCATCGCCCGCGACCTCGATCAAATACGCGGGTCTGCCATGGGAAATGGGTCTGACCGAGGCGCATCAGGTTCTGTCGATGAACAAGCTGCGGGATCGCGTGACCCTGCGCACCGATGGCGGGCTGCGCACCGGGCGTGACATTGTCATGGCGGCGATGCTCGGGGCCGAGGAATACGGCATTGGCACAGCCGCGCTGATCGCGATGGGCTGCATCATGGTGCGTCAGTGCCAGTCGAACACCTGCCCGGTCGGTGTCTGCACGCAGGACGAAGAACTGCGCGGCAAGTTCACCGGCAACGCCGACAAGGTGGTGAACCTCATCACTTTCTACGCGCAGGAAGTGCGCGACGTACTGGCGTCGATCGGTGCAAAGTCCCTGGAAGAGGTGATCGGCCGCGCCGACCTGCTGAGCCAGGTCAGCCGTGGGTCGGATCACCTTGATGATCTGGATCTCAACCCGCTCTTGATCCGTGTCGATGGGTCGGACGATATCGTCTATGACCGCAACCGCCCGCGCAATCCGGTTCCGGACACTCTGGATGCCGAGATTGTCCGCGATGCGGCAAGGTTCCTCGAGGACGGCGAGAAGATGCAGCTGTCCTATGCGGTGCAGAACACCGACCGGACCGTGGGCACACGCACCTCGAGCCATATCGTGCGCAAGTTCGGCATGCGCA
The DNA here is from genome assembly GCA_041725935.1 of Pelagibaca sp. Lineage (GTDB taxonomy): Bacteria > Pseudomonadota > Alphaproteobacteria > Rhodobacterales > Rhodobacteraceae > Marivita. Next base: position 147,162 of record JBGRQD010000003.1, read on the forward strand.
ATTCGTTGCAACCGAACCACCTGACGGTCAAACTGACCGGTTCTGCGGGCCAGTCCCTTGGCGCGTTCGCGGCTCCGGGGCTGAAACTCGAAGTGTCGGGCGATGCCAATGACTATGTCGGCAAGGGGCTGTCAGGGGGCACAATCGTGGTGCGTCCGCCGATGATGTCGCCGCTGGTTGCCGCCGACAACACGATCATCGGCAACACCGTTCTGTACGGTGCAACCGACGGCTACCTCTTTGCCGCCGGTCGAGCCGGAGAGCGGTTCGCGGTGCGGAACTCTGGTGCCAAGGTCGTGGTCGAAGGCTGCGGGTCGAATGGCTGTGAATACATGACCGGCGGTGTCGCGGTGATCCTTGGGGATATCGGTGCCAACTTCGGCGCAGGTATGACCGGGGGGATGGCTTACCTCTACGACCCCGAAGGCAAGGCGCAGGCGCTCATGAACATGGAGAGCCTCGTGACCTGTCCTGTGACTGTCGATCATTGGATCGACCAGATGAAGGGCCTGATCGAACGCCATGTCGAGGAAACCAAGAGCCGCAAGGCCCAAGACATCCTGCAGCATTGGGACATCGAACTCGGCAACTTCGTGCAGGTCTGCCCGAAAGAGATGCTGGACAAGATCAGCCATCCGCTTGGGATCGAAAAGAAAGCGGTTCCCGCTGAATAAGCGTGGCACTGCTTTGAATACGAAGACCCGGCCTTTTGGCCGGGTTTTTTCATGGCACGGACATTTTTCTGGTTTGTGGCGATCACTGAGTAAGCAGGAGAGCGGCGCCTAGAACAATCGGCCCCGCTGCTCCAATACGGGCCAACACAAATGCCCAATTCCGTCTTCCAGCAGTGACGCGAACGAGACCACCCATGGTCAATCCAAGCCCAATCAGGCTTGCCGGCAGCGCGATCACACCGATAAGAGCGATGGCAAGCCACGTCTCGAGATAGCCCGCGCGAACAAGCAGCCAGAGCGTCAGAGCGGCCACACCCGCCACGGACACAAGGCCGATGCCTTGGACCAGCGCCTGACGTGGCAGGGTAAAGGCGCAGGCCAACCAGAGGCTGGCCGCATAAATTCCCAAGAGCACGAAAAGCATGAGCATGCTCTTGGTCTTGTGCGATATCGGGCAAAAAGCAAACAGGTTTCACCGTCTTGCCACGCGGATGTCCAGCTTGCACCGGAATCCACCGCTAAGGGGGAGGGTAGCTCGGATCACAGGGGATGTTTTCTTGGATGGCAGTTGCGCCTAATGTGCGTGCGATGGCAGGCGGTAAACCAAAAGACACATCTCAGCAGGGGCCTCGGCTGGACAAGCCGAAGTCCAAGCGCACCCGTGCGGCCAAGCAACCGGGGCTGGTGGACAAGATCCTCGCGCCCTATCGCTGGTTGCTGAAATGGAGCATTCGGGCGGGTCTCGGACTGATCGCGCTGATCCTTTTGGCGGTGGGTCTGTTCGGGTTCGTCAACCCGCCGACGACGCACACCATGTGGTCCGAAGGTCGGCGTCTCGGGACGCCGGTCGATCAGGTCTGGGTCGATGCCGATCAGATCGCGCCGGTAATGTTCCGCTCTGCCGTGGCGGCAGAGGACGCGAATTTTTGCCTGCATTGGGGATTCGATGTTGCCGCGATCCAGGCCGCGATCGAAGCAGGTGGCGCGCGGGGCGCCTCGACCATCTCGCAACAGGTCGTGAAGAACGTGTTCCTGTGGCAAGAACGGTCATGGGCGCGCAAGGGTCTGGAGGCGGTGCTGACCCCGGTTTCAGAGGCGATGTGGTCGAAGCGGCGCATCCTCGAGCTGTATCTGAACGTGGCCGAATTCGACGAGGGCGTGTTCGGCGTGCAGGCGGCGGCGCAGCATTATTTCGGTGTCGATGCCCGCGATCTCAGCGCGCTTCAGGCGGCACGGCTGGCGGCGGTCCTGCCCTCCCCGAAGACAAGATCGGCGTCGAGGCCCAGCGATTTCGTGCAGCGGCGCGCCCGGTCGATCCGCGGTGGTGCGGAGACCATCAACCAGGACGGACGGGCCGCCTGTTTCCAGAACTGAGCCTCGGCAGATGAGACGAAAACCGCGCGCATGGGATTAAACCGGCGCGGGGCCATTGTATTGTGGGGCGCTTCGCGGCAATTAGAGGGCGTCTGAACCACCATCGTCGGGACCCTCTTCGCATGGCCAAACTGTATCATGTTCCGTTGTCGCCGTTCTGCCGGAAGGTCCGGCTGAGCCTTGCGGAAAAGAAGATCGAGTGCGAGTTGATCGAAGAGAAGTACTGGGAAAAAGACCCGGATTTCCTGCGCCGCAACCCTGCCGCCAAGGTTCCTGTTCTCAAGATCGACGGGCGTACCATGGCCGAAAGTGCGGCGATCTGTGAATATCTCGAAGAGAAATATCCCGAACCGCCGCTGATGCCCCGTTCGCTGGATTCGCGCTACGAGGTGCGGCGTCTGGTGGGCTGGTTCGACGACAAGTTCCACAACGAGGTGACCTCCAAGCTGCTCTATGAACGAGTGAACAAGAAGGTCACCAAACAGGGTTTTCCGGACAGCGCAAACGTCAAGGCCGGGGCCAAGGCGATCAAGTATCACCTCGATTACATGGCATGGCTGCTGGATCACCGCCGTTGGCTGGCGGGCGATACGATGACGCTGGCGGACTTCGCCGCTGCCGCGCATCTGTCCTCGCTGGATTATATCCGTGACGTCGATTGGAATCGCAGCGCCGTGGTCAAGGACTGGTACGCCAAGATCAAGTCGCGCCCGGCTTTCCGGTCGATCCTTGCCGATCAGGTTCCGGGGTTTCCGCAACCACCGCATTATGCCGATCTGGATTTTTGAGGCGGGCCAGATTTTTCGGATGAAAAATCCGCCATTGGGGGCCAGCCCCTCAAACCCACCGGCGGTATTTGCAAAGAGAAGAAGGGACCGGGATGGAACTCACGGCCCGACTGAAAAATCAGGCTTTGGCCGAAGGGTTTTCGGCTTGTCACATCTGTCGCCCCTGGGATGTGCCGGAGGTGCCAGCGCGGCTGCGGGCGTTTCTTGAGAACGGCTATCACGGTCAGATGGGCTGGCTTGAGGACCGTGCCCATTGGCGCGGCGCGCCGCAAGTGCTCTGGCCGGAGGCGCGGTCGGTGATCGTGCTGGCCGAGAATTATGGGCCGGACCATGATCCTTTGGAGGCCCTGGAGTATCCCGAACAGTCCGCGATTTCGGTCTATGCGCAGAACCGCGATTATCATGACGTGCTCAAGAAACGGCTCAAGCGGCTGGCGCGCTGGCTGATTGCCGAGGCCGGAGGTGAGGTGAAGGTGTTCGTGGACACAGCACCCGTGCCGGAAAAACCGCTGGGACAGGCGGCGGGGCTGGGCTGGCAGGGCAAGCACACCAATCTTGTTTCGCGTGAACTGGGGTCGTGGTTCTTTATCGGCTCTGTGTTCACGACGCTGGAACTTGTGCCGGACGCGGCGGAGGTCGATCATTGCGGGTCGTGCCGCAAGTGTCTGGACGTGTGTCCGACCGATGCGTTCCCGGCTCCGTATCAGCTGGATGCGCGGCGGTGCATTTCCTACCTGACCATCGAACATCACGGGCCGGTCGAGGAAGACCTGCGCGCGCTGATGGGCAACCGCATCTATGGCTGTGACGATTGCCTCGCGGTGTGTCCGTGGAACAAGTTTGCCAGCCGAGCGGCAGAGGTAAAGTACCATGCCCGCGATGATCTGATGGCCCCCGATCTGGCGGAGCTGGCGCAACTGGATGATGTGGCGTTCCGCGAGCGGTTCTCGGGATCTCCGATCAAGCGGATCGGGCGCAACCGTTTTGTCCGCAACGTGCTTTATGCCATCGGCAATTCCGGAGCGCCGAACTTGCGGGCCGTGGCGCAGGGATTGGTGGACGATCCCGATGAAACCGTGGCTGATGCAGCGCGCTGGGCCGTGATGCGACTTGCCGATGTCGCAAACGCGCGGGCCAAGTCGGGCGACTAGGCTAGGTCCATCGCAGGAGGCGGCGTTATGGCAATTCTATTGGGTGTGGACACCGGCGGTACCTATACCGACGCGGTGCTGATGCGCGACGAAGACGCGGTGATCGCCAGTGCCAAGGCGCTGACGACGCGACAGGATCTGGCCATCGGTGTGCGCGAAGCGGTTCAGGCGGTGCTGGCCAACTCGTCCGTGGATCCACAAGACATCGCGCTGGCCTCGCTGTCGACGACGCTTGCCACCAATGCTCTGGTCGAAGGGCAGGGCGCGCGCGTGGCGTTGATCTATATCGGCTTTTCCGAGCGCGATCTGGCAGCGCAGGGTCTGGCCGATGCGCTTGGCGGCGATCCGGTCTTGGTGTTGCCTGGGGGCCACAGCCACGGCGGGGCCGAAGTTGCGCCGCTCGACGTACAGCGGATCGCGGATTGGGCCTGTTCGCAGGACGTGTCGGCCTTTGCCATCGCGGCGCAGTTCGGCACCCGCAACCCGGCCCACGAGGTGGCCGCGCGGGAGGCTGTGCGGCTGGCAACCGGGCGGCCCGTCACCTGTTCGCACGAGTTGTCGGCCAAGTTGGGTGGCCCGAAGCGCGCGCTGACGGCGGTGCTCAATGCGCGGCTGATCGGCTTGACCCATCGATTGATCGGGCGGGCCGAGGGCGCCTTGCGCGAGATCGGCATCGATGCGCCGCTGATGGTGGTGCGTGGCGATGGTGCGCTGATGTCGGCGGCACAGGCGCAGGAGCGGCCGATCGAGACCATCTTGAGCGGGCCTGCCGCCTCTATCGTCGGGGCGCGGTGGCTGACGCGGGCGGATCAGGCGCTGGTGTCGGATATCGGCGGGACGACAACGGATATCGCGGTTCTGCGCAACGGCCAGCCGGTGATCGACCCCGATGGCGCACGGGTTGGGCCACATCGCACCATGGTCGAAGCGGTGGCGATGCGCACGCATGGGCTGGGCGGTGACAGCGAGGTGCGGCTGACCAGCGAAGGTCTGACCGGCGGCGTGAGCCTTGGGCCAAGGCGGGTGCTGCCGGTCGCCTTGGTGGCGCAGGATGCGCCGGAGGTGGTGCATCGCGCGCTGGATGCGCAACTGAACCGCTCGGTGCCGGGCGAATACGATGCGCGCTTCGTGCGTCGTGTCGAGGGGCAGGATGCGGTTGGATTGTCCGAACGGGAGCGCGCTGTTCTGGACCGTATTACTGTCGCACCGCAGCCCTTGGGATCAGTCGTTCAGACCCGGCTCGAGGCGCAGGCGCTGCGTCTTCTGGTGTCGCGCGGGCTGGTGCAGGTGGCCGGGCCGACACCGACGGATGCGCTTCATGTCTTGGGGCGGTTCACCCATTGGGATGCGTCTGCGTCGGAAAAGGCACTGGCCTTGCTGGCGCGCAATCGGGCGGGATCGGGGGAACGTCATGCGCAGTCGCCCCACGAGATGGCGGGCCAGATCGTCGATGCCCTGACCCGCGCGACCGGAATCGCATTGCTTGAGGCGGCTTTTGCCGAGGATGGGCTCGACGACCCTGCGGCGCTTGCCGTGCACCCGTTGTTGCAGCGCGGGTTGCGGCAGGTGCCGGGGCTTGTGCGCCTCAGCGCCGGGTTGAGCGTGCCGATCGTGGGTCTGGGCGCGTCGGCGCAGACGACCTATCCGGCGGTTGGGGCCTATCTGAACACCGAGATGTTTCTGCCCGAGCATGGTGATGTGGCCAATGCCATCGGTGCGGTCACGGGACGTATCCGCATGCTGCGCGAAGGGTTGGTCAGCAGCCCGACCGAAGGTCTCTACCGCGCGCATTTGCCCGACGCACCGCAGGATTTCCAGACGGCTGATGCCGCGATGGCGCGTCTTGAGGCCGCGTTGAGCGCGGCCGCGACCCAAGATGCCGAAGCGGCGGGCGCGGCGTCGGTGCATCTGCATGTCACGCGCGAGGTCAAACGGGCCGAAATCGAGGCGCGCGAGATGTTCGTCGAGGCGCGGATCGTCGTCGAGGCGACGGGGCGACCCCGCATCGCGGCTCACGCGAGGGAGACCGCGCTGTAACAGGGGTTGGACTTTGGCCGATCCGCGCCATCTATAGGGACAAGCTCACGGACAGGAGGCGATCTATGCCCAAATACGAAAAGAACCCGGATGTCATTGCGACGCTGACCCCGGAGCAGTTCTACGTCACGCAGGAAAGCGGGACGGAACGGCCCGGTACGGGGGAATACCTCGACAACAAGGAACCCGGCATCTACGTGGATATCGTCAGCGGTGAGCCGTTGTTCGCCAGCGCCGACAAGTACGAGTCGGGCTGCGGCTGGCCCAGCTTTACCAAGCCGATCGAACCGGCGCATGTGACCGAATTGCGCGACATGAGCCTTGGCATGATCCGCACAGAGGTGCGCTCTGCCCACGGGGACAGCCATCTGGGCCACGTGTTCCCGGACGGCCCGCGCGACCGGGGTGGTTTGCGCTATTGCATCAATTCCGCCAGCCTGCGGTTCATCCACCGCGACGACATGGAAGCCGAGGGCTATGGCGCTTATCTGGATCAAGTGGAGGATGTGGCATGAGTGAACGTGCTGTTCTGGCCGGTGGCTGTTTCTGGGGAATGCAGGACCTGATCCGCAAGCTGCCCGGCGTTCTGGAAACGCGGGTCGGCTATACGGGTGGCGACGTGCCGAACGCGACCTATCGCAATCACGGCACCCATGCCGAGGGGATCGAGGTCATCTTTGATCCGTCGGTGATCTCGTATCGCAAGCTGCTTGAGGTGTTCTTTCAGATCCACGATCCGACCACGCTCAACCGTCAGGGCAATGACCGCGGGCTCAGCTATCGTTCGGCGATTTACTACGTCGATGAAGAGCAGAAGGCCGTGGCCGAGGACACGATCGCCGATGTGAACGCGTCGGGCATCTGGCCGGGCAAGGTGGTCACCGAGGTGGAGCCTGTCGGCGATTTCTGGGAAGCCGAGCCCGAACATCAGGATTATCTCGAACGCTTCCCGAACGGCTATACCTGCCACTTCCCGCGCCCGGATTGGGTTCTGCCCAAGCGCGACGCGGCTGAGTGATCTTGCCCGGTAGACAGGGTTACGAGCATCTGTGAGATGCAATCGAAAGGGCCGGATCATTTTTCCGGCCCTTTTTTGCAATCAGCGTGCCTTTTCAACGATCAGTTGAGGCATGCCATCCGACGTCTTTCGGTGGCTTTGGCCATCCTCGCCAAGCGTACCCCGTATGCGGTGACGCCAGTTTGAAAAGCTGTCGAACCGGACCGTATCAATCGGGTGATCCAGTTTGATTTCGATCTGTCGCAGATGTTCAGGGCCGGACAGTCCGATGATGCGGCCGGTGAACGGCTGACCCAGGTACTGGCCTGACACAGAGTCATCCAGCGCGAGTTCGGGCGGCATATTCCGCCGCGCGAGCCGCGCATACAGGGTGTTCCAGTCGCGCGCGCCGTGTTGTTGCGCGATCAGTTCGAGCGCCTGTGCGTGCGTGACGATCGTACCCTTGGTCTGCAACGCCTGCCTGAGCGCTTTTGCCTGCGTCTTTGCGGTTTCGAGGGACAGATCCGTCATTTCGCTTCACATTCATAGCATGCGGTGCACATCGCCACGGGCGGTTTGGGCCGTGAATCGCGGATTTCGTCTGTCTGGTTTGAGTGTCGTTCTGACATTGCTCACATCTCCAGTGAGGCATTTCGGACGGGGAGGGGGCCTGCGTTACCCACCTGCGAAATGCTTCGAGGGTGAGACAGTGTTCACGTTCCGGGCTTCACCATGACGAATGTCAGCAGGCGGCAGGTGCCCGGTACCTGAGTGCGCTCCTATACCGAAGGACGCTTGTGGGCAACCCGAGCCGACGTGACGACTGGTTTCGTCAGTTTTCAGGCCTCGTTGCCACCGATGCGGGGTTCGGTCCCTGCCTTAAGCCGCGCCATGTTCTCGCGGTGCCGCCAGACGATCAGAAGCGCAAGCGCAAGCGTGAGGACAAAGACCTGACCCTGACCGACCAGCAGGCACCACAGGGTTGACCAAGTCGCAGCGACCAGTGCCGACAGGCTGGAAATGCGGCTGATCACGGCGGTGGCGAACCACGTGGCGCAGGCCAGGAGGCCCACCGGCCAAGCCAGCGCCAGCATCAGGCCGAGGAATGTCGCAACGCCCTTGCCGCCCTTGAAGCCCAACCAGACCGGAAAGCAATGGCCCAGAAAGGCCATCAGCGCGGCGATCTGTGCGGCGTCTTCGCCTGCCATGGACCGGGCCAGCAACACGGCCGCTGCGCCCTTTGCGCCGTCCAGCAAAAGCGTCGCTGCGGCTGCGCCCTTGTTGCCGGTGCGCAGCACGTTGGTTGCGCCGATATTGCCTGATCCGATTTCGCGCAGATTGCCCAGACCCATAGCCCGGGTCAGAAGCAATCCGAAAGGAATGGACCCCAGCAGATAGCCGACAGCGCCCCAAAGGGCGAGAAGCGTTAAGCTGGTCTCAAGCGCTGGCATCAGGTGCTCCGGTAGACCGAGGTTCCGCTGACAAAGGTTTCAAGAACCTTACCCTGCAATCGTGCGCCGTCAAAGGGCGTGTTTTTCGACTTCGACTTCAGTTCGAACCGGTCCAGCACGATGGGCTTGTCGGGATCGAACAGCACCAGATCGGCAGGTGCGCCTTTGGTCAGGCGTCCACACTCAAGGCCAAGACGTTTCGCCGGGTTCAGCGACAGCGCGCGGAACAGCGTCGGCAGGTCCAGATCGCCGGAATGGTACAGGCGCATCAGCACCGGCAGCATCGTCTCCAGACCCACGGCACCGCTAGCGGCTTCCTCGAAGGGAAGACGTTTGCTTTCCTCGTCCTGCGGCGTGTGGAACGATCCGATCACGTCGATCAGGCCGGACTTGACCGCCTCGACCACCGCCTGCCGGTCATCCTCGGACCGCAGCGGCGGCTTGACCTTGAAGAAGGTGCGGTAGTCGGCGACATCATATTCATTGAGCGTCAAGTGATGCATCGACACGCCAGCCGTCACATCGAAGCCGTTGCGTTTGGCCCGTTCGAGCGCGGGCAGGGCGCGGGTCGTGGTGATCTGGTCGGCGTGGTAGCGCACGCCTGTCATCTCGACCAAGGCAATGTCCCGGTCGATTCCCATGCGTTCAGCCATTGGAGTGACACTTGGCAACCCGCGCAAAGAGGCGAATTTGCCCGATGTGGTAGCAGCGCCTGCGGACAGGTTGGGTTCCTGCGGATGGCCGACAATCAGCGCCCCCAAAGCGCGGGCATAGGTCAGCGCACGGCTCAGCACCTTGGTGTCGCGCACCACGCGGTCGCAATCGGTAAAGGCAACAGCCCCCGCATCCATCAGGAAACCGATCTCGGTCATCTCGCGCCCGTCGCGCCCCTTGGTCAGGGCTGCCATCGGCAGGACATGCACCGGGGCCGCCTCGTTGGCGCGGCGGCGCACGAATTCGAGCGTTTCGGGTGTGTCGATAGCGGGGTTGGTGTCCGGCCGGGTGACGATGGTGGTTACACCACCCGCCGCAGCGGCCAGCCCGGCAGAGCCGTAGCTTTCCTTGTGCCGTTCGCCCGGTTCGCAGATCTTGACGCCGATATCGACGATGCCGGGGGCAAGGCATTTGCCACCCGCATCGCGGCGGTTCGCGGGCGGGACAGTGTCCGTGCTGATCTCGGGTGTCGGGCTGTCGAACACTTCGGCGATCACGCCATTGCGGATCAGCACGGCACCGGGTCTCACAGTGGCGGCCTCGGGGTCGATCAGCCGGGCATTCGTGATCAGGAGTGTCATGTCACGCCGCCTGTTTCTGCCGCGCCGCGTTGATCGTGTCGATCACCGCTTTGGGGTCGGGTTGATACTTGATGAGGTGCTTCAAACCCGATTTGGTCACGATCTGCACAGACCCCGCAATTGTGCGCAGCTTTGCGATGTCATCGAGGCGCGCCTTGCGCTCGTAAGGGCCCTTGAGGCCGGTGCTGTTCAAAACCCAGACCTCGTCCATGACCTCGTCCGCCATGTACCAGCCCCGCAACGCAACGGCGGCCAGACCGCCAACCGCGCCGGTCCAGATATGCGGGTTGCCGAGAACCCACAGGATCAGCATGCCGGCGGCCATCGCAAATACCGTCATCACTGCATGAGCGCGGATGTAGGTGGCCATATCAGGTTTGAATTCGATCATGGGCGCTTTCGTCGGCAATCAATTGAGCAGGAACCTGGCGGCGATGATCGCCAGGGGAATCAGGAAAAACAGGCCGATGACGACCCAAATGGCAGTTTTCGACGGCGTCGGTGCCCCGCCCTTTGGGGTGCCGACCACGCCTTTGGCCGATGTCGTGCGGATCGGTGCGCCGCTGGGGGCCGGTTTCGGTTCGTTGAACGTGCCGACCCAGCGCAGAGGCGATGAGATGGTCAGATCCTGTTCAGTCTGGTCAAAGGCCTGTGACGGCAGCACCAGCGCAAATCCCGTCAGCTGATCGAGTCGCGGGCGCATCTTGTCGAAATCCGAACCGGTCACATCGTGGGCATTGACGAGGTATTGCGACAGCGACATTTCGCCCAGATCGCGGATGTTGATCGCTTCGACAAAGGCTGCGCGCAGGGATTTCGCGCCAAGCGCGTATTGCAGCGGCCATTCGCCAGTGCCAGCCTGCGTCGTAAAGCGCTCAACCGCCTCGCGCGGGAGGTCGATGTGGAACACCCGGATCACGCCACGTTCGCTGCTCTTGATGTGCATGTTCGTGCTCACACCATGACACCTTCGGTTTGCGCCGCCCGCCGCTCTCTGAGCGACCGGGCCAGCAGGTCCATCGCCGCCATGCGCACGGCGACACCCATCTCGACCTGTTCCTGGATCACCGAGCGGTTGATGTCGTCCGCCAAAGTGCCGTCGATCTCGACCCCGCGATTCATCGGACCGGGATGCATGACGATGGCGTCGTCCTTGGCATGGCCCAGCTTTTCGACGTCCAGCCCGTAGCGGTGGTAATACTCGCGCTCGGACGGGATGAACCCGCCATCCATGCGCTCTTTCTGCAGCCGCAGCATCATCACCACGTCCACATCCTTGAGGCCTTCGCGCATGTCCTCGAACACTTCGACCCCGAATTCGCCGATCCCGGCGGGCATCAGCGTCGGCGGGCCGACAAGGCGCACGCGGTTCTCCATCTTGCCCAGCAGCAGGATGTTCGACCGGGCCACGCGGCTGTGCGCGATATCACCGCAGATCGCAATGGACAGGCGGTGCAACCGCCCCTTGGCACGGCGGATGGTCAGCGCGTCCAACAGCGCCTGCGTCGGGTGTTCGTGCTTGCCATCACCTGCGTTCAGAACCGCGCAATTCACCTTTTGCGACAGAAGGTCGACAGCGCCGGAATGCGGATGCCGGACAACCAGCAGATCGGGATGCATTGCATTCAGCGTCAGCGCGGTATCGACAAGGGTCTCGCCCTTCTTCACCGAAGAGGCCTGCATCGCCATGTTCATCACATCCGCGCCCAGCCGTTTGCCCGCCAGCTCAAAGCTGGCCTGCGTGCGGGTGGAGTTTTCGAAGAACATGTTGATCTGCGTCATGCCCGCCAGAACAACGGTGCTCGGCGTCCGCTTGCGGTTGCGGTCGGCATATTGGTCCGACAGGTCAAGCAGTGTGGTGATTTCGTCCGGGCGAAGGGGTTCGATCCCAAGCAGGTGTCGTTGATCGAAACGCATCTTTTGGCCTTTTCGGAGTGGTCGGGTGCTTATAGAAACTGCGCCGCCGCGCGGCAAGACCGTCATCCCTTTTGCGCGCCAGATTGCCGGGATAGGGTACCGTATGGATTCGCATATCGACTGGCACGCGGCGCGCGCGGCCCTTGAATGGCAGCTTGAGATGGGTGTGACCGAGGCGATCTCGGAAACGCCCATCAACCGCTTTGAACAGGTGGCTCCGCCGCCGAAAGCAGGTGTCGCGCCCGGAGCACAGGCACCCGCCGTTCCGGTTGCGGCTGCCGAAACCATCGATCCCGTTGCGGAATCCGAGGCCGCGGCAAAGTCTGCACAGGATCTGGCGGGTCTTAAAGCGGCGATGGCCGCCTATCCGCATTGCGACCTGCAGAAAGGCGCGCGCAACCTCGTTTTTTGCGACGGTGTCCCCGGATCGCGCGTGATGATCGTCGGCGAAGCGCCGGGGCGGGACGAGGACAGGATCGGCAAGCCGTTTGTGGGACGTGCCGGGCAATTGCTGGACCGGATGCTGGCGGCGATTGGTCTGGGGCGCGACCGCGAAGGCGCGCATTCGGTCTACATCACCAATGTTCTGCCGTGGCGGCCGCCGCAGAATCGCGACCCCAAGCCCGATGAAATCGCGATGATGATGCCGTTTCTCAAACGCCACATCGCCCTGGCCAAACCCGAAGTTCTGGTCGTCATGGGCAATATCTCGTGCCAGGCACTGCTGGGAAAACGCGGCATCACCCGGCTGCGCGGGCAATGGGACGAGGCCGAAGGACTGCCCGTGATCCCGATGTTCCATCCCGCCTACCTTCTGCGCAATCCTGCCGCCAAACGCGAGGCCTGGGCGGATCTGCTCGACCTGCAAGCGCACTTGACCAAGAAAGCCTGACCCATGAGCCGTATCGACGAGACCAAGGATTTCCTGCCCATCCGCATCGCCGTTCTGACGGTCAGCGACACCCGCTCTCTGGATCAGGACCGTTCGGGCGACACTCTGGTCGCGCGGATCGAAGGCGCCGGGCATGTCCTCGCAGACCGCAGGATCGTGCAGGACGAACGCGCCGAGATCGCGGCGCAGCTGCGCGCGTGGTGCGACAATCCCGAGATCGACGTGGTGATTTCCACCGGTGGCACAGGATTGACCGGCCGTGATGTGACCGTCGAAGCGCATCGCGATGTCTACGAAAAAGAGATCGACGCCTTCGGCACCGTGTTCACCATGGTGTCGTTTCAGAAGATCGGCACCAGCGCCATTCAAAGCCGTGCAACAGGCGGTGTGCGCAATGGAACCTACCTCTTTGCGCTGCCGGGAAGCCCCGGTGCCTGCAAGGATGCCTGGGACGAAATCCTGAGCCTGCAGCTCGATTATCGGCACCGGCCCTGTAACTTTGTCGAGATTTTACCGCGATTGGACGAACATTTGCGACGGAAATAGCGCGTATCGTCGTGTAACCATGAGATGTGTTATTGGAAAACATTCCGTTCTGGCTATCTGTTAGGCAGAACCACTCATGAGGATTGTCGTACATGCGGTTTCTCCGCCGTAGCCTGACAGGGCTGTTCCTGCTTTCACTGACCCTTGGGCTGCTGGCCTATGCCGGGATACAGGTGCGTGATGCGGTACAGGACCGCATGGCCCAGGAGCCGCGCAGCTTTCCGCAGCGCGAACGCGTGTTTGCGGTCAACTTTGTCACCGCCGAATTCGAAACGGTCACCCCTGTCCTGACAGCTTTTGGCCAGATCGAAAGCGTCCGCACGCTGGAACTGCGCGCGCCGGTCGGGGGGCGGGTGATCGAGATTTCGCCGGATTTCATCGAGGGTGGGACGGTTACCGAAGGCCAGATGCTTCTGCGGATCGATCCTACCGATGCGGAATCGGTGTTGCAGCGGGTCCAGAGCGATATCCTCGATGCCGAGGCCGAACAGCGCGAGGCGGAGCGGGCGATCATCCTTGCACGGGATGAGCTTGTCGCGGCCGAAGAACAGGCGGCCCTGCGAGAGCGCGCGTACCAGCGGCAGGTGGATTTGCAGGAGCGCGGGGTCGGAACCGCGGCAGCGGTCGAGATTGCGGAACTGGCAGCCGCACAGGCGCGGCAGGCGGTGTTGTCGCGTCGGCAGGCTGTGGCACAGGCCGAAGCGCGGATCGATCAGGCCACGACGCGCCTGTCTCGCGAAGTGATCGCAGAGGCCGAAGCGCGACGGCGGTTGGATGACACGCTGATCACGGCAGATTTCTCGGGCACATTGGCGGATGTGTCGGTGGTGCAGGGTCGGATCGTCTCGTCGAATGAACAGCTTGCCCGCCTCATCGACACAGATGCGCTCGAAGTGGCGTTCCGGGTCTCGACCCAGCAATTCGCGCGACTGCTGGACAGCGACGGCGATCTTGCCAGCACTGATGTGACCGTGGTTCTGGATGTGTTCGGCACCAACCTGATTGCAACCGGCCGATTGAGCCGGGCCGGGGCGGCGGTGGGCGATGGCCAGACCGGGCGGCTTCTGTTCGCCACGCTGGACAGCGCACCGGGCTTTCGACCTGGCGATTTCGTAACTGTGCAGATCGAAGAACCGCCGCTTGAATACGTGGCACGCCTGCCCGCGTCGGCGCTGAATGCGGCGAACGAGGTGCTGGTGCTGGCCGAAGAGGACCGGCTTGAGGTGATCGCGGTCGACCTGCTGAGGCGGCAGGGCGATGATGTGCTGGTGCGCGCCCGTGGCCTGCAGGGACGCGATGTCGTCGCCGAACGCACGCCGTTGCTGGGCGCGGGCATCAAGGTGCGCGCGCTGCGCGACACAGGGCAGGCAGTGCCCGAACCGCCAGAGATGGTGGACTTGACCGACGAACGCCGCGCGCGCCTGACGGCCTTTGTACAGGGCAACACGCGGATGCCCGAAGAGGCCCGTGAACGCCTTCTGCAACAGCTCTCGCAGGGGCCAGTTCCGGCTCAGGTGGTTGAGCGTATCGAATCCCGGATGGGAGGCTAAGCCATGGCGCGGACATTGTCGCCCAAGGCAGGAGGCATCCTCAGCTATTTCGTGCGCCACCGCACGGTCGCGAACCTGTTGCTGATCCTGTTGCTGGCCGCCGGCGCGTTCTCGATCCCGAACATGCGGGCGCAGTTCTTTCCCGACGTGGTGGTCGATGATGTCGATGTGTCGGTGATCTGGGAAGGGGCCGGTGCCGAGGACGTGGATCGTGGCATCGTTCAGGTTCTGGAACCGGCGATCCTGTCGGTCGAGGGTGTCGAAAGCTCCGAAGCGTCGTCGCGCGAAGGCCGCGCCAGCATTCGGCTGGAGTTCGAACCGGGCTGGGACATGTCACGCGCCGCGGATGATGTGCAATCGGCCATTGATGCAGTCTCGAACCTGCCCGCCGATGCCGAAGATCCGGTAGTCCGGCGCGGAACGTGGCGGGACCGGGTGACCGATCTGGTCATCACCGGTCCCGTGGGCGTCGATCAACTGGCGCGCTTTGCCGATGAGCTCAGCGCGCGTCTGTTCGCCGAAGGGGTCACGCGCACCACCATTCGCGGCCTTTCGGCACCCCGCACCGTGATCGAGGTGCCCTCGGCCAACCTGATCGCGTTTGACATCTCGATGCGCGCGATTTCCGAGGCGATCGCCCAGGAGGTCGATGCCGATCCTGCCGGGGACGTGGGCAATGCCAATACCCGCGTGCGCACCGGGGTGGAAAAACGCAGCGCTGAACAGATCGCCAATATCGTCCTGCGGTCGAACCCGGATGGATCGAATCTGACCGTGGGCGATGTCGGCACGATCTTCATCGAAGGCATTGACCGCGAACGCAGCTATTTCGTGGGCGAAAATCCTGCGATCTCGATCCGGGTCGACCGCAGCGACCAGGGCGATGCCATCGGCATTCAGCGCACCGTCGAAGAGGTGGCTGCGGAATTCCAGTCATCTCTTCCCGAAGGAGTGACCGTCGATCTGATCCGCACCCGCGCCGAAGCGATCACCGGGCGTCTGGACATCCTTCTGGACAACGGCCTCACGGGCCTGTTTCTGGTGGTGCTGCTTCTATTCCTGTTCCTGAACGCGCGCACGGCCTTCTGGGTGGCGGCGGGGATTCCGGCAGCCATGATGGCGGCGATTGCGCTGATGTATGCGGGAGGCATCACGATCAACATGATCTCGCTGTTTGCGCTGATCATCACTCTGGGCATTGTCGTCGATGACGCCATCGTCGTGGGCGAACATGCCGATCATCTTGCGCGCACCGGTTTGCCACCTGTCGAAGCGGCGGAACGCGCGGCACAGCGCATGGCGCTCCCGGTCTTTGCGGCGACCCTGACCACCATCATCGCGTTCTTCGGCCTTGTTGCCATCGGCGGGCGGTTCGGTGGCCTGATCGCGGACATTCCCTTTACCGTGATCGCAGTGCTGGCCGCGTCGCTGATCGAGTGTTTCCTGATCCTGCCGAACCACATGGCACACGCGATTGCTCATTCCGCTAAGGAACACTGGTACGATGTCCCGTCCCGCGTGGTGAACCGGGGCTTCCGCTGGATGCGCGAGACCCTCTTCCGCCCGTTCATGGCGCTTGTGATCCAGGCGCGCTACGCGGTGCTTGCCGGGGCTGTTGTGCTCTTGGCATCGCAGGCGGCGCTGTTCATCCGAGGCGACGTGCAATGGCGGTTCTTCAATTCGCCCGAACAAAGCTCCGTCACCGGCAATTTCGCCATGGCGCCGGGGGCCACCCGCGAAGACACGTTCGAGATGATGCGCATCTTCCAGACAGCGGTCGATGATGTCGCCCGCAGCTTTGAAGAACGGCACGGTGTCAACCCGATCGACTACGTGATCGCCGAGGTGGGCGGCAATGCCGGACGCGGGATTGCGGGAACCGACACAAAGGATGCTGACCAGCTGGGCGGCATTTCCATCGAACTGATCGACGCCGATCTGCGCCCCTTTTCAAGCCAGGCCTTTGTGAGTGAACTCGAGGACAGCGTGCCGCGTCATCCGATGGTCGAGACGATCAGCTTTCGAAGCTGGGGCAGCGGACCGGCGAGCGACGCGCTCGACGTGCAATTCTTCGGGGCCAGCGCCGAAACGCTCAAGGCGGCGTCCGAGGATCTGAAAACCGCGCTTTTGCAATATCCCGAGGTGTCGGCGGTCGAAGACAATCTGGCCTATGACAAGGAAGAACTGATCCTCGAACTGACGCCGCAAGGTCAGGCGCTGGGGTTCACCACAGATGCTCTGGGCAGTGTCCTCCGGGCACGTCTTGGCGGCATTCAGGCGGCGACCTATCCCGACGGTCCACGCAGCGCCGAGATCCGCGTCGAACTGCCGGCGGGCGAGTTGACCGCGGATTTCTTGGAACGCACCCAGATGCGCACGCCCGAGGGCGCTTATGTCCAGCTTGCCGATATCGTCAGCGTCGAACGCCGCACCGGGTTTTCCACCGTGCGCCGCGAAAACGGCATTCGTCTGATCTCGGTCACGGGCGACATCTCGGAGGACGATCCGGCGCGGGCCAATGACATCATGATGGCGCTGGAGACCCGGATCCTGCCTACCATCGCCAGCGAACAGCAGGTCGAATACCGCCTGTCCGGTCTCAGCGAGCAGGAAGGAGAATTCCTCAATGATGCCCGAACCGGTCTGATCCTGTCGCTTCTGGCGATCTACCTCGTGCTGGCCTGGGTCTTTGCAAGCTGGACGCGGCCACTGGTGGTCATGTCGGTGATCCCCTTTGGCCTCGTGGGCACGATCTACGGCCATGCGGCCTGGGATGTCCCGCTCAGCATGTTCACCGTGGTCGGGCTTCTGGGCATGACCGGCATCATCATCAACGACTCCATCGTGCTGGTCACGACAATCGACGAAAAGGCGCAGGATCGCGGGCTGTTCCCGTCCATCATCGACGGCGCAGCGGACCGCCTGCGCCCGGTGTTCCTGACAACCGCGACCACCGTTCTGGGCCTTGTCCCGCTGCTCTACGAGCAATCCAGCCAGGCACAATTCCTCAAGCCGACCGTGATCACTCTGGTCTACGGGCTTGGTTTCGGGATGTTCCTCGTGCTCTTGATCGTGCCGTCGCTGATGGCGATCCAGAACGATCTGGGGCGCCTGACCCAGACCGCACGGCGTGGCTTGCGGTTCCGGCAGGGTGGCGTGCGCGCGGCGCTGATGGTGGCATCCGCGCTGATCGTGGCATGGCTGGGCGCAACAATGGGCGCGTTTGCCCTGACCGGCGCATTGCCCGAAGCGCTGCGCTTGGTACTGGCGGGCACGCCCTTTGGTGGCGACGCAACAGTGTCGATGAGCCTTGGCCTCTTCGTCACGGGCGCCGCCGCGATCTGTCTCGCGCTCTATGTCCTGTCAGCGGTGGTGATGGGGCTGTCGCGGATACGCCGCCCGGCCTGAGCTCAGCGCGTACAGCCGAGGATATCGACCGCGCGGCTTTTGCCGATCACCGTAAAGCGCAGCTCTGACCGGGTCAGCGCAAAGCTGCGCCCCTCGACATGAACAAGACGCGTGCTGGCGTGCAGCGTGCCGCCCTCGCGATGACTTTCGGGTTCCGCCACCCAGACATGCGGATTGCCCGCCTCGACAACGACGAATTCCGTCCCGCCAGCTGACGGCATGTCGATGCTTGCGTGCAGAACCAACCCGTCATTGCCTGTAGCAGGGGCGATGCTGCAGCTGACCTGAGTCACTCCCGCCTCGCGCGCGGAATAGGGCCTGTTGGTCAGCGCGGCGGCAATCACCGGATCAGGTCGCGACACGTCAGGCGGCAGAGTGGCGGCAAAGGTCAGCGTCGCAGGAATGCAGATGTCCTTGCAGATGCCGATCTGCATCTCCCCGGCGATCTGCATTTCCGGCCCTGCGCTTTGCGCGGTCAGGTGCAGCGGGATGATGACCTCGGACATGTAGCCCACAGACCGCATGCCCTGTTCGAAGAACACTATGGGTGTCGGCCAGTTGGCGGACACGGCCTTGATGTTCTGCGACCCAGTCCAGTCGAATTGCGGAGGAATGCCCACATCGCCGGGGGCACGCCAATAGGTCTTCCACCCCGGTTCCAGCACGATGTGCAGCCCGGCCATATGGGTGCCATCGTCCATCCGCCAGCCGGGGCGCAGCTCCACCTTGGACAGGCCCATCATGTCCGAAGCCGTGGCGGCCACAGGCAGGACGGTTGCAAGAGCAAGCACGAAACTGGAAACAAGGGTGCGAAACTGCGTCATCCCCAAGCAGATGGCGGTTTTCTGCCGCGATGAAAAGTCACAAACCGGCGATCCGCCGTGTGCAGAGCGTGGCTGTGGTCTTGCAACCCTCTGCGGCGCTGTCCATGTTCAGAACGTGACACTGACAGAACCCATCACCGACCTGACCGGGCAATTGCTGATCGCGATGCCGGGGATGCCTGATCCCCGCTTCGCCAACAGCCTGATCTACATGTGCGCGCATTCCTCTGACGGGGCAATGGGCCTGATCGTCAACAAGCCGTCGACCGAGATCAGCTTCGAGACCCTCGTGGATCAATTACCGATCGAGAACACCGGCAACCTGAAAGAAATCCGCGTGCATTTCGGCGGCCCGGTCGAAGTGGGCCGTGGCTTTGTTCTGCATTCGCCGGATTTCCAGTCCGACATGACGACCCTGCAGGTGGACGATAGCTTTGCCATGACCGCGACGCTGGATGTGCTGGAAAGCATCGTGCAGGGCACAGGCCCGGAAAAGCGGCTGATCGTTCTGGGCTATGCCGGGTGGGGACCGGGGCAGCTTGAACGCGAGATCGCCGCCAATGGATGGCTGGTTTGCGACGCAAGCAGCGATGTTGTGTTCGACACGACGGACAGTCACAAATGGGAAGCCGCGCTGGGCAGCCTCGGGATTTCTCCGCTCACCCTGTCGTCAGAGGGTGGGCGCGCCTGAACGGCTCAGGCCTTGGTCTGAAACAACCATGCGCCCTGATCGCTCAGGGTCCGGGTGGCGCGGCCCTCGTGCCAAAGGTGCTGGCAATGCGCCATCGCCTCGACGATTGCCAGCCCGTATTCACCCTCGCCAATCTGCCGTTTGAACAGCGGCGCAAAGCAGTCACCAGCGGAATGCGGCGTCGAAAGATGCGCCTCAAGACGCCGCAGCGCGCCGTGGTGGTTCTCGATCAACTGGTGCAGCCGCAGCGGCAGCCCGGTAAAGGGCAGCTTGTGCCCACCCAAGACCAGATGGTCGTCGCGTGCGATGCCGGACAGGCGTTCGCAGGATTCGAGCCAATCCGCCACCGGGTCAGCCTCGGGTTCCGTGGCGTAGACCCCGATATTCGAACTGATCGAGGGCAGAATCTGATCGCCCGCAAGGATCAGCGAATCGTCCTGCGACCAGAGCGTCGCATGTTCGGGCGCGTGGCCATTTCCGATATGAATGTCCCAGGTCCGGCCACCCGCGCGGATCGTGTCGCCCTGCTGGATACGCGTATAGCCCAGCGGCATCGGCGCGACGCAATCGGCGAAATTGAATGGGCGTTCGGTCCGGCGCTTTTCCAGCAGGTCCGCATCCATCCCGCAGCGCTGCCAGAACCGCAGCGTTTCCGCGCTGGGCGTCGGCTGTTCGTCCAGCTGCAGCATCCGCGCCGTCAGCCATGCGGTTCGGGTCGTCACAAGCTCTGCACCATGCTCGGATTGAAGCCACCCGGCCATGCCGACATGATCGGGATGGTGATGGGTCACGATCACGCGGGTGATCGGCTTGCCCTTCAGGGGCCCCGCCATCAACGTCGCCAAGAGCGCGCGGCCCCGGTGCGAGGCAAACCCGGTGTCCACGAGGGTCCAGCCGTCGCCATCGTCCAGCGCATAGACGTTCACATGGTCGAGCTTCATCGGCAGCGGCAGGCGAATCCACAGCACCCCGTCAGCGATCTCGGTCGCGGTGCCCTCTTCAGGCGGCGTGTCCCAAGGATAGCGAATTCCGGCTGTGCTGCGATCCTTCATGCGGCCAGATCGTCCATGCTCAGCGCATAAAGGTCGTCCGCGCCTTGACGCGCATGGGTCAAGAGACCGACATGTTCCGGCAACAGGCGGTGGATATAGAACGCGGCCAGTCTTTCGTGTTTCCCGTCCCGGTCGGCCCGCGCCGCCTTGAGGTGGAAATGTGCGCCCAAGACGCGGGCAAAGCCCCGCAGATACGGCACGGACCCGGCAAATCGGTCCTGCGCGCCTTGGGCGACCATCCATTCCGTGGTTTCGCGCAGCGTTTCGCAGGCCTGCCAGACCGGCTCTGCCAACTCGGGCAGATCGGCGCGCGCCGCTTCGGCATCGGCCTCCATCTCGTCAAGCAGACGGTACGCGGCCTCGCCGCCGTCCATCAGCTTGCGTCCGACAAGGTCCATCGACTGAATGCCGTTGGTGCCCTCGTAAATCGCGGTGACACGCACATCGCGCGAATATTGCGCGGCGCCGGTTTCTTCGACAAATCCCATACCGCCATGCACCTGCACGCCCAGTTCCGCCACGTCAATCCCCGTCTCGGTGCCGAACGCCTTGGTGATCGGGGTCAGCAGCGCCGCACGCGCAGCCCAGTCTGCATGTCCGGTCGCGGTCTCCATGTCGATCGCAACGGCATTGGCCAGAGCGATGGCGCGGGCGGCGAAGGTGTCGGCCTTCATCGTCGCCAGCATCCGGCGCACATCGGCATGATCGGTGATGGAGTTGTTTTCGGTCCGGCCCTGCTTGCGACCCTCGGCATAGGCCAGCGCGTGTTGATAGGCCCCTTCGGCCACGCCGATGCCCTGCACCCCGACACCAAGACGCGCGTTGTTCATCATGGTGAACATGGCGCGCATGCCGTCGTTTTCCTCTCCGACCAGCAAGCCGGTCGCGCCGTCATACTGCATCACCGCGGTGGGGCTGCCATGCAGACCCATCTTGTGTTCGAGGCTGACCACCTTGAGGCTGTTTGCAACACCCGGCACGCCCTTGTCATCGGGGATGCGCTTGGGCACGAGGAACAGGCTGATCCCCTTGGTTCCCGGCACGGCATCGGGCAGGCGTGCCAGAACAAGGTGGCAGACGTTTTCGGTAAAATCATTGTCGCCCCACGAGATATAAATCTTCTGACCCGTGATTGCGTATGTGCCGTCGCCCTTGGGTTCGGCCTTGGTTGTCAGCGCGCCCACGTCACTGCCCGCCTGCGGTTCGGTCAGGTTCATCGTGCCGATCCATTCGCCGGAAATCAGCTTGGGCAGGTACAGCGCCTTGATGGAGTCGCTGGCATGATGCTCCAGCGCTTCGATCTGGCCCTGCGTCATCAGCGGGGCAAGCTGGATCGACAGGCATGCGGCGCTCAGCATCTCGTTCACGGCGGTGGTCATCGCCATCGGAAGGCCCATGCCACCATGGGCTGGATCAGCGGCAATCGCGATCCAACCACCTTCGGCGATGGCGCGGAAGCCATCGGCAAACCCCGGAGAGGTGCGCACGATCCCGTTCTCAAGCCGTGCTGGATGCAGATCGCCCGCGCGCTGGAGTGGTGCAAGAACCTCTTCGCACAGCTTGCCCGCTTCGCTCAGAACGGCCTCCACGGTGTCTTGCGTGGCATCGGCAAACCGCTCTGTCGCGGACACCTGGTCAAAGCCGACAACATGATCGAACAGGAAACGAAATTCGGAAACGGGGGCGCGGTAAGACATAATGACTTTCCTTGGACGTCTGGAACCTGGGGGCGGTGGCTTGGCAATTGCAAGCCGGATCGCTAAGCAAATGGAAACTTTTGACACGACCCTGACGAATGCGACCCACCCCATCAACCAGAACGCGGCGTCATATTTCATGAACACCACCCCACCAGAGATCCTGCCCGACACCACGACAGGCCACAGCACCGCCGCTGCCCTCCTGCGGTCCGGGGGGCTTGTCGCCTTTCCAACGGAAACCGTCTACGGGCTGGGCGCGGATGCCTGTGAGGATCATGCGGTTGCGCGGATTTACGAGGCCAAGGGCCGGCCAAGCTTTAACCCGCTGATCGTGCATTTCGCCGATCTCGACAGGCTCAAACAGCATGTCGTCTGGACCGAGGAGGCAGAGATGCTGGCCGAGGCCTACTGGCCCGGACCGCTGACCCTGGTTCTGCGTAAACGCACCGACAGTCCGATCTCCGCGCTTGTGTCGGCAGGGCTGGACACGATCGCGGTGCGGTTGCCCGCACATGACACGGCCCGCGCGATCCTGCGGGAATTCGGCGGCGGCGTGGCCGCGCCGTCCGCCAACAGGTCCGGCCAGATCAGTCCGACGCAGGCGCAGCACGTGGCCGACAGCCTTGGCGCGCGGGTCGATGCGATTCTCGATGGCGGGCCTTGCACGGTCGGTCTGGAATCCACCATCGTCGGGCTGCTCGACAAACCGGTCCTGTTGCGTCCCGGCGGCATCACCGAAGAAGAGCTTGCCAAGACGCTGGGCCACCATCTTGCCGTGCGCCACAAAGCCGAGGCGATCTCGGCACCCGGCCAGCTCATGTCTCATTACGCTCCAAAGGCGCGGGTGCGGCTGAACGCCACCGACTGGGAACCGGGTGAACTGCGGCTCGGCTTCGGCGAGGTCGATTGCGATCTCAACCTGTCCGCGTCCGAGGATCTGGTCGAAGCGGCGGCGCATCTCTTCGACCACCTGCACAGGCTCGATGCACAGGGCGGTCATGTGATCGCGGTCTCGCCGATCCCGCATGAAGGTCTAGGTATCGCCATCAACGACCGCCTCAGCCGTGCGGCCGCCCCGCGCGAAGGATAACCCGGATGACATCACAGACTGACACAAGCCGACCTCCCGTCGGCCTTATCGCGCTTTTGTCGGCCTGCAACTTTGTCATCGGCATGGGCGCGTTTGTCGTGATCGGCATGGTGCCGCTGCTGGCGGATGATTTCGGGATCAGCACCGCCGCTGCCGGGGGGGCGATGACCGCCTATGCTCTGGCCTATGCCGTGCTGTCTCCGATCCTTGTCTCGATCACTGGCCGGATCGGCCGTCGCCGGGTGATTGCCGGAGGCATGATGCTCTTCGCGCTGGGCGCGGTGCTGGCAGCCTTGGCGCCGAACGTCACGGTTCTTTACATTGCGCGCGCTCTGGCTGCGGCGGGCGCGGGCGTCGTGACCCCAGTGGGAGCGGCTGTCGTGGCGGCGCTGGCGGCCCCTTCGGCACAGGGTAAGGCGATCTCGGCTTTCTACTTCGGGCTGACCCTTTCGCAGGTTCTGGGTGTCCCGGCGGGCGGCTGGATCGCGTACACCTTCGGCTGGCGCATGGCGTTCTGGATCGTGCTGGCGCTGGCGCTTTTGTTCACCGTTCTGGTCTGGGTGCGCGTGCCTGCCGGGCTGCGCTTCACGCCGGTGTCGCTCAACGATCTGGGCCGCGCGCTCAGGGATGGCGTGGTCATGGGCGCTGTTCTGTTCACGGCCAGCTTTCTTGGCGCGATCTACGTGCTCTTCACCTATCTCGCGCCGCTTCTGGAGCAGACCATGGGCTTTGGCCGCGACGGGATCACGCTGGTGCTTCTGGTGTTCGGAGCGGGCGCGGTTGCGGGCAATCTGATAGGCGGTTTCCTGACCGACCGTCTTGGCTCCATCGCATCGCTTGTCCTGCTGTGCCTGGGTCAAATCGTTCTGATGCCGATTTTCTCGGGCCTGCCGCTGGCCCCTTGGATGGTCCTTGTGCTGGCCTTCGTCTGGTCCGCCTTCGGCTGGTCCTTCATGGCACCGCAACAGGTCCGCCTGATGAAGCTTGCCCCAAACCTTGCAGGCGTGGTCCTCGCCCTGAATGCAGCCGCGATCTATGTCGGCACTGCGGCAGGCTCTGCCCTGGGTGGCATCGTGCAAAACCTCGGAGACCTCACATGGCTGGGCGCCGCTGCCGGCATCGCGGCGCTGGGCGCGCTGGGGCACCTGCTGTGGTCCCACCGCGCCGCCAATCTACGCGCCGCGCGTCAGTCGAACTTCCAGAGCGCCGGAACAAAGCTGTAGGCATCCCCGTCGCGCATCACATGCCCGACACCGGGAAACGGGAAGTGGTAGCCCAGCACCGCCATCCGGTCGGTCGCCGCCATATCGAGCAGCCGCCTGCGCGTGGCCACGGTCTGATCCCCGTCGGCATCGAAATTGTTGTACCAGCCGGGATGCGCGAAATTGGTGTAGGCATGGCTCATCGCATCGCCAAGCGCGATCAACTGCTGCCCGCCGCTTTCCACCACCACGGCCATATGTCCGGGTGTGTGGCCGGGCGTGTCGATCACGCGGACACCGGGCACCACCTCGAACCCGTCCGACATCAGTTCCCAGTCTGCACCCTCCACATTGATGGAGTTCTGCGCACCCACCACGAATTGCTGCATCTCGGTAGGCACCTGTGACGCCAGCCCGTCCTGCATCCAGTAATCATGCTCGGCCTCGCCAAGGTAATAGGCGGCGTCCGGAATGATCGCCTCGTCGAAATCGTCACGAATGCCCCAGATGTGATCCGGATGCGCATGGGTGATGACCACGTGCGTGATGCCGGACGGGTCGATCCCCGCGGCATCCATATTCGCCCAAAGCCGTCCGGCGGTGTCGAGAAACCGGTTGCCCGACCCCACATCGACCAGCACGGTGTTGCCGCCAATCTCGACGATCAGGTGGTTGGTGTGGGATGTGTTGGTCTCGGTCGACAGGTAATGCGCGGCCAGAAACGCCTGCACCTCGGCGGGATCGGCATTCACGCCCAGGCCATCGGTCGGCAGGCTCAGATACCCGTCAGAGACAATCGTGATCTTCGCCTCACCCAGGGTGAACCGGAAATACCCCGGATTGCCGCCCTCGGGTCCCCCCAGTTCGGCAAGCGCCTGCGCGCCGGGCAGCGCAAAGGCCGGCATGGCAGCGGCGGTTTTCAGGAATGTCCGGCGTGTCGGGCGCAACAGCATGATGTCTCCTCCCAGAGATAAATTCAAATTCGTGAATAACATTACTGGCCGCCCCGCCGCAATTCTGTTTTTCACGCGCCGTTCGCTTGCGGGGAACCACCTGCGAAAATTCCCCGTCCTGCTGCAATTCACGTTTCAGAACATGGGCTTGGCAATTGATGGGCTGTCGTGGCTATTGCGAGCCGTTTGCAACTATGGCAGCGGCAGCATAGATACCCCTTGCGCTGCGGTGCAGCAGCGCGTGATCTCAGCTTCATGAAGGAGCCGCGCCGTTATGAAAAGTCTCAAGACAGCCGCTCTCGCCGCAATGCTTGGCCTCACCGCAACCACCGGCATCGCGCAGGAGGTGACACTCCGCTTTCAGCATTTCGTGTCGCCCAATTCCGCGAACCCGAAATACTTCCTCGATCCCTGGGTCGAAAAGGTCGAAGCCGAGTCGAATGGCCGGATCAAGATCGAGATTTATCCCTTCATGCAATTGGGCGGCAAAGCCACCGCGCAATATGACCTGATCCGCGACGGCGTGATCGACGGCGGTTGGGTGATCCCCGGCTACACACCGGGCCGTTTCCCCGAGGCCGAAGCGCTGGAGTTGCCCTTCATGGTCACCAAAAGCGCCGAGGACGCCTCCCGCGCCGCGTGGGAATACACGCAGAAGCACCTGATGGACGATTTCGCCGATGTGCACTTGATCGCGGCGCACATGCACGGGCCGGGCATTGTGCACAAGACGGGCGGTGCCATCGAAGACCTGACCGATTTCGCCGGTCTCAAACTGCGCGGCCCGTCGCGCCCCGCGACGCTGCTGCTTGAAAAGCTGGGCGCGGAACCCATCGGCCTGCCCGTCCCGCAATTCCCCGAAGCTCTGTCCAAGGGCGTTGTCGATGGCGGTGTGATCACATGGGAAATGTCGCCCTCGCTCAAGCTCGACGAACTGACCGACAGCCATACGGATGTGGCGGGCGACAAGTCGCTTTATAATCTCTACTTCCTCTGGGCGATGAACACCGACAGCTACAACGCGCTGCCTGATGATCTGAAGGCTGTGATCGATGCCAATTCGGGGCTCGAGACCTCCGCCATGGCGGGCCGCGCGCATGACACCGGCGACCGTGAAGGGCGTGCGCTCATGGAAGAGGCGGGCAACGAGATCGCCACCCTGAGCGAGGCGGAAACCGCGCGCATCGTGGCGCTGGGTGACGCTGTCACGCAGGAGTGGATCGCAGAGATGACCAAGCGCGGACTGGATGCGGCGCAGCTGGTCGAAGACGCCCGCGCGGCGGTAGAGGCGACCCGCAGCAGCGGCACCGACGGCTAAGGACGAGGGCCTCCAATGGGCGACGCGGCATCGATGCCGCGTCGTTTTTGCGTCGACGCAAAAACGCCGCCCGGTCCCGTCAGTCCTCGCGGTCCCAGCGTTTCCAGAGCAGCGACAGCAGTGTTTCACCCGCCAGAGGCGTGGTGCAATCGGCCATCAAAACCGGCCCGTCACGCCTTGGCGGCTTGTTGTCGGCCTGCGTCCGTGTCTCCAGCGCTTGCAGCTCGTGCAGGGTTGGGCTGTAGATATCCATGTCCTGACAGTATCACGACTCGGCCATTTCCCCAAATCGCAGCACCGTCACATGCGTGTCGCCATAGCGCCGCGCCTCCAGCCGGGTGAACCCGTTGGGCGCAAGTTGCGGTGTGTTTTCCTCCCAGACAATCAACGCACCCTCGGCCAGCCACCCGCCCGCGACCGCAGCAGCCAGCGCCTTCATGCCCAGTCCCTTGCCATAGGGGGGATCAAGAAAGGCCAGCGAGGCCCGGTCTCCGTCGCAGGGCGGCAATCGCGTGGCATCGCGTGCGATCACGCGCGCCGTTTCGCAGCGCAACATTTTGATATTCTCGCGCATCAGCGACAGGGCCTTTCGCCCGTCATCCACGAAGACCGCAGACGCCGCACCGCGCGACAGCGCTTCAAGCCCCAAAGCCCCGGTGCCGGCAAACAGGTCGAGCACATGCGCCCCCTCGAACGGATCACCGAACCGTCCACCCGCCAGCATGTTGAACAGGCTTTCGCGCACCCGGTCCGTCGTGGGCCGCAGATGCGCTCCCGGATCGCCTTTGCCGACATTCGCCAAAGCGCGCCCGCGATATTGTCCGGCGACGATCCTCACGCCTTGAGCAACGCCTTGAGATCGGTGCCGGTGTCGCGCACCGCGTCCGGTGCGGGTGACTTGCCCGCCTCGATCAACCGCTTGCCCACCATGTAGGCGCGGGGATCGTTCATCGCGTCGATGGCCAGCAACCGATCCCCGGCATAGTACCAGAAAGACACAACACCCGCCTCGCCCTGACGCGTGACAATTTTGTCATAGCCATTGTTCAGCCCGGCAATCTGCAGTTTCACATCATACTGGTCCGACCAGAACCACGGCTTGGCGTCGTAAGGCCGTGTCTCTCCTAGAATGTTATCCGCCACGCATTCCGCCTGATCGATGGCGTTGCCCACGCTCTCCAGCCGCATCTGCTGGCCCCGCCACGGGAACGACGCGCAATCGCCCGCCGCCCAGATATGCCGGTCCGATGTGCGCCCCTGCATGTCTGTTGCAATCCCGTTGTCGATCCGCACTCCCGCCAGCTCGGCCAGTTGCGTGTTTGGCGTGATGCCGACACCGACCAGCACGAAATCCACATCGACACTGCTGCCATCGCTGAGCACAGCGCCAGTCACGTGGCCTTCGTGGCCGGTCAGGTGATCCAGCCCCACGCCCTCGCGCAGGTCAACGCCATGATCCCGATGCACCGCGCGGAAATAGGCCGAGGTTTCGGGCGCCGCGACCCGCTGCAGGATGCGGTCTGCCATTTCGACAAGCGTGACCCGCAGCCCAAGCTTTGCCGCAACCGCCGCCGCTTCGAGCCCGATATAGCCGCCACCGACGATCAGCACGCGCGCATCCTTGGCAAAGCGCGCGGCCATGGCATCGACATCATGCAGTCCGCGCACCACCAGCACACTGTCCAGATCCCCACCGATCGCAGCGGGCAGGCGGCGCGGAGTCGACCCGGTCGTCAGAACCAGATCGTCATAGCGCAGCACGTCGCCCCCCACGGTAAGCGTCTGCGCCGCAGGATCAATCGCCGTCACGGGCGCACCCAGCTTCAGGGTGATGCCCTGTTCCGCATAGAAACTCTCGGGCCGCAGATACAGCCGGTCTCGTTCCATCTCGCCCAGCAGGTAAGCCTTGGACAGGGGCGGGCGCTGGTAGGGGGGGAAGGGTTCTTCCCCGATCAGGGTGATCTTCCCGTCAAAACCCTTGGCCCGCAGCCGCGCAACACAGGATGCACCGGCTTGACCGGCACCAACGACTATTACATGCTTCATTGCTAAACCTTTTTGCACGATGGCATTGGTCTCTTTCCGTGCGACCCTATATGCCAGCCCATAACAGATGCAATTCATCAACGAGGGACAGACCATGACAATCTCACCGGGTGACACACTTCCTGCGGCAACACTTGTGAAAATGGGCGCTGATGGCCCCGAGCCTGTCGCTCTGGCTGATCACGCCAAGGGCAAGAAACTGGTGATCTTTGCCGTGCCCGGCGCGTTCACCCCGACCTGCCACGCGGCGCATGTGCCCAGCTTCATCCGCACCAAGGACCAGTTCATGGCCAAGGGTGTGGACGAGATCATCTGCGTGTCGGTCAACGATCCCTTCGTTCTCAAGGCCTGGGGCGAAAGCACCGGTGCGACCGAAGCTGGCATCACCATGCTGGGCGACGCGGAAAGCACCTTCACCAAGGCGATCGGCCTTGATTTCGACGCGCCGCCCGCTGGCCTGATCGGTCGCTCCAAGCGCTACGCGATGATCGTGGACGATGGCACCGTCACCACGCTGCATGTCGAGGAAAGCCCGGGCGTCTGCGAAGTCTCGGGCGGTGAATCGTTGCTCAAGGAGCTTTGAACGCGGGGCAATCCCTTGAGGGATTGCCTCAAACTCTTCGAAGAGTTTGGGCCCGGTGTCGGATCACATTCCGTGCCGGGCCTTGTCGTATGCGGACCAGTCGTCGATCTCGGGATAGTATTGCGCACGCCACGCGCTGACCCGCGGATTCATCATCGCCCGCCATCTGCGCGGGAAGAGTGCGAAGAACGTCATCACCGGATAGCCATAGGGCAGTTGCGGTGCCTCGTCTTCGTCGTAGGTCTGCAGCAGCGGAAACCGGCGGTCCGGCTTGTAGTGATGATCGGAGTGGCGTTGCAGGTTGATCAGGAACCAGTTCGACGCGGTGTGTGACGCGTTCCAGCTGTGGCGCGGTTTGACATGTTCGTACTTGCCGTCGCCCAGATATTTCCGCGTCAGCCCGTAATGTTCGACATAGTTCACCAGTTCGAGCTGAAAGATCGCGGCGGCGGCCTGAAGCACGAAAATCAGAACCCCCAGCCAGCCGCCCAGTGCGAAGGCCAGCACGACGAACAGCGCCTGTAGCCCCCAGTAGCGCCAGAACGGATTGCTGGCATGCCACCATGGCTTGGCCTTGCGGGCCAGCATGTCGCGTTCGGCGCGGAACGACGACACGAGGCTTTGCCGCAACACACGCGGATAGAACCGCCAGAAGCTTTCGTTGTAGCGCGCGGTGACCGGATCGCGGGGGGTGCCGACATGGCGGTGATGCACCAGCAGATGCTCGGACCGGAAATGCCCGTACAGCGCCATGCACATCAGGATGTCGCCCAGCCAGCGCTCTGCCTTGTTGCGCTGGTGCATCAGCTCATGTGCGTAGACAATTCCGACGCTGCCCGACAGAACACCCATGCCGACGGTCACAAGGTAAATCTCCAACGGGCCAAGATGGTCGGTGCGGGGGATGTACCAGATCAGGCCGAAGATCATCGCGAATTGCAGCGGCGGCCAGATCAACGTGATCATGCGGTGCCAGTAAAGCGCGCTGTCCTTGGTCTGCGGATCAAGATTGTCGGTGTTCAGTCCAAGCGCCGCGTCCAGCGTGGCGAACACGCCCCAGGCGGCGAGGATCGGCACCACGACCCAGACCCCACCGATAAACGCGGCGGACAGGACCAGCGGGATCATCGTCAGCGACAGCCAGAACGGCATTGCTGCCCGCAAGGGCAGACGGGATGCAGAGGCGTGCAAGGTGCTGTCGGACATAGGCCTTCTCGGGTTAAACGTGATCAAAGATTTAACGGCAGAAATCCGTTTCACCAATACTGACGTAACGTGGCGTTATTTCGATGTCGTCAACGCATGCGCCTTGCGCATCACCGTGGGCAGGTTGTCGGGGTCGAAGGTGTCAGCCTCGACGAACATGCCCCGTGTCGGCGTGCGGTCCATCGGAACAAGTGCTGTCCTGACGGTCAGCTTCAGGTGGAAATGCGTGAAGGTGTGGCGCGCTTCAGTCGGCAGGGTGCGCCACTCGGCGCGGATCGGCGGGTCTTCGGTTGGGGCATCATTCCACTCGCTGCCGGGCCAGCCGAGCATCCCGCCCAGAAGCCCGCTGTCGGGACGTTGTTCGAGCAGCCACGCGCCATCGACCCGTCGGGCGAGATAGGCGATGCCCAACCGCGTGGGTTTGCGTTTCTTCGGCGTCTTCCTGGGCAGCTCCTTTGCCGTGCCCGCCTCCCACGCGGCGCAGGATTTGCGCCACGGGCACAGGCCACAGGCCGGGTTGCGCGGGGTGCAGATGGTTGCGCCAAGGTCCATCACCGCCTGTGCATAGCAGCCGGGGCGTTCCTTGGGCGTCAGGGCCGAGGCGTAGGTCATGAAGACGGGTTTCGCAGCGGGCAGGGGCGTGTGGTCGTCATAGACCCGCGCCATCACGCGTTCGACGTTTCCGTCCAGTACCGTTTCCGGCAGGTCAAAGGCGATGGAGGCGATGGCCGCAGCGGTGTAGGGGCCGATGCCCGGCAGTGCAATCAGCGCGTCATAAGTGTCCGGGAACACGCCGCCATGATCCGCGTGCACCGCACGCGCGCATTTGAGCAGGTTGCGGGCGCGGGCGTAGTAGCCAAGGCCGGCCCATGCGGCCATGACATCGGCATCTTCGGCCAAGGCAAGGTCACTGACGGTGGGCCAACGGGTCGTGAAGGCCTCGAAATAGCTTTTGACGGCGGCAACAGTGGTTTGTTGCAGCATGATCTCGGACATCCAAACGCGGTAAGGGTCCGGACGTATGCCCTGCGCGCGTGCGGCGGGGCCGACACGCCACGGCATTGTGCGGGCATGTCTGTCGTACCACTCCAGTAGGAGTTGGGGATCGGGCGGATCACGCAGGTCTGACATACCTTTGATTTCGGCTCTCATTTGTGGGGTGGTTGCAACAGCGTCGGGCCACTAGAATAGCGTTCCGGAGAGGGAGTCAAACATGCCACCGCGCAACGGACAGACATACGGCTTCAAACGCACGGCGAGCCTCTTGCAGACCCAGATCCGCAAGACCTCGGAAACCCGTGGCTTTGCGCAATCGCGGCTTCTGACCCACTGGACCGAGATCGCGGGTGAAGACATTGCCGCGATCAGCCGCCCTGTCGAGGTGCGGTACGGGCGTGGCGGGTTCGGGGCAACGCTAACGCTTCTGACCACCGGGGCCAATGCGCCGATTCTCGAGATGCAGAAGGAAAAGCTGCGCGAGAAGGTGAACGCTGTATATGGCTATAACGCGATCTCCAGGGTGCGGATCACACAGACCGCCGCAACCGGATTTTCCGAGGGGCAGGTCAGTTTCGATCATCGCTCCGCTGTGCGCGATGACACGCCAGCCGCGATCCTGCCCGAAGCGCAACAGCTCGCCGGTGGTGTACAGGATGACGGGCTGCGCGCAGCGCTGGAACGTTTGGCGACGAACGTCTATTCAAAAACGCAAGATCGGACCTAAGTCCTAAGGCAAACAGAGCAAAGGGTTTCTCAATGAAACAACGCATGATGACGATTGCACTGGCAACAGCCCTCGTGGCGGGCGCGGGATGGTGGATCGCCGGAACACCCAAGGCGCCCACGATCAACGGTCAGGCCATCACATTGCCGGGTGCGGCCAATGCGCAGGAAAGCGCGGCTGCTGACGTGACCATTCAGGAAATGGTGCTGGGCGCCGAGGATGCGCCGGTCGAGATCATCGAATACGCCTCTTTCACCTGCCCGCATTGCGCGACCTTCCACCAGGGTGCGTTCAAGAACCTGAAGGCGGATTACATCGACACCGGCAAGGTCAAGTTCACCTACCGCGAGGTTTATTTCGACCGCTATGGCCTCTGGGGGTCTCTGGTGGCGCGGTGTGGTGGCGAAGATCGGTTCTTCGGCATCACCGAGATGATCTATGATACCCAAAGCGAGTGGTCCCGTGCCGGTTCCGAGGCCGCCATCGCCGATGAGCTGCGCAAGATTGGCCGCATTGCCGGGCTTGAGAATGAGCAGTTGGAAGCCTGCCTGAGCAATGGCGACAAGGCGCGTGGGTTGATCGAATGGTATCAGGCCAATGCAGAAGAGCATGGCATCAACTCGACGCCATCTTTCGTCATAGACGGCACCACCTATTCGAACATGAGCTACAGCGAATTCCAGGAAATCATCGACGAGAAGCTGGGCAGCTAAGCACTCGGCACCGTGTAGAGTTGCAGAAGGCCGGTTCGTAGGAACCGGCCTTTTTGCTGTCTGGATGTCGGGCAAAGAAAGGTCCGTTTCGGTCCAAATGTTTCGCGCGCGAAACAATGGGACCGGTCCGGACCCTTTAACCTTTTGTTAACATTGATTTAGCTCCGCCGTCCCTCGCGCAGCCATGCCCCAAGGATCAGGCCGGAGGCGAGAAGCAGAACCAGCCAGCCCGGGAGCATCGGAGTCTGGGTCACGTCCAGAGTCTCGAATGCCTCGCGGGGGGTGATGCCAAGCCAGCCGCGACCGGCGGCAGGACGGCCTTCGCCCACGGCGCGGATGCTGGGCACGCCCTCTTCCAATCGACGGACTCCACCGCGTGTGCCCTCAACGACCGGTTCAAGCAGGTCACCGCTGGCGATGGTCTGTTCGAATTCGCGCGGCGCCGAGGGGCCAAGGCCGACTACCGCGTCCTGATCGCCCTCGGCCAGACGGTAGAGACCGATCTCCGGCCCGGTATAGAGCGCTTCGAACCGGCCCGGTGTGACTTCGTTCAGCGTGATCTCTTCCTCGGTGCCATCGGGGCGGGTGACGGTGACCGTACTGACGGTCTCGTCAAGCGTACGGCGGATGATGCGCATGGTCTGGCCGGTGGGTTCGGCCCAGAGCGCCTCTTCCTCAAGCTCGGGTTCCTTCATCATCCAATGCGCAAGACGGCGCAGCAGGTCAAGCTGTGGACCGCCGCCTTCGAAGCCACGGGACCAGAGCCAGGCGTGATCCGACGCGATCAGTGCAACGCGGCCTTCACCGACGCGGTCGAGTACCAGAAGCGGCTTGTCGTCGATGCCGCTCATGACGACATCGCCAGCGACGGGATCGACCTCGATCTGGCGCATCCAGCGGCCCCAGGTGTCGGCCCCGGCGAGGCCCGAGGTGACCGGGTGACGCTCACCCAGATCGGTGATGCCAGGACGGTAGCCGCGTTCGAAGACCCGTGCGGTCGGCTCGGCCGGGATGATATCGGCAAGCGGTGAGCGATAGATGCTGTCGGCGCTGGCGAAATCAGGGCCGGCAGCCACGAGAACCGCGCCGCCCTCTTCGACATAGTTGCGCACGTTGTCGAGATAGATCGCGGGCAGGATACCGCGGCGCTTGTAGCGGTCGAAGATGATGAGGTCGAAATCCTCTATCTTTTCGAGGAACAGTTCGCGGGTCGGGAAGGCGATCAGCGACAGTTCTGTGACCGGCACGCCGTCCTGTTTTTCGGGCGGGCGCAGAATGGTGAAATGCACCAGATCGACCGAGCTGTCGGATTTCAGCAGGTTGCGCCATGTGCGCCCCCCCGCATGGGGTTCGCCGCTGACCAGAAGCACGCGCAACCGGTCGCGAACGCCGTTGATCTGCACCAGCGCGGTGTTGTTGCGGTCGGTCAGTTCGTCCTCGGCGGTGGGGACGGTGAACTGGATCACGTTCAGCCCGCCGTGGGGCAGGGTGATCGGCAGTTCGATATCGCGCCCGATGGGCATGTCGAAGCGCTGCGGTTCGGCGCCATCGACAGAAATGTCGATCACCGTGGCGGCAGCCTGCGGCGCGGCGCCGTCATCTTCGACCCGCAGGGTCAGGGTGACGGGTTCACCGAGGATGGCAAAGGCGGGCGCGTTCTTTACGATCAGGCGGCGGTCCCAGTCC
Source organism: Pelagibaca sp. (assembly GCA_041725935.1). GTDB lineage: Bacteria > Pseudomonadota > Alphaproteobacteria > Rhodobacterales > Rhodobacteraceae > Marivita. The sequence continues at coordinate 182,029 of JBGRQD010000003.1, forward strand.
GTTTCCTTACCCGTCAGCAGCAGGTGCAGCGGTGCGGGCAGGTCGGGCGTGCGTTCGAGGTCATGGACCCGCCCGTCGCTGAGCAGGAAGATGCCCGCGATCCGACCGCGAGGTTCTTCGGCCAGCGCATCGGACACGGCGGACATGAGCAGCGTTCCGGTGTCGCCCTCGCCATCGCCCACGTCGATGCGCCTTATTTCGGTATTGTCACGTGCGGCCAGTTGGGTGGCCAGGGCATCGGCGGCTCCGGTGGTGTCGGTCAAGCGATCGCCAAGCGACTGGCTGGCACTTTTGTCCTCGACGATCAGCACGATGTTCGACAGCGGCGCGCGGTCTTCGACCTGATAGGAAGGCTGCGCCAGGGCGGCCAGCACCACGAGCGCTGCCAGCGCCCGCAACGCCCAACCCTGCAACCCGCGCCACAGCGCGAGGGCCACGCCGGAGGCGGCGAGAATTGCCAATACGACGATGATGACCCACGGAAGAAGTGGATCGAAAATGATGCTGCCGGTCATCAATTGCCCAATCTGTCAAGAAGTGCAGGCACGTGAACCTGATCGGATTTGTAGTTGCCCGTCAGCACGTGCATGACGAGGTTGACCCCGAAGCGATAGGCGATCTCGCGCTGGCGTTCGCCGGAATAGCCGCGCCCGACGGGAAACAGTGGATTGCCGCGGTCGTCCATCGCCCAGGCCGCTGCCCAGTCATTGCCGCCGATGATCACAGGCGTGACGTTGTCGTTGAGGTTGCGGAAGGGCATGCCTTCGACCAGTTCGGCGTCGGGGGGCGAGGCCTCGACCCAGACATCGCGGCTGTTGTGGCGACCGGGGAAATCCTGAAGCAGGTAGAAGGTGCGGGTCAGGACGTGATCCTCTGGCAGCGGCTCCAGCGGCGGAATGTCGAGAGGCGCGGCAAGCTGTTGCAGCTTGCGGCCATTCGGGCTGCCGGTGCCGAAGCGGGCGATGTCGGCGTCGCGTGTGTCGAACAGGATCATGCCGCCCGAGCGCAGATAGGTGTTCAGCTTGGCATAGGCCTCGGCCGATGGGGTCGGTTGATCCGGTGTGATGGGCCAGTAGAGAAAGGGGAAGAACGCCAGTTCATCCGTCTCGAGGTTCACTGCAACGGGATCTGCCGGTTCGACCGAGGTGCGGAAGAAGAGCGTTTCCGTCAGGCCTTGCAGGCCAGCCAAGGCGGTCCGGTCAAGTGCGGCGTCGCCTGTGACGACATGCGCAAAGGTCACCTCGGATGTGGCGGCGAGCGCAAACGCATCCTCGGTGGATTGTGCCTGTGCCGGGGTGGCAGGCATCAACAGGATGGCCAGTGCGAGGCCAGCCGCAGTTGTGGCGCGCGGACCCGACAGGCGACCCGACAGCAGCAGGGATGCCACGATATCGGCCAGCAACAGCGCGATGGTCAGCGCCAACAGCCATCCGGCCAGCGGCGTTTCCTCGGACTGGGTGAGGCCTTCTACGGTGATGTTCGACGGCCAAGTGGCGGGCGTCAGCGTGGTGTCCGCGTTCAGAACATTGCGGGCCAATGCGCGGTCCTGACTCTGGTAGAGGCCGGGGCGCAGATCGGGACCAAGCGGCGCATCGACAAGGTTTTCGCCAGTGACGCCGGCCAGCGTGCTGCCGTCGTTCAGCGCCCCGAACGCGTCAAGGACAAGGTTCGGTTGCCAGATCGTTCCGGCGAGGTCTTGGGCACTGGGTTGCGTGCCGCTTCCGGACGCGATGGCCAGCCGTTCGAGCATCTGTACAAACAGGCCAGAGAGCGGCAGGGAGGACCATTCGGCATTTGCTGTGACGTGGACAAGGATGATCTGTCCCTGCCCCACGGCCTTGCGGGTGACCAGCGGCGTGCCGTCGGTGAGTTGCGCGATGACGCGGTCGGCCAATGCGGGATCGGGCTGAGCCATGACCTGCGCGGTCACAGTGACATCTGCGGGAATGGGCAGGCCGAAGAACGGGCTGTCCTCGCTGAATTCGGCCAGCGATTTCGGTTCTCCCCAGCTCATGGCGCCGCCAACGCTGCGGCCACCGGCGCGCAGGCGGACGGGCATCAGGGGGTCTTCGCTGTCGCGGCTGATGTCGCTTGCGGCCAGACGCGGACCGGCAAAGCGCAAAAGGATGCCACCGCGATCCAGCCAGTCGAGCAGCGCCTCTTCCTCGGCCGCGCCGAGCGTGGCCACATCGGCCAGCGCGATCACGTCCGGGTTGGCCGGGATCATGTCCATCAGCGCGCCGTCGAGCAGATCGGCACTGGGTTCAAGGGCCTTTTGCAAGTAATGCAGCGGCGACAGCAATTGCAGCCCTTCGCGGTCTTCGCGCCCGGCCACAAGTGCAACCTCACGGCGGCGCAGGCTGTCATCGGGCAGAGTGGTGGCCCCGGCGCTGCGGTTGCCCTCGATCTCGAAGCGATTGATCCGTGCGCGCAGTTCGGATGGCAGGGCCAGTGCGGTTTCGGCCAGTGTTGCGTCAGCGTCGAACGTGGCGGTCGCACGGGCCAGAACGGCGGGGTTGCCTGCAGGGTCGCGGCCCTGGGCCAGGATCGTGACCTCGCGGTCGCTGCCGGTCTGGGCGCGCAGGGCGGTCAGCATGATATTGCCGTCTTCGAACCGTGCGGGTGCGAGACCGAGAATGGTCTGCCCCGCCTCGAACACCGTGACTGTGCCGCGATCCTCGAGGGTGGTAAGCAGGGTTGTGCGGTTGTCCCGATCCAGCCCGTCGGACATCCAGTAGGTGTCGAAATCGCCCTCGGGCAGCAGGGTCAGCGCGCGGTCGATCTGCGCGTCACCGGGGGCCCACGGGTCGGGGGTCAGGCCGACCAGCCTCGCGCGCAGGTCGTCAGCGGTCTGAAAGCTGGTGGGTTCGGGCGCAGTCAGTTTCAGAAGCGCGACGCGGCGGTCATCGCGGGACGCCTTTGCCAGCAGACCGTCCAGCGCCTGCGTCCGGGCGCGCCAGCTCGCGGCGCTGGCCCAGGAACCGTCCATCACCACCAGAAGCGGGCCGTCATTTCCCGCAATCTCGTCAGTCTGCGGATTCAGGATCGGACCGGCCAGCCCGATGATGAGCGCGGCCACCGCCAGCATCCGCAGCAACAAAAGCCACCACGGTGTGCGGTCGCTGACCTGATCGTCGTCCTTGAGACCCAGCAACAGGACAACGCCCGGAAACATCCGACGGATCGGGGCAGGCGGCACGGCGCGCAGGATCAGCCAGAGGATCGGCAGCGCCAGAAGCGTCAGCAGAAGCCAGGGTGTCGCGAAGCCGATGCCAAATAGCGTCATCCGTGGGTCCCATCCATAGCCCGGTAAATCCAGAGAAGCGCCGATTGAGCGCTTTCGCTCGTGTGGTGGCAGAGATATTGCCAGCCGGTCAGACGCGACAGACGCTCAAGCCGGTCTTTACGTTCCGCAAGACGGTCGAGATAGCGTGTCCGCAGATCGCCCGCCTTGAGGGTTTCGTGTACGATCCCGCCGCCGATGCTCTGGAAGATCGTGCGCCCGTCGAACGGGAAGCTTTCCTCGGTCGGGTCGAGGATCTGCACCAGCGCGCCGCGCACGCCGCGATCCGCCGCCTTGGTCAAAGCCGCCTCGACCGGAGCTGGATCCCCGAGAAAATCGGAAAAGAAGATCGCCCGCGATTGCGGGATCATGCCGCGCGCTTCGGGTTCGGCATAATCGTCGCCCTGATCAACCGACAGCATCTGCGCAAGGCGGGTGATCTGAGCCTGCCCGCGCCGCGGCGGCAGGTCGAACCCGGTCAGTCCAACACGCTCGCCACCGCGCACCAAAAGGATAGCACTGGCCAGCGCCAAGGTCCGCGCGCGGTCAGCCTTGGTGCCGAGATTGGCATCGGATGCAAAGCGCATGGAGGCAGCCTGATCGACCCAGAGGATCACGCTTTGGGCGATCTGCCATTCGCGTTCACGCACGAATTGCGCATCGCTGCGGGCGGAGCGCCGCCAGTCGATATCGCGCAACGCGTCGCCTTGCTGCATCGGACGGTATTGCCAGAAATCGTCGCCCAGCCCGGCCCGCCGCCGTCCGTGTTCGCCCAGCAGGACGGTGCCGGCCAGATGCTCTGCCCGCGCCAGCAGCGCGGGGAGTTTGGCGGCTTCCTCTTCGGAGCGTTGTCTCAGGGCCGTGACAACTGTCACGCAGCGGCCTCGGTTGCCACCATGCGGTGAGCGACATCGTCGATCAGGGCACCAAGGTCTTCGCCCCGCGCACGCGCCGAGAAGGTCAGCGCCATCCGGTGGGTCAGCACGGGCCGTGCCATGTTGATCACGTCTTCAGGCGAAGGGGCCAGGCGCCCTTGGAGCAGTGCCCGCGCTCGGACTGTGAGCATCAGCGCCTGCGCGGCGCGGGGTCCCGGACCCCAGGATACCGTGTCCTTGACCCGGTCGGTGGACATGGGGTCATGCGGGCGGAAGGCGCGTACAAGATCAAGGATCATCTCGACCACGGCATCGCCGACGGGCATCCGGCGCAGCAGTTTTTGCGCGGCAATCAGTTCGTCGGCGGTGAAAACCTCGTAGGCCTCAGCCTCCTCTGCACCTGTGGTCGCCAGAAGGATGTCCTTTTCCGTCTTGCGGTCGGGATACTGCACGTCGATCTGCACCAGAAAGCGGTCAAGCTGCGCTTCGGGCAGGGGGTAGGTGCCTTCCTGTTCGATGGGGTTCTGGGTTGCCAGAACATGGAATGGCGCGTCGAGCTTGCGGGTCTCGCCGGCGACGGTGACCACCTTTTCCTGCATCGCCTGCAACAGCGCCGATTGCGTGCGCGGCGAGGCGCGGTTGATCTCGTCGGCCATCAAAAGCTGGCAGAAGATCGGGCCTTGGATAAACTTGAACGCCCGGCCGCCATCTGGCCCGGTCTCCAGAACTTCGGACCCGAGGATGTCGGCGGGCATCAGGTCAGGCGTGAACTGCACCCGGTTCCCGTTGAGGCCCATCACGGTCGACACGGTTTCGACCAGACGCGTCTTGCCAAGGCCGGGCAGGCCGATCAGCAAGCCGTGACCACCGCACAGAAGCGAGGTCAGGGTCAGTTCCACCACGCGTTCCTGACCGATAAAGCGGCGGGTGATCGCCGTCTTGGCCTGCGCCAGCTTGTCTTCCAGCGCTTCGATCTCTGCGACCAAATCTTCGCCTGCGGCCATGACGTGTCTCCCTTGCGCATTACGTCCGTTTGAAGAAAGTGTAACTCGCAAAGGGAAAATGGCAAAAGCAATGAGCGCACAAGATCGTGTTATTCCATCCGCCGAAGGCATCGCTGCCTCCATGCAAGGCACCAAGAGCAAGGGCCTGCCACCTGTCCACCAGTGGAATCCGCCGTTCTGCGGCGATCTGGACATGCGCATCGCCCGCGATGGGACATGGTTCTATCTTGGGACGCCGATCGGACGTCCGGGTCTGGTAAAGCTGTTTTCGTCGATTCTGCGCAAGGACGGTGACCAGTACTTCCTTGTGACGCCTGTCGAGAAGGTGGGAATCACCGTCGATGATGCGCCGTTCGTGGCCACCGATTTCGAGGTGGCCGGAGAGGGAGACGCGCAAGTGCTGACCTTTACCACCCATGTCGGGGACAGTGCGGTCGCGGGTGCCGACCACCCGATCCGGGTGGAGCGTGACGCCGAAACCGGCGAGCCGTCACCCTATGTCCTGATCCGCGCCAATCTCGAGGCGCTGATCGACCGCAAGAGTTTCTACCGACTGGTCGAATGCGGCACGCATCACGATGTGGACGGGCAAAGCTGGTTCGGTGTCTGGTCCGGCGGCCAGTTCTTTCCGATCATTCCGTCCGAGGAATTGCCCGACTAAGGCGCCCTGTCTTGGCAGTGCGAGAGATCAGCCGAACTTTCCTGCAATGAAATCGGCGACACGCGGATCGCGCGGCGAGTCGAACATCACCTCTGTTGGTCCGATCTCGACCAGCGCGCCAAGGTGAAAATAGGCGACCCGGTCCGCGATGCGGCGGGCCTGCATCATCGAATGCGTTACAATCACAACCGAATGGTCTTGCCGGAGCGTCAACATAAGCTCTTCGATCTGCGCTGTGGCGATCGGGTCGATCGAGCCAGTGGGTTCGTCCATGAGCAGGACATCGGGCTTTGTGCCGAGTGCGCGTGCAATGCAGAGACGTTGTTGTTGCCCGCCGGACAGATCGGTTCCCGCGATGCCGTGCAGATCGTCCTTGACCTCGTCCCAGAGCATAGCGCGCCGCAGGCAGTCTTCGACATGGGCGGCCAGATCGGCCTTGTTGGCGGTCAACCCGTGAAGCCGCGCGGCGTAGGCGACATTTTCGAACACCGTTGTCGGAAAGGGATTCGGCTTTTGCGCCACCCAGCCGAACTTGCGCCGATGCACCGGCGGATCGATGTTGGCCCCTTGAATGTCGGCACCGTCCATCCGGGTCGTGCCGGTGATCCGAACGCCGCGGGTATCGTCATGCATGCGGTTCAGGCATTTCAGCGCAGTGGATTTCCCGCATCCCGATGGCCCGATGAAGGCGAGGATCTCCTGCGGGTGCAGGTCGAACGTCACGTCTTTCAGAGCATGGGTGTCGCCGTACCAGAGATTGACGTGATCGACCTCGATGATCGGCGGGCTGTTGCGCTGGGCGGGATGGTGAATTGTCTGGGTCTGGTCACGCATGGCTCTGGTCCCGATGATGTCTCCGGGGCCAGTCTACGCCAAACCTGTCATCGCCGGTCGGGGTCAGATCAAGTCCGAAAAAACTTCATGAAAGTTTCACAAAAGCCCGGTGGGTCAGTCCCCCAGCTTGGCATGCACCTCGTCGAGGTCGATCTCTCCGATGGGCATCTTGTTGCCCGGGTTCTCGAAATCGTATTTGAACAGCTCGAAATCCTTTTTGTAGATTTCGTAGATCAGATGCATCGACAGATCGTCGAAATACTCCTCGACCGGATGCGCCCGTTTCGGGCCGTGCCCTTCGCTTTCGTTGAAGCGCGGAATCGTCGTGAGGTCGATCGTCTGCTTCGTCTCGACATGCTTGAGCACATCGGCCATGCCGTCATTGAACGTCTCGGTCCAGAAAATGTTGTCGTAGCGGCCACCATTGACGATGAATGTGCTGATATGGCCCGACATGGCCGACCAGTGGATGTCCGGATCCATCGGACGCCGCCAGCGAATGGTGTCGCGCGCAAACAGCAGGAAGCGCCGAAAGCTTTTGACCTGATCGAAGTCCTGCTTGCCATCCTCGCCACCGACCTCGATCCCGTATTTCTGGATCAGAAGCGGGACAAGGTTGCCCCGGTAGCGCTTGCCGTTGCGCTGGATGCCGCAGATCTTGTCGAAGAACGAGCTGAGGATGCGGGTATAGGGGTTGCGCACGCAGGTGAAGGCATAGGTGTCCTGTGCCTGAATGCGCTTGGTGATCGGGTCTTTGGACTGATCCAGCGCCCATTTATGAAGGCCGGATTGCGCATCATGGATGTCGCCGTCAAAGAATTCGCCATGGTCGGAATAGAACATGATCTGACCGATGGTCGAGCATGCGCATTTGGGGACCACGCGATAGACCATGCTCTCGCTCTCGGTCATCCACGTTCCGGGAAATCCCATGTTCTGCCGCCTCCAGCCGCGTTCCGGGCTCTTGTCGTCCGGTAACGTAAACAAAAAATCAAAGAAAGTCGGTTTATTCAATCTCTGAACGCGCTTATCACTACAAGAACGAGGTAAAAGTTGGGCAAATGAAGACCTGAATGGCGAATATTGCCTTCATACTCCTGTGTCACAAGGACCCGGACGCGATCATCCGACAGGCGCTGAGCCTGACGGCGGTCGGAGATTTCATTTCCATCCACTTCGACGCGCGTGCAGATGCGGCCGCGTTCACGGCGATCCACACTGCCCTGTCCGACAATCCGAACGTGACCTTTGCCAAACGCAGAATCAAATGCGGCTGGGGGGAATGGTCGCTGGTGCAGGCCACGCTCTATGCGGTCGAAGCGGCGGTAGACGCGTTTCCGCGGGCCACGCATTTCTACATGCTGTCCGGCGATTGCCAGGCGATCAAGACGGCGGAATACGCGCATGACTACCTTGACAGGGTGGACGCCGATTTCATCGAAAGCTTTGATTTCTTTGCCTCGGACTGGATCAAGACCGGGATGAAGGAAGAGCGGCTGATCTACCGCCACTATTTCAACGAGCGAACGCAAAAGACGATCTTTTACCAGAGCTTCAACCTGCAGCGAAAGCTGGGGCTGACCCGCAAGATCCCCGAGGATCTGGAAATCCAGATTGGCAGCCAGTGGTGGTGCCTGCGGCGGCGCACGATCGAGGCGATCCTCGATTTCATCAAGCAGCGCCCGGATGTGAAGCGGTTCTTCAGCACCACATGGATTCCTGACGAGACTTTTTTCCAGACCTTGGTGCGCCACCTCGTTTCGGAAAACGAGATCGAATGCCGCACGCTGACCTTCCTGATGTTCTCGGATTACGGGATGCCGGTGACGTTCTACAACGATCATTTCGACCTGCTGCTCAGCCAGGATTTCCTGTTTGCCCGCAAGATCAGTCCGGAAGCCTTGCAGCTCAAGGAACGGCTCGGGTCGCTTTATTCGGCCAAGGGTGTGAATTTCCAGATTTCGAACGAAGGGCGGTCGCTCTACAAATTCCTGACCGGAAAGGGGCGCATCGGTCGCCGCTTCGCGCCGCGGTTCTGGGAAACCGAAAGCACGCTGGGGCGCGAACGCGAGCTGCTGATCGTGGTCTGCAAGAAATGGCACGTCGCCAAGCGTCTGGTGTCGCGCATCCGGCAGCAAACCAACGTGCCCTGCATCGAATATCTGTTCAACGAGGAACAGACCGACTTGCCGGACATGGGGGGCATCCAGTCGACCCTTGGCAAACGGCACCGGCACCGGCGGTCCCTGATGCGGATGCTGTTCGATTATTTCGATTCGGATCGCATGGTGGTCTGCATGGACCCGGGCAATCTGGATCTTCTCGAGGATTTCTGCCGCGACCGCGCGACCACCCGCCTGCTCGAAATCAACTGCACCTTCACGGACGCGTATCTGACCGGGCATGCGATGCGGGTCGGTCTGGCCGGGGAACGCACGCCGCAGGAAACGCTGGAGCGGTTGTTGCCGACGATCCGCAACGATATCGTGCACGAAAGCGACCGCATCCGCGACGCCGAGTTCGAAAATCACCTACGCATCCGCGAGGAAGACCCCATCGAGGTCAATGCAACCGCGCTGGCCAGCTTCCTGTCGATCACGCCGGAACAGGCGCACGAGATTGCGCGCACCGATCATTTGTTTGCAGACTGAGGGACCGCCGCATGGCTTATGTCTATGACGATCAGAACATCTTCGCCAAGATTTTGCGGGGCGAAATCCCCAACAACACCGTTCTGGAAACGGAACACACGCTTGCCTTTCGGGACATCCAGCCACAGGCGCCGGTGCATGTGCTGGTGATCCCCAAGGGGCCCTACGTCTGCTACGATCATTTCGCGAGCGAGGCCAGCGATGCCGAGATCGTGGATTTCAACCGGACCATTGCCGAGGTCTGCAAGACCGAAGGCCTGCAGGACGGCGGCTACCGGATCATCTCCAACGCCGGTGAGGCCGGGGTGCAGGAAGTGCCGCATCTGCACATCCACGTGCTGGGCGGTCGTGGTCTGGGACGGATGCTGCAACCAGCGCGGTGAAGGCGCTTTCGAAGGCGCTTGGCAACGCCGCTTCGAAGCGGCTTGCGCCCCTCAGGCCGACCGTGTCAGGGACAGGAACACGTCCTCCAGATCGGCCTGTTCGGTGCGCACATCGCGGATGCGCACACCGTTGTCGCGGAGCATCGACAGCACGTCCTCGGCGGATGTCTGCCGCGCCCGGTAGCTGACGGCCAGCGTGCCATCTTCGCGGGTGGTCACGCCGATGCCCTCGACTTCGGGCAGAATGCCGATCTCGGCGTCGGGCAGGATGACCATGGTCTTGGCATCCAGCGCGCCCAGCAGGTTGCGCGTGCTGTCGCGGGCCACGACCTCACCGTGGTTAATGATGGCGATCTCGTCGCACATCTCTTCGGCCTCTTCGAGGTAATGGGTCGTCAGGATGATCGTCATGCCCGACTCGCGGTTCAGCTTGCGGACATTGGTCCAGAGCATCTGCCGCAACTCGATATCCACGCCCGCCGTCGGCTCGTCCAAGACAAGCACATGTGGCCGGTGCACCAGCGCCTTGCCCAGCAGCAGACGCCGCCGCATCCCGCCCGAGAGCGTGCGCGCATAGGCTTCGGCCTTGTCGGTCAGGCCGATCATCTCAAGGATCTCGTCGGACCGGCGCTGTGCCTTTGGCACTCCGTAAAGTCCGGCCTGAACCTCGAGCGCACCGCGCGGTGTGAAGAACGGATCGAGGTTCAATTCCTGGGGCATCACCCCGATGGCGGCACGCGACTGGCGCGGGTTCACGTCCTGATCCCAGCCCCAGATCGTCACGCTGCCCGCCGATTTCGTCACCAGCCCGGCCAGAATGTTGATCAGCGTCGATTTGCCCGCGCCGTTCGGCCCCAGCAGTCCAAAGACCGATCCCTGTGGCACTGTCAGGTCGATGCCCTTGAGGGCTTCCTTGCCTCCGGAATAGGTCTTTTTAAGGCCTTCGATCTCAATGGCGTTCTGTGTCATCGCTCTCACTCTTGCTCCCGTGGCCTCGTCGTCTTACACCGCTCGTAGTGGAAAACGCGCATGAAGGAAACGCAGCAGATGGCAACCCAAGCGCCCGAAACCAAGATCGTGGACAGCTATCGTATCGCCTGTGATGGTGGCGAAGGGGCGTTGGGGCACCCGCGCGTCTGGCTGCAAATCCCGCATGACACGGGCTGGGTCGAATGCGGCTATTGCGATGCGAAGTTCGTTCACAAGGATTTCGCAGACCAGCAGGACCAGTGATCCTAACACGGACAGCGGCGGCGTTTCTGGCGCTTGGCGTCTTTGCGGCCATCGCAACCCGCATCTTGCTGCGCATGGACGGTGACGGCGAAAGTTTAAGTGAAGCCGTCTGGGCGATGTACCGCTTCTACACGATCTGGACAAATACGCTGATCGGGTTGGCCTGCGGCGTGGTGGCGCTGGGCCGCAGGGTGTCGCCGCAACTCTTCAGCAACCTGCTGCTGTCGATCATCATTGTGGCGGCTGTGTATCACGCGCTTCTGGCGCATCTGAATGAGTTTACCGGGCTGGACGCCATTGTGGATGCGCTTTTGCACACGGTTGTGCCTGTCGGTTTTGGCGTTTTCTGGGTTGTCTTTGTGCCCAAGGCTGACCTGCGGTTCGCGGATATCCTGCCCTGGCTGATCCTGCCGCTGGTCTATTGCATCTACGCGATGGCGCGGGCGCAGGTCGATGGCGTCTATCCGTATTTCTTCCTCAACATCGACAATCTCGGGCTTGCCCGGACAGCTCTGAACATCGTCGGGCTGTTGATCGCCTTTGCCGGTGTCGGCGCGTTGATTGTGCTGCTGGCCCGTGGGCTTGTGAGGCTCGGGAAGCGCGCCTCGGTCTGAAGTTGCGCGGCGCTCTCAGCTGATCGGAATCGGCGCAGGCCCACAGGGCAAGACAGGTGTGTCATCCTCAGGGCCAGTCAGGAATTGCAGCACCTTCTCACCGGACCATGCCGTGATCTCGCGCCCCTGATTGTCGAGACCGCTGCCGATGACCGTCCCGGTTTCGTTGTTGAGCGTGTGATAGAGCACATTCGCCTCCATCCCGTTCTCGCAGATCAGGTTCGCGCGCCCCGGTGTGCTTGGCCCTCCGGCAACCCATTCTCCGTTGCAGGGTGTACCGTCGTCCAGAAAACCGATGACGATGCCGGTGTCCCAGCCATGCGCCTGCCCATCGAAATAGACGCCATCGCTGCCGATGCAGGCCAGCGCGCGCACGCAGTTCGCCTTGTCGTAGGGGATGTTCTCGCAGATCGGCAGCGAAGCTTCGGGATTGGGTGTGGGTGCCAGACCGTCAAGGTTCAGGGTCTCGTTGGCGAGTGCAGCGCCGCTGAATAGCAACAAGGCGAAAGCACCAGAAACAACACGCATGACACGTCCTCTAACTCGCTTATTCAATACGGATGAAACCATACGCTACAGGACATGACGCGCCAATGACAAAGCGTGGTGCGACGTTCCTGCTGGCACCTCTGCGCCGACCGTGGCAAACCTTGGCGCAACACGAAAATGGGGATGCGCGATATGGCCTTCGGCAAAGGACACCACCTTCACCTGATCGATGGATCGGCCTTCATCTTTCGCGCCTATCACGCGCTGCCGCCGCTGACGCGCAAATCCGACGGGTTGCCCATCGGGGCCGTGTCGGGCTTTTGCAACATGTTGCAGCGTTATGTCGAAGGGAATGCCGGGTCGGATGTGACCCATATCGCGGTGATCTTCGACAAGGGCAGCCATACGTTCCGCAACGACATGTACGATTTGTACAAGGCCAACCGCGAGGCGATGCCCGAGGACCTGCGCCCGCAGATCCCGCTGACCCGCCGCGCGACCGAGGCGTTCAACATCGCCTGCGAGGAAAAGGAAGGCTATGAGGCCGACGACATCATCGCCACGCTTGCCGTGCAGGCGCGCAAGGCCGGGGGGCGGGTGACGATCATCAGCTCTGACAAGGACCTGATGCAGCTGGTCGGTGACGGCGTCGAGATGTTCGATGCCATGAAGAACCGGACCATCGACCGCGAGGGTGTGTTTGAGAAATTCGGTGTCTATCCCGAACGGGTGGTCGATGTGCAGGCGCTGGCCGGTGACAGCGTCGACAACGTGCCGGGGGCGCCGGGGATCGGGATCAAGACCGCGGCTTTGCTGATCAACGAATTCGGGTCGCTCGAGGAATTGCTGGACCGTGCAGACGAGATCAAGCAGCCCAAGCGGCGCGAAACGCTGATCGACAAGCGCGACCAGATCGAACTGTCCAAGAAGCTGGTGCTGTTGGACGAAAATACGCCGCTGGATTTCACGCTGGATGACCTGGAGATACGCGAACCCGATCCTGACAAGCTGATGACCTTCCTCGCGGAAATGGAGTTCCGCACCCTGACCAAGCGCATTGCAGAAACGCTGAAGGTCGACGCGCAGGTTATCCCCGACACCACACCCGAGGGGGCCAATCCGCCCGAAGGCGATGCGCCTGACCTTCCGGCGATGAACACTCAAGGGTATGAGTGCGTCCGTGATCTGACGGCTTTGCAGGCATGGGTTGATGCCGCGCATGAAAAAGGCTGGGTGGCCTTCGATACCGAAACCACCGGGCTGGACGACATGACCGCCGATCTGGTTGGCGTGTCGCTGTGTGTGGAAGCGGGCAAGGCGTGTTACGTGCCGCTGACCCACAAATCTGAACAGGGTGACGGGTTGTTCGGCTCGGATGCGCTGGCCGAGGGTCAGATCCCGCTGGACGATGCGCTCAGGCTGCTCAAGCCGCTGCTCGAAGACCCGGCGGTTCTGAAAATCGGCCAGAACATGAAATACGACACCAAGATCATGTCGCGCTACGGAATCATGGTCGATCCGATCGACGACACGATGCTGATGTCCTACGCGATGAACGCGGGTCTGCACGGGCATGGCATGGACACGCTGTCGGAACGCTATCTCGGGCACACGCCCATTCCGATCAAGGATCTGCTGGGGTCCGGCAAATCGCAGATCACCTTTGACCGCGTTCCGATCGAACAGGCCGTGCCCTATGCCGCCGAGGATGCCGAGATCACGTTGCGCCTGTGGCAGATGTTCAAGCCGCAGCTGCACCGCGTCAAGGTCACCCGAGTCTACGAGACGATGGAGCGACCGCTGGTGCCGGTGCTGGCCCAGATGGAGCGGCACGGGATCAAGGTTGACCGTGATACGCTGAGCCGCATGTCCAACGCGTTCAGCCAGAAGATGGCTGGGCTTGAGGATGAGATTTACGAGCTTGTGGGCCGCAAATTCAACGTAGGCTCGCCCAAGCAGTTGGGCGAGATCCTGTTTGACGAAATGGGTCTGGATGGCGGCAAGCGCGGCAAGACCGGGGCTTATGCGACCGGCGCGGACGTGCTGGAAGACCTGGCGACGGAGCACGAATTGCCGCGCCGGGTTCTGGACTGGCGGCAGCTGTCCAAGCTGAAATCGACCTACACGGATGCGCTTCAGGATCACATCAACGCGGAAACGGGTCGCGTTCACACCTCCTATTCGATCGCGGGGGCGACCACGGGGCGTCTGGCCTCGACCGATCCGAACCTTCAGAATATCCCGATCCGCTCGGAGGAAGGTCGCCGCATCCGCGAGGCCTTTGTGGCCGAGGAAGGCAAGACGCTTGTCGCGCTGGATTATTCCCAGATCGAGTTGCGTATCCTTGCCCATATCGCGGATATTCAGGCACTCAAGGATGCGTTCAAAGACGGTCAGGACATTCACGCCGCCACCGCGTCTGAAATGTTCAACGTGCCGCTCGAGGACATGACCCCGGATGTGCGCCGTCAGGCCAAGGCGATCAATTTCGGGGTGATCTACGGCATCTCCGGCTTTGGCCTTGCGCGAAATCTGCGCATTCCGCGCGCCGAGGCGCAGGGGTTTATCGACCGGTATTTCGAACGCTTCCCCGGCATCAAGGCGTATATGGAGGAAACAACCGAGTTCGCTAAGAAACACAACCGCGTCGAGACCCTGTTCGGCCGCGTGATCCACACCCCCGAGATCAGCGCCAAGGGGCCACGCGCCGGGTTCGCCAAGCGCGCTGCTATAAACGCGCCGATTCAGGGCACAGCCGCCGACATCATCCGCCGCGCCATGGTGCGCATGCCGGACGCGATTGCGGGGCTGCCGGCCAAGATGCTGTTGCAGGTGCATGACGAATTGCTGTTCGAGGTCGAGCAGGGCGCCGAAGAGGAACTGATCAAGGTCGCCCGCGACATCATGGAAGGGGCTGCCGATCCGGTGGTGCATCTGACCGTGCCATTGGTCGCTGACGCCGGGCAGGGCAAGAACTGGGCCGAAGCGCATTAGGGTTAATCCGATGTTCCCCGGACCGAAGCCCGCATGACCGCGCCCCTCAAGATCCCGAACCGGACGGCGCGTCGGCTTTGGCTTTCCATCAACGGGCTGGACCGAACGCCCACAGGTCCGCTTGACCTGTCAGGGCTGGTCCGCAGCCTTGGCTTTGTACAGCTGGATACGATCCAGGTCGTGTCCCGCGCGCATCACCATATCCTCTGGAGCCGCAATCAAAACTACCGGGAGTCGATGCTCGACCCGCTGCTGGCACAGGACCGCGCGGTGTTCGAGCATTTCACCCATGACGCCTCGGTTCTTCCAATGGACTTTCTGCCGATGTGGCAGCGCCAGTTCACGCGCATGAAGGCCAAGGTCAGCCGGTCTTCGTGGTTCGGCAAACATCTGGCCGACGAACACCTGTCCCACATCCTCCGACGCATCACCGAGGAGGGGCCGCTTTCCACGCATGATTTCGACACCAAGATCCAAGGCGCGCGCGAGATGTGGAAGCGCCCGCCGCACAAGATCGGGTTGGATTACCTATGGTACGCGGGTGATCTGGCGACCTGTCACCGCGACGGATTTACCAAGTATTACGACCTTGCCGAGCGGGTCTTTCCTGAAGACCTGCGCACTCAAGACGTTCCGGATCAGGACCAGATCGACTGGCTGTGTCATGCGGCGTTGGACAGGATCGGCATCGGGACATTGGGCGAAATCCGCAAGTTTTGGGACGCGACCGAAGTGTCCGAAGTTGCGGACTGGGCGGACCGCCATGCCAGGGTTTTGGTTCCTGTCGACATCCAGTCAGCCGATGGAGGCTGGACCAAAGCCTGGGCCACGGCGGATATCGAAGAACGTATCGCAAAGCTTGGGCAACCGACCTCGCGGCTGCGCATTCTAAACCCGTTTGATCCTGCGATCCGCGACCGTGCGCGCCTGAAGCGGCTGTTCGGCTTTGACTATACGGTCGAGATGTTCGTGCCTGCCGCCAAGCGCATGTGGGGGTACTATGTCTATCCGTTGCTTGAAGGCGACCGTTTTGTCGGGCGGATCGAGGTCAAGGCGGATCGCAAGCAGAGCAGGCTCATCGTGCAAAACCTCTGGTGGGAACCGGGTGTCCGGGCCACGGCGCACCGTGTTCGCAAGCTGGAAAGCGAACTGGTGCGTTTTGCCCGGGTGGCCGATGTGGCTGACATTGTCTGGCAGACGCCCACGCCATGAGCCCGGCCCGCGTGATCAGATCAATCCGGCGGTCTTGAACAAGTCTTGCAGGTTGGCTTCGGGGCGCGGCCCGATATGGGAAATCACTTCGGCAGCCGCAACGCAGCCCATGCGCCCGGCGGTTTCCATGTCACGCCCGGTGGCCAGCCCGCACAGGAACCCGGCGGCGAATTGATCGCCTGCGCCGGTGGCATCGACCGGCACGACCTTTTCCACGGGAATGTCAAAACGCGCGCCTTCGTGAATGATCGTCACGCCATCGCCCGACCGGGTGCACACCACCAGCGGGCAGATCGCGGCAACGGCGGCCAAATCGGCCTCGAGATCGTTGTTCTGATACAGCGACATGATCTCGGCCTCGTTGCCGATGACGAAATCCATCTCGTGTTCGATCAGGTTCAGGAAATCGTCGCGGTGCCGTTCGACGCAGAACGGGTCGGAAATAGCGATCCCCGCCTTGCCCCCCGCCGCGCGGCAGGTGCGGGCGGTGCGGATGAACGCGTCCTTGCCCTTGTCCTTGTCGAACAGGTAACCCTCAAGGAAGACGATCTCGGCCTCGGATGCTACGTCTTCGGATACGTCCTCGGGGCCAAGTTCGGCAGAGATGCCCAGATAGGTGTTCATCGACCGCTCGCCATCGGGTGAGACGAAGATCATTGAGCGTGACGTGGGTAGTTCGCCTCCGGGCACTGGTGCGTTGACGAAATCCGTGCCGTCTTTTTCCATCGCACCTGCATAGAACCGCCCCAAGGCGTCGTCGTGCACCCGGCCGATAAAGGCTGTGCGCAGTCCCAGATTGCCCAGACCGGCCAGCGTGTTGGCGACTGACCCACCGGGGGTCTGAACCCGTTCTTTCATCGCGGCATAAAGCGTTTCGCCGCGTTCGCGTTCGACCAGTTGCATGATGCCCTTCTGGATGCCCATGAGATCCAGAAACGTGTCCTCGGCGCGTGCGATCACGTCGACAACGGCATTGCCGATGCCGACAACCTGGTATTTCTTGTTCATTCGGTCTTGTCCTCGAATTGACAGAGTTCGCGGATCACGCAGACGCCGCATTTGGGTTTCCGGGCGACACAGGTGTAGCGCCCGTGCAGAATCAGCCAGTGATGGGCGTGCTGCTGGAAATCGACCGGGATATGGTCTTCGATGGCCCGCTCTACCGCCACCACGTCCTTGCCGGGGCAGATGCCGGTGCGGTTGCCGACGCGGAAGATGTGTGTGTCCACGGCCTGCGCCGGGTACTGCCACCACATGTTCAGCACCACATTGGCCGTCTTGCGACCAACGCCGGGCAGGCTTTCCAGCGCGGCGCGGGAATTGGGGACCTCGCCACCGTACTCATCGACCAGAATACGGCTCAGCTTGATGACGTTCTTGGCCTTGTTGCGGTAGAGCCCGATGGTCTTGATGTGTTCGGTCACGCCCTCTTCACCCAAAACCAACATCTTTTCCGGCGTATCGGCGATCCTGAACAGCTCCTTGGTGGCCTTGTTCACGCCCACATCTGTCGCTTGGGCTGACAGCGCCACCGCCACAACAAGCGTGTAGGCGTTGACGTGGTCCAACTCGCCCTTGGGTTCGGGGTCCACCGCCTGAAAGCGGGTAAAGATCTCGCGGATCGTGTGATAATCAAGCTGCTTGGCCATGTCCTTCCATATGCCGCGCGGGGGCGGAGGGGCAAGCATTCACCTTGCGCAGGTTTCGGGTCGCGCGGGGCGTGCCCTATCGGCTACATCTGGGCAGGCACAACCGAAGGGCTCGTGGCATGAACACGCTCGCAGAAGACAGCCAAGGCTATCATTTCAACGTCATGCGCCGCGCGCTCGACGTGATCGACGATCAGGGGCCAGCCGTATCGCTGGACGCGCTGGCTGCGCAGATGAACATGAGCCCCGCGCATTTCCAGCGTGTGTTCTCACGCTGGGTTGGCGTCAGCCCGAAACGCTATCAGCAATACCTGACGCTGGGCCACGCCAAGGCACTTCTGCAAAACCGGTTCACGACTTTGCAAACTGCTCACGAGGCGGGTCTGTCCGGGGGCGGTCGTTTGCACGATCTGTTCCTGCGCTGGGAGGCGATGAGCCCCGGTGACTTTGCCCGCAAGGGCGACGGGCTGGTGATCCATTGGGGCTGGTTTGACAGCCCGTTCGGCCCTGCATTGGTGATGGGTACCGACAAGGGCCTGTGCGGGATCGGCTTTGCCTCGGAATGCACCGAAGCCGAGGCGATGACGGACCTGCAAAGCCGCTGGCCCAATGCTGCCTATGTCGAAGCGCCCGACAGTCTTGCCCCTTGGGTGCGCACTGCCTTCGGTCAGGCCGAAGGTCATGTGCCTCTCTTCCTCATTGGAGCACCATTCCAGATCAAGGTCTGGGAGGCGCTGATGCAGATCCCGTCGGGCCATGTGACCACCTATTCCGAGATTGCGGATTTCATCGGCCACCCCAAGGCCGTGCGCGCGGTCGGCACAGCGGTCGGGCGCAACCCGATCAGCTATCTCATCCCGTGCCACCGCGCACTGCGCAAATCCGGCGGATTGGGCGGCTATCACTGGGGTTTGCCGGTGAAGCGCAGCATCCTTGCCTGGGAATCCGCCCGCGTCGAAGCCTGACCCTTGCGCGGAAATGTGCCGATTTCCCCGCGACAACGGGGGGTTTCCCCTGTATGTTATCGCATAGCAGACAAGAGACCCTTACAACCGGGCACAGTTAAGCGAGGCAAATTCATGACACTTTCCAAATTATCCCTGACAACGGCCCTGTGCGGCGCGATCCTTCTGTCGGCCTGTACCGATCCGAACGATCCCAACCGCCAGACGAAATCCGGTGCGCTGATCGGCGCGGGTGCCGGAGCTGCCATCGGCGCGCTGATGGGCAACGACGCCGAAGAGCGCCGCCGCAACGCGGTTCTGGGCGCTGCCATCGGCGGCGGCGGCGGTGCCATCATCGGCAACCGGCTCGATCGTCAGGAAGCAGACCTGCGCGCGCAGTTGGGCAATGACAACGTGACGATCCGGAACACGGGCGACCGCCTGATCGTGACCCTGCCGCAGGACATCCTTTTCCCGACAGACAGCGCCGCGCTGCGGCCCGAC
Organism: Pelagibaca sp.; assembly: GCA_041725935.1. Classification (GTDB taxonomy): domain Bacteria; phylum Pseudomonadota; class Alphaproteobacteria; order Rhodobacterales; family Rhodobacteraceae; genus Marivita. The sequence continues at coordinate 201,359 of JBGRQD010000003.1, forward strand.
CTGCAACGCGACCTGCGCACCGTGGGTCAGAACCTGCTGGCCTATCCCGACACGACCGTTCAGGTCATCGGCCATACCGACAACACCGGCGATGCCGGGTACAACCTCAACCTGTCCCGTCAGCGGGCGCAGTCGGTTGCGAATGTCCTGATGAGCGAGGGCGTTCCGTCCTTCCGTCTCCAGAGCATCGGTCGCGGTGAGGATCAGCCGATCGCCAGCAACCTGACACCCGAAGGCCGGGCTCAGAACCGTCGCGTGGAAATCGTGATCCTGCCCAACGCCTGATCCTTCGATCTGCCCGAAAAATAAGCCCGTGCCCTGGTGGCGCGGGCTTTTTCATGTGTATCGTCCGGACGGTGGGTTGCCGCGTCTCTGATACGGGCCACATGTCATTGCGTCAGAGCAGGAGGAAGACAAAATGGCAGATTTGAAACTCGTGGGGCTGTGCGGGTCATTGCGTCAGGCATCGACAAACCGCTTGCTCATGCTCGAGGCGGTGCGCCGTTTCGGAGAGGCGGAGTTCACCGAAGCCAATCTGCGCCTGCCGCTGTATGACGGGGATTTGGAACAGGACACGGGCATCCCTGAGGAGGTCCAGACACTGTCGGATCAGATCGCGGCTGCCGATGCGGTGATCGTCGCGACACCGGAATACAACAAGGGCATTTCAGGTGTTCTCAAAAATGCGCTGGACTGGATCAGCCGCACCAAGGGCGCGCCTTGGGCCGACACGCCCGTCGCGGTGATGTCTGCGACGGCCGGGCGTGCCGGTGGGGAGCGGTCTCAGAACATGGCACGGCTCTGCCTCACTCCGTTCCGCCCGGTGTTGCTGACCGGCCCGGAGGTTCTGGTCGCGGCGACCTCTCAGCAATGGAACGAAGAGGGACGGCTGATCAACGAGATCAATGCCAAGGCGCTGGACGATCTGATGCAAAGCCTGCGCCGTCACGCCCTTGCGGCCCGGTCTGCCTGATCAGCAGCCGGTACCTTTGGTCACAACGCTGATGGTTTTCAGCATCACGGAAATGTCCTGTGCAAAGGTGACCTTGCGCAGATATTCCGCGTCATATGTCGCACGCTCGGCAAAGCTGCTTTCGTGGCGGACGGACACCTGCCAGAAGCCTGTCAGACCGGGACGCAGCGCGTAATAGGCAGAACCCGGATAGAGCGCCTGCTGATCCACCATCATCGGGCGCGGGCCGACCAGCGACATGTCGCCTTTCAGCACGTTCCACAGCTGGGGCAGCTCGTCCAGCGAGGTCTTGCGCAGGATCTGCCCGACCTTCGTGATGCGCGGGTCATGACGAAGTTTCTGGTTGCGGTTCCATTCGATCCGGGCCGCAGGGTTGGCGTTCAGGTGGTCTTCGAGTGCCGCATCGGCATTCGCTACCATGCTGCGCAGTTTCCACATCTTGAAGGTCTTGCCGAACCGGCCGATGCGGGTCTGATGATAGAACGGCGATCCACCATCGCGGGCGACCACAAGCGCGCAAATCCCAAGCACCAGAACGACCGCGGGTGCTGCCATGATCACGAGAGTGACGTCCATGACGCGCTTGAGGCGATCACGGTAGATGCTTGTCGGCTCGGTTTTCGAAAAGGCCGCGTTGACCAGAGTTTCGATGTCGGCGCGCGGTCCGGGCTGGCGTATGTGAAGTGTCATTTAAGACCCTGTTGACCCTATGCGATCAGGTCGTCGCCGGCTGCCGCAGGCGTCAAATCTTTGTTTGCTCGCAGCGTGTTGCCGCGAACATTGGAACTCGGCCGTGGGACCGATATTCAGATTTTCAGACTATGTGGCAGACTTCAGCAGACGAACCCTTACGCAACTCCATAAAAGAAGCACCAGCCCCCAAGTGCCTTACGATAATGCGGCAGGATTGTGGCCTGCCTAAGCATGTCCTCTTTATGACCTGACGCCTTATTTCGGTCAACTTCTGGAACGGGGGGAAACTTTTGCGTGTATTCCCAAAGCTTAGTCGTCTTCAGGGTGTGTTGCGGATCGACCGGACTTCGCGCAAATTACGTCCGTAAATCACTTTTTCATTGTGCACCCTAAAATGGCAGAATCTGTGCCGTACAGGTGGCCTCGACAGGTCCGAGCGATGCAGCGGGATGGGCATGCGTCCGCATATTGGACAGTTTGCGTGATCAATAATGCTGCGGTTGCATGATTGGCCGTTACTTTCGTCATGAAGCAGTACCAGTTCGAGACATGTCGCCCGGATTGTTTCGTCAACGGGAACAGTCCTGCAAAGTCGCCAATCGCTTGTGAAATAACGGATTGTTGTACAGATCGAGACAATGATGAGCGTAATTGTTACAGTTTTTCATGCCAGTTGAAGGTAAATCTTTGTCACAGGGCAGAGCCGACACTGAGATCACAAAGTGACATAAATTGAAATATATTTGGTATAATTGAGACTATCGAAAGACATCTTTGGGCGCGAATGAGCCCGAATCGTGTCCGAAATTCCCGAATCGGACCAAACTGCGGCAAGCTTGGGCAGGTTGCGCCACAATCGGCGAAGGTCTATCTGCCCATCATGTTCCAAGAGCAGGATGAATTCTGATGGCCCACACTGTCCACGCACGCGATCTTCCAGACGGGCTTGACCTCGGACCCGAGGTCGCCATCGACTGCGAGACGATGGGGCTGCACCCGCGCCGCGATCGCCTTTGCGTCGTACAATTGTCGAGCGGTGACGGCACGGCCCATCTCGTGCAGATCGAAAAGGGGCAGACCTCTGCACCCAATCTCGAAAAGCTGTTGACCGATCCGAATGTGCTCAAGCTCTTTCACTTTGGCCGCTTTGACATCGCCGCCATGCAGAACGCTTTTGGCGTCGTGACCGCGCCGGTTTTCTGCACCAAGATCGCCAGCCGTCTGATCCGCACCTATACGGACCGCCATGGCCTGAAGGTGCTGTTGCAGGAACATCTGGGCATCGACATTTCCAAGCAACAGCAGTCAAGTGACTGGGGGTCCGAAACACTGAGCCAGGCACAGGTCGATTATGCGGCGTCCGATGTCCTTTATCTGCACAAGCTGCGAGATGTCCTGCAGGAGATGCTGGAACGTGAGGGACGTGCCCAACTGGCGCAATCCTGTTTCGACTTCCTGCCGACGCGCGCGCAGCTTGATCTTGCGGGCTGGCCCGACATCGACATTTTCGCGCATAGCTGATCGCGCGGACATATAAGATGTATTCACGCCTGATCGCCTGGCTGAAGATCCTGCTTCCGCTGGGCGCTCTTGTGCTGTTGTCCACGATCTTTCTCTATTCGCGTGGCCCCGATCCGATCGCCACCATCCCCGTGCTGACCGGGGGCGCGGACCCGACGCAGACCGAACAGGTGGGCAGTCCGTTCTATGCAGGCACGACAGAGGGCGGGCAAGGACTGACCATTGCCGCGCGGCAGGCGCGCCTCAGCACGCCGGACAGTTCCGGCATGATCGCTGACGACCTTCAAGCGGTCATTGATATCAGCGAGGGCAACCGCATCGTGATCGACGCCAATGTCGGCCTGATGGAAGAGGGAGATCGCCTGCGCCTGCGCGAAGGTGTGACGCTGCAAAGCAGCTCCGGCTACACGGTGCGCACGGAAGGCCTTGATGCCGCGATGGACCGTGTCGCCGTCGAAAGCACCGCAGAGGTCGACGCGGATGGCCCCGGAGTGACACTATCGGCGGGAAAACTCCGGGTCGAGGAGACCGAAAACGGGTCAGACATTCAGTTGCTGTTCACGGATGGGGTAAAGCTGGTATACGTTCCGCAACAAGACGGGGCAGAATGATGATCCGAACAGTGATGACCGTGATCGCGGTGTGCCTTGCCAGTGTGGCGCAGGCGCAGGGAACGCAGGTTGCTTTTGGCACCGTTCAGCAGGACACGTCGCTCCCCGTCGAGGTCAGCGCGGACACGCTCTCGGTGTCGCAGAACGACGGATCGGCGCTTTTTACCGGGAATGTCATCATCGGGCAGGGCGACATGCGCCTGTCTGCCCCGCGCGTTCTGGTCTTCTACACCCAGAACCAAAGCGGCGTCGAACGGCTCGAGGCGACGGGTGGCGTCACGTTGGTCAATGGCGAACAGGCCGCCGAGGCTGATACTGCCGAATACGAAGTCAATCGCGGCACAATCCGCATGATCGGCAATGTGCTTTTGACGCAGGGCGCGAACACACTTGTTTCCGACAGCATGGATGTGGACCTCGAAGCGGGAACCGCCCTGATGAATGGTCGGGTGCGCACGGTGTTCCAGTCGGGCGACAACTGATGCCCGGCCCGACCCTGTCAGTCACCGAGGGGCAAAGCGGCCTGCTGGTCCGGCATCTGCGCAAGAGCTACAAGAAACGTGTCGTGATCCGGGATGTCTCGCTCGAGGTGCATCGCGGCGAAGTGGTGGCCCTGCTTGGCCCCAACGGCAGCGGCAAGACCACGTCGTTTTATGCCATCGCCGGTCTGGTGAACCCCGAAGGCGGACAGGTGCTGATCGACGGGCAGGACGCGACCTACCTGCCGATGTACCGCCGCGCCCGCATGGGGATCGGGTATCTGCCGCAGGAAATGTCGATCTTCCGCGGCATGAGCGTCGAGGACAACATCAGCGCCATTCTCGACATCAGCCAGCCGGACCGCCACAAGCGGCGCGAACGGCTCGAGGAACTGCTGGGCGAGTTTTCCATCGAACATTTGCGCCGTGCGCCCGCGCTGGCGTTGTCCGGAGGCGAACGCCGCCGCGTCGAGATTGCGCGCTGTCTGGCGGCGGATCCCAAGTACCTGCTGTTGGACGAACCCTTCGCCGGGGTGGACCCGATCAGCGTCGGCGACATCCGTCATCTCGTCGCCGATCTCAAGAAACGCGGCATCGGCGTTCTGATCACCGATCACAACGTGCGCGAAACTCTCGAGATCGTTGATCGCGCCTATATCCTGCATGATGGCAAGGTTCTGATGTCCGGATCCCCCGACGAAGTGGTGCGCAACGAGAACGTCCGTCGCGTCTATCTGGGCGACAGTTTCCGCATCGGATAATTCGCGCCGATTTTACAGAAATGATTGACACGCAGCCCATGCGGGATTGAGATATACCTATGGCGTTTGCAGACACAGACCGTCGATTTTCGCTTCGCCTGCCCCTCGGCTGGGCAAGGAAACACAACGGTCACGGCGCCATCTACCTTTTGCCCTCGAACGCGTGCCCGGGTTTGTCCGGTCCCGTTCGCGTGCGAAGCCAAAACAATAAAAAGGATATGCTATGCGTTACCAGATAACCGGCAAACAGATTGATGTTGGTGAAGCCCTTCAGACACATGTAAAGACCGAACTGGACGCGATGCTGGGCAAGTATGCCGGCCGTCCGACGGATGCGACTGTCGTCTTCTCCAAGAGCGCCCATGAATATGTTTGCGAGACAGTGCTGCATCTGTCGACCGGTTTGAACGCAACGGCCAAGGCCCACGCAACGGAAATCTATGCGGCCTTCGATGCTTGCAGCGAAAAGATGGACAAGCAGTTGCGCCGCTACAAACGGCGTCTGAAAGACCACCACAAGGACAGGGTGGAACCTGTTGAACTTTTCGGGGCGTCCTCGTATATCCTCGCAAGCGAAGTTGATACGATTGACGACGAGCCTGAATCGCTCCAGCCCATCATCGTCGCAGAGATGGAGACCAAGATCCCATCCCTCACAGTGGGTGAAGCGGTGATGCAGATGGAGTTGGCGGGACTGCCTGTTCTGGTGTTCCGAAATGACAAAAAGGACGGTGTGAACGTCGTATATCGTCGGGAAGATGGCAACATCGGCTGGATTGATCCGTAACTTCGATATATGGGCGCATACCGTTCCCAAAACGAGCAGCACATGAAATTTGCAGACCTGTTGAATACGAAGGCCGTTAAGGCCGTGACGACGGCATCAAGCAAGAAGCGCCTGATGCACGACATCGCGGACATCGCCGAGTCTGCCTATGGCATCTCTGCTCCGCGCGCTGTTGAGGCGCTTCTTGAACGCGAAAGCCTTGGCCCCACAGGTGTGGGCCATGGCGTCGCGCTGCCGCATGCGCGGCTTGATGGCGTGGACGCCGTTGTCGGTGTGTTCATCCTGCTGGAAAAGCCGATTGATTTCGACGCGATCGACCGTCAGCCGGTGGATATCATCTTCGCGCTCTTCGCACCCGAAGACGCAGGTGTCGAACATCTCAAGGCGCTTGCGCTGGTGTCCCGCACCCTGCGCGACCAAAGCTTCTGTGCGAAACTGCGGGCCAATCCCGACCCCGCGACGCTGCATACGATCATCACCGAAGCAGCCACCAGTCAGGCGGCCTGACCTCACGCGCTTTCAGCTCGGGGCGCTGAAATCCGAAAACCCGAACATCATGTAGTCGCGCGGATAGGCGTCGCGGCACAGCCGGTCGAGCGTGCTGTCATGGATGCGGGCCAGCCGGTCGGCATGCGGATCACTCGCGTGGTTCCACTCTGGCGCGGGCTCGACGCCTAGGTCGTGGGCCATCTGATCCAGCGCCGAAGGCAAGTCTTCTTCGCGCAGCACACGGTCCGGCAGGCAGAACTCCGACATGCCCTGCAGGCAGGTCACCTGACTGGCCCAATGCGCATCCACCCGGATGCTGGTCTGACCGTTCAGGTTTGATCGCAGGAAGATCAGAAACGCCTCGAACGCCGCCCTGTGCGCGCGCTGATCATAGGCCGGATCGTTCGGGTCTTCGGGCAGGGTCAGACCGTGGAACCGGACCAACTGCTGCCGTATCTTGGCAAAGCTTCCGGGGCCGGTGTTCAGGATCTTGTCACAAAAAGCGGCATGCGCCCGGGCCAGCGGATGACGCAGCACGGTGAACCGGTGGTGACCGGGATGATCCTGCAACCAGCCCCGGAGGGTTTTCTGGTTAAAATCCGTCAGCAGGTCCGATGCGCCTCCGTCCAGCGCCGACATCCATGCTTTCACCTGCTCCTCCGGCCCTGACCGGATCGGCATGAACAGCATTGGATGGCGCGCAGACGCAACATAAGACGGCACGACGGGACCGCGCCGTGGCTCAAAATTCGGCGTACGCGACAGGTCGAACCGGTCAAGCGTCCGCAGCGCGGTTTCCATCTGGCCGAAATTGGCCACCTTGTCCGACAGGGGCTGCGGATTCTGCGGCTTGAGATTGGTCTGAAATACGTCGGGTGTTGCCTCCGCTCCAAGCCAATGCGCCAATCCGCTCAGCACTTCGGTGTCATGCAGGTCGTCATAGCCGATATAGAACGCGCTTTGGCCGGTCACCTGCAACGCCCGCATGATCTCGAGCTGGAAAGCCTGTGTTTGTCCCAGATGCCGTTCGAATTCATGCAGGTCGAAATGGGCCTGCGCCTCCTTGCGGTTCTTGACGTTGGTCAGCTTCCACTGATCGGTCGCCCGCGCGATCTTGAGGCTGATGTAACTGTCCAGCGGATTGCGTGTCAGGATGATCTTGGCGCAGCGCGGGTCCGACAGGATCGGTGCCAGAACCCGGGCATCGTGATCGTGGAAATAACGAAATCCGCCCAGTCCCTCGGTCCCACCGCGGATCGCCCGCAGTAACCGGTCCGGGTTGTCCTCGCGTTGGCGCTGGGTGACGCCCATGATCTCGTCACGGTTCGGATAGCCGATGAAATTCGGATTAAACGCTTCGCCGTGGCAGGTGATGCCATTGATCTGGTTCAGGTAATCCTCGAGCAGATTGGACCCGGTGCGCATCTCGGCGAAAACGACGAAAAGATCAAACCCCATGGCCACGCGTCACTTCTTTACAAGATAGGGACGGGGGCGCGGCGCATCGCGGACAGGCCCGAGCGCAATCGGGTCCGCCGGAAAATCGCCCATGAGATAGGGGTGCATCCCCTGGTTCTTGAGGTTCTGCAGGAATTGGCCAAAGCCGCTCAGGTCGACCATCTTGGGTGCTTGGGTCAGCAGGCGGTTCGGCTGCGATCCGATCTCGTCGACGATCACCTGAATCGCTTCCATCGGGCTTTCGATGAATTCCGCCATCGTCCAGATCCGCCTGCGGCACTTGGAATAGGGCGACCGCAACGCGTCGAGCATCTCGGTTTCGATCTTTTGCAACTTTGCAGCCTCGCGCCGCAATTCTGCAAAGCTGTGGTTCGACTGGAACAGCGGGATCGCCCAGGCGCCGCTGATGACCGAGACCTGCGCGTTCGGGTCCTTGGCAATGTCCCAGATCACATGCGGCGTGCTGTGTGGCCCAAGCTGAAAACACTGACGTTCACCGCGCGTGTTCCACAGCAGGTTGGTCAGGAACATCTTGGTATCGTAATCCCGCAAGGTCGCATTGTCCGACAGCGCGCCATTCATCACGGTCTGCCCATCCGCAAAATGCGCCCGGTCCGGTGCGAAAAGATGCCCATGCACCCGCGCGCCGGTGACCTGCGCCAGCCATGGCTCGAAATCGGTGAAAAGCTCGGTGAACCCCTGGAACACAGAATACTTGGCCGCTGTCACACCGTTTTCCCAATCCTCGTTGGGAAAGCGGCTCTGCATGTAAAGCCCGGGCCGCCCGCGCGTCCGCCGGTCCACCGCCTTGGCAAAGATGCGGTCGATCTTGCCGGGGTTGGGTTCCTGAAGGTTCAGTTCACCGGGCTTCGGGCTCAGGAAGGTCTCGTACAGACGGTCTGCATTCGGCCAGATCTTGCGCGCCACGAAACAGTCCGAGCGGCGCAGCAATTGCAGGTGATCGTCGTAGAAGATGTGCGGCTTGCCCTGGAAATCGAACTTGGACAGGGTCAGCGACCGGCTGACGATATTGGTGGAATAAAGCCGCGCCAGTGTCTGGAAATAGCTTTCGTCGGGAATCCAGACATGGCGGAAATAGCGGTCATAGGCTTTGCGCTTCGGGTCTTCGAGGATCGACGCCAAGGTCTGACGGGTGAGGCACCACCACTGGCTGCCCATATGCGGCGTCAGCCCATCGGGGATCTTGCGCTTGTAGCCGACCTTGCGTTGCAGTTCGACGAAGTGATCGAACAGGTACCGGTTGCGCCGCCACGAGAACGGGAACCGCATGGTAAACCGCTCTTCGTCAAGACCGCCAACCGTCCAGGGCACATCCGCCGTTGTCGCGCTTTCGATGTGATCGGTCCGCGGCCGCGCCTTGAGATAGTCGATCAGTTCCTGAACCGGGCGCAATGGCAGGCAAGAGCCGGAGGTTAGATAGACATGGCTGACCTCTTCGAACTCGGCCAGCATCAATTCGCTCGCGTCCTGGCTGGCGGCAACAAGCCCCCATGTGCCCCAGTCACAGCGATGCCTGCGCGAAAAGCGGATCATCGGATCATCGCTCAGCCGGTCGGTGAAAATCCTGTAGCGCTTGGCCGACACCACCTCGTCCACATGGATCACCACCGGGCAACCCGCCTTGGTCCAGTGACGCGCGACCTGTTCGGCCCGGTGCAGCGCGGTGTGCGCCAGCATGATGATCCCGATGCTCATGCCCAGTTGCCCATCGACATCAGGCCAAGGATCTCGAGCTGCCGCCAGTTGATGTATTTCTCAGACCATTTGCACCACAGTTCCGGATTATCCTGCAAAGCGTTTGCATAGGCCACGTATTCAAGACTACCCGCATAATGTTCGCGGCGCTTGAGCTCTTCCATCGCCTTTTCGTTGAAGGTGCTGATGAACTTGGTGTGCAGCAGCGCACCCGACGCCTTTTCACCCCCCCATTCGTCATAGACCTTGTTCAGGCCACGCGGCAAAAGCATGTGTGTCGAACTGGCATAGGCATAGCGGTGATGCCATTTCACCAGCGGGATCTTGTTCAGCGCCGGTGCCGCTTCGGGGCGGTCGGCAAAGAAGACGCGCGCCCGTGGTCCTCCCTGAATCCACAGGTTCCCCAACTGGTGGTTCCGCTTGAACGTGTAATTGCCGGAATCGAACCAGGATGCGATGTCCAGAGGGTTTTGTCCCGCCTGATAGGGCACCGCGTCGATCCGGCCTTTGGGGTACATGTCCAGCAGCATCGCGCTGAACGACCGGATGGACGACGCATCAAGCCAATCCGTGAGGGCAGGCAAAGGCCGCGAGTCGCAGAACGGGTAGACAAAAAATTCATCCGGATCGACGGTCAGACACCAATGGTCATGCCCATACCGCCGCAGCAGCCAGTTCATCCAGTCCATGCCGAACCGGGACCGTTTATAGCTCTTTCGAGAATGCCAGACCGAAACGTCCGGCTGTTGCGCCAACATTTCGGCGGTGCCATCGGTGCTGTCGTTATCTACGATAAAGAAATGGGATATGCCCATTTCGCGGTAGTATTTGAGGAAATACGGCAGGCGGATGCCTTCGTTCCGCACGGTGCAGAACAGTAGGATGTCCGACTTGCGGATCAGATCGGTGCGATTGGACACAGGTTTGAGTTCGCGGCGTTTCCTGAACGCGCGAAACCTCCAGCGTTTGCGCTGAAGCCTCAAACCGTATCTTTGCACCACTCCCAAGAGTCAGCTGCCTGTTTTTTGTGGTCGCAACCCACGCGTAACTATCAAAAAACGGTGAATAGTTGATTGAAATGTGCCTGCCAAGTCAGGGTCTCTAAAGACATCATCCTGTTCTGTTCACCGCGTCGATCCCGACGTCTGTGCGCCAGTTGTTCGATTTCCTTGCGCCAAGCGTAGCGGTCTGATTCGGCTGCGTAAATAGGGATGCGCCCCAACACTTCGTCGAATACCGGCAAAGGGTTGCAAATCAGCGGCACATCCAGCCGCGTGGCCTCGACCGCCGGGTATCCGAAGCCTTCTGCACGGCTTGGAAACAGCAATCCGTTGCTGTGCTCAAGCAAGCCCCACATTGCGTGATCGTCCAACGACGCAAGCTCATGCACATGCGCCAGGCGCTGGTCCAGCCGCGAGAACACGTCCTCGTTCATCCAGCCCCTGCGCCCACAAAGGACCAGATGCGGTTCGTCGTCGCCGGTGAAATCCTCCCAGAGATCCAGAAGGAAACCGATATTCTTGCGCGGCTCGATTGTGCCGATCGCGACGAAATAGGGCTTGCCGGTCCAAGGCCCCTCGGGCGGGGCGCCCACGCGGATATCTGGCAGTCCCGGCAAGAGAACGTGAATCCTTTCGGGATCGAGGTGTTGCGCATGTTTCAGGACGTGCGATCTGGTGTCCTGCGAATTGCACAAGACAAGATCGGCATGGCGATCCACCTTGGCAAAGAACGCCTTGAACGCCTGCCGCGCTTTTGGCGTCTGGAATTCGGGCCAGTCCAGCGGGATCGTATCGTGCAGATAGACCCCGATCCGCAAACCGTCACAGGCCCGCACTGCATGCACCACGCGGTCGTTGAAATTGCTCTGCCCGACATTCAGGTACACCGTCCCCGGTTGCAGATGCCGCCTCAGCATTCGGGTCAGCCGCGACGGGAGTGCGCGATCCAGCGCGATCTTGCGCAGCCCGCTTTCGGTTCTGGCGCGTGCGGCATCCTTGGTCCGCGATACCAAGGACATCAGGTCCGACTGCGTCCAGACAGGTTCATCGCAATGGGTCAAAAGCTGCGCACAGCCGGGTTTGTCCAGCAGCAGGAACCCCAGCCTGGTGCGCACCAGCCCAAACAGCGGCGCGGGATCGTCGATCAGGTGGTCGATATAGGCGCGTTCGATCCGGTCGATACCGGTCGGACGCATCCCCGCGCGCCGAACCGTGCGGGTGACATCCAGAAGGTGCGCCCTGGCGGGGCTAGGTGAACAGGTCTGCAAGGCGCTGTCGCCACAAGCCGTGTTGCCCCGACCTGTCGTTGGTCATTATGGATTACTCGGCTGCGTTTTCGATCTGCATGACGGAGTCCAGGAACTTGCGCAGATCGTCCTTGAGATCGTCGCGCGCCAACCCAAAAGCAACCGTCGCCTGCAGGAACCCGGCCTTTGATCCGCAATCAAACCGTTGACCGCGGAACCGGTAGCCATAAACGCCCGTGCCCTCGATTTCCTGTGCAATCGCGTCAGTCAACTGGATCTCGCCACCGGCACCCGTTTTCACCTTGTTGAGGTTCTTGAGAACCTGCGGATGAAGGATATAGCGCCCGATCACGGCAAGGTTCGACGGTGCATCTTCCACCGCGGGTTTCTCGACCATGCCCTTGACCGACACCATCGACCCCATGTCCTCTTTCACGTCGAGGATACCGTAGCTCGAAGCCTTGTCGCGCGGCACTTCCATCGCTGCAACCATGTTGCCGCCGGTTTCCTCATAGGCTTCGATCATCTGCTGAAGGCAGGGCTTTTCACCCGAGATCACGTCGTCGGGCAGCATCACCGCGAAAGGCTCGTCCCCGATCAGACGCCGCGCGCACCAGACCGCATGGCCCAGACCCAACGCCTTGTGTTGCCGCATATAGGCGATCGCTCCGCTTTCCATGTTGGTGGATTTCAGGTCTTCCAGAGCCTCAAGCTTGCCCTTCTTGCGCAGTTCACGCTCAAGAATGGGAGACTCGTCAAAATAATCCTCAAGCGCGCTTTTCCCGCGCGAGGTGATGAAGATGAATTCCTTGATGCCCGCAGCGCGCGCCTCGTCGATGGCGTATTGGACCAACGGGCGGTCAACCAGGGTCATGATCTCCTTGGGAACCGATTTCGTGGCCGGCAGAAAGCGCGTTCCAAGCCCAGCTACCGGGAAAACTGCTTTGGTCACTTTTCTACGCATCGGCTGCTCCTCTTTGTCGCGTCTTACTGCGCGGCGATGATTACGTCACAAACTCGTACTTAAGTGTACGGCTTCTCGAGCCAAATAATAAGGAGTTTTGTCGAATTTATGTCTAATGCCCGGTCAGGCAGGGATTTTCTGACCGGATTCCCTGCAGCCGGGACAGCGTTTTCTGCACCCTCTCGGTGGGGCTGCTCAGCCGGAACACTGGCTCTTCCCGTGCCTCTCGACCGAAGATCCCACCTCGATGGAGCCAGTAACCGTCCGTCGTATAAGTCACCTGATGATAGCGGGCGTTTCGCCGGTATTCGAACACGGTCACCCGGTGTCCCTGAGCGGCGAGCGCTTTGGCTTCTGTCCTGATGCCCTTGGGGTCTGACGATGATGCATCAAGATAATAATCACGAGAAACCGGGGGCTTTATCTCAATATCTGCCGCCTCTTGCACCAATGCTGATGAAGCTGCGACCGGCAACCGCTCACACCCTGCAGCATATCCTGAAGCCAACTCTCGGATCAGGGACCAAGCCCTGTCCGGCGTCAGAGTCCCACGGTGCATGTGCTGCAGGATCCACCTGCGCCGCTCGGCCAGAAACGTCGTGCGCGCCGTGTCTTGGTCAGCCGCCGCGCAATGTTTGCCATGGAACACCGCGGCAGAGGCTGCAATCTCGAACACGTGGCGCGGCGTGCGCTCTGCGTCGCGGTATCGGCTCGGGCCGCTGGCATGGTGAACGACGGCCTTGGGCACGAACATCGTCTTCCCGCCCGCCTGTGCAACACGGCAGGTCAGATCCGTTTCATCCAGGTAAAAGGCGAACCGTTCGTCAAATCCCGACTGCTCCAGAACCACGGACCGCCGCAGCGCCATGTTCGTTCCATGCAGCCGTGGGACCTGATCCCTGAGCGGTGGCACGACAACCGGCTGCGTCGTGGAAGTCTCTACCACATAAATCTGCCCGGTGGCATCGACCCGCGCAGCTCCGTGTTGAACCGAAATCCCGTTCCGGCCAAGTGTCGTGCCGCCCGCCTGTTCAACCTCCGGATCATCAAAAGCCGTTGCAAGCTGCGCCAGCCACAAAGGCTCCGGCACCGCGTCGTCGTCGAGAAACGCCACCACCTCGCCTTGGGCCGCCGCCGCACCCATGTTGCGGGCGGCAGAGATATTGGCGCGATCACACGCGATCACCCGTGCCCATCCAGCCTGCCGCGCAACCTTTTCCCCGGCAGGGCAGGCCACCACAATCGTCTCGAACCGTGGGTAATCAAGCTGCGCCACCGCCCGCAGGCACCGCATCAACCAATCCGGTCGCTCGCGGCTGACGATGATGACACTGATCCCGAGCGCCGTCATGACGCGGATCAGACAGGAGTCAGGTCAATGCCCGGTGCCGTTGCAACGAAGAACGGGTTTGCAAATCCCGGTTTGCCATAGGTCAGCGTCTGCAGATCATCCAGCCGCAACACCTGCCCCCCGGCACCGTTCAGAACGGCATGCCCGGCGGCCGTATCCCACTCCATCGTGCGGCCCAGACGGGGATAGAAATCCGCCTCTCCGGTGGCGACAAGGCAGAACTTGAGCGACGAACCCGCGCTCCTGCTGTCCTTGACGGGATAGCGGTTGATGTAATCATCCGTCGCCTGATCGCGGTGCGACTTCGAGGCGACAACCATCAGCGCGGCAGTGTCCGGCTCTGACACGCTCAGCGCCGTGGTGGGACCGGGCGTGTCCTTGTCGAAATCCCCGGTTTCCTCAACGCTCTGCCCAGAGGCGTCCGTATAGAACAGCCGGTTCTTCGCAGGTGCATAGACCACCCCGCGCGTCGGCACACCGTTCTCGACCAGCGCGATGTTGACGGTAAAATCGCCGCGCCGGTGGATGAACTCCTTGGTGCCGTCAAGCGGATCGACAATCAGGAAATCGCGGGCCTCAAGCGCATGGGTGTCGGCCTGCTCTTCGGTGATCAGCGTGACGTCCGGAAACGCCGCGCGCAGCCCTGCCGAGATCAGCGCATCCGCAGCCTCATCCGCAGCCGTGACAGGGCTTTCGTCGCTTTTCGAGCGCACCTCGAAATCATCCGCACCATAGATCTCCATGATCCTGTCGCCAGCCTCAAGCGCAAGCCGGCGCATCGTTGTTGTCAATTGATCATGGTCCATCCGCGTCCGTCTCCAGTCCGATTGATTTAAATCCGCGCCTCTCTTATTGTTGGCTTAACAAATGTCCGCAACAACAGTCAGGTCAATTGACGGAAAAACGCGGGCTGTGGCAGAGGCAGACAACAGATGTTCCAGAAAACGGTACCGACGAACCGGGCGTCCTCGGCCGTCAATATCCTCGAACTGATCTACCACAACACGGTCCGCGAGATCCGCAAGTCCCATGGCAACGCCTTCATGTCGATTGCGGTCAGCGTGTTTCAATCGCTTCTGTTCGTGCTGTTCTTCTATGTCATGTTCTCGATCATGGGCCTAAAGGGGCTGGCCCTGCGCGGCGATTTCGTGATCTTTCTACTCACCGGCATCTTCATGTTCATGACCCACAACAAGGCGGTGGGCGCGGTGCTTGGCAGCGAAGGCCCCTCCAGCGCGATGATGCAGCACGCGCCGATGAACACCTTTATCTCGATCGCAGCGAGCATGCTGTCGGTCCTGTATATCCAGATTCTGTCGGTGTTCTTCATCCTCTTCATCTATGACGTGGCGCTTAACCCTTACGTTCTGAGAGAGATTGTCGATCCTGCGCCCGTGATGGGCATGCTGTTGCTGTCCTGGGTCTCCGGCGGTGCGGTGGGGATGGTTTTTCTGGCTCTGAAGCCCTGGCTGCCGGGGCTGACCAACACGCTCTCGACGATCTACAAACGAGCCAACATGATCGCGTCGGGAAAGATGTTCGTGGCAAATTCGCTGCCGTCCTTCATGGTCTCCATTTTCGACTGGAACCCGCTCTTTCACACCATCGATCAGGCGCGCGGCTTTGCGTTCATCAATTACGTGCCGCGCAATTCCAACTGGGAATACGTGGTCTATCTTACGCTGACACTTCTGATGATCGGCCTGATGGGCGAATTCTACACCCGCAAGCACGCGTCGGTGTCGTGGTCGGCACGGCGCTGATCAGGTCACGACACGCAGCGTAAGATTGATCCGCCCGCCTTTGGGCAAGAGTGTCGAACTGTCGGCGCGCACCCGGTCGATGCCGTGGTAGGCGGTCCGCGCCGCGTCCTTCATCACGACCACATCGCCCGACCGCAGCCAGACAGACTCGGTCTTGCCGCCGCGCGTCTGATTTCCCATGCGGAACAGTGCGTCATCGCCCAATGACACCGACACCACCGGCTGCGACAGGTCGGCCTCGTCCCGATCCTGATGCATCCCCATCTTTGCCGTAGCGTCGTACCAGTTGATCAGGCAGCATTCAGGTGCGCGGGCCTCTGGTACGAGGCTCTGCCACATCGCCAGAAGCGTGTCGGGAATCGGCGGCCACGGAACCCCAGATGGATGCACCGGTTCATAGCGATAGCCCTTCCGGTCGCTGATCCAGCCATAGGTGCCCGCCGCGCTCATCCGAACCGACATTGGCGTGCCCCGCGGCGTGACCGGCTGCACCAGAGGCGCCTGCGCAAGAATGCCTCGCAGCTCCGCCACAAGCAGGGCCTGCGCATCGGGTGCCAAAAAACCGGAGTGAATCTCGAAATCTCGAACGCGTAGGAAGATCATTTCCCGAGAATAATGCGCCCAGCCGCGAAACACATACCGAATTTTCAGAAATTCCCGGTAGCTGAGGCGCTTGCAGGCCTCTTGATGCCTCCTTATATACCGACCGGACCCGCTGGACGTTAAGGACAGCGGAATGAAATGCGGGGCGGGATGCCGGAATGGGTCATCGTCTCGTGACATCGCCTTAAGATATGAAGGGATCGAAAACATGGCCAAAGTGATTGGTATTGACCTCGGTACAACCAACAGCTGCGTCGCGATCATGGACGGTTCGCAACCGCGCGTGATCGAAAACTCCGAAGGGGCTCGCACCACCCCGTCCATCGTCGCATTCACCGATGATGAGCGTCTGGTCGGACAGCCGGCAAAGCGCCAGGCGGTCACCAACCCCGAAAACACCGTCTTCGGCGTCAAGCGCTTGATCGGCCGTCGCAACGATGACTCTGATCTTGCCAAGGACCGCAAGAACATGCCGTTCGAAGTGATCGACGGCGGCAATGGCGACGCATGGGTGCGCGCCAAGGGCGACAAGTACAGCCCCTCCCAGATTTCCGCCTTCATCCTGCAAAAGATGAAGGAAACCGCGGAGAGCTATCTTGGCGAAGAAGTGACGCAGGCGGTCATCACCGTTCCCGCGTACTTCAACGACGCGCAGCGTCAGGCAACCAAGGACGCGGGCAAGATCGCTGGTCTCGAAGTTCTGCGGATCATCAACGAACCGACGGCTGCCGCACTGGCTTACGGTCTCGACAAGAAAGAATCCCGCACCATCGCGGTCTATGACCTTGGCGGCGGCACGTTCGACGTGACCATCCTCGAAATCGACGATGGCCTGTTCGAGGTCAAATCCACCAACGGCGACACGTTTCTCGGTGGTGAAGATTTCGACATGCGGATCGTCAACTACCTTGCCGACGAGTTCAAGAAAGAGAACGGCGTCGATCTGACCAAGGATAAGATGGCGCTTCAGCGCCTCAAGGAAGCTGCGGAAAAGGCCAAGATCGAGCTGTCGTCGTCCAGCCAGACAGAGATCAATCAGCCGTTCATCTCGATGGACAGCAAGACAGGCCAGCCGTTGCACATGGTGATGAAGCTGACCCGCGCCAAGCTGGAAAGCCTCGTGGGCGACCTGATCAAGGCGTCGATGAAGCCTTGTGCTGCCGCTTTGAAAGATGCCGGTCTCTCGACCTCCGACATCGACGAAGTCGTTCTCGTCGGCGGTATGACCCGCATGCCGCGCGTTGTGGAAGAAGTGACGAAGTTCTTCGGCAAGGAACCGCACAAGGGTGTGAACCCGGACGAAGTCGTGGCCCTTGGCGCGGCCATTCAGGCCGGCGTTCTGCAAGGTGACGTCAAGGATGTTGTCCTGCTCGACGTGACCCCGCTGTCGCTGGGCATCGAAACGCTGGGTGGCGTGTTCACCCGTCTGATCGACCGCAACACCACGATCCCGACCAAGAAGTCGCAGATCTTCTCGACCGCCGAGGACAATCAGAATGCGGTGACAATCCGCGTGTTCCAAGGTGAACGCGAGATGGCGGCCGACAACAAGATGCTCGGCCAGTTCAACCTCGAAGACATCCCGCCTGCACCGCGCGGCATGCCGCAGATCGAGGTGACGTTCGACATTGACGCTAACGGCATCGTGTCCGTGTCTGCCAAGGACAAGGGCACTGGCAAGACGCAGAACATCACCATTCAGGCGTCCGGCGGTCTGTCCGACGAGGACATCGAGAAGATGGTCCAGGACGCAGAGGCAAACGCCGAAGCGGACAAGGGACGCCGCGAAATGGTCGAGGCCCGCAATCAGGCCGAGAGCCTCATTCACTCGACCGAAAAGTCGGTGGAAGAACACGGCGACAAGGTCGATCCGACCACGGTCGAAGCGATCGAACTGGCCATTGCCGCGCTCAAGGATGATCTGGAAGACGAAAAGTCCTCCGCCGACAAGATCAAGTCCGGCATCCAGAACGTCACCGAAGCGGCGATGAAACTGGGCGAGGCGATCTACAAGGCGCAAGCCGACGATGGCGATGCCGAACCTGCAGCGGCTGATCGTGGACGCGGTGATGACGATGACACCATCGTCGATGCCGATTTCGAAGATCTCGACGACAACAAGCGCGCCTGACGCTTGTTGGGCGGAACCGAAATGGGGCCGGTCCGGATACCGGGCCGGCCTCTTGCGTTCCGTAGATGGAGGGCATGATGTCCAAACGTGACTATTACGAAGTGCTCGGCCTCGCCAAAGGCGCGTCTGCAGACGAGATCAAGAAAGCCTATCGCTCCAAGGCGAAAGAGCTTCATCCCGATCGCAATGCGGACAACCCCAAGGCCGAAGACCAGTTCAAGGAAGCGAACGAGGCCTACGAGGTTCTCAAGGACGCCGACAAGAAAGCGGCCTATGACCGCTATGGCCATGCGGCCTTCGAAGGCGGCATGGGTGGTGGCGGTCGTCCCGGTGGCGGCATGGGCCCGGGGCAAGGCGACTTTGCGAGTGCCTTTTCCGATGTGTTCGACGATCTGTTCGGCGATTTCATGGGCGGCCAGCGCGGTGGCGGGCGTCAACGCGCCTCGCGTGGCGCCGACCTGCGCTATAACCTTCGGGTGACGCTCGAAGACGCCTATCAGGGCTTGCAGAAAACCATCCAGGTCCCGACATCCGTACAATGCGGATCGTGCTCTGGCTCCGGTGCCGAAGGCGGGGCCGAACCCACCACCTGTCCGACCTGTTCGGGCATGGGCAAGGTGCGCGCCACCCAAGGGTTCTTTACCGTCGAACGCACCTGTCCGACCTGTTCGGGTCTGGGCCAGACGATCAAGAACCCCTGCAAGACCTGTGCTGGTGCAGGGCGTGTCCAAAAGGAACGCGCGCTGTCGGTCAACATCCCCAAGGGTGTGGAAACCGGCACCCGCATCCGTCTTGCCGGTGAGGGTGAGGCAGGTCTGCGCGGCGGGCCTCCGGGTGATCTCTACATCTTTATAGAAGTCGCTCAGCACGAGCTTTTCGAACGTGATGGCGTGCATCTGCACTGCCGCGTGCCGGTCTCCATGATCGTCGCCGCCTTGGGTGGCAATATCGAGGTGCCGACCATCGACGGTGGACGCAGCCGCGTCGCGATCCCCAATGGCAGCCAGTCCGGCCGTCAGATGCGCCTGCGCGCCAAGGGCATGCCCGCCCTGCGCGGGGCCGGTCTGGGCGACATGTTCATCGAACTGGCGGTCGAAACTCCGGTCAACCTGACCAGCAAGCAAAAAGACCTGCTGCGGGAATTCGAAGAACTGAGCGAAGACAACAACCCGGAATCAAAGAGCTTCTTCAAATCGGTAAAAGGCTTCTGGGATTCCATGAAAGGCTGAAACGGCGGCCCCGCCTAATGCGGGGCCGTTAGCGTTTCCTTAAGCACTCCTGCGTCATGATCCCAGCATGACGCGCTCTCGCTCTCCTCAATTGTCTTTATTTGAAACCGCTGCGGTTGCCCCTGCGTCACCTGCAAAACCCAAACCAGTCGCGCCGGCCAAGCCCAAACAACCGTCCTATATCGGCGGCCACCGAAAACGCCTGCGGGCCCGCTTTTTGGTTGGCGGTGCCGAACCGCTCCCCGATTACGAACTGCTGGAACTGGTCCTCTTCCGCTGTCTCAGGAACGGCGATGTCAAACCTTTGGCGAACCGCCTGATCGAAACGTTCGGTGACTTCAACCGCGTCCTGTCCGCCTCCATTGAACGCCTGACCGAGGTCGAGGGGATCGGCCCCGAAATCGCGCTTGACCTCAAACTGATTGAAGCGGCAACCCATCGCATGTCACAGGGCAGGGTGCTGAAACGCCCGGTGATCTCAAGCTGGAACGCGCTGTTGGATTATTGCCGCGTGACCATGTCCCACCGCGAAACCGAGGTCTTCCGCATTCTGTTTCTGGATCGCAAGAACGTGCTGATCGCCGACGAAATCCAGGGCAAGGGCACGGTCGATCATGTTCCCGTCTATCCCCGAGAGGTGATCAAACGCGCGCTCGACCTGAACGCATCCGCGCTCATCCTCGTGCACAACCACCCCTCCGGTGATCCGACGCCCTCAACTGCCGACATCGCCATGACCGAAGACATCCTGCGCGCCTGCGAAGTGGTGGGTGTCACGGTGCATGACCACCTGATCATCGGCAAATTGAGAGAGGTGAGTTTCAAATCCGAAGGCTATCTCTAGCCCGCGCCTCACCTCACCCACACCTCGACGCGACGGTTCACCTGCCGTCCCCAGGTGCTATCGTCACAGGCCATCGGCATCGCTTCTCCAAACGCATCCGTCGACAGCTGCACCTGTGACAGGTCCGCAGTCTCGACCGCCGCCTCGATGGCCTGCCTGACGGCTATCGCCCGTTGCTGCGCGATCCGCAAATTGCTCTCTGCCGGACCCTCGCCGTCGGAAAACCCGACAAAGACCAAAAGCCGCCCGTCATAGATCCCGGCCTCGATCGCATGGGCCAGTTGCTGCACGTTCGACCGCGATTGCGCATCCAGCCGTGCCGCGCCCGCCTCGAACCGAAACGACGTGGACAGCCGCCGTAACGGCGCCAGCGTGTCGACCATGCGCTTGAGAGCGGTCAAATCCGCCTCGCCCTCTGCGACGCGAATGGCATTGGCAAAACGGTCCCCTTGCGCATTCAGCGTGATCTCTTCGGGGGCCTGATCCACGAACCCGGCGCGCCGCGTGATGATCTGCGCAGGCCCGGTGCGCGTATAGGCCAGGAAATCGCGTGCCAGCTTCGGCAGGCGCCTTGCCGGAATATACAGGAACATCGGCGCGGTCAGCGGGTAATCTTCGGTCTTGATCGTCAGTCGATTGGCGCGCAACTGAAACCCGCAGGGCCCGGTCAGAGCCAGAGGCTTGCTGTTGCCGATCTCGGAATAGCTTGCCACCCCGATGGCCAGCTGATCGCGCGTTATCGCTTCGGCCAATGCAGCGTTGGTCGCATGTCGCGTCACGGTGTCCAGAATGCTCAGCCCGGCTTCCCGCAACACCCGGTCCTCGATGGCCTGCGCGATCCCGGATTGAACGTCCCGCATGTGAACCGAGATGGGCGCATCCGGCCCGCCCATGGTACGCCAATTGTCGATCTCGCCGGACAGGATACGCGCGAGATCAAAAACAGACACCGCCGCGACAGGGTTCGTCGGCGACACGATCACCGTCATCGCATCCAGCGCCAGAACGCGGCTGCGATTGACGTCGTCCAACTGTCCCAAGCCCACTTCGGCGGCCAGCGTCAGTTCGCCGGGCCGGATCTCGCGCAGTGCCATCACCAGATCGGCCTCGTCGGCCAACAGATCGGCAAAGCCTTCATCCGTGCTCGACACACGAAACCGGAACCGGGCCACCGGCGTTTCGTCATCCGACGCCGAGAGCACGTATTCGAATTGCGTATCGTCGATCCTGACCCGTTCGGCCTTCAGCCCGGACTGCAGGGCAAAGCCCTCGACCAGCGCAGGCATCAGAACTTCGCCCACCGTGGACGACCCGGAGATCTCGAGCTCGGCGACGAAATCGGTCAGGGACGGGCATCCCGGCCCTTCACACAGCACACCCGACCCATCGACCGTCAATTCGCCGTATTGGGTGTCGACCCGGTAATACTGGCCGTCAAAGCCCAGCAATGTGCCCGACAGCTCGATCGCACCATCGCGCGACCTCAGTGTCACATCATCGGCCAGCACGGCGTTGCCGGTCAATGACAGGAAAAGTGCGGCCCAAAGCGCCGCACGGAGATGTTTCATGAAATACGCCTTTGAACCGCCCGCTTAGTTTGCGGCGATTGTCAGGTCTTCCACCAGATTTTTCAACAGCAAGAAATCCCCGATGGCGTCACAACCGGGCACATCGATGGTCAGTTCCTTCGATGTCAGTGTTCCACCGTTGCGAATCTCGAGCGTCTGCGCCTCCACGCTGCTGTCGCAGTTCGACGCGATGATTTCGGTCTCGACGGTCAGCGCGACGGTGCCCGACGTATCGGTCATGCCGGAGGGGAAGGTATACACCTCCGCCAGCAGCGCGTCGGGCGCATCCGGTGTGCCCAGTGTTGTCAGGAAACCGCCTTGCCCGGTCGCGGCCCGTGCCGAATCTCCGACCGCGCCCTGCCAGATATGGCCATTGGTGAAATACTCCGCATCGAATTCCCGTGCGTGCAATTGCAGCCCCGCATTGCCGCGCCATTGCAGCACCACGCGGTCATAGAACGGCACGGACGTTACGTCGGTCATCGCGACCGCACCTGCGCCGTCAAGGAAGGACGCGATCACCAGCGCATGTTCCGTCAACGCCGGAATGTCGACCGACAGGCTGCCATCTGGCTGCATCAGTGACGTGAACATCAACCCGTTATGGTGCAATGTGACGCGTTCGCTGCCGTGACAGGGGGCGGTCAGGTCAACGGACATCATGGCACCTGCGTTGGGTGTCGCGGTCATGGTGACGTCGCAGGAAAACCCGGTGTCTTCCGGGGCTTCCGGGATCGTTATGTCCAACGGTTCAACCGCGCTGCTCACCGATGCGGACACGATATGGTCTGGAAGCGCGGCAACCACGGGCTTGTCCATGGGCATCAGGTCGCGGGGCGATGAAGACACCTCCTGCAGGTCCGACACGACCACAGGCTTCTGCGCGACAACGGGCGGCGCCGACGGGGGCAAACCCTGCATGACTGCGCCGATCCCAAGGGCGGCGCAGAGCGTGACCGCTGCGATGCGAATTGTGAACTTCCGGTCCATGACAGACACTCCCGATGCACTTATTGCAACGGTATGTGTGCCCGGAAATTTAGGTCTGCCTAGGGCGGGCGTTGGGTCTCATTGCGTCGGGAATGTGGCGGGACGGGCTCAGGCCAGCCGTCCGTGACAGTGCTTGAACTTCTTGCCCGATCCGCAGGGGCAGGGGTCATTGCGACCGGGGGTGCCCCATGTGGTCGGATCGCTCTCGTCGAACCCGTCCACGGCCGCCGCCAGGCTGACTTCGGCATCCTCAGCATCGGGATGCTGCGCGGATGCAGAATCTGCTGTCCGGGCCATGGCCGCCTGTTGTGCCGCCATCTGCTGAAGCATCGCTTTCTGCTCTTCCTCGGTCATCGGACGGACCTTGCCAAGCTGCTTGCTCACGTCTTCGCGCAGGCTGTCCAGCATGGTTTCGAACAGTTGGAACGCTTCGGACTTGTACTCGTTCAGCGGGTCGCGTTGCGCATAGCCGCGGAACCCGACAACCGACCGCAGGTGTTCAAGCGTCAACAGGTGCTCGCGCCACTTGCTATCGATGGTCTGAAGCAGAACCTGCTTTTCGATCTGGCGCATCGTGTCCGGTCCAAACGCCTCGGCCTTCTGGGCCATCATCTCGTCGGAAGCGGCCTCGAGCCGTTCGCGGATCACCTCGGCGTCCACGCCTTCCTCGTCACCCCATTCGACGACCGGCGCATCGACGCCGACCAGCTCTTGCAGGGCGGTCTGCAGCCCTTGCGTGTCCCATTGGTCGGCATAGGTCTTGGGCGGGATGTAAGTGTCGACCAGATCGTCGATCACCTGATGGCGCATGTCGCGCACAACTTCGGCCAGATCCTGTGCTTCCATGATCTCGCGGCGCTGGCTGAAGATCACCTTGCGCTGGTCGTTCATCACGTCGTCGAATTTCAGAAGTTGCTTGCGGATGTCAAAGTTGCGCCCCTCGACCTTGGCCTGCGCGCGCTCCAGCGACTTGTTCACCCAAGGGTGAATGATCGCCTCGCCTTCCTTCATGCCCAGCGTCGACAGAACCTTGTCCAGACGCTCTGATCCGAAGATCCGCATCAGATCGTCATCCAGCGACAGAAAGAACGAGGACCGCCCCGGATCGCCCTGACGCCCCGAACGACCGCGCAGCTGGTTGTCGATGCGGCGGCTTTCATGGCGCTCGGTGGCCAGAACAAACAGACCGCCGGCAGCCTTCACGGCCTCTTCATCGGTGGTGTGCGCGGCTTCGATCTTCTTGCGGATCGCCTCGGGATCGCCGTCGGGATCGGCGGCGATCGCTTCCATGATCTGGTAGTCAAGATTGCCGCCCAGTTTGATGTCGGTGCCGCGGCCGGCCATGTTGGTGGCGATTGTCACCGCGCCCAGCTTGCCTGCATCGGCGACGATCTGCGCTTCCTGCTCGTGCTGGCGTGCGTTCAACACGTTGTGCGGCAGATCGGATTTGGTCAGCAACTGACTCAGCATCTCGGACTTTTCGATCGAGGTGGTGCCCACCAGAACCGGCTGACCCTTTGCGTGCGCGTCCTTGATCTCGGTCGCGATGGCGTCGTATTTTTCCTGCGCCGTCCGGTAGACCCGGTCATCTTCGTCGATCCGGGCAATCGCGCGGTTGGTCGGCACCTCGACCACACCAAGACCGTATATCTCTGCGAATTCAGAGGCTTCGGTCGTGGCCGTGCCGGTCATGCCCGCCAGCTTCTCATACAGGCGGAAATAGTTCTGGAATGTAACCGACGCGAGCGTCACGTTCTCGGGTTGGATCTTGGCGTCTTCCTTGGCTTCGATGGCCTGGTGCAAACCGTCGGACAACCGCCGCCCCGCCATCATCCGGCCGGTGAACTCGTCGATCAGAACAACCTCGCCATCCCGGACGATGTAATCCTTGTCCTTCTGGTACAGCTTGTGCGCCCGCAGACCCTGGTTGACGTGGTGGATCAGAGTTGTGCTTTCCGGATCATAGAGCGACTGATCCTCGGGCAGCAGCCCAATCTCGTGCAGCGTCTGTTCGAGAAACTCGTTGCCCTCGTCGGTGAAGGTGACGTTGCGGGTCTTTTCATCCAGCGTGAAATGCTCTTCGGTCAGCGATGGGATCAGCTTGTCGATGGCGACATACAATTCGCTGCGGTCCTGCGCCGGGCCGGAAATGATCAGCGGTGTCCGGGCCTCGTCGATCAGGATCGAATCCACCTCGTCCACGATCGCCATGTAATGATCGCGCTGATACATCTGTTTCAGCTCGGATTTCATGTTGTCACGCAGGTAATCGAACCCAAGCTCGTTGTTCGTCGCATAGGTGATATCGCAGCCATAGGCAGCCTGCTTTTCCGCATCGGGCTGGCGCGGATACACGACACCCGTGGTCAGACCCAGCGCGCCATAGACCTTTGCCATCCATTCGCTGTCGCGCTTGGCAAGGTAATCGTTGACCGTCACGATATGCACACCGCGCCCGGTGATCGCGTTCAGATAGGCCGGGAACGTCGCCACCAGCGTCTTGCCCTCGCCGGTCTTCATCTCGGAAATGTTGCCTTGGTGCAGGAAGATCCCGCCCATCAGCTGCACGTCAAAGGCCCGCAGACCCAACGCGCGCTTGGCCGCCTCGCGGCAGTTTGCAAATGCCTCCGGCAACAGCGCGTCAAGCGCTTCGCCATTGGAATGACGTGCCTTGAACTCGGCTGTTTTCTCGATCAACTGCGCATCGCTCAGCTTTTCGAATTCCGCTTCCAGTGCGTTGATTTTCTCAACCAGCGGGCGGGTCGCCTTGACTTTGCGGTCGTTCGGCGTCCCGAACACCTTGCGCGCGACTTTACCTAATCCCAGCATTCATTCACTTTCAGCTTTGACATCTTCGTGTGCGGCATCTGCTTGCTCGCCTCGCACACAGCCCATATGTCACAGGGGAACGACTGGCTTTGCAGCGCCTTGAGGCGATGTAAGGTCAGGGCAATACACTGTCAATGTCGCCCCACTTGTGCGGGCGGCTCTGGAAGGAACAAACATGACGAATCTCATCACGAAACTGTCGGCAAGCGCGTTCGCCCTGATGCTGGCCCTGCCGGTTCAGGCGCAGGACACCCTGAGCGCCGACTCGGTCGTGGCGACGATCAACGGCACCGAAATCACGCTGGGCCACATGCTGATGATCCGCGCGTCCCTGCCGGACCAGTATCAGCAGCTTCCCGATGAAGTCCTGTGGGACGGTATCCTCGATCAGATCGTGCAGCAGACTGTTCTCAGCCAGCAGGACAGCGGTGAAGAAAGCCGTCGCGTCCAGCTTGCTCTTGAAAACGAACGCCGCGCGCTGATGGCCGCACAGGTGATCGAAGAGATCGTGGACGAGGCCGTGACTGACGAAGCGGTGCAGGCGCTTTACGATGAAACCTACCTTCAAGGTGAACCGACCGAAGAATTTAACGCCTCGCATATTCTCGTCGAGTCTCAGGAAGAAGCAGCGGCAATCGCCGAAGATCTGCGCGGTGGTGCCGATTTTGCCACGGTCGCCCGCGAGAAATCGACCGGTCCGTCCGGCCCGAACGGTGGCCAGCTTGGCTGGTTCGGTCCCGGCATGATGGTGCCCGAGTTCCAGACAGCCGTCGAAGGCATGGAGGTCGGCGCGATTTCTGATCCGGTGCAAACCCAGTTCGGCTGGCACGTGATCACTCTCAACGAAAAGCGCGCACAGGCCGCACCTGAACTCGCCTCCGTCCGGGAAGAGCTCGAAGCCACACTGAGCCAGGATGCTGTCAGTCAGAGAATCGAAGAACTGACCGCGTCCGCGGACGTCACCCGCACCGCCAAAGAAGAGGTCGACACCTCTGTCCTGAGCAATCTCGGTCTTCTGGAGGAATAAGACTTGGCCAAGATCACATCGGTTTCGCCCCTCGCGCCGGCCAGCTTCCCAACGCTGCCGGTGATCCGGGGCGCGCGCTTTTCCACCGCGGCAGCGGGCGTCAAATACGCCGGGCGAACCGACGTGATGCTGGCCGTTCTGGACCCGGGATCCTGCGTGGCGGGCGCTTTCACCAAATCCGCCACGCGCTCTGCCAACGTATTGGATTGCCAGTCTAAAATCCGTCTCGAAGATGCAGGCGGCGCGGCGATCATCGTCAATTCCGGCAACTCCAACGCCTTTACGGGCCGAGCCGGAGACGAATCGGTTCAGGCCATCTGTGCCGAGGTCGCCCGCGTCACTGGCCTTCCGGCCACGCGCGTCTTTACCAGTTCGACCGGCGTGATCGGCGAACGTCTGCCGCATGACCGGATCAAGGCGAAGGTACAGGAACTCCACGACAGTCTGGACGAAACAGCCTTGCCGTCAGCCGCCAAGGCCATCATGACCACAGACACCTTCGCCAAAGGTTCGACCACCACGGTTGATCTGCCCGAAGGCACAGTGACCATCGCAGGTATCGCCAAGGGGTCGGGCATGATCGCCCCCGACATGGCGACGATGCTGGTCTACATTTTCACCGACGCCAAGATCGCGCAAGCCGACCTGCAAACACTGGTCTCCGCGCTCAACGAAAAGACGTTCAACAGCATCACCGTCGACAGCGACACCTCCACCTCCGACACGCTTCTGGTCGCAGCCACAGGTGCGTCCGATGTGTCTGTGACCGCAGGTGACACCGCTTTCCGCGACGGTCTGCACCAGGTCATGCAGGACCTTGCCCACCAGGTGGTCCGCGACGGCGAAGGGGCGACCAAGTTCCTCGAAATCACCGTCACCGGCGCTCTGAACGACGCCGATGCCAAGACCCACGCCATGTCCATCGCCAATTCCCCGCTGGTGAAAACCGCCATCGCGGGTGAAGATCCCAATTGGGGCCGCGTCGTCATGGCCATCGGCAAATCCGGCGCACCCGCCGACCGCGACACGCTCAGCATTTCCTTCGGGGATGTCAAAGTCGCCTCGAACGGCTGGGTCGATCCCGCCTACCGGGAAGAGCAGGGCGCGGCGATCATGAAGCAGGACAATATCTCCATGACCGTCGATCTGGGCATGGGCAGCGGAACCGCCACCGTCTGGACCTGCGATCTGACCCACGGCTACATCTCGATCAACGCCGACTACAGGTCCTGACATGAAGGTGGTTCTGGTCTCGGCCGTGGCGCTCATCGACCCCGATGGGCGCATCCTTCTGGCTCAACGGCCAGAGGGCAAGTCCATGGAGGGCCTCTGGGAATTTCCCGGCGGCAAGGTCGAACCGAACGAGACCCCGGAACAGGCGTTGATCCGTGAATTGCAGGAAGAGCTGGGCATCGACACATGGCAAAGCTGCCTTGCCCCGCTCACCTTTGCTTCGCACAGCTACGAGACGTTCCACCTGCTGATGCCGCTCTTTGCCTGCCGGAAATGGAACGGTGTTCCCGAATCAAAAGAGAATCAGGCACTGAAATGGGTCCGTGCGAATCAGCTCAAGGACTATCCGATGCCTCCGGCGGACATCCCCCTGATCCCGATTTTGCGTGATTGGCTTTGATAGAATGCGACTTTAGCGCCGAATAGGCGGGATGCGACTGCTTTTTTCTGGCAATTTTTTTTTTGGCAATTTAATGCTCGCTAAGTCAGAACTTGGGGGAGTATTTGGCGTGCTGAAAACAATCATCATTGGAAGTTGCATGTCCGTGCAGGGAATTCTCGAAAAGACCCTGCCCGATGGACGTATCTGCGTGCGTGTCGGTGGTCGTATCTTCACGGGTCTGCCTGTGGCTGCGACAGCCTGATTTTCAGACAAATAACTCGAGTGACAAAAGAAAAAGGGCAGCGCCGACGCTGCCCTTTTCTGTTTTCGGGATACCGCGCGCTTACGCCAGCGCACGTTCCACTTCGGTCCGCTCGAAGATCTCGATCACGTCGCCTGCGCGAACATCGTCGTAATTCTCGAACGCCATACCGCATTCCTGACCCGACTGAACCTCGGACACTTCGTCCTTGAAGCGCTTGAGCGTCTTGAGCGTGCCTTCGTGGATCACCACGTTGTCGCGCAGCAGGCGGACGCCGGCGCTGCGCCGCGCAATACCTTCGGTGACCAGACAGCCTGCGACCTTGCCGACATTGGAGACCTTGAAGACGTCCTTGATCGTGGCATACCCGATGAAGGTTTCCTTGATCTCGTTGCTCAGCAGACCCGAGGCCGCCGCTTTCACGTCATCCACAAGATCGTAGATCACGCTGTAATAACGAATCTCGACGCCCTTCTGGTTGGCGGTGTTCCGCGCCGATGCGTTTGCACGGACGTTGAACCCGAACACCGGCGCACCCGACGCTTCGGCAAGACCGATATCGGTTTCGGTGATCGCGCCCACGCCGGAATGCAGGACCCGCACACGCACTTCGTCGTTGCCGATCTTCTCCATCGCCTGAACGATGGCTTCGGCAGAACCCTGCACATCCGCTTTGACAAGGATCGGAAGCTCCGAGACATTCTCGTCTTCCTTGGCCTTCATCATCAGCTGTTCCAGCGTCGTCGCCGCACCCAGTGCTGCACGCTTTTCCTTGGCGACATTGGCCCGGTATTCCGCGATCTCGCGCGCCTGTGCTTCGGTCTCGGTCACGTTCAGCACGTCACCCGCTTCGGGTGTGCCGTTCAGGCCCAGAACCTCGACAGGAACCGACGGTCCCGCTTCCTTGATGCGTTCGCCCCGGTCGTTGATCAGCGCACGGACCTTGCCGTACTGCTCGCCCACGACAAAGATATCGCCTTGGCGCAACGTGCCGTTCTGAACCAGAACCGTTGCCACGGGACCGCGACCCACATCCAGCTGTGCTTCGATCACCGCACCCTGCGCCGCCCGGTTCGGGTTCGCCTTGAGTTCGAGGATCTCTGCCTGAAGCGCAATCGCTTCGAGCAGTTCGGGAAGACCCTGACCGGTCACGGCCGACACTTCGACGTCCTGCACGTCACCGGACATCTGCTCCACGACAACTTCGTGTTGCAGCAGGTCGGTACGCACCTTGGTCGGGTTCGCGCTTGGCTTGTCGACCTTGTTAATCGCCACGATCATCGGCACCTTGGCCGCTTTCGCGTGCGCAATGGCCTCGATCGTCTGCGGCATCACCGCGTCATCCGCAGCCACCACCAGAACAACGATATCCGTCACCTGAGCACCGCGCGAGCGCATCGACGTGAACGCCGCGTGACCCGGAGTGTCGAGGAACGACAGAACCGCCCCATCCTTCGTCGTCACCTGGTAGGCACCGATATGCTGCGTGATCCCGCCAGCTTCACCCGAGGTGACGTTGGTTTCGCGGATCGCATCCAGCAGCGATGTCTTGCCGTGGTCGACGTGTCCCATGATCGTGATGACCGGCGGACGCGGCTTGAGGTCTTCGGCCTTGTCGTTGGTTTCCTTGATGACGTCTTCCACATCGGCATCCGACACGCGGGTCACCCGGTGGCCGAATTCCTCGATGATGAGTTCCGCCGTATCGGCATCGATCGACTGGTTCTGCGTTGCCATGATTCCGCTGTTCATCAGCGACTTGACGACATCCCCCACCCGCTCTGCCATCCGGTTGGCCAATTCAGCCACCGTGATCGCTTCGGGCAGCTGCACATCACGCACAACCTTTTCGCGCGGCTGGTTGCCGCCCATGGCCTTCTGACGCGCCCGCTCCTGCTTGCGCTTCATCGCGGCCATGGATTTCTGACGGCCGCCTTCGCCACCCAGCGCCTGGTTCAGCGTGAGCTTGCCAGAGCGACGTTCGGAATCGTCTGTCTTGCGACGACCACGGTCTTCGCGCTCGCGGTCCACCTTGCGCGGTGCGGCGGCGGGTGCCGTTTTTGGGCCGGGCGCGGTCTGACGAGCCACCGGCGCTTCCGCGGGACCGGCAGCAGCCTGCTTTGCGGCTTCCGCGGCTTCGCGCGCCTTGCGCTCTTCGTCTTCAGCTTTCTGGCGTGCCTTTTCCTCGGCCTCGCGCTGTTCACGCTCCTTGGCCTCTTTTTCGGCACGCATGCGGTCGCGCTCTTCGGTGCGGGCCTTTTCTTCGGCCTCGCGCTGCGCGGCTTCTTCGCCCTCGCGCGCCTTTGCGTTTTGCAGCGCTCTCAGGCGGCGCTCCATCTCCGCATCGGAAATCCCTGCCGGGCGTTTGCTTCCGGCTGCGGCAACCGCCGCGCTGGCGGAACCGCCACTGCCAGACTGAGACGCACCGGGTTTCGGCACCACAACGCGCTTGCGCTTGGTCTCCACCACGACGTTCTTCGTCCGTCCGTGGCTAAAGCTCTGCTTTACGTTCCCTGACCGGGGACCGCCGCGCAAACCCAAAGTCTTTTTGCCGTCGTTATCGCTCATTTAGCTCTTTTTTCCTTCCCAACGGCCCCTGCCGTTGTCTTTGCATCAGACGTTCCGATGCGAAAGCCCTTCAATCTTTGGGCTTCCTCTACAACACGTTGCGTGAGTCCGCCAGCGCCAAGCGCGGCATGTATCACAGTTTGTCGCCCAAAGGCCATTCCTAGCTCATCCGCCGTAAGCCAGCCGATGTAGTGGCCATAATGCGGCGTACTGAGTTTCGATTTACCACGGCTCGACCCGTCTTCCGCCTGCAACAACACTTCGGCAGTTTCCTTGGACAGAGCATCCTTGACCTTTTCATAACCGGAAATGGCCGCACCAGATCTGCGACTGAGGCTTACCAGATCGATCACCCGGCGTGCAAGCTGCTGCTCGAGGTCATGAACAAGGGACTCGGACAAACGCAATTGCGTCTTGGCCGCACGGTGAAACATGTTCTTTTTCAGAGCGGTTTCAAGGGCAGCGCGGGTTGCGGTCACCCAGATTCCCCGACCCGGCAGCTTTTCCGCCAGGTCGGGAACCAGTTGGTCTTCGGGGCCGACGACGAAACGGATCAGTTCGGCTTTCGGGCGTACCTCTCCGGTCGCAATGCATTTGCGTTCCGGTCCGCTTTCCCGATCCTTGTCTTTGCCACCGCGTGTCACGTCTGTCGTTATCCCTTGGTCAATGCAGGTCAGGCCTGCGCGTCCTCGACGGTGTCGATCTCTTCGCCGTCGTCTTCCTCGTCTTCCTCAAGCTCGGTCGGATCGACCCAGCCCAGAAGAACCCGTGCGGTCATCACGAGGGTCTGTGCCTCTTCGAGCGACATGTCGAAGGGCTCGAGCAGACCGTCATCCTTGTGCCGCTCGCCGTTCTCGGTGGTCCAGCCACCGGCCAGTTCCCAATCCGCACATGTGGCGAAATCCTCGAGCGTCTTGATGCCGTCCTTGGCCAGCACCTCGATCATCTGCGGTGTCAGGCCTTCGAAGTTGATCAGGCTTTCCTCGGCCCCCAGTTCGCGGGCAGTCTCGAGCGCCTTCTTGGCCTGCGCCTCGAGGTTCTCGCGGGCACGGGTCTGAAGTTCCTCGGCAGTGCCTTCATCCACACCGTCGATCACCAGAAGCTCGTCCAGTTCGACATAGGCGACCTCTTCCAGCGTGGTGAAGCCTTCGGACACCAGAAGCTGTGCAAAGAATTCGTCCAGATCGAGCGTATCCATGAACAGCTGCGTCCGCTCTTCGAATTCTTTCTGACGACGCTGCGATTCCTCTTCCTCGGTCATGATGTCGATATCGAGACCTGTCAGCTGCGACGCGAGACGCACGTTCTGACCGCGACGACCAATCGCCAGCGACAGCTGCTCGTCCGGCACCACGACCTCGATCCGCTCGGCGTCTTCGTCCAGAACCACCTTGCTCACCTCGGCGGGCTGCAATGCGTTCACAAGGAAGGTCGGAACGTCCTCGTTCCACGGGATGATGTCGATCTTTTCGCCCTGAAGCTCGTTCACGACCGCCTGAACACGGGAACCGCGCATACCGACGCAGGCACCGACCGGGTCGATCGACCCGTCATAGGAAATCACCGCGATCTTGGCGCGCGACCCCGGATCACGGGCAACCGCCTTGATCTCGATGATGCCGTCATAGATTTCCGGCACTTCCATCTTGAACAGCTCCGCCATGAACTCGGGCGCGGTACGGCTCAGGAAAATCTGCGGCCCACGGGTCTCGCGGCGCACATCCTTGATGAAGCAGCGGATACGGTCGCCATTGCGATAGCTCTCGCGCCCGATCTTCTCGTTGCGGCGCAGGATGCCTTCGCCCCGGCCCACATCGACGATGACGTTGCCGTATTCCTCGCGCTTGACCACACCGTTGATGATGGTGCCTGCCCGATCCTTGAATTCCTCGAACTGACGGTCCCGCTCGGCTTCGCGCACCTTCTGCAGGATCACCTGCTTGGCAGACTGCGCCGCGATCCGCCCCATTTCGACGGGGGGCACTTCTTCGACGAACGTGTCACCCACCTGTGCCGCGCCTGCAAATTCGGTCAGCGGCTGGCCATCGCGCATCCAGACCGCGTTCTGCGTCGGCTTGGGGGCCATGAAATAGGGCTTGGCGCTCTCGGGTGTGAACTCGGACTGGTAATTCTCGAGCTCTTCTTCCTCGACCACGGTGCGGACGCGCGTGAACCGCGCACGGCCGGTTTTGCGGTCGATCGACACGCGAATGTCCATCTCGCTGCCGTAGCGGCTCTTGGCGGCCCGGGCGAGGCTTTCTTCCATTGCTTCGACGACCAGACCGGGGTCGATCATCTTTTCGCGCGCCACCGCTTCGGCGGTCTGCAACAGTTCCAACTGGTTGGCGGAGGTGATTGCCATTCGGTTTACTCCTCTTCGGGCCCTTCGGCCTCAATCACGTCGTCAAAGGATGTCTCTTCAAAGCCTTGGGCCTTTCGCGCCTTCAGCATTTCCTTGATCAGCTCGTCGGTCAGGATAAGCTTGGCATCGGTCAGCCACTCGAACCTGAGCCCTATCGTGGTGACGTCGTCACCACCTTCCTCGATATTGATGAGAACTTCGTCCCCTTCGACCCCGGCCAGCACGCCCTTGAAGCGCTTGCGCCCGTCGATCAGTTCGGAGGTCTCGAGTTTCGCCTCGTAGCCCTCGAAGGTTTCGAAATCCTTGAGCCGCGTCAGCGGACGGTCGATCCCCGGCGACGACACTTCCAGCGTATAGGTGTCAAGGATCGGGTCCTCGACATCCAGAGTCGCACTCACGGCGGTGCTGATTGCGGCACATTCATCAACCTCGATCCCGCCTTCGGGACGTTCGGCCATGATCTGCAACGTGGCCAGCTTGCCGCTCATCAAACGAATGCGCACCAACTCGAACCCCATGTCCTCGATGACAGGGGTGACGATCTCGGCCAAACGTCGGTCCATCGCGGCTTTTGCGATCAGGTCAGACATTGTCGTTTAGATCTCCAGACACAAAAAAACGGGCGCGCGGCCCGTTGAAGAATTCGGTGGGTGCCGACCGTAGCCAACACGCCGCTGTTGACGCTCATATAGGCAGCCCATCCCGAGTCTGCAAGGACTTTTGTGTACCGCTGTAGGACCAAGGCAAAGCCCGCCGCAGCGACCTTGCCTCAGTAATCCCGTTCAAAGAAAATCCCGAGCGACGAATTGCCGGTATTGTCGACGCTGCCCCGTGCGGTGATCTCGGATGTCACGTCAAGGTTTAGGTTGATCTCGGCCCGACCGCCGCTTTCGACCACGACGTCGGAATAGACATTGTCCGAAATGTACTTGCCCGCCCGCACCGCGGTCCCGCCTTCTTCGGTCTGGGTCACGTCCAGATCGTCAAGCCCAAAGCTGTCTCGCAGGTTCGACAAAAGCCCGATCCCGCCGCGTCCCGCCAGTGTCGCCACCGCGCTTGCCAGTTCCAGCGCCTGCAACGCCGACAGGCTCGACAGGTTGCGCCCGAACAAGAGCTGTGCCAGCACCTCGTCCTCGGGCAGTTCCGGGCTTGACGAGAAACTGATCTCCGGCGTCGATGCCGGCCCTTCGAGGATGACCCGCACTGTAATGCCGTTCGATTCGGTCTCCGCAACAAAGCGCAGCACCGGGTTGAAACTGCCGCTCAACTGGATGCGCCCTTCGTTCAGCGTGAACCGCTGGTTCAGGATGTCCAGCCGCCCGCGGACCAGTTCAAAACCGCCCTGCGGAATGATGTCCGAGGTTGGCCCGGTCAGCCGCAGTTGCCCTGCCAGTTCCGCATCCAGCCCGCGACCGCGCACGAACACCTGTCCCGGCGCGGTCAGCGTCAGGTCAAGCCGCGTGCTCGACGGTCCGCGCGACTCTTGGACCAAGGTGTCCTCTGCGTTCTGGATCCCCGCCCGGTCCAGCGTCCGCATGACCGGACGCGTCGCTCCAAGATGATCAATCGGCGGAATGGTCCCAAGAGCGGTCACGCCCGTGGACGGCACCTGGATCTCTGTTTCGTTCAACCGCAGATCGCCGCTCACCAGCAGGTTGCGCCCGATCGGCCCGTTCAGGGCCACGGCGCCATCGAGACTGGTGTCATAAAGATCAGGGTCACGCACACCAAACTGGTTCAGCGTCGCGGTCAACGCGGCGTCGAAGGTGCTCAGACCCAACCGTCCGTTCACATCCACCGATCCGCCCTGATTGCCCTGCGCCGACAGCCCAATCTGTGCCGCGCCGTTCACCAGCTGGATCTGCCCGGTGATCGGCGACAGCACGATCCCCAGCGTCGGCGCGCTGAACTCCGCGCCCTGCGGCGTGATCGTCCCAGACACGCTCGACAGCGCCAGCGGACCCGACACGCGCAGGTCCAGCGCCGCTTGTCCGTTCAACCGGCGCGGCGCAATGAACACATTGGCCAGCCCCAAGGGCGCCGCCCCGTTCACGCTCAGATTGGCAGTGCCGCCATTGGCCACACGCCCGTCCACGGCGAGCGTCGTGCCTCCCGGACCCTGAACATCGACATCCACGGCATAGCCATCGGCCTGTTGCCCCACGGTGCCATCGACCACCAGCGCTCCCTGGAAATCCGGCGCGATCAGCCCGACATTTGCCAGCCGCGCGTCGATCTCGAGATTGCTCAGCGGACCGTTGACGCGCGTGCTGATCTCGGGGTTCTGCACATCCGCCGACACGCGCTCCAGTGCACCATCCTGACCCGACGCACCGACCTCGAACCGCGTCACCCCGGCCAGAAGCCGGTCCACCGTCGCGTTGCCGATCCCCAGACCGGCCCCTTGACCGCGTGCAGTCACGTCGAAACCGCCACCATCCTCGTAGCTGCCGGTCACATCGATCGTCGCCCGCCCGCGGAGGTTCTGCCCGGCCAGCCCAGACAGGGGCGCAAGGCTCTCTGCCACCAGCGACAGCGCGAACTGCGCATCCGGCGCGCTCAGCGTTTCGGTCACCATCGCTGAGCCGGTCACGTCAATCGCCCCGGTCTCGAGCTGCAGCGATTGCAGGGTCAGCCGTTCGGTGTCCTGCACCCAGTCGAACGAGGCGTTGGCGGTCGGGTTGGTACCCACCGCCTGCGTCACCCGCACATCACTCAGCCGCAGCGCTGATGCCGCCACGCGTAGATCGCCGCCGACCGACACAAGCCCGCCGCTCTCGGATTGCGCGATGTCACCATTGCCAGACAGCGCCAGCGTCGTGGCCGATCCCTGCGGCGCATCCAGATCGCGCACCGTCACATCTGCCTGCCACGCGCCATCCGGACCACCCGTCGCCGTCACCTCGACCGTCCCGGTGTCCAGCGTCATCCCGCCCCCGAAAGGCAGCCGAACCTGCTGGCCGTCGTTCGACAAATCCGCCGTCAGCTCAAGATTGCGCAGCGTCGTGCCCGACAGCGCCACCGACCCGTTCACCTCTGCCGCGCCATCGGCTTCGTCCGGATAGACCCGCTCCAACTCGCTCAGAACGCCCTCGAATTGCAGCGATGTGTCTTCGCTGGTGATCGTCCCCGACGCCTCGATATTCGCAGCCGGAGTCACCACCCGCGCTGACCGGAGCATCGTGCCCGTCTCGTCGCGGCGCACATCGATCCGTGCCGACCCAACGCCAGCCAAAAGCCGGTCTGCCACGTCCTGCCCGATGGCCAGATCAAGCGTCGTGCCATCGACCACGAGGTCGATCATACCCGAGACCGGGGCCAGCGTGCCATCGACCTGCACGTCGACCCGACCGTCCAGCGAGCGTCCCGCCACCGCCGAAAACCGCGTGATGTCCTCGGCCAGAAACCGCAGGTCCACCGCCAGAGGCATGGTGTCCTCGGCGGTCCATGTCACGTCGCCGCTCAAGCCGTAATCTGCGCCATTGGCCTCAATCCCGGTCACCCGGATCGGCTGCCCGCTCTGGTAATCGACTCGCGCCGCGCCCAACAACGCGCTGCCCACAGCCTCGGCCAATCCCGGATCGGTCAGCGCCAGCGCGTCGGCCGCCCATGTCAGGTCCAGTTCGAACTGACCGTCCTGCTGCGCAAAGCTCTGCTGGTCGATCTGACCGCGCCCGGTGATCGTCACGGTCTCGAGCGTGGCGTCAGGGCTGTCCAACCCCTCAAGCCGGGCGTCAAAGGTCAGATCGCCGTTCAGCGCAGCATCGAAGGTCAGCGTATCGACCCGGGTATCGCCGCCCCCGAAAGGCAGCACGACCGGCCCGCCCTCGGGGTTCACGATCTCCCCCTCGGCGTCCAAGGCCTCGAGCCAGCCGGTCTCCGACACAACAGCGCTGCCGCTCAGCGACAGGGTGTTCGCGGTCAACGAAAATTGCGGCAGTTCTGTCCGCCCATTGGCATCGCGCAGAACCCGCGCCTGCAGGCCGATATCGGTGCCGAAAAACTCCCGCGTCTCCGGCGTCAAAAGCGGCGAGGGATCGCCCGCGATATCGACCCGCACATCGAACCCGCCGGTCTCTTCCGGTGCAAGGATTTCAACCGTCCCGGTGATGCGGGGCTCGCCGCCCGTGGCCAGCGCGATCTCTGCGGTGAAATCATCCACCGGGCTGTCGCCCTGCACGGTGAGTGCCACCGATGGCGCGCCGGGAATGCCCAGCAGCGTCGCGGCCAGCCCGCCCTCGGCCTCCTGCGCATCGAGGTCGACAGCCAACTGGCGCGAAGACGGATCATAGCTGGCCGCCAGCGCAATCTGCGCCTCCTGACCGTCGATGCGCTCCAGATTGAACTGGATATCCGCGCCACCGCTCTCCAGCGATGCCGCTCCTGTGATCGAAAACTCCGCCTCTTCGCCCAGCAACGGCGCGCCCAACTGCACCGATTGCACCGCGATCTCCTCGATCCGAATCGACACGGGCAACTCTGGAATGGAGAACGGCGTCGCCTCGGCGCTCGGCACTTCCGGCCCGGCATCGGGCGCGCGCGCCAGGACAACCCGGTCGGCCGTGAACGCTGTCACATCCACCACGCCGCGCAACAGCGCCGCGCGGTTCCAGTCCAGCACCACGTTTTCCGCCCGGAACCATTCGCCCGTATCGTCCGAAATTGCGATCAGCTCGATCGAGGCCTCGCTCGACAAGGCCCCCTGAAACCCCCGGATCCGCACATCGCGCCCCGCGCCGGACAAGGCGTCCTGCAACAGCCCCGCGAGATAACCGGGGTCTTCGTCATTGTCCTGCGCAAAACCGACCAGCGGCCAGAAGAGAAAGACGAGTAGGGTCGCGAAAAAGCGCATATCAGAAAGCCTGGCCTATGCCGATGTAGATTTCGTAATTCTGACCGGCATCATCGCCGGTCACGGGGGTCGCGATATCGACCCGAATGGGCCCGATCCCGGTGTTGTACCGCAGCCCGAAGCCCGCGCCTGCGTGCCAGTCGCTGTCACCGCCAAAGCCGCTGTCCTCGGTGATCATGCCGGCATCATAGAACCCGACCAGCCCGATATTGCCCCGCACCGTGGCGCGCAATTCGGCAGACAGCCCGGCAAAGATTTGCCCGCCGGTAAAGTCGTCATTGGGCAGCGTCACGCCCAGCGATTGATAGGGCACACCGCGCACCGATCCGCCACCGCCGGAATAGAACAGGTAATCGGGTACAGTTTCGGCAAGGCTCGGCCCCCAGACCGATCCGATCTGCGCGCGCCCCGCAAGCACGAACCTGTCCTCTGCCCCAAGCCCGACATAGGCCCGCGCATCCGATGTGAACCGCAGCCCGCTTTCGGTGTCGTTCAGGCCAAGGAACGGCGTGCCCGTCGCGGACAGGTAATATCCGCCCGTGGGGTTCAGCGCGTTGTTCCGTGTATCGTAAACTGCGCCAAAATCTGCGGTGAGCAGCTGAAACTCTCGCTCGCCAAACGCGTCTTCGGTATCGATATACCGGTATCCCAGTCCGAAAGATCCGCTCAACTGATCGGAAAACCGCCGTGTCAGACCAGCGGCAATATTCGCCTGATTGCTGGTGAAACCGGGCTCATTCAGCCGCTCGATCCCGGCGGTCAGGAAAAAATCCGTGTCCGGCGTAAAGGTCGCGGGCCGCCCGTAGGTCAGCCGCAGCGCGTAATCCATCTCGTCCGCATCCGTGCCGATCCCTGAGACCTCGCCCTCGACCCGCAATCGCTCCGCGCCCTGAAACAGGTTGCGATGCAGCCAGAACGCGCTCAGCTTGCCACCCTCCTGCGTCGACACTTCGGCACCAAAGCCAAAGCGACGTGGCTTTTGCTCTGCCACCTGCACATCAAGGTCCAGCGTTCCATCTGCATTCGGTGTCTCTGCCTCCGACACCGCAACCGACCCGAACACGCCGGTCTGACGCAACCGCCGTTCGGCATCCGCAATCTCCTGCGGATCGAACACCTCGCCCTGCGGCAGCCCGGCAATCTCGCGAATGCGCGTCCGGCGCACCCGATCGTTTCCGGAAACGCCAATCTCGCCGAACCGCAAGCGCGGCCCCGGCTCAAGACGCAACCGCACGTTCAGCGCACGCTCGGGGTGATCCGCGATCACCTGCTGTTCGGCCAGCCGGGCCTTGGCATGACCGACATCGCGCCAGCCCATGACCCCGGCCGTCACCGCGTTCCGGATAGGGGCCGTTCCCGCGCGCTCACCGGTCTGGAACTCTGGAGGGATCTCGGTCCCGTCCGCCAGCGGCGCGATCTCGGCGCGACCAAACTGGAATCTCGGGCCCGGATCGACCTCGATCAGGATCGTGTTGATCGACGCAGGTGCTTCGAACGGCGAAATCCCCGCTGCCTCGCGCCCGTCGACCGTGATCGACACCACCGGGGAAAACCGCCCGCCGCCATAAAGCGCTGCCACGATCCGCCCGTAATCGGCCTGTGCGGCGGCGATCAGCGCCTGCGGCGTCGTCTCTTCGGCATCGACCAGCGCATAAAGCGACATCGCGTCTTTCAACTCGCTCCGCAATTCGTCGCTGCCGCCTGACACGTTGAGATCCAGATTCTGCGCCGCGCCAATTCCAGGAACGCCAATCAAGGTCGCGCACAAGATCGTGCGTGTCAGACGCTTCATATACTCTAAACCTCGTGTTTGACTGAGTTCACCCTAACAGGCCAACGACTCTCGGTGCAAACGGGTTCCGTCCGCTGTGCTTCACATCTTGAGGAAGATAGCCGTATTTCTCAAAAAGCACGCATGGCGTGGGGTCACCATGCGTGCAAGGTGCAGGGACAAAGGACCAATGCCCCCGCATGTCCGGCGCGTCAGTGGCGCGCCAGTGTGTATCCGCGATGCCGCAGGCAGGGCAGGGCATAGGCTTTCGCCGCTCCGCGCCGGGTCTGCACATCCATGCGGCAAGCCTTGGGCAATGACTGACTGCTGATGTTGCTGCGCTCGAGACAGCGGCTCAGAACGACCCGCTCCACCCGGCCGCCCTCGATCCGACGCACGCAACTGGCGGGAAGAACACTACCATGGCGTGGCCGCCCCTGGCGCGGCACCACCTTGGGGATCGGCCGCTCATAGGTGGGAACCGGCTTCGTGACATACCCGAACCTGTCATCGGGCGTGTAATGCCGCACCCCATTGTCCTTGCGCTCCTTGTCGCGGGAATTCTGGATCGCCTTGCCGATGATGAAGACCGTCGCGGCCCCTGCCAGAAGCTTTGCGATGTCTTCTTCCGACGCCGCACGGGCGGGCATGGCCGAAAAGCCGGCTATGGTGGTGGATACGGCCAGGACGGCTGCGATGAATTTGCGTGACATGGTTCGGGTTCCTTTCCCTGTCGGTTAAGCCGGGTGTGGCGCAATCGGGGGCAGGGGCGATCTGGCCAGCTGCCTGTGACACCATCTCGAACCGGGTTGCAGGGACAGGCAATATCGCTGCCGCGCTATCGGATAACCGCATCGCCGTTATTGAATTTCGCGGGGCTTGGCCGCAGGGTGTCGGCATGAAACACGCGCTTTCCTTTCTGCTCCTCGCCGCGCTCTGCATGCCCGCTGCCGCACAGGCCGCGTGTTATGCCGATTACAAGGCGAAACAGGATGCACCCCTCCGCTTGCACTACGGTGTGGCCGAGATTTCAGACCCCTGCACACCCGCCTCGGCGCAACAGCAGTTGCAAAGCCGGCTTGCACAGTCGGGCTGGACATTGCTCAATGTGGTGTCGGTCTTCGACGAAACAGGGCTAGCCGAAAGGAAAGACAGTGCCGGACCCAACTTCCTCCGTTACTGACACGCGCCGCTCCGCAACCCGCCTCGTGGTTCTCGGCATCAGCGGGATCGTCGCGTTGCTGGTTCTGGCGGGCGTGTTCCTTGTCGTGACCTTGCCCGATGCCAACGCGTTCAACGCGCGGGTCGAGCGGATCTTCATGGAAAACGACAATCTGACCTCCCAGGCCGAGGTCAAGCTGCTCGAGATCCTCGCGCAATCGGGCACCGCCTTTTCCGACACGCTCGCCGGGTATCGGACCACCATCTTCGTGCTGCTGGTCTTCGCCACCGCGATGCTGATCGCTGCGCTTGTGTTCCTTGTGATGCTGGTTCTTCTGAACCGCCGCATGGCGCAGATCGAACGCTCGGGTATCCAGGTGAATTCCCTGATCGTCAGCCGCGAGGAAAACACCGTTTACCTCAACACGATGGGCTTCAAGCTGACCGACGCCATGATCGAAACCATCTCCATCCTCGCTGAGGCGCGTCTTGACGACGAATTGCTGTCCGGTGCCCAGATCGAAGCGATCATCTCGGGTCGCTCCGAATCCGATTGCGACGAGGCCGCCGGTGCCACCCGCATCAAGCGTCTGCGCGACGGCTTGGGAAACCAGTTGGTCAGCGAGTTGCTGATCAAGAACATCGCCCGCCGTGGCTACATGCTGGCCATCGACAAATCGGTGATCGAAGTGCTCTGACCGGCCGGATCTGGCTGGAGGAGATTGCGCTCATTGGTTCCGGTTATTTGACGCGCATCTGTACGATCCAAGCGTACGAACCGGACGGTTGGCCTTACCTGCACTCACGCGCAGCCGGCGAGAGGGTCGGAAACACAGCATGTTGCGGTTGCACCGGATATCGCCCATAGCGAACCGTACAAGACACCCCCGCCAACCGTACGAAACGCAGATTTCACCCCGTATAAACCAGCCGATCTGTGATTTCGCTGTGCAATCCTGCGCCCGCGCCAACGACACCTGCGGTCTGTGGCAGCTCATTGTTGAACCGCAGCGCATCGCCATGCCGGTCCGTCACCGTTGCACCCGCTTCGGACAGGATCAACGCACCCGCCGCGATGTCCCATTCCCAGCTTGGCCGGAACGTCAACATCGCATCATAGCGCCCTTGTGCCACCAGACACAGGCGATAGGCCAGCGAGGGCCGATGCGACCGGGAGAATTGCGGCACGGCATCACGCCAGTGGATCTGGTCCATGTTCGGCTTGGTGGCCAGAACACGGGCAGCATGAATATCACTGATATCAGAAACACTTAGCCGATCCCCGTTGCAGAACGCACCCTGCGTCCTGTCAGCGGAATAAAGCAAATCCATTTCCGGAAGGTAAACGACGCCCTGCGTGACTACCCCGTTTTCGGCGATCGACAACGAATGCGCCCAGGTCGTTTCCCCCGCGATGAAACTGCGGGTCCCGTCGATCGGGTCGATGATGAACACCCGGTCACGATCCAGCCGATCCGGCGTGTCGCGGGTCTCTTCGCTGAGCCAGCCATATTCCGGACGCGCCGTCCTCAAGGTCTCGTGCAGCGCCCGGTCCACCGCGAAATCGGCTTGCGTCACCGGGCCGGCATCATCGGGTTTATGCTGAACTTCCAATCCCTTGGCCTTGTGAAACCGGGCGATCTCGCCCGCGTTTCGTGCCGCGTCGATCAGAAGGTCAAGATCACTCTCCGGCAAGCGTCAGCCCTTCTACCAGCAGTGACGGCACGACCCGGCTCAACCACGGGCGTGCATCATTGGCCGGAGTCATTTTCTTAAGCATTTCAATGAGGTTACCCGCGATGGTCACGCCACTGACCGGGTAGGCCACCTGGCCGTTTTCAACCCAGAACCCCGCAGCGCCCCGCGAATAATCGCCATTGTTCGGGTTGATGGTCGATCCGATCATCGAGGTCACGACAAGACCCGTTCCCATCTCCGCAATCAGCCCTGCGCGGTCTGTAACACCTTGAGTAAGAAGTATATTCGACACGCTGGGCGACGGCCCACCTGTTGTTCCGCGCGACGCTCCGCCAGTCGGTTCCAGCCCCAGCTTGCGCGCGGTGGCCAGGTCCAGCGTCCAGCCCGTCAGCACGC
Organism: Pelagibaca sp.; assembly: GCA_041725935.1. Taxonomy (GTDB): domain Bacteria; phylum Pseudomonadota; class Alphaproteobacteria; order Rhodobacterales; family Rhodobacteraceae; genus Marivita. The sequence continues at coordinate 245,079 of JBGRQD010000003.1, forward strand.
CATCGCTGACGATGTCCCGTTTCTGCGTCGCCAACCCTTCGGCGTCAAAGGGACGTGAGCCGCCAACGCGTGGTCGATGCGGATCTTCGGTCAGGCTAAGACCTTGAGGCAGAACCTGTTTTCCCAGAAGGTCCAGCGCCCAGGATGACCGCCGCGCAATCGCGGCACCATTGATCGCCATCAGCAGATGCCCGATCAGCGACGAGGAAATCCGCTCATCGAACAACACCGGATAGGCCCCCGTCTTGGGCTTGCGTGGATTCATGCGCTCCAACGTGCGTTCCCCGGCACTGCGTCCTATGTCCTGCGCCGTGCGCAGATCCGATTGGAAAATTCTCTGGTCGCCGTCGTAATCGCGCTCCATCCCGGTGCCTGTCCCGGCAATCGCCACGCAGGACACGGACCGTGAAGAGCGTTGATATCCCCCGGAAAATCCGTTGCTTGCCGCAAGATGGATCTCCTGCGATCCGTACCCGGCCGAGGAGGCTGAGACCTGCGTGATCCCTGCAAGCTCCAAGGCCGCGCTCTCGGCGTCGCGCGCATCCTGCTCCAGTTCCGCTGGCGACGGCTCTGGCGTGGGGTCGTAGAGTTCGAGCCAATCGGACGCGGGGTTCTCGGCCAACTGATCGGGATCGGCCAATCCCACATAAGGATCTTCCGGCGCCTCGCGTGCCATCGCGACTGCACGCTCTGCCATGATGGCAAGGCTGTCTGCCCGCACATCCGAGGACGATACGTTCGCGACACGCTGCCCGATAAACACACGCAAACCGATGTCCGTGGCTTCGGACCGTTCGGCCTGTTCCAGAGTGCCATTGCGTACGTCGATCGAGATCGAATTGCCGCGCACCGCAAGCACATCGGCGGCGTCAGCCCCGGCCTCCCTGGCGCGCTGCAACAGGCGGTGCGTCAGGTCATCAAGCGTGTCTGTCATGGGGCCTCCGGTGCCAGGATACGTGCCGCAGACAGGTAGAGCGGTGCGTGCATCATCGCAACCCTGCTAGCGATCAAGCGGTTCGACCACGCCCACGATCGGCCCCAGCCACCGCCCGAAATCCGAACGGTCCAGCTGCGGTGCATGCAGGCGTGACACGCTGCCGTCAAAGAACAGCGCTTGAGGTACGCCCAGGTCATCGCGGAAGATGCGCCCGAATTCGTGAAACGTGACCGGTTCGTCCGAAATCACGAACACGACCCGCGTGCCGTCCGCAGAGGTGCCGACACCGTTGCGGATATACCGCGACGTGCTGTCGACCAAAAACCTCGGATGCAGGGCGCCGTCGATCACCAGCATCGGCCCCGATTGCGTCGCATAGCGGCACTCGGGCGGCGCGGAGGCATAGGTCAGCGTTTCGATCACATCGGCGCGGTTTTCGCGGATGCAGAAGACTCCATTGGGCAGCAGCCCGAAATTGCCCGGTCCGGCATTGGGGATCACGCGCATGACCTTTTGGCCATCTTCGATGTAAAGCCCGACCGGCGCGCGGTCGTCGTGATACATGCCCGCGTTCATTGCAAAGGTCAGAACTTTGCCGTCGTCCTGCAAGGTCCTGTCTATCGAGGAGAATTGTCCGAACTTCTCGCCCGAAGGAGAATCAAGGAACAATCGCAGCGCATCGGTGCGCGGATCGACCTCGCACGCCGTGTAGGCCAGCCCGTCGAAACTGCGTTCGGAACAGGCCACGTCTGCCTGTGCCGCAACGGCCGAGATCATCAGCCCCAGCGCGGCCAGCGCGGCTCTAGTCTTCGATATCACGGCGCACATCGTCCTGCTCGAACATGCGGCGGGTGTCGTCCATGCGGTCGAACGTGTCGTCCAGCTTGAACCGCAGGTCCGGCGAAAATTTCAGGGTCATGTTCTTGGCAACGAGGCGGCGCAGTTCGCCCCGATTGCGGTTGAGCAAGTCGAGGACATCGTCCTGCCCCTTGCCGCCCAGCGGCACGACAAAGGCGGTCGCCAGACGCAAATCGGGTGACACGCGCACTTCACCCACGGTGATGGAGTAGCGGTTCAGGTCGGGATCGTGAACATCTCCGCGCGCCAGCACATCGGACAGCGTCCGGCGGATCAATTCACCCACGCGCAGCTGTCGCTGGCTGGGTCCGTCAAAGCTTTGGGATCGGTTTTTTGCCATATGCGGCACATAAGCGGTCTGGCGGGCTTTGCCAAGCCAGTGGCCAGCCGCTATGCAGGCGAAAATCCGCGGGTGGAGAATGTCATGAGCGAAGAGATCGGGGTCGTCGTCACCGGAGTGTCGGGACGGATGGGGCAGATGCTGGTGAACGAAATTGCCAAACACCCAAGGATGTATCTTGCCGGTGCGGTCGAACGCGACGGCCATGACTGGGTGGGCAAGGATGTCGGCACAGCCATGGGGGGCGCGGCCAACGGTGTGATCGTGGCCGATGATCCGCTGGATTGCTTCGCCCGCGCGCAGGCGGTGATCGACTTTACCGCCCCTGCTGCGACCGTGGCCTTTGCCGAACTGGCCGCACAGGCGCGCGCTGTGCATGTGATCGGCACCACCGGCCTGTCCGACGGTGACCTGACCAAGATCAAGGCCGCCGCCCGCCATGCCGTTGTGGTGCGTGCAGGCAACATGAGCCTCGGGGTCAACCTGCTGACCGTGCTGACCCGCAAGGTCGCTGCGGCGCTGGATGCCGATTACGATATCGAGGTGATCGAATACCACCACAACAAAAAGGTGGATGCGCCCTCCGGCACCGCCCTGATGTTGGGCGAAGCCGCTGCTGAAGGGCGCGGCGTCGATCTGCGCGATGTGTCAGACCGCGGGCGCGATGGCCTGACCGGAGCCCGGACGCGCGGCGATATCGGTTTCAGCGCCATTCGCTGTGGCGATATCGTGGGTGAGCATGACGTGATGTTCGCCGCTGAAGGCGAACGCATCATCCTGCGCCATATCGCCAGCGACCGCGCGCTTTTTGCCCGAGGAGCTTTAAAGGCCGCGCTCTGGGGGCAGGACAAGGCACCGGGCGAATATGATATGTTGGACGTTCTGGGGCTGTCTGACGGCTGATCGCATCACATTAGTCGGGAACAACTTGATCCGATCGGGCATTTCCAACGTAATCTAAATAAAACCATTTGTTCGGAGGTTCCCGTGTTCATTCGCATTTCAGCCATTGTTGCCGCCGCTACCCTGCTTTTTCCGCATGTCGCTGCGGCAGAGTTGAAGCGGGTCGAGAATAAATCCGAATTCGTATCTCTAATACAGGGCAAGACATTGTCTAGACCGCTTGTGCGGTTGAACGTGACTGCGGATGGCAAGATCACCGGCCGCGGAGCGACGTGGGATGTCACCGGCTCTTGGGATTGGAAAAACGGTTTTTTCTGCCGTGATCTGAACTGGGGCGGCGACGAGCTTGGCTACAATTGTCAGGCTGTTTTGGCCAATGGGTCCGAAGTCCGGTTCATCGCTGACCAAGGCGCGGGGGACGCGGCTGATTTCCGTCTGCGCTGACGCTCAGAAATCAATCGCCAGACCGCCCTTTTCCCAATCACCATAGCGCACGGGTTCAGGCCCATCGCGTCCACCCAGTTCTTTCGGGAGCGGCTTTTCCGCTTCAGCCTTCTTGCGACGTTCCTCGGCTTCGGCCAAGGCACGCTGAGCAGCGGGGGGCAAGTCTTTCGGTATCTCGGAACTCATCGCGGTCTTCCATATCGTTCCCTTCTGATATACGTGCCCTCCGGTCCGGGACAACCCCGGCCTGTAATCAGGAGTGCCCTTTGCCTGCACCCGCATCACCCCGCCTTGTCGCGCTGGACGGTCTCAGCCAGATCATCGGCGAAGGACGCATGCTGTCAGAGATCACCAGCGATCCCGTCTGGCAGGACCTGACGCCACCCGAACGCGCAACGGCCCAGCGGTTGATCACAGAAACCCTGCGATATCTTGGCCGCGCGGATCATTTGCTCGCGCCGCATTTGCAACGCCAGCCTCCCTTGCGCGTGATGAACCTGCTGCGCATGGCGACGGTCGAGTTGAACACGGGCGGTGCTGCGCATGGCGTGGTGAACGAAGCGGTGAAGCTTGCGGGCCGCAACAAGAAGACCGCACCGATGAAGGGTCTGGTCAACGCCGTGCTGCGCCGTGTGACCGAACAGGCGCCCGAAGCATGGGACGACGCGCCGGATACGCTGCTGCCGAAATGGCTGCGCCCGAAGCTTGCCAAGGCCTGGAGCAAACCTGTCGTGGAGCAGATCGAACGCGCCCATGCCGTTCCGCCGCCGGTTGATCTTTCGGTCAAATCCGATCCCGCTGGCTGGGCGGATAAACTTGAAGGTACACTCTTGCCGACGGGTTCCGTGCGTTTGTCCGCACGGGGGCAGCTTTCGGCACTGCCGGGCTTCGAGAGCGGCGATTGGTGGGTGCAGGACGCCGCAGCTGCGCTGCCGGTTCAGCTTTTCGGTGATGTGGCGGGCAAACGGGTGCTCGACATCTGCGCCGCCCCCGGTGGCAAGACGATGCAACTGGCTGCCAAGGGGGCGGATGTCACCGCGCTGGATATTTCCGAGGCGCGCATGGTGCGCCTGACCGAAAACCTGACCCGCACCGGGCTGCCCGCGAAAACCGTTGTCGCGGATGCGCTGACTTACGAGGACGGTCTCTTCGATGCTGTCTTGCTGGACGCGCCCTGTTCGGCCACTGGCACGATCCGACGGCATCCCGACCTGCCATACGTCAAGTCGCAGACCGGTATCGACGATCTCATCAAGCTCCAGCGCGCGATGCTGAGCCGTGCGGTTGGGCACCTCAAACCGTACGGAACCCTGGTCTATTGCACCTGCAGCCTGCTGCGCGAGGAAGGCGAGGACCAGATCAAATGGCTTCTGTCGCAGACCGACGCTGTCGAGATGCAAGCGCCTGTTGCGCCGGGCCTCGATCCCGACTGGATCAGCCCCGAAGGCGGCGTGCGGCTACGGCCCGATTACTGGGCTGACAGCGGCGGGATGGACGGGTTTTACATGGCCGTGTTGCAGAGCAAGGGCGATCCGGCGCCGGCGTGACATTTGAACCGTGACTTGGCGCTCTCTGAAGGGTAAGATGCGCCTCAAGAATACTTGCGTAAACGCAAGATAGAGGCAGAGCTGATGTTCCGACTGGACGCCGCAAAGCGGGCGCAGACCCGGATTTTGAACCGTGTGCACGCACGACTGTCAGCGCGTGCCAAGCCTGCAACCGCGTTTGTCGGACAGCCGGAACCCAGAACCGTCGGGTCGTATGCGCGCGGTCGGCAACTCACGGCGGGCAATCTGCTGTTCGCCGGGCATCTGGTCGAAGCGCCTGATGCGATCCTGTGGGACATCACGCCGCCGGATGATGTGTTTCTTGACGAAATCCACGGGTTTGTCTGGCTTGACGACATGGCCAGCGTTGGTGATGCGGCCACCCGCAAGACCGCGCAGCGTTGGTTGTTCGAATGGATCAAACGCTACGGCAATGGCTCTGGTCCCGGCTGGACGCCTGAACTGGCGGGTCGACGGGTCATCCGGTGGCTGCATCACGCTTTTTTCCTTCTGGGCGGCTGTTCGTCAGACGACTCGCGCGCCTTTTTCCGGTCGATTGCGCAACAGACGATTTTCCTGAACCGCCGCTGGCACAGTTCGCCCCCCGGTCTGCCGCGCTTCGAGGCGCTGACCGGGCTGATCTCGGCTGGGTTGTCGCTACAGGGGATGGAGTCGCAGGCCGATCCTGCGATCAGGGCGCTTGGGCAGGAATGTGCGCGCCAGATCAACGAGGCAGGCGGCATCCCGACGCGCAACCCCGAGGAACTGCTCGAGGTGTGCACGCTCCTGATCTGGGCGCGCGATGCGCTCGAGGAGACCGCGCGAACGCCCGATCCGGCGCATCTGCAGTCCATTGCGCGGATCGTGCCGACCTTGCGGGCGCTACGTCATGCCGATGGCGGTCTGGCGCGGTTCCACGGGGGCGGGCGCGGCGTGGAAGGACGGTTGGACACGGTGCTGGCGTCGGCGAACACCAAGGTGCAGCCTGCCAAGGGGCTAGCCATGGGATATGCCCGGCTGTCTGCCGGACGCACCACGATGGTGATCGATGCGGCCGCACCACCGGGCGGACCGGCCAGTTTCAACGCCCATGCGTCCACCCTCGCGTTCGAGCTGACATCGGGGCGGCGCCCGCTGATCGTCAATTGCGGATCTGGCGCGACCTTTGGCGAGGACTGGCGCCGCGCCGGGCGGGCAACGCCGTCACATTCGACGCTGTGTCTTGACGGGTTTTCCAGTTCACGCCTTGGCAAGACGTCCCGGATGGGGCCGATCGAACGCGAATTGATGGATGACATTCCCAAGGACGTTCCCGTCGAGATGTCCCGCGCCATGGATGGCGTGCGGTTTGAAGGTGGGCATGACGGCTATGTCGGGACACATGGCCTGACCCATGCCCGCATTCTGGAAATGACCTTTGACGGGCGTGGTGTGGTTGGGGAGGATCTTTTGATCGCGCTAAACGGTCCTGCCAAGGCGCGGTTTGATCAGAAGATCGAGGACAGCCGCCTTGCCGGCGTCCCGTTTGACATCCGCTTTCATTTGCACCCAGAGGTTGATACCGCCATCGACATGAACGGCACCGCTGTCAGCATGGCCCTGCGCAGCGGGGAAATCTGGGTTTTCCGCTTTGACGGCCAATGTACTCTTGCGCTGGAACCGTCGGTTTACCTTGAAAAAGGCCGGCTTCGGCCACGCGCGACGAAACAGATCGTTTTATCTGCCCGCGCGATGGAGTATGCGACCCGCGTTCGCTGGTCGTTGGCCAAGGCGCAGGAAACCGCAACCGCGGTGCGCGATCTTGTTCAGGACGATGCGACGTTGCTGAACTGAATATCGGGATTCCCAGTTGCCATGACCAATCTTGCCCCCCTCCGCCGTGCGCTTTTGTCTGTTTCGGACAAGACCGGACTTGTCGATCTTGCCAAGGCGCTGGATGCGCGGGGCGTGGAACTTCTGTCCACCGGAGGATCGGCCAAGACGCTGCGCGACGCGGGTGTGCCGGTCAGGGACGTGTCCGAGGTGACCGGTTTTCCTGAAATGATGGATGGCCGGGTCAAGACGCTGCATCCGATGGTACATGGCGGATTGCTGGCGCTGCGCGACAATGACGATCATGTCGCGGCGATGTTCGAACATGACATCAAGGCGATCGACCTGTTGGTGGTCAACCTCTACCCGTTCGAGGAAACCGTCGCCAAGGGTGGCGATTATGACACCTGTATCGAGAATATCGACATCGGTGGTCCCGCGATGATCCGTGCCGCAGCCAAGAACCATGCGTTTGTCAGCACGGTTGTGGATGTCGAGGATTACGACGCGCTGCTGGCGGAGCTCGAGGCGAATGACGGTCAGACCACTCTGGCGTTCCGGCAGCGTCTGGCCCAGATCGCCTATGCGCGCACCGGAGCCTATGATGCCGCTGTCAGCACTTGGATGGCGGATGCCATCGGCGAACAGACCCCGCGCCGCCGCGTTTTTGCCGGCACATTGGCCCAGCCGCTGCGTTACGGCGAAAACCCGCATCAGGGCGCGGCGTTCTACCATGACGGTTCCAACCGTCCGGGCGTTGCAATGGCGGAACAGGTGCAGGGCAAGGACCTGAGCTACAACAACATCAACGACACCGATGCGGCGTTTGAACTGGTGTCGGAATTCCTGCCGCGCAATGGGTTTGCATGCGCGATCATCAAGCACGCCAATCCCTGCGGCGTGGCGACGGGCCGGACGTTGAAGGAAGCCTACCAAAAGGCGTTCGACTGTGACCGAACCTCGGCCTTTGGGGGCATCGTCGCACTGAATTCGACGCTGGATGGTGAAACTGCCGAAGCGATTGCCGAGATCTTTACCGAGGTGGTCATTGCCCCCGGCGTCGATCAGGACGCCAAGGACGTGTTCGCTGCCAAGAAGAACCTCCGCCTATTGATGGCGCCGGGTCTGGCCAATACGGCGGCGCCGGGTCTTGCGTGGAAACAGGTGTCGGGCGGCATTCTCGTGCAGGACCGCGACAATGGGCGGCTCGAAATGAATGACCTCAAGGTGGTCACAAAGATCGCGCCGACCGATGACCAGATGCGCGACCTGCTTTTCGCCTGGACGGTGGCCAAGCACGTCAAGTCCAACGCCATTGTCTACGTGAAGGACGGGGCCACGGTAGGTGTCGGTGCGGGCCAGATGAGCCGCTTGGACAGCGCGTTGATTGCCGCGAAAAAGGCCGAGCGCATGGCCGAGGCGCTGGGCTTGCCGGAACCGCTCACCAAGGGCAGCGCCGTTGCGTCGGATGCGTTTTTTCCCTTCGCGGATGGCCTGATGGAGGCCGCCGCTGCGGGCGCGTCCTGCGTCATTCAGCCGGGTGGTTCGATGCGTGACGACGAGGTGATCGCCGCCGCCGACGAGGCAGGCCTCGCGATGGTTCTGACAGGAATGCGCCACTTCAGGCACTGAATTTGACCATCCGAGAGAATCCGGAGCAGGGCAAAGGAGACAACATGCGTCTGGTGGCCATCGTCGCGGCAGCGGTGTTTGTGATCGATCAGCTCACCAAGTGGTGGGTTGTGCATGTGATGGAGCTTGCCCGCGTCGGCGCGATCGACGTTTTCCCGCCCTATCTGAACTTTCGCATGGCGTGGAACACCGGCATCAATTTCGGGCTGTTGTCGGGGCAGGCCGACTGGACGCGCTGGATTCTGATCTCGGTTGCACTTGGGATCGTGCTTTTCGTGCTGGTCTGGATGCGCCGCGATCCCCCGGGCCGGACCGGGCTGATCTTTGCCGGTCTGCTGATCGGTGGCGCGCTGGGCAACGTGGTGGACCGCCTGCTTTATGGTGCCGTGGCAGATTTTCTGAACATGTCCTGTTGCGGCTTCACCAATCCCTATGCTTTCAATGTCGCTGACATTTCGGTGTTTGTGGGCGCGATTGGGCTCGCGCTGTTCTCGGGCGGGAAAAACGCCTCGTGACGGGCGCGGCAGGATGGGTTAAAGCGGAACTGAGGCGAATACGGAGGCGGGCAGACAACATTATGCCGCGCGCATTGATCATACTGGCACTGGTGGCATTGACCGCCTGCGGATCCCGTCAGGACACGGCGGACCGGGACACCAATCTGCGCCAATTGCGCAATACTTCAGGCTCGCCCGAGGAATTCTCGATCGTGCCCAACAAGCCGTTGCAAGCGCCCGAAACCCTTGCCGAACTGCCGCCGCCGACGCCGGGTGGTACGAACCGGACGGATCAGACCCCGCTTCAGGACGCGGTTGCGGTGCTGGGCGGAAACCCGTCACGGCTTGACCCGCAGGCCGGGATCGGTGCGGGTGATCAGGCGCTGGTGACGCGGGCCTCGCGCTTTGGCCGGGAGTCCGACATTCGCACAGAGCTGGCCGTAGATGATCAGGCCTTCCGCGAACGCCGGAGGCTGTTCAACTGGCGGCTTGTTCCGCAGGATACTTATAACCGCGCCTATCGGGGTCAGGCGCTTGACCCCTACGCGTCGCTCGAAGCGGCGCGGCGCGCCGGCTTGCTGACGCCCTCGGCCCCGCCAGAGTGACAGATTGCGCCTCGTGGCGCCGCAAACGCTCACGAAACCGTTGGGATGCTTGAAGTTGGCGACTTGGATCGTACCTTACTTCAAAACCAAGGAGATTTGCCGATGCGCCGCCTGATTGCCCTTGCCGGGGCGTTCATTCTTGCCGCAGCGCCGTTGCGCGCGCAAACGATCGAGGACCAGGTCACCACCTTCCAGCTTGAGAACGGTATGGAAGTCGTGGTGATCGAAGACCATCGCGCGCCTGCCGTTGTCCACATGCTCTGGTATCGTGCCGGTTCGGCGGATGAACAGCCGGGTGTGTCGGGCGTGGCGCACTTTCTTGAGCACCTGCTGTTCAAAGGGACCGAAAAGCTTGAACCGGGCGAATTCAGCGAGATCGTCAAAGCCAATGGCGGCACCGACAATGCTTTTACCAGCTACGATTACACCGCTTACTTCCAACGTATCGCGGCGGACCGTCTGGGCCTGATGATGGAGATGGAAGCGGACCGGATGAAAAACATCCAGCTTGACCGCGAAGATATCCTGACCGAACGCGACGTGATCATCGAGGAACGCAATCAGCGGGTCGAGAACGATCCGGCTGCGTTGTTCCGCGAACAGACCATGGCAGCGCAATACCTCAACCATCCCTACGGCACGCCGATCATCGGCTGGCGGCACGAGATGGTAAACCTCGATCTGGACGATGCGCTGGCCTATTACGAACAGTTCTATTCACCCAACAACGCGGTTCTCGTGGTGGCCGGTGACGTGATGCCTGACGAGGTGCTGGCACTGGCGCAGCAGCACTATGGCCCGATCCCCCGCAATGAGGCTTTGCCCGATCGTGCGCGCCCGGCAGAACCGCCGCAGATGGCGGAACGGCGGCTGTCCTTCAGCGATCCTCGCGTGGCGCAGCCCTATGTGATCCGCAGCTATCTGGCTCCGGAACGTGATCCAGGCGACCAGCGCACAGCAGCGGCGCTGACCTTGCTGGCCGAAGTTTTGGGCGGATCGCAAACATCGGTCCTGCCGCAAAGGCTGCAGTTCGAGGAACAGCGCGCCGTCTATGCCGGGGCGTTCTACAGTGGGCTGTCGCTGGACGATACGACCTTTGGGGTCGTGAATGTTCCTGTGCCCGGTGTTACCCTTGAAGAAGCCGAGGCTGACATGGACCGTGTGATCGCGGAGTTCCTTGAAACGGGTGTCGATGCCGCGCAGCTTGACCGCATCAAATTCCAGCTGCGCGCATCTCAGGTTTACGAGCTGGACAGTTCCAATTCACTCGCCCGCCGCTATGGCGCAGCGCTGACGTCTGGGTTGACGGTCGAGGACGTGCACGCATGGCCGAGCATCCTGCAATCCATCACGCCGGAAGAAATCATTGCCGCCGCGCAGGCGATATTCGACCGTGACAATGCCGTGACCGGGTTCCTTCGGACGGCCGAGGAGGTGACACAATGAAGGTATTTGGTTCCCTGATCGCGGCCCTGCTGATTGCAGCCGCACCCCTGCGGGCGGAAATCGACATCATCGAAGTAACCAGCCCCGGTGGCATAGATGCTTGGCTGGTGCAGGAAGAGACGATCCCTTTCGTGGCGTTGGAGCTGCGGTTCAAGGGCGGCGGATCCCTCGATTTGCCGGGCAAGCGTGGTGCCACCAACCTGATGGTCGGTCTGCTCGAAGAAGGGGCCGGAGACCTGGATGCCCGTGAATTTGCCGAACGTTCTGAATCGCTGGCGGCGAGTTTCAATTTCGATATCAATGACGACGGGGTCTCGATCTCGGCGCGGTTCCTGACGGAAAATCAGGACGAGGCGCTGGCCCTGCTGCGCGACGCGATCACGCAGCCGCGGTTTGATCAAGCGGCGATTGATCGGGTCAAGGCACAGATCGTTTCAGGCATTCGGTCCGATGCGCAAGACCCGGACGATCTGGTCGGTGCTACATTCGACAGAATGGTGTTCGGAGACCACCCCTACGGGTCCTCCATCGAAGGCACCGAGGAGAGCGTAGCGGCCCTGACCCGTGACGATTTGCTGACTGCCTACCGGGGGGCGTTGGCGCGTGACCGGGTTTACGTCGGTGCGGCAGGTGACATTTCCGCCGAAGGTCTGGCCGCTTTGATGGACAAGCTGCTGGCCGACTTGCCCGAGACCGGGCTTCCGCAAGCGCCGGATATCGACGTGTCGACCGAAGCCGGTGTGACCGTTGTGCCTTTCGATGTGCCGCAATCGGTGGCTATCTTTGGCCACGAGGGCATTGCTCGGGACGATCCCGATTTCTTTGCGGCCTTCGTGCTGAATGAAATTTTGGGCGGTGGCGGGTTCGAGGCGCGGCTGATGGAAGAGGTGCGCGAGAAGCGCGGCCTGACCTATGGCGTCTACAGCTACCTTGTTCCCAAGGATCATGCCGCTCTGTATCTTGGCCGCGTATCGAGCGCCAATGACCGCATCGCAGAGGCCATCGCGGTGATCCGTGACGAGTGGTCCAAGATGGCTGAAAACGGTGTCACTCAAGAGGAACTGGACGGTGCCAAGACCTATTTGACCGGAGCCTACCCGCTGCGGTTCGACGGAAATGGTCCGATCGCGAACATCCTTGTCGGGATGCAAATGGACGGACTTCCGGTCGACTATGTCAACACCCGCAATGCGCAGGTCGAAGCGATCACGCTTGAGGATATCAAGCGGGTTGCTGCGCGTGTTCTCAAGCCCGAGGCACTGCGGTTTGTGGTGGTGGGACAGCCCGAGGGGCTGGAGTCCTGAATTTTATCGGATGGTAAAAATAAGGCCGCGCTGTAAGGGCGCGGCCTTTTTCGTTCTTGGTGTGCCTCAGGTCAGTTCAAGAGACCCGCATGGCGCAACCCGTTGTCGATCAGGTCGCGCGTCGGCTGCGAGACCGGGAACAGCGGTGGGCGCATTTCTTCGTCGCACAGGCCCAGACGGCTCATCGCGTATTTTGCACCGCAGAGGCCCGGTTCCACGAAGATACTGTGGTGCAACGGCATCAGACGATCCTGAAGCTCAAGCGCGGTGATGTAGTCGCCGGCAAGCGTCGCTTCCTGCATCTGCGAACACAGCGCCGGGGCAACGTTGGCCGTGACCGAGATCATGCCCATGCCGCCTTGCGCGTTGAACCCGTGCGCGGTGGCGTCCTCGCCCGAAAGCTGGACGAAATCCGGACCGCAGGTGAGGCGCTGGGCGCAGACGCGGGCCAGATCGCCGGTGGCATCCTTGACGCCGATGATGCGCGGCAGTTTCGCCAGTTCGCCCATCGTCTTAGGCAGCATGTCGACAACCGACCGACCGGGGATGTTGTAGATGATGATCGGCAGGTCACAGCTGTCATGCAGCATGGTGAAATGCCGGATCAGCCCATCCTGCGTCGGCTTGTTGTAATAAGGCGTCACCACGAGACCTGCCTGCGCGCCTGCCTTTTCTGCGTGCTGCAAGAAGCGGATGGCCTCGTCGGTGTTGTTCGAACCGGCACCGGCGATGACCGGGATGCGCCCGGCGGCGGCCTCGATAACGAAACTCACGACGTCTTCGTGTTCGGTATGGCTCAGCGTCGGGCTTTCGCCTGTGGTGCCAACCGGCACAAGACCGTGGCTGCCCTGATCGACATGCCAATCGACGAGCTGTTTGAGCGTGTCAAAATCCACTGCACCGTTCTTGAACGGTGTGACCAGTGCAGGCATCGACCCTTTGAACATCGTCACGCTCCTTTTCGTGTGTGGCTTTGCGCCGTTGCGCCCGTCCCGCGAATGTGAGTTGAAGGTCGCGGTATGCGGGTTATCATTTAGCGAGCCGTCTATCCTGTTTCATCGGAGAAAATGCAAGCCATGTTTCGGCGTATCGCGATCCTGACGGTGGTTCTCTTGGCTCTGCCCTTCGGCGTTGTTGCTCAAGGTGATGCTCGCCCCCTGGAGCGCGCAATGGACCTGATGCGCGACGGCAACTGGGCCGCCGCCCAGATCGAGGCGCGCGGTGACGGGCAGGCGGCGCTGGATGTGATCCTTTGGCATTATCTGCGTGCTGGGCTTGGATCGCCGCGTGAAGTGCAGGATTTCCTTGGGCGCAACCAGGATTGGCCTGGCCTGCCGTTTCTAAGGGAAAAGAGCGAAGGGGCAATGACCGCTGCCTCTGCCGAGGCGATCCGCGCCTTTTATGCCGATCATGAGCCGGAGACCGGAGCGGGGGCATTGTCTTTGGCGCGTGCGCTTTTGACTGCGGATGATCGGGCGGGTGCAGAGGCCGTCATCCTGCAGGGATGGACCACGCTCACCCTCACATCGCAAGAGCAGGACGCATTTGTCGCCGCGCATGGAGACCTGCTCAGGCCGCATCACGCCGCGCGGCTGGACGCGATGCTCTGGCGCGGGAGTGCGAGCAATGCCCGCGCCATGCTGCCGCTGGTCAGCGCAGACTGGCGTGCGTTGGCCGAGGCCCGGATGGCGCTGCGCGAAGATGCCCCAGGGGTCGACACCCTGATCGACGCCGTGCCTGCCGCGCTGAGTTCAGATGCCGGGCTTGCGTATGAGAGGTTCGCATGGCGCGTGCGCAAAGGGCGCACCGACGACGCGGTTGCACTGCTGCAGGCGCGGTCCTCTTCGGCAGAGTCGCTGGGTCGTCCGGATATCTGGGCACGGCAGCGAGACGATCTTGTTCGGCGACTGATGTGGGCCGGACAGTACGAAACCGCCTATGACCTGGCGGCAAACCATCATCTGACCGAAGGATCGTCTTTTGCCGATCTCGAATGGCTGGCGGGCTACCTGTCCCTGCGGTTTCTGGATGCGCCCGAACGTGCCGTGACGCATTTCCGCGCGCTTCGCGGTGGTGTCGAATCGCCGATCTCGCTGGGTCGGGCCGGGTACTGGTTGGGTCGGGCACTCGAGGCGTCGGGTGATGCTGCGGGTGCGGCGGATGCCTATGCCTTCGGCGCGCAATACCAGACGTCATTCTACGGGCTGTTGGCTGCCGAGGCAGGCGGCCTGCCGCCCGATCCACTCTTGGCAGGAACAGAGATGTTTCCCGACTGGCGTGATGCGCCGTTCACGCAGTCCTCGGTCTTTACCGCAGCGATCCTCTTGCTTGATGCCGAGGAAAATGTGCTGGCGGAGAGGTTTCTGACCCATCTCGCGGAATCGCTGGACCGCACGCAGATTGGCCAGATGGGTGAGATGCTTGGTGATCTGGCGCTGCCGCATGTGCAGGTGATGCTGGGCAAACGGGCGGCGCAATTCGGGCATGAATTGCATGGCCCCTACTATGCGCTGCATCCGCTGGCCGAGGTGGATCACCCGGTGCCGACGGAACTGGTGCTTGCGATTGCACGGCGCGAATCCGAATTCGACCCGCGGGTGGTGTCTCCTGTCGGCGCACGCGGCTTGATGCAGGTGATGCCGCGCACCGCAGAGGAAGTGTCGGGTTGGCTCGGCGTGGATTATTCCGAAAGCCGATTGTTGTCTGATCCCGTCTACAACGCCGTGTTGGGTGCAGCCTATCTCGAGCGGCTGGCGCAGCAGTTCGAAGGCAACGCGGTGATGATGGCCGCAGGGTATAACGCCGGGCCAAGCCGCCCGATCCGCTGGATGGAAGCGCGCGGAGATCCTCGGCGCGGCGAGATGGATGTGATCGACTGGATCGAACATATCCCATTCACCGAAACCCGGAACTACGTGATGCGGGTCACCGAAAGCCTGCCGATCTACCGCGCGCGTCTTGGGCGCGATCCACACCCGGTGCCGTTTTCGGAAGAGCTGAAAGGCTCAACGCTTCTGCCGCTGACGCCACAGGGTGAATAGACCGGCACCCACGATCAGGCTTGCGCCAAACACCACGTTGGGGCGGATCGCCTCTCCGAACACCAAGATGCCGAGGCTCGCCGCGAAGGGCAGTTGCAGGTAGGCAAAGGGCTGCACCGCGCTGGCTTCGGCCACATCGTAACATTTGATCAGCAGGTAATGCCCTGTGGCCCCGGTGACGCAGAGCATTGCCATCATCACCCAGTCGAGCGGTGTCATCGGTTCCCAGAACCAGATGCCGATTGCGGTCATGAATACCGCCCCCACTGTGCCGGTCCAGAAGAAACTCGTCGCGGCGCTGTCCTTGCGGGCGGCGTAACGCGTCAGCAAACCGTAGAGCGCGAACATGAACGCGGCGATCGTGGGGATGATGGCAAGTGGGGAGAACACGCCGAAGCCGGGTTGCAGGATGATCAGGATGCCGATGAAACCGACACCGATGGCCGTCCAGCGGCGCCAGCCCACCTGTTCGCCCAGGATGGGGCCGGACAGCGCGGCGATCAGCAACGGGTAGCAGGCAAAGATCGCGTGGCTTTCCACCAGTCCCAGATAAGTGAAGCCAAGAACCATGACGCAAATCTCCGCCGCCAGCAGCAGCCCGCGAAAGCCCTGCAACCAGGGTTGTGTTGTGGCGGCAGCTGCCCGCAGCCCCCCGGCGCGGCGGCTGGCGACGAACATGACGAAGGCCGCGAAGAACCAGTAGCGGATCATCACGACCATCAGCACGTTGTATTCGCTGGCGAGATGCTGGGACAGCCCGTCCTGCATGGCAAAGACAAAGGTGGTCGCCACCATGAGCCAGACGCCAAGGCGGTTGTTGGTCTCACTCATGTGCCGGCTTTCCGCGCGATGGTCATGTGGCGTTTGCGGCCGAAGCCGGGGATACGCGTGGTGATGAGACCCGCTGCGTCCAGCGCACGGCGGACATGACCGGCGGCGGTATAGGTGGCCGCAGTGCCGTTCGGCACGGTATTCTGCGCCACGAAGTTCAGCAGATCGGGTTGCCAAAGCTCTGGGTTCTTGGCGGGGGAAAACCCGTCAAGGAACCACGCATCTGCGGGTCGGGTCATGCTGTGCAGGGTGTCACGCGCATCGCCCTTGACCAATGTGAATTTCAGGTCGGGCAGGGTGATTTTGCGCGCATGGTCCGCCCAGAACGGAGCAAGCTCTTCGGCGATGGGTTTGAGTTCCGGGAAAGCCTGCTGCGCGCGGATCATGTCGCTGGCATTCATCGGGAACGCTTCGAAACTGGTGAAATGCAGCGTGCCTGTCTGCCCGCTGGACCGCCAGAGGTCGAGCGTCGCCAAAAGGTTCAGGCCCGTGCCGAATCCAAGCTCGGCGATATGGAAGCCGTCACGGAACCGCGCGGGCAGATCGTTGCCCGTCAGGAACACGTGCCGTGTCTCTGCCAGCCCGTTGTCGAGCGAAAAGTAAGGGTCGTCGAACCGGCGGGAGACAGGGACATCCCCATCGCGCCAGTCGAGCGGTTCCGTCTGGAGTTTCATGATGACATACCTTAGCGACGGCGCGACCTTGGCGAGGAGTAGGCGGAATGGCAATGCCCGAAATCACAGTGCGCGGGGCCGGGATCTTCGGCCTGAGCATCGCATGGGCTCTGACCCGGCGCGGCGCATCGGTGCGGGTGGTTGATCCCTATGGTGCAGGATCGGGATCGAGCGGTGGGCTGGTGGGCGCATTGGCCCCGCATGTGCCGGAAAACTGGAATGACAAGAAGGCATTTCAACTCGAGAGCCTGCTGATGGCCGAGGCCTTCTGGGCCGACGTGCAGGCGGCAGGTGGCGTCGATCCGGGCTATGGGCGCACCGGGCGGTTGCAGCCGATCGGTGACGATCACGCGCTAGAACTGGCGCGGGCACGGACCCAAGGCGCGCGAGAACTTTGGCGGGGACACGCCGTGTGGGAGGTGATCCGGGCCGAAGAGGCCGGAGTTTTCGCGCCGGTTTCTCCAAGCGGCTACCTGATCCGCGATACGTTGACAGGCCGGATGCATCCGCGTCGGGCTTGCGCCGCGCTGGTTACTGCCTTGCGGGCAAAGGGCGTTGACGTCTTGCCCGAGGCCGTTGACGGTGGCGCGGTGATCTGGGCGACCGGTTGGCGCGGGTTGCTGGAGCTGTCCGAGGCCTTCGCCAAACCCGTGGGCGCAGGGATCAAGGGGCAGTCGGCAGCCTTGGCCCACGATGCCGGGGCGGTGCCGCAGGTCTTTGTCGATGGTCTGCACATCATTCCCCATGCCAACGGGACCGTTGCCATCGGTTCGACCAGCGAACGGGAGTTCGACACGCCGGACGGTCTGGACGCGCAATGCGACGACCTGATCGCCCGCGCTGTTGCTGCCATGCCGATGCTTGCAAACGCGCAGGTCGTGGATCGCTGGGCGGGCGTGCGACCCCGCGCGCGCTCCCGGGCGCCGATGCTGGGCGCGTGGCCGGGCCGTGACGGGTATTTCATCGCCAATGGCGGGTTCAAGATCGGGTTCGGCATGGCCCCCAAGGTTGCCGAGGTGATGGCCGATCTGGTGCTCGAGGGGCGCGACAGCATCCCCGACGGATTCCGGGTCGAGGCGTCTATGTG
This sequence comes from Pelagibaca sp., assembly GCA_041725935.1. GTDB lineage: Bacteria > Pseudomonadota > Alphaproteobacteria > Rhodobacterales > Rhodobacteraceae > Marivita. The sequence goes on from JBGRQD010000003.1 coordinate 263,037, forward strand.
ACTGGTGTTGCTTCGATGGCACGCGCTATTTCGGCCACACCGGGGTCGATGCGCGCCTGCGCGATGGAACTGTAAGCCAGCCGGTAATAATTACGCGGCGGGTCTTCGCCCGCGAAAAACGCGGTGCCCGGTTCGATCAGCACGCTGACAGCGCTCAGGCGTTTGGCCAAGTCCTCGCAGTCGACATGGTCCGGCGCGCGCATCCAGAAGCTCGAGCCGCCATGGGTGCCTTTGCCGGCAATGGTCAGCCCGTGTTTTCGGATCGCGTGTTCCATGATCACGCGCCGGTCATTGAGCGCCTTTCCGGTGCGGCGGATCAGGCTGTCGTAATGGCCGAGGCTCAGGAAATAGGCGGTGGTGCGCTGGGTCAGTCCCGGTGGATGACGCAGGACCGACGCCCTGAGCGCGCGGGCTTCGCGGATGAAGGGGGCCGAGCCGACGAGGTAGCCGAGGCGCAGTCCGGGAAAGAGCGATTTGGAAAAGCTGCCGACATAGATCACCCGACCATCCGCATCGAGGCTTTTCAGCGCTGGCATCGGCGGCTTGAGATAGGCCATCTCGAATTCGTAATCATCCTCCACGATCAGCGCATCCAGCGCGCGGGCGCGGGCCAGCAGCGCCTGCCGTCGGGCCAGCGGCATCGTGTAGGATGTCGGGCATTGATGGCTGGGCGTGGTGAAGATGACGTCGGTCTGTTCGGGGATGTGTTCAGGGGGCAGGCCGTCTTCGTCGACATCGACCGCACTCAGATGGCAGCGGGATTGGGTCAGGACCCCACGCAGGGACGGGTAGCAGGGGTTTTCGATCACCGCACGCCGCCGCTGGGTGAGCAGGACCTGGCTGGTCATCCAGAGCGCGTTCTGCGCACCCATGGTGATCAGAACCTCGTCGGGTTTGGCGCTGATGCCACGCCGGGGGAGGGTATGGCGCAGGATGAATTCGACCAGTTGAGGGTCGTCCTGATCGAAATAGTCGCGGGTCAGCGCCCCGAAATCCCGCGCGCCCAAGGCCTGCAGCGCGCAGAGCCGCCAGTTCGCGTGGTCGAACAATTGCGGATCGGTCTGACCATAGAGGAAAGGATAGCGATATTGCGCCCAGTCCTGCGGCTTGACCAGCGTCGCGGTGCCGGTGAACCTCTGGCCCAGAGCGCGCGACCAGTCCACCGCGTCTTCCTTGCGGGGCGTGTCTTCGAAATGTGGCGGTTCGGGTGCGTCGTCGGATACGAAATACCCGGAGCGGCCCCGCGAGGTGAGGTAGTCATTGGCCAGCAGTTCGGTATAGGCCAGCGTCACGGTGATGCGGCTGACCCCCAGATGCTGCGCGAGTTTGCGGCTTGAGGGGAGCTTTTCGCCCCGTCGGAACCGGCCGGACAGGATGCCTTCGGCCACCATCTGCTGGATGCGGGCCTGAAGCGTGCCCTTGGTGTCGGGCTTGAGAAAGAAGTTTTCGACCGGGATCGCCATGCGGCAAGTCTAGATTGGACTTATCGGCTTGGCAATCTGGTCTTACGCGGGAGGGCGTCGGGACGCGATGTTCTGCGCCCCAGAATTTTATGGGCGGGGCTAAGAAACTTCGTACGAAGTTTCTTACGCGGAGGTCTTGAGATTTCGTTAAGGTGGTAAGGGTGGCACGGATGAGATGGAGTGCTCCCATCCGTGCCATTTGTCTCGAGGCGCCTTATTCGGACCAGCTCACGCCGGTCAGGTCCGTGGCCTGTGTCGGTGCGTTCAGCCAAAGCCCCCTGATCCGTGCGTCTGCCACGGTTGGAAAGGCCAGCTGGAACAGGTAGCCGTTGACGTAATCATCCGCGATCATCGTTTGCGCCTGTGCGGTAAGGTCGGAGCGCAGAGCCGGATCGCTGGTCGTGCCCAGCGTTGTCATCAGGTCCTGGAAGGCGGGGTTGTCATACTGGAAATAGTAGTCGGGCCGCGCATAGATGCCGATGTCGAACGGTTCGGTATGGCTGATGATGGTCAGGCCGAAATCCTTGCCGCGGAACACCTCTTCGAGCCATTGCGCCCATTCGAGATTGGTGATTTCGGTCTCGATCCCCACCGCGCGCAGCTGTGCCGCGATGATCTCTCCGCCGCGCCGTGCATAGGAGGGCGGTGGCAGTTTCAGCGTCGTGGTAAATCCATCGGCAAACCCGGCTTCGGCCAGAAGTGCCTTGGCCTTCTCCGGATCGAAGGCAGATTGTGCTGTCAGGTCGACATAGTCGGGATTGTGCGGCGCGAAATGTGTACCGATGGGCGTGCCTAGGCCGAACATCGCACCGTCGATGACCATTTGGCGGTCGATGGCATGGGACACGGCTTGCCGCACCTTGACGTTGTCGAAGGGCGGCAGCTTGTTGTTCATCGCGAGGATCGTTTCGCCCTCGGTCGATCCCACAAGCACCTGGAAACGCGGATCGGCTGCGAATTGCGGCAGGTTCTCTGGTGCCGGGAAGCCCGCGAAGGCGTCGATATCCTGTGCCATCATCGCGGCGAAGGCGGCGGTTGGATCGGAGATGAACTTGAACGTGGCCGCCTCAAGAGCGGGCGCATCCCCCCAATAGTCCGGGTTGCGGGCAAGCTCGATCCGGTCGCCCTGCACCCATTGCTGGAACGTGAACGGTCCGGTGCCAATCGGTGTCTGCTTTATGTCCTCGATGGTTTCGGGGGCCACGATCACCGCATCGCCCCAGGCCATGTTGAACAGGAAATTGCCATCAGGTGCCGAGAGTTTCACTTCGACCGTTGTCGGATCAATGACCGTGACCTCTTCGATGCCCTCGAACAGCGGTTTCTGCGCATTGGCGCTGTCCTCGGCGCGGGCGCGGTCGAGGGTGAACTTGACGTCCTCGGCATCCATCGCCGTGCCGTCGTGGAAAGTGACGCCATCGCGCAGGGTGAAGGTGTAGCTGGTGCCGTCTGCGTTGATCTCCCAGCTCTCCGCGAGACCGGGCACAACCGAGCCATCGGACATGAACCGCGTCAGCCCTTCGAACACGTTGGAATAGAGCACCGAGTCGATGGCCCCGGCTGCGGCGCTGGTCGGGTCGAGATGCGGGGGCTCGAGTTGCAGCGCGATGGTCAGATCGGTTTGCTGGGCCAGAGCAGGGGTTGTCAGCAGCGCGGCCAAGGCGGCCCCGCGAAGGAAATGAGCGGTCATGGTGTCCCTCCAGTTGTTGCCGTGAGTGTCACGTCAAATCACGCCGTGATCAAGCCTCTGCTTTTCGGTCGGGTGTCACGCCTTGTCGGGAATTTGGATTACGACGTCGATCAGGCCAGCAGCAGGGTCTCCAACGCCCGTCCCATGACCTTGGCGCTGTCGAGCATGTCGGTGATCCCGATCCATTCATCCGGTTTGTGCGCAAGCTCCAGCACGCCGGGACCGTAGGCGATGCAGTTTTTCAGCTTGCCGATCCGGTCGATATGTTTCTGGTCGTAGCTGCCGGGCGAGGCGACGTAGGTGGGGTCTTGTCCCAGCACATCGCGGATGGCGTCATGCACGGTGGTGACGATGGGCGCGGATTTGTCGGTCATTGACGGAATCACGCGGTTGATCTCGCGGATCTCGTAGTCGAAATTTTCGCGGCGGGATTTGAGGTCTTCGAGCAGGTCGATGACCTCTTGCCGGACCGCCTCGATCGGTTCCTCCATCAGGAAGCGGCGGTCGATGACGATGCGGCAGCTGTCGGGCACGCAATGGGCGGGCAGGCCGGTGTAGTCGCTGGCCTGTTCGGGCTGGCCGCCGTGGATCGAGTTGATGTTCATCGTCGATTGCCGTGCGCCTTCGGGCACGACCGGCATCTCGGTCCAGCGCGACGCCATCGCCGGGTAAAGCGTTTCCTCGAACGCATGCAGCACAGCGCCCATATGCCGAACCGCGCAATCGCCGAGGAAAGGCATGGAGCCGTGGGCGATCTCGCCCTTGGTCTCGATCTCGGCCCACCAGCCGCCGCGATGGCCAAGACAGATGCGATCCTTGTTGAGCGGTTCGGGGATGATCACATGCTGCACGCGCTCTGGCGCGAACCAACCCTGTTCGGCGAGGTAGGCGACACCACCATAGCCGCCGGATTCCTCGTCTGCGGTGCCGCTGATTTCGATGGACCCGGCGTAGTCACGATATTCTGCGATAAACGCCTCGGCGGCGATGATCGACGCGGCAAGACCGCCCTTCATGTCGCAGGCGCCACGACCGTAGATCTTGTCGTCCTCCACCGCACCGCCGAACGGATCGCGCGTCCAGCCGTGGCCGATTTCGACGACATCCGTGTGTGAATTGAAATGCACGCAGGGGCCGGGGCGGCTGCCTTCATGGCGGGCCACAATGTTCCAGCGCGGATAGCAGTCGCTGTCGCCCGGGGCACCTTCGGCGCGCACCCAAGTGGTCTCGAAACCCGACCGGGTGAGCCGACTGTCCAGCAGATCGCAGATCGCTGCGTAGTTTTCGCCCGGCGGGTTCAGGGTCGGGATGCGGATCAACTCCTGCGTCAACGCGATCAGATCATCGCGCGCATCGTCGATCCGTTGAAACAGCCCGTCGCCCATGTGTCACCTCGCTTTCGGGGCCAGTGTCGCGGTGGTTGGCAAGCTTGGCAAGGCTCAGCGCCACTGGATCGGAGGCAGCGTTCCGATGGGGATCGGACCCAGCAGAACGGTCCCTCGGTTCAGCCCGAGGGTCACGTCCAGTTCATCGCGCGCGCCGTTGAAGGTCGACAGCATCGACAGCAGGTCGATCAACCCGTCGCTGAGCGCAGGTGGAAGAGCGCCGCTGTCGCGGGCGGCGGCGATGGCCTCGCGCCAGTTTTCGGCGCTGAGAGTGATTTCACCACTGGCGCGCCCTTCATTATCGAGCGTGGCCTCGCCGGTCACTTTGAAAGTGACCGATCCATAGGTGATTTCAGAGCGGTGCAGGGTGACGTTGGTGATCTGTGCCGGCGCGCCTGTCAACGCGTCGAAGGACAGGGGCTGGTCAAGGCCGAGGTCCAGTTCCGCCCGAAGCGAGGCGAGCGAATCCGGTCCGATCTGCGGAACGGCCTGCGGCGATGTGGCGGCCATGCTGCCGATGGACAGCGCAATCCGGTAGGACGATGGCGTGGTTTCGATCCTCTGCAGGGCACCGTTGACATCGGCCATGGCGAGCGCCTGATCCTGACCGGTCAGATTGAGAACCGTTGCCTCGAGATTGGTGCGGATCAGCATGCCGTCCTCATGAACCACGCTGGCGCGCAGCCCGTCCGATGTGATGTCGATGTCACCCTCTGGCGTTGTCAGGGTTTGCGCATCGGGCCAGGCAACGATCACGTGACCTTGTTTGTAGCTGAGCCCGAGGATTTGCAGGAACGGGGCCTGCCAGCCAAAACCGCTGTCTGCGGCGGCAAGTGCGGGCTCGGTGATCGTCAGATCGGTGCGGTTCGGGAAACCCAGCACGGTCAAATCGGCATAGTCCGCCTGCAGACCGGCGGCGCGTTGACCCGCGAACCAATCGGCCACGCTGCTGCGCAGGTCATGGGCCGCGTAGAACCACCAGGCGCTATAGGCCAAAATGGCCAAAATGACCGCCACCAGAAGACGTTTCACCCGCGCACCCCCTTTTTTCCGCCGCGCCTTTGGTGTTTACCGCGCGCAGAAAGGCAGGACCAGCATCATGACGCTTTGGGTATTCGGATACGGATCGCTTTTGTGGAACCCCGGATTCACTCCGATCGAAACCGCACATGCCACGCTGAAAGGCTATTCGCGCAGTTTCTGCATGCGGTCGATCCACCATCGCGGCACCGAGCAAGATCCCGGTCTTGTGCTGGCGCTGGATGCGCAGCCGGATGCCGCCTGTGACGGGCTGGCGATGCAGATGCACGAGGCCGAGCACGCGGCCACGATGGACTATCTGCGGGACCGGGAACTTGTGTCATCGGCCTACCTTGAAAAAATCCTGCCGCTGACATTCAGGGACGGACGCGAGGTCATGGCGGTCACCTACGTGATCGACCCGGATCACGTGCAATATTGCGGTGCGCTTGATCTTGAAGAGCAGGCGCAGATCATCGCGGCGGCGGTTGGTGGGCGGGGGCCGAACAGCGAATACCTGTTCAATACCGCGTCACATCTGTCGGAACTGGGCATTCCGGATGCAGAACTTGACTGGCTGTGCAGTCGCGTGAGGGACTTGATCGCTTAACGGCTTGGCGATTGGCGGCGAACCGCCTAGGGTGGCGATCGAAGAAAAAGAAACGCGTCAGGAACTGTCCGAATGGATCAGCCGGACATCGAGGCCGAGCCACAATTTTCCCAGCCTGTGCGACAGGTGCTGATGATGCTCCTTGTTCTGGGGCTCACAGGATTTGGTGGCTTTCTTGCCTTGCCACGGGTCTTGCCCGTGTTCGAGGCAAACCCCTACCTGAACGGGTTTATCCTTTTCGTCTTCGCCATCGGTGTGGTTGCCTGTTTCTGGCAGGTCTGGCAGTTGATCCAGTCTGTGCGCTGGATCGAGCATTTCGCGCAGGAGCGCGAGCGCGGATTCCAGAGCAAGGCACCGCTTTTGCTGGCACCCTTGGCGACACTTCTGCGGTCGCGCAACAAGCGGATGCAGATCAATACGGCATCAACCCGGTCAATCCTTGACTCCGTGGCGACCCGGATCGACGAGGCGCGCGAGATCACGCGCTATATCGTCAACTTGCTGATCTTCCTTGGTCTCTTGGGCACGTTCTATGGGCTCGCCACCACGGTGCCCGCGCTTGTCGATACGATCCGCGGGCTTGCGCCCGAAGACGGCGAAAGCGGGGTCGAGGTGTTCGCGCGTCTGATGGACGGGATGGATCAGCAGCTGTCGGGCATGGGCGTTGCCTTTGCGTCGTCATTGCTGGGGCTTGCCGGATCGCTGGTGGTTGGATTGCTGGAACTCTTCGCGGGGCATGGCCAGAACCGGTTTTACCGCGAATTGGAAGAATGGCTGAGCACGATCACCAAGCTAGGCTTTTCCAGCGGGGATGCCGATGGCGGCGACATGGGCACCACCGGGGTTATCCTTGACCAGATGGTCGAGCAGATGGAGGCGATGCAGAATTTGTTCGCCCGGTCCGAAGAGGGCCGGTCCGAGGTTGAATACCGGCTTGGGCAGTTGAGCGATACGCTGGAGCGCATGACCGAACGGATGGAAGCCACGGCACCCAGTGCGACCGCTTTCGCCCGCATTGCCGACAGCCAGGACCGGTTGATCGACGTGTTGACCCACAAGACCGAAAATGAAGGGCTCGATGCCGAAAGCCGCATGCGTCTGCGGTCGATCGACGTGCAGATGTTGCGCATCCTCGAAGAGGTGGCGGCTGGGCGTCAGGAAACCATGGCGGAGCTGCGCACCGACCTGAACGCCATTGCCCGTGCGCTGGACCGCATGGCCCGCAACACAGGGCGCAAGACCGACAAAGGCGAGGGCTAGGTTATGGCCCTGTCTCGGCGCACCGGAACCCGGTTTCAGGCCTCGATCTGGCCCGGCTTCGTGGATGCGATGACCGGGCTGTTGCTCGTGCTGATGTTTGTGCTGACCATCTTCATGGTGGTGCAGGCGGTGCTGCGCGACACGATCACTGGGCAGGAAAACGAACTGAACACGCTGTCCTCGGACATCGCCGAACTGGCACGCGCGCTGGGCGTCGAACAGCAACGCACCGCATCGCTGTCCAACCAGTTGGGCGCCTTGAACGCAACGCTGGATGATACGCAGGCGCGTTTGACCGAGCAGGACGCGATCATCGCGTCGCTGTCGGCCACGCGGGACCGGCAGGCGGCAGCGCTTGAAGCGGCGGATGCGCGGATCGCATCGTTCGAGGAGCAGGTGGCTGGCCTGTTGTCCGACCGCGATACCGCGCGGGAGCAGGTGGCCGATCTGACCGAGACGCGGGACCAGTTGCTGTCGGAGCAAGAGACGCTGAACCTCGCACTTGCCTCTGCGCGTGGCGAGATTGACGAACAGGTTGAGGCGGCGCGCCTGGCGGCTGCCCGACGTGAGGCGCTCGAAGCGCTGGTGGCAGATCTGCGCGCCGAGAATGCGGAAACGACGGAACAGGTTGGAACGCTTACGGCGCAGGTTGCCGATCTTGAAGCCGCACTGACCGAGGAAGAGGCGGCCAAGCTGGCTGAGGCTGCTGCTGCGGAAGCGTTGCGCGCCCGGTTGGAAAACGCCGATGCCGAATTGACCGCGATGACCATGGCGCTCGAGGAACAGCGGGCACGGGCTGAGGAAACGCTGACCCTACTGGCCGCGGCGCGCGCGGCCGAAGACGATCTGAACGCGCGGTTGGCAGCGGCGCTTCTGGACGGGCGCGAGTCGGCTGCCGCGTTGCAGGCGCGGCTTGACGCGGCACTGGCTGACAGCGAGCAAAGGCTTGCCGCGTTGCAGGCGCAATTGGAGGCAACGGTCGAGCAGGGCGATGAAACCGAAGCCGACCTGAGGGCGCAACTGGCGGAGCAGGCCAGCCGGATTGCCACGCTGGAACAGGAGATCGCCACGTCGCAGGGCGATCGCACAACGCTGTCTTCGCTTGAGGCGCGGCTGTCCGAGGCCTTGGTACGTGTGTCAGAGGCAAACGCACTCGAGGCGAGGCTGGAACAGTTGCGGGCCGAGAATGCGGCTTTGACGGCGGACCTGACAGATCAGGAGCAGACCACAGCCGGAATGCAGGCGACGCTGGACGCCCTGCGACAGGCGCTGGCCGAGGCACAGGCGGACGCCGCCCAACGGACCGAGAGCGCGCAGACATTGGAGCAAAGCCTTGCCGCCGCGCTGGCCCAGCAAAGCGCGACCGAGACCACGCTGGCAGAGACCCGCGACCAGTTGGCTGCCGCACTTGCGGCCCAGATCGCTGCAGAAACCGCGTTGGAGGACCGTCTGTCCGAAACCGAGCAGCGCCAGCTTTTGCTCGAACAGGCGCGGGACCGTCTGGACGCCGAAACCCAGCGCGCGACCGAAGCGCAACGGCAGACCGAATTGCTCAACCAGCAGGTCGGTGCCTTGCGCCGCCAGTTGGCGAGTTTGCAAAGCCTTCTGGACGATTCCCAAGCTCGCGATACCGCGGCGCAGGTCCAGTTGGAAAGTCTTGGCACCGAGCTGAATAGCGCTCTTGCGCGTGTCGCGTCCGAAGAACGTCGGCGGCGGCAGCTTGAAGAGGCGGAGCGCCAGCGGCTCGAGGAAGAGCGGCAGAGGCTTGAAGCGGAAAAGCTGCGGCTGGCGGGGCAGAACCAGGATTTGGAGCGGTACCGGTCCGAGTTCTTTGGCCGCCTGCGCGAGGTTCTGGGCGACCGCGAAGGCGTGCGGATCGAAGGGGACCGGTTCGTGTTTTCCTCCGAAGTGCTGTTTCCGCCGGGTGGTGCCGGTTTGTCCGAGGGCGGACGCGCTCAGATCGCGAATGTGGCCACCATTCTGCGCGATGTCTCACAGGAGATTCCGGAAGGCATCAACTGGATCATCCGGGTGGACGGGCACACGGACAACCTGCCGCTTTCAGGGCAGGGGCTCTATGCGGATAACTGGGAATTGTCCCAAGCGCGGGCGCTGTCGGTCGTGCGTTACATGATAGAAAATCTGGGCATCCCGCCCCGGCGTTTGTCGGCCAACGGGTTCGGGGAATATCAGCCGATCAATACCGAAAGCACGCCAGAGGCGCGGGCGCAGAACCGACGGATCGAACTGAAACTGACCGAACAGTAAGTGCTATTCGACTGTCACGTCGGCATGGCGCACGGCAATGATCTCGTTGCCCCGGATCATGCGCACGTAGCCACGATAGTCGCCCTTGCTCCATCCGGTGTCTGGCGCACGCCGACCGTAAGCACGCATCGCCTGCGCCTGATCCGTATCGATCCGCGCTGTATGCTCGAACACCGAACCATCGGGACCGGTCAGGGTCATTTCCATCCTGTCATAGCGGTTGCCATGAAAGGCGTGGGCATAAAGCACCATTGAGTCCTGTGGTGACAAACTGGTCCGACGGGCCGCGCCGGATTGCACCGCGCTCAGTTCGGGAACCGCATCAGACATGTCAACGGTGAACAGACCGGCATCTGTGTATTTGGGTGTATCGAGCCAGAGCGTGTCGACCGGTGTGCTGCACGCGTTGTCCTGTTCCGGGGCAAACGGGTCGATGACCTCGGCCCCGCGGGTGATCGTCAGGTGCAGATGCGGATAATTGGTCAGGCCGCTCAGTCCAACCTCGCCCAGAAGCTGACCCCTGAGAACGCGCTGGCCGGGGGTGACGCGCACCGATCCGAGCTTCATGTGGCAATAAACGGACTGATATCCGTTGCCGTGGTCGATCCTGACTGCATTGCCGCATTCCTGGCCGTTAAGATCGGTTCCGGGGACATAGGGCTGATCGGGCCGCGTGTTGCGGATCGCCTCGACCCGGCCGTCGGCGGCGGCGATCACGCGCACGCCGGTTTCCATCTGGTCAAAGCTGAGCAGCGCAAAATCCGTGCCGCTGTGCTCGTCCCGTGTCTTGAGCCCGCAGTGGTAATCGGACGCGCCCTCGGTCGGGTCGACGTCGGGATAATCCTCGATCACGCAGGTTTCGCCCAACACGCAATCCAGCGGCATGCTCAAAAAGGAAACGTCCGCCACAGCAGGTGTGGCGGACGCAATGATCAGTGCGATGACGTTGCGGATCACTCCGCCGTCAGAAGCGGAGGTTTCTTGCTCGACAGGCGCGGATTGTCGGGTCCTGCCGTTTCCAAGAGCAGCTTGCCATCCTTGATGGACACGCGGACCACGCCACCTTTGGCCAGCTTGCCGAAGAGCAGTTCTTCCGCGAGCGGTTTCTTGATCTCTTCCTGAATCACGCGGCCCAAAGGACGCGCACCCATCTTGTCGTCGTAACCCTTGTCGGCCAGCCATTCGGCGGCAGGCTTGGTCAGTTCGATGGTCACGTTCCGATCCATAAGCTGCGCTTCGAGTTGCAGGACGAACTTTTCGACGACTTGCAGGATCACCGATTTCGGCAGCGGCGAGAAGGAAATCACGGCATCCAGACGGTTGCGGAATTCCGGCGTAAACGTGCGTTCGATCGCCGCCGTATCTTCGCCCTCGCGACGGTCACGGCCAAAGCCGATTGCCGATTTCGCCTGCTCTGCAGCACCCGCGTTGGACGTCATGATCAGGATCACGTTGCGGAAGCTGACCGTGCGACCGTTGTGATCGGTCAGCGACCCGTGATCCATGACCTGCAACAGGATGTTGTAGACATCCGGGTGCGCCTTTTCCATCTCGTCGAGCAGCAGCACGCAATGTGGATGCTGGTCCACACCATCGGTCAACTGGCCACCTTGGTCGAACCCGACATAACCCGGAGGCGCACCGATCAGGCGGCTGACGGCATGCTTCTCCATGTATTCGGACATGTCGAAACGCAGCAGTTCCACACCGAGCGTATCCGCCAGCTGTTTCGCCACCTCGGTTTTACCCACACCAGTCGGTCCGGCGAACAGGTAGTTGCCGATGGGCTTTTCCGGTTCCCGCAAACCAGCACGTGCCAGCTTGATCGCCGAGGACAGAGCTTCGATGGCGGCATCCTGACCGAACACCACGCGCTTGAGGCTGGATTCCAGATCCTTCAGCAGTTCGGTGTCGTCCTTGGACACGTTCTTCGGCGGGATGCGGGCGATCTTGGCGACAACGGCCTCGATCTCCTTGGCACCGAGCGACTTGCGCCGCTTGGATTCCGCGACAAGGTGCTGTGCCGCACCGGCTTCGTCGATCACGTCGATCGCCTTGTCGGGCAGCTTGCGGTCGTTGATGTAGCGGGCAGACAGTTCCACGGCGGTCTTGATCGCATCAGCGGTGTATTTGACGTTGTGATGCTCTTCAAAATAGGGCTTGAGGCCCTTGAGAATCTTGATCGCGTCTTCCACCGAGGGTTCGTTCACGTCGATCTTCTGGAACCGGCGGCTGAGCGCGCGGTCCTTTTCGAAGTGCTGACGGAATTCCTTGTAGGTGGTCGATCCCATCGTGCGCAGCTTGCCGCCCTGAAGCGCGGGCTTGAGCAGGTTGGACGCATCCATCGCGCCGCCGGATGTTGCACCGGCACCGATTACGGTGTGAATCTCGTCGATGAACAGCACCGCGTCGGGGTGTTCCTCAAGTTCATTGACCACTGCCTTGAGGCGTTCTTCGAAGTCGCCACGATAGCGGGTTCCCGCCAATAGGGCGCCCATGTCAAGCGAGTAGATTGTGGTCTTCGACAGAACCTCGGGCGTCTCGCCGGACACAATCTTGCGGGCCAGACCTTCGGCGATCGCCGTCTTGCCCACGCCGGGATCCCCGACAAGAAGCGGATTGTTTTTCCGGCGGCGGCAGAGCACCTGGATGCAGCGCTCGACTTCGGAGTCGCGGCCGATCAGTGGGTCGATATCGCCCTTGCGGGACTTCTTGTTCAGATCGACGCAATACTTGGCCAGCGCCGATTCCTTCTGTTCGCCTTGCGGCTCTTGCTGCTGCGCTTCTTCCTCGTTCTCCGAGGCACCTGTGACCGGACGGCTTTCACCATAAGCCGGGTTCTTGGCAACGCCGTGCGCGATGAAATTGACCGCATCGTACCGGGTCATGTCCTGATCCTGCAGGAAATAGGCGGCGTTCGATTCGCGCTCAGCAAAAATGGCGACCAATACATTAGCGCCGGTCACTTCGCTGCGGCCCGAGCTTTGGACGTGGATCGCGGCGCGCTGGATGACGCGCTGGAATGCAGCAGTCGGAACCGCTTCAGAACCTTCGATGTCGGTCACGAGGTTGGACAGATCGTCGTCGATGTAATCGACAAGTGTCGTGCGCAATTCCTCTGTGTCGACCGAGCACGCTTTCATAACGCGAACCGCGTCGGGTTCGTCGACCAGCGCCAGCAACAAATGCTCCAGCGTTGCGAACTCATGGGACCTCGAATTGGCCAGCGCCAAAGCCGAGTGAATTGCCTGCTCAAGGGTATTCGAAAATGAAGGCACGATTGAGTGCTCCTTCTTTTGTGTGTTGCATCGCAGGGTACGATGCGACTGTCATCTTAGTGTTAAACTGTGGTCGTTACTTGCTAACCTTCAAGTTTTTTCTTCGTCTTGACAGGGTACACATGTGCGATTGCCCACAAGTTCTTGTGAATTTGCCTCAGAAGCGATCCTTGCGGGCTCGAATTTCGGCAAATACGTCAACCGGCTCTTCACCGATCATGTCCAAATGGGCTTGGATCGCGGGATCAGCGGCGCGCAGGAACGGGTTGGTCGCCACTTCTTCAGAGAGTTTGCTTGGAACCGTCGGTTCGTTGCTATTACGTAATGAATTTATGCTCTCTATCCGCGCTTTCAAGTCGGGATTGTCAGGGTCTATGGTGATTGCGAAGCGCGCGTTGGCCTGTGTGTACTCGTGACCTGAGCAAATCAGGGTCGCAGGGTCAAGTGCGGTCAGCTTCTGCAGGCTGTTCCACATTTGCACCGCTGTGCCTTCGAACAGTCGCCCGCAGCCAAGCGCCATGAGGCTGTCGGCGGTAAAGGCATAACCCGAGGCCGGAACGACGAATGCAATGTGCCCTACGGTGTGGCCGGACACATCCAGAATGTCTACTGTTTCGCCACCGAATTCGAACGCGTCGCCCTCGGCCACCTCGCGGTTGAGGTGCGGCAGACGGTGCCTGTCGGCAGCAGCACCGGTGACCTTTGCATCATGTTTCTTGAGCAGGTCCTCGACCCCGCCGATATGGTCATGGTGATGATGGGTCAGCCAGATCTCGGTCAACGTCCAACCGCGCCTGTCGAGTTCGGCCAGAATGGGTGCCGCCTCGGGCACATCGATACACGCCGTTGCGCCACTGTCACTGTCATGAAGAAGAAAGGTGTAATTATCCGACAGCGCGGGCAGGGTGACAAGTTCAAGGGGCATGGCGTTTCTTTCCGTGGTGGTTACACTCAACTCAACCTAGGCCAAAAGTTTCGGAGGCCCAAATGCATCTCGACGTCCACCGACTGCACAATTTCTACTATCGCAGTGCGATCGGTCGGGTGGCGCAGCGCGTGGTGCGGGACCAGGTTACGACCTTCTGGCCCGAGGCCAAACAGCAATCGGTCGGAGGTTTCGGGTTCGCAGCACCCTTGCTGCGGCCCTATCTGTCCGATGCGCGGCGGGTCATCGGCTTGATGCCCGCGCAGCAGGGGGTGATGCCATGGCCCGCAGGCCTGCCCAATGTGTCCGTGCTTTGCGAGGAAACGCTTTGGCCGATCGAGAATGGCCGCTTCGACAAGCTGATCCTGATGCACGGCCTCGAAACCTCTGAACGGCCATCGGCCTTGCTAGAAGAATGCTGGCGGGTTCTCGGTCCGGGGGGCAAGGCGCTCTTCATCGTGCCCAACCGTTCGGGTCTGTGGGCGCGCTCGGATGCGACACCGTTTGGCTTTGGGCGACCCTACTCGATGGGACAGCTCGAGGCGCAGCTCAAGGCGCACAATTTTGCGCCGCAGCGGCACACGGCGGTGCTGTACCAGCCGCCTTCGACCCGGCGATTCTGGATGAAGACGGGACGATTCTGGGAACAGATGGGGCGGAGCGTGTCGGCGCTGATCGCGGGCGGGGTACTGATGGTCGAGGTGACCAAGACCAATCCGACACCAAAAGGCACGCGGGCGGAAAGCCGTATCCTCAAACCCCTTGGCAGCCTCGTTCCGAAGCCATCGGCAAAGCCTGCGCGAGCGCGGCTTCAGGGCAAGACCACGGCCTTGGACGCCGGAAATCCCTGAGAATGTTTTCACACTGCCTGCTTTTTGTGCAGATGCTGCATCTGCCAGAAGATACAAAAACAGGCAAAACGGGGTGCTTTGCACGCACAGGAATCGCCAAACATGACCAATCCCCTCGGAAAAGATGCAATTTTCTTGCGCGCATTAGGTCGCACTAGAGGTTAAGTCACTGTAAATAAAAAGGATGTGGCTGATTTCAAAATCACCTTACCGTGTTGCCGGTTGAGGAAGCCTCTGCTACATCCGCGCTGATTTCTATGCCTTGCGGCATTTGCCAAACTGAAAACGTCTCTGACCACCGGCATTCGGGGGATCGGAGACAGAATAGCGGAAGGGTGGACGTGTCTGAAACAGCATCCATTTCCTCTGGCATCGCGGATCGCTATGCCATGGCGGTCTTCGACCTCGCCAAAGAGGGTAAAGAGCTCGACAAGCTCGAAGCGAATCTCGACGATCTGTCGGCCGCACTTGCCAGCAGCCCGGACCTGACCGACCTGATCCACTCGCCAGTATACAGCCGTGACGCGCAATCGAATGCGATCACAGCGGTAGCCGCCAAGATGGGTTTGACAAAGACGATGCAAAACGTTCTGGCGCTGATGGCGTCCAAGCGCCGTCTGTTCGTCCTGCCGCAGATGATCAATCGTCTGCGCGACCTGATCGCGGAAGAAAAAGGCGAAGTGACTGCGGACGTCGTCTCCGCTGTTAAATTGACCGCCGCACAATCCAAAGAGCTTGCCAGCACGCTGAAGGCGAAGGTTGGCAAGGACGTCAAGATCAATGCGACCGTTGATGAATCCCTCATCGGCGGTCTTGTCGTTAAGGTGGGCTCGAAGATGATCGACACGTCGATCCGCTCCAAGCTCAACTCCCTTCAAAATGCTATGAAAGAGGTCGGATAAATGGGTATCCAAGCAGCCGAGATTTCTGCGATCCTAAAGGAGCAGATCAAGAACTTCGGGCAGGACGCCGAAGTCACCGAGGTGGGCCGCGTCCTTTCCGTTGGTGACGGTATCGCGCGCGTTTACGGCCTCGACAATATCCAGGCGGGTGAAATGGTCGAATTCCCCGGTGGTATCCGGGGTATGGCGCTGAACCTCGAAGCCGATAACGTCGGTATCGTGATCTTCGGCTCCGACCGGGACATCAAGGAAGGCGACACGGTCAAGCGCACCAAGGCCATCGTGGACGTGCCCGTGGGCGACGAACTGCTGGGCCGCGTTGTTGACGGTCTGGGCAACCCGATCGACGGCAAGGGTCCGATCAAGACATCCAACCGTTCCATTGCGGACGTCAAGGCACCGGGCATCATCCCCCGTAAATCGGTTCACGAACCGATGGCGACGGGCCTAAAGGCAGTCGACTCGATGATCCCGATTGGCCGTGGACAGCGCGAACTGATCATCGGCGACCGTCAGACCGGCAAGACCGCCGTTGCTCTGGATGCGATCCTGAACCAGAAGTCCTACAACGACGCTGCCGGCGACGACGAGAGCAAGAAGCTTTATTGTATCTATGTCGCCATCGGTCAGAAGCGCTCCACCGTGGCGCAGCTGGTGAAAAAGCTCGAAGAGAGCGGCGCGATCGAGTATTCGATCGTGGTTGCGGCCACCGCGTCCGATCCAGCGCCGATGCAGTTCCTTGCGCCCTATGCGGCGACCTCGATGGCGGAGCACTTCCGCGACAACGGCCGTCACGCTCTGATCATCTATGATGACCTCTCCAAGCAGGCCGTGGCCTATCGCCAGATGTCCCTGCTTCTGCGCCGCCCGCCGGGCCGCGAAGCCTATCCGGGCGACGTTTTCTACCTCCACTCGCGCCTGCTCGAGCGGTCGGCAAAGCTGAACGAAGACAACGGTTCCGGATCGCTGACGGCTCTGCCGATCATCGAAACCCAGGGTGGCGACGTTTCGGCGTTCATTCCGACCAACGTGATCTCGATCACCGATGGCCAGATCTTCCTTGAAACCGAACTCTTCTACCAGGGCGTCCGTCCTGCCGTGAACACCGGTCTGTCGGTGTCTCGTGTGGGCTCGTCGGCACAGACCAAGGCGATGTCCTCGGTTGCCGGTCCGGTGAAGCTCTCGCTTGCGCAGTACCGCGAAATGGCGGCCTTCGCCCAGTTCGGCTCCGACCTCGACGCGTCGACACAGCAGTTGCTGAACCGTGGCGCGCGTTTGACCGAACTGATGAAGCAGCCGCAGTATTCGCCGCTGACCAATGCCGAAATCGTCTGCGTGATCTTCGCGGGCACCAACGGCTATCTCGACAAGGTCCCGCTCAACCGGGTCAAGGATTTCGAGGCCGGTCTGCTGGGTCACATGCGCGGCAAGCGTCAGGACATCCTCGAGTGGATCACCAACGAAGATCCCAAGATCAAGGGTGATGCCGCCGACAAGCTCAAGGCCGCGATTGACGAATACGCCGCCGACTTCTCGTAAGGAGACGAGGCAATGCCAAATCTCAAGGATTTGAAAAACCGGATCGCGTCGGTCAAATCGACCCGCAAGATCACCAAGGCCATGCAAATGGTGGCCGCCGCAAAATTGCGGCGGGCACAGGATGCTGCCGAAATGGCACGTCCCTATACCGAGCGGTTCAATGCCGTGATGGGGGCGCTTGCTGCCAGCGTCGGCGACAGTGATACCGCGCCCCGACTTCTGAGCGGAACGGGCAAGGACGGCGTGCATCTGCTTGTCGTGCTCACGGCCGAGCGTGGTCTGTGTGGTGGCTTCAACGCGAATATCGCGAAGCTGGCCAAGCAGAAGGCGACCGAGCTCAAGGGCAAGGGAAAGACGGTCAAGATCCTGACCGTTGGCAAGAAAGGCCGCGAGGCCATGAAGCGGGATTTCGGCAACCTGTCCGTTGGCCATATCGACCTGAGCGATGTGAAGCGGATAGGGTACGCGGACGCGCAGGGCATCGCCAAGGACATCCTTGGCCGCTTTGATGCGGACGAATTCGACGTTGCCACGATCTTCTATGCGAAGTTCGTAAACGTCGTGAGCCAGACCCCGACGGCCCAGCAGATCATTCCTGCGACGTTCGATGCGCCCGAAGAAGGCGATGCGACGGCCAACATGCTCTACGATTACGAGCCGGATGAAGAGGCGATCCTCGCCGATCTTCTGCCGCGCGGAGTGGCGACGCAGATTTTCGCGGCGCTGCTGGAAAACGGAGCCTCTGAACAGGGTGCCCGGATGAGCGCGATGGACAACGCCACGCGCAACGCAGGCGAAATGATCGACAAGCTCACCATTGAATACAACCGTTCGCGTCAGGCCGTGATTACCAACGAACTGATCGAAATTATCTCGGGCGCCGAGGCGCTCTAAGAACCGGAGACGAAACATGGCAAACGCAAAAGGCAAAATCACGCAGGTGATCGGCGCCGTCGTGGACGTTCAGTTCGACGACCACCTGCCGGCTATTTTGAACGCGCTGAACACCGACAACAACGGCAAGAAGCTCGTTCTGGAAGTGGCCCAGCACCTTGGCGAAAACACCGTGCGGACCATTGCGATGGACGCTACCGAAGGTCTGGTTCGCGGACAGGAAGTAGTCGACACCGACGGTCCGATCTCGGTTCCGGTGGGCGCTGCAACGCTTGGCCGTATCCTGAACGTCGTCGGCGAGCCGGTGGACGAAGGCGGCCCGGTCGAAGCGGATGAATTCCGCCCGATCCACGCGTCGGCGCCGGAATTCTCGGAACAGTCGACCGAGTCCGAAATCCTCGTGACCGGCATCAAGGTGATCGATCTGCTCGCGCCTTACTCCAAGGGCGGCAAGATCGGCCTCTTCGGTGGTGCCGGTGTGGGCAAGACGGTTCTCATCATGGAACTGATCAACAACATCGCCAAAGTGCACTCGGGGTATTCGGTGTTCGCGGGTGTTGGTGAACGGACCCGTGAAGGCAACGACCTCTATCACGAGATGATCGAATCCAACGTCATCAAGCCGGACAACCTCCGCGAAAGCCAAGTGGCGCTTGTCTATGGCCAGATGAACGAGCCTCCGGGAGCGCGTGCGCGCGTCGCCCTGACCGGTCTGACACTGGCAGAGCAGTTCCGCGACCAGTCTGGGACCGACGTTCTGTTCTTCGTCGACAACATCTTCCGCTTCACGCAGGCCGGGTCCGAAGTGTCGGCCCTGCTGGGTCGTATTCCGTCCGCCGTGGGCTACCAGCCGACACTGGCGACCGACATGGGCCAGATGCAGGAGCGCATCACCTCGACCAAGGCAGGATCGATCACGTCGATCCAGGCCGTCTACGTTCCTGCGGACGACCTTACCGACCCCGCGCCCGCAACCACCTTTGCCCACCTGGACGCAACAACCGTTCTGTCGCGTGCGATTTCCGAGCTTGGTATCTATCCGGCGGTTGACCCGCTCGATTCCAACTCGCGACTGATGGACCCGCAGATCGTGGGCGAAGAGCATTATCAGGTGGCGCGTGACGTGCAGGGTATCCTGCAGCGCTACAAGTCGCTTCAGGACATTATTGCGATCCTTGGGATGGACGAACTGTCGGAAGAGGACAAGCTGACCGTGGCCCGCGCCCGGAAAATCCAGCGTTTCCTGTCCCAGCCGTTCGACGTGGCAAAGGTGTTTACCGGCTCCGATGGCATCCAGGTGCCTCTGGACGACACGATCTCTTCCTTCAAGGCGGTTGTGGCCGGTGAATACGACCACCTGCCCGAAGGTGCCTTCTACATGGTCGGTGGCATTGAGGACGTGAAAGCCAAAGCCGAAAAGATGGCTGCCGACGCTGCATAATCCGGGTGCTCTTCAGCCCTCGCGGGCTTCCTCGCGAGGGTGCCCGTAAGGGCAGACGAGCGCACCACCCAAAAGGAGATCACACATGGCAGAGACCATGCAATTCGATCTGGTCAGCCCCGAGCGCAGCCTGATGTCGGCGCAGGTCAAATCTGTGCAGATCCCCGGTGCCGATGGCGACATGACGGCGATGCCGAACCATGCGCCGCTCATCACGACGCTGCGTCCGGGTGTTCTCAAGGTCGAGACCGATAAGGGCATCGAGGAATTCGTCGTGACCGGCGGCTTTGCCGAACTCGGTGAAAGCTTGTCGGTTCTGGCTGAACGCGCCGTGCCGAAAGGCGATGTCGATCAGGCCACCTACGAAGCGATGGTGGACGAGGCACAGGCCGCCTACAACAAGACCAAGGAAACCTTCAAGAACGACACGGGTCCTGTGGATGACGCCGCCAAACTGCTGGCTGACATGGTCGCCGTTGGTACGCATATCGGCTTGTCACCGAAACAACCGTCGCTCTGACACCGTGTCCGTTTCCAGAATGAAAGCCCCGCGAGGATGCGGGGCTTTTTTCGTTTTTCCCGACCTCGTCTTGCGGTAGAGCGGCCAGGCGCAATGAGGCTTTCCTATGCAGATCATCAACAGCTCCCGTATCGGGATCGCACAAGGTTCGGTTGACCTGTTCTCGGATTTCGAGGAAGGCGGCGATATGTGGACCGGCGAAGGCTCGCGGGCGCGCAGCCAGTGGATCGCATTTGATCGGCCCTTTGCCGCGCCACCTGTGGTGCATGTCTCGCTGACACTCTGGGATATCGACAGCGCCCGAAATGTCCGTGCAGACCTCGCCGCAGAAAACGTGACGGAAACCGGGTTTAACGCGGTATTTCGCACCTGGCTCGACACCCGTGTCGCGCGGGTGCGGATTTCGTGGATCGCCATGGGCGCAGTGATCCATGACGACGATTGGGACGTCATCTGAAACACAGACCCTCATCGTGAACGCGACACGGAGTAGGTGGGCGCGCAGGCCCTCCTATTTTCCCGTGCTGGTTCGGAGTTACAGGATGCCTTCGTAGATCGGGCCCAACGTTTCGGTCTCAAAGAGGGATGACACCGATGTGCCGTTCCAGATGTTGAGGATCGCCTGTGCGAACATCGGTGCCGTGGGAACGATCCGGATGTTGCTGGCCCCGGACACCGCCGCGGTGGCCTGAATGGAGTCGGTGATCACCAGCGATTTCATCACCGATTTTGTGATCCGCTCCACCGCCGGACCGGACAGAACGCCGTGGGTGATGTAGGAATGCACCTCGGTCGCGCCATGCTCCATCAGGACTTCGGCAGCTTTGCACAGCGTGCCCGCCGTGTCGCAGATGTCGTCGACGATAATGCATTTCTTGCCGGTCACATCCCCGATCACGGTCATCTCGGCAATTTCGCCCGGCTTCTCGCGGCGTTTGTCCACGATCGACAGCGGAGCGTTGATCCGCTTGGCCAGTTCGCGGGCACGGGCCACGCCGCCCACGTCGGGGGACACGATCATGACATCGGACGTATCACCCTTGAACTGTTCAAGGATATCGAGCGCAAAGATCGGCGAGGCATACAGGTTGTCTACCGGGATGTCGAAGAACCCTTGGATCTGGGCCGCGTGCAGGTCCATCGTCAGCACCCGTTCGATGCCTGCTTCGGCGATCATGTTGGCGACCAGCTTTGCGGTGATCGGAGTGCGGGCCTTTGACCGGCGGTCCTGACGGGCATAGCCGAAATAGGGGATCACGGCGGTGATGCGAGCGGCCGAGGACCGGCGCAGCGCGTCCGACATGATGAGCAGTTCCATCAGGTTGTCGTTGGCCGGGTTCGACGTTGGTTGGATGATGAACATGTCCTCACCGCGGACGTTCTCGTAAACCTCGACAAAGATCTCCTGATCGTTGAAACGTTCGACCCGGGCATCGACCAGCCCGACGCTCATGCCGCGATACATGGTCATGCGGCGCGCAATGGCCTTGGCGAGTGGCATGTTCGCATTGCCGGAAATCAGTTTGGGTTCAACAATGCTGGGCATGGCGGCAGGCTCCATTGGGCGGTCGGTTATGACAGATTCGTGACGTTGCGCTCGCCTTAGCATGGGCCTACGGTCGCGCAAAGCAACAGCGGCACGGAGCTCCCGAATGGCCCATATTGATTACTTTTTCTCCACACTTTCTCCTTACGCGTATCTAGCGGGCACTCGATTGGAAGAGGCGGCTGCCAAGCACGGTGCCAGTATCACCTACAAGCCCCTTGATGTGGTTGCCCTGTTCGCCCGCACAGGCGGCACACCCCCCAAGGACCGGCATCCCAGCCGCATGGAATTGCGCGCGCAGGAACTGACGCGGCAGTCGAAGAAACTGGGAATGCCGTTCAACCTGAAACCGGCCTTCTGGCCCACCAACGGGGCTCCGGCATCCTATGCGATCATAGCGGCGCAGAACGCCGGCGGCGGTGATCTTGGCATTCTTGCACATGCGATCCTGCGCGCCGTCTGGGCCGAGGAAAAGGACATCGCGCAGGATGACGTGGTGCGCGCGGCCCTGACAGAGGCGGGGTTCGATCCGTCGCTGGCCGACAGCGGATTGCTGAGCGGTGCCGAAACCTATGCCGCCAACCTCGAAGAAGCGACGTCGCGCGGTGTGTTCGGCGCACCGTTTTATGTCACCGACACGGATGAGCGTTTCTGGGGACAGGACCGGATCGAGGATCTGGAGCTGCATCTCGCCGGCAAGATTTGATGCTGGATGATCTCAGGGGCGGGTTTCCGGTCTACATCCGGTCTTTCGGGACTGGCCCGGAACCGGCCCTGCTCCTTCACTGCGCGTTGGCCCATTCCAAGATCTGGACACCGCTTGCATCACGGCTGACAGACCGCCTGTCGATGATCGCGCCGGACATGCCGGGCCACGGTCGCAGCGCGCCGTGTGACGGTCGGTCCGATCTGCATGATCAGGTGACAGCCATCGCGCGGGATTGTCTGGGTGATGGCGGGCATGTGATCGGCCACAGCTTTGGGGCGACAGTTGCGCTCCGGCTGGCGATGGAGGTGCCTGACAGGGTGCACAGCCTGACGCTGATCGAACCGGTGCTTTTCGCGGCTGCCCGCGAAAGCGATGAAGCGGTGTTTCAAAGCTATCTCGATGCATCGCGTGGGTTCGGTGCGGCATTGGAGCATGAAGACTGGGTGACTGCCGCAGCGGATTTCATTGCGATTTGGGGCGATGGGCGCCCTTGGACCACACTAAGCGAAAAGGAACGCGCCCAGTTTGTGGCGCAGATGCCATTCATTCGTGAAACCGAGCCTTGCCTGGTGGAGGATGCCAACGGACTCCTCGCAGATGGACGTCCCGAGGCAATCCGCTGTCCCACGCAGTTGATCCGGGGTGCGCAATCCGAACCCGTGATCGCCGCAATCCACGCGACGCTTGGGCGGCGGATACCTGGTGCGGTGGATACCGTGATCGCCGGGGCCGGGCATATGGTGCCGATCACACATCCCGATGCGGTTGCGGCCCTGATCGACGACCTGATCGCGGGCTGACCCCTTGCAAGACGGGGTTTGGTGCGCCATTTACGCCGTGACTGGACGGTAACCGCGACAGGAGATGCAGATGATCGAACTCGGACAAAGCCCGGCACAGGCCGATCTGATCAAGGACGTGTCCCAAGAGGACTTCATGGCCGAAGTGATCGACGGCAGCATGGAGACCCCGGTCATCGTCGATTTCTGGGCGCCGTGGTGCGGACCCTGCAAGACGCTTGGCCCGATGCTCGAAGCCGAAGTGACCGGTGCACGCGGCGCGGTAAAGATGGTTAAGGTCAATGTGGACGAGGCGCAAAGCCTCGTGCAGGCGCTGGGGCAGCAAGGTCTGCCGATCCAGTCGATCCCGACCGTCGTGGCCTTTGTCAAAGGTCGTCCAATCGACATGTTCCAGGGCGCGCAGCCCGGATCCGAGGTCAAGGCTTTTGTCGAACGCGTCGTCAAAGCGGCGGGTGGCGATGCCAGCGGTGGTCTGGATGACGCCGTCGAGGCCGCGGAAGACATGCTCGAGGCCGGTGCCGCAGCGGATGCGATGCAGACCTTCGCCGCAGTCCTCGAAGAAGACCCCACACATGCCCGCGCCTATGCCGGTCTGGTGCGGTGTGCGATTGCCGCCGGCGATCTGGAACAGGCCGAAGCCATCCTGAACGGTGCTCCTGCAGAGATATCCGGCAA
Organism: Pelagibaca sp.; assembly: GCA_041725935.1. Classification (GTDB taxonomy): domain Bacteria; phylum Pseudomonadota; class Alphaproteobacteria; order Rhodobacterales; family Rhodobacteraceae; genus Marivita. Next base: position 286,813 of record JBGRQD010000003.1, read on the forward strand.
GCCGGAGCTTGAGGCGGTCCATGCGCAGCTTGAGCTTGCCAAGCAGGCCAGCAACTCCGGTCCGGTCGCTGAATTGGAAGCAGCGGTCGAGGCTGATCCCGACGATCACCAGGCGCGGTTTGACCTCGCGCAGGCGCTTTACGCCAAGGGCGATGGGCAGGGCGCTGTCGATCACCTGCTCGAGCTGTTCCGCCGCGATCGGGAGTGGAACGAGCAGGCCGCAAAGACGCAGTTGATGACGATCTTCGAGGCGCTGAAACCGAATGATCCGGTGGCCCTGAACGGACGTCGTCGTTTGAGCTCGATGATATTTGCCTGATCGTATCCTCAGACTACCTCGTGTGACATGATAAGAGTCACCGAATTACCGGGGTCCATCCCCGTGTTCCCGCTGCCCGGGGCGCTTTTGCTGCCCCGTGCTCGGCTGCCGTTGCATCTGTTCGAGCCGCGCTACCTGCAAATGCTTGAAGATGCTATGAAAACGCCTGCCCGGTTGATCGGCATGGTGCAACCGAATGCGCGACCGAAGGGCGACAAGGACGCGCTTCACCGGATTGGCTGCGCTGGTCGGGTCACACAGTTTTCAGAAACCGAAGACGGGCGCTACATGGTCACCCTGTCGGGAATCTCGCGGTTTAGGCTCGGAGCAGAGGTGGAAGGCTTCACGCCCTACCGCCGCTTCGACGTGAATTGGGATGGGTTCGACCGCGATCAGGGTGGTCCCGAGCATGACCGCAATTTCGACCGCGACAAGTTTCTCGATCTGCTGGATCGCTATTTTGCAGCACGTGACCTGTCGGCGGATTGGGATACGCTCAAGGATGCGGACAACGAACTTCTGATCAACTCGCTGTCGATGCTCCTGGATTTCGAACCCGAAGAGAAACAGGCTCTGCTCGAGGCGCCATCGTTATCGACGCGCCGCGAAACGCTCGTCACGCTGATCGAATACGCCCTGCGCGGTGGCCAGTCCGAGGACATCCTGCAATGACCGAAACGCCGGGATATGACCGCAAGATGCTCGAGGCTCTGGTCTGCCCGCAAACACAGGGGCGGCTCGAATACGATGCCGCCCGGCAGGAACTGATCAGCCGCTCCGCGCATCTGGCCTACCCGATCCGCGACGGGATCCCGATCATGCTGATCGACGAGGCCCGCGAGATCGACTGAACGACCCGTGCCGAATTGACAGGACTTGCACCCTGCGATACCTCGCCGGTCTTTCAGGCAGGCAAGAGGCAGCATGGGACGCAAACGCAAGGGCCGTGACATTTCCGGATGGCTGGTAGTGGACAAGCCCGCGGGCCTGACTTCGACCGCCGTGGTCAACAAGGTCCGCTGGGCGTTCGACGCGAAAAAGGCGGGTCATGCCGGAACGCTTGATCCCGATGCGACCGGTGTTCTGGCTGTCGCGCTGGGCGAGGCGACCAAGACCGTTCCCTATATCACCGACGCTCTCAAGGCCTACGAGTTCATGGTACGGTTCGGGCAGGCGACCCGTACGGATGATGCCGAAGGTGACGTGATCGCAACCTCCGACCTGCGCCCCACGGATGACGAGATCAAGGAAGCGCTGCACAGATTCGTTGGCGACATTCAGCAGGTGCCGCCGCAGTTCTCGGCCGTCATGATCGATGGCGAACGCGCCTATAAACGGGCGCGCGATGGCGAGGAAATGGAGATCGCGGCGCGTCCGTTGTTCGTCGACGAGCTGACTCTTCTGGACCGTCCGGATGCGGACCATGCCGTGCTGATGCTGGTCTGTGGTAAAGGCGGTTATGTCCGGTCGATCGCACGCGACTTGGGCGAGGCGCTTGGCTGTCTTGGCCATGTGCTGCGGCTGCGCAGGGTGTGGTCCGGCCCATTTGATGCCGAAGACGGTCTGACCCTCGAACAGATCGACGCGATGGCGCGCACGCCCGAACTGGACAGCTATCTCAGACCTCTGGAGCAGGGGCTTGCCGACCTGCACGAACTGACCTGCACACCCGAGGCTGCGGTAAAGTTGCGCAATGGCAACCCGGCCATGGTGATCGCGTCAGGTGTCGAATACGGCGATGAGTGCTGGGTGTCCTGTGGCAGTGTGCCGGTGGCAGTCGGGCGGTATAAGTCCGGCGAAGTGCACCCGTCGCGGGTGTTCGTCATCGAATGACGGACCTGCCGCCCGCGCTTCAGGAGGCCTTGGTTTGCCGCGTACATGAGGCGGATGGGTGCCTGTCGCGGGTCTGGTATTCGACATGTGATCTTTATCGCTATGGCCTGTCGCGGGTCTGGGACGCCGCCCAACCAGCTGTCCTGTTCATCATGCTCAACCCCTCGACGGCAGATGAGCACCGCAATGACCCGACCGTTGCACGCTGTGAAACCCGCGCGCGGTCCATGGGGTTCGGCGGTGTCATGATCGCCAATATTTTTGCCTATCGCGCCACGCGCCCGCAGGATCTCAAGCGTGCCGAAGCGCCTGTGGGTGGTGCGAATGATGCGGTTTTGGCGCATTGGACAGCGCGCGCCGGTCTGACGATCGCGGCTTGGGGGGTGCATGGCGGGCATAAGGGCCGCGCGGCAGCAGTCGCGCGGCGGCTGGACGGACCGATGTCACATCTGGGCCTGACCAAGGACGGACACCCTCGCCATCCGCTCTACGTGTCTTTTGCCACAGCACCCATGGGATGGCGGTTGGCGGATCGCTATCCGGAATGACAATCCGTCGAATTTGAAGGGGATTTCCCTTCTTTGGTGGTTGGCGACAATCGTTTCTTTACGGCTTCGGACTAGCGTGGATCGGCACAGTTCACGGTGTTGGTTTCCATGCTTGTCTTCACGCTTTCCTTGTTTTGCCTGGTCGGCCTGTCCTTGCTGACCTTCCTTGCCCCGGCACCAATACGGGTGCCGGGGCGCGCCAAGTATGCACGGCCGCCAGCGGATTGGCCCGACATTCCAGTCGACACGCTTGGTCTGTTTCGGGCTTCCGGTCGGATCAACCAGCCCGGCGCGCGACCGCTTCCACCCATTCGGCTGACGTCGTTCGATGCCGCGCAGGACCATGTGCTTGGTCTGGTGAACCCAAGTGCAACCGAACCGTTCCGCATTGCATTGCGCCTGTCCGCGGACGGGCCTGACTGGACGGATGTGCTTCTGAATGACATCTGTGTTGCGCAGGTCGCAACCAGTGGTCTGATCGCGCGACAGGGGCAGATGGAGGCCTACACGACGAGCAGCGGCAAACCGCAGTCTCAATAGGCACGCAAAAGCCTTTCCAAGGATGTGATTATCGCCTATACGCCCGCATCCGCACAAGTTGCGAAGATTCTCCATGGGCCCTGCTGGACGACATCCCGGCTTGCGCCATTCACTCCAACATTCGAAAGGAGACCCCGATGTCGATCACTGTTGAAGAAAAGAACCGCCTGATGAAGGAATTCGCGACGAAGGACGGCGACACAGGGTCGCCCGAAGTTCAAGTCGCCATTCTGACCAGCCGCATCTCCACCTTGACCGAGCATTTCAAGACCCACAAGAAAGACAACCATTCGCGTCGTGGTCTTCTCAAGCTCGTTGCCCAGCGTCGTAAGCTGCTGGACTACACCAAGGGCAAGGACGAAGCGCGTTATCAGGACCTGATCAAGCGTCTGGGCATCCGCCGCTAAGGCTTGCCGATATACGGTTTCGAAGGGGCTCGCTGTGCGGGCCCTTTTCTTTTTGCACGCTTTGGCTGCGACCTTGTTTGGCCAAGATTTTGCGCCGGATCACCCCTCAGTGCAGCGACGAAAGGAAGTGTTTTCTTTGATCCCGATTTCCTGTAAGGCCCACGTATCTGAGACGTGACGCCTCGACCCTGGCGCATGACATGATGAAAGGGTCGGCGGCAATGGGGCCGCCATGAAAACGGGAGACCCGGAGGGCCGGGAGTGCTCCCTTACAGGAAACGATGATGTTCAACATTACGACGAAAACGATGCAGTGGGGCGAGGAAACGCTCACACTGGAAACGGGCAAGGTTGCCCGTCAGGCCGATGGCAGCGTGATTGCAACCCTCGGTGAGACCTCGGTCATGGCCAACGTGACGTTCGCCAAGCAGCCGAAACCCGGTCAGGATTTCTTTCCGCTGACAGTCCATTACCAGGAAAAATACTATGCTGCCGGCAAAGTGCCGGGTGGCTTCTTCAAGCGCGAGGCACGTCCGACCGAAAAGGAAACGCTGACCGCGCGCCTGATCGACCGTCCGATCCGTCCGCTGTTTGTGCCGGGCTTCAAGAACGAAGTGCTGGTCATGTGTACCGTCCTGTCTCACGATCTGGTCAATGACCCGGATATCGTTGCGATGATCGCGGCCTCTGCGGCGCTGACCATTTCGGGCGCGCCGTTCATGGGTCCGATCGCGGGTTGCCGCGTGGGCTATGTCGATGGCGAATACATCCTCAACCCCGAAGTCGAGGATATGGACCAGCTGCGCAACAACCCCGAGCAGCGGCTCGATCTGGTTGTCGCGGGCACCAAGGACGCCGTGATGATGGTGGAATCGGAAGCTTACGAGCTGACCGAGGACGAGATGCTGGGCGCCGTGACTTTTGCGCACGAGCAGATACAGCCGGTGATCGACCTGATCATTGACCTGGCTGAAGACGCCGCGAAAGAGCCGTTCGATTTCCAGCCTCCGGATTATTCGATCCTCTATGCTGACGTGAAAAAGCATGGTGAGGACAAGATCCGTGCCGCATATGCGATTACGGACAAGCAGGAGCGCACCAGCGCCGTTTCCAAGGCCAAGGAAGAGATCGTCGAGGCGCTGAACGACGAGCAGCGCGAAGATCCGAACCTTGGGTCGGCGTTGAAAAAGCTTGAAGCCTCCGTGCTTCGCGGCGATGTCGTGAAGACAGGCAAGCGGATCGACGGTCGTGCGCTTGATAAGGTGCGTGATATCGTCTGCCAAACGGGCCTGCTGCCGCGCACACACGGCTCTGCCCTGTTCACCCGTGGTGAAACGCAAGGTCTTGTCGTGACCACGTTGGGCACCGGCGACGATGAGCAGATCATCGATGCGCTGCACGGCAACTACCGCTCGAACTTCCTGCTACACTACAACTTCCCGCCGTACTCGGTTGGCGAAGCGGGTCGCGTTGGCCCTCCGGGACGGCGTGAGATTGGTCACGGCAAACTTGCATGGCGCGCGCTTCAGGCGGTTCTGCCTGCGGCGACGGATTTCCCGTACACCGTGCGTGTCGTGTCCGAGATCACGGAATCCAACGGCTCGTCCTCGATGGCGTCGGTCTGCGGTGGCTCCCTGTCGATGATGGATGCGGGCGTTCCGCTCAAATCTGCGGTGGCCGGTGTCGCAATGGGCCTGATCCTCGAAGAGGATGGATCGTATGCGGTTCTGACCGACATCCTGGGTGACGAAGATCACCTTGGCGACATGGACTTCAAGGTGGCCGGCACGGAAAACGGCATCACGTCGCTGCAGATGGACATCAAGATCGCAGGCATCACGCCCGAGATCATGAAGAAGGCCCTTGCGCAAGCCAAGGAAGGCCGTCTGCATATCCTCGGCGAGATGTCGAAGGCACTGACCGGTGCCGCTGAATTCAGCGTTCACGCGCCGCGCATCGAGACCATGCAGATCCCGACCGACAAGATCCGTGAAGTGATCGGCTCGGGCGGTAAGGTCATCCGCGAGATCGTGGAAGTCTCGGGTGCCAAGGTCGACATCAACGATGAAGGCATCATCAAGATCGCCAGCCCGAACGGCGAAGCCATCAAGACGGCCTATGACATGATCTACTCGATCGTGGCAGAGCCGGAAGAGGGCCAGGTCTACAAGGGCAAGGTCGTGAAGATCGTCGATTTCGGCGCCTTCGTGAACTTCTTCGGCAAGCGAGATGGCCTGGTGCACGTGTCCCAGATCGAGAACCGTCGCTTGAACCATCCGTCGGATGTGCTCAAGGAAGGTCAGGAAGTCTATGTCAAGCTTCTGGGCTTTGACGACCGTGGCAAGGTGCGCCTTGCAATGAAGATGGTTGATCAAACGACTGGCGAAGAAGTCGAGCCGGAGAAAAAGACCGAAGACGCCGAATAATCGGCTGATCAGGTTACGTTTGAAAGGCGTCCCGACCGGGGCGCCTTTTTTCGTTGCGGCTTTGTGCTAGGCTCCGGACATGCGGATGATAACTCTGATCTTTGCAGCAATGCTGGCGGGGCAGGCGATGGCGGACGTGGTTTTTGACGACTTTTCCGGTGATGCCGGGACACGATGGGATTACGTCGCGGACCGCGTGATGGGCGGTGTGTCTTCGGGCCGGGCCGAGATCAACGGAGCTGGACCCGATGCGCAAATCCGACTGATGGGGACTGTGAGCACCGACAACAATGGCGGCTTCATTCAGGTCAGGCGCAGGTTCTCCGATCCGTGGCCAAGTTCCGCGCAAGGGCTTCAATTGCAGGTGCGCGGCAATGACGAGACCTATTTCGTCTTTCTCAAGACGCCCAACTTGTCACGGGTCTGGTATTCCTACCGGGCGTCCTTTGTTGCCGCCGAGGGCTGGCGGACCATCAAGCTGCCGTTTCAGGACTTCATGGCCTCGCATGACGGGATGCCGCAATCCTTCGATCCGTCACAGGTGAACAGCCTTGCCATCGTCGCCTATGGCGCGGATTACGAAGCGGATGTGACGGTGGGCCGGATCACGCTCTATTGAGGCAAAGGCAGACGCAGTGCCGCCACAAAAAAAGACCCCGGATCAAATCCGGGGCCAGGTCCAACAGGGAGGTGCATATGATGACCCGCATATGCGACGGGAACCGTTAGGCTCCAGATAAAAGATGTGCATCGCATGTTTCTTTGATCTGGATCAAAATAGACTAAGGTCTCATGACACAAGGCGATAACCACCTGACTCTGTGACCAGCAAACGCGCGTTGGAGGGATCTGGTTCAATTTTCTGTCGCAGGCGGTAGATGTGAGTTTCCAGCGTGTGCGTCGTGACGCCGGCATTGTAGCCCCAGACCTCATGCAGAAGCGTGTCGCGGGCGACCACACCATCGGTCGAGCGATAGAGGAACTTGAGGATGTTGGTCTCTTTTTCGGTCAGGCGAATTTTCTTGTCGTCTTCCGTCATCAGGAGCTTCATCGAAGGTTTGAACGTATACGGCCCAAGCGTGAACACCGCGTCTTCGGATTGCTCATGCTGGCGCAGCTGTGCGCGGATGCGGGCCAGAAGCACCGGGAACTTGAAGGGCTTTGTCACGTAATCATTGGCACCCGCATCGAGGCCCAGGATCGTGTCCGCGTCCGAATCGTGGCCGGTCAGCATCAGGATCGGAGCCTTGACCCCCTGCTTGCGCATCAGGCGGCACAGCTCTCGGCCATCGGTGTCGGGAAGGCCGACATCAAGGATGATGAGATCATAAAGCTGTTCCTTCGCGCGCCCCATCGCGGCGGTTCCGCAATCGGCTTCGAACACTTCGAAGTCTTCGGTCATCACAAGCTGTTCGGCCAACGCCTCGCGCAGATCGTCGTCGTCGTCGACCAGAAGGATATTCTTGAGCTGTGCCATCGTGTTGTCTCTCCGTCGGTTTCAAGACAGATGGTCAAGACGTTGCACGTGGACAAGAATTGCTGCAAGTGTTTCACGGCCTCGTGTATGCAGGGGCCAATTGTTACATAAATAGGGGTCTTTTGTTGCAATCGGCCTCTCTGGAACGCGTTGGATTTCATGACACTTGCGCCTGACATCACCGATCTGCTGGCCCGTGCGCGGTCGGATCTGCGCATGGGCGTGCCGATCGTGCTGGGCGGTGTGCAGGGTCTTCTGGTGCTGGCGGTCGAATCCCTGGGCGTCGAACGGCTGGCGGATGTGATCGCTCTGGGCGCTGAGGCCGATCTGGTGTTGACGGGGCGCAGGGCCGCAACGCTCAAGGCGCGGGCCTATGATGGCGATGTTGCGCGGGTCGCTCTGCCCAAAGACGCGACCCTGCGCTGGGTCCAGGCGGTCGCGGATCCCGCCGATGATCTGTCGCATCCCATGAAGGGTCCGCTGGTCACGCGCCGCGAAGGCGATCCGACGCTGCACCGTCTGGCGGTCACCCTTGCCAAGTCGGCCCGCCTTTTGCCCGCGGTGATCGTGGCGCCACTGCCCGACGCGCGGGCATTCGCGGCGGAGCATGCGCTGACTCGGATCGATCCCGTTGCCGCCGCGCCGAGGCTCGGGGCGTCGGTGGTCTTTGACAGCGTCGTCTCGGCCCGGGTGCCGCTGAGCGCCGCGCAGAACGCGCGGTTGCATGTGTTTCGCCCCGAGGACGGATCGGAAGAGCATTACGCCATCGAGATCGGCCGCCCGGATCGCGCCAAGCCCGTGCTGGCGCGCCTGCATTCCGCCTGTTTCACCGGGGATCTGCTGGGAAGCCTGAAATGCGACTGTGGCCCGCAACTGAATGGTGCCCTGGCGGCGATGGGGGCTTCGGGCGAGGGCGTTCTGCTCTATCTCAACCAGGAAGGGCGCGGCATCGGTCTGGCCAACAAGATGCGCGCCTACGCGTTGCAGGATCAGGGCTTTGACACGGTCGAGGCCAATCACCGCCTCGGATTCGAAGATGATGAGCGTGATTTCCGCATCGGGGCCGAATTGTTGCGCAAGCTGGGGTTTGGCGCGGTGCGGCTGATGACCAACAACCCCGCAAAGATCACGATGATGGAAAAGCACGGCATCACCGTTTCCGAACGCGTGCCGCTGAAGGTAGGCGAGAACCCGCACAACACCGGGTATCTGGCCACAAAGGCCCGCAAGTCCGGGCATCTGCTGTGACACGGTCCGACATGGTCCTGACGCGGCAGGGCCTGCGCTTCATGGGGCGGATGTGGCCCTGTAGCATCGGCAAAGGCGGCGTCCGCGCCGACAAGCGCGAGGGGGATGGTGCAACGCCCGTCGGTGTGCACCGGATCGTCGGTCTGCTCTATCGGCCCGACCGCTTGGCGCGGCCGACCGATTGGGCGGTGCCCATTCGGCCCGGTGACCTGTGGTCCGACGATCCGACCCACGAGGATTACAACCTCATGGTCCGCGCGCCTTATCCCCACAGCCATGAGGCGCTGCGCCGGGGCGATCGGCTCTATGATCTCGTGCTGCTGACGGACTGGAACTGGCCGCGCGCGAAAAAGGGCCGGGGATCGGCGATCTTTCTGCACCGCTGGCGCAGGCCCGGCTATCCCACTGAAGGCTGCGTCGCGTTTCGCCCCGATCACCTGCTGCGGATCGCGCAATTGATCCGCTACGAAACCCGTCTGATCGTGCCCGCATCTTTGATCTGAGTCGCGGCACATTACATCTGACTGATGACCGTACAGGACCGCCTTTTCAACTGCACACTCTGCGCAGACCGCTTTGCCGCCACTGCCACCCGTCACAGGCCGAAACCGGTGGTCTGGTTTCGCCCCGGCGCGCGGCTCATGATCTGTTCTCAGGCGCCGGGGATGCGCGCCCATACCAGCCGCATTCCGTTCGATGACCCTTCGGGCGACCGGCTGCGCGACTGGCTGGGGCTGGATCGGGACGCGTTCTACGATCAGACCCGCGTGGCGATCGTGCCCATGGGCTTCTGCTTTCCGGGCTATGACGCGACAGGGTCCGACCTGCCACCTCCCGCGATCTGTCGCCAGACCTGGCATTCCGACGTGCTGGATCATGTCGGTGATGTCCCGCTCAAGCTGGTCGTCGGCGGCTATGCGCAAAAGTATCACTTGGGCACCAAGGCTGGTGTGACGGAGAGTGTGCGCAACTGGCGCGATCATTGGCCGGGCGTTCTGCCCTTGCCGCATCCAAGCTGGCGCAATACCGCTTGGCTGAAGAAAAACCCGTGGTTCGAGGCCGAGGTCTTGCCCGCGTTGCGCACGCGAGTGCAGGAGGTGATGGCATGACTTTGGAAACTTCGCTGGATCACGCACATGCCGCGATGGAGGCGGCACCCGACGCCGATGCGCCGCGTCTGCGGTTCTATGACCGGCTGGCCGAGGCGGAACTGTTCCTGATGCTTGCGCGCGAGGCAGAGGGCGATCAGGCAGAGCCCGAGCTGTTCGATCTGGGCGATGCCCGCTTCGTGTTGGTCTTCGACACCGAGGACCGGCTGAGCGGCTTTGCCGGGCGCGCCGTGCCCTACGCCGCGCTGTCCGGCCGGTCCGTTGTGGGCATGCTGGCTGGGCAGGGCATCGGCATCGCGCTGAACCCCGAGGTGGCACCGTCGTCGATCCTTTTGCCGTCGGAGGCCGTGGATTGGCTGGCCGAGACCGTCGCGCAAGGCCCGTCAGAGGCCGAAGCACGCCCGGAGGAGTTTCGCGCGCCCGGTGGCCTGCCCGACGGGTTGCTGGAGGCGATCGACGCCAAGCTGCGCACCGCCACCGGTCTGGCCCGGCGCGGGTATCTGGCCGAGGTGAAGTATGATACCGGCGTGCGCGGGCACCTGATCGGATTCACGGGTGCTGTGCCGGGAGCTGAAGGCGCCCTGGCGCGGGCCATTCAGGAGGCGCTGGTGTTCTCGGGGCTGGAGGCGGCGGCGCTCGACGTGGTGTTTCTGCGGGACAGCGATCCGGTGACAGCCCAGCTTGCCCGTGTCGGGCTGCGGTTCGATCTGCCCGAGCCTGAGCGACCTGTTCGGGTGGAGCGGCTGGCTCCGGGTGCTGATCCGGCGAAACCGCCGATTCTGCGTTGAGTGAAGTCCGTTGACGGATTTCGCAAAACTGATTGATCAGTTTTGCCCGCGCTCCTGTCGAAAGGTTGGCAGGGCGTCCCCGTCGCTCGGCGTGGCTTCCCAGACCGCGCGCGCAATGGCACGGGCCATGCAGACCGCCGCGTAGTGGCCCAGCATCGGCATCACCTCCACTGACGGCGGACCGCGCCGCGCGGTGCTTGAGGCAAAGATCAGATCGCCGTCATAAGGCGTGTGCGACGGCACCAGCGCGCGGGCAAACCCGTCATGCGCTGCGGTCGCCAGCCGCTTGCAGGCCGCCTTGTCGAGTGTGGAATCTGTTGCAACGATACCGATGGTCGTGTTGCCATGCTGCGCCATCGCGGCGGCTTTGCGGCTTGGGCGCAACGGTTGAAGGGCCTTTGCTGTGTCAGGCCCAAGCCCGCCGAACTCCTCCCCGATTTCAAAAGGGGCGGCCCAGAAATGCGTGCCGGATGGTGTTGTCGCGCTTCCCAACGCGTTGACCACCACCAGTGCGCCGATTGTGGTGCCATCGGGCAACACCAGGGACGCAGAGCCAAGCCCGCCTTTGAATTGCGCCTCGGTCGCGCCGGTGCCCGCACCGATGGTGCCAAGGGTGAAGTCGTGGCGGGCTTGCGCCAGCGCCTCCCGGCCAAGCGCGGGATAGGGGTTTTGTGACCAGCCCTTGTCGCCATTGTTCAGCAGATCGAAGATGATCGCGGCGGGCACGATGGGCACGCGGGCAGAATGGATCTGAAACCCGCGCCCCTGTTCGGCCAGCGCATCCATCACGCCCTGTGCCGCGGCCAGACCAAAGGCCGATCCGCCCGAGAGCACGATGGCATCGACGCCGGGAACGGTCTTGTCCGGCTCCAGCAGGTCTGTATCGCGCGTGCCTGGCGCGCCGCCCATCACGGCATAGCCGGTGGTCATGGGACCGTCTTCGGACAAAAGGACAGTGCTGCCGGATTTAAGCCGGTCGTCCTGCGCGTTGCCAACCGCAAGGCCCGCGACATCCGTGATCAGGTTGCGGGGACCGGGTGTCATTCCAGCGTCCCGCCTTTTGTCGCGCCGGAGTGAGGGGCCAGCCCCTCACACTCCCCGCGGTATTTTTGAACCAGAGAAGACCGGATCATATGCAGCGGCCCCCGTCCACTTCCATGCAGACGCCGGTGATCATGCTGGCCTCGTCCGAGCAAAGAAAGGCGGCGGCATTGCCAAGGTCTTCGGGTTGGGAAAAGCGGCCCAGCGGGATTGTGGACAGGAACTTGGCACGGATCTCTGGCGTGTCCTCACCCATGAAGCTTTTGAGCAGCGGCGTTTCGCCTGCCACCGGGTTGAGTGCATTCACGCGGATGCCGTCGGGGGCGAGTTCGACCGCCATGGTGCGCGTTGCTGTGATCATCCAGCCCTTGGAGGCGTTGTACCAGTTGAGGCGCGGGCGCGGTGACACCCCGGCGGTGGAGGCGATGTTGAGGATGTTTCCTGACCTGCGGTGCTTGAAATGTGGGACAAGGCTGCGGGCGCTGAGATAGACGGATTTGCAGTTCACGGCGAAGACGCGGTCGAAATCGTCTTCGGTGATGTCTTCCATCGGGGCGGGGAGATGGGTAATGCCCGCGTTATTGACCATGATATCGACATGGCCCATCTCGCGGATCGCCGTTTCGATCATGTCGGCCACCTGATCGCCGTTCGACACATCGGCGGTGTGGGCGTGGCCGTTGATCTCTGAAGCAATTGCTTGGGCGGCGGCGGTGTTCAGATCGACCACCATCACGGTCGCGCCTTCGGCGGCGAATTTGCGCGCGATGCCTGCGCCAAAGCCGGATGCCGCTCCGGTGACGATGGCGGTTTTGCCGTTGAGCCTCATGTTTTTCCTCCCGGTTTATCCGTGTTTTGCGGCGACGGTTTTGACGGTCGAGAAGCCGTAGAGCGCCTCGAACCCTTTTTCGCGGCCATGGCCGGATTTGCCGACCCCGCCGAACGGCAGTTCGACACCGCCGCCCGCGCCGTAATTGTTGAGGAAAACCTGCCCGGTTTTCAGCGCCTTGGCCAGCCGCATCTGGCGCGCGCCATTGGCGGTCCAGACGCCGGCGACAAGGCCGTAGATCGTTCCGTTGGCGATCTGGATGGCCTCGTCTTCGGTGTCGAAGGGGATCAGCACCTGCACCGGGCCGAAAAGCTCGTCCTGCGCCAGTGCGTGATCCGGGGGCACAGGGCCGTAGAGGCGCGGTTGCACATAGGCGCCCCCTGGGGGCAGGTCGTCCGGCATCGGGGTTTCGGCAATGCAGGGCAGATCGTGGGCCGCTTGGAGCAGGCTTTCGAAGCGGGCCTTCTGTTTGACAGAGATCAGTGGACCGATATCTGGGTCGCTGCTGGCCGGTCCGATGGTCTTGGCGCGGTAGGCGTCGGCCATGCGGCGGGCGACCGTTTCGTAAACGCTTCGCTGGATCAAAATGCGTGAGGCAGCGGAGCAGGTCTGGCCCGCGTTCTGAAGGCCTGCATTGACAAGGAACGGCAGCGCGTCGTCCAGATCGGCATCGTCGAACACGATCTGTGGGGATTTGCCGCCAAGCTCGAGCGTGACGGGAACCACGTTTTGCGCGGCAAGCGTCTGGATCGTCTTGCCGGTTTCGACGGAGCCAGTGAAGCTCAGGTGGTGCACACCGGGATGGCGGGCCAGCGCGGCACCCGCTTCGGACCCCAAGCCGGGGACCACGTTCAGCGCGCCGTCGGGAAAGCCCGCCGCGTTGGCCAGATGCGCGAACATCAGCGCGGTGAGACAGGCATCTTCGGCGGGTTTCAGAACGCAGGCATTGCCCATGCCAAGCGCTGCCCCGACCGAGCGGCCGATGATCTGCATCGGATAGTTCCAGGGCACGATATGGCCTGTCACGCCATGCGGTTCGCGCAGGGTGTAGACGGTGTAGCCGTCGAGATAGGGGATGGTTTGCCCATACACCTTGTCCGCAGCACCGCCGTAGAATTCGCAGTAGCGCGCAAGGGCGATGGCATCGGCACGGGCCTGGGTGACCGGTTTGCCCACGTCCAGCGTTTCGAGTGTCGTGAGCAGGTCGGTATGGTCCAGCACAAGCTGGCCGAGCCGGGTGAGGCAGCGGCCGCGCTCCAGCGCGCTCATCTTGCCCCAAGGACCGTCAAGCGCGGTCTGGGCGGCGGTGACGGCTGCATCGACATCCGTATCCGTGCTGCGGGCGATCTGGCACAGGGTGCTGCCATCAGAGGGGTTGATGAGGGGCAGCGTGTCAGACGTATCGCGCCACGTGCCGCCGATCAGGATATGGCTGGGATCAAAGGGCAGGGTGGGGAGCATCTTGGGCCTCCGGGACAATGGGCAGCTGCGGCGCGGCATCCATGAGCGTGCGGGTATAGGGATGTTCGGGGGCCGCGAAGATATCGGCTGTCGGACGGTCCTCGACGATCTCGCCCGCGCGCATCACCATCACGCGGTCGGTGATCGACCGCACGACGCTCAGGTCGTGGCTGATGAAGAGATAGGTCAGGCCATAGGCGCGGCTGAGGTCGGCCATCAGGTCGAGGATCTGTGCCCGCACGCGCACGTCGAGGGCCGAGACTGCCTCGTCGAAGACGATCAGGTCGGGCTTGATGATGAGCGCGCGGGCGATGGCGATGCGCTGGCGCTGGCCGCCGGAAAAGGCGTGGATGTGGCGGTCGGCATCTTCGGGTTTCAGGCCGACAGCGGTGAGGGCCTCGGCGATGGCGGCATCGCGGGCAGTGCCCTTGGGAGGGTCGGGCAAGAGGTGGAAAGGTTCGGTGATCAGGCGGGCAACGCGGTGGCGGGGGTTAAAGCTGCCATAGGGATCCTGGAACACCACCTGCATCTTGTGCCGGACTTTCAGGTTCGGGTGGCCGTCCTGCCACACCGGGTCGCCGTCAAGGGTGATCTGGCCTTGCTGGGTTGGCTCCAGCCCGAGGATCGCGCGCGTTAGGGTGGATTTGCCACAGCCGCTTTCGCCCACCAGCCCGACGCGTTCGCCGCGTTTGATCTCGAAGCTGACTGCTTTGACAGCCCGGAACAACGGGCGGGGGCCGAAGGGCGTTTTGCGGGGAAGGGGATAGTCGCGGCTGACGTTTTGTACCGATAGGAGCGGCGCCTCGGCCTTGGCAGCCCCGAGGTCGGCCTGATGGCGCGACGCTTCGAAGAGTTGCCTTGTGTAGGGGTGGCGCATGTCGCGCAGCACCTCCTGCGTTGGGCCGGACTCCACGATCTCTCCGCTGCGCATGACATTGAGCGTGTCGGCCATGTCGCTGACCACGGCGAGGTCATGGGTGATCATCATCAGAGCCATATTCTGTTCGCGGGCGAGGCCGCGCAGCAGGTCGAGGATTTGTGCCTGTGAGGTGACGTCCAGCGCGGTGGTCGGCTCGTCCGCGATCAGCAGCCGGGGGCGCAAGGCGATGGCCATGGCGATGACCACGCGCTGCCGTTGGCCGCCACTGAGTTCGTGCGGATAGCGTGACAGCGGGAAGCGGTCCGAGGGCAGGCCAACGCGGTCCAAAACCTCGCGGGTGCGCTCTTCCGCCTTGGCGCGCGTCATCGCTCTGTGGATCAGGATGGTCTCCATCACCTGCGCGCCGATGGTCTGCACCGGGTTGAGCGCTGTCATGGGTTCCTGAAAGACCATGCCGATCTCGCGGCCACGCAGGTTGCACATCTTTGGCTCAGACAGCTGTAGCAGGTCTGTGCCATCAAACCGGATCGCGCCGCTGGTCGTGGTGCCTTTCGGCAACAGGCCAATCGTTGCAAAGGCAGTCATGGATTTGCCCGATCCGCTTTCGCCGGTCAGCGCGGTGATTTCGCCTTCACCTATCCTTAACGAGATCCCGTGCAGGATCGGCGTGCCGTTTATCGCAAGGGACAGATTCTCAATGCTCAAAAGGCTCATGCACGCACCACCTTGAGGCGCGGATCAAGCGCGTCTCGCAGCCCGTCGCCCAACAGGTTCAGGCCCAGAACCATCGCCACGATGGTCAGACCGGGGATCAGCGCCACATGCGGGGCGAGCGCCACCATGGTCTGTGCATCGGCCAACATGCGCCCCCAGCTCGGGATCGGGGGCTGTGCGCCAAGGCCAACATAGCTCAGCCCCGCTTCGGCAAGGATGCCAAGGCTGAACTGGATGGTGCCCTGCACAATCAGCAGGTTGGCGACATTGGGCAGGATATGCTCGACGCTGATGCGGGTGCGAGTCTTGCCCGCCACCTGCGCCGCCATGATGAACTCGCGCTTCCACAGGCTGAGCGCTGCACCGCGTGTGATGCGGGCGAAAACGGGGATATTGAAGATGCCGATGGCGATGATGGCATTGGTGGCCGAGGGGCCGAAGACGGCGGTGATGAGGATGGCGATGACCAGTGACGGGAAGGCGAAGATCAGGTCGTTCATGCGCATGATCACCTCGTCCAGCATTCCTCCGCGTCGCGCGGCTGCGGCAAGGCCCAGAGGCACGCCAAGGCCCATTCCGATACCCACCGCCACCAATGCCACGGCAATCGAGGTGCGCGCACCAACCATGAGCATCGACAGGATGTCGCGCCCGAAATGGTCGGTGCCAAGCAGGTTGTCGGCGCTTGGCGGTTTCAGGCGACCCGCGATGTTCATCGCCTCGACGCTGTCGGGCGTCCAGACGAAGGACAGAAGCGCCGCGATAACGAAGACGCTGGTCAGCAACCCGCCAAGGACAAGGTTGCGGCTCATGTGCGGGTTCTCAGCCGGGGGTCAACGGCGGCATAGGCCAGATCGACAAGGAAATTCACCATGATCACCGCAAAGACCAACAGCATCACCACGGATTCCACCACGATCAGGTCGCGCTGGGTGATGGCCTGAAAGATCAACCGCCCGAGACCGGGCAGAAAGAACACTTGCTCAATGATGATGGCCCCTGCCAGCAGGAAGGCGAATTGCAGCCCGATGATGGTCAGCACCGGGATCAGCGCATTGCGCAGCCCGTGCCGCCAAAGAGCCTGCCGCGCCGTGAGCCCCTTGGCGCGCGCGGTGCGCATGAAATCCTCGCCCAGAATGTCGAGCAGGGAAGACCGCATCACACGGGTCAGGATCGCCGCTTGTGGCAGGGCCAAGGCGATTGCAGGCAGGGTCAGTGCCTTCATCCCGGCCCAGAAACCGGCATCCCAACCGGGAAAGCCGCCCGCGTTGAACCAGCGCAGATTGATGGCAAAGATCAGGACCAGCATCATGGCGAACCAGAAATTCGGGATCGCAACGCCAAGCTGTGTCGCCCCCGTCACCGCCAGATCACCCGGAGCGCCCCGTCGTGCGGCAGCGAAGATGCCCGCCGGGAAGGCGATCAGCGTCGACAGCGTCAGCGCAAACAGCGCCAGCGGCAGCGACACCCACATTCGGTCGGCGATCATCTGCGAGACCGGCGTGCGATAAGTGTATGAGGTCCCGAAATCGCCGGTCAGCATTCCGCCGACCCAACTCAGATAGCGTTCGACTTTGGACTGATCGAGGCCGAGTTCCGCACGCAGCGCCGCAACCGTGTCGGGCTGCGCGTTGAGGCCCAGCATGAAGCTTGCCGGATCGCCGGGGGCCACTTCGACAACGACAAAAATGACCACCGAGGCCACGATCAGGCTGATGGCAAGGGAGACCAGTCGTTTGACGATATAGCCCAGCATTGCGCGCAGGTTAGGCCAAGCGCGGTCCAATGGGAACGGCAAAGAAAAGGGCCCACGGAAGGGCCCTCACTGCGCCAGATCAGCGCGTGATCAAAGCGCGTCAAGCTTGCGCGCGAGTTTTGCATCGAGCGAAGACAGACCGTCGACGTCATGCGTCGTCAACGTAACTTCGACGCTGTTATAGACGTTGGACCATTCCGGGTGATGGTTCCATTTTTCCGCCCACATCGCGGCGCGGGTCATCCAAGCGAACGCCTCGGTGAAATCCTCGAACTTGTATGTTTTCGATATCGCATCGCGCTCTTCGAGAAGCGTCCATCCGGCCTCCAGCAGCGGGTCCAGAACGGTCTTGCGGGCTGTGTCGGATAGCTTTTCGGTCATTGTTCGTCCTCCGTGGTGACTTTGCGGAAGGGGCCGTAGCTGGTGAGGACTTCGATGTCCTGATCCACGGCCTCTGCCTCTGCCTCAAGATAACGCGCGATGGCCTCGGTGAAACCGGGGTCGCGGATCCAGTGCAGCGAATGGGTGTAAACCGGCAGATATCCGCGGGCCAGTTTGTGTTCCCCCTGTGCGCCTGCCTCCACGCGCGAAAGGCCATGCGCAATCGCGTAATCCATGGCTTGATAGTAGCACAGTTCGAAATGCAGGCAGGGATGGTCTTCGGTGCAGCCCCAGTAACGGCCATAGAGCGTGTCGCGCCCGATCACGTTCAGCGCCCCGGCGACCCATGCGCCATCGCGTTCGGCCAGCACCAGCAGGATGTCGTCGCGCAGCCGCTCCTGCGCGATGTCGAAGAACTTGCGCGTGAGATAGGGCGTGCCCCATTTGCGCGCGCCGGTGTCCTGGTAGAACTCCCAGAACGCATCCCAGTGGTCGGGCTTGATCTGGTCTCCGGTGAAATGATGGATGGTGCCGCCGAAGGACTGAGCGCGTTCGCGTTCCTTGCGGATGGTCTTGCGCTTGCGGGAACTCAGGTCGCCAAGGAAGCCATCGAAATCCGCGTAGCCCCGGTTATCCCAATGGTATTGCTGGGTGCGCCGCCGCAGGAGGCCGACCTGTTCACCGGCAATCGCCTCGGCTTCGGTGCAGAAGGTGATGTGCAGCGAGGACAACTGGTTCTCGGAAGCCACCTGAACAGCGCCCTGCACCAGTGCGCTGATGCCTTCGACCTCGAACCCCGGACGGGTCAGAAACCGGCGTCCGGTGGCGGGCGTGAAGGGTACGGCAATCTGCAATTTGGGATAGTAGCGCCCACCCGCGCGTTCCCAGGCATGGGCCCAGTTGTGGTCGAAGATGTATTCGCCCTGGCTGTGGCTTTTGGCGTAAAGTGGTGCACAGGCGATGATCTGGCCGTCCATTTCGGCGGTCATGTAACGCGGGTCCCAGCCGGTGCCTGCGCCGACGGAGCGACTGTCCTCAAAGGCCTTGAGGAACCTGTAGGTGGTGAAGGGGTCATGGGGCCGCCCGCCATCCGCAACCTCTGGGCAGGCGCAGGCGTCCCACGTCTCTGGCGCGATCTGCGACAGGGAGCCGTGCATGGAGATGGCGATTGTGGGCGCGTCGGTTGGGTCGGACATGTCCGTTCCTTGTTTACGCAGGTTTACTTGGTTTGCTTTAGCCGAGGATCAAGCCGCGTAATTTTCGAAGGTGATGTTATCGGCGATGCGGCGCGCCTGCTGTTCCTGCTCCGGGCTGCGAATGGTCCAGCAGAGAATCGGAACGCCACGGGACTTGAGTTGCTCGACCCGCGCTGAGTCCAGATTGGTGTGATCATGGCTGAGGAAATCCGCGCCGACCCGGTCGAAATCGGGGATCGTCGCCAATTCTGCGCGCCGGTCCACGGACACATGCGGTTCGTCGATCTTGCGCCACGCACACCCGATCAGACCGCGTGGTGTGTCCGGAGACAGCTCTGCCACCTTGGCGACCATATGCGGATTGAACGACATCAGCGCGACAGGGCCAGCGTAGTCGTCAAGCGCGCGCAGCGTTGCCGTTTCCAGCGCGCCATCGGTTTCGCCCATCGCGCCATGCTGGTCCTTGAGTTCGATCAGCAGCGGCACGGCCCCGTTCACCTGTTGCAGAACGGTGGAAAGGGTGGCGATCCGGTCAGACCCGCCCTTGAGCACCATCGTTTCCAGTTCTGCGCAATCGCGGGCGCGGACAGGGCCGGTTTCGGATGTCAGCCGGTCCAGCGTGTCATCGTGAAACACCATCGCCACGCCATCGCGGGACAATTGCAGGTCCAGTTCGATCGGATAGTGCGCTGCAACTGCTGCGGCAAAGGCCGAAAGGCTGTTTTCGACAACCCCTTCGGCCTTATTGTGATACCCGCGATGCGCAATCGGGCGCGTCAGGAAACCGGACGGCAACCGTGTCATAGAAGTTCGAAGATCCCTTCGACCTCGACCGCGACGCCGAACGGCAGGGATGCGGCGGACACGGCCGAGCGTGCATGTCGCCCGTTTTCGCCCAGCACGTTGACCATCAGGTCCGACGCGCCGTTCACAACCTTGGGCTGGTCGCCGAAATCAGCGGTGGAGTTCACAAAGCCCACCAGCTTGACCACGCGCACCCGGCTCAGATCGCCACCCGCCGCCTTGCGCGCTTGGGACAGAAGCGCAAGGGCGCAGTACTTTGCGGCTTCGGCACCGGCCTCTGCGTCCAGATCATCGCCCAGCTTGCCCTTGATCAGCCCGTCGGGACCGGTCGGCAACTGGCCCGAGACATAGATCTGCGCGCCGGTCTGCACGAAAGGCACGTAATTTGCGGCCGGTGCAGGCGCATCTGGCAAGGTCAGGCCAAGCTCTGCAAGGCGGGCTTCGATGGCGTTGGTCATGGTGTCTCCCCTGTTCAATTAGCGGGACGCTATTGCGCGCGGAGTGAAATGGGAAGGGAAAAGAGGCGGCGTTTGCGCGCGAAAAACCCCGGTCAGTTCTGACCGAGGATGTCGCGCAAAAGCTGGTTCAGGGCGTTCTCGAGCGCGTTGCCGCCCTGCGAGTCCGGTTGAGCCGGTTGCTGCTGCTGGGGCTGTGGTTGCGCGACCTGTCGCGGCGGCGTGGGTTCGATCATCGGCAAGGGGCGCACCGGCAGTCCTTGGTGAATGCGCAGCATTGCTTCGTGCCAGATCTCTGCTGGCAGGCCGCTTCCGGTGACGCCCGCCAGCGGCGTGTTGTCGTCATAGCCCATCCAGACGCCCGTGACGTAATCCGCCGTAAACCCGATGAACCACGCATCCCGCGCCTCTTGCGAGGTTCCGGTCTTGCCCGCGACCTGACGATCCGGCAGTTTCGCCCGCCCCCCGGTGCCTTGGGTCACGACCTTTTCCATCATCCAGATCAGCTGGCGCGCCGCCTCCTCGTTGATGACCCGTTCCCCGATGCCGCCGCCCGCGCCCATCATCGCCTGGTCTTCCCCGACCAGCCGCAATTCGCGCAGGCCGTAGGGCGTGACCGAAGATCCACCGTTCAGGATGCCCGCATAGGCGCCGGTCATCTCCAGCAGCGACGCCTCGGACGCGCCAAGGGCAAGTGCGGGTGTGTCGGTCAGGGAGCTTTGGATGCCGAAATCCTCGGAGACCTTGCGCACGAGATCGCGCCCAACAGACTCCGACACCTTTACCGCGGGGATGTTGAGGCTTTTGGCCAGCGCATCGACCAGCGTGACCGATCCGGAATAGTCGTTGGAATAGTTCTCGGGGCACCAGCGGCCTGACCCTGCGATGTTCATGCAGAACGGTTCATCCTCCACCCGGTCATAGGGGCTGTAGCCCAGTTCAAGTGCCGTGGCGTAGACGAAGGGTTTGAAGGCCGATCCGGTCTGACGCTTGGCCTGTGACGCGCGGTTGAATTCACCCGAGAGCCCGCCCACCATCCCGCGCACTGCGCCATCGGCGGACATGACCACTATCGCCGCCTGCGCCTCGGAGCCTTCGCGGACCTTGTTCGCAAAGATGGTCTTGATGGCGTCTTCGGCTGCTTTCTGGATGCGCTGGTCCAGCGTGGTCGAGATGATCACGTCTTCGGTGGTGTCGCGGGTAAAATAGTCGGGGCCGGATTGCATCACCCAATCGGCAAACCACCGACCTCGCTGGGTGTTGGCCTTTTCGGACAGAGTGGCGGGGTTGGCCTGTGCGGCGCGGGTTTCTGCGTCGGTCAGGTAGCCCTGTTCGTTCATCAGGCGCAGCACGGTGGCGGCGCGGGCCTGTGACCGTTCGATGTTCGAGGTTGGTGCAAGGCGTGACGGTGCTGTCAGAAGCCCGGCGATCATCGCGCTTTCCTGTGGTGTCAGGGCAGAGGCCGGTTTCGAGAAATACCGTTCCGCGGCTGCTGCAGCGCCAAACGCACCGCCGCCCATGTAGGCGCGGTTCAGGTAGATCGAGAGGATCTCGTCCTTGGAGTATTTGATCTCCATGGCGATCGCATAGACCGCCTCTTTGGCCTTTCGGTAGACCGACCCGCGACGGCAATCGGCGACATATTCCGCCTCGGTCTTCCAGTCGCTCGGCTCGTAGGTCACGCCAAGGCACAGCAGTTTTGCTGTCTGCTGCGTGATTGTCGATCCGCCATGCCCGGACAAGGGCCCGCGCCCTTCGGACAGGTTGATCCTGATGGCAGACGCAACGCCGCGCGGGGAAATACCGAGATGCCTGTAGAACCGTTGGTCTTCCGTGGCGATCACCGCGTTTTTGAGATGCGGCGACACCGTCTCCGCCGTTACCGCTCCACCGAACTGGTCTCCGCGCCAGGCAAAGGCAACGCCGTCCCGGTCCAGAAGCTGCACCGACCCGCGCGCGCGCCCGTCCAGCACCTCGGACACCTCGGGCAGGGTCGAGTATTCGTAGCCGACAAAGGCCGCGAGGATCAGGCCCGCAACGATCCCGGCGCGGATGAACAGGCGCAGGAAGAACCTGAAGACCCAGCCGATGATGCCGGTGAAGAAACCTATGATCCCGCCGCGCTTTGCCGTGGCGCGCCGCGTCTTGCGCTTGGCGGGCGCCGGTTTGCGTGGCTTGGATGCCTGGGTCTTTGTCTTGGGATATCGTCGGTCCGCAACCAGACGGTTTTTCCCGCGTCGTGAATCAGTCATGGCGCCCGCCTGTAATGCTGCTCTTTTTTATCAATTTAATGACTTTTACCGTCGATGTGGACCGCTCAAGAAGACGTTACCTTGTTTTTTAATCGCACAAAAAAGCATCAAACTTATAATATTGTGCAAAATTTGTGCATTTTAACGGTGCGCGATCTGATCCTCCCGGTCCCAGACCTTCCCTTACCCTCCTTTGTGCCTCTTTTCTGCGCTTGCAAACAAGATCGACCTGCAAGGGAAAGGGACCGAGGTGAAGTTCATCATAGCGACGATCAAGCCGTTCAAGCTTGAAGAAGTCCGCGAGGCGCTCACAGACATTGGCGTCCGCGGCATGATGGTAACCGAGATCAAGGGGTTCGGCTCACAGTCGGGCCATACCGAGATTTACCGTGGCGCGGAATATGCCGTGAACTTCGTGCCGAAAATCAAACTCGAAATCGTGGTCGCCGCCGACATGGCAGATCAGGTGATCGAAACCATCACCAAGACAGCCCGGACCGGCAAGATCGGCGACGGCAAGATTTTCGTACTCGATGCGCAGCAGGCGATCCGCGTGCGCACAGGCGAAACCAATGGGGATGCGCTCTGAACCGGCGCTGTGACAGAGATTAGGGGACACATACAGATGAAACTACTCAAGACACTCCTGCCCGCCGCCGCGCTGATCGCGTTGCCGGTCATGGGCATGGCTCAGGAAGCTGAGGCCGCCGCGCCGACTATGGACGAAGTCGGTCCATATATCTTAACAACCTTGCTGTTCCTGATGGCAGGCTTCCTCGTGTTCTTCATGGCCGCAGGCTTTGCGATGCTCGAAGCGGGCCTCGTGCGCTCCAAGAACGTTGCGATGCAGCTGACCAAGAACATCGCGCTCTTTTCCTTTGCAGCGATCATGTACTGGCTCATCGGCTTCAACCTGATGTATCCGGGTGATGGCTGGATCATCGGCGGCTGGGTTGGTCCTTTCTTCAGCCAGACCGTGCTTGATCCGGTGGGTGTTGCCGCTGCTGACGCAGCGCTGGATTATGCGTCCATCGGTTCCGACTTCTTCTTCCAGCTGGTCTTCGTTGCTGCAACCGCATCCATCGTTTCTGGTGCCGTGGCTGAGCGCATCAAGCTGTGGCCGTTCCTCGTGTTCGTGATCCTTCTGACCGGCGTCATGTACCCGATCTCCGGTTCCTGGCAGTGGGGCGGCGGCTGGCTGTCGGAAATGGGCTTCTCCGATTTCGCCGGTTCGACCGTTGTGCACTCCGTGGGTGGCTGGGCCGCTCTGGCCGGTGTCATCATCCTCGGGCCGCGTATCGGCAAGTACAAGGATGGACGTGTTAATCCGATCCCGGGCTCCAACCTGGCGCTCGCAACACTTGGTACGTTCATCCTGTGGCTTGGTTGGTTCGGCTTCAACGGTGGCTCGCAGCTTGCGATGGGCACCGTGGGCGACGTGTCCGATGTGTCGCGCATCTTTGCAAACACCAACATGGCGGCTGCGGCCGGTGCGGTGGCTGCGCTGATCATGACGCAGGTGATGTACAAGAAAGTCGACCTGACCATGGTTCTCAACGGTGCGCTGGCGGGCCTCGTGTCGATCACGGCTGAACCGCTTGCTCCCACGCTCTTCGGCGCGCTGTGGATCGGTGCTGTCGGTGGTGTGATCGTGGTCTTTGCCGTGCCGTTCCTCGACAAGCTCAAGATCGACGACGTTGTCGGTGCCATCCCGGTCCACCTCTTCGCAGGCATCTGGGGCACGATCGCCGTGATCTTCTACGGTGAGGCAAACCTGATCACCCAGCTGATCGGTATCGCGGCCTACGGTGTCTTCACCTTCGTCGGTGCGCTGATCCTCTGGAGCATCCTCAAGGCCACCATGGGCATTCGCGTCAGCGAAGAAGACGAGATCAACGGTCTCGACATGGCGGAACTGGGCATGGAGGCCTATCCCGAATTCTCCAAAGGCTGATCTCCTCCTTCCTTTCAGTCTTTAGTGACCAACTGCCCGGGCGTTCGCGCCCGGGTTTTTTGTTCGGCGGATCGCTTATCCGCTGCCGATCAGAACACCGGCGGCAAAGACAAGGGCACCGCCCAGAACCACCTGGAAGGCGGCGCGAAAGAACGGCGTCTCCATGTACCGGTTCTGGATCCACGCAATCGCCCAGAGTTCAATGAAGACGACGACAAACGCCGTGATCGTCGCGGTCCAGAAATCCGGAATCAGGTAGGGCAGGGCGTGGCCCAAGCCGCCGACCGTTGTCATGATGCCCGACGCAAATCCGCGCTTGATCGGCGATCCGCGGCCCGACAATTGCCCGTCATCCGACGCGGCCTCGGTAAACCCCATGGAGATTCCCGCCCCGACCGATGCGGCGAGACCGACCAGAAATGTGGTCCAGGTGTCCTGCGTGGCAAAGGCCGTGGCAAAGATCGGCGCCAGCGTCGACACCGATCCGTCCATCAGACCGGCCAGCCCAGGTTGCACCCATGTCAGAATGAACCGACGTCGGGCGTTCTCTTCTTCGCTGCTGCGGCTATCCTCTGTCAGGTGGTCTTGCTCGAGTTTTTCCGCAGTGTTCTGGTGACCCGCCTCGGCTGCCGCCAGATCTCCGAGCAGCTTTCGCGTCGCCGCATCGGTCGTCCGCTTGGCTGCAGCAAGGTAGAACCGCTCCGCCTCGCGTTCCATTGCTTCGGCTTCGGCGCGGATGCGGTCGATCCCGAGGTTCTCGACCAGCCAGACGGGGCGGCGTGCATAATAACCCGCCACGTGTTCCCGGCGGATCAGTGGGATCACGTCTCCGAACCGGTCGCGATGGAGCTCGACAAGACGTATGCGATGCCCGTCCTCTTCTGCTGCCATGCCGTCAAAGATCGCCGCGGTGGCCGGGTACTCGCCGCGCAACCGCTCAGCGTAGGACCGGTAGATCCGTGCATCGTCTTCCTCGGATGAAATCGCCAGCGCGAGGATTTCCTGTTCTGACAGGTCAGAGAAACGGCGTCGGTTGAATGTAAATCGCATGAGACATTCCTTAAGTCGTCTTGGGGTCACATGTGCCTTGGCGGCAGGCGGGTTGTATTCCGAAAGGCGCACCACACATCCCTACTTGCGAGACTAAACCGATCTGTTTAGATTCTGAACGCGACATAAGGGATAAGAATGGCAACCGCGCAGGCGCAAATTCGCAAAGGCCGAAAGTTCGATCAGGTGGTCGAAGGCGCGCGGGAAGTGTTCCTGCGGGATGGCTTCGAAGGGGCAAGCGTCGATGACATCGCCCGCGCGGCAGGCGTGTCGAAGGCCACGCTCTACAGCTATTTCCCTGACAAGCGACTTCTGTTCATGGAGGTCGCAACGCGCCAGTGCAAGGAACAGGCCCAGACGTCGATCGAGAACATCGACAGCTCCCGTCCTCCGCGCGAGGTGCTGTCGCGCGTCGCACAGCAGTTCCTGGGTTTCATCTATTCCGAGATGGGCCAGCGGATCTTTCGTATCTGTGTCGCCGAGGCGGATCGCTTCCCGCAACTGGGTCAGGAATTCTATCATTCCGGCCCGATGATCATGCGGACTGCGGTGGTGAATTACCTGCGGGAGGCGGCCAACCGCAACGAACTTCGGATTGCCGATTTCGACTTGGCGGCAGATCAGTTCGCCGAACTGTGCAAGGCAGATCTCTGGCCCAAGCTTGTGTTCGGCATCATTCGCACCGTGTCCGAAGCTGAAAAGGCGCGGGTGATCGACGGGGCTGTCACGACGTTTCTGGCGCGTTACGGAGCCGAGGACGCGGCGCCCATGACGGCCTGATACAGCGACTCGAGCGTTTCCAAGGCATGATCCATCGATGACGCCGCCGCATCGGCCCCGGTCCGGATCGCGATGTCCTTTTCAATCTGCACGATATTTCCACTGATAAAGATCAGAGACCTGGGCGCGGCGATTCGCAATTCGACAATGGTGCGTGCCAGCGCGCGCACGCGGGCTGCGCCCGAGGCGGACAGGCCGATAATTGGATAGCCGCCGTCATGCGCGATCTTGCACAGTTCGGTCTCACTCCGCCCGACCTGCAGATCGATATGCCATCCCTTGCCGCGGAGAACCTCTGCCGCCATCGTCACGCCCAGCACATGCTGTTCGCCGGGTACCGTTGCAAACAGCGCCTCGCGGTGCCCCCGGACGGGAATATGTGGCGTGGCGATTCGCAGGTCGCGCAGCATGTGGAGCATCCGGCCCGCCGCAATGGCCACATCGCTGAAATGGATGATGTCCTGTTCCCACCATTCGCCCAACCTGTACGCGGCGGCGGCAATGTAGGACAGGCACAGTTTCTGGTGGCTGGCCCCGCGCTCATGCGCACGCAGGATGATGCGCTTGGCGTCTTCTGCGGTTGGTTCGACAAGTGCAATGCAGAACGCGTCCAGATCGACCTCGCTGAGGTCCGCATTCGCCTGACGCGAGATATGCGACAGCCGTGTGATCACCTCTTGTGCCATGACAAGCAGCGATGCGTCGGATAACCGTTTGTCTTGTCCGCGCATATCGTCGTCGATAGCACGCACCACGATCGGTGTGTCGATAATCAGCATAGTCAGGTCTCCAACGCGCAGAACGCAGAAACCCCTCGTCCCCGGATTGAGGATGGCATGATGCTGTCAAATCCGCAATGCGTGTTCTTCGCGGTTTGGGAAAACCGGGAAATGCACGTCAGTCCCGGCGTCGGACCATGAGCTGGTTGTTGGACCCGCGCTTGACTTCGAGCACCTTCATGTCCGCAACCAGATCGCTCAGCTTGCGCTTGCCATAGGTGCGGGTGTCGAAATCGGGATTGGCCGACACGATGTTCTGGCCCAACTGCCCGAGCCGATACCATTCGTCGTCCTGGTCGATCGCGTCCATCGCTTTGAGGATCAGATTGCGCGCCTCGTTCAGGTTGCCCTTGGGCGTGGGTTTGGCCGCCGCGCTGTCCGACTCCGGGCCGCCTTCCAGGTTTTCGAGGAAGATGAACCGCTTGCAGGCCCGGCGGAAGGCCTCGGGCGTTTTCTGCATGCCCATCCCGTACACCTCGAGCCCCTGTTCGCGCAGTCGCTGCGCCAGACGGGTGAAATCGCTGTCGGAACTGACCAGCACAAACCCACCGAACCGTCCCGTATGCATGAGGTCCATCGCGTCGATAACCAGCGCGATGTCGCTGGCGTTCTTGCCGACGGTGTTTGCGGGCTGGTGGTGCGGGACAAGCCCGAACTCCGCCTGCACCTTGGACCAGCCCGACATCTGCTGGCTTGAGAAGTCGCCGTAACAGCGCCGCACGCTTGCTTCGCCAAGCGATGCGATCTCGTCGAAAATCGCCGATGTGTATTTCGGAGACGTGTTGTCCGCGTCGATCAGAACGGCCAGCAAAAGAGGAGTGTCGGACATGTCTCAGAAACCTTGTTCGGCGTGATCTGGTTCCTGCAGACAGTCACCAGCTTGATCGAAAGGACCGGCGAGCAATGCTGTCCGCCGATCCCGTTTCCTTTGGCAGATCATTCGCCAAGCGCAATGCCTTCGCGGCGCGGATCTGCGCCGCCGGTCAGGACATCACCCACAGCGATGGCGTGCAGGCCGGAATTCAACCCTTGCACGCTGACCTCGAACCCCAGCTCCGTCAACGCGGTTTCCAGATCTGCCGCCGATGTGCCTGCCTCGATGTCGAACGGTCCAAAGCGGTTGACCAGGTGCGGCATCGCCACGGCCTGTTGCACGTCCATGTTCCAATCGACATGCGCGATGATCGCCTGTGCGACGTAGCCGATGATCCGGCTGCCACCCGGCGATCCGATCACCAGCGACGGCGCGCCAGCCGTCATCACGATGGTCGGGGCCATCGAGGACCGCGGTCGCTTGCCCGGCTCCAGCCGGTTGGCGATGGGTCGTCCATCAGCATGGGTGCGGAACGAGAAATCGGTAAGCTCATTGTTCAGCAGGAACCCCCGTACGAACAGCCGCGATCCGAACCCGTTCTCGATGGTTGTCGTCATCGACAGCGCGTTACCGTGGCTGTCCACGATCGAGATATGCGAGGTCGACGGCAGCTCAAGGCTCTCGTCCGGCGCCAGCAACATCGCGTGGTCCCATTCGGGATTGCCCGGTGCTACCTCCGGCAAGGCATCATCCCCGCTCAGAAGCTCGCCGCGCTCGGCAAGGTACTCTGGCGCAACAAGACCTTTGGTTGGCATCGGCACGAAATCGGTGTCGGCCATGTACAGACCGCGATCCGCAAAGGCGAGCCGCGACGCATCCCCGATCAGCCGCCACGCCTCGGCGCTGTCCGGGCCGAGGGCGGCAAGGTCATAGCCATCCAGCATCCCAAGGATCTGCCCAACGGTCAAAGCGCCGGAAGACGGCGGCCCCATTCCGCAAACCTCATGCGCACGGTAGGGCACACAAACTGGTTCGCGCTCCTTGACCTCGTAAAGCGCCAAGTCGGCCGCCGACAGAACGCCCGGATTGCCTGCTGCGGTGCGCACGGTGGCCACGATATCGGACGCGATGGGGCCAGTATAGAACGCCTCTGCCCCTTGGGCCGCGATCAGGCGCAGGGTGTTGGCGTAATCCGGGTTTGCCAGCGTATCGCCTGCCGCAATCGGAGTGCCGCCGGGAAAGAAATAGTCTTGCGTGGCGCGGAACCGCCCCAGCCGGGTGGCATCGCCCACAACCAGTTCGGCAAGGCGCGGCGACACGGTGAACCCGCCCTCGGCCAGTTCAATCGCCTCCGCAAATAACCCCGCCCAGTCCGAGCGCCCCCACTTGTCATGCGCCGCCTGCATCAGCGCGGGTGTCCCCGGCGTGCCGACAGACCGTCCCCCGACCACTGCGTCGAAGAACCCCATCGGTTCGCCTTCGGGTGTCTGGAACAGCGTCGGCGTCGCTTCCAGTGGGGCTGTCTCGCGCCCGTCGAGCGTTGTCACCTCGCCGCTGTTCGCATCGTACCAGACCAGAAACGCGCCACCGCCCAGTCCCGAACTTTGCGGCTCGACCAGTCCCAGAACCGCCTGCACCGCGACCATCGCGTCGGCGGCTGTCCCGCCATCGCGCAGCACCCGTGCGCCCGCTTCAACGGCCAGCGGGTGTGCCGCGCTTACCATCCAGTCCTGCGCCTCCACCGGGCGCCCCGCGCCCTTGAGGATCAGCGCATCTGTTGCCGCCTGCGACAGGCCGCCATAGGCGGTGGTGGTGTCGGTCACCGCTTCGGGGGCCACGGCGTCAGCGGTCTGCTGTGCAAACCCGGTCGTTGCCGCCAAGCCGAAGCCCAGCGAGACCGTCAAAACCCAACTTGTGTAACGTGACATGAGGCAAACTCCCTTTGTGAAATGAAAAATCCCCGCGCGGAACGACCCGCACGCGCACAAAACCGGAACTCTGTCTGCGCAGGGGCGCAGGGCCCCCGGACACAAGGTTTAGTAGATCACGACCGACCTGATGCTTTCGCCTGCATGCATCAGGTCGAAGCCCTTGTTGATGTCCTCGAGCGGCATGGTGTGGGTGATCATCGGATCGATCTCGATCTTCCCGTCCATGTACCAATCCACGATCTTGGGCACATCGGTGCGCCCGCGCGCGCCACCAAACGCCGTGCCTTTCCAGGTCCGCCCGGTGACAAGCTGGAACGGACGTGTGCTGATCTCGGCGCCCGCAGGAGCCACGCCGATGATGATCGACTCGCCCCAGCCCTTGTGCGCGCATTCCAGCGCATCGCGCATCACCTTGACGTTGCCGGTGGCATCGAACGTGTAATCCGCGCCGCCCTTGGTCAGGTTGACGAGATAAGGCACCAGATCGCCCTCGACTTCCTTGGGGTTCACGAAATCCGTCATGCCGAAACGCGTCGCCATCGCGACCTTGTCGGGGTTGATGTCGACACCGACGATCTGATCCGCACCGGCAAGGCGCAGACCCTGAATGACATTGAGGCCGATGCCGCCCAGACCGAACACGATGGCACGGCTGCCGATCTCGACCTTGGCGGTGTTGATGACCGCACCGACGCCCGTGGTCACACCGCAGCCGATATAGCACACCTTGTCGAAGGGCGCGTCTTCGCGAATCTTGGCCAGCGCGATTTCCGGCAGGACCGTGTGGTTGGAAAAAGTCGAGCAGCCCATGTAATGCAGGATCGGATCACCGTCCAAGGTGCTGAAGCGTGATGAACCGTCTGGCATCAGGCCCTGTCCCTGCGTGGTCCGGATCGCCTGACAGAGGTTGGTCTTGGGGTGCAGGCAGTAATCGCATTCGCGGCATTCCGGGGTGTAAAGCGGGATCACGTGATCGCCCGGCTTGAGGCTTGTCACACCTGCGCCGACCTCGAGAACAACGCCCGCGCCCTCATGGCCGAGAATCGCCGGAAAGATACCCTCGGGGTCTGCACCGGAGCGGGTGAACTCGTCAGTGTGGCAAATTCCGGTTGCCTTGATCTCGACAAGCACTTCACCGGCGCGGGGCCCTTCGAGGTTCACCTCCATGACTTCCAACGGTTTTCCGGCTTGAATGGCGACTGCGGCACGTGTGCGCATGATGATTTTCCCTCGTCTGTTTTCCGAAACCTTGCGGGAAAGCTTCGGGTTTGCAAGCATTGGCATGAATAATGGAAAGGTTTCTTCATGCGGATTTATTGTATTCTCGGTCTTTGTCTTGGTCTCGCGGCCTGTCAGGAAGTCACTGTTGCGGAACGGCCGGCCGAATCCTGCGGCGCCGAAGAGATGTCGCACCTGATGGGACTGCAACGCGCCCAACTGGAAAACATCGCCTTCTCGCAACCCAATCGCATTCTTGGCCCGAATGACGCGGCAACGATGGATTTCCGGGGTGAGCGGGTGAATTTCCTGCTGGATGACAGCGGCACGGTGGTGCGCATTTATTGCGGTTGATGCTGTAGGGCAGATGTGGCGGCCCGGCGCTCTCTGATCTCGACTCGTCGGGGGCTGAGAGTATATAGAACAAAAGAAGAACAAACGCTGCCGCGAGTCTCATGCCCAACCGTCGTATCCTGTCCATCTGGTTTCCCCGGCTGGCCGCCGAACGTCATATCCGGCGCGACCCCAATCTGGGGACCGTGCCCTTTGCCGTGGTGCGCGATGTCGGGCAGGCGCAGGTTCTGGCGTCGCTGTCGCCCTTGGCACAGGCAGCGGGATTGTACGAGGGCCAGCCGCTGCGCGATGCCCATGCCATGTGCGCCGACCTGCTCACCCGGCTGTCGAACCCCCATGCCGAGGCGGCGTTTTTGGGTGTGCTGCACCGCTGGGCGGGCAAGTTCTCCCCCTGGGTCGCCCGCGAGGCCCCCGATGCGCTGGTGGTCGATCTGACAGGCTGCGCGCATCTTTTCGGGGGCGAGGCGCAACTGGCGCTTCAGGTCGAACAGGATTGCACCGATCTGGGCCTCACGGTGCAGCTTGGCATTGCCGACACGCTGGGAGGCGCATGGGCGTTGGCGCGGTTCGGTGGCGGGCAGGGCGGCGACCATCACCGCAACGGCGATGCGATTGACCAAGAGGCGCGCGCGACCCGGTCCCGCGCAGGCAAGCGGCGGCACTGGGAACGCGGGGGTGCGGCCCCTCTGGTGGCGCTTGCCCCGGTTCAAAGCCGCGCCCGCATCGCCCCGCCGGGCGAGACATATGCAGCGCTGGCGCCCCTGCCGATTGCCGCGCTGCGGCTGGAAAGTCACACGATGGCGCAGCTCTCCCGGCTTGGTCTGCGCCGGGTGAAAGACCTTGTCGATCAGCCGCGTGCAGGGCTGGTCCGCCGGTTCGGGCGCGGGCTGGTGGCGCGGCTGGATCAGGCGCTGGGCGCGCTGCCCGAACCCGTCAGTCCGGCCCCGCCGCCCGATCGCTTTGCCACCCGCATGAGCCTGCCTGACCCCATCGGTCTGGAAGACGATGTGATGGCAGCCATCGACCGGATGCTGCCCCGGCTCTGCGCGTCGCTGCACAACAAGGGGCGTGGCGCCCGCACCCTGCGGTTCGAGGCGTATCGTGCCGACGGGACGATGCAGTGGATGAACGTCACCATGGCCAAGCCCTCTGACGATCCCGACCACATCCGCCCGCTGTTGCGGCTCAAGGTCGAGGATCTGGATGCGGGCTATGGCATCGACATGCTGCGGCTCGAGGCGGTGCTGCACGAACCCATCCACCTGCGCACCGCGTCAGGTCATCTCGAGGCGGCCGAGGCGGGGCGTGCGCGCATGGCCGGGCCGAAACCCGGATCGCTGGACACGCTGATCGGACGGCTGGGCACCCGGCTTGGCGTCGAGGCGATCACCCGCGTGCAGCCCGCTGACAGCCACATTCCCGAAAAGACATGGATCACCGTCGCGGCGGCATGGTCCGGTCCGGTGTCGGTCTGGCCGCAGCGCAACACGTCGCGCCCGTTGCGGATGTGGGCCCCCGAGCCGGTGATGATCCCGGATGTACCGCGCCTGCCTGACGCATTCCGCTGGCGTGGACGCGATCACAAGGTTCACAGCGCACGCGGACCCGAACGCATCGCGCCGGAATGGTGGCTCGATGATCCCGCATGGCGCAGCGGCCAGCGCGACTACTGGGACGTGATCACAGCCGAGGGGCATCGCCTGTGGCTGTTCTATGCCCATGGTGCCGCGAAATCCTCGGGCTGGTTCTGCCAAGGCGCGTTTGCGTGAGGGCTCATCCCGGTGCGCAGTCGTCGATCAAGAAATGATATTCTCAGATATGAATATTTATTGCGGATAAGGGGCGAGTTTGACAGGCTGGGACACGCAAACGTCTCAGGGAGGAAAACGAGATGACACTGAACCCGACGCAGATCATGGCGCGCCTTTTCATGGCCGCCGCCGCGCTGCTTCTTGGAGCGCATCTGGCTTATGCCGAAACGCCTAACAAGGTTGCCATTCATGTCGATGAAGAAAGCATCCAGACCATGAACATGGCGCTCAACAATGCCCAGAACATCGCCGCGCATTACGAAGCGCAAGGCGAAGAGGTGATCATCGAAATCGTTACCTACGGACCGGGCCTGCACATGCTGCGCTCAGACACGTCGCCAGTGGCGCAGCGTATCTCGGTCATGGCACTCGAAATGGACAATATCTCGTTTTCGGCCTGTCTCAATACGGTCGAATCCATGAAACAGAAATCTCAAAAGGATGTTCCGCTTCTCAGCGAAGCTGTCGTGGTGCCGTCTGGCGCAGTCCGTTTGATGGAACTGCAACAACAGGGGTATTCCTATCTCAGACCGTGACGCGGGATCGGTGCGCACAGCAACTCGCGCGCTCATGGTCCTTATGGCGCAACGGAAGAAATCCCGCGAAAGCCGATCATTAACAAACGCTTAATTGGTCCGAACCGGTCCTTTTGTTTCGCACGCGAAACATTGGGTCCGGAACGGACCTATGCCGCATATCCCTCCGATGCACTTTGCCTCAGCTCTCGTTGGCACCGCGCATCCGGCGGATGCTGCGCCGGATCGCCCGCCAGTATCCTGCTTCCTCTTGGTTGCCGGCAGACATGAAATCCTGCTCTCGCTGGGCCGCTTCATATTCAGCCCGATCACCGCGCACACGATACAGCGCATGTGCGATCTCGCTTGCTTTCATGGCATCCATGGGGTCCTCCTTTGCTGCCTCAGCGATACGCTGCGCAAAAGACTCTACCCGTCTTGTTGTCAGAGCCTTTGGGGCGTCTGCCCCGCGCTCCGGTTATCGCTGAGAGAATAGGATTATACACCATTCGCAGGCTTCGATCAAATCTGCGCCTTCGACGCTTTCGAAGCGAAACACATTCCGTCACGAGCGGATGAATTTGCAACGGCGGTCAGGGATACCTCTCAAAACGCTTGATTTACCCGACACCCTGACCACATCATAAAGCATGAACAGTATCACACCGTTCCCACCCCACCCGTCCACGCCCGAGCAGGTGGCCTTTCACCGAACCGAGCTGAACGTGATATTGTCGATCTACGGGCGCATGGTGGCCGCAGGCGAATGGCGGGATTACGGCATCTCGACACTGCGGGACGTGGCAGTGTTCTCGGTCTTTCGACGGACGGCGGAAAACCCGCTCTACCGTATTGAAAAGCGCCCCAAGATGCGCAACCGGCAGGGACAGTACGCGGTTATTGGGTTCGACGGTCAGGTGCTCAAACGGGGCCACGACCTGCGCACGGTGCTCCGGGTGCTTGAGCGCAAATTGATCCGGGCCGTCGAATAACACCTCTCCACAATCTCTCGAAGACGCGTTAATCGGCGATCATGACGACATTGCCCGAAATATACGCCGCGCGTGTTGCGGACGGGTCTCTGACCCCTGACCCCGCGCAAGAGGCGGTGCTTCCGGAATTCGAGCGTATCCGCGCGGCGCTGGCTGCGCCGGTGCGGAAGGGCCTGTTTCGCAAGGCACCCGAACCGCCCAAGGGGCTTTACCTCTGGGGCGGGGTCGGGCGTGGCAAGTCGATGCTGATGGACCTTTTCGTCGAAAGTCTGAACGCTCCTGTGCGACGCGTGCATTTCCATGCCTTCATGCAGGAAATCCACGCGGCCATTCATCAGGCCCGCAAGGACGGGGTCGAGGATGCAATCAAGCCGGTGGCGAAATCCGTGTCGGACTCTGTTCGGCTGTTGGCGTTCGACGAAATGCAGATCACCGATATCACCGACGCGATGATCGTCGGACGCCTGTTCGAAAAGCTGTTCGCTGCGGGTGTTGTGGTTGTCACCACGTCGAACCGCGTGCCGGACGATCTCTACAAGGACGGGCTGAACCGACAGATTTTTCTGCCCTTCATCGACATGATCAAGACCAGGATGGTGGTGCATGAACTGGCCTCTCCGACCGACTACCGGCAGGACCGTCTGGCCGGGGAGCAGGTGTATTTCGCACCGAACGATTCAACCGCCAAAGCGGCAATCGACCGGATCTGGACCGAACTGACCGGCGGCGAACAGCACAGCCTGACGCTGCATGTGCAGGGCCGCCAGATCGAACTGCCCCGGTTCCACAACGGGGTTGCGCGGGCGAAGTTCTACGATCTGTGTGGACGCATGCTGGGTCCGGCGGATTACCTTGCGCTGGCGGATGCGGTGCGTGTGTTGATCCTCGAGGACATCCCGCGCCTGAGCCGCAGCAATTTCAACGAGGCCAAGCGTTTCGTGACCCTGATCGACGCGCTTTACGAGGCGAAGGTGCGGCTGATCGTGTCTGCCGCCGCAGAGCCAGAGATGCTTTATGTCGAGGGCACCGGGACATTTGAATTCGAACGCACGGCAAGCCGGTTGCGCGAGATGCAGGCTGAAGGCTGGGGCGAAGTCTGACCGAAAAAAAGAGGTCCCGAAGGACCTCCAAGGCTGCTCGATAATTCTCGCCTGTGTTCAGGTCCTTGCTATACCTTACGTCGATGGAGGCGCGAGGGAGCGCCAGAGGGGTCTTGGAAGTCTGGGTCGTTCTGGACGGTGTCGCACAACGCGCGACGTCTGCCTTTGTTGTGCCACAGTGATTCGCACCGGTCAACATTTAGGTGCCGAGCGGCAATAATTTTCCAACTGTTGCGGAATTGACCAGATGTTGTGTCTAAGGAGTGGGCAGCGTCAGCACCATTCCCGGCTTGAGGCTGTCCGGGCTGGACATGATGTTCGCGTTCCGACGGAAAATTTCGGACGACATGGAGGTGTCCCCGTAGAGCGCGATCGAAATGCTGAGCAACGTGTCTCCGGGACGCACGAAATACGAACTTGTCGAAGGTGTGCGCAGCGTGCCTGTGCTGACCGGTTCGATCCGGGTGACAGGGCGGGTTGCCGTCGGTGCCGGTGCCGGGGTGCCGTTGGCGATGCTGCGCTGCACGACGCTGTGCAGCAGGCTGCCCGGTTGACCGGGGGCCGGTGTTTCGCCGGTGGTGACGGATTTCAGGTTCGAGATTGCGCTGAACGTCATGTCGCGCATGTTGGTCGGCTGGCCGCTGGTTTGGCCCGCGCTCTGAACGGGTGTGGCGATCTGAGGCTGTGCAACGGGTGCAGGCGCTTGGACGATGGGCGTGACCGGCGGAGTGATCACGGCCGGCTGTGCCAGCGGATCGGCCCGAGTGACAGTCGTGGGCGCGTCGGGTTCAAAGCTGCTTTGCGCGTTGCGCGGGGAGCCTGGCTGGAACACGATCAGAACGATGGTCAGCGCAATGAAGGCGGTGCCCATCAGGGCCATCCGGATCAGCCCGGCATGTCTGGAGGTCTGCGTCATTGTCCCACCGATATGTTCAGGCCAAGCGCGCTCCATGTCGATGCGCCACCCCGGTAATACTTGATCTTGGCTGCCGGATATCCTGCACCCAGAAGGTGCTGGATCGCGTCGCGCGCCGTGCTGTCATCGGGGCCATTGGCAAAGATCGCAAGCGTGAACGCCCCGGCAAATCCGGGTGCCGTTTCAGGGTTGCTCACACCGAGGGCAGACAGCAGGTCCGACCGGTAAGGATTGTCCGGAAGAAAGGTGGCGACAGGCACATTGACCGCGCCCGGCACCGACCCTGACGAGAACGCCCCGGGCATCCGCACGTCGATCAGAAGTCCGGAGCCAGTGCTGACGGCGTTCTGGAGGAAACCAATGACTTCGAGTTCGCCCAGCGTTTCGACGCCAGCGGCTGCGGTCATGGGTTGGATGCAGGAGGAGGGGCAGGACGGACCGATGCGAGAGATCGTCATTTCCGTGCCGTTCATGGTAAATGAGAACGCGCTTGCGCTTTCCGTGATCGCTGCAGATTGCGCAATCAACGGGCTGCCTGCAGCAATGCATGCTGCACTGACGGCGCACCGTAATGATACCATTAAGCCACCTATTTGCCCCTTCAACGTGGGCACTGCTCTTTTTTAACGATATATAGGCGATTTACGGCAATTTGGTCAATATAAAGTGACCTGATTGAAATTTGGGTCAACCGATCCGGCGCAGCACATGCCCGGCAAGGTAGAGCGATCCGCAAATCAGCACGCGTGCATGGGGTTCATCTGACGCAATCTTCGTCAGCGCGGATTCCACATTATCGGCCTGGTCCGCCTTCAAACCAACATCGCGCGCGGCCTTTTCGGTGTCTTCGGCGCTCAGGGTGTTGGCCTCTCCGGGGATGGAGATTGCGGTCAGGTGATCGGCGACACCACCCAGAGGCCGCAGGTAGCCGCGCACGTCCTTGGTGTTGAGCATGCCGCAGATCAGGTAGGTCGGACGCTTGGGCAGGCTCCGCAGGTGTGTGGCCAAAGCCTCACCTGCCGATGGGTTGTGGCCGCCATCGAGCCAAAGGTCGGTGTGAGGTGCCAGATCGTTCAGGGACGTGCCCTTGAGGTGCTGCATCCGGGCGGGCCACTGCGCCCTTTGCACCGCGCCGTCAAACGCGGCTTCGGGCATGTTCAGGTAACGCAGGGCCGCAAGCGCCGCACCTGCGTTCTGGATCTGGTGCTGCCCCGGCAGGTTGGGCAGGTCGAGATCCAGCAGCCCGGTTTCGTCCTGATAGACAAGCCGACCGCGTTCTTCGCCGACATGCCAGTGCTGACCGTAGGCCAGCAAGGGCGCGCCAAGGCGGGTGGCCCGTGCCTCGATCACCTCCATCGCGTCGTCGTGCTGTGGGCCGACGATGCAGGGCACGCCACGCTTGATGATCCCGGCCTTTTCGCCCGCGATCTTGGCAAGCGTGTCGCCAAGGAAGCTCTCGTGATCCATCGAGACAGGGGTGATGATGGTCAGTGCGGGTGTGTCGATCACATTGGTCGCGTCAAGCCGACCGCCCAGCCCGACCTCCAGCAGCGTGTAATCGGCGGGCGTGCGGGCAAAAGCCAGCAGGGCGGCGCAGGTTGTGATCTCGAAATAGGTGATCGTCGCGCCATCATTGGCGCGGTAGCAATCGTCCAGAATTTCGGTCAGGTGCGCTTCGGTGATCAGGTCATCGGCGAGGCGGATGCGTTCGTGAAACCGCGCAAGATGCGGCGAGGTATAGGCGTGAACGCGGTTGCCCACGGCCTCCAGCCCGGCGCGGATCATTGCCTGTGTCGATCCCTTGCCATTGGTGCCCGCGATATGGATCACCGGCGGCAAGGCGCGTTCTGGATGATCGAGCGCTGCGAGTAGATGCCAGACACGGTCCAGGGTGAGGTCGATCACCTTGGGATGCAGGGACATCATCCGGTCAAGGATGGCGTCCGACCCGGTTTGTGTGCTCATGATGTCTGTTCGGAAGGGGCCGGGGGCACCGGCGTGATGTCGGCAGGGCCGGGTGCGGGCAGATCGCCTGCGACGGCCGGGGGCATGTGCATCAGCATGCGGATGATCGTGACCAGTTCCTTGGGCATCTTGCGGCGGTCCGTGACGCGATCGAGCATTCCGTGCTCCAGCAGGTATTCCGCGCGCTGGAACCCTTCGGGCAATTTCTCGCGGATCGTCTGTTCGATCACGCGTGGACCGGCAAAGCAGATCAGCGCGCCGGGTTCGGCGATCTGGACATCGCCCAGCATCGCGTAAGACGCGGTCACGCCGCCGGTCGTGGGGTGTGTCAGGACAACGATATAGGGCAGGTTCGCTTCCTTGAGCATCTGCACGGCGACGGTGGTGCGGGGCATCTGCATCAGGCTCAGGATGCCTTCCTGCATGCGCGCGCCACCTGCAGCCGAGAACAGAACCAAGGGACGCCGCAGTTCGACGGCCTTTTCGGCGGCGGCGATGATGGCGTTGCCGACATACATGCCCATCGAGCCGGCCATGAAGCTGAAATCCTGCGCCGCCGCCACGATGGGCGTGCGGCCGATTTCGCCGGTGGCGACCAGCATTGCCTCTTTTTCGCCGGTGGTTTTCTGCGCCGCGCGCATCCGGTCCGGGTATTTCTTCTGGTCGCGGAAATGCAGCGGGTCATTCAGCGGTTCGGGAACTTCAACCTCTGTAAAGATGCTGCCGTCGAACAGCCCCTCGAAGCGTTCGCGCGGCGTGATGTTCATGTGATGGCCGCAATGGGAGCAGACATTGAGGTTGTCCGACATTTCGCGGTGGAACAGCATCGTGCCGCAATCGTCACATTTGACCCAGAGGTTTTCGGGGATCTCGCGGCGCGAAAAGATCGAGTTGATCCGAGGCCGGACGTAGTTCGTGATCCAGTTCATGCAGTGCGGCTCCCGTCACCCTGTCTTAGCTGCGTGTGATCTAAGGCGCTTGCGGTGGAAATGCAATCAACCGTGCGGCGTGAGATTTGACCGGGCCGGGCCGCGTTTGACGCCCAGTTGGCGTTCCCGCCAGATGATCAGGACGCCTGCGCCGACGATCACGACAGAGCCGATCATCGTGTGGATGGTCGGGATTTCGCCAAAGATCGTATAGCCGATAATCAGGGCAAACAGGATCGACGCGTAGTCGAAGGGGGCAATAACAGCAGCTTCGGCATTTCGGTAGGCCTCGGTCAGCAGGATCTGCGCCACTCCTCCGATGAACCCCGCGCCGATCAATTGGCTGGCGGTGAGCGCGTCGGGCATGACCCAGCCGAAGGGCGAGGTGAGCAGTGACAGGCAGGTTGCGGTGACGGCGAAATAGAACACGACAGACGAGGTGGTTTCGTGCTGCACCAGCTTGCGGATATGTACATGCGCCAGAGCCTTGAACGCGGCAGAGGCCAGGACCAGTGCCACACCCCACTTGGCGGAGGTTCCCATCGCCTCATTGCCCAGTTGTGGCAGCATCACGATCACCACGCCCACAAGGCCGATGACGACGGCGGACATCCGCACCAACCGTATCTTTTCACCCAGCAGCAGGGCCGCGAAAATCACTGTCAGGATTGGCGCGGCATAGCCCAGAACCGTGACCTCGGGCAGTGGCAGGAGACCGAGGGCCGCAAATCCGCACGCCATGGCACTGACGCCGATCAGGCCGCGCCAGAAATGCCCCGCGGGGTTGCGTGTGCGCAAGCCGGTGCTGAGGTCACGCCGCAGGACCAGCCAGCCGATGATCACGGGAAGCGCGAAAAAGGATCGGAAGAACACCGCTTCGCCGGGCGGCACAACGTCAGAGCTGGCCTTGATCAGGGCTGCCATGAAGACGAATAGCAAGACGGCGCTGAGTTTCAGCACCATTCCGCGCAGCGGGGACATACGTTCTCCGGGTTCGGGTTGTCCTGACAACCTGCCCGCCCGGCGGGGGAAGGTCAATCCGGCGGTCTTGCGCCGCTGCCCCGCTCAGGCCAGCAGCACTTCGTAAAGCAATTTGAACGACACCACCGCAAGCGCGATCTCGATCAGGATGAAAAACGCGCGTTCGGGCAGCGCGCGCGAGATCATCGACCCGCTCCATGCGCCGGCAAGGGCAAAGGGGGCGAGCCAGATCGCCTGCGAGAGGCTGTCCCACGTGATCTGCCCGGCAAGGATGAAGGGCGGGACCTTGATCAGGTTCACGATGGAGAAAAAGATCGCGGTGGTGCCGAGATAGACCATCTTGTCGAGCTTCTGCGGCAGCACGTAGGCTTGGTAGGGTGGCCCGCCGGCGTGGGAGATATAGCTGGTCAGCCCGGTCACGGTCCCCCAGAACAGGCCGCGCGGCACATCGGCGGGGCGGGGCACCACGGGGGTCTTGGACAACCGGCCCCGCAGAGCCGTGGCAAGGTAGTAGAGCCCAATGCATGCGACCAAGAGCTTGCCTGCATCGCCCGGCACAAAGGACACGGCGGCAAACCCGAAAAGGATGCCGACAATGGCACCGGGCACGAGAATCTTGATGTTGCGCAACGAGAACGCCCTGCGAAAGAGATAGATGGCATAGACATCGGCCACGATGTAGATCGGCAGCAACAGGCCTGCGGCGCGGGCCGGGTCCATGAACAGGGACATCAACGGGACCGCAAGGATCGCGATCATCGGGACCCCGCCTTTCGACAGGCCCATCAGGAACGAGGCCAGCCCCGCGACGATCCAGAAATCCACTCCACGCCCCGCGTCATTGTTTCACGCACAGGTCGCATGTCGGATGAGGATTGCCAAGCGGCGGTGGGATCACCGCGCGCCAATCGGTTGAGATGGTTACGCCGTTTCGCGGCAATGCCTGCGGAAGGACCGTTTGAGCATGTCCAGTTCCGCACGCAGCAGCGACATCTCTGCGCGGATGTCTTCTCCGGCAGCATCGCCCGCGATGATCGAGAAATTGCCAAGCGCCTGACCGAGTGTGGATTCCGAGATCATGAAAGTATGCACCCCATCCGCCAGGAAATGCGCCGGAACCGGCACCTTGAGCAGCCAGGAACCCGGGTCCGGTAACGGGTCGAGAGATACGTCCGGCACGGGTTTGTCCTGTACCCGCACCTCGATCTTGGGGGTGGGGCTGTCGTCGCTGTCCCCAGCGATCACGCCTTCCCAGACACCTTCGAAGAAACGGGCTTTGGACATGGAATAGGCGGTCATGATCGGCTTCTCACATTTCGGCCCGGGGGCGACGGCTGAAATACAGGTCGCGCAGGATCACCTGGCTCATCTCGGGATTTTCGAAGATCAGGTCGATCCAGACCTTCTCGACACGTTTTTCATTCAGCTTGGTATAGGCAAGGTCGAATTCCACAGCGAGTTCGCGGTCGTTGAGCGGCAGTTCGCGGACGATCTGTTCGGTGTTCGGACCGTGCTGGATGTTCAGGCGGGCGAAGATCTCGAGCGGCCGTTCCAGTTCAACGATCAGGTCGCAGCGGACGAGGTGCTTGCGCTTGAGATCGACGGTTGCCCCTACGGGCAGGTCGATGACGAGCGACAGGTAGGAGCCGTCAAAGCGGAACACGTCCAGCCGCAGGCCGTAGGCCGCCAGGTCATCAGCACTGGTGTTGCGCAACTGGCGCAGGGTCAGTTCGGATTGCGCGCAGTCGTGAAACAGTGTGACCTCGCGCCCGAGCATCGACTTGTTCTCGACCGAGGAGATGCCCTGAACCGGCAGGGGGCCGCACCAGATTTCCGGCCGCCAGGACCAGTCCGCGTCATAGGGGATCGGCTTTGACTGGTTGCCGAGGACAGGCAGCGCAAGTCGGTCATCCGCGACATGCAGCAGTTCATCCAGATAGTACTTGAGCCGCCGGGCCGCGGCACGGTTCCGGCGCAGATCGCGCAGGTCCATGCTGCGCGCGGTCTCTGCCCAGCGGCGAAACCGTCTGAGCGCGGATTGCTGGATCACACGATCAAGAAGACCGGGTTTCATTTCCGTCATGAGCTGCTCGCCCCTGATGATGCCCTGTGTCCGTCACTGTTCCGTTCCGGTTGCCCAGCATATTACAGATCGCGGCTTGCAAATAAACGGCCAAGTCGTGTTTCCAGCAGTTCTGTAGCAGATTGCGACCGTTCTGCACTTGTAGGCGCGTCAGGAACCGCATTAGCGCGAATGGCTAAAGAAACCGTGTTCAGGAACGCAGCCCCCTGCGCACCCAGCATCGGGCTGTCTTGTGGCGCGTAAAGCGTCACACCGATCAGGTGGCGACCAATGACAAACGCGCCGCGCCAGTGTCTGGGGGCGCTGCCGTCGAAAGCGGATTCTCCTCCGGAGGCCATCTGACCCACGTCAAGCCCGCTGAGTTCGCGGGCCTGTAAGAGCGTGGTGCCCAGTGCATCCGCGAGGTCCGACGGGCTTGGAGCAGTGCCATCAGCGGGGTTGACGGTCACGGTCATGAGCGCGGGTTCGACGATCGGACCGTCCTGACCGCCGGACATGATGTTGCAGCTTGCGATGGCAGCGAACCCGCCTCGCGACGTGCTGCGCAGCGTGGTGGGGTCGATGCAATAGCCGTCAGGTCCGGTGACGGTGATCGCCCCGCGCGCCAGCTGGGCAGATGCGACCAGTTTCGGTGTCACGGTTGCATCGGTCGCGAGCAAGGACATGGTGCCGGATGCATCGGTCTCGCTGCATCCGATCAGATATGCCGCGCCCAGAAGCGCGGCACACCACCTATGACGTGCCCTGATCAAAGATCCGAATACACGTGTTTTTCGCCTTCGGCCCCCGGATGGGTCACAGCCCCCTTGTAGGTTGGACCGACAAGTTTGGCGAATTTCCAAACCGCACCCGAGGTGTAGATCGTTTCACGCGGTCCGGCCCACTCTGACTTGCGCTTGGCCATTTCTTCGTCCGAGACATCGACGGTCAGAGCGCCTTTCACGGCGTCGATGGTGATCATGTCGCCATTCTTGAGCAGGGCGATCGGGCCGCCCTGTGCCGCCTCGGGGCCGACATGGCCGACACAGAAGCCGCGCGTTGCACCCGAGAAACGCCCGTCTGTGATGAGCGCCACCTTCTTGCCCATGCCCTGACCGGACAGGGCCGCGGTTGTGGACAGCATTTCGCGCATGCCTGGCCCACCGGCGGGACCTTCGTTGCGGATGACGATGACCTCGCCTTCCTTGTAGCCGCGCGCCTTTACGGCGGCAAAGGCGTCTTCCTCGCATTCGAAAACGCGGGCCGGGCCAGTGAAAACCTGATCCTCGGCCTTGATGCCGGCCACCTTCACGATGGCACCTTCCGGAGCAAGATTGCCTTTGAGGCCAACAACGCCGCCGGTTTTGGTGATCGGGGTCTCGATGGAATAGATCACCTTGCCGTCGGCTTCGCGTTCGATGCGGTCAAGCTCTTCGCCGATGGTGCGGGTGGAGGCGGTGATGCAGTCTTCGTGGATCAGGCCCGCCTTGCGCAGTTCCTTCATCACGACGGGAATGCCGCCCGCATCGTAGAGATCCTTGGCGACATACGCGCCACCCGGTTTCAGATCGACAAAATAGGGCGTGTCGCGGAAGATCTCGCAGACATCTTCGAGGTAGAACTCGATCCCGGCCTCATGCGCGATGGCGGGCAGGTGCAGACCTGCGTTTGTGGAGCCACCGGTGCAGGCAACGACGCGTGCCGCGTTTTCGAGCGCCTTGCGGGTGACCACATCGCGCGCGCGGATGCGCTGTTCGATCAGGTCCATGACCGCGCGACCGGACGCTTCGCCATAGGCATCGCGGGATTCGTAGGGTGCGGGCATGCCCGAAGAGTTGAACAGCGCCAGCCCGATGGCCTCAGAGACGCAGGCCATGGTGTTGGCGGTAAACTGGCCACCGCAGGCCCCGGCGCTGGGGCACGCCACGCGTTCGAGCATGTCGAGCGCCTTGTCTGACATCTCATTGTTCTGATGACGGCCAACCGCTTCGAACATGTCCTGCACGGTCAGATCGCGCGAGCGGAAATCTTCGGGGATCTCGTCGACCTGCGGGGCGCGGCCCGGCAGGATCGACCCACCATAGATGAAGACCGACGGCACGTTGAGACGCACCATCGCCATCATCATGCCGGGCAGGGATTTGTCGCAGCCCGCAAGCCCCACAACCGCG
Source organism: Pelagibaca sp. (assembly GCA_041725935.1). Lineage (GTDB taxonomy): Bacteria > Pseudomonadota > Alphaproteobacteria > Rhodobacterales > Rhodobacteraceae > Marivita. The sequence continues at coordinate 331,599 of JBGRQD010000003.1, forward strand.
TCATAGGAATGGCCGCGCATGGTCAGTTCGACCGTGTCGGCAATCGCTTCGCGTGAGGCCAGCGAAGAGCGCATGCCTTCGTGACCCATCGCAATGCCGTCGGTGACGGTGATTGTGGTGAATTCGCGGGGAGTGCCCATCGCCTGCTTCACGCCCATTTTGACGGCCTGGGCCTGACGGTTGAGCGCGATGTTGCAGGGGGCGGCTTCGTTCCAGCAGGTGGCAACACCGACAAGAGGCTGGTGGATTTCTTCCTCGGTCATGCCCATTGCATAGTAATAGGACCGATGCGGCGCGCGCTCGGGGCCTTCGGTGACATGGCGGCTGGGCAGTTTCGACTTGTCGAACGGACGCTTGAGCATGATGCTCCTCCCTGAATTCCTTGCTGCTTTCGGAATAGCGAACCGGGCAAGATGGCACAAGAGATTGGGCGGGTTTCAAGCCATTTCGAAATGGCTTGGTGCAAGCGCGTTCGAACGCGCTTGGGACGCGGTTTCGAAACCGCGTGTCCGCCGCCTGTCAAAAGGCGCCTTTAGAGGTCGAGCACCGCTGCGGCTGCGTAGGCCGGGGCAAGCAGCAGGCGGCGCAGGCGGCCAAGCGGAAAGCGGTCGGGTGGGCGTGCAAGGAACTTCGGGAACGGGCTGCTTTGCGTGCGTCCCAGAAACGTGTCGGCCAGACGCGCGCCCAGATAGCTGCCCATGGCCACACCATTGCCGTGATAGCCCATCGCTGCGTAGAGGCCAGGCTGGTCGGGCACCGCGCCTGCAAAAGGCGTGAGGCTGCGCATCAGGCACAGCAAGCCTGACCATTCATGTGTGATCTCGATCCCTTGCCATTCCGGGAAGAGGCGCTGGAAATCAGTGCGGATTTTCCGTGACAATGCGGCTTCGGCGCGTGCTGTTGCGCGCAATCCGCCGCGCATGCCGAACAGGAACCGCCCATTCGGCATAAGGCGGAAATAATGCAGCAGGTTGCGGCTGTCATAGCACATCTGGAGGCTCGTCCAGCCCTGACGGGCTTGCTCGCTTTCGGTGATCGGGCGGGTGACGATGATCGAGGATTGCACCGGCAGGTAGCGGGCGCGCAGCCAGTCAGGCACGTCTTCGGACGAGTAGCCATTGGTCGCCAGAATGACCTTGTCGGTGGTGATCGTGCCTTTGGGGGTGGTCACACGCCACGCAGCTCCGGAGGGCGTGATCGACAGCGCGGGGGTTTGGCCGAACACATGCACTCCACCGGATTGCGCGGCATGGGCCAAACCCGCGTGGTATTTGGCGGGATTGAGCGCAAAGCCGATGGGCAGCGTGATCCCCCCGTAAAACGTGCCGCCAAGCCCGCGTTCGCGCTGCTCTTCCGCGGGGATGATCTCTGGCGTCACGCCGTAGCTTGCCTTGGTTTCCTTGCGGCTGGCCAACATGTCGCGCATGGCTTTGGGCGTGTGGGCCAAAAGCGTTTCGCCCTCTGAATGGCGGTCTGCGTCAATCTCGTTGTCCGACAGCAGCGTGTCCACATGATCGACTGCAGCGCGTTCGGCCTTGTGCCATTCCGCGCGCTGATCCTGACCAAACCGACGGGCGATCAGCCCGCTGCCAAGCTTTGACCCGCCAAGGCAACAGAACCCGCCATTGCGCCCCGAGGCGCCCCAGCCGGGCTGTTCGGCGTCGATCACCGTGGTTTCTGCACCTGCCTTCGCCAAGGCAAGCGCGGCGTTCAGGCCGGTGAATCCGCCACCGATGATGGCGATCTCGGTTCTGTGGTCGCCCTCAAGCTGGAGCTGGTCGTCGGGCGGTGCGGTGTCGCGCCACCAGCAGGATTGCGGTGTCCGGTAAGCTGCGGCCTCATAGACGCGCTTCATGCAGGGCGTTCGGCCATACGTTCGTCGCGCGCCTGCCGGACCGCCGCTTGTTTGGTGATCAGGGATGCGGTGATGACGCCGACGGTGACGATGGCGATCATGATCGTCGAGAGCGCGTTGATCTCGGGACTCACTCCCAAGCGCACCGCCGAGAAAATCTTGATCGGCAGGGTGGTCGCAGACGGTCCTGTTGTGAAGCTCGCAATCACCAGATCATCCAGCGACAGGGTAAAGGCCAGCAACCAGCCCGAGATCACGGCGGGTGCGATAATGGGCAGAGTGACAAGGCGGAACGCTTCGAACGGGGAACACCCAAGGTCAAGCGCCGCTTCTTCCAGCGATTGGTCAAAGCTGACAAGGCGCGAGGACACGACAACCGACACGTAGCACATCGAGAAGGTCGTGTGTGCCAGAACGATGGTCAGCACGCCGCGATCCAGCCCGATGCCGATGAACAGCAGCAGCAGCGACAGGCCGGTGATCACTTCGGGCATGACCAGCGGTGCATAGATCATGCCTGAGAACAGTGTGCGGCCACTGAACCGTCCCGCCCTCACCAACACATAGGCGGCCATCGTGCCCAGCACCGTGGCGATGGTGGAACTCATCACCGCGACCTTGATCGTGACCCATGCCGCGTTCAGGAATTCCTCGTTGCGGAGCAGCTCTCCGTACCACTGGGTCGAGAAGCCCGCCCAGACGGTCACGAGTTTGGACGCGTTGAAGCTGTAGACCACAAGGATGATCATGGGCACGTAGAGAAACGCGAAACCCAAAGTGAGCGATGTTGCGTTGAACCAGGAAAAGCGTCTCATCCTTCGGCCTCGCGCTGTTTCTGTTCGTTGCGCTGGAACAGGATGATCGGGATCACGAGGATCAGCAGCAGGATCACCGCCACCGCCGAGGCCACGGGCCAGTCGCGGTTGGAGAAGAATTCCTCCCACAGCACCTTGCCGATCATCAGCGTGCCCGATCCGCCCAGCAGCGACGGGATCACGAATTCGCCGATCACTGGAATGAAGACAAGGAAGCAGCCCGCGATGATGCCGTTCTTCGACAGCGGGATGGTCACTAGCCAGAAGGCCGACAGGCGCGAACAGCCAAGGTCTTCGGCGGCCTCGAGCAGGCTGTCATCCATGCGTTCGAGTGCTGAGTAAATCGGCAGGATCATGAAGGGCAGGTAAGTGTAGACGATGCCGATATAGACAGCGGTGTTTGTGTTGAGGATCAGCAAAGGTTCGTTGATCACGCCCAGCCAGAGTAAAAACTGGTTCAGCAGCCCTTCGTTCGACAGGATGCCCATCCACGCATAGACACGGATCAGGAAGCTGGTCCAGAAAGGCAGGATCACCAGCATCAGCAGGGTGGGCCGCCATTCGGGGGCCGAACGCGCCATGGCGTAGGCAATGGGGTAGCCGACCAGCAGCGTCATCACCGTCGAGATCAGCGCGATTTGCAGCGAGCTGAGATAGGCTTTCCAATAGAGGTCATCGGTGGTCAGGAACCAGAAATTGTCGAAATCGAGTTCTGAGAAGAACGAGACGATCCCGCTCCACCCTGCCGAGAAGTCGAGTTGCGGCATGTAAGGAGGCCGCGCCAGTGCCACGTCCGACAGCGAGATCTTCAGCACGATCACGAAGGGGATCAGGAACAGCGCCACCAGCCAGAGATAGGGCACCGCGATGAGGATGAAGCGGCGCATCCCCTAGCGCTCCAGAAGGACACCGGCGGTGTCGGTCCAGCTGACCCATACCGGGTCTTCCCAGGTGATCACGCGCCGTGACAGGCGGCGGGTGTTGGCGGTCTGCGCCTTGACCACATGGCCGGTCGGCAGTTCGACGTGATAGGTCGAAATGTTGCCGAGATAGGCGATATCCAGCACCTTGCCCTTGGTCTTGTTGGCTGCGTCCACCGGTTCTTCGGTGCTGATGCCGACCTTTTCGGGGCGGATGGCGAAATGAATTTCTTGCCCCGCCTCGAATTTCGTGGCCGTCGTGCCGATGATGTCGGGTTGCCCCTCGGCCCAGTGGATGGCGACCTTTTCGCCATTGGGCTTGGCGCGGCCCGAGATGATGTTCACGTCGCCGATGAAATCCGCCACGTAGACCGAATTGGGGGCCTCGTAGATCTGGGCAGGTGTGGCGACCTGAATGATCTGGCCTTCGTCCATCACGGCCACGCGGCTTGCGACGGTCATCGCTTCTTCCTGATCGTGGGTCACGATGACAAAGGTGGTGCCGGTCTTTTCCTGAATGTCCATCAACTCGAACTGCGTGTCCTGACGCAGCTTCTTGTCCAGCGCGCCCAGAGGTTCATCCAGCAAGAGCAGCTTGGGTGCCTTGGCAAGTGAACGGGCAAGCGCCACGCGCTGCCGCTGGCCGCCGGAAATCTGGTGTGGTTTGCGTTTGGCAAACTTGCTCAGCCGCGTGAGGCGCAGCATCTCGTCGACGCGCGCTGCGATGGCGTCTTTGTCCTTGCCCTCGCGCTTCAGGCCAAAGGCGATGTTCTCCCAGACCGACAGGTGCGGGAACAGCGCGTAAGACTGGAACATCATGTTCACCGCGCGCTTGTTGGGTGGGATACGGGCCATGTCCTGACCAGCTATGAAGATCTGGCCACTGGTCGGAGCCTCGAACCCGGCCAGCATGCGCATCATCGTTGTCTTGCCGCAGCCCGAGGGGCCGAGCAGGGCAAAGAATTCCTTTGCGTAAATATCCTGTGTCAGGTTGTCGATCGCGGTGAAATCACCGAACCGCTTGGTGACGTTCTTGAATTGGATAAGCGGTTTTTCGTTGGGATCTTCCCACGGAGCGAAAACGGTTTGTGACACTTCAGGCACCTCCACGCCATGACAATACCCGGCGGGAATGTCCCGCCGGGTAAAAACAGCCGTCTGGATCAGGTGCCCGACTTGACCTTGGTCCACATCCGAGTCAGCGACCGCTGCTCGGAAGGGGGGAATGGTGTTGTCGTGTAGAGTTTTTCGAGCGTCGCTTCGTCCGGATAGATCGCCGGATCGCCGATCACATCCTCGACCAGGAATTCCTTGGAGGCCGCGTTGCCGTTGGCGTAATAGACATAGTTCGAGGCCGCCGCCATGTTCTGCGCGTCCATGATGAAGTTCAGGAATGTATGCGCCGCTTCGGGGTTCGGAGCGTCAACCGGAATGGCCATCTGGTCGAACCACATCAGCGCGCCTTCGACAGGTGCGTTAAAGACCACTTCGACGCCGTTGTCGGCTTCGGCAGCCCGGTCGCGGGCCTGAAGGATGTCGCCGGACCAGCCGAACGCTACGCAGATATCCCCATTCGCCAGCGCGTTGATGTATTCGGAGCTGTGAAACTTCTGAATATAGGGACGCACGGCCATCAGCACTTCTTCGGCTGCGGCCAGCGCATCGTCATCCTTGCGATCGGGGTCGAGACCCGCATAGGTCAGGGCGGCGGGGATCATCTCGGTCGGCGCGTCCAGAACATGTACGCCGCAGGATGCCAGCTTTTCCATGTTCGCGGGGTCGAAGATCAGGTCGAGCGATGCGATCGGTGCGTCTTCTCCAAGGACTTCCTTGACCTTGTTGACGTTGGCGCCAATGCCCGTGGTGCCCCACATGTAGTTGATCGAATATTCGTTGTTCGGATCGTATTGTTCGGTCCGCGCTTCGATCACGTCCCACATGTTGTCGAGGTTCGGCAGCAGTGAGGGATCCAGTTTCTGGAACGCACCGGCCTGGATCTGGCGCTGCAGGAAGGTGCCGGTTGGCACCACCACATCGTAGCCCGATCCACCGGCCAGCATCTTGGTCTCCAAGAGCTCGTTGCTGTCGAACACGTCGTAGATCAGGTCGATCCCGGTTTCTTCCTCGAACTTGGAAAGCAGCTCTTCGTCGATATAGTCAGACCAGTTATAGACGCGCACTTCCTGAGCGTTGGCGAGTGAAGCCAGAAGTACGGCACCTGCGGTCATCGTCAGCAGATGAGTTTTCATGAAAGTCTCCCGTTGATCCCAGGGTACTTGCGACCCTGTGGATTTGAATTTGATCAAATCTTGCCCGGTCTGGCAATAGAGATGATGTTTTCATGCCCGCCGAGAACGTGCAAGATGACTTGTCAGGGGCAGACAATCGGGCATTGTGCCCAAAGTCGCAGCACTTCACGAGGACAGACATGGCCGGACGCATATCGGTGAAGCCCGTGGCAGACCCCATTCGATTGCCTGCGCATGAACTGGTGTATCGCCAGTTGCGCGATCAGATCCTGTTCGGAGAATTCGAGCCGGGACAGCCCGTGACCATCCAGGGATTGACCGAAGCGCTGGGGGTCGGAATGACACCCGTCCGGGAAGCGCTGCGCCGATTGACCGCTGCGGGTGCGCTTGAATTTCTGGGCAACCGCAGGATTGCAGTGCCGGTTCTGGATGCCAATGCAATCGACGAATTGAGCATTGCGCGCAAAGCGCTCGAGCCGGAACTGGCCCGCCGGGCCGCACAGCGCGCGACACCGCAGGATGTTCTGAGGCTGGCAGAGATTGACCAGCGTCTGGATGCCGCGATCCGGCGGGGAGATGTGCAGCGATACCTTGTCGAGAACCACAGCTTTCACGTCGATCTCAATACGCTCGCGCAGGCTCCGATCCTGACCGAAATGGTGGACCGCTTGTGGCTGCGCTTTGGTCCGTCGCTGCGGGTTGTCTGCGGCCAATTCGGCACACGCAACCTGCCGGACCGTCACAAGGATGTGCTGGCTGCCCTTGCGTCAAACAACGAAGACGCCGCAGCCGAGGCGATGATGGGGGATGTGGCGCAGGGAATGGAACAAATCCGGCAGGGACTCGCCTGATTCGATTGACTTGAAATAATTTGATCATATTTTGACGGCGAGCTTCGAATAAGGATCTGTTCCCATGGCCGCCATCACCAATCACATGCCCACATCCGAACTGCAGGCGCTCGACGCCGCGCATCACATGCACCCGTTCACGCATGGCTCCGGCCTTGCCGGCAAGGGCGCGCGGGTGATCACGCGGGCAGACGGGGTGTGGCTCACCGACAGTGACGGGAACCGCATTCTTGACGGGATGGCCGGGCTGTGGTGCGTGAATATCGGCTACGGTCGTAAGGAGCTGGCACAGGCCGCCGCGCGGCAGATGGAAGAGCTGCCATTCTACAACACGTTCTTCCAGACGACCCATGTGCCGGCGATCGCGTTGTCGCAAAAGCTGGCGGAACTGGCGCCCGAGGGCTTCAACCAGGTTTTCTTTGCAGGTTCAGGGTCCGAGGCGAACGATACCAACCTGCGGATGGTGCGCACCTATTGGCACGAAAAGGGCCAGCCCGAGCGGAACATCGTAATCTCGCGCTGGAATGCCTATCACGGCTCGTCGGTGGGGTCCGGTTCGCTGGGCGGCATGAAGGGCATGCACATGCAGGGCGGTATGCCGATCCCTGACATCTACCACATCGACCAGCCGAACTGGTGGGCCGAAGGCGGTGACATGACGCCCGAGGAGTTCGGCCTCGAACGCGCGCGTCAGTTGGAAACCGCCATTGAAACGCTCGGACCGGATCGTGTCGGAGCCTTTATCGCTGAGCCAGTTCAAGGCGCGGGTGGCGTGATCGTCCCACCCGAGACTTATTGGCCCGAGATCCAGCGCATCGTCGACAAGTACGGTATCCTGCTGATCGCGGACGAGGTGATCTGCGGGTTCGGTCGCACCGGCAACTGGTTTGGCAGTCAGACCATGAACATCCGCCCGCATATCATGACCGTCGCCAAGGGGCTGTCCTCGGGCTACCAGCCGATTGGTGGTTCGATCATTTGCGACGAGGTTGCCGAGGTCATCAACGGGGTCGAGTTCAACCACGGCTATACCTATTCGGGGCATCCGGTGGCCTGTGCGGTGGCACTGGAGAACCTGCGCATCCTTGATGAAGAGGGCATCGTGACCCGCGTGCGCGAAGAGACAGCGCCCTATCTCAAGGAAAAATTCGAAACCCTGACCGAGCATCCGCTGGTGGGCGAGGCCAAGATCGTCGGTATGATGGGCTCCATCGCGCTGACCCCCGACAAGGCGTCGCGTGCCGCGTTCGAATCCGAGGCGGGAACGGTCGGCTTTGTCTGCCGCGAGCGCTGCTTTGCCAACAACCTTGTCATGCGTCATGTTGGCGACCGGATGATCATCTCGCCGCCGCTGGTGATCTCGAAAGACGAGATCGACATGCTGATCGCCCGCGCATGGCAGTCGCTGGACGAATGCCATGTGAAGCTCAAGGAAGACGGTCTGATGAAGGCGCGCGTGACGAGCTGAGGCGGCTCAGCCCTTGGCCAGGGTGTGTTCGTATCTCTGACGCGCCACTTCTTCATGCGCCTCTGCCTTGCGGCTGTCCGCGAGGCAGACCTCCACGTAGGACAGGTGATCGACGACGGCCTTGCGCGCCATCTCAGGCTCGCGGGCCTGTAGCGCGTCGTTGATCGCGCGGTGCTGATCCAGCAATGTCGCTCGCGTCGTCTTTTGTCGGAACATGATCTGGCGGTTGTAGAACACGCCTTCGCGCAAAAGCTGGTACATCGACCGCATCATGTGGAGCATGATGACATTGTGACTGGCTTCGATGATCGACAGGTGGAACTCGGCATCAAGCGCCGCCTCATCCGCCGGATTGCGCTTCTGATGCGCAGCCTCCATGCGTTCGAACACCGTGTTGATGACCTTCAGATCGGTGTCCGACGCCAGCCGCGCCGCCCGTTCGGCCGCCAGCCCTTCCATGTCCTTGCGGAAGGACAGGTAATCAAGCACGGCTTCGTCATGATTGGCGAAGAGCTGGATCAGCGCATCGGAAAAGGCCGATCCCAGCACATCGGCCACGTAAACCCCGGCACCGGCACGGCTGGTCAGCAGACCGCGATCCGACAGGTCGGCGATGGATTCCCGCAGCGACGGGCGCGACACGGCCAGACGCTCGGCCAGTTCCCGTTCGGACGGCAGGCGTTCACCGGGACGCAGGATGCCCTGAAGGATCAGTTTTTCGATCTGCCGCGTGACCGAGGTCGACAGCTTTTCAGGAGTGACGGGTTGGAAGGGCATGATGCTCGCAGCGGCTTTGATTGGTCAAATGATATGACCGATTTGCCCCATGAGCAAGTTACCACCGCGTGAGCGCGTTCTCGTCTTCGTCCTTGGCGGCGACCCAGCTTGTCGCTCCGGTGGCGGCATGTTCCTTTTTCCAGAACGGCGCGCGGGATTTGAGATAGTCCATCAGGTATTCCGCAGCTTCGAACGCGTCCCTGCGGTGGGGTGCGGCGGTTGCGACCATCATGATCTTTTCGCCCGGCTCCATCCGCCCGTAGCGGTGGATCACCAGAACATCGCCCAAGGACCAGCGGGTGCATGCCTCGTCCGCAATCTCCTCGAGCGCCTTTTGGGTCATGCCGGGGTAATGTTCGATCTCCATCGCATCGAGACCTCCACCGCCAAAATCCCGCACCACGCCGGTGAAGGTGACAATCGCGCCCATGTCGTGGCGCCCGCCCGCAAAAGCCTCGGCCTCGGCACCAAAATCGAACGGCGCGTCCTGAATGACGACCCGCATCAGCCGCCCGTCATCGGCGGGAAAAACGCCACTTCCCGCGCGCCTTTGATCGAGGCATCGAAATCGGTGAGTTCCTGATCCACCGCAACGCGCAGCGCGCTCAGGTCGGAAAAGGCGAGATCATAACGATCCTCGCGCGCCCGCAACTCGGTCACCAGATCGGCGACGGTTTCGGCGTCGGTTGTCACCGTTTCCTTGGGCAACCCGATCCGTTCGCGGACCCATGCGAAATAGAGAACGTCCATCCGGTCAATCCTTCAAAAACGGCAGCGCCTTGCGGAAATAATCCCACCCGGTGATCAGGGTCAGGAACGCCGCCAGCCACAGCAGCACCAGCCCGACATTTCCGGTCCAGATCGTGCCCGCCTGTTTCCACCAAAGCCCGTGCAGGTCTTCGATGTCCCCCATCATCACACCCTGGAATATCTCGGGGCTCATGCCCATGGCAGACATACCAAGGTAGTGTTCGAAGACGCCCTGCGCAAACAGCACCGCGATGGCGACCATTTGCAGCGTGGTCTTCCACTTGGCCAGTTGCGTCACTTTCAGCGTGCCCGCCGTGTCCCCCAGAAATTCCCGCAGGCCAGAGACGAAGACTTCGCGGAACAGGATGAATGTGGCGGGCAGGACAAGCCATGGCGACATCGACGAATAGCCCACGATCACCATCAGCGCGATCACCACCATCGCCTTGTCGGCAATTGGGTCCAGCATCGCGCCCAGCTTGGTTTCCTGTTTCCATTCCCGGGCAAGATAGCCATCGACCCAGTCGGTGACCGCCGCCAGAACGAAAAGGATCAGGGCGAACCAATCCGCAGCGGGCCGCGAAAAGTAGAGAAACATCAATGCCAGTCCCGGCGCAGCCAGAAGTCGCAGAACAGTCAGGATATTTGGCACCGTCATGGTCATGCCCTTTACCTATCGTGCCTTCCCGAGACTGAAAAGGCGGCGTTTTGGTGTTTTTCAGAACTGCGCCCTCACCTGTCTTCGCTTTTCCTCAAGGCTGGGGCCTGGGGGCGGCTGCTTGCCTATTCAAGATGTCCAGAAAACGCGCCCGCGCGTCCGGCAGCGGTTTGCCCACTTGGTCAGCAGCCAGCTTGTGTTCGAGGAAATAGCCCGTGAGGCGCAAGGCCACCGCGATATCCGCGTTCTCGGTCTGTCCATTGTCGCGGAGCGCGTCGGGCATGGGCAAAAGCCGGTCCGCCCAGTCGCCCGCGCCCTTGGCCGACACCGCGCGTCCCGATTTCGGTGAGACATAGATCAGGTCGTCGGTCGCACCGGTCACCGCGCACCGGCCGAGGTCGAGCCCATAGCCCAGATCCTCCAGCAGCGCGGTTTCCCATCGCAGATAGGCGAGCGGCCAAAGGTCCGTCTGGTCGAGCAGGTCCAGCAGGTTCTGGGTCTGCGCGTAAAGGTCGGGATGCGGTTCGCGTTCAGGCAGCACAAAGGCCAAAAGCGCAAGTGTGGCGTTCAACCCGGCCAGCGTGGTCCGGTTCTGCATAGCAATCGCGGCGCGGGAGCGTTGAAGCTCTACGGTAAAGCTGCCCAGATGGTCCTCGAGGCGCGCCCGCCATGCCAGATCAAGCTGTGCGCCGGGTTGCAGGGTCGGGGCCACTTTCCGCGACGCGCCACCGCGCACAACACCGGAATGCCGCCCGCGTTCAGGGGTGAACACGTCGATGATCATCGCGCTTTCGCCATGTCGGCGGCTGCTGAGAAGGATACCTGTGTCGCGCCAGTCCATGCCGCAAAGTTAGCCCGACAGCCCGTCTTCATCCAGCAAGTGCCGCCCGGAACGGTCCTCGACCTCGATCACCCAGAGATCACTGTCAAAGCTGCGCTGCCGGGCGATGCTGGCGTCGACATCCGGTTCGGTGCCATCGGCCAGAACCTGCCAGTTGCGGTCGCCACTCATCAGGTCGTATTGGCGCATGAACGCCTTGGCCTGACCGTCAAGCGTGTTGAGCTTGACCAATACGGCCCCGGCGGTGTCATCACCATGAGAGGTCACAAAGGCCGGAATATCGAACAGCGACAGGCGGCGCAGATAGGCCTGCACCCAGAACCCGCTGGCCAGCCGTGCCTCAGCCATTGCCGTCCTTGAAATCGAGACCCATCTCGGAATAGCGCTCGGCCTCGTCGAGCCATTTCTCTCGGACCTTCACCTGCATGAACAGGTGGATGCGACGGCCAAGGAACTCTTCAAGCTCCTCGCGCGCGGCCTTGCTGATCGCCTTGATGGTCTCGCCCTTGTTGCCCAGCACGATGCCCTTGTGACCATCGCGTATGACATAGATGATCTGGTCGATCCGGGCTGAACCGTCTTCGCGCTCTTCCCAGTGCTCGGTCTCGACCGTCAGCTGATAGGGCAATTCCTGATGCAGACGCAGGGTCAGCTTTTCGCGGGTCATTTCCGCGGCGATCATACGCAGGGGAAGATCCGCGATCTGGTCTTCGGGGTAAAGCCACGGGCTTTCGGGAAGTTCGCCCGCCAGCCATGAGCGCAGGGCTTTCACGCCATGTCCCTTTTCGGCCGAGATCAGGAAAGTCTCGGTAAAGGGAAACTTTTCGTTCATCTGCTGCGTCAGCGCCAAGAGTTTTGGCGCTTCGACGCGGTCGATCTTGTTGATGGCCAACGCAACCGGGCGTTTGCCCACCACTTCGCCAAGGTTTTCAAGGATCGCCTCGACCCCTTCGGTGATGCCGCGATGCGCTTCGATCAGCAGCACAACGATATCGGCATCCGACGCGCCCGACCACGCGGCGGCAACCATCGCGCGGTCCAGACGACGGCGCGGCTTGAAGAGGCCCGGCGTGTCCACCAGAACGATCTGCGCATCACCTTCCATGGCAACGCCCCGAATACGCGCGCGGGTGGTCTGCACCTTGTGGGTCACGATCGACACTTTCGCGCCGACCATCTGATTGGTCAGCGTGGATTTGCCCGCATTGGGCTCTCCGATCAGGGCGACGAAACCGGCGCGGGTGGTCATAGCAACATCCATCTCCAGAAGTCCGGCGTCATACGCCAGATCGCGGTACAGAACCAGCCCCGACTTTGCGCCCGCTGCGCACAAGGGTGTAAACGCCGCTGCCGACGATCAGCGTGGCGCCGATCAGGGTCAGCGCGTCGGGGCGTTCCCCGAACACGAAATAGGCGAAGACCAGCGCGATCAAGAGGCGCGAATACCGGAACGGCGCCACCACCGACACCTCGCCGGTGCGCATCGCCTTGGTCAGCGCGCTATAGCCCACCAGCCCGGCCAGCCCGGTGCCCATCAGCAGTGTCAGCGCAGGCAGGCTAGGGGCTGACATCGGCGCTGTTTCGAACAGGGTGATCACGCATCCGGCGATAAAGACCATCAGAAAACCGAGGATGCCCAGTTGTGTCGCCGAGACCTCGGGCGGGCTGGCGCGGGTCATCAGGTCACGTCCGGCAAATCCGATCATGCCCAGCACCGCAAAGATCGCTGTCGCATCAAACCCCGACGGTGTTGGGCGCAGGATCAGGATGACACCGGCAAAGCCCACGGACATCGCCGCCCAACGGCGCAGCCCCACCTGTTCCTTGAGTACCAGCGCGGCCCCCAGCGTTACGACCAGGGGTGCCGCTTGCAGGATCGCCGAGGTGGTGGACAGGGGTGCAAAGGCCAGTGCGAGGGCAAAGAACAGCCGCCCGAGGATCTCGAAGGCCGAGCGGATGAGCAGCGGTCCCTCGATATAGGCGTGACTGACCAACGGTTCCCTGCGCCAGAGCGCGTAGAGCACGAAAAAGCCTGTCCCGAACACACCGAACAGCATTGTTCCCACACCGGCAGACACATCACCCGTGCCGGTGGCCGCCTTGAAGAAGGCGTCTTCGATGGCAAAGCCCAGCATGGCCAGCACCATGAACAGGCTGCCGCGCAGGTTGTCGGTCAAGACCCGCTCTTTTCTATGGTGGCCAGAAGCGTTTTCGCCGCCGCCTGTTCGGCCAGCCGTTTCGATCCGGCCTTGGCCTTGGCGCTTTGTCCGTCCGCAAGTTTCACTTCGATCACGAAAACGGGGGCATGGTCCGGCCCGTCACGGGACAGCTCGACATAGCTGGGCGGTGGCATGGCACGGGCCTGTGCCCATTCCTGCAACGCGGTCTTTGCATCGCGCGCATCGTCCTCGACCGACCCGATCCGCTGGCCCCAAAGCCGCAGCACCAGCGTCTTGGCCGCATCGAACCCCGCATCCAGATACACGGCGGCAATCACCGCTTCCATGGCGTCACCCAGAAGCGCCTGCTTGCGCCGGCCCCCGGACAGCATTTCCGACCGCCCCAGTTTCAACGCCGCTCCAAGGTCGATCTCGCGGGCGACATCCGCGCAGGATTCCTTGCGCACCAGCGCGTTGAAGCGCGGGGCAAGCTGGCCTTCGGTCGCGCCTGTGTCGCTGGCCAAAAGTGCTTCGGCCATGACAAGGCCAAGGACCCGGTCGCCCAGAAATTCCAGCCGCTGGTTGTCTTCGCGATTGGCCCCGGCGCGCGACGAATGGGTCACGGCGCGCACGAGCAACTCGGGGCGTTCGAACCGATGCCCCAAACGCTCAGACAGCGCCTGAAGGTCAGCCGAGAGTTTCACTATTCGATCTTCTCGAAAAAGCGGTCACCGCGCCATGTCCAGAAGAACAGCATGGAATTCCCGGCGGACGAGAACACAACCCGGTTGGCCTTGCCGATCAGGTTCTCGAAGGGAACAAAGCCCACACCACCGGCGACGCTGGGCACGCGGCTGTCCGAGGAATTGTCGCGGTTGTCACCCATCATGAAGTAATGGCCTTCGGGCACATTGTAGACAGGAGTGTTGTCCGATCCCTGGGTGCCGATGTTAAGAATCGAATGCGTCCGGCCATTCGGCAGCGTTTCCGCAAAGCGTTCCTTGATGCAGGTGCCGCCGGTGCCAACCGGGCCGTTGGCGCAGCGTGGGCGCAGCCCTTGCGGGCCCTGCGGTGCAGCGTCCTCCACGAACTCCGGTTGCTGGTCCAGCTCGACCGGCGTGCCGTTGATATGCAGCACGCCGCGGATCATCTGGATCTGGTCGCCGGGCATGCCGATCACCCGCTTGATGAAATCGCGCCCGGTCACAGGGTGCCGGAACACCGCGACATCGCCGCGATCCGGTTCAGAACCGAACAGACGGCTGTTGTCGCCATCGGCCCATCCGCACAGGTCCCGCGCATCGACGTCGACGCCGAAGGCCGGCAGGTAAAGCGACGGGCAGGAGGCATAGGAATAGCCGTAGGACATCTTGTTGACGAACAGGAAATCCCCGATCAAGAGCGTGTCCTTCATTGATCCGGAGGGAATCCAGAAGGGCTGGAAAAACAGGGTCCGGAACACGCCTGCGATCAGCAGCGCGTAGACGATGGTTTTGATCGTCTCGACGATCCCGCCGCTCTTCGTGGGTTCAGACGCCATGTTCCTGCCTCTTGCTCGAATGTCCCGCGCTTCATGAGCGGGGGCGCAGCGGGTGTCAAGCCAAGCGGGCGTTACTTGGGTCGCGCCTCGATGAGCACAGTGGCCTGTGCCCAGGGGTGATCGTCGGTCAGGGTGACGTGGATGATCGCTTCGTGCCCTGCGGGGGTGAGTTCATCGAGGCGTCGTTTCGCCCAGCCCGTGACCACCATCACAGGTTGGCCGGTGTGTAGGTTTCGCACCGACATGTCCTTCCAGGCGATCCCCATGCGCAGCCCGGTGCCAAGCGCCTTTGAACAGGCCTCCTTGGCGGCCCAGCGTTTGGCATAGGTCCCCGGCGTATCAAGGCGGCGTTCGGCCTTGCGCTGTTCGGTCTCGGTGAAGACGCGGTTGCGAAACCGGTCGCCGAACCGCTCGAGCGTGGCGGCGATGCGGTCGATATTGGCCAGATCCGTTCCGATCCCGATGATCATGCGTCACCTCCGGTCGGGGCGAACATGGGAAAGCTCACGCCAAGCGCCCAGGCGAGTATGATGCCAAGGGCGATACCCGCGACCAGCGGCCCGGCGCGTTTGCCAAAGGCCCGGCCCATTGCGCCGTGGATGAAGAAAAACAGAACGATTACCGGCGCAATGATCAGCAAAAAGAACAATCCCTCGAGATCCAGCGCCACGGCGATGCCAAGCGACACCAGCAAAGCCAACCGCGCCGCAATGCGCCGCCAGATCGACGCTTTCCAGACCAGCTGCGCATCCGCCACCATGAAGGGGATCGCCCCGATCACAAGCGCCGCGATGATAGGCAGCCGTTCCGCGATGGGAAAGAAATTCGCGCCGTAACGGTCCAGCGCAAAGCCGAACACGCCGATCCCCCAGGCGAGCAGCGCCAGAAGGGCAATGGCGAAGGGGCCAAATCCGGCCCACCCAAGGGCAAGTGGCCCCCACAGCCAGCGCTGCATCATCAGGCCAAGAAGGCCGAACACGCCGAGATGGATGGCAAGGTAATCCGCCACCAGCACGGGAAGAACGCCAAAATCCAGCGGCAGCGCGATGAACGGCGTGACCAGCGCAGGCACGGCCAGTGTGGCGGCAAAGCGCGCGGTGCCGGGTTGGTGGTTGGGGGGCAGATCCACCTTTGGCACCACTATCCGCGCCACAGCGCCGGCCAGAACGGTGATCGCTGCCATCAGCGCCAGAAACGCCCAGCCAGTGGGTGGAGCTGAGACAATTTCGTCACGGTCATAGGCGCGGTTGAGCCAGTCCAACGCGGCCTCGCGCCCCGGACGGGAGTGCAGAATTGCAACATGTTCGGTCCAAGGCGCGACGATGGCGGAGCGGATCACGTCGCCCTGTTGCACGATCTCCCCTTCCTGCGCGTCGGGAGTGACCATCTGAACGGCATCGACCCCGAAGTCCCGCAGATGCGGTTCCCACTGACCGGCGATCAGCAGCATGTCCTCGGGCTGTTCAGGTGTCACCGCCTGCGAGAAGGCCGACAGCAGGACAAGCGGTCCGGTCTCGGATTCGACGGCCACGCGGATCAGCACATCTGTCGCCATCGAATGGCCCAACAGCGCCACGGGCGTGCCGTCTGCCACGTCGTCGATGACCGCCCGCGTCTGGTCGATCAGCAACCGGGTTGTGCCTTCGATCCGGGTCACATCGCCCGACATCGGCTCCGGGTGCGCGCCATGCCCTTCGAAATCGAACATATGCACCCGGTAGCCTGCCTGCGCGAGGATCAGGCCGTAGCCCTGCATCATCTCGCGCGAGCCCGCAAAGCCATGCGCAATGACCACGTTTGGCCCGTTCGCACTGTCTTGGGCAAGGGTGGTGACCGGCGTCTGGCCGACGAAGCGGTCGGTGAACGTCACGCCGGAACGTGCCGTTTCCAGGACGTAAATCGCGATACCGGCGATCAGGATCGCCAGAAAGGTCAGGACCGGGCGCGTCATCGGTTTGCGTCAGGCCCGCGCGGCATCCATGAGGCGACGCATTTCGGCAATCGCCGGGCTTAACCCCCGGAACACCGATTCCCCGATCAGAAAATGCCCGATGTTCAACTCGACCACCTCGGGGAAGGCGGCAACCGGGGCGACGGTCTCGTAGTTCAGGCCGTGACCGGCATGCACTTCGAGGCCCAGCGAATGAGCATAGGCGGACATCTCGCGCATCATCTTCAACTCGCGGTCGCGCGTTTCGATGTCGCCCTCGGCATGGGCATCGCAATAGGCGCCGGTGTGCAGTTCGATGACCTGCGCGCCGATGCGGTGCGCCGCGGTGATCTGGCGTTCATCGGCACCGATGAAGATCGACACCCGGCAGCCCGCCTCGCGCAGCGGCGCGATGAAACCCGCCAGCTTGTTCTCCTCGCGCGCGACCTCGAGCCCGCCTTCGGTGGTGCGTTCCTCGCGTTTTTCGGGGACAATGCACACGGCATGGGGTTTGTGGCGCAGCGCGATCTTCTGCATCTCGTCAGTCGCGGCCATCTCGAAATTCAGCGGCACGCGCAGGGCATCCATGAGACGGTCGATATCGCTGTCGATGATGTGGCGGCGGTCTTCGCGCAGATGCGCGGTGATGCCGTCGGCGCCGGCCTCTTCGGCAAGCTGGGCTGCGCGCACCGGATCGGGAAGATCTCCTCCGCGCGCATTGCGCAGGGTGGCCACGTGGTCGATATTCACACCGAGCCGCAAGCGGCCTGCATAGTCAGTCATGTCTGCCTCCATCCATTGCGGCTGAACCTAGTCCGCCGCCTGACCGTCGTCAGCCTGTTTCTTCTTTTTCTTCAAAGAGGCCAGTTTCGCCTTGAGCGCGCCCTTGCGGCGGTTCTGGTAGGCGCGGATCAAGGGCACGGACAGGTAGTAGGCGATCAGGCCACAGATGATGCCGGGAAGAATGCCGCCGACCAGCCAAGGAAAGAACACCTCGTCATAAAAGAGATGCAGACCTTCCCAGTTTGCAGTGGCGTCGGTGAAGATGGCCTTGAAATTGCGCCACAGGTCTTCTCCGGCCTTGGCGAACTTGTAGCCGATGCTGCCATGTGCATGCCGGATTTCGCCGAGCCCGAGGAGCCAGTAGCCCGTTTGCAACGACGCCACGCTGATCGGAACATAGGTCAGTGGGTTGCCGAAAAACGTCGACAACAGCGCGGCCAGGATGTTCCCGCGCATCACCCAGGCGATGATGCCCGCGGTCAGGAAGTGCAGGCCGTAGAACGGAGTGAACGTCGTCAACACGCCGGCAAAGATGCCGCGCGCAATCCGTTCCGGAGGGTCGGGGAGGCGATTCAGACGGTGCTGGACATAGCGTGCCGCACGCGTCCAGCCGCCGCGCGGCCAAAGTGCCTCGCGGAGCGTGATCAGGATCGATCGCCTGTCCCGCCGTTTGAATACCAACTCGCGTCCCTTCGATCTTTTTACTCGGCCGCAGCCGCTTGCATCGACAATGCAGGATCGCGCCGACGTACCACGGAGGCAACATCGCTTTCCGCTTCGAGTGCAGACATGACCGCGTGAAGATGATTTGCATCACTCAGGTCGATGTCTAGAAGCAGTTTGTAAAAGTCAGGTTTGCGGTCCACAAAAATCAGATCAGAGATATTGGCCTTTTTTTCCCCGATCAATGTGCAAATCCGCCCCAGTACGCCCGCGTCGTTGCCAATCGTCAACTCTAGGGAAACGGCATAGACCGGCGCGTGGTTCCCGTCTGCCCAGTGCAGATCGAGCCACCGCGACGGTTGGTCCTCATAGGCGGCGAGCGCGCCGCAATCGATCGTATGGACGATTACACCCTTGCCGCGCTGCACGATGCCGACGATCCGTTCACCCGGGAGCGGCTGACAGCACGGGGCGCGATCGAACCCTTGCCGCTTGTCGAGCCCGATGACCGCGCTTTGCAGTTCGATGAAATCTGACGGTTCCGGTGCGAGATCGGGATAGACGGCAGCAACGACGTCGCGCGCCGACATTTCCGCGCTTCCCAAACGGGCCAGCAGTTCCTGCGCGTCTGAAATCCGCAGGTTGCGGGCGGCCATTTCGAGCACCTTGTCGCTGGCCTTTTTGCCGACATTTTCAAAGGCGGAACGGGCCAGTTCGCGGCCAAGCTGCGCAAACCGTTCGCGCCCTGCCTCGCGCAATTCGCGGCGAATGGCCGACTTGGCCTTGCCGGTCGTGGCGATATCCAGCCAAGTCGCCTGCGGGGTCTGACCCTCGGCGGTGACAATATCGACCGATTGACCGTTCTTCAGGCGGGTCCAGAGCGGCACACGGAGGCCATCGACCTTTGCGCCGACGCAGCCCGACCCGATGCGCGTGTGGATGGCATAGGCAAAGTCCAGCGGTGTCGCACCACGCGGCAGTTTCACCACATCGCCCTTGGGGGTGAAGCAGAACACCTTGTCGGGATACATCTCGAGCTTGACCGCTTCGAGGAAATCCTCGTGGTCGTCTTCGCCGACGAATTGTTCGGTCAGAGAAGCGACCCATTTGGCTGGATCGACCGCAAAAGGGTTCTCGCTGCGCACGCCGTCGCGATAGGACCAGTGCGCGGCCACGCCGGTTTCAGCCACGTCATGCATCTGACGGGTGCGGATCTGCACCTCTACGCGCTTGCCGTCACGGCCCGACACCGTGGTGTGGATCGACCGGTAGCCGTTGGATTTGGGTTCGCTGATGTAATCCTTGAACCGCCCCGGAATCGCGCGCCACCGCTGGTGAATGACGCCCAGAGTGGCATAGCAATCGGCCTTGGAGCGCGTGATGATCCGGAATCCGTAAATGTCGGAAAGACGGGAAAACCCGATCTCTTTTTCCTGCATCTTGCGCCAGATTGAAAAAGGTTTCTTGGCGCGGCCAAAAACCTCGGTCTCGAGCCCGGCCTTTGCCAACTCGTGCCGCATGTCACCGGTGATCCTGTGGATCACGTCGCCGGTTTCCTTTTGCAGGGTGATGAATCGGCGGATGATGCTAGCCCGGCCTTCGGGATTGAGGACGCGGAAGGCCAGATCCTCAAGCTCTTCGCGCATCCATTGCATGCCCATGCGCCCTGCCAGAGGCGCATAGATGTCCATGGTCTCGCGCGCTTTCTGAACCTGCTTTTCAGGCTTCATCGCCTTGATCGTGCGCATGTTATGCAGACGGTCGGCGAGTTTCACGAGGATAACCCGCAGGTCCTTGGACATGGCCATGAAAAGCTTGCGGAAATTCTCGGCCTGCTTGGTCTCGGAGCTGGACAGCTGGAGATTGGTCAACTTGGTGACGCCATCGACCAGCATCGCGACTTCGTTGCCAAAGCGCGACGCCACCTCGGCATAGGTGGATTTGGTGTCTTCGATGGTGTCGTGCAACAAAGCGGTGATGATGGTGGCATCGTCAAGCTGCTGCTCTGTCAGGATGGCGGCAACGGCGACAGGATGCGAGAAATAGGGCTCTCCGGAATGCCGGAATTGGCCCTCGTGCATCGCGCGGCCATACTCATAGGCCGCGCGGATCAACGCTTCATTTGTCTTGGGGTTGTAGTTGCGCACCAGCGCAACAAGGTCGTCAGCCGCGATCATCGGCGCCTCATTCACATGCGGCCCGCATCGCAGCGCGCCTTAACCCTGACCTTGCGCCTCCATCAGCGCACGGAGCAGTTTTTCCTCGGAAAGATCGTCGTCGGCAGGCTTGTCAGGTTCTGCACCCATAAGCAGCGCCATCGCATCTTCTTCCGGCTCGTCGACTTCGATCTGCGTCTGGTTCGATTCGATCAGACGTTCGCGAAGTTCGTCCGCCGATTGAGTTTCGTCCGCAATTTCACGAAGCGCAACAACAGGGTTCTTGTCGTTGTCGCGATCAACCGTAATTGCAGCACCTGCAGTCACTTCGCGGGCGCGATGCGCAGCAAGCATCACAAGCTCAAAACGATTTGGGACTTTGTCAACGCAATCTTCAACCGTCACGCGGGCCATGGGAACTCCAATTCATCGGGCAGCCTAAGAGATATAACAAATATCCATCCGATCCGGCGAATACAAGTCGATATCAGGATTCAAGCATAACAATCTCGGCCAGAGCCTCTGGCGCGAGTGAATTGTACATCTCGGTCACGGTCAAACCCAGAACCGGGTGCCGCCACTGTGCCGCAATATCCCTGAGCGGCACAAGAACAAAAGCGCGATCCTGCAAACGGGGATGCGGCAGCACCAGTTCCGTGGGTGCCGCTTGCCTCTGCCGATCAGCCGAAAGGCTGCGCCATTGATCATAAGTCTCCGGATCGGGCAGCACCGAGTCGCCACAAGCGATCAGGTCAAGGTCCAGCGTGCGCATGCCCCACCGCTCCTGGCGCTCGCGGCCGTGCTTTGCTTCGATCTCGTGAAGTTGCGCGAGGATATCTTTGGAAGGCAAGACAGACTTAAGATGCGCTGCCGCGTTAACGTAATCCGGACCGGTGCCAGCGGGGAAGCACGGCGTTCGGTAAAACGCGCTGACAGCCTCAACAGCCATGTTTCGTTGGCCAAGGTCGTCGATTGCCGCCTTCAGCGTATCGCTCGGCGAAGACCCGCCGGACGGCAAATTTGCCCCTAACGCAATGTAAAAATCATTCATAAATCTGTCATATGTGCGAGACTGCCCGAAATTCTCATCTTGCGATGCCTTGCTAAGTCATTAAATCACCCATCGCGGCTTTGCCACAGGGTTCGGAACCACCACTCCCGATCGCCGGTTAAGTCGTTGCTATATTTTGAAAGGCTCAATTCATGTTCTACAAAGACGAGCGTTTGGCGCTGTTCATTGACGGCTCGAATCTTTACGCGGCAGCAAAGTCGCTTGGATTCGACATCGACTACAAATTGCTGCGGCAGGAATTTGTACGACGTGGCAAGCTTTTGCGCGCCTTCTATTACACAGCGCTGCTGGAGAATGACGAGTATTCGCCAATCCGACCCTTGGTCGATTGGCTGCATTACAATGGTTTCAACATGCGGACGAAACCGGCCAAGGAATACACAGACAGCCAGGGCCGCCGTAAGGTCAAGGGCAACATGGACATCGAACTCACCGTCGATGCCATGGAACTCGCCGATCACGTGGATCACGTGGTGCTGTTTTCCGGCGACGGCGACTTCCGCCCCTTGGTCGAAAGCCTTCAGCGCAAGGGTGTCCGGGTGTCGGTCGTGTCCACGATCCGTAGCCAGCCGCCAATGATCGCGGATGAATTGCGGCGTCAGGCCGACAACTTCATCGAACTGGACGAACTGCGTGACGTGATCGGGCGCCCACCGCGCGATCCGATGCCGGAGCGTCAGCCGGTTGCGGCCGAACAGGACTGAGATTTGATCCCGCTTCGAATGCCTCATGTGGAATGACCTTCTTGCGTTAGGCGGTCTTTTCATCGTGGCGTTCGGAGCGGCAACGATCCTGCCGTTTCAATCCGAGATCGTGTTCGTCGCGCTGCAATTGCGCGGCGACATTTCGATCGGCTGGATCATCTTCTTTGCAAGCGTTGGAAATATCCTCGGCTCCGGCCTCAATTACGTCATGGGCCGGGTGCTGGAACGATTCCGGGGCCGACGCTGGTTTCCGGTGACCGATGCGCAGCTTGAGCGGGCCCGCGACTGGTACCTCAAATGGGGCGTCTGGACGCTGCTGCTGAGTTGGGCACCGCTGGGCGATGCGCTGACCATCGTGGCAGGGGTCATGCGAACCAATGTCTGGTTGTTTTTCCTGCTGGTCGGCATCGCCAAAACGGTGCGTTATATCATCGTCGCGTTGGCGACGGCTGCGGTGTTCTGACGTCGGCTGGACTCTGCGCCAAGGTCAGATCGCGGGCAGCGCGGGTGAAGCCAAGGATCATGAGCGCGGTGGCCACGCAGAAATACCCTGCAACGCCCACGAACTGCGTTTTTATTCCGACCCCGAGATCAATCAGTAATCCGGTCAGACCGGGGCCAATGGCCGACCCCAACACCATGACAGCCGTGGCCATCGACTTGATCGCGCCGATATGCGCGGTGCCGTAGAACTCCGCCCAGAAGGCGTTGGGCAAAGTTGAATTTGCACCCGATGTGATCCCCAGAAACACGAAGCCCAGGGCAAGCCCCCACGGACCGTCGCTTATCGCGAACAACAGGAATGCGACGACCATGGGCAGTTGGTAGTAGGGTGTCAGCCGCGCCGTTCCCAGCCTGTCGAGCGCCCAACCTGAAACCACCATCGAGGTGATCCCGATGAGGGTGTACAGCGGGAAGAAGCTCACGAAGACGAGGTGTTCGAGCCCCTTCACCTCGGCGATATGGACCTGGTGGAAGAAGAACGCGGTGTTGAACGCGGAGGGGCCAAGCGCTGCGGGCACCATGCACCAGAAGAGCGGATGCCGCAGCACCTCCATCCTCTGCCAGTGCCGACCGGACATCCCCAAAGCCACATCCGTTTCGGCATGCGACGCCGGGGTCCGTTCCTGTGCCAGCAACCGTCCAAGAATGGGGACCGCGCCAAGACAGATCAGCGCACCGACGATCCAGAGATTTTGCCACGCGATCACGGTCATGGCTGCCACCACCGCCATCGGGGCCAAGGCCTCGCCGACCGCAAAGCCCAGCGTGGCGATGGACAAAGCGCGCCCGCGCGTGGCGACAAACCACCGCGCCATTGCGATCACAGCGATATGAGAACACATGCCCTGCCCGAAGAAGCGCAGCGCGAAGATGATCACGGGCAACGCCCAGACCCACGCGTTGAACGCCATCGCCAGACAGGACAGCGCGAGGCCGATCAGTACGATGGGGCCAAGAATGCGGACGCGGAACAGATCGGTCAGGCCACCCGCCCAGACCATCACGGCCGCCGAGACCATCGTCCCGATCATGTAGATCCCGCCCCATTCCCCATGGCTCAGGTCAAAGGCGAGGCGGATTTCCCCGGCAAAGAGAGAGATGAAATAGGTCTGCCCGAATGACGACAGGAAGGTGAGCATCACCCCCGCAGTCAGAAAGGGGGCATTGGCACGGATGAAGTCTGTAAGGCGCATGCGCCCGCCATGCCCCCAACCTCGCATCAAGGCAAGTGGCAAAGCGGGCGGTCGGGACTTGCAGACAGTCCCCGGTGGCTTGGACGGTCAGGGCAGGGCGCGCCCGTTGATCTCGTTGTGGATGTCCTGAACCCGCGCAGGCCACGTGCTTTTAATGTACCCCAGAATACTAGGGCCTGTGGACAATCATCTTGATGCTATGAGTGCTGCTACGAGGTTCCAACACGCTGCGTAGCTGCAATCGGTT